>DHVX01000080.1 GCA_002412885.1 Bacteroidales bacterium UBA5197
TTATTGCTGGTCTTGCAACTATGGTAGCTTGCGGTCCTAATGCAGAACAATTGGCTGAGCAGGCTCGCCTTGATTCAATCCGTATTTCTGACTCTATCGCTCTTGTTGAAGCTGAGCAGGTTCGCATTCAGGATTCAATCAATGCAGCTATGGCTGCTGACACAACCAACATAGAAGTTGTTGTTGAATAATCAAGATTTTTCAGAATAAAAAAAGGGGGTAGCAATACCCCCTTTTTTTATTCCTTTTTCGGAAACTATGGTAATCTGGAATGCATGTTCAGTTAACAATTTACCTTACTTTTTTTTATTCAAAGACAGCAGGCTGTTCTGATCTGAGATAATCAGAAATCAGAAACCAAATGTTTCTTATCTTTGAATCGTTGCTTTGGCGGCTATTCGCTTACTAAATTTATTACGCAAAATTAATGATTGACACAACTGACGATAATTCAATAGTCACTTTCCGGGATTTTGGCTTTGATGAACAAATAATGGAAGGCCTTGATTCTATAGGTTTCGAAACGCCAACTCCAATCCAGAAACAAATCATACCCTACATTATGCAGGGCAGAGATGTTATTGGCTGCGCACAAACAGGAACCGGCAAAACTGCAGCTTATCTGCTTCCTGTCTTGCACAGAATAATAAATAACCCTGTTGATGGAGTAAATACAATAATCATTAGCCCGACCAGAGAGCTTGCCATTCAGATAGCTCAGGCATTGGAAGGACTAAGTTACTTTGTGAATATCAGTTCATTGGCTGTTTACGGAGGTACCGATGGTAAAGAATGGGAGCAACAAAAACGTGCACTAAGCAGTGGAGTTGATATTGTGGTTGCTACTCCTGGCAAGCTGATCTCCTTTCTTAATATGGATATTATTCCTGTTTCAAATCTTCAACACCTGATACTCGATGAAGCCGATCGTATGCTTGACATGGGATTTGTGGATGATATAATGAAAATTATCAGCTATCTTCCTGAGAAAAGATCAACTTTCCTTTTTTCGGCAACCATGCCTTCACGAATCAGAGATCTGAGCCACAGGATTTTAAAGGATCCATTTGAAATTAATATTGCTGTTTCTAAGCCTGCTGCCGGAATTCTTCAGGCTGCCTACCTCACCTATGATTCTCAGAAATTACAGGTTCTTACCCAATTAATCAGGGGTAGAGATCTCCCAAGTGTACTGATTTTTGCTTCAACCAAGAGTAAAGTAAAATCAATAACAAGAGAACTGCTTTCTTCAGGTTTTCAGGTTGCTGATATTCATTCTGATCTGGAACAATCTGAAAGAGAGAAAGTTCTGCTTCGCTTCAGAACCCGTAGCCTGCAAATGTTGGTTGCTACCGATGTTTTGTCGCGCGGAATTGATATTGAAAATATCAGTCTTGTGCTAAATTATGATGTTCCTCATGATGCTGAAGATTACGTTCATAGAGTCGGCAGGACTGCCAGAGCTGAACAAACGGGAATCGCAATAACTTTCGTGAATGAAACTGATATGTTCCGTTTTTCGAAGATAGAGAAACTCATTGAAAGCAAAATTCTGAAACTTATGCCAGCACCTGAATTTGGGCCGGGTCCGGTTTACGATCCAAAGCCAACCAGAGAGACTCATTTTCATAAACGTCCCAAAAGAAAATAATAACCTCAGATTTGCCAACCCTATGGATTTACAACTCAATAATAAGCTGTTCGTGGTACTTGGAGCTTCATCGGGTTTTGGGAAATCCATTGCAGACAAGTTAATTACCGAGAACGCAAATGTTATTGCGGTTGCGCGTCGCATAGATTTACTAAAATCAGGCGCTGAAGGTTCAAATGGAAAATTTGAACCTATGCTGGCCGATGTAACTTCGCCTGATTTTCCCGATAATCTTATCAAAGTAATTAATGGCAGGCCTTTACACGGAATTGTTATAAATGCCGGAGGCCCGCCTGCCGGAAGTTTTTTGGAAACAAGCCCTTCGATGTGGGAAGATGCTTTTTATAAAGTACTGCACTGGAAAGTCTGTTTATTGCAAAGGCTTGTCTATCAGTTTATTGATGCAAAATATGGCCGGATTGTAATGATTGAAAGTGTTTCGGTGAAGCAACCGGTAAGTCAGCTTGTTCTGAGCAATTCTCTCAGGGCTGCTGTTGCCGGAATGGCAAGGACCTTGGCCGATGAAGTTGCTGCACATGGAGTTACAGTTAATATTCTTGCTCCGGGATATCATGATACCGATGCAATGAAACGGCTGTATGTAAAAAGAGCTGAATTATTACAGATTGATGTTGAAACAGCCCGGACAAGATTTACCAACGAAACCGGAACAGGCAAACTTGGGAATCCTGATCATTTTGCAGATCTGGCAGTTTGGTTGCTTTCTCCTTCATCTGAATTTGTAACCGGACAGGTAATTTCTGTTGCCGGAAATCTGGTTAAAGGAATTATGGGATAATAGCCTATTCATCGGTTGGTTTCTTATTATTGATCCGGATGAGTATTGGATTGACACCAAAATATATGATCACCGAAACCGGAAACATTATTACAATCCAAACCAATAATGTAGTTGCAAATAGCCAAAATATATCGGCTGATGCGCTTAGTAAAATACTTCCTGACATTTTCTCCAGCAGTTCCGGAATTTTATTTATGATTTCTTTTCCGGTAATCTTAGATGCGACACTGTATAATGGAACAAATAGCAGTATCTGCAAAGGGAAAACCAGATAATTCACCAGCTGAATCAAAGCCAGATTCATTCTGAATCCAACAGCAAGTGTAGCGCACAGTGCTGTTGAAATTCCCGGGATAGGAATTGTTCCGATCAGAACTCCTGCTGCAATCGTTCTTGACATCATTTCAGGAGCCAACCCCTGACTCAGAAACTCACCTAAAGGTTTACCAATCCGGTTGAATAACAGATTGCCGGTTTTTGTTTTCATACGTCCATTGATGGATCTATATCACTTGCATACTGATATATCCCACCTTCAAGTATATATAAGTCTTTGATTTTTAGCTTGTCTTTCAGGTAAATATATACCTGCTCGCTTTTCATTCCATAAATGCAGTAGATTACAACCTTATTCTCCTTTTGAACAAGATTAAGTTTATACGGAAGTTCAAGTTGGGGGATTGACAATGCACCCTGAATGTGGCAACGTTCAAATTTGTCAGATTCTCTGGTGTCGATCAACTGGAAGTTTTCACTGCCGTCAATCATTGTCTTAAGTTGGGCAGGTTTTATGAATTTCATAACTGATTACATTGTTTTGTTTGCCAGCAGTTCTATCTCATCCGATTCATAAATGAAAATACCTTTGCCTTTGAATGCTGAGTTGATCATTGCTTTTGCAACATCAGCAGCATGAATGGGCTTATATTTCCTGAATTTTCCAGCCATCATGGGAGAAGTGAAAACGGCAATCCGTTTTCCGATATTTTCAAGAAATCTGCTTTCATTCCTCATTCCCAGAAGAATTGATGGTCTAAAGATACTGATGTTTGCGAACTGGAAGGTTTTGATAGATAGCTCCATTAATCCTTTGGTGCGAAGGTAAAAATTTCCTGATTCAGCTGAAGCACCAACAGAAGATACTACTACAAAAGCTTCAGCTTTATTTCGAGCCGCATTTTGGGCGATTTTCTCAACAAGATCATGATCGATTTTAAAGAAATTTTCATTGCTTCCGGCTTTTTTACGGGTTGTCCCGATGCAGCAGAATACATGGCTTCGGTTGAATAACCCTTCCATTTCGTCAAATTTTTCAGGGTTAAAAATGATTTGCACTATTGCAGGACTGGCTACATGCAGCTTTTCTCTGACAAATATGACTACTCGCGAATATCTTGAGTCGCTGATTAATTGTTCGGATAAAAACTTTCCTATTAAACCGCTTGCTCCGAAAACCAGTGCAGTTTTTGATGTTGATTCATTCATTGCAGTTAAAATATTTTGGTTGTTTATGATCTCATCTTACCTCTTTTCAAAGAAAAGAACACTCCCGCAATTGAAAGTAAGGCAAAAACAAGAAATGATATTTTTATTCCAGACAAAAGTCCATCGGTATTACTTATGCTTTTTCCAGTTTCAGCCATCATCAATGCAAAAATCATCATACTGATTCCCATACTGATGGTTTGGCCGGTCAAACGCATAGTTCCGAGTATGGAAGAGGCAACTCCATATTCGTTTTGTTTTACTGAACTCATCACAGCATTGGTGTTGGGTGACGAAAACAAAGCAAATCCCAGACCCAGCATTATCAGCATAGAAACAATAAACCAGATTCCATCACTTTTATCCAGAGTTGCAAAAGCAAACAAGCCTATAACTGTGATACCCATCCCGACAGAAGCTACGATTGAAGGTTCTATCCGGTCGCTTAGTTTGCCGGCCAATGGCGAAAAAAGAGTCATTGTTATGGGTTGCACCATAAGAATTAAACCGGCTTTATGTGGCGGTAATCCGAGCACCTGTTGTAAATAAAGGCTAAGTAAAAAAACCAGCGCAAATGTAGAAGCGTAATTGATAAATGCAGCAATGTTCGAAAAAATGAAAATGTGATTCTTTCGAAACTGTCCAACAGCAATCAAAGGATTATCAATTTTACCTTCAAAAATAACAAAAGTTGTGAATCCTGCCAATCCAATGATCAAAAGGATGATACCTTTTGCAGAGGGGAGTGAAGGGAAGCTGTAAACTATCAAAGCCAAGCTAATTCCATAAATTAGACTACCGGTCAGATCGAATTTTTCCGGATTCACAGTTTTAATTTCGGTATTCAGGTTTCTCATTGCAATTGGAATAATTATCAGACTGAGGAACGCTGTTAAAACAAAGATACTTCTCCAGCCAAAAAACATGATCAGAAATCCTCCGATTGTGGGTCCCATACTTAAACCGAGATAAACCGCTGCAACATTGATACCAAGCACTTTGCCGCGTTCATGCTTGGGATAAGATGAAGTAAGTATAGCAATGGCCGTAGCGTATATCAATGCTCCTCCAGCTCCGTTAAGGACTCTGGAAATCAACAAAAGTGAAGAGGAAAAAGCTACTGCCGATAATATTGAAGCTATTGTAAAAACAAAGATGCCACCAATAAAAAAGAATTTTCGCCCGTAAATATCCGATAATCGTCCGAATGGCAAAAGAAAAACAGCGGCAGCCAGCAGGTATGAATTAGAAACCCAGCCCAGCTCTATGGCATTCATTTCCAGTTCTAAACCAATTGCAGGCAAGGCAATATTGATTGCCGATCCCATAAATGGAGTAAGAAACGAACTTAAAGTGGTTACAAATAAAATTGCTGTATTGCTCCGCATGCGGCATTTTTTGCAAATGTATTGGAAAATCAGGATTGAATGCATCTGATTTCTTCCGAAGTTTGTTAACTTTATACTTCGATAATGAAAAGCTATCGATTGAAATGGATTGTTAACCCCAAAATAAATTATTAAAATGAAATACTACTTTACAAAAAACACTTCGCTTTCTTTCGAAAAAGCAATAGAAAGAACAACAGAACTTCTTAAAGAACAGGGTTTTGGTATCATTACTGAAATTGATGTGACATCTACTTTTAAAAATAAACTAAACCTTGATTTCAGGAAATATCGCATATTAGGTGCTTGCAACCCGGCATTTGCCCATGAAGTTCTTTCAAAAGACTCTATGATCGGATTGCTGCTGCCTTGCAATGTGGTTGTTCAAGAGATGGAAGATGGCTCAACTGAAATTTCTGCAATCAATGCCAAAGTTAATATGGAAATTGCCAAAAGTGATTCAGTTGCAGATATTGCCTGTAAGGTTACTGAAATTCTTGAAAAGGTAATCCAAAAAATCTGAGATCAGTCCTTATAGCCGAACAGCTTTCGCGATTTAATGGTTTCTGCAACATAAGCCGGAACCAGTTTTTCCCATTCAGGATCGGATACCTTGATTTTATCCAACACCTGGGGTGAGAAAATATTGATGAATTTCTTATTTATATCACTGATTTCGAGTATCAATCGAGAGGAAACCAGATAGTTATATAAATGACGGGTTTCCGCTGTAAAGGCAATGTCTTCTGATCGGATTAAATTTAATGTATCCGGGTTGAGGCCGGGATAAACATACATTTTCATATTTCTGGCAAAGAGCTTTCCGAACGCTTCAAGTATTCCTCCTTTGAGATCAGAATAATACTTCGGATCAAATATTTTTTCGAAAGTTTCAGCGCCTACAACGATGCGTAACTTGTTGATTCTAAATCCTGAAAAATAATGAACCAGTTTGTAAAATTCCCTGAAACCTGAAACCATCACATTTTGTCCCATTCCATTCAAAAGGTCAACACGATCGAGAAAATCACGGTCATCAATATCTGATTCATCAGGAGCCATCAGGTTATCAATAGTGATTTCACAAAACGACAAGGTGTTTGATTTGTCATAATCTTCGTCGCGCTTAAATAATGCATAACTTGATTTCAGTATATCAAATCCTGCATAAGTTATGGGTCTGAAACTACCGCGGAAAGCCAGCACATTCATTTTATAGAGCATATCGGCAGGCTCCTGAACATTTCCGAACTTATCGAACATTATGGCTTTGGCCATACCATTTTTTACAAGCTGAACAGCAAGCAACCGATTGTCAACATACGATAATTCAGGACCTTTCATGCGGATCATTGTAATCTCCATCCGATCTATTGATAGATTGTCAAGCAGCGATTGGATAAAAAGATTTGGTCTGTCGTGGTGATAAAAACACGCATAAAGAAGGTTCACGCCTGCAATACCGAGCGTATTTTGCTGAAGCAGGTTATCATTTTCATGTAAACCAACATGAATTACTACTTCATTTGGCTCAGAATCCGGATGCAATTGAAACCGGCATCCGATCCAGCCGTGGCTGATGTTATCTTTACGATAGTTTATTGTGGAAACGGTATTGGCATAAACAAAGAATCGGGTAGGAGTTTCGCGTTTGCTTCCCAGCATATTTACCAGCTGATCGTACTCACAATCCAGCATTTCTTCGAGGCGCTGGCAGGAAACATAGCGCTTGCTTGCCTGATTTTGGCTGTATAGAATATCGCTGTATTGTTTGTCGTAGGCCGAAATGGTTTTGGCTATGGTTCCTGAAGCCCCGCCTGCCTGAAAAAAGTTTCTTGAAACTTCCTGACCTCCACCAATTTCTGCAAATACTCCATAAGTCGATTGGTCGAGATTGATGGTGAGCGCTTTCAGGCTGGTTGACAGATTTTGTCCTTCCATTCGATTTGTTTAAAGTTCTTATTA
Organism: Bacteroidales bacterium UBA5197; assembly: GCA_002412885.1. GTDB lineage: Bacteria > Bacteroidota > Bacteroidia > Bacteroidales > Lentimicrobiaceae > Lentimicrobium. Next base: position 7,292 of record DHVX01000080.1, read on the forward strand.
AAAATTCAGACTGAGAGAGAAGTTAAATGTACGACCATTTGTCCAAAAACCTCTGAAAGTTTCAAGATTATGTATATTTCCGTCTTCTCCTCTGGTGATGGTCTCTTTATTCAGCAGATTATAACAACTTAAGGCAGCAATGGTTTTCAATCCAGCTATCGTGAATTGATATTGCAAATGTACATCTGTAATGGAGTAATCAGGAATCCGGAAGGCTGACTTCTGTCGTTGGAATTATTTTTTCCGGCAGGATCAATACTGGCATACAATTGTTTGCTGTAATGGATCCCTTTTCGGTTAATCCGGTGGATTGAATGAGTGAGTTCATGTAAATTTCATAATTTGTGAATGAATGATGGGAGAATCCCGCCAGTGCTGGCTTCGGTCTTTTTGGTAATAATGTTGACCTATAATTGAATAAGGAAAATATAGTTACCATATAATAGCAGGTATATCAAACTTTATCACTCAAAAAATGTTTGTTTTGTAGTTGAATAGATCAAATATATATCTTTTATACAGTTAAAATATGGAGCCTGAAGAAAAAATGTCGAATCCCGAATCTGCCTTTTTGCAGGAGAAATCTGATAGCTCTTTTTTTAAGCATGAAAATCAGGAAAATGCTTTTTTCTTGATTTTCAAAGCAATGCCTTTCCCATATTTTATAGTCAACCCATCCTTTTTACTTGTTTGGATGAATTCCCGGGCTGAAGAACTCTGCTCGAAATCAGTTCTGGATTGTCTGTCAGTTCCAATATCAGATCTTTTTCATGTTGATGAATACTCTTTTGATGAGATTGAGCATATATTATCCGATACTCAGGCACTCAATGTGACAGTCTCCGTAAATGTTTCCGGAGTCTCAGAAAAATACCAGGCAGTGGTTTTCTCAGCTAAAGTTAATGATTCTTCGTATATGGTTTTTCATTTTCAGGAAAGTAAAAATGGAAACCAGGAATCTGAACTGAAAAATGGGAATGTTAAGCCTTCCGAAATACATCCAGAATTAACAAGTAAGATTAAATCCAAGGGAGATACTGCATTATATAATTTTGATATGCATTTAGTTATCAGTGACGCATTGCCACATCCGTTTTACATTATAGATCCGGAAACCAAACAGGCTCTTGTGAAGAATATGGCAGCTAAAGCCATGGAAGCGAACTTTCATTCTTCGCATTGCATCATGGATGGGCGCTCGCTTGAATGCGATGGTGATTTGTTGTGTTGCATTATAAAAATAGTGTTAACAGATAAAGCTCCAGCAAGGATTGAACAAGAGTACTTTTCGAAGGATGGAAATAAATCATTTTTCGAAGTCTATGGTTATCCTGTTTATAATGAAAATGGTAATATTGCTCTGATTGTTTGCTATTGGGTGGATATTACTGAACGAAAACTAAATGAAATAGCAATACGCGATTATCAGAAGATTTTGAACGATATTTTGTGCAACATTCCTGGTGTAGTTTACAGGTGTTTGAATGAAAAACACCGAACGATGGAATACATCAGCCCCGGATGCAAAAAATTAACAGGTTATAGCGTAAAAGATCTGGTCAGCAATCACAAAATTCATTTCGGAAGTCTTATCCATCCTGATGACCAAGAAAGGGTATGGCATGAGATACAAAAGGGAGTGCAACGAAAACGGCATTTCAGAATTGAGTATCGGATTATTGCACGTAACGGGACTGAAAAATGGGTATCAGAAAATGGAAGAGGATTATCTGATCACAGAGGTCAGCTTGTAAGCCTTGAGGGGTTTATTGCTGACATTACTGCAGAAAAGACTTCGGGTATAAAGCTAAATCGTGAATTGCAGATCAATCAGTCTTTAGCCGAAATCGGGGTAGAACTCCTGAGTGAAAAGTTTAATGCTGATGTGTTGGCTCGATTGGTTCAGGATTATGCAATGGAATACACGAACAGCAGTACTTCTGTGCTCATTGTTCCTTCGCTCGAAGATAATGGCTTTATTTATTATATAAAAAGCGAACATGGTATAAAAAAGCAGCATTTCAGTGAAACATTGGTGAATGAGCAGAATATTCCTCTGTATTCATTTCTTGAATCCAGATCCTCTGTTCTTGACAATAAGCCTTCTGAAGTTCTTTCTCTCAATGAGTTAGGTGTTGAAGATATAAAGCCTGAAAGATTGATTGGAGCTCCGGCAATCATCAACAATGAGTCAGCCGGCTACTTGCTGCTTACAGGCTCTTCGGTTGATTATACTATGTATGTGGCATCTATAGCACAAAGGTTCATAAGTATGTTCGCACTTGGATTGTATAGAATAAGGGCGGAAAAAGCCCTTATACAGGCAAAAGTCAAAGCTGAAGAATCAGACAGATTGAAATCTATATTTCTTTCCAATATGTCTCATGAAATAAGAACACCAATGAACGCTATTGTGGGTTTTGCTGAAATGCTTCACGATACGGACCTTAAAAGGATTGAGAAAGATAAGTTTATTGATGCAATTATCCGTAGTGGCGATAGTTTGCTGCATTTAATCAACGATATTATTGATATTTCGAAGATTGAAGCCGGGCAACTCAAGCTGACATCTGCTGAATGCAATATAAATGAGTTGCTTAATGAACTTGAACTGGATTTTAACTCTGAACTGGAAAGGCATCGAAAAACAAATATATTGCTTCATATTCAGAAAGGTTTTAATGCGCCGGAATTCAGAATTTATACAGACCCGGTAAGATTGAGACAAGTTCTATCTAACCTGATCGGAAATGCGATTAAGTTTACTGATGAAGGCTTCATTGAAATCGGATACCGTATTGAATCAGGTAGATTGTTGTTTTATGTAAGAGATTCAGGAGTTGGTATTTCACCCGAACATCAGAAAATCATCTTTGAACGCTTTGGGCAGGTTAAAACTCAGGAATCACGAAACCTTGAAGGTACAGGTCTGGGATTGACCATATCAAAAAACCTTGTTGAACTCTTAGGCGGAAAACTATGGGTAGATTCCTATTCTGGCGAAGGTTCAACTTTCTGGTTTACCTTGCCATTGACCAAAGTGTCATCCGATGCCAAGCCGATTCAGATAGCCGATCCGGCAGTTCAGAAAATTGATCTTACAGGTGTTACCATTCTTGTGGTTGAAGATATCGACACCAACTACTTTTACATCAGCGCACTGCTTGAAAAACTCAATGCAATAGTAATTCGCGCTTTGAACGGCAGAAGAGCTGTTGAAATGTGTAGTAGCAACCCTTCAATAAAGATCGTACTTATGGATATTGACTTGCCCATAATGAATGGTTACGAAGCCACTGCAGCAATAAAGCAACTGCGTCCTGAGCTTCCTGTGGTTGCTCAAACAGCGCTGGCAATGTCGGGCGAAAAAGAACGTTGCATTGAAGCCGGTTGCGATGAATATCTTGCCAAACCAATACGTAAGGATGATATAATTAAAGTTATATCGAAATTCTTTCAGGACCAATCTTAAATATAGCGCGGATCACTCATCAACGGAAGTTTTGCCATTTTCATAATTTCTATGGATGGGAATCCAAATTCTTCAACCACTTTTCCCAACAAAAGATATACACCTCTGCCCCTGAAAGGAAATAGCCTGGCAATATCAGGGAAGTGTACCGTGTCGAAAAATTCGCCATTATTATCAAGAAAAGTTCCAAAATACATAATCTCATTCTTAATGGTACGCACATACTTAATGGTGACCAAAACACCCACCAATTTTACGGTAAGCCCTAATGATTCGCTGAGCTGATGTGCCTGAATATCTCCCCTGAAATTGGTTTTCAACATATCGAAATAACTCATTGTCAACGGAAAGTCAATCAGCTCCATTTCATCGTAAGCATCTTCGAGCGGATCGTGCACCAGCGCAGGCAGGTTAAACTGCCTTACCGGTAGTTTAAATAATGCGGCGTCAGTTGTAACGGGTTTCTTTGCAGAAAGCATATGCGATTCCCATAATAACTGTTGTTTTGTCATTCCGGTAAATCTTAAAGCTCCTGTTCTGATCAGCAATATCAATTGTTCCATGGCAGGATGAACCCTTTCAATAAAATCCTGAAGATTTGCAAATTCTCCGTTTTGCGCCCTTTCGTCCAGAAGTTTGTTTGTCATATTATTCTCAAGCCCTGAAATGTGTACAAAACCCATAAATATGGTAATTCCGGTAAGGGTATTCAGGTGATGACTGCGATTTACGCATGGAGGTTCAATTATGGCACCGCATCGCTTCGCTTCATTAAAGTAAACCCAGCTTTGATAAAAACCGCCAAAATTATTGATCACAGCCACCATAAACTCAACCGGGAAATACGATTTTAGATATAGACTCTGGTAACTTTCAACTGCAAATGAAGCAGAATGGGCTTTCGAAAATGAATATCCTGCAAACGATTCTATCTGGCGCCATACTTCATTGGTGATTGTGTCCGGGTATCCTTTGATCCGGCAATTTTCAAAAAACTTGTCCACAATTTTCTGAAATTCAACCCTTGAACGATACTTTCCACTCATTGCCCTTCGCAGCACATCGGCATCTGCCAGATCGAGACCCGCGAAATGATGACAGATTTTAAGCACATCTTCCTGATATACCATTACTCCATAAGTCTCACAGAGTTGCTCCTTCATAACCGGATGAATGTATTCAAACCCATCTGGATTGTGAAAACGACGGATGTACTCTTTCATCATTCCCGAGCGTGCAACACCTGGCCTTATAATCGAACTGGCAGCTACCAGACTGATGTAATTATCGCACTTTAGCTTTTTCAGAAGTCCCCGCATTGCAGGACTCTCTATGTAAAAGCATCCGTTGGTTTCGGCATTGCGGAGTTGATGTTTTACTTTTTCGTCCTGTTTGAATTTTTCAACCTGATGTATGTCAATGCTGATTCCCCGGTTTTTTCTGATAATGTCAACGCTGTCGCGGATATGCCCAATGCCCCGCTGGCTCAGAATATCCAGTTTTTCAAATCTCAGGTCTTCTGCCACATACATATCCCATTGTGTTACGGGCATCGATTTTGGCGGCAGGTCAAGAGCTGTATAGCAGGTGAGTGGTTCTTCCGAAATAAGCACTCCTCCGGCATGTATGCTCCTTATGTTGGGAAAGTCGGTCATTTGTGTGCCAACTTCTATGATTTTTCGGGTAATGTCGTCCTGATTTGTTGGATTGCCGGGTTCTTCAACAAGACGATCGAGTTCAGCTTTTGGCAACCCAACCACTTTCCCCAGCTCCCGAAGTATTGATTTTCCTTTAAAAGTTGAGGTAGCTCCCAGCAATGCCGTGTGGTCGCGCCCGTAGCGCTTGAATATGTAGTCAAGCACATCATCGCGCTCTTTCCACGAATAATCAATGTCAAAATCGGGTGGGCTGCTGCGCTTTGGGTTAAGAAATCGCTCAAAGTAAAGATTAAGTTCTATGGGATCAACATCGGTGATTCTCAGGCAATAAGCAACTATGCTGTTGGCTCCGCTTCCTCTTCCCACATGATAAAATCCCCGTGACATTGAATACCGGATAATGTCCCAGGTTATCAGAAAATAAGCTCCGAATCCCAGATGGTCAATAATGTCCAGCTCGTGGCGTACCCGTGCTGCAGCTTCAGGGTTGTTTTTCCCGTAACGGTATTCCAGACCATCATTGGCAAGTTTTTCAAGCAACAGGCGGTCATCGAACGAACTTCCGGTGAAGTTTCTTTTGTTTTTAATGGTGTTGAAATCAAAATCAATGCTGCAACGGCCAGCCATCCTTTTTGTATTTGCAATAAGGGCAGGATATTGACCAAACAGACTTTTCAACTTCGCGGGTTCTGTAAACATACAGCTGCTGCCGGCTACCATTTCTGCCGTAAGGCGGCTCAGCAGTATATTGTTGTCAATGGCTCTCAGGTAACGGTGCAATTCATATCCGTTTTCATCGGCAAACGTAAACGGCGCATGAATAACAAACCTGTCGGGAAACTTGCTGTACTCCGACATGAGCAACTTGCCAGCATCTGCCGGGCTAACCCCGATTAATTCATTCTCAGCCATCTCGTTTATCAGCCGACTTCCCAAAGGATAAAGAACAAACACATTTTTAAATGGCGGAGCGGGCCAGGGCAGGGGAGTCCCCTGGAGATTGCAGCGGCTGAGCAGTTCGTTTAATTCTCTGAAGCCTCTATTGTTCTGTGCAATTCCGGTGTAAAGCAATCGGTTGCCATCTCTGAATTCAACGCCTGCCATTGGATGAATACCGGCTTTCCGGCAGGCTTTCACAAAATCAATAATTCCTGTGGTGTTGTTGATATCAGCCATTAAAACAGCCTCAGACCCTGCATTGGTTGCAATGCCGGTAATCTGTTCAATACTCAGCGTTCCAAACCTGAGGCTGTAATATGAGTTGAAGGTGAGATGCATTGGTGAAGTTCAGATTTTCAGGTAATAAGCAAAAAACGGAGAGGAGTTGATGTTCTGTAACAGCAGTTTTGGAGTTTGTGGCTTTTTTGAGCCTACTCATCGTCCCATATCATTGCCGGCCCCAGGGTTGCCGCCCGTGTTACGGCACGTTGCCCGAACCGGACCCGAATCCGGTCCATAGCCTGATAAAGGCTTATGGTTTCCGGTGAATCATCGAACATACTGATTTGTTGTACTCCGCTCACCAGATGGCTGAATTTCACACCAACAAGCCTGATGAGCATACGCCTCTGGTACAGACGACTAAACAAGTTTCGGGTAACCGGCAGCAATATATGGTCGAAAGCGGTATAAGGAATGCGTTGTTGCAGGGTATGCGTGTCGAAATTGGCGTATCGTACTTTCACCGTAACACAGGAGGCCAGTTTCTGCTTACGGCGTAGTTCCCATGCAAGCTTTTCAACTTTTTTCAGCAGCAGGTCATTGATCATGGCAATGTCGATGGTGTCCTGTTCAAAGGTGGTTTCAGAGCCGATGGATTTTCGCTCCGAATAAGGTTCAACGGGTGTAGGATCTATACCATTGGCCTTTTTCCAGATGACGATGCCGTTCTTTCCCAATAACCTTTCTACCATTTCGGGTGGCATATGGCTTAAAGTATCGATACTGGCAATGCCCATGGAACGAAGCAATCTGAAAGTTTTTTCTCCGATACCCGGAATTTTACTGATCGATAGCGGACCAAGAAACGGCATAACCCTATCGCGCGTTACTTCTATTTCTCCATTGGGTTTGGCCAGACCGGTAGCAATTTTTGAAACCGTTTTATTCACCGAAAGTCCAAGCGAAATTGGTAATCCGGTTTCCCGGATGATACGTTGCCGCAGCTCATGCGACCACTTTACAGCCCCAAAAAACCGATCCATTCCTGTGATATCCAGATAATGTTCGTCAATGGAAGCTTTTTCATAAACAGGAGCCTGTTCGGCAATGATGTTGGTAACTTCATTAGAGTAGCGGGTGTACTGCTCCATGTCGCCACGTATAACAACCGCGTCGGGGCAGAGTGTGCGGGCCATCTTCATCGGCATGGCTGAATGTATGCCAAAGGTTCGGGCTTCGTAGCTGCACCCGGCTACAACTCCACGCCCTGAAAGGCCGCCGATAATCACCGGCAAGCCATTCAACCTGCTGTTGGTCAGGCGCTCAACCGACACAAAAAATGTGTCCAGATCCATGTGAACGATGGTGCGGTTGTCCTCAGGGCCTGATATGAAAATATTTTTAGCCATTTTGTTTTTTCTGATATTTTTTGTTGTAATTTTGATTAAAATCTAATCAATTTTTCGATTACAATTTAATCATTTTTTCATCAACTTCAACAATGTCATGAATATTTTTGCTTCAAATATTAAACTGCTTCGCAAACGGCGGGGACGCACACAGGATGAAACTGCCTTTATACTTGGTATGAAACGTTCCACACTGAGTGGTTATGAAAATGAGGTAGCGCAACCCGGTATTGATGCATTGCTGGCATTCTCCAAATACTTCGGCATATCGGTTGATACCATGCTCAAAGTAGATATGTCGAAATTGTCGCAGAGCGAATTGTCGCAATTGGAAAGGGGATATGATGTATTTATTACCGGAAGTAAAATCAGAATATTAGCAACCACGGTTGATAATGACAACAATGAAAATATCGAAGTGGTTAACCAGAAGGCATCCGCTGGCTACACTGTTGGGTATTCTGACCCTGAATACATCAAAGTACTGCCAACTTTTCACATGCCTTTTTTGTCAAAAGAAAAAAAATACCGCACTTTTCAGATATCCGGAGATTCAATGCTGCCAATTCCTGATGGATCGTGGGTTACCGGCGAGTTTGTTCAGAACTGGAACCTGATCCGCGACGGGCAGCCTTATATAATTCTTACCATCGACGATGGAATAATGTTTAAAGTTGTTTCCAACCGGATAAAAACCAATGGATATCTTACTATGAACTCTCTGAATCCTCTATACGATTCCTACAATATCAACATCAAAGATGTGCGGGAAGTATGGAAATTTGTCCATTTTATCAGCAGTGCAATTCCCGAACCTAATCTCCCCCGCGAAGAGCTGGCATTGACAGTTGCTGCCCTCAAAAAGGATATGGAAAAGCTGAAAAAACAGGTAACCTCTGCTCAGGTATTAAAACTTCCTTTTGATGAATCATAGCTGATTGTTGATTTTTGTAATTATAATCAATGAATAATTCAATAAAATCAGTATTTTTGCATTCGTCCGGAAACTAAAAGCAGCAGTTTCGTCCTTTAATTAAACCCGGAAACCTTGCTAAATCTGGAGTTAAAGTCTATGAAATATCCCGATAATTCAGAATCTATTTCCCCTGTAAATCAGGAAATCCCTTTTGAAATCAGGGAGAAACTTGAACTTTATGGTTTGATGGTGAAGGAGTCTTCCGATGTAATCTGGATTATGGACTTCAATCTTTCCACTACTTATATGAGCCCTTCTGTTGAAAAACATCTGGGCTACACAGTAGAAGAATATGCACAGTTGCCTCTGGCAGATAGAATCCCTCAGGAATCGTTTGAACTCAGTCAGAAAATATATAAAACAGTAATATTCCCGATAGTAACAGGTGAGCATGTTTATGATGGCAAACCCATTATTTATGAAATGCTTCATAAGCACAAAAACGGAGAATTGGTCTGGGGCGAAATAAGTTTCAGTTTCATCAGAGATAAATCCGGGAAGATTACTTCTATAATGGGCATTACCCGTAATATCGACGCCCGGAAGCGCGCAGAGCAGGAGTTGGCAAGCAGCAGGGAACAATACAGGAGGCTGGTAGAAAATACCAACGATTGGATTTGGGAAATTGATATCAATAACAAATTTACTTACTGCAATCCGGCAGCAGAAAGAATTCTGGGCTATCCATTACACCAGATCATCGGCTCCGGCTTTTTCGACTATTCCACTGAGGCAACACGACAATCAGAAACTCTGCGTTTTGAGCAATTTAAAAATTCTGCATTTCCTTTTGCAGGATTACGCCATATACTTACTGATGCAAATCAACGGATTATTCATCTCGATGTGAATGGTTCTCCCATTTTCGACTCAGAAGGTAATCTTTCCGGATATCATGGAATGAGCAGAGATGTATCTAATTATCAATTACTTCTTAAAAAGTTAAATCGTCTGGAAGCCCGGCAATCAGGACTCCTTAGTCAGCCGGATTTTGGAGTGATAGAACTCGATAGTAATTTTGAAATATTGGAATGGAGCGTTGGAGCAACCCGCATTTTTGGCTACAGCCGGGGAGAAGCTATGGTTGGAAAGATATTTAAATCTCTTTGGGAATCCACAGCATGGCTTTCGTTTGTTAAGGAACTGGAAGTCAATACCATCCCTGTGCCACGGCCTTTTTTTGTCGATGAAAAACGCAATAAGCGCCTGGATGCAAAAGAGATACACTGCAATTGGTATTTAAATCCGATTGTTGAAGATGAATATTTTAAAAGCATTGTGATATTTGTTAAAGATGTTTCTGAAATCAAGGAATATTCAGAAGCTTTATCTAAATTTCAGATGTTTACCGAATCGTATTGTGGTGCCTTGGTTTTTGCTGATACCAGATTGAGAATCAATGGCTTTCCTCCAGCATCAATTGATTACTTCTCTTCTCAGTTAACCATGCTTAAAGGCACGCATATCCGTAACCTCTTTGATAAAGAATCGGCAAAAATTATTCTTGAACAGGGGGTTAATTATGCAACCAGAATGCATTCCTGGCAGGGAGAAGTTACAGTTAAGTTCAACGAAATCGAAAAACCAGCTTCTCTTGAAATTGTTAGTCAGCTAAACAAAAAAGGAAAGTTAAAAGGATTTGCTCTCATATTCGATAAGATCAAACGAGCCTGATACGGATGTTTCTGAAAATCTGGTTTATTCTGGATTTCAAATGTAAATGAATTGGTTTCAAGTGTTAGATTTTAACGACTTATTCTCCTGAATAGCTTTATTTATAGCAGAAATGCAGCTGTGCCTTACAATTCTTTTGCTTTCCCATAATTCAAAGCGATAATTATGTACCTTTGCACACAATTTTACAATTACTGCGTTAACTCATGATAAACATTACTTTGCCCGATAATTCGGTCAGACAATATCCCGAAGGAACTACTTCAATGGAGATTGCCCGCAGCATAAGCGAGGGTCTTGCACGTAATATTCTAAGTGCTGAGGTGAATGGAGAAGTTTGGGATGCAACCCGACCTATCCACAATGACTCAAAATTGAAGTTGCTCACCTGGGATAGTACCGAAGGTAAAGCTACCATGTGGCATTCATCTGCTCATCTGATGGCAGAGGCTATTGAACAGTTATTTCCAGGTGTGAAGTTTGGTATTGGTCCGGATATTGAAAACGGATTTTATTATGATATGGATTTTGGTACTTATGAAATTTCGGCCGAAGACCTTGAAAAGATTGAACATCGAATGCTGGAACTTGCCCGCGAAAAACAAACGTTTTCCCGTAAGGAAGTTTCTAAAGATGAGGCAATTAACTACTTTACCGATAAAAACGATGAGTACAAACTTGAGTTGATCCGCGATCTCGAGGACGGCCAGATTACTTTTTACGAAAGTGGAACATTTACTGACCTTTGTCGTGGACCTCATATTCCCGATACCAGCTTTATCAAAGCTGTCAAGTTATTGAATATTGCCGGAGCTTACTGGAGAGGCGACGAAAAACGCAAACAGTTAACCCGTATTTATGGAATAACATTCCCCAAACAAAAGGATCTTACGGATTATCTCACCTTGCTTGAAGAAGCCAAAAAACGCGATCACCGTAAACTTGGTAAAGAGCTTGAACTTTTTACGTTTTCGCAAAAAGTAGGACAAGGATTGCCCCTGTGGTTGCCTAAAGGTGCCATTCTGCGCGATCGCCTGGAACGATTTTTGAAAAATGTTCAGCAAAAAGCAGGTTATCAGCCGGTTATTACTCCTCACATCGGGAATGTAGAGTTGTATAAAACATCGGGTCATTTTCAGAAATACGGAAAAGATAGTTTTCAACCCATTTCTACACCTGTTGAAGGTGAGCAGTTCATGCTAAAACCTATGAATTGTCCGCATCACTGCGAGATATATTCATCAAAACCGCGTTCATACAAAGATCTGCCTATTCGTTTTGCAGAGTTTGGTACTGTTTACAGATATGAGCAGAGTGGCGAGCTTCACGGATTGACCAGGGTAAGAGGATTTACACAGGATGATGCGCATATCTTTTGTATGCCTGATCAATTGAAGAGTGAATTTATTGCAGTGATAGATATCGTGCTACATATCTTTAAAGTACTTGATTTTAAGGATTATACAGCTCAGATATCTCTTCGTGATCCCAAAAATACCGAGAAATACATTGGTAGTGATGAAAATTGGGCGAAGGCTGAAAATGCCATAATGGAATCAGTTAAAGAATCCGGTATAGATGCTGTTGTAGAATACGGTGAAGCTGCATTTTACGGACCTAAGCTGGACTTTATGGTCAAAGATGCTTTGGGAAGAAAATGGCAGCTTGGAACCATTCAGGTTGACTATAATTTACCTGAAAGATTTGAACTTGAATACATTGGAAATGACAATCAGAAGCACAGACCTGTAATGATTCACAGAGCACCGTTTGGCTCAATGGAAAGATTTGTTGCTGTTTTGATTGAACATTCTGCTGGTAATTTTCCTTTATGGCTTACACCAGATCAGTTTATTATCCTGCCAATCAGCGAAAAATACATCGATTATTCAAAAAAACTTTTAAATATTCTGAATAATTACGAAATTCGCGGCCTGATTGACGAGAGAAGTGAAAAAGCCGGACGGAAAATCAGGGACGCAGAAATCGGAAAGATACCTTTTATGCTGATTGTTGGCGAAAAAGAAGAAGCTGATGGAAGTGTTTCTGTGCGACGCCATGGTCAGGGTGATCTTGGTACATTCAGCATTGCTGAATTTGCAGAAATGATTAACAATGAGGTGAAAGCCATAATGCAATAAATCAAAGTATTCATTAACTATTGGAGGACTTAGTATAGCAACGCCATTTAGAAATCAGAGGGATAACCGCTTTACCAGAAAAAAAGAGGATCCGCACCTGATTAACGAAAGAATCAAAGCCCCGGTTGTTCGGGTTGTTGGAGAAAACGTAGAACAAGGCATTTATAATCTGAAAGAGGCAATTGCCATTGCTCAGCGTTTGGAACTCGACCTTGTTGAGATTTCTCCAACTGCCAATCCACCTGTTTGTAAAATAACTGACTACAAGAAGTTTCTTTACGAGCAGAAGAAAAAACAAAAGGAGATCAAAGCCAAATCTGCGAAGATTGTGGTTAAAGAAATCCGATTAGGACCCAATACCGATGAGCATGATTTCAATTTCAAACTGAAACATGCCATGAAGTTCCTTGAAGAAGGTGCTAAAGTAAAGGTTGAAGTTTTCTTCAGAGGACGAAGTATCGTTTACAAAGATCAGGGTGAGATAAAGTTGCTGCAGTTTGCCTCATTGCTTGAAGAGCATGGAAAAGTGGAAAAAATGCCATTGCTTGAAGGGAAGAGAATGATCATGATTATTGCACCAAAAAAGTAGAAAGTTTTTTTATTAAAGCTCAATATAAACCCAATTAACAATTTGTGTAATGCCAAAAATGAAGTCGAAATCCAGTGCCAAAAAAAGGTTCGATGTAACCGGCTCTGGTAAACTGAAAAGGAAGCATGCTTACAAAAGCCACATCCTTACAAAAAAATCGACCAAGCGCAAACGTAATTTAACTTACAGCGCGATAGTTGATCCAGCGGATGCGAAAAATGTAAGATTGATGCTCCAGTAATTCGTGTTAATTAATTTTTAACCCTTGCTTTCTGCTCCTAAGATTCCTTCGAATGGAGGAACGCGAAAGCGAAAACCAAAACAAAATGCCAAGATCAGTAAACGCAGTTGCCTCAAGGGCACGCAGAAAAAAAATCCTGGACGCCGTTAAAGGACAATTCGGCCGCAGGAAAAATGTTTGGACGGTTGCTAAAAATGCATACGAAAAAGGCATGGTGTATGCATACCGTGACAGACGCCAGAAAAAACGCAATTTTCGTAGTTTGTGGATTACCCGCATCAATGCCGGTGTTAGAGAGTATGATATGTCATATTCTGTATTTATGGGTAAACTCAAACAAAAGAATATCAATCTTGACCGCAAGGTTCTTGCCGATCTGGCAATGAATCACCCTACAACGTTTAAAGCCATTGTAGAGGCAGTTAAGAATTAAATTCTTATAATAATTCAACAAAAAACCACCTGAAAAGGTGGTTTTTTGTTTTTTGAATACGCTCTGGAAAGGGCTGATACTGGAAATCAGTGCGCTCCTCCTCCGGAAACAGGTTTTGCGGCAGATTCTACCGGCTCTTTAACCAGATACCATGCAACAGCTGAAAAAGCAACAGTCCCGGCGCAAATCATAAATGTTATGCCCTTGTCTGCTGCATTGCTGATCAGTTCTCCTACACCCAGACTTGCAACTAATTGTGGCAGTACAACCGACAGGTTAAAAAGTCCCATGTATAATCCCATACGGTTTTGAGGGACTTTTTGCGACATAATTGCAAATGGCAGGCTGATGGTTGCCGCCCAGCCAACGCCGACTATAGCCATCATTGCATAAATCATTAATGGCGATGCTCCCCACAGAAGTATCCCCAGATAGCCGAAAGCCATAACTGCTATACTGCTGGCATGCACCTTAACCCTCCCGTATTTTGCAGCCATCGGCAATAATATCAATATCGGAATTATAGCTGCAATAAGGTTTATGGTAAAGAAACTCCAGTTAACCACGTTTCCAAGTTCATCATTTCCAAGACCTGGCACTTTATCCTTTACATAGGCATACAAGTAAATAAACATGGTCTGAACGCCTATCCATGTAAATGAATGAGCCGCCAGAACTTTTTGGAAACCTATCTTTCCTGCTTCTTCAGCCGATTTCCCGGTTTCTCTTTTTAGCAGTGTTTTCCCGATAAGGATCACGGTAAGTGCCAGTGCAAATATTTCAAACAAGTGATTTGGGATAGGAGGGATTGAGGAAAGTCTGATAATCATAGCATAGATTGCGTACGCCAAAAAGCCCCAGAGAGGTTCAATTGTTAAAAACATGTTCAATGGAGAACCATCATTATCTTTCTTAATTTCTGATGATTCTGTTTTGTCAGATTCATTTTCGTTCTCATTTTCATTGATATGCCCTAACAGCTTGGGCTCCTTAATAAAAAACGGTGGAATTACAGAGAAAAGAAGAACCAGAATTGCACCTGTGTAAATGAGAATATAATTGCTCATCATAGCACCTATAAAATAAGCCATTACTCCAAAAGTGCCTGATACGGTCTGCATCCATGTGTAACCTTTTGTGCGTGTTTTTCCTTCAGGAGTGACATCGGCAATTATTGACCGGGTTGGGTTAAAACTGATATTTATTGCCAGATCAAGCGTTAAAGCAACAACAATAGCTATCCCAAGAATACCATCAACACCCATCGTCGCCTGAATAACGCCGATATTCGGCAACGCCAGCAACATCAAAGAAGCAAGAATTCCACCAATGATAATAAACGGTCGCCGCCTGCCATTCCAAAACCAGACTTTGTCGCTGATAACCCCGATTATTACCTGACCGATAATTCCTGCCAGAGGACCTGCAGCCCACACCAGCCCAACATCATGAATATCAAGGTTATACTTAGTGCTCAATATCCAGCTTAAAGCTGCAATCTGAACAGATAAAGCAAATCCCATTGCTGTAGCCGGTAGGCTCAAAATAGCAAAAAATGAATTGGATAATTTTTTCTGAATCTTTAGCATAGCTCAAATATGAAAAGTTAGGGAAATCTCTACTAACATGGCATCTCCATCAGAAAGCCCGTCAATGTATTGTTAAAAGTATGGATTTTTTTCTATCGCCGATACACCGGATAAATATTTTTTAAGATTTTGAAAGTTTTGGAATAATAACAATTTCGGTAACTTATTCCTGAGCTATAATCTTCTGACGGTGCTGATTTATAAATGCTTCCATCTGGGTGGTAAGAATTCTTTTGGCAATTATATTTTTCTTTTTGTCAAGCAGGAACATAACGGGAGATGTATTAACGTCATATAGCTCTCTGAAATCCGGAGTTAAGCTATAGAAACCATTCACATTAATCCATGATGTATTATTTTGCCGGATGTACTTTTTCATTTCCACCCATGAAGTATCCATACATACCGCATAAACCTGCAATCCAATTTCATCCTTTCGGTTGGAATACAGATCTTTAAGAAGGGGAGTTTCTTTTTTACAATGGCTGCAATCTGGATCCCAGAAATATATAATTGTGTATTCCGCATTTATCTTGTGCAGGGAAACCGGTTGCTGCAGTGTATCCAGTAAAATCATTTCAGGCGCGATTTTTCCTATCAAAACCTTTTTTAATTTATTGGCTTTCTTTATCAGATTTTCTTTAACAGTCGGATTCATCCAATTCATTTTGTCATCATTATAGTATTTATCAACAAGATGAACAAAGATAGCATCGTACCCCATTATTTCTGAACTTTCATATTTTATGGTGAGATACCACATCAGATATTTGAAGGTTTCAGGGTTGTCGCCTGATCGGATAAATAATTCATCAATAGACTTAATCAATGAATCGGGAGCAGGGTGGGTAAGTTTGGTGAGATATTGTTCAACCTTTCCATGAAGAAAAGGCGTTCTAACCAATCGGTCATCTGAAAGGTCAATATTATCCCAGAAATGGTTTTTAAAATACCTGTAAGGGAATGTAGAATCAGGCCTTCCGTTTGGTAAAATGGGCGAAGATGGGATTTCAGGCTCCTGCATGGCTTTTAGAAACGCCGAAATAAGACTTCCGGAGTTACTGTTAATGATACCGTTTATATAGCGTTGGACCTCCTCATTCACCAGATTAATCTGGTTGGCAGCTCCAAGTGCAGAATCACTTCCGGGTGTGCTTTTTTTCTGAATCTCCAGATACTGAGCACGCTCTTTTTGTTTGTCATTCAGGAATAAAATGTAGTTAAAAAACAATTGATTCTCTTTACTGTCTTTGACTTTCAGACTTTGCGGGACCTGATCTTTATTTCCGGAAATGGTAAAATTGCGACTGTCAGAGATTAAAAAATCGAAAATTTTGGATTTGTTCTGGCCGGCAATAAAATACATTCCCGGTAATAGCTCCTTTTTTCCGGAAAATATATACCGGTTATTCTTACCTGGATAAGCAGTATCAACTACAAATTGCTTATCCCCTGAATAATTGGCGAGCAGAAGTATGCTGTCATTCAACCCATTCAGATCAAAAATAATATTGTACCCGGACTGAGCGGATGACAATAAAAACATCGCATTGAAAATCAAAACGATAGCTAATGATTTGATAAGTTTAATCTTTTTCATTGGAATTAGGCCATTTAGGTGCAAACTTACTAAATTCGCGAATAGTAACGCAAAAAGAGCATCATTGATCAGGGTCAACGCATTTAAATTTTTA
>DHVX01000012.1:0-5196 GCA_002412885.1 Bacteroidales bacterium UBA5197
TCTTCGTTCAACTGATTTGGCAGATAGAAACTCACCTGGCCTGGACATATCGTAAGCCGACTGCTTATCGAGCAACCAAACTTTATGATAAACGCTCTGTGCCGAGGAATTACCTGAGAAAACAGAAAGAAGAATAAAAGCGAATAAGCAGGTGTATTGATTCATTTGAAAGAGTGCTGGTTAGTAACTCAATTAACAACAAATCCATCGGATTGTTAGAAATTGACATTGTGAGGCGCAAATATCGGTAAAATCTTGAATCAGCAGCAATTACTAAAAGTTTTTCTTTCCGGGAATCTGAAGCTTAATGAACATAAAAGGTGAAATTTCTGTGATGAAAAGTACGGAAACTATCACTAGAAGCAGACTTCATGCTATTCCTGTGTCCTGACGTTCAAAATTCCGGAAACAAATCTTTCTTTGCCTTTGAAGTCATTATATATCCGGATATTACCAAAACCATTTTCGGCCAGTAAGATGGCAACATTTCCGGCTTCAGATTCATTGATTTCAAACCATACTTCACCCATTTCAAGTAGGTGAGATGCGGCAAAACCAGTGATGGCCCGATAAAATAAAAGAGGATCAGAATCAGACACAAACAAAGCGTCAAATGGCTCATAATCAAGAACATTAGGCTGCATTTCTTCCTTCTCTGATTCCTTAACATAAGGTGGATTGCTGACAATAATATTGTACTTCCCGAATTTGCTATATTCCTTTTGGTTTAAAATATCAGCTTTGAAAAGATTTATATTAAGATTCAGTTTCTGAGTATTTTTTGCTGAAACAGCCAATGCCTTTTCGCTAAAATCTATTGCTGAAACCTTCGCAAAAGGAAGCTTACTGCTGAGCGCGAGTGCGATGGCTCCGCTTCCTGTGCCAATGTCAAGAATTTCCAAAGATTTATCATGCTGATGTTTAATGAAAATTTCTTTGACAAGTTCTTCGGTTTCCGGACGCGGTATCAGAACTCCGGGTTCAACGAAAAGCTCAAGATCGTAAAACCAGGTTTTCCCAACAACATACTGAACAGGCATTTGATTTAACAAAAGAGGCATTGCTTTTTCAATCTGTTTCTTCAGAACCTCTGATACTTCAGCAGTTCGGAGCAATAACCATTCGTGATCCGGTTTTCCGTGAAGTGCAGAAAACAAAAATCGCTGCATCGATAATGCTTCATTGCGCCCATAAACAGGAAGCAATTGTTCATAGACTTGTTTCTCTAATTGACCGTTTGTCATCATTCAATGAATACACCTTATGTAAAAAAATCATGGCAAAGGTAATGAATTGATATCTTTGCGGTAAAAGTAAGAAAATGAATTTCGACATTAGTTTTAATGGTAAACCTCTAACATTTAATAACATACATAACTTTTCAACAAGAGTTGATATACCCGGCTGTAAAGAGAACGAATTGTTGCTTGCTTTTAAAAAGGACATAAATGGAATTTCATTTTCCCTATTGCCTCCAAATAAATTACCCATTGGATATCTGACAGATAAACAAATTTTCAATCACAAATTTTTACTGAATCATCTTCTATCAGACACATCAATCGAAGGCTTGCGGAATGCAATTCTTGAAATTACTGATATTCATGAGCTTAATCATGTCACTCTTGTTCTCATTATTTATTTTTTCTTCTCTGATGCTTCAATGTCAGTAACCCAGATGGCCGACTGGCTTAATGAAAGCGGAGTTTCATCAGAAGATTCAGAAAGTCTGGCTATGGCAATTTACATGGCCGGAACGGACCGTCAGGATGATGACTTAAATTTTATTCCTGGTCAGGAAAGTTGTATTTTCAATTCTTCAAAACCTGAATTACCTGAAATACAATTTATTAACTCCGTTCAGTGTTTCTTTAGCCACAGATTTTCACCAGATACAGCGCGGTTTGTGTATGATGATTATCAGCAATATTGCAACTTTTCAGGAGAGAAAATTCAGGAGCTTTACTATTGCGGAAATATTCCTGAAACCTCATTTCTGGTTGAAGATCATGATCACCTGATTCTAGGGTTAAGTTGCAGATTATCGGAGGTAATGTCAATTTGCGAATTTTCAGCACCAGAGATTTATGCTTTTATAAAACATCATTGCAGTTTCAGTGAGCGCAGCAGCATGAGCCTGGCAAGTTTTATTGAGAAATTTTACGCCGGAGTTATTCAACTGGCTTCTGAGACAGGAATTAAATGCTCAATTAAATTACTTGATAAGCACAATAAAGCATTTGCCATAAACTTGCAGGAATGTGTCTCTCAATTTGGTTTCAGCTATGCGATTCCGGGTTATTTGCCGGTTTTTATTGATATTGAAAAAGCTCGCCAAACTGTTGTCTGATGCTGATTTCAAATGATTACTTTTGCCAAAAATTTCGAATATGCTCTATCTTTTGCTTGCCATTACTGTCAGCACACTTATTCTGGTTTGTTTCAAACTGTTTAACCGCTTTAACATTGACGACTTTACAGCAATCACCGTCAATTATATTGTAGGATCATTATTCGGATTTAACTTTATCAACTGGGAAAAAACCATTCCCGAAATATATACTTCTTCATGGCTTCCAATGGCCTTGCTTACCGGCGTATTATTGATTTCAGGATTTGTTTTCTTCTCAATATCAGCGCGGAAAGCCGGAGTTGCACTAACAGCAATCAGCAGCAGAATGTCGGTAGTTATTCCAGTTTTGTTGGGATTATTGATTTTAAATGATCATGCAGGAATACTGAAAATCACAGGAATAGCCCTTGCATTGGTTGCACTTTACCTGACACTTAAAAAAGGTAAAGATGAAAAATTCTCTCTTAAACTTATCTGGATACCATTGGCAGTGTTTCTCTTTACTGGATTAAACGACTCGACGGTTAAACTTACACAACATTATTTTCTGGCCGGTACTGGCCAGCTTGAATATATAAGCTATGCTGCAACATCTTTTATGGTTGCATTTGTTATCGGACTAGTGATATCCGCTTTCAGGGTCTTTAATGGAGCAAAAATATTCCATATTAAGAATCTTATAGCTGGCTTAATTCTAGGAATTATTAACTGGTTTTCAATATATTACCTCTTAAAGGGATTTGAATCCATGCAGGTTTCAGTATTTATTCCGATTCTGAACATAAGCGTTGTAGGTCTTTCAGCAATCATAGGTTTTATTATTTTCAAGGAAAAACTGAGACTGATAAACTGGATTGGAATTTTTGTTGCACTCATTGCAATTCTGATGATTGCATATTAAACCAGAGGTGTATAATTATTAAAATTTGCCTTGCTCTTCAACCTGCCTGGAGCCGGATTTGATTTGAATATTGTTGCCCGAATTCATGTGAATTCAACTGGTCATTACCTCTAAAATATTACCTTCTGGCTTTTTGTATATTAATTATAATTCAGTAATTTTCGTCAAGCTAAACCCAAAAGTATATGAGAAAGAATTACACCATTAAACTACTGTTAATCATAGCATTAATAAATGCTTTATCTATTGACAGGTCAATTGGCCAGGCGTTTATGCCATTTGCGCAAAGCAATTATGCCGGAGTTAGCGGATTACTGCTACAGCCTGCATCAATTGTGGATAGCAGATACAAATATGACATGACGTTGTTTGGGGCGGAGACTTCCTTTAACAACAATTTTGTTTCTATAAAACGGAGTGCCATTTTCAAGCGGATGACCTGGGATGAGATTGATTTTGTTGATGATTACATTACCAGAAACCTCGATGGAAATGACAAAACTATTTTTGCAGGAGGCTCTGTAATTTTTCCTTCATTTATGATAAATCTCGGGAAGAATTCTGCTCTTGGATTTACTTCCCGTGTCAGATCAATTTATAACATTGATAACATTTCCGAGGACTTTGCGCAGTTGGCCTGGGAAGGATTTGATTATGAACCGCTTTTATACAAAACCCTCGAAAACGCCAATTTTAGTCTGCAGGCCAATAACTGGCTTGAATTTGGCTTTTCCTATGCCGGCGTTATTTTGAACAAGGATAAACACTTTCTTAAAGGAGGAGTCACATTAAAGTTCCTTCAGGGTGCGGCCTCCGGATATGTTTTTGTAAGAGACCTTACCTATCGGCTTGATAGTCCGGATACGCTGTCGTTATTCCAATCAAAAGTAAACTACGGTATTTCGAACACCTTTGATGAGGATGGAATACCAAAAATCAGCGGAATTTCAGATCCCGGATTTGGTATTGACCTTGGTCTAGTTTATGAGTACAGACCTGATATTGATGAGTTTAAATACAATATGGATGGTCGTGAAGGGTTGTTGCGCGATGACAAAGAAAAATATTTATTCAGGGTTGGAATCTCATTGCTCGACTTTGGGCATATCAGATACAACAAAGGGTACTATAGTCAGGATTTTGTTGCCGACGTCAGAGACTGGAACATAAATGGTATGGAATTAAACACCATTCAGGATTTCAATGACACCTTGCGCAACAGGTTCAATTTCACCGATAATACTTCTG
This sequence comes from Bacteroidales bacterium UBA5197, assembly GCA_002412885.1. Classification (GTDB taxonomy): domain Bacteria; phylum Bacteroidota; class Bacteroidia; order Bacteroidales; family Lentimicrobiaceae; genus Lentimicrobium. Next base: position 4,503 of record DHVX01000012.1, read on the forward strand.
AAAGCTATAAAATGGGACTTCCTACTGCCCTCAGTCTTCAGGTAGATTATAATATTGGTTCAGGATTTTATGTAAACTTCATGCCCTATTTTGCATTAAGAAAAGGGACAAACATGGTTGCAAAAACCCACTATTTTACCAGTTACAGCCTCACACCACGATATGACTACAAGTGGTTCGGACTGGCGGTACCTTTATTTGTTGATCAGTTCAGTCGCTTCAATGCCGGGCTTGCTGTCAGGTTAGGACCCATCTGGGTTGGATCCAATACCATCCTGCGCAATAGCATTGCCAAAGAGAGCTATGGTGTTGATGCATATGCGATGGTTAAAATTCCGATTTTCAAAAAAGGTCCCCGCGACAGAGACAATGACGCAGTGAGTGACAAACTTGACCATTGCCCTGATATACCCGGTACATGGGCTTTGATGGGTTGCCCCGATACCGATGGCGATGGAATAACAGATGCTGAAGATGAATGCCCTTACGACAAGGGTCCTGCTGAACTTAAGGGCTGCCCCGACAGAGATGGTGATGGTATTCCGGATAAAGATGATCTTTGTCCTGATCATCCCGGACTTCCGATCTACTCAGGTTGCCCCGATTCTGATGGTGATGGAATTGTTGATCACCTTGATGAATGTCCGGATCAGGCTGGTTTACCTGAATTTAATGGTTGTCCTGACAGAGATGG
>DHVX01000012.1:5289-11844 GCA_002412885.1 Bacteroidales bacterium UBA5197
GATGGCATTTCAGATAAACACGATTTGTGTCCCACAATTCCGGGAGTTCCTGAAAACTATGGATGTCCTGCTATTGAGAAAAAAGAACAGGAAATCATCGATCGTGCTTTTTCAGCGCTTGAGTTTGAGTCAGGAAAATCAGTTATTAAAGCCGTTTCTTATCCATCGTTGAATGAACTTGCTTCGCTTATGATTCAAAAGCCAATGTGGAAAGTTCAGCTTTCGGGTCATACCGACAATACCGGCAATCCCGTAAAAAATATGGAACTTTCCAAAAACAGAACCCAGGCTGTGAAAGACTACCTTATTAAGCAAGGCGTTGACGAGTTCAGAATAAAAACCGAATGGTTTGGACAGGAAAAACCTGTTGCTGATAATAAAACTCCAGCCGGCAGACAGAAAAACAGAAGGGTTGAAATGGAAATATTTTTCGAGTAGAATGGTATGGTAAGCGCAAATCATGTCAGAAGTGAGGCAGTAGGTGAAATCCTTAAAGAATTAAGAATCAGAGACAAATTCTTTGACAGACGATTTCTGAAAAACGATTTCACCAACGAGCAGAGATTGAGCATGCTTTTCAACGCAGTAGCGATTTGCCACCAGACCCGCAATCTATATAGTCCCGGCCATAATCTTTATGGCTGGGATTATATTGAAAAAGCATTTACCGATTTAGCCGAAAACAACAACCCGCTTTTAAACCCTGATTTTGTTGTTACCTTGAATGCCAAAGAGCTTCAGAACCAGCTTTTGGTTATGTTTTCTGATACAGGAAAGGCCAGTGATTCATCACTTGACAATATCGAGGAACGGGCTGAACTCTATTTCAGCATTAATAAGCTGATTATCAATAAATATCATGGACTTTTCTCCGAATTTTTATTATCAACCGAGAATTTGTTACTCAACAATGGCAAAGGATTTTACGAATTACTCTCTGAAATAAATGCGTTTTCTGATCCCCGCCGCAAAAAGTCCTCATTTTTACTTAAGTTACTGATTGATGCCGGGTTATATCATTTTAATGATGAGCAGAATTACATCCCTATCGTTGACTACCATATGCAACGGGTTTTGCTAAGACTTGGCTGTGTGGAAGTTATCGACCCGGAATATGACTTTAAACTGAAAAACAATATCCCCGTGGATACCGATATTCCTGTGAGGCAAGCTTGTATTGATGCTTTTCACACAATTTCGGAAGTTTCAGGTCTGAATGTCTGGGTGATGAATGATATCTTCTGGCCATTGGGACGATCATGCTGTAATCAGACAACCCTGTGCACCGATAAAAAATGTTCAAAAAATCCATGTACCTTTGACCTGATGATTCAGACCAATCAGCATAATCAGTGCATTTTTGAAGAAGTCTGTCAAAGCTTTTTGAAAGGGATGCCTAAAGAATACAATGAACCAAACATTACAACACATTATTATTGATGGAAACGACCTGCCCTTTTTGCAAAGACAATATAAATACAGCTGCATTTGCTGAAGAAAATGGCTTTCTGGCCATTTATAACCACTCTCCTATTTTACCCGGACATTCGCTGGTTATTCCGTCAAAGCACATAAGCAGTTTGTTTGATTTGAGTGAAGATGAAATTTCAGCCTTTTTCAGCTTTGCACGGAAAGTAACATCCTTTCTTACAAAACACTACAAATCTGATGCTTACGACTGGTCGCTTCAGGAAGGAGAGTCTGCTGGTCAGAGTGTCGATCACTTACATTTGCACATCATACCGCGTAATCCAGGCGATTTACCTGATGGAGAAGACTGGTATGTAAAACTTGAGGAACAAAGGAAACAAAAGATTGATGAGCCAGGCAGAGCAATTTTAAGTGAGCTTGAATACAACAACATAAGTCAAATGCTGAAGGAAAAATGGGCTGAGCAATAAGAAAGAAATTTGCAACGCTCAAATAAAGAAAAGCGATACTCCTGCAACAGCAATAAATGCACCTGCAATTTCCTGCCAGGTAATTTTTTCCTTCATAATAAAAACGGAAGGTACAATAATCAGAACGGGCACAATAGACATAATAGTTGAAGCAATCCCTGAAGATGTATATTGAACTGCAATCAGTGAAAAGGAAACTCCGAGAAACGGTCCAAAAAATGCACCCAGACTTAATCGCTTCATTGCCGAAGAATTTTTCAGCGCGATAAGTACCTTTCCTGATGCTTTAAATGCAACTATTATCAAAATAAATCCAACAACACCTGTGATTACTCTGATTTGGGTGGCAGCAAAAGGATCATACTGACCCATCCCGTATTTGCTCAGAACCAGTCCTATCCCCTGCCCTGCAGCACCGCCAAAAGCCAGTAACAAACCTTTGATCGGATACTTAAAACCAAGTTTTCCTCTTTTTGGCTTTATCAAAAAATCTTCAGGATCAATCGCTTTTCGAGCAAGAATGGCCATGCTGATTCCAATAAATGTCAGCACCATTCCTGCCAGATTTTTAGCTGACATCGTTTCATCCATCAACAACCAACCTGTGAGGGCAGCAATCGGAGGTGCGAGGGCCATGATCAACATCGAAATTCTGGCACCTACCACCACGTAAGCCTGAAAAAGAAACAAATCACCCAGAACAAATCCGACCAAACCCGACACTGAAAGCCATATCCACTGGTGGGAAGTTGCACCTAGCGGAAGAAAACTTCCTCCGGTGAAAAATCCAAAAACCGACAAAAACAGAAAAGCAAGGCAAAGCCTGATCAGATTCACTGCCAACGAACCAACTTTTTTGCTTGCCGATTCAAATGCAAGAGCAGTAATGGTCCAGAAAACGGCCGTAAGTAAAGCTGCAAGTTCGCCTTTGCTTGCACCGAGACTAAGCATCAATAGTGTCATCGTGTTGTTATTCAGAACTATAGCCAGAGTTATTGATAATCTCGTGCTTATTTTTAGTCGGCAAATGTACTCATAGATTTGAACCTTCCAAGCCTGTGCAACGGAATATTATGAACAATAAACTAAATAAATTTTCATCCTAAATATAGCCAGATTTAAGAATCCTGTATTGAAAATATGCCTAAGTTTGACCATTAAACCGGTCATCGAAAGTGATGAAAGTAAATTTCATTTCCCGATGAAGCTGGAAACTGATTTCATATGCTTTTTGAAGACACATATAAAACAATAACAACCACTTGCACGGGCCTTTACAAAGAAAAGGGCAGCAAGTTCATTGCCATTGCAATTCCTGTTTTAACTGAAGAATCTGTAAAACAAAAACTTGAAGAGCTTAGGAAAGAGTATTATGATGCACGCCATCATTGTTATGCGTATGTTCTGGGACCCGACAAATCGGCATGGCGTACAAATGACGACGGCGAACCTTCGGGCACTGCAGGCAAGCCCATTCACGGGCAGATATTGTCCTTCGACCTCACCAATATATTAATTGTAGTCGTTCGATATTTTGGAGGAACAAAGCTGGGGGTTAGTGGACTAATTACAGCCTACAAAACAGCCGCAAAAGATGCCCTTTCACAAGCAGAAATTGTAGAAAAGACTGTAAATGAGATTTATAAGCTTGAATTTCCTTATCAGGTTATGAATGATGTAATGCGGATTATCAAGGAAGAAAACCTGCATATCATTGATAATCAATCTAATAATACCTGCATTATCACTTACAGCATCCGAAAGAATGAAGCCGACAGAATTAAGTCAAGGTTCCTGAAAACACATGAAAACAAGATCACATATTTACGAACTACATAATACCTGAGAATAAAGCGGTTTGCATTTTTTTTCGAAAAAGTTATACTACAATTATTTTGAATAAACAAGTGCATTTAGATTTTTTTTTTAACTTTTTTAGAGTCAATTTTGTTGAAAAATGAGGCTGAACTGTTCATAAAAACTTTTGAGCATTAAAAATACTGAAAAACACTAAGTTATCAGTTTAGCACTCACCAAGAGACCAAGATGTTTAAGTTAACTGCAATTTTAAACAAGGAGAATGAAAAGAGATCATCATGGAGTCTGGGAGAATTGCCTAAAAATTATTAAAGACAACATTAACTACCAAAGCTACAAGACCTGGTTTTCGCCGATAAAACCAGTAAAACTAGATGACAGCGTTTTAACAATTCAGGTACCCAGTCAGTTTTTTTACGAATGGCTCGAAGAGCATTATATTAATCTGCTTAAGAAAACCATCAAAAACGAGCTAGGCCCGTTGGGCAGGTTGGAATATTCAATTATTATGGAAAGTTCGAACGACAACCGAAACCCATACACCATTCAGGTCCCTGCCAGTAACAGGGGTTCCCTGGGGAATCCCTCTGTGAACATGCCCATTGACCTGAACCGCGGATCATCGAAGGAGATTCCCAACCCTTTTGTTATTCCGGGCCTTCGTAAAATAAAGGTTCATTCACAATTAAACGAAGCTTACTCATTCGATAGCTTTGTGGAGGGAGATTGCAACAGGTTGGCCAGATCAGCAGGTTATGCTGTAGCAACAAACCCCGGAAAGACTGCTTTTAACCCCATCTTTATATATAGTGCAACCGGACTCGGAAAAACCCATCTGGCCCATGCCATTGGCATTCAGGTTAAGAATAACTTTCCCGACAAAACGGTACTCTATGTAACTGCGGAGCAATTTATTCAGCAGTTTATTGATGCGGTGAAAAACAACAACCAAAACGATTTCATTCATTTTTATCAGATGATTGATGTTCTTCTGATGGATGATATTCAGTTTTTATCAGGAAAAGAGAAAACTCAGGATGTATTTTTCCACATCTTCAATCACTTGCATCAGAATGGAAAGCAACTGGTAATTACTTCTGATAAAGCGCCGGTTGAAATGAAAGGCATCGAACCACGGCTTCTTTCAAGGTTCAAATGGGGACTTGCTGCTGACCTTCAGATACCTGATCTTGAAACACGCATTGCCATACTTCAGAAACATCTATACAAAGATGGAATTGAAATGCCGTCTGATGTTATTGAATATCTGGCATATAGTATTGCTACAAATGTCAGAGAACTTGAAGGAGCGCTGATTTCACTGATGGCGCATTCATCACTCAACAAAAAAGCCATCACCCTGGAACTTGCCAGGCAAATGATCGACAAATTTGTAAAAAACACCTCCAAGGAAATTTCAATTGATTACATTCAAAAGGTTGTTTGTGATTTCTTCAGCATACACGTTGATCATCTGAATTCAAAAACACGCAAACGGGAGATTGTCCAAGCCAGGCAACTTGCTATGTTTTTCTCAAAGAAACACACGAAATCTTCACTTGCAACCATTGGTCTGCATTGTGGCAACAAAGACCACGCAACAGTACTTCATGCCTGCCGGACCGTCAACAATCTGATTGAAACCGATAAGCAGTTCCGGAACTATGTTGAGGAAATTGAAAAGAAAATAAAGATTTAACAATCAACGCTTTGCGATAATATATTCAACCTCATCCATTAACCTGCGATGAGGTTGTTTGTTAAACCAAACGATATGGTAAAAATTTTAATGGTATGCCTGGGTAATATCTGCCGATCACCATTGGCAGAGGGAATTATGAAGAAGAAGCTTGAAGATAATAATATTGAAGGCTTTGTGGATTCATGTGGTTTTGAGTCATTTCATACAGGAGACTCCCCTGATCGCAGAAGTGTTGAAACGGCCGCCAAACACGGTGTTGACATCAGTAAGCAGAGGTCCAGATTGTTTAAAGTTGAAGATTTTGACAAGTTTGACAAGATCTATGTGATGGATAAGAACAACTACAGAGATGTTTCTGCTGTGGCAAGAAATGAGGACGATTTAAAGAAAGTTGATCTCATAATGAATGTATTACATCCCGGATCGGGCATGCCGGTACCTGACCCATACTATGGAGGTCAATCGGGATTCAGGAAAACCTGGGAACTGCTTGATCAGGCCACAGATGTGATAATTGAACAGATTATTGGAAATAAATTCCCGAAAAATGATTCCTGATAAACTGACAATTATCGAATCTGCGGAGAGAATTAAATCTCTGATTCACAGAACCCCGGTTCTCAGATGCAATGCCCTTGACGAGATAAGTGGTGGAAATCTGTTTTTTAAATGTGAAAATTTACAGAAAGCGGGAGCATTCAAGTCGCGGGGAGCAACCAATGCTGTTTTTCAGCTCAGTGAAGCTGACTTAAAAAGAGGAGTTGCCACACATTCATCTGGAAATCATGCTGCGGCACTCGCCTTGGCAGCAAAACGAAGAGGAATTCAGGCACATATCGTAATGCCTGACAATTCCAACAAGATCAAAATCAAAGCTGTAGAAAGTTATGGGGGATTAATCACTTTTTGCGAATCGACACTTCAATCCCGTGAAGACACGCTGAATAAAGTAATTTCGAAAACCGGTGCAATAGAAATTCACCCATACAACAACTACCAGATCATTGCAGGTCAGGCCACTACTGCCCTGGAAATGTTAGAAGACTTTCCTGATCTGAACCTGATTGTTGCACCTGTAGGTGGCGGCGGACTTTTAAGCGGAACGGCTTTGGCTGCCCGGTATTTCGGGAATCA
>DHVX01000001.1 GCA_002412885.1 Bacteroidales bacterium UBA5197
AACCAGCGCCAGTCCGCCGGAAGCACAGGCTCCTTCAACACTGATGGAAGGTTTCAGGCGGAGCTGCGGATCAATCATTCCGAGAAAAGCACCCAGATGTGCCTGTTTGTTGAAACGTGCAGCCATAAAATTTCCAACCACGCCTTCATCAACTTTTGCTGCACCTCCAATCTGCGAAAGCGTTCCTTCACCAGCCTCTTTGAGGTAATGTTCAAGACCGGGACGTTCCTTTTTTGGATTAAACTCCTTGCGACCGGTTCCCATAGATACAGTGTTGTATCCGGCAATCATATATATTTTCTTGTGTGGTTTCATTTGCAATTCAGGTTATTTAACAACGAAATCATTTACAGGCCCATAAGCATGGAAAAACCCGGTAAGCATTACGGTATTCACATCATCGGCAGAGCGGGCAACGCCATCACTCACAAGCTTAAGACCAATTTCGCGACTGCTTCGGGCATAGGCAAGGGCAATGGCTGCACCGCGCTTACCCAGATTTCTGTAAGCTTCGAAGGCTTTCGCAGCCAAAGCATCCTTTTCAGGAGATTTAACCAGATTTTTCCATGGCAAAACTTCGGCCGGAAGCTCACCAAGCCATGCATCTACCCTTGCAGCAAACGCAGCAACCGGTATATATTCTCCGGTTTCAGGATTACAAACCTCAACAATTTTCCCCATTTCATATTTCAGGAAACCATTTTTCTGACTTCCATCGGCATATTGCCCTCCTTTTACACCTTTCGCGAAAAGCGCATCCAGCATGGGGGAATGCAGCTCCTCGTTGCTCATGTAAGGATTCATCACATTCATGATGAACCGGACCACATCAACACCAACATAGTCGATGAGCTGGAAAATGCCCATCGGACGCATCAGAAAATCCTGCGTGATGCGGTTAACGGCGTAAATTGCTTCATGAAGCGGCATTTCACTTTTCAGGCGCAGGGCTTCATTTATGCCATACAATGCATCGCGCATAAAGTGGCCGTTGCCGATAAAGCCTGCAATATCGTTGGAATGCACCACCACTTTGCGCATGTTTTTTGCAAGTTGAAGCGCAAATTCTGTGATTTCCTTATTGTTTTCGGGAATGGTAATCAGCTCCACCAGTTTTTGAATGGCCGGAGGATTGTAAAAATGGAAACCGAGCACCCGTCCTTCAAGCGCAGCCGATTTGTTCAAACCTCCGATGGGCACCGAAGAAGTGTTGGTGAAAAACCAGGGTTTGTTTGGGTTATTTTCGTTGATCTGCCTGAATAACCTGATTTTCAGATCGGCATTTTCACTGACAGCTTCAAAAATCAAAGTGCTGTCGTAAGCGGCTTCAATTCGTGTGACCGGCCTAATCAGCGACATAACATCTGCGATATAAGCTTCAATGATATCGCTGTTTTCAATCAGGTCTTTGCGGTTGGCATACAATTTTCGCAACAGCACGGTTTTCTTTTCAGCGGCTTTCAGCACCTGCGCTCTGATGTAAGCCATCAGTCCCGGCAATGCCGACGAGGTAACATCTACAGCATTCACCACAAAGTTTTTGTCTTTGTTTTCAGGTTTCAGCATATGATCAGCTGCTTCAAGCGCTGAAAGCAAAAGAATGCCGCTACCCATCTTGCCTGCTGCGCCCAGCACGGTAATGTTGGTTAGTTTTTCGGTATAATCCATTTTAAGTTGGTGTTTATCAGAATTTTAAAGTCTTTAGTCTTTAGAAATTAGAAATTAGAAATTGCCCTTCGACAGGCTCAGGGACCAGAAATTAGAAATTAGAAATTAGAAATTGGAAATTGGCTATCCCCAAACCGGTTTTCTTTTCTCCAGAAACGCTTTCATTCCTTCTGCGCCTTCGTTCCCGAAAGGATCACCAAAGTGCTGTTGTTCCAAAGTTTCCGCAACTGAATAATTCATTTCAAGTCCTTTACGGGTGACCTGTTTAACAAGTTTTACGGCAAGCGGACCTTTGGCTGCGATCAGGTTGGCAAGTCTGCGGGCTTCATCAAGCAGCGCTTCGGGTTCGGTAACTTTCTGAACCAACCGCATCTGCAGGGCTGTGGTGGCATCTATCACCTCACCTGTGGTAAGCAGATACAATGCATCGGCCATGTTGGTAAGCCTCGGAAGTCGTTGTGTTCCGGCATAACCTGGAATAAGTCCCAGATTTACTTCGGGCTGACCGAACTTTGCATTGGAGGATGCAATCCTGAAATCGCAAGCCATGGCAAGTTCCATACCTCCGCCAAGCGCAAAGCCATTGATGGCGGCAATAACAGGAAATGGCAAAGCAGACAAACGGTTAAAAACTGCTTGTCCGGTAGCCGAAAATGCCCTGCCTTCGTCAGGCGACATATTAACCATTTCTGCAATATCAGCGCCAGCCACAAAAGCTTTGCCTTCACCGGTAATTATCAAAGCGCGTATGGTTTTATCATCCTGAACGGACGAGATAAAAGAATCCATTTCGCTGAAAAATACTGAATTTAAAGCATTTAATGCGGAAGGACGGCTGATGGTCAACAGCATTACAGGACCCTCTGCCTGGGGTTTCAGAATTGTGTAGTTCATTTAAAATGAAGCTTGGTTTATTGTTTAACTCTTAAACATACCTGAATCCAAATGGTTCAACAAAAAATGGATGGGGCAGCATTTTAGCAGTTGGGCGGGAATTCCGGCGAAACTATCCGGAAGGAGTGTGCAGAAAAGAGGTTTTGAGCTTGCAGCTTGTAGTGCAGGCTTTTACACCTCCATTTTTTTAAGGTAACTGATTGCTTTACAATCGCCTGATTCGCATTTAAATGCAAACCAGTCGATCAGGCTGAGTGCAAAATCGCGGTTAAGCATTTCAACCGGTACTGAAGAAATGAAATGAGTGAGTTTCTGATTGGCTTTATCGGGGTCAATTGCCGATTTATCATCCTTTCGTGAGATGCGCAGAAAAAGAAGTTCTTTGATTTCTATATCGACCAATCCCGGTTTTGACGAGACGTAAATGTATGCAACCCGGGTATTTTTATACCGGGTACTGCGAAAGAACGATAGAAATTCAAGGAAAGATGATCGGGAAATTCTGCGGCTTGAAGAAAAAATATTCAGGTGATTGTTCAGGTGTGAATCTTTTGAACGGCCATCAATTTTACCAAAAGCTGAGCGGGTTTCCATGGGCAATTTGTTCACCCTTTCGGTAAGATTATACAACTCTTCGAGAAAAGCATTGAAGCTGACAGCTATTTGCGCATAGTTTTCGGAAACTTCCTGCTTCTTGCGATTGGCCAGATTTGCCTTTTCTGCGGCTTTTCTTTCCGGATTATTTCGTTGTTCTTCTTCGTCGAGCCAGTGAGACATGGGAATATTAATTAAAAGACAAACCTACATGAATTAATGCTAAAATACAAATACTTATGGGGTACCATGCAGGTTGATTATTAAACATAGAAAATTACAATTAGACTTTTCCCCCAATGGAGTTAATCAAACGGCTCTTTGGGCAAGGCTTTTAAATTCTTAACATATCGTTCAATGCCAAAAGGCTTACCAGATTTGAGGAGATCAAATAATTCGACTGCTATACACTGTCCGATCATTTGTCTGGTTTCAAAATCATCATAACCCTGTTCCCGTAATCTATCATAGGTGAGTTTTGTCTCAGGCGGGTTGTTATCTCTGAGTTGATTTTTTATAATTTCAAAAATCTGTTCTCTAACTATTTCATTTGACTCCATAATTGAGTTTTTTTTTTGTGAGGTAAGGGAATTATGGTTGAATCTTGCCAAAACAAACTTAATAAAAATCGTCTTTTTCAGAATAATGATGAAACTCCCTTTAAATCGTTTCCAACACAAAAATATAAAAAAAGTAACAAAACTTAATGCCTGATATTGCCCAATTGTGTTGGGAATATCAGGCATGAGCTTATCCGACTGATTATTTAGTCAATCATTAGTTCTTAAGGTACAATTCCCGCATTGCATTCTGCTGGTCAACACTTATGCCTAAGCCTTCAGAAAAATAATTTTCGATGCTGCCATATTTTGTATGCATTTCTTCAAATGCTGCATCGAGGTATTCTTCTTTTACACCAAGAATGGCTGTGGGAATAGAAGGTGATCCGCCTGCCGCTATAAATTGCTGAATGACAGTATCGTACATCGGCAGAATGTACTCATTGCTGCGCAGGTAATCCTGCTTAACCGCTTCCATTGGCACGCCAAGAAGGGTCAAAAAGGCGGCGGCTGCCCATCCGGTTCTATCCTTGCCGGTTGCACAATGAAAAAGTGCCGGCAACTGGTTTTTGTCACCAAGCACCAGGAATAATTCCCTGTATGCTTTTTGTGCACTTGGCAAGGAAATACAATGCCGGTAAGCTGTCTTGAAAATCTCTTCTACCTTGCCATCTCCAAGTTCAGTGTTTGCTCTTTGAGGATCAGATAAAAGTACGTTCAGATTTGCCGGTCCATCAGCAGGAACATCAGCCAGCACATCAAGCCAGACATTGTTTACACCTTCAGGCAGCTCATCCGGATTGGCATTTCGCTCGGTGGCGGTGCGCAAGTCAAAGTCATTTTTAAGATTAAGCGCTTCAAACAAAAGCATATCTTCTGCACCAATATCGAAAAGCTGATTTGAACGATATACCAATCCTCTGGCAATAGTGGCGCCGTCAGCAGTTTTGTAACCACCCATATCCCGCAGATTTGGGATGGAAACAATACCCAGACTTTGTCCTGGTTCTGGTTCTGGTTCACTTTTTTCAGACCAGCATCCTGTGAGCATGCTTGTTAGTACGACTAGAAAAACAAGGATGGACTTTGCGAGCAATTTACTGACTTCATTCATCATTTTATTAAAATTTTGAGTTTATAAACAATCAACTGACAAAACTGAATCGGATTATAGTTGCAATGAATCTGCGGCCATTTCGGCAACTATTTCATTTTTAAAACTGTACAGTTTCACATAGGTTTGAGAAGATGGATCATCGTTCTGCGGTGTGATAACTACAAAGTTCATTGCTGTAGAATCCAATCCGTTATGATCTATCCATGTACCAGAGTTGGCATAAATTGATTTTAGTCCTTTATGGTTATTAGACGCTTCCATTTTAGGAACATGTGTGTGCCCAAAAACGACTATTCTTACCTCTGAATCCGGATTTAAAAAATATTGATTTTTTGCCTGACCATCCATTTCGCTGGCCGTTGCTGAACCGGCGATTGCTTGTTGAACCGGAATACTGACGGGCACATGATTGAGTACTTGTCTCTGCGACCAGCTGTACTGTATTCCATTATAAAGATCAACATCGATAAATCCGCCCGAAGTTGCCTGGTAAGGCAGTACATCATTCACTGAAAAATTACCTGTGAATCCATCAACATTTGTTACAATAACTTTCTCATCAAATTTATTTTCAATTTTGAAAGTTTTTAATGTCCATTCCCACATTTTCCAATAAGCAAAAAGTGAATTCTGACTATCATCACCAGAAGTATTTTGTGTAACAGAAGGAACAGTATCGCCTGCCTGTGGAAATCCCTGCGACACGTGAAGTGCAGCTATTCTTGTAAAAAAGTATCCCGGAGGTAATATAGTTCCCGGTGCAATAACCTGATTTGATATCGGGTCAGGTGCACAGAAGAAATTGTAGCGGTGCCCGTGCTCTATTGCAATTTCGGGATAACCAACCGGAGAGTAAGTGCCTAAACCCAGTTCCGGATCACGTTTCTGGTTTATACCCGGCAGGATCAGGTCAACATTTGCTTCTGTTATGGTAAGATCATGGTTTCCCGGAACATAGGTTACAAGAATTTTCTTTTCCTGAATTATACTGTTCAGCGCATCAAACACACCTTTGTTGGCTGCAGCAATGCGTTGCACAAAATCTGCCTGATCTTTTCCCTGATAAGTATCTATGGGAGCCGGCACAAACCATTCATCCAGCAGGTCTCCGGCGATAACAAGTTCTTTGACATTAGGAGCTGCTTTTATCTGTTTAAGCAGTTTCTCAAGTGATGGAAGGTTATCCTTGCATTCGGCATATTCAAGATCTGCGCCGAGATGCATATCGCTGAGAATAACTATCATATTCCGCTCCTCCCCGCCATTGCTAAAAGGGCTTATTTCAGTTTCTTTGGGATCAGAATTCCCGCATGATGCAAACACAATTAAGACTAGCATCACAAAAAATGTACTTGATAATCTCTGAAATTTTTTCATTGTACGCAAGTTTTTTAGTTTTCTTACTCTTAAAGCTTTTCAGAATCCGCTTGTTCTTAATATTATTTTCTGGCTTTCAATTTATCTGATTTTTCATAAGAGACCAATTTGTAAATCTTAGACGATTGTTCTGATCTTCAAGCCACAACCTGTTAAAAAGCTGGAGAATGTAAAAGGTTTGTCCAATGTTACAATGCAAATGTATAAAAAATGAAATATACGTACAAGTTAGAGTAAAATTATTTTTCGAAGTGGGTGAAGAATGTCAGAAAAAAATTATTGGGCATATCCTCAATATCATGGATTTCTTCTCGCCACAGGTTAAAGCCGTGTGGCATTCATTTGATTTTCTTATTGCATTTTCTTATTGCATTTTCTTTTGCCCCCATGCCACTCACACACGTCCCCTGACGCGTGTAGTAACTGCGATAAATTAATTATCTGTTACCAGCCCATATTCAAATGTGGCATAAAAGCGGAATTGCGCATTCAGCTTAGCCGTGCTTTCTTCCATTCGTGCATTCGTGGCATAAAATCACGTAACCGGCAAAATATATTGAATTACAAATTCAATGGTGTTCAAAGCGGAATTGCAACCGAGGCCGCCTAAGCGGACGAGCTCAGCGAAGCTAAATTCCGCTTAGCAGGGCTTAATGATGAAACTCACTTTAAATCGTTTCCAACACAAAAATGTAAAGAAAGTAACAAAATTCAAAACAGGTAAAAAAGTATGAAATTACTGAGCAATAGATTTTTATCTGCTCATTTTGAGGCAATAAACTATAGGATGCCAAGCTGGCAATGCTTATAAAACATATTCCGGTTTACCTTGCGTTTTCCCTTAATAATCTGTCAATTTCCAAATTATCGAAAAATATTGTAATCCATCCTTCAAGGCTGAATCTGAAGTTAATTAATTCATCTTCCTTTTCTTCAAAGTCCATTGAGCCAACTAAAAACCTGTTGTTAAAACTCAATTGGAATTCAATATAGTCCGGAATATGAAGCTGTTGATTTTCCTCAACTTCAAAAACTGACCACTGAATATTAATGTTCTCAATCCGTTGTCTGATAATATTTTTCCAGAAATAATCATTTTTGGTTTCCAGTTTTTGAGGTTCCTCTCCGGTGAAAAGTGTTTCAAATCCGGCGAAGGCAATATTATGAAAATCATATTTTGAATCCCACCCGAAACAGAAATATTCATTATTGCCTAACCGGATTTCAATACCTCCGTCAACAACTTGCCGGTCACAATCTTTAATATCATATTGTTGTGTATTTACATTAAACAGATTGACCTCTTCAATTACGTTTCCGATAAGTCTGGATTTCAGCAGATTCTCTATTTGTTCTTTGGTTTCCATATGTAGTTCAATGGCTAAATAATGACTCATTCAACCCGCTTAAAGGCATCTCAAAAACCCTCAATCGTTGCGGCTGAAGGAAATTGTTGATAAAGGTATGAACTTCTTTTGTACTAAAACCTGCCTGTTTGCGCATAGCTTTTGTTGAATCTGAAAAGGCACAAAAAACTGCATTACATCAAAAAACAACTTTCTGTTTTTCACTTCAATCCGACTAAGAAATGTCTATAAATGCATAGTCAACAGAGGGATGCCTGCCAGGCAGTCAGGCTGGTTCAATCCCGATCGCTATCGGAATTGCAGATCGCTCAGTGTTCTGTTTATTCCCAACCGGGATTTCTTCTTATCTGTCAATGGTTTGAGATAATTTTTAATCCATTTAAATAGTGAAGCATAGCCATTTCCAGAAAAAACATTGACGGAAGGTTTGCCTTTCTTAATAAGGAAGAAACCAATAAGGTTTGGAGCGAAAATTGAATTTCAATTTTTAAAGAAGGGAGCTGAAAATTGATTTCAGCTCCCTTCTTTATGATCACATTCAGGCATTGCCTGTTGACTTTAACAGTTCTTACTATGCCTTTGGAGGTGTACTTTCACAGTTAGAAACAACGGCGTCAATTTGCACCAAAGCATTCATTGGAATAGCTGAAACGCCAACTATAGTTCTTGCAGGCAGATCGCTTTTGAAGAATGTTGTGTAAACTTCGTTTACAGCATCAATATCTGCGATATTTTTAAGTTGGATATTTATTTTAACTACATCGTCCATAACATGGTCGATGCTTTCCAGAATTGCTTTGATATTGTTTAAGCATTGTCCGGCCTGCTCTTTTACTCCTCCAGCTACCACTTCACAAGTTTTTGGATCCAAGGGTAATTGACCAGAAATATGATTGTAATGAGAAAAAGCTACGGTGTGGGCATATGGTGCTTTTGGTGCATTTTCCGTATTATTTGCTTCTATGATGAGTAAACGGGTGTCTTCAGGAAGTTGCGGAGGTGTACCATCTCCGTGCGAAACAACTGTATCAATCTGTACTAAGGCATCCATAGGTAAAGCCGATACATTTACTATGGTACGTGCAGGCACATAATCCGGGAAAAATTTTGTACAAACTTCGTTTACTGCTTCAATATCCGCGATGTTTTTAATGAATATGGTTGTTTTAACTACATCGTCCATTACGTGGCCAATGCTTTCCAGAATTGCTTTAATGTTGTTTAAGCACTGTTCGGCCTGCTCTTTTACACCACCGTCTATCATTTTACCGGATTTTGGATCAATAGGTAACTGAGCTGAAATGTTGTTGTAATGAGAAAAAGCTACAGTTTGCGAGTATAGGCCCTTTGGTGCATTTTCAGTATTTCTTGCAACTTTTATGAGAGCGCAAGGTTCCTGTGGAGTTGTACCTTCACCGTTTGAAATAACTGCTTCAATTTGCACCAATGCATCCAAAGGCAAAGCTGCAACTGCAACTGTCGTCCGTGTAGGAAGATAGTTTTGAAAGAATGTTGTATAAACTTCGTTTACAACATCAATGTCTGAAATATTCTTAAGGAATATTGTGATTTTTACAACATCGTCCATTACATGGCCGATACTTTCAACAATTGCTTTAATATTTGCCAGACACTGGGTTGTTTGCTCTTTTACGCCACCGGATACCATTTTACCGGATTTCGGATCGATAGGCAATTGAGCTGAAATGTTGTTGTAGTGAGAAAAAGCTACAGTTTGTGAATATGGACCTGAATTATTTGGTGCATTTTCTGTGTTTCTAGTAATTTTAATGATTTTCGTACTCATGTTCATTTATTCTTTTAGTTATTATTAATTGAAGCTTTTAATTGTTATGCTTGCTAAAGTCCAAGGCCATGTGTCATCACACATTTAAAAAAAACCAATCATTTCTGCCTTCAAAATGCCTGCAAAAATACAGATTTTCTGCGTACCAGAATGCGCTTGTTTACGCATAGGTTTTGTTGGTTGACGGTTTCCTTTTTTCGGCGAGAGGTTAGGCCAGAAAACCTGAATTTATGCCGGATAGAATATTTCTGCAGAGCATCAAGGCCGGGAGGCACAACCCTCAAACTTCAATATTTTCTCAAAAAACTCAATTTGTACTTTCTTCGCGAAGTGGTTCTTTATTAAAGTGTCAACCAATTTTTTGGCATGGCAAAAGCGGCGATTTTACCATCACGACAGCAATCGGGATTGACCTCTGACACATCTTCAGTATTCATGAACAGGGAAATACCGGAAATTTAAATTTCCCGCCCTTCTTCAACTAATGCTTATTCATCAAAACCCCCATTCAATAATCACGACTTACTTCCAACATTGAAATTATGCTTAATTTTACCATCCTCTTTTACTGATAGTTATACAAACTAAAAAGCAGACTAAAGTTAATTTCATGGCTAAAAAAAAGATTCTTGTTTTTGTGATCTGTACCGTTCTTCTCATTGCTTTTGTCATTGCTGCCATTCAGTTAAGCTTTAGCTTTTACTTCAATAAAAAAATAAAAACCGACTTGCAGAAGGAAGTTGTAAGCCAGAGTCAGGGTGAATATCAGTTGAAGATTGAAAAACTAAATACCAATATTTTCAACCAGTCTATCTATTTAACTGATTTTCTGTTAGAACCGGTCAGTGTCATCGATTCTACAACACCAAAATATTATGCATCAGCAAGCAAAATAAGCCTGGTCGATTTTAAATTATTCGCATTCCTGTTAAGAAAGGAATTAATTATTTCCGGCATGGAACTGGAGAATCCTTCCGGAAATATCTTCAGAAACAGTGCAACAGATACCAGCGAATCGAAAGAGAGTAAAAGAAAATTCTCGATTTACAGCCTGATCAGCAAGCACATTCATTCATTGCAGATTAACGATATCAAAATCAGCAATGCCGATATCATGATTTATGATGGTTTCGGTGACAGCATTCCATCCATTGTCAGCAAAGAGAATGAATTGATTATTTCAAATCTGCGCATTAACAAAGAAGCCGAAGAAGCCGGAAGATTGTTTCTGGCCGATACAGTTAACCTTGTCATTAATAAATTCTCCTACAACACCAGCGACGGACTCTATTCCATTCGCGTGAAACAACTTTCGGCATCGTACAGCGACTCAACGCTTCGGTTGGATTCCTGTGAACTTATTCCAAATTATTCCAAAAGAGAATTTGCCGGTAAAGCCGGGAAGCAAACTGACCGGATGAAAATCTCCGCTGAAAGACTGAAATTCAGCAGTATGGATGTTAAACAGTTTTTTGAACGAAACTGGTTTATTGCCGGCAGTTTAAACATCGACACACTCTATATTTCTGCTTACCGCGACAAAAATGACCATAGAATTCCGGTGGTTTCAAAGTCAGTACAACAGCTTTTAAAAGGAATTCCGTTTTATACTGTAATTGATTCCATACATGTTAACGATGCAGAAATAATCTATGAAGAAATCACGGAGGGATCATCCATCCCCGGTAAGGTATTTTTTAACTCAGTGAATGCAACCATAACCGGCTTTACGAGCGACTCTACCCTGTTTTCTAAAATCAATGCTTTGAAGGTGAGCGCCACCTGCATATTTATGAACAAAGGCAAACTGAAAGCGTATTACAGTTTCCCTTTGAATACTGATAAAATGGTATTTGACTGTTCAGGAGAATTGGTTGATATGCCTTTACAGGAAATCAATTCAATACTTGAGCCAGGCGAGAATATTTCTATAAAGGATGGAGTCGTCGAATCCATGAAATTTTCATTTCATGCCAATGAGTTCGTATCAAACGGGAAAATGGAAATGCGCTACAAAAACTTAAAAATAGAGCTATTGAATAAGAAAGACGGTGAATCGGGGCTGGTTGAAGATGTACTTGCATTTCTGGCGCATCAGTTCGTCATCAAGGAAGATAATCCGTCGGCTGGCCAACCCGTAAGAGTATCTGAAATAGGTTACCATCGGGATCCAACCCGTTTTATTTTTCACTACTCATGGAAGTCATTGTTGAGTGGCATTAAGCCAACCATTGGGATACCTGAAAAATCGAGAAAAAAATAAGGGGGAATGAGTGGTAAAATGGCCGGACAGGAATTTTTTACTTTTTTTTCGGATAAGACTTGTTTATTTTATTTTTATGCTTAATTTTGCAGTCCCAATTCGGGGAAGCATTCCTTCTTAGCTCAGTTGGTTAGAGCATCTGACTGTTAATCAGAGGGTCGCTGGTTCAAGTCCAGCAGAGGGAGCAAAAAAAGCCGGTAATTCCGGCTTTTTTTTATAATTATGTTTTTCATCTACATCCTTGAATCCATCTCAGATGGCCTATATTATGTCGGCCACACCGATGATTTAACCCGCAGGGTTGAAGAGCACAATTTGTCTGATCACCCTACTTATACTTCAAAGCATCGCCCGTGGAAATTGCTGGCTGCTTATGAAGTTTCCGAAGAAAGAGGGGTTGCAATGAATGTTGAGAAATTCATCAAAAAACAAAAGTCTAGGACATTTATCAATAAAATTTGTGAATCGGAGATATTTGATTTGCCAATGGCTCAGTTGGTTAGAGTCCCGAAGCTTCGGGATTAATCAGAGGGTCGCTGGTTCAAGTCCAGCAGAGGGAGCAAAAAAAGCCGGTAACTCCGGCTTTTTTTATATCATTATGTTTTTCATCTACTTCCTTGAATCCATTGCCGATGGCCACTATTATGTAGGCCACACTGATGGTTTAGCCCGCAGGGTTGAAGAGCACAATTCGTCTGATCATCCTACCTATACTTCAAAGCATCGCCCGTGGAAATTGCTGGCTGCTTATGAAGTTTCCGAAGAAAGAGGGGTTACAATGAATGTTGAGAAATTCATCAAAAAACAAAAGTCTAGGACATTTATCAATAAAATTTGTGAATCGGAGGTATTTGATTTGCCAATGGCTCAGTTGGTTAGAGTCCCGAAGCTTCGGGATTAATCAGAGGGTCGCTGGTTCAAGTCCAGCAGAGGGAGCCTCAAATTCAGCCACTTACATTAAATTGTGAGTGGCATTTTTCTTTTACGACAAACAAATTAACATACAAAATTTAGAAATTGCCTAAATAATCCGCTGAAGCAGTTTCAGCAGAGGATGCAAAAATCTTATGTCACCAAATTGCAGAACAGTAGGTTTATAATCAATAATTTTTTGTTACATATATATTCATACAAATCTACCCCTCCTCCCACGCTTATTAATCTACTCTTTGTCCTTACCTTTGCACTTCCAAACCTGATGTAATGAATGCACTTGCCCAATTAAAACAGCACACCCGTGTGGTGGCCGATACCGGTGATTTTGAATCCATGAAAGCCTACCTTCCGGTAGATGCAACCACCAACCCATCATTGATTTATGCTTCGGCCAAAGATGAGAAATACCGTCATCTTGCAGCCGCCGCTGCTGCCGAAGCAAAAAAACTCAGCAACGACCCTGCGATTCAGCTGTCGCTTTGTCTTGACAGAGTGGCTGTAAATTTCGGCCTCGAAATATTAAAAATTGTCCCGGGAAGGGTAAGTACAGAAGTTGATGCACGCCTTTCGTTCGACACTGAAGCTTCTGTTGCCAAAGCTCGCGAGCTGATCCGTTTGTACGAAGCTGCGGGCATCGATCGCAACCGCATTCTGATTAAAGTTGCCGCAACATGGGAAGGTATTAAAGCCGCCGAAGTACTCGAAAAAGAAGGCATTCACTGTAACCTTACCCTGCTTTTTTCAAAAATTCAGGCCATAGCCTGTGCCGAAGCTGGCGTGACGCTGATCTCTCCGTTTGTGGGGCGTATCCTCGATTGGTACAAAAAAGAGCAAAACTTCAGTTCAGCCGATCCCAACGAAGATCCGGGGGTAATTTCAGTCACTGAAATCTTCAATTATTATAAAAAGTTTGGCCACGATACTGAAGTTATGGGTGCCAGTTTCCGCAACAAAGGCGAAATTACCGCACTTACTGGTTGCGATTTACTCACAATAGCTCCTTCGCTGCTGAAAGAACTTGAGGAATCAACTGAAACCCTTGAGCTGAAACTTGATGCATCAAAAGCTGCAGGTATGGATATACAACGCATCAATGCCGACGAAAAAAACTTCCGCTGGCTGATGAACGAAGATGCCATGGCTACTGAAAAACTTTCGGAAGGCATCCGTAAATTCACCGTTGATCTGCTAAAGCTTGAAGATTTCCTGAAAAAGGAATTTCTCGCATGAAACCGTTTCCGAATGGCCGGATCAACAATCTGATCCTTAAATAATTTCTCGCCTTCGCTATATTTTTTACTTTTGCAACCCCAATGACAAAACCATATCCTGCAAAGGATTTCGGGAATCCACATCGGGAAAGATAAATATTTACCACCCGAAACTTTCGGGCAGGGCTTTGCGCTTAACGTTTCTTTCACAAAATAAAAATAAAAAAATGAGTCTAGTCGTTGTCGGCACCGTAGCTTTTGATGCCATTGAAACCCCTTTCGGGAAAACTGATAAAATACTGGGTGGTGCTGCCACTTTTATCGGACTTGCAGCCGGAAAACTGAATGTTGATGCAAAGATTGTCTCCGTTGTAGGCGGCGATTTTCCACAGGAATACCTCGACCTTTTGAACCAGAATGGCGTTGACACTACCGGAATCAAGATTATTCCTGAAGGAAAAACCTTCTTTTGGGCCGGTCGTTACCACAACGACATGAATACCCGCGACACCCTCGCCACCGAGCTGAATGTATTGGCCGATTTCAACCCGGTAGTGCCTGAATCATACAAAGACTGTACGTTTCTGATGCTTGGCAACCTCACCCCTCAGATTCAGAAAAGTGTGATTGAGCAACTGCCTGTGAAGCCGAAACTCATTGTAATGGATACCATGAATTTCTGGATGAACTCCGCATGGGACGATCTGATTGAGGTGATCGGAATGGTTGATGTGCTTACCATCAATGATGAAGAAGCCCGTCAGCTTTCGGGTGAATACTCCCTGGTGAGAGCTGCCCGCAAGATCATTGCCATGGGCCCGAAATATCTGGTCATTAAAAAAGGCGAGCATGGCGCATTCCTTTTCAACGAAGAAAGTGTGTTCTTCGCCCCTGCCCTTCCGCTTGAAGAGGTGTTTGACCCCACCGGTGCGGGCGATACTTTTGCCGGAGGATTTATCGGTTTTCTGGCCAGAACCGGGGATATTTCGTTTGATAATATGAAACGTGCCATTATTTATGGTTCTGCAATGGCTTCGTTTACCGTGGAAAAATTTGGCACTGAAGGACTTCAGGCACTGAACAACGGCGATCTTAACACACGCATCAGGCAATTCTCAAGCATGGTGCAATTTGACATTGATCTGGATTAAGCCAGTACTGATAAAAAGTTTTTCGAACCGCAGGCATCAGCCTGCGGTTTTTTTGTGATTCTCATCTGATTGGCTTTTCATCACCTCTCTTTCATTCCTCAAGTAAAACCTGCAACGCGCTGATATTTCAGCAACGCGGAATAAAGCCTGATTGCTGAGAATTGCCTTTTGGGTCAATCAGAACTCAGCTATACATTCAATCCAGCCTTCGCTCCATTTTACGATTTTTACGAATAGGTTTTGTTTTTGTGGGGATTTTTATAACTTTGTCGCCCTTTCTAAAATGGACTATTCATCATAACTTACTAAAAACATGAAGGTTTACAAAACAAATGAGTTAAGGAATATTGCACTCATCGGTGGCGCGAAATCGGGTAAAACGACCCTTTCGGAAGCCATTTTATTTGAAGGCGGCGTAATTACAAGGCGCGGCACCATAGAAGACAAAAATACAGTTTCGGATTATCGTCAGATCGAGCTGGAGCGTCAGAACTCTGTTGCTTCCACTGTGATGTATGCCGAGCATAACGGGCACAAAATAAATTTAATTGATGCTCCCGGTTTTGATGATTTTATTGGTGAAGTTGTTGCAGCGCTTAACGTAGCTGACACTGCATTTATGGTGATAAATGGTCAAAACGGCGTAGAAGTAGGAACCGAAATCAACTTCAGGCAGACCAAAGCAAACAATACTCCGCTTGTATTTCTTGTCAATCACCTTGAGAATGAAAAATCAAGTTTTGAGGAAAGTCTTCGCCAGCTGAAATCACAGTTTGGCGCTTCAGTAACTGCACTTCAGTATCCCTACAACGAAGGACAGAATTTTAATGCCATTATTGATATTCTGCAGCAGAAAATGCTCAAATATCCTGCCGGTGGAGGAAAAGCCGAAGTGCTTGACATCCCTGCCGATCAAAAAGACAAAGCCGAAGAAATGCTCAACAGCCTGATTGAATCAGCTGCTGAAAATGATGAAACCATTATGGAATCATTCTTCGAAAATGGCACACTTACCCCCGAAGAGCTGAAAAAAGGACTCAAGCTTGGCATTATGAACCGTGGAATGTTCCCGGTACTTTGTGTAGCTGCCAAACCAAACTACGGAGTTGATGCATTGCTCGATTTTGTTGTCAACTATATTCCTGCACCCGACGAAATGCCGGGCCGCACCACCAAAGAAGGAAAAACACTCACCTGCAAAGCATCTGATCCGGCGTCTGCGCTGTGCTTCAAAACATCAGTTGAAGAGCATTTGGGCGAGATTTCATTCTTTAAGATTTACGCCGGTGAAATTACAGAAGCCATGGATATGGTGAATGGCCTGAACTCATCAAAAGAGCGCATTTCACAAATGTTTGCCGTTGCCGGCAAAAAACGTGAAAAGCTCGAAAAAGGAGTTGCCGGTGATATCATAGCTACCATCAAACTGAAAAACGTTCGCACAAACCATACCCTCAACGCTCCAAAAGTTTCAGGCGACATTATCACTCCTATCAAATTTCCTGCGCCAAAAATTACCATGGCCATCAAAGCCAAAAGTACTTCTGACGATGAGAAACTGGGAACTGCCCTCACCGAGTTGCAGAAAGTTGACCCAACCATTTCTATTGAGTACTCTAAGGAACTGAAGCAGATTATTATCCGCGGACAGGGCGAATTGCACCTGAACATTGCAAAATGGCATCTCGAGAATATGGAGAAAATTGCCATTGAATATTACCTGCCAAGAATTCCTTATCGCGAAACCATTACCAAATCGGCAAAAGCCATGTACCGCCACAAAAAGCAGTCAGGTGGATCGGGCCAGTTTGGTGAAGTGCATATGCTCATTCAGCCTTACACCGATGATATGGTTCCCCAGAAGGAGTTCCCGATCCGCGGAACTGAAGAGCATGAATTGCCCTGGGGCGGAAAACTGGTCTTCAACAACTGTATTGTTGGTGGATCAATTGATGCACGTTTCCAGCCTGCCATTCTCAAAGGTATCATGGAAAAAATTGAAGAAGGCCCGCTTACAGGATCATATGCCCGCGATATCGTTGTAAATATTTACGACGGTAAGATGCATCCGGTTGACTCAAATGAGCTTGCCTTTAAACTTGCCGGACGTCAGGCTTTCAAAGAAGCATTTAAAAATGCCGGCCCTAAAATTCTTGAACCCATTTATGATGTGGAAGTTATGGTTCCCGGCGATCGCATGGGCGACATAATGACTGACCTTCAGGGTCGCCGCGCCATCATCATGGGTATGGACAGCGAAGGCAATTATCAGATTGTTAAAGCAAAAGTTCCTCTGGCCGAGATGAATCGCTACTCAACAGCGCTCAGCTCAATCACCAGCGGAAGCGGATCATATTCCCTCAAATTTGCCGAGTATGCTCAGGTTCCCGGCGATGTTCAGACAGCGCTTCTCAAAGCCTACGAAGAACAGGAAAAGGAAGACGAATAGTCACATTAACCAACCAAATGAGAAAAGCCCGGGAATTGTCCGGGCTTTTTTATGATTATGAAATGCAGAAGCATTGCAACAGCGATAGCAAACTGTTATAAAAGATGTATTTTCAGATGCAGAAAATAAAGACGTTGACAGATCTGTTGTCACACATCAGTCTTCCAAAAACCGATAATCCACATACCCTTCAGGACCTCTGGTATAGAATGTATCAATATCCGGCGTATTCAGCGGAGCATACGAAGCAATACGTTCAGGCAAATCAGGGTTGGCGATAAATAACCGGCCATAGGCAACCAAATCAGCAATTCCGTTTTCCAAAGCTTCCCTGCCGGTTTCCGGCGTGTAGTTTCCGGCGGTAATCAATGTTCCGGAATAATGTTTCCTGAAATGCTTTGCTACCCGGGGAATCATATGAGGATGATTTTCAAGCGACGCCATCGGTTCAACCAGATGAAGATAAGCCAGTTTTCGTTTATTGAGCTCTCCGATTACATAACCAAACAATTCAGCAGGATTCCCGTCGTCCATTCCATAGCGAATATTTGATGGTGAAAGCCTGATGCCTGTTTTATCACTACCAATTTCTTTACAAATTGCATCGGTGACTTCAAGGGTTATCCTGCAGCGGTTTTCGATGCTACCACCATAATTATCAGTTCGAACATTGGAGGAGGAATGCATAAACTGATCAAGAAGGTAGGAATTTGCGGCATGAATTTCAACCCCGTCGAAGCCTGCTTTAATGGCATTGGCAGAAGCTTTGCGGTAATCCTCAACAATACCCGCAATCTCGCTCAGTTCAAGGGGGCGTGGTACTTCCATGGGCATTTTGCCGCGTGGAGTGGTAATGTAATCGCCGCCCGAAATAGCAGATGCCGATACCGGCAGCCTGTTATCGGGTTGTAACAACGAATGCGAGACCCTGCCAACATGCCATAACTGCAGAAAAATCAGCCCGCCTTTATCATGAACTGCTTTAGTAACCAGTTTCCAGCCTTCAACCTGCTCATCGCTGTGAATGCCGGGCGTGTCA
Organism: Bacteroidales bacterium UBA5197; assembly: GCA_002412885.1. Classification (GTDB taxonomy): domain Bacteria; phylum Bacteroidota; class Bacteroidia; order Bacteroidales; family Lentimicrobiaceae; genus Lentimicrobium. Next base: position 18,434 of record DHVX01000001.1, read on the forward strand.
ATATATCCCACACCTTGCGGTGAAATCTGGCTGGCTTCCGCGATAATCAATCCCGCAGAGGCGCGTTGGGCATAATAAAGCGCATTCATTTCACCCGGAACACCACCTTTTTCTGCACGGCGGCGGGTAAGAGGTGACATAACCAGACGGTTATTCAGTTTAAGCTTCCCAAGCTGATAGGGTTCAAGTAATGGATTCTTCATTGATTGATTTTCTTTGTGGACATAAACTCATTAATGATGACTTTGTTTGGGCTTAGGAAAATAAGGTGCCCAGGATTAATTATTATTCAATCTTAAAGGATGTCACCCTGAGCGGAATCGAAGGGCTAAACGATCAATATTCAACAATGTCATAGTGAATTTACTACATGAGCATCAAATATCATAAATGTTTAACGCACTTCGACTTCGCTCAGTGTGACATGGGTATTTAGATGAGCTGGATTAATTGCAAAAACTTAAAATCAGACCTTCACAAACCATAAATTACCTTGATTTTCTTTACAATCACATCCGCCATTTTAAAGTTAGATTCATGGGTCCAGCCGGCAATGTGTGGCGAAAGAATTACCTTTTCGCTCTGAATCAGGCGTCGGAAAGTTTCCGGCAACTCGTCGATACGCAGGTTTTCAAACGAAAGTTTTTCATATTCAAGCACATCGAGTGCCGCGCCCAATACTTTGCCGTTGCCGATAAAATCCATCAGCGCTTCGGTATCCACACATTGACCCCGGGATGTATTGATCAGGTACAAAGGTTTTCTGAATTTCGACAGATACTCACGATTCACCAGATTCCGCGTTTCATCGGTTAAAGGAACATGCAGGCTCAGTATATCGGCTTCGGCAAAAACTTCTTTCATTAGCGTTTCCTTGATATACAAATCACTGTATCCGGCAATATATTTATCATAGGCAATTACATTTGCACCAAAGCCACTCAGCTTTTCCGCGAAAGCGCTGCCCATATTTCCGTAGCCGATAATGGCAACTGTTTTGCCATTGATTTCGGTGCCCCGATTGCCCTCCCTTATCCATATTCCGTTTCTAACCTCTTTGTCAACCCTGATAAGGTGATTTAAAAGCGCGAGCAACATCCCGAGTGCGTGTTCGCCAACAGCATCGCGATTACCTTCCGGTGCATTGAGGCAAACAATCCCTTTTGAAATGGCGTAATCAACATCGATGTTTTCCATGCCGGCCCCTACCCTGCCAATAAATTTCAGATTCGAAGCTTTATCAAGTGCTTCGCGGTCAAATTTTATTTTGCTGCGGATAATTGCTCCTTCAAATTCAGGAAGCATCTCCAATATCTCCTTTCGGTCATTTCCCGGAACCCATGTACATTCAAAACCCGCATTTTCAAGTGCCTCGCCCAACCAGGGATGCGCTGTATCAATAAATAAGACTTTTCGTTTCATGGTAAAAGGATATTGGAATATGCAAAGGTATAAACTCTGAACCCAACCTTTGTTCCCTGATAATAATAATAATAATATTAATATGCTGAAAGTTAAGGTTGAGGCTGAGGTTGAGGTTGAGTATGTTCTAACCTTTACCTTAACATCAGCCTTAGCCTTAACCTTAACCTTTTTTATGGGACTATTTAACAATAAACCTCCCGGTATTTCAAAGGAAAATCGTACTTTTGAATCCCACAAACAGATTTTATTAATAATATTATCTGTTTGTTAGTCAATAATTTATCACTTCGCTTGATCGATACACCGCATGTGGAATTTATTAGTTAGGTTTATTTTACGAAACCGATTGGGTAACCTGATCGCAATTATTCTTATTACAGCCTTTATGGGTTATAAGGCAGTTAATGTGCATCTCTCCTACGAAATGGCGCAGATGCTGCCTGCCAGCGACACAACCAGCAAGGCTTACGAAAAGTTTAAAACCACTTTCGGACAGGACGGCGCTGTTCTTTTTATCGGCATAAAAGACGAAAAACTATTCACACTCAACGAATTCAACGACTGGCTGGAACTTACCGAAAGTCTGCGACACGTTGACGGAGTGCAGGAAGTAGTTTCCATCGGCAAACTTTACACCCTCGAGAAAAACGACTCAAGCCGCAAATTTGACTTCAAACCGCTTTTCGAACAAAAGCCAGCCAATCAGGCTGAACTGGACAGCATCCGGGAACTTATATTTAACCTCCCCTTTTACGACGGACTTATCATAAACAAGGAAACCAACGCTACCTTGATGATGCTGACCCTCGATAAGGCCAGGCTCAACAACAAAAGCAGAATTGATCTGGTTCGCGATATTGAAACAGAAGTAGAGGCATTCAGCAGCAAACATGAAATAGATGTTCATTACTCCGGAATGCCCTATATAAGGACCAAAACCATGAAAATGGTTCAAAACGAGCTCCTGTTGTTTACCGTTTTGTCAATGCTGATAGCCTCTATAGTCCTTTTTATCTTTTTCAGATCATTTAAGGCTGTGCTTTTTCCGATGCTGATTGTGATTATCAGTGTAATATGGCTGATGGGGATTATGGGAATTATGGGTTATGAAATTACCATTCTCACTGGAATTTTACCCCCGCTTCTGATCATTATCGGGGTAGAGAACTGCATATTCCTGCTCAATAAATATCACCACGAGTTCAGGGAGCACGGCAATAAGGTGAAAGCGCTTTCGCGTGTAGTTGTGAGGACAGGAAATGCTACTTTTCTTACCAATCTGACTACCGCTACAGGCTTTGCAGCCTTTATTATTACAGGCAACAAGCTGCTGGTTGAATTTGGAATTATTGCTTCCATCAACATCATGGTTGTATTTATACTCTCCATCTTCCTCATTCCTATTCTCTACAGCTATCTGGCACCACCTGAGACCAGGCACCTCAAGCATCTTGACAACAAATACACTACCGGCATCATCGAAAAAGTAGTGCATCTGGTACTGAATCACCGCAGAGCAATTTACATCACCACAATTATCGGAATTGTTCTTGCCGGAATTGGTATTTCGAGGCTCAAAACTACAGGCAATGTGGTTGACGATATTCCACACGGACACCCCATGTATGTAGATCTGCTGTTTTTCGAAGAAGAATTTAAAGGAATTCTGCCATTTGAAATCTCGATAGACACGCGCAAACCCCGTGGTGTGATGCAGATGTCAACCATACAGAAAATCAGTGATTTGCAGGATACACTGGCATTGTACCCTGAATTTTCGAAACCTATCTCAGTTGCTGAGCTAGTCAAATATTCGAAACAGGCATTTTATAATGGTGATCCTGAAATGTATAGCATTCCAAACAGTCAGGAGCGAAATTTCATTCTGCAGTACCTGCCTTCGATGAAAAGTGAACGCAAAACCATTCTCAACTCCTTTGTTGATACTTCGTTAAGCAAAACCCGCATCAGTGTGCAGATGGCGAACATAGGCACCCGCGACATTCAGCGGATAAAAGATGATCTTCAGCCAAAAATCAATTCCATTTTCGATCCCGATAAATTTGATGTGGAAATTACAGGAACCAGCATTGTATTCCTGAAAGGAACCGACTATCTGGTTCACAACCTGATTACCAGCCTGATACTGGCTGTTATCGCCATAGCGATACTGCTTGGAATGTTGTTTACTTCTTTTAAAATGGTGGTTGTTTCAATGATTCCCAACCTGCTTCCGCAGTTGATGACTGCTGCCTTAATGGGATTTCTGGCCATAAGCATCAAACCATCTACCATCCTGATATTCAGTATCGCACTTGGAATATCGGTTGACAATGCCATACATTTTCTGTCGCGTTACAGGCTGGCGCTGAAACACAACAACTGGAACATTAAGATTTCAGTTCTTTCTGCACTCAGAGAAACCGGCTTCAGCATGGTTTATTCATCGATTGTGCTATTCCTCGGGTTTTCGATATTTACCTTATCCACTTTTGGCGGAACACAATCCATGGGTTTTCTTATTTCATTTACTTTGCTGATGGCATTGTTTTCAAACCTGCTTTTGCTACCTTCGTTGCTTTTGACTTTAGACCGTCGTATTACAACCCGTAAATTTGAAGAACCTCTGATCGAAATTTTTGATGAAAATGACGAGAGTGAGGCTGATGATGTTGAAGTAGGTTATGCAGACAATACTATTTCAGAGAAATCTGATAAACTCTAAAACTCAGCGTACATGAAAGGAATTATTCTTGCCGGAGGCTCAGGAACCAGACTTCACCCACTCACCCTTGCTGTGAGCAAACAGTTGATGCCCATCTACGACAAGCCAATGATTTACTACCCACTGTCGGTATTGATGATGGCTGGAATCAATGAAATATTGATCATATCCACACCACACGACCTCCCTAATTTCGAAAAATTGCTCGGAGACGGGCGCTCTCTGGGCTGTAAATTCAGTTACGTGGTGCAACATATTCCCAATGGACTTGCTCAGGCTTTTGTTCTGGGGGCTGATTTTATTGGTGATGATGATGCTTCGCTCATCCTCGGCGACAATATTTTCTATAGTTCCGGGCTTCAAAACCTGCTTATGGAATGTCACAAACCACAGGGAGGAATTGTATTTGCTTATCATGTTTCCGATCCTGACCGCTATGGAGTAGTTGAATTTGATGCTTCAGGAAAAGCCATTTCCATTGAAGAAAAGCCCAAACAACCCAAATCGAATTATGCGGTTCCGGGATTGTATTTTTATGACAACAGTGTGGTGGAAGTTGCCCGAAACATCAAACCCAGTGCCCGTGGCGAATATGAAATTACCGACGTTAACCGTCATTACCTCGAAAACGGAAACCTGCAGGTGAAAGTGATGAGCCGTGGAACTGCCTGGCTCGATACCGGTACATTCGGATCATTGCTTCAGGCTTCACAATTTGTTGAAGTAATAGAAACCCGTCAGGGACTGAAAGTCGGTTGCATTGAGGAAGTAGCTTACCGTATGGGTTTTATAGGCAAACCGCAACTGCAAAGTCTGGCCCAGCCTCTGCTAAAAAGCGGATATGGCGATTACCTTATGCGTATTTCTGAATATTGAAGCTCCTCAATACTTAAATAATGCTGACAACCGATCAATTTCACGAAAAAATAAAGCAGGCAATTGCCAACCTTCCCGTTTACGGTGAACCGGAAGGGCTATATCAACCCATTGCCTATACCCTTGAACAAGGTGGAAAAAGACTACGGCCATTGCTCACCCTGATGTCAACCCAGACGTTTGGCGGTAATCCCGATAAAGCTTTGCCTGCGGCTATTGCTATTGAGATTTTTCACAACTTTACGCTTCTTCACGACGATATCATCGATGAAGCTCCCCTTAGACGAGGCCGTGATACGGTTTACAAAAAGTGGAACATCAATACCGCCATACTTTCGGGCGATACCATGTTTGCCATAGCTTATGGCCAGCTTTGCTCTTCTGATACTGAATTTCTTCCGGCGCTGATGAAGGTATTTACACGCACAGCCATTGAGGTATGCGAAGGCCAGCAGTATGACATCGACTTTGAAACATCCGGCAATGTAAATATTAACGCCTACATCAATATGATCAGGCTGAAAACTGCAGTTCTGCTGGCGGCAAGTCTGAAGATAGGAGCAATCACCGGAGGTGCTTCTGAACAGGATGCAGACCGGGTTTACTGTTTTGGCGAAAACCTGGGCATTGCGTTTCAGCTGCAGGATGACCTGCTTGATGCTTTTGGAAACGAGAAAGTTTTTGGAAAAAAAACCGGTGGCGACATCCTGACCAACAAAAAAACCTACCTCTATCTGAAGGCCCTCGAATGCGCCAATGAAAAAGATGCTGCAAAACTAAAAGAATTGTACAGCACCAGAAATATGAACGATGAGGAGAAAATAGGAAGAGTGCTGGAAATTTTTAAACGTGCTGAGATAGAATCACATACCGGGAAACTAATTCAGCAATACTATGATCTTGCAATATCACAATTGTCACAAATCAAACCTTCACCTGAAGCCAGAAAGCCTTTGGAAGATATGGCAAGTGCCATGCTGGTAAGGAAGTATTGAGGATGTAATTAAATGCCAACAGGTCTTCTGCACACGACAATATATCATCAAGTAAGTGTCTGAAAAACACAGACGTATCATTTCATTTTTTCCAAAAGGGGGAAGAGGGGGATAAACAACCAGCAATATTTCATGCGGGAAATGACAAAACGATCAACTCCGACAATCTACTTCATATCCTCAAGTTCAATATGCAGCAACTCCCAGCGGTCCATTTCCACTGCCAGCTGTTGTTTCAGATCCTCATAACGCTTGTAAAATAAGCCATCGGACAAATTCTGAGCACTTTCGCCGGGGTTTGCCAGCACTTTATCCATTGAAGCAAGTTCGGCTTCAATACGATGTATCTCTGCTTCAGATTTCTCAATTTTGTTTTCAACTTTCCGGATTTCTTTACCGGCAAGTTTGCGCTTTTCGTAGTTCTGTTTGTTTACAGATACTTCCTCTTCAAAACCTTCCGCTTTTCGTTCAGCAGATGCAGCATTCAGCTGATCAAGCGTTTGCAGTTTTCGTTTTTCCAGAAAGTCATAAACATCACCCAGATGCTGTTTTACTTTTCCGCCGCTGAACTCAAATACTTTTTGTGTAAGCCCCTGCAGAAAATCACGATCATGCGAAACAACAATCATTGTTCCGTCAAACATCAGCAAAGCATTTTTCAGAATGTCCTTCGACATCATATCCAGATGGTTTGTCGGCTCATCAAGAATAAGCAGATTTACCGGAGAAAGCAGCAATTTGGCCAATGCAAGTCTCGATTTTTCACCACCGGAGAGCACTTTTACCTTCTTCTCGGTATCTTCACCTCCAAATAAAAAACTTCCCAGAATCCCACGAACTTTTGGCCGTATATCACCTACCGCCACATCGTCAATTGTTTCAAAAACTGTTCTTTCGGGGTCGAGTAAGTCGGCCTGATTCTGAGCGTAGTAACCAATTTTGACATTATGGCCCAACAGGCATTTGCCGGAGTGTTCAAGTCCTTCAGCAAGCACTTTGGCCAGCGTGGTTTTGCCTTCGCCGTTTTTACCGACGAATGCAACAAAATCGTTACGTTCAATGGCAAAATCAACACCATCAAATACTTTGTGGGTTCCGTAATACTTGGCCAGTCCGGCTGCCTCCACAACAATTTTGCCCGAAGCCGGTGCAGGCGGAAACCTGAAATGTATGGAACTCTTGTCGAGGTCATCCACTTCAACCCGGTCAATTTTATCGAGCAGTTTGATTTTTGACTGTACCTGCCTTGATTTTGTTGCCTTGTAGCGGAATCGTTCAATAAACTTTTCTATATCGGCAAGCTGTTTCTGCTGATTGTTAAAAGCTGCCTGTTGCTGTTCACGCATACCTTCGCGCTGTTCAACATAGCCGGAGTATGAAGTTTTGAAATCGAAAATTCTGCCCAACGAAATCTCTATGGTACGATTTGTTACATTATCAAGGAAAGCCCTGTCGTGCGAAACCACCACTACAGCTCCTCTGAAGGTGCTTAGATATTCTTCGAGCCATTGAATAGATTCAATGTCAAGGTGGTTGGTTGGCTCATCGAGCAGAAGCAATCCGGGGTTTTGAAGCAGGAGTTTGGCAAGCTCAACACGCATTCGCCAGCCTCCGCTGAACTCTGAAAGTTTTCTGTTGAAATCAGCAGGTAAAAAACCCAGTCCCATCAGTACTTTCTCGGTTTCTCCTTCCATGGAGTGACCTCCGAGCAAATCGAAACGATCATTGGTTTCATGCAATTTCTCAATTAACTTGAGGTAGCCTGGTGTATCGTAATCTTCACGGCCGGCAATTTCATTGCCCAGCTTTTCGCTTTCTGCCTTGAGTTTCAGCACTTCATCAAAAGCCCTGATTGTTTCTTCGAGCACACTACCCTTGCCGGTGGTTACAATTTCCTGAGGGAGATATCCGATTTTGAGATCAGAAGGCTGAGAAATAGTTCCCTTTTCGGGAAGCTGTTCTCCGGTAATTATTCTGAGTAAGGTTGTTTTTCCGGCTCCGTTTTTACCAACAAGGCCTATCCTGTCCTTTTCAGTAATCAGAAAAGAGACTTCGTTGAATAAATATTTACCGGTGAAATAAACCGAGAGATTATTGACAGACAGCATGGTATGCGAAGTGGGTAATGTTGAGCGCAAAGGTATGACTTTCCGGCCAATCTAAATTGTTTCCTTTGGGTGTGGAAACACCTTCAGGAGAGGTAATAAATGATGAAATCAGTCCTTTTCGTTGAAAATATGCCCGATCAGGCGGTATTTGGCTTGTCTCATTTTCCACCGCTCAACTGCATACTGCCGCATATCTGTAATGGTATCCTTTTCATCAACAATTTCGAATCCGATCAATGATTCAATGATATCTTCCATTGTCACAATGCCATCCAGACCACCGTATTCATCCACAACCATAGCAATGTGCTCTTTTTGCTCAAGCAGTTTCTCCCAAACACTGAGCAAGGGCATTGAAAACGGTACAATTGCGATTTTTCTCTTGATATCTTTCAAAAGCAAGCCTGATAAATCTTCTGCCAGGTTTTCCATTACACTCTGCCTGAGAATATAGCCGGTAATGTTTTCCTCATGTTCAGAATAAACCGGAATCCTTGAGAAACGCAGATACTCTTTGTTTTTCAGGAATTCTTCAAGACTCATATTTTCATCAGCAACCACAAGAACCACTCTGGGCGTCATAATTTCTGAAGTTCTTACACTTTTAAGTCTGATCAGATTCTGGATGATTTTATTTTCCTTTTCTCCAAAAATACCTTCTTCAGTACCTATATGAGCCAGAACAGAAATTTCTTCTCTGCTTACAGTTTGCTCTGATTCCTTGCCCGATATAATTTTTGTAATGACAGAAGAAATCTGCACAAGCGGGTAGGTAATAAAAATCATAATGCGGATAACAGAACCTGAGATTACAATCAGCTTTCTGTTATATCTGGCACCCAAAGTTTTAGGAATAATCTCTGTAAGAACCAGAATAAGAATGGTTAGAATGGCAGAAACAAGCCCGAAATAAGCATCACCGAAAACCTTGACCGCCTGAGCTCCGACACCTGCAGCGCCAACGGTGTGCGCAACTGTATTGAGCGAAAGAATAGCCGACAATGGTTTGTCAATATTCTGTTTCATGGCAAGCAACCTGGAAGAACCCTTGTTCCCCATTGCTTTTAATGACCGAAGATAGGAAACTGACGTAGAAAGAAGCACCGCCTCCATTATGGAACACAGAAAAGAGATAGAAAGAGCCAGAAGAAGATAAAAAAGCAATAACGCCATGAAATGAAAGGGATTAGTCTAGTTGCAAAGATAAAGAACAATGCGAAATGAAAATGTAAAAAAAAGGGCTCCTCGCGGAGCCCTTTTCAATTACATCGATTTAACGATTATTTGGTAACAACAACTTTTTTGGTAAAGCTTTCGCCTGACCGGGTAACAAACTTAACAAGATATGCACCGGATTCGTAATTTCTTACGTCCATTACAATGGTCTTGTCTTTGGTAATCACCTTCTCAAGAACAACCTGGCCAAGATAGTTGTAAACAACCAAATTGCTGATATCGTTCGTGAGCTCGATGTTAACCACGCTGTTCGACGGGTTCGGGTAAATGCTTATCGCACTGTTGTCAACAACAGGAACGTTGGTAAGAATCACACAGGCAACCTCTGACATTGGAGACTCGCAATCCTCATAAACTGCTGTTACATTGTAACAGTATGTGTTATAAAGTTCGAGTGCTTCGTCAGCGTCAAGGTAGGTGGTTTCGGTAGTTGTTGCGATCATTACGTCATCACGGTAGATGTTGTAACCGAGGAGTTCACGGCTGCTGCTGACTTCGATTGGCAATGCAGCACCCGGAAGTGGAGCATAATTACCACGCTCAATTGCAGTTGAAGTTCCGTAAACGGTTTCATCAACAATTGGCTGAAGGGCGGCAGTTACGCCATCAAGAGTTTCAACAAAACCATTCAGGTTCCAGTTGTAGTTCAAACCGTAGGCAGTAGCCATTGATTCCCAAACTGAACCGTCGAGTGACAGCATGTCGCCAAATCCTGCAACAGCAGGACCATCATCGCAACCAGCTACATAGTCAGTTCCGGTATGGGTTACAGCATAACCAAACCACAGTTCAGTAGCTCCGGTTACAGGTATTGGTGTACTGAGAGTCCACTCATTCCACTCTCCTGCAACATAAGAAGCAACAGGCTGAGTAAGTACAAGTGTACTAGCGTTGGCACCGGTCCATACTTTCAGAGAAAGTGATCCGTTAGGACCGTATGGGAACATACGGATTTTGGTAAGACTTGTACCAGCGTACTGAGCAAGTTGTGCAGGGGTAAACCTTACAGCAACATTGAAAGTACCACCACCTTGCAGACCAATAGCATCAGCATTCACGCCATCGTCCCATGCAAGCCATGCAGAGATACCAGGACCACTGCCTTCAGGAGCTTCCCAGTTTAGCAGAACCTGCTCAACATAAGGCAGATTAACAACTGCGGTAAGATTGGTCGGTGCATCACATTCACGATAGATGTGAACATTGTCGATCATCCAGTTGAAGATATCAAGTGTATTTACACCCTTGGCATTGAAACGAACGCGGAATACCTTGTTCTTTGCCTGGTTTGTAATGTTGATATGCTTCATATCCCAGTTCATATCGCCTTCAGCAGTGTAAGTAGCAACGTTTACCCATGCGGCACCGTTGAATACTTCAACAAGTAAGGTTTCGTCACCGGTAGCATTTACGTCGTCAAGTTTCAGGTCGAAATCGAGGAAAATCTTACCATCGATAAAACCTGTACCATTGATCCAGTAACTGGTGAGTGAAATTGCATAATTACTCTGAACAGGGTTATAGAAGAATTCAGCTGCCGGAGCAGGATTACCTGACTGGCCTGCAATTCTCCAATTGGCACCACCAGTAGTCCACTGGTTGGTTTCGAACAATCCTGTATTGAAGTTTTCAACGAATGGCAGATCATATCCATAAACGATAGAAACTTCAACCGGTCCTTCTATCATTGATTCGCCGGTCTGTCCTGCATATCCGTAAGGAGTGAGGTCATAAACAGCGGTAATGTGATAGGAGTAAGTTCCGGGGTCGAGGTTAAGATCAAAGTACTCAAGCGTTGGTTTTTCAACATAAGCTCTGAGTGCATTGTCACGATAGAGGTTGTAGCCGAGCAGGTTGGAAGGAACACCTCCGCCTGAGCCACCACCGGTTCCGTTAATGATAAATGGTAATCCCTGAGGACCAACATCAACAAGAGGAGCCCATGCACCAGTGTACTGGATAGCATTTCCTGTTGTGGTCTGACCACTAATAGTTATCGGAGGAACCCAAGGTCCGCTAGTTCCGGAACCTGTAGCTTGCCATTCAACCCAGTAAGTACCAGGAGCCAGAGAAAGACCAGGAGTACCTGCAACAATGCGCATAACAGGGCGATCAGTTGCTCCGCCAGGACCATTGTTGTTGCGATAGATATTGGACCATACTGTGCTGGTCATACGGTTGGTTACCAGGTCTCCCCAGATAACTGTACCACCTGCATTAGGTGCCCCATTCCAAACACGGCAGTATACACCAGTAAATGTACTGGTTGTGGTTGATCCGGTCTGATATCCGAAGAATTCGATATTCTCAATGTTCCAGTTTCCGGTTACTTCAAAGTCGTCAGCAACACTGTTGCCTGCAGTTTGCTGGAAGCCGAAACCGTAAGAAGCCATACCAAGAGCTCCTTGCAGGATGCTTTCGTCAGCACCACCTGCACCTGTTCCAGGGCTGTTTACCAAAGGACCATTGTCAAAAAGAATGTTTCTGCTCGAAGCCAGCGGAACCATGGTCTGTGGGAATGTGCGCGGAGTCATATCCGTTGCAACATCAGCGGCAGGTTGTGTTTCGGTAGCTGCTACGCGATCCTGATTGTCTCCCAGTCCAGTTGGTGATGATGGAGGCTCCCAGGTAAGATGTGCGTAGTCGGTCATTGGAGGGCTCATTCCTTCGAGATTCAGAGGAGGATAGAGATACAGTGACCTGAACAGATAGGTATCAAGTTCTGAGTATCCTGAGCTGTAGAGCGCAGCAACACCTGCAAGGTATTCCTGTCCGTAGTTCAGGTTGGTATAGGTATAAGTCTGTTCAGGTGTGTTGTCAACGAGGGTACCATCGAGGAATACGCCGTATCCCTGGAGAGGAACTCCACCAGATGAAATCTGGATATCATCAACTGCCCATCCTGAACCCCAATCTCCGTTATCATCGGAGTGGAATGCAATCCATACACTGCCAAGACCAGCAGCACCAGAGAATTGAGCAAGGTCAATCTCAAGATTCTGCCATGCACCGGGTGCAGCAACCATTGAACTGATTACTGTCCATGTAGCACCGGCATCTGTACTGAGCTCAACATATGCGCTTTGACCCCAGCTGCCATCGAAGTAGCTGGCAAAGTTTAAGCGATACGAAGGAAGATCTGTCCAATCCATTTCAGGAGTGATCAGATAATCACAGCATCCGTTATTGGATGAACCTTCGGCATCGTCGTTGGCAACAGCATATTTGGTATGCGGAGGAATAGCAAATGAAGAACTACCTCCATTGGTTGTAGCATACCAGCCAGTTGTGCCTTGAGTTAGTGCCTGCCATCCTGCTGGCGGGAACAATGATCCTTCGAAGTCCTCTATAACTGCAATTGCGAGGGGCTCATCCCATGTAGCTACAAGGGTAAGGGCGTCAACATAGAGGTTACGTGGTTTGTACTTCTTCTCAGCAAGTATAATATTGATGGTGCGGTTGCCGGTGATGTTTACATTAATTGTGTAATCATCAAATCCAACTTTGCGTGCATCAACAACATAAGGGCCGTACCATACAGTTGGGAAGATAACCTGTCCGTCCTCTGGTACAGTTGCTGTGTAAACCTCGTAAGGATAAGCCTGACCCGAAAGAATAACCACTGCACCTGCAGGGCTACCACCGGTTGTAAGGCTTACATTTACGGTTACTTCAGCAAGAATCTTATGTCCTACGATGTTAGATACAATCGTATCTGAGATGTAGTTGTTCGGATAATTTGCAGCAACTCCGTATGCATACCATCCACCAGGAAGGTTGGCCCATGTGGCACCACCATCGGTATAGGTATTGGCATTTACAGCATTGGCAAGTCCGGTAACAGTTCCGGTTCTTGGATCGCCATTCGGATCGAATCCTGCATAACGTACAATTCTGTAGTTGGTTACAGCTCTTGAGGCATCTTCAACATCGGTTGAAGCCCTGTAAGTAGCAGCACCCTCGTATCCTGACTGAGCCAGCGGAGCTGATTGTGAAATCATGCCACGTTGTTTAACAGGAGTGAGAAGATTTGATGAGCTTTCTGCAACCATAGCATCGGTAGGTGATGGTGAGCCAAAAACGATGGCGCGCATCATCATATCCTGGAATGGAGAAAGACCCCAGTTTCCACCGGCTGAAATGTTACGTGAGTAACTGCGGTATAGGGTTGGGATATCCTGGTCGATTCCAATAGGTGCACAGTTGGGTGATAACGTTCCCTGAACCATAACAAGATAGAAATTGCCTTCGGTAATTTCTGCCTCAAGTCCGGTAAATACAACCCATCCGTAATTGGTAACTGTAACTGATATAGAGTCGAGGGTGGTTCCCGGAAGACCGTTAGCACCATCATCGTCTTTAATCATTGCACCAAATGTAGTTCCGATAAAGCCGGTATTGTTGTTCGGGAAGCTTCCGTCGCCAACATAGAACTTACCACCGATAACAGTAGCAGGGTATTCAGCAGGAGTAAACTTCACAGCATTCATGTTGCCGGGGAGTGCCCATGCAGCATAATTTTCGGCTGAACCATCGTCGTAAACGATTTCATACGGACCCATGCCATCACCCCATGTAACTACACATTCGGTGTCGGTTTCGTTAACTTCGGCATAAACAAATGAAGGAGGATAAGCTGCTTCCCACAATTGAGCGTCAAGAGGAGTAACAATACCTGGAAGAGCAAGTGTATCCATTTCAACATAAGTCTGGAAGCCAATCTTCTCAAAACTTACATTGTAAGCGCCCGGATCAACGTAAAGGGTATAATCGCCTTCTTCGTCGGTTAGGGTCTGGAATGAATGCATATTACGCTCACCGCTGTGCCTTACACCCATTCTCGGGGTGTTAAAGGATTGATTACATGCAACGAGATTGGCCGGAACTTCGGCCTTTTCCGTGGCTATACTCTGCCCGGCAGACATCGTAACAGTTGTTCCATCAACAAAGGCGGTAACATGCTGCCCGAAAACACCTGAGAATCCAAATGTTGACAAGGTATTCCAGGCCGTACCGGTATAGTAGTATGAAAGATTGGCACCAGCATTTGGCCCGTTCATATCAAATCCCTGATAACGGGTTGTTCCAACATTGTCCCATTTGCACATTGCATAGAAAGTGCCGTTGAACGGAATGGCAGGCAGGGTAAAGGTGTACCATCCAACGTTGGTAACAAGTACCGGATCAGATGAACCAAGGGAAACTCCTGCATTATCAAAAATCTCCATTGTCAAAGGAACGGTCATAGCAGAGCCAAAATCAAAATAGGCATTAACAGAATGCAATGTACCATAATCTGAGGTAACAAACCTGTTTCCTAACCATCCGATACCGCTTGTTAAAGCTATACCATCTTCGTAGGAGCCATCATCAAGTATATATTGAGTAAAATAACCCGTTGGATTTGCAGTTACCAGAACACCATTAAGAGGCTCACCATTGAGTGCATTGGTTACAGTACCGGCAAACTGAGCAGGAACGTAAACATACATTTCGTTGGTGATGGTAACGCTTGGGTTTGCGAGGTCGTTTGACTCAACCACCAGATCCTGGAAGTATGAGAAACCAGGCTCATAGTCGGTAGCATCCCAGGTAATGGCAATGGTGCGGCTTCCGCCGGATGGGATTGTACCTGCAGCAGGAACAACGGAAACGATAAATCCGCCACCGCCAACTTCAAGGGTATAATCTTCAACTTCACCATAGGATGTAGTTCCGCAAGGCGATAATGTACCTCCCCATTGCAGCCTTACCCTCATGCGGGTAGGTCCGGGAAGTGCATCGTCAGGAACAAGAATATTTGCAGTGAATGAAGCACCACCGCCACTTGAAGTGGTTGTGTAAAACTCACCGGCATCAGTAAACAACTCATTCTGATTCCAGTCAATGTAGATACCAACGATATCACTTGAATAAGGAACAGGATTGGTAATGGTTATAGGATAAGATTCGCCGGGTTCAACTTCTGCTGAAATTCCGGTATAATCGCCATAACCTGAACAACCTGATGAATTATCAATGGTTACAAACTGTACCCTGCTGATATACTCATCGCATCCGCCACTTGCAGTGCAATAAGCCAGAGGAGCGCGGGAACCGCCGTCATCATCAACCCATTCAGGGAAACTGAATGCCAGAGTTCCTTCGCCTGTATTGCTGATGGTTACAGTCTGAACTGCCTGATTGTTTACCCAAACTTCATCATAGATGTAAGTTGGATTAACAAACATGGTAGGATTGGCCCATTCAACTTCAACAGGACCTGCAGGCACTGACAATCCTTCATCATATACAGCTTGTACAGTATAGTTGTAAACGCCGAAAGTCGGGAGGAAATCAGTAAATACATTGGCAGCTGTTGTTCCAATAGCAACACCATCGCGCTTCACAATAAAGTTTATGAAAGCATCGGTGGGTGCAAAGGTCCAGCTCAGGTTAACCTGACCGGTAATGGCATTGGCCAGAACAGCGGTAAGATCATCCGGTACTGTAAGAGCAGGACCAGAAATAATCATGGTAACAGGAACTGTAACAGTGCCGACATTCGGATCGCTGGTAAATACAACATCTGCAGTGTAAACCTCACCGGCTTCAGTTCCTCCGGCATTGAAGAATGCAGGATTATTGAAGTTGGTATAAGGATTAACCATGCCATCGTACTGACCAAGAGTCAGCCAACCAGATGCACCACCGCCGGAAAGACACATGGCCAGTTTTTCAGGAAGCAGGGTTGTATTCTGGTATGCAATACCTGTTCCGGCAAAAGTATTCAGCCAGTAGAATGTCGGAGTAGCTGTGGTAGCCTGAACCGAAATCCATCCGTCAGTCATGGCCATGGTGGGCAATTCCACGGTAAACAGGTAGGTATTGTAACCAATAACCATAGTACCTGTATTTACGGGAGTTGCAGCAACTGCCATTGAATGAACAACTGCTCCGGGAGTAGCACCAGGAGCCAGAACTTCAATATTGAAATTCATCGTAGCAGGAGGTGCTGCGGTAAAGATTGCCCAGAAGTTGAGAATATTGAAATTTCCGGTAGCACCTATAAATTGCTGATAGCATTTAAATCCTGCACTGGTAGTACTTGTATAGCCATTGTTGGCATTTACAGGTGCATTGCTGAATTTGCTGTCATCGGGGCAGAACATGGTGTTACGGCTGTTTTCTGTCTCACCATTGCCGGGTCCGATATCTGAAACTGATCCTGAAGGAAGAGAATTAAAATCTACTACAGGAATGTTTGGATCGATACCCGGAACCATAGCATCCGTTTCGGGATAGATCACTTCTGCTTCCCAACCAAGCCATCCATCGCCGTTGTTGGCAATATTAATGGCACCGGTAAACATCTCGTTCGGGTTGAGGGTTACACTGTAAGGATTTGGTGTAATGGCCATAGCCGGACGTGGAAGTTCGAAATTCTGGAAGGTTGTACCGCCATCGGTAATCACAACGCCTTCAACGGTTACTGTGTTGTAACCTTCGCGTTGAGCTGCCATGGTGTACGTTCCTATATTAATCGGATCGATCACATAAGCACCATTGGGGCCGGATGTGGTAACATAAGTACCATTATCGCCCTGAGCTGCTACGGTTGCACCTGGTAAAGGAACACCAAAACCATTGGTTACAAAACCCTGCACAATGCCGGTTGGCAGAATGCCTGAAGGCTGAATGGTAAGGTAAAGATTGGGCCTTACATTATCAGATGCTAATAATCCAAGTGCATCTGAACAGCCGTTTCCAGCAGACAAATCATCATACCTTGCGAACATTTGCCCGGGCAGAACAGTTCCATAAACGGTTGAACTGCTTGAATATCCTGCGTTATTGAAACAAATGTTAACCAGGAGGCTGGAAACACCGTCCCAGGCAAATGGTGTTGACAAAACAAAGTTTTGTAATCCGGGAGCAGTTACAGAATAACTTCCACTGTAAACATTGGTCCATCCGGTAGTAACAAATCCGGAAATGGTAGTGCCACTGTAATTTTGCACATCAATGTTAAAACCGTTCATTAAATATGTATTATTGGTTGCAACATTCAGTCCAAGTGATGTTATGTCGCCAGGGAGTCCTCCAGCTGCAAGAATTTCAGCAGCAGTGAAGAGGTATTGCGACTTTGCATCCATCCAGAAAGTGTAAAAAGGATGTTGAGAAGTTGCTACTCCGGCTCCAACCTGAATTGAAACAGGAGGAGGTCCGGTTGAGATACCGGAAACAACTACGTCGTCAATATAGCAGTCGTAACCGTAGGCTGAAATGAAATAGAAGGCCAGGTAAACATTTGCCTGTCCATCGGCTCCTGCCGGTAGGTTGACTGTTTTAGGGTACCATCCGTTTACAGGGTTGTACCTGTTAAAAGTTTGTACATCAGTCCAGGTTGTACCATTGGTAGAATACTGAACAATTACACGGTCAGCTGAGCCGGAATAACCGCTGCTTTCGAGCCAGTCGAAATTAACAGTCAGGGCTTCATACCCCACAGTTGAGAATGGTGTGGTCTGGTACAGCCTGTTTTCAGCTGAAGAATAGGTGAAAGAGCCAAAACGAACCAGCCAGGAGCCATCTGTCGGGCTATACCCTGATGGCCAGGAGGTAGTTGAAGCAAATGACAATGCATCAGAGCCTACCAAAGTAGCTTTGGCCCAGCCTGCCGGCATTGCACCCGCATTTTCGAAGCTTTGTGTCATCAGCACATCCTGTGCCGATACACTGAAGGCAAAAAGCAGCGCCATGAGCGTCATCAGCCACCTGCGCCAGCTTTTTCTTTCTGTAGTGTTTTGCATAATAATTGGTTTAAGTGAGTAATCAAAAATTTCAATCATTGATTTTGAATTGAATCTGTTATCACACATTGGAGTGTGTAGGAGCATATTTAAAAATCAGTATTGTTTTTTTGAGTTTCAGGCTGTCTTATCCCCGGCTACACCTCCTTTCTTCAGGTTTAAATGCGTTGATATATGTGTGAATAGGTGTATTTGCAAATATGTGTATGTCCGGATTGCCCGAACCAATATGATCTGCTTGAAAGGTAGAAGGGTAAAAACAGAAATCCCGCACGGCTGAATACCGTCGGGTTGCGGAATGAATTACTCCGTTAAGGATTGATGGCGTATTCAATATATTCATGCCTCGCTTTATTTACCGCATTGCTTAGCCCGGGTAAGGCTGCAATGGGTGAGTTAAGGGCAAAAATGAATGCTCAATCGCAAAAGCAGTAAGAGTAAAACAGGATAAAAAGGGTAATTTTCAAAGAGTAGTAAAGCTGATACCCTTCTATCTATAATTAGTATAAATATTCAAAGAATTAAAAATCAATTATTTAGTAGGCTTTGACTGCAAATTTATCGTCAAGCAGCAGCATATATAGCAAACGCAAGTGGTGCGAAGTTATGTAAATAGACAATCGAAATGACATTTACCCCTATTCAAAAATGAAAAAAAAATGAATATTTTTATTTTTTTCCTGATTTTGAGAATATTGCAACCGAAAAAAAAAGCAGCAGTTTGCTTCCTTTCCAGAGGGAAGCAACAAAAGCAAGCTGGGTTAAGGTATCAAAAGAGCCCCTTGCGGAGCCCTTGTTGTTATCTCGAATGAATTTTTATCTGGTAACAATAACCTTACCGGTAAAAGTTTCGCCCGAATCAGCAACAAATTTTACCAGATAGGCGCCTACTGGAAAATGTTCCAGAGAAAGCACCGGCTTCTCATTTTTGCTTATCGGGGTTTCGAGCAAATGTTTGCCTGAAAAACTGTAAACCGATAACTTACCTTCAAGCCCTTCCGCATCAACATAGAACAGGCCGGTTGAGGGATTTGGGTAGATGGCAAGATTCTGAATTTCCATATATGAGACGGAAATTGTGGGTGTATAGTATATCCCAACTTCATTAGATGGCCCAGATTCACAATCGGCGTAAACAGCTGAAATATCAAACTCATAAACCCCCCAATCCATACCATACATATTTACAATTAAAAATGTAGTATCGGTAAAAGTCAAAAGTTCATCATCTCTATAAACGTTGTATCCAACTAATGATCTTCTTGAGCTTTTGATATTTTCTGTTGAGCCCCCAAAAGTGTTATGATTTGTGCCATTGTCCAATCCTATCAAGCCTTTTCGAAAATTATTTTCAGGAGCTTCCCAGTTTAGGACTATATCAAAAATATTTGGTAAATTGATGAAAGCTATTAAATCAGTAGGAGGTGCGCATGATCTGTAAACATGTATATTATCAATCATCCAGTTGAATATATCTGCAGTAGCTATGCCTTGGGCAGTAAAGCGTACACTGAAAATATTTCCTTTTGCAGGCTCGGTTATATCAATTGACCTGGGCTCCCAGTCTATGCTTTCATTATTGACATATTCAGCAACTCCAATCCACACGCTTCCATTAAATACTTCAACTTTAAGTTTCTCACCTCCGGTTGCATTGACAAGGGTATGTTTAAGATCAAAATCCAACATAATGCTGCCATCAATATAACCGGCTCCAATCATATAAAAACTGGTGAGCGTAAGAGAATAATCTGATAAAACCGGGTAGAAATAAAACTCAGCCGAAGGAGCAATATTCCCGATCTGCCCGGATATCCGCCAGTTATTGTTGCCTTCAACGGTCCATTGGTTAGTTTCGAACAAGCCGGTGTTGAAGTTTTCAACAAATGGCAACTCGTAGCCATAGATTACAGATACCTCAACCGGGCCTGCAATCATTGATTCACCCGTCTGGCCTTCAAAACCATAAGGAGTAAGGTCGTAAAGAGCAGTTACGTGATATGAATAGTTTACTGGAACAAGGTCAAGGTCATAATATTCATTTGTGTCGCTTGTTGCATATGCAATAAAAACCTGATTGCGGTAAATCTTATAACCTGTTATTCCGGGTACGGCTTGTCCCGGATTTTGCGGGTCTTCGGGTGCTTCCCAGGTAATGTGGCAGTAATCCGTCATTGCTGGTGTTTCGCCAGAAATATTCCGTGGCGGAAAAAGAAACCTGGAAGTAAACCTGCAGGTATCTATTTCTGAATAACCCGACGAATATATTGCAGCCACGCCTGCAAGATAGCTCTGACCGTAAATCAAGGGTTCAAAAACAAAACTGGTGTCGGGGGTGTTTCCAACCAGTTCACCATCGAGAAAGACTCCATAGCCTGTAAATGAGCGTTTGCCTGAAAAAGCACCACTCTTTTTTGACTGCAAACCAGGCGTTTTATTGCCGGTTTTCATTATTTCATGCTGCCGGGATGTAAGCTCCGCATATACCGGAACCGGAGCCTGCCACCTGACGCAAAGGGAAAGGGAATCTATACTGAGGTTGCGGGGATTGTTCATGATTTCCTGTAAAAACACCGGAATATGCAGATTGTCAAGGATTGTGATCAGTGTATCCAATTCATAATAACCCTGCAAAACAGCCCTGAGTCTGTAGTTGGCTTCAGTAACTCCGGCAAAAATCGCTTCCCCCCATTCAGGCGCATATTGCTCATGATACAAAGCAGGGTTGTTTACTCCGGTTAAGGTGAGAAGGG
>DHVX01000093.1 GCA_002412885.1 Bacteroidales bacterium UBA5197
AAAAAAAAGCCGTCCTGCTACAGACGGCTTAAAGGTAAGAAAAATCACAAACCTATTTTACTATAAGTTTTTGCGTTTGAATTTCACCGTTTTTG
The DNA here is from genome assembly GCA_002412885.1 of Bacteroidales bacterium UBA5197. Classification (GTDB taxonomy): domain Bacteria; phylum Bacteroidota; class Bacteroidia; order Bacteroidales; family Lentimicrobiaceae; genus Lentimicrobium. The sequence goes on from DHVX01000093.1 coordinate 96, forward strand.
GTGTAAATCCTTAAAACGTAAATTCCCTTAATTAGTCTTTCAGTATCAACAACAGAGGTGTTTGCTGAAGTCATTAATCTTCCGCTCATATCGAGCAATTCAAACTGCCTTACATCTGCACCCAGTTTAATCTGTTGCCCGGCTTTTACAGGATTTGGATAAATCAGTATGCGATTTGAGGGGGCCATATTGTTGGTACTCAAAACCTGGTTAAATGTTATGTGATCGAAATACACAACATTGTTCTGGGTTCTGCCTGCCAGATCAAAGTCGGGGAAGATAACGATCTGGTCGTACATGCCTTCAGAAGCCGGCGGATTTGGATAGGCAGAGAAATCAAAAGTAAGCTCTTGCCACTGATTGATCAGGGTGTTGGCAACTTTAAGTTCTGGTTGAGCCCAGCCGGTGGCTGCCACCAATTTTATTCCCACATCGCTGATCACGGGTTTCCAAACCCTGATTTTTACAATTGCATTGGTTGCGTTGAGCACAAAAGGTCCAAGGTCATCGTCACCATGCGCTGATTCAACGCCAGCCCAAGGATTTCCTGCCTGCAAAGCAGTAAATTTGGCAACCGTTGCTGACATATTGGTGCCGGAGATATCCGGGTTTGGAATAACTTCCAGAGGTGGATTGGTATTGTTCTCAAACACAGTCCATGTCCAGTCGGCTCCATAGCCATCTGTTTCAAAATCAATCGGGTTTCTTGGGGTATCCCCAACTACACCACCTCCAGTATAGAAGTAGATATTATCCAGATAAATGGCCTGAGAACTGTTGCCTCCGTCAAATTTGAGCTGAATAACATCAGTAAGGTCAACACTGGCAAAGGCAGTCAATGGGATGTCGTAGCTTTCCCACTGATTGGGCGTAATCTGCAATGCATATGGCGTTTCAACCGGGCCCGTGCTGATCAGGGAGATATTTACCGTTGTGGCATCAGCTGTCCACATATCCAGGTGCAAAGTCTCCATTCCATTCACATTCAGTGCTGAGGCAAATTGAGTTCCCTGATAGTTGAAGTTGGCATAAAGCATGGTTTCGTTGCTTTGAATAAGTGGGAAACTAACAACGGTTGATTGCCCCCAGTTGGGATTGAAATCAGTGCCAGGCACATCGTTGTAAGCATCGCTGAAAACAGAAATCACATCAGCAGGATCGCGAACCGGAGGCATGGGAGCCGCTGTAGTTGGCTCCCCGGGAGTTGATCCGGTCTGGTTGAAAGTGATGTTGTCGAAATAGATAATGTTGGTTTGGGTTCTTCCTGCCAGATTAAAGTCAGGAAAGATCACAATCTGGTCATACATTCCCTCTGAAGCAGGCGGATTGGGATAGGCTGAGAAATTAAAAGTAAGCTCTTCCCACTGATTGATCAGGGTGTTGGCTACTTTAATTTCGGGTTGCGCCCAGCCGGTAGCTGCTACCAGTTTTATTCCCACATCACTGATTACAGATTTCCAGACCATAATTTTTATGGTAGAATTTGTTGCGTCCAGCACAAAAGGCCCAAGGTCGGTTGTTCCGTGAGCTGATTCACATCCGGCCCAGGGATTTCCGGTTTGTAAAGCTGTGAATTTCGCAACAGTGGTTGAAGTGTTTGCACCAGATTGATCGGGATTTGCAATAATTTCAAGAGGAGGATTGCTGTCGTTCTCAAAAACGGTCCATGTCCAGTCTGCTCCGAATCCACCTGATTCAAAATCAATTGGATTGTTTTGAGCAAAACTTACTGATGCAATAAGCATCAATAAAATAGTCGTAATTTTTTTCATGATTTATTGGGTTTATGGTTAAAAAAAGTGATTTACGCTGATTAATTCATCAACTTTTAATTTTGGGCTAAAGCCCCGTAATACCAGCGGTTTTTAATTACCCCGACCTTAAGGTCGGGGTAATTAAAACGTCTATTTACGAGGACTTTAGTCCTATTTGTGATAACCAGGTTACATTAATTCAATTGCTTATTCCAGTGAATTAGAAATGCTGCTAAGTAGATAGATATTAAACAATTGTATTTCATTCTTGTTGTAAAAAGATTTTCGCTGCCATTTTGGGAGTTCTGTCTATTTTGAATAGACCCCAGTGTTTTTCGGGTTCCAGAGGTTCGGGTGAGCCCTTCCATGATTCATCAAATGCTTCGAAAAAGAAAGCAAGAATATTTTCTTTTTCAACCCATTCCATAAGGGCTTCAAAATAAATTTTCTGGTATGCTTCATTGGCATTTACCGGGTTTATACCCCGCCCGTTGGAATTGGTTGCCCATCCTGCTTCAGTTATGACAACGGGCTTGCCGGGATATTTTTGAGCTACATCGTAATAGTTTGCCTTTGTATGCTCCAGAGCCTGATCAATATGCTTGTATTCCCATACCGGATAGGTATGAATGGAAATAAAATCCACTTCATTGATTAATGCCTCCATTTTAAACATCCACGGAACATAATTTTCGCAAAATGTAACCGGTTGTCTGATGCGCTGTTTGGCAAGTTTTACATATTCAGCAACCTTACCCACAGGCACATAATGATCTGTCCAGTCAACGCAAGCCTCATTTCCAACAGATACCGAAAAAATGATATCAGGGTATTGGTTTGCAAGTTCAGCAAGCTTATTTATCTTGATTAAGTTACTCTGGCAGTTTTTATCAAGCTGTTCTTCTGAATAAACGCCTCCGTTCCATGGGCAGTTGAAGTTATTCATTTCGGCTTCGATATATGCGCCAAGCATAACCTTAAAGTCCAGTTTTTCACGGGTAATCACATCAAGCACAAGTTCAGCATGCTGATCGCAATCAAACAGCCGCAGGTAATTCCAATGGTTTTTGAGAAGCAGAAGATCTTCCTTTATTTCCTCATAATCAGGATAAACACCTCCGGGTTTTTGACCTTCCCTGAAGCCGGAATAGCAGATGGCTTTTCCGGGAATTATTCCAAGTTTTTTAAATGTGTCCATCAACAAATTTCAATCTTTCTGACTTATCCCAGATACCCCAATGGGCACCAACATCACCTTCCGGACCAACTTTCCACGATTCATCAAAAGAGGCGAAATAGAAAACTTCAATATTTTCATCAATTGCCCACAGGTTGGTGTTGATAAAATACTTCATGGCATTAAGTTTCGAAGGTTGTGCTCCTTCCAATGCCTGTCCCTGACTTGGCCAGCCTGTTTCGGTGATGATGATTTTTTTGCCATTGCCCGCCATCAATGCCTGATGATACATTTCTTGCATGTGCTCAAATGAATCGTTGAAACTTGTACCTTCCCAAAAAGGATAGCAGTTACAGAAAATCACATCACAAGCTTCGGTTATTGCCGGCCTTTGCACGAATTCATAATAGGCATCAACATACCCTACAGGTATTTCCGGGATTTCTTTTTTCACGTGTTTAATGATTTCCAGAAGTTCACGTTCGGTTAAATCTTCCCTGTAAAGCACTTCATTTCCCACTGCTGCATAATCAACGTATCCATCTCTGGCCAGTTTAATCAGACTCTCGATTTCCTCCTGGTTTTTTTGTTCATCTGTTCCTAACCAGGCTCCCACCAGTGTTTTCATGCCGAACTCCTTCGCTATTTTTGGAACCAGCTCATTTCCTTCAATGCAGGAAAATGATCGCACCGAATTGGTATATCGTTTAATGATTTGCATTCTTCGTCTTACCTGCGCTTCAGAAATCTGAACACCGGGTTTTTGACCATCTTCATAAATGCTGAAGCAAAAGCCACTTACGCCACCGTGCAATACTTCCAGAAACAAACTCCTGATATCCTCAACAGATTTGTCATCGTACAACAATTCTTTGCGGATGCTTTCCGGTCGCTTGTAGTTCAGTAATCTTTCTTTTCTAAATGACATATTTTCAGTTTGTTAGATTTAATTTCAATTCAATTTTTCAAAGTTGGTTATAACTCACCCCTTCGGCTAACCAACTCATCCTTGATTTCTCTTGCTTTTGTTTCTGTGAGGTCATAGCCCCACATTACCCAAATTGCAAGTGCAGCCGTAATGGCCGGAATCAGAATGTCGGCAAGCCTGAGATTCGTGATGGTTTCGGCTGTTTGTATGCTGGCGTTCTGATCAAAGCCAACCAGTTTCAGCACCAATCCGCCCAATACCAGAGCCAATCCCTGTCCCAGTTTTACCATCCACCAGTAAATGG
>DHVX01000094.1 GCA_002412885.1 Bacteroidales bacterium UBA5197
ACGCAGGTGGACATAGGCGCAAAAAAGGAACTTTTCAACGAACGCCTTTCTGTTCAGGTTGGTGGTGTGGTTGATGTTGAAGGATCGAAGGCCAGACAAACCTCTGCGGGCGATATTACCACCGATGTTACCATAGAATACAAACTGACCGAAGATGGCCGCCTGCGGCTGAAAGGATTCAGTCACAATCAATACGAAGGTGCCATTGAAGGCCAACTGGTGGAAACCGGCATCGGAGTCATGTATATCCGCGACTTTAACAGGTGGAAGTATTTTTTAAGATCGGGAAAGAGAAGAAGTGATTCAGCAAAAGATAAGGAGCCATGAAAAGCGCAATTTTGACGAAATTCCTTCTGATAGTAAGTATTCTGATGCTGGCAGCTTGCAGCGGAACAAAGCATTTGCCCGCAGGTGAAAAGCTTTACACCGGCGCTGATATCAAAATTGGAAGCAGCGACAAAATCAGTAAAAGCAGTCAGCGTTCAATAAAAAGAACAGCTGCAGATGCTTTTACACCCGAGCCAAACAGCAGCTTTCTGGGTATACGCTTCAAATTATGGAGGTATATGGCTGCCGGCGATACTGCCGAAAGTAAACTTAAAAAGTGGATGAAAAGAACCGGTGAGCCGCCTGTACTTATTGGAGATGTTAAACCTATGCTTACTTCTTCGGTAATTGATGCCCGGCTCTACAACATTGGAATTTTCCAAAGCAATACCCACTATAGTATTGCTGAAAAAAAACATACAGCAAAAGTTATTTACACAAGCAATATTCATAAGCCATTTGTGGTCAGCGAAATGAACTATGCCATTTCCGACAGCAGTTTAAGTCGAATTATACTTACAGAAAAAGACAAATCACTCATTAAACCCGGCGAAGACTATAACCTTAGCAAACTAAAAAACGAGAGAGAACGGGTTGATATGTTGCTGAAAAACAACGGATATTTCTACTTCGATCCTGACTATCTGCTTTTCAAAGCCGACACAAGTGAAACTGACAACAATGTGGTGTTTCGGCTTACCTTGAAGGATAGTGTCCCGGCAGAGGCATTGACCGTTTATCGCATCAACAGGGTGTATATTGATCAGTCATATACCCTGAGCGAGAGGGCGCTCACCAGAGTAAAAGATACTATCCCCTATGGCAATTTCCTGTTTTTGGGCAAAACAAGAACAGCATCCATCAGACATTCGGTAATTACACGCTCAGTATTTTTAAGAAAAAATGATATTTACTCCCGAAAAAATCACAACACCACGCTGAATCGTTTGATGTCGATGGGGAATTTCAAATTTGTGAGTGTTAAATTTACCGAAAGCGACACTACCGCCCCTGGTTTTCTGGATGTGCTGATTTTGATGACCCCAATGCCAAAATATTCATTTAAAGCTGAAATGGATATTGTTTCAAAATCAAATAATTATGCCGGGCCACGCATGAATGTAAGTATTCTTGACCGGAATGCATTTAAAGGAGCTGAATTGCTTAATTTTAGTCTGGCAGGTTCATGGGAAACCCAATTGAGCGGTAAAAACAAAAATCTGCAATCCTACTCTCTGAATCCTAAGATTGAGTTACAGTTTCCAAGGTTTCTCGTTCCTTTCCGGATGAAGAGAACCAGCAGCATATATATGCCCAAAACAAGATTTTCACTTTCCTATGATTATCTGAGAAGGGGCAATTATTTCGATATGCGTGCGCTGCAGTTTGTTTATGGCTTTAAATGGAAGGAAGACATCCGCAAAGAACATGAACTGAATCCGCTGAATGTCAGCTATACCGCAGTCGGAAATAAATCGCAGGAGTTTCTTGACCTGCTGGAATCCAACCCTTTCCTTCAAAAAAGTTATGAAAATCAGTTTATTGCCGGAGCAAGTTACAGCTACACTTACAATGAGCAGGTTTTGCCTTTAAAGACGATGCAATATTACTTTCAGCTTACCACCGAAGTTGCCGGAAATACTTTCTCGCTGGTAAACAATATCGGGGGCAGGAAAATTTCTTCGGAAAACCCTGGTCAGTTTGCAGGATCATATTATTCGCAATTTGCAAGAATGAGCCTCGATGGCCGCGGTTTTTATAACTTACCGAGCAAAAACAAGATTGCCCTCAGGGTTTATGCTGGCTTGGCAGCACCATATGGAAACTCATCAACACTGCCATACATCAAACAATTCTTCAGTGGTGGGCCAAACAGTGTCCGTGCATTTAACATCAATTCGCTGGGGCCTGGTACTTTTGACCAGAATGTTGACAGCATTGGTTTCTTAAACCTGGGAGGAGAAGTGAAATTTGAAATGAATGCCGAGTATCGGTTTCATATTTTCCGGTTTTTAAAAGGTGCGCTCTTTACTGATGCCGGAAATGTATGGATGTTAAGATCAAATCCGGACCTTCCCGAAAGTACGTTTTCATTCTCCGGTTTCGCCGATGAAATTGCTGTTGGAGCAGGCTTTGGTTTGCGAATCGATGTATCTTTCTTTCTGCTTCGCTTCGATCTGGCTATGCCTTTGCGAAAACCGTGGCTCGAAAAAAATAACCGATGGGTGATTGATGAAATCAGCCCTGGGAAACCCTCATGGAGAAATGAAAACCTGATTCTCAATGTTGCGATCGGATATCCTTTTTAGTTGTCATGTTTTTACCTGACAAACCAAAAAATAAGAGACCTCAGATCGAGGTCTCTTTTGCATTATTTTTAATCAACAGATGGTTTTACTTCTTCTCGTAAGCGCTTCCATCTGCATTAAATTTCAGCGAATATTCACCCTTTGCAGAACTCTTTAAGTTTACCCGGTAAACTTTATCGCCTGTCGAGAGTGTTTTTACTTCAGCTGATTGGATGACTGCAGCTGCATCATTCTTGCGCGCAGCCGTCTTTACATCTTCAGGAAGATCTGTCAGGTCAATTGACTTGAATTCACTCTTTTCCTGAGGAAGCGTTTGTGATTGCTCCTGTTGTGTACGGGCATCAGCAACCTGAGTAATACCAGTTACAATAAAACCGGTCAGCGCAAGAGCCATTATGAACTTTTTCATGAAATTCAATTTTAAGGTTAATATTTGGTTTGATTCACGGTCATATTGTAAAACATTGTGCCATGCTCTTTTAAGCTATGCTTAAAAAATGTTAACATCATATTTAACAGTACGTTACAGGCCTTTCATTTTAGAAAGACATGAATTTTGAACAGCAACATTCTATGAAAATAAGTACACGAATTGTGTATAAGAAAGGATAATACTACATTCCGGTTGACCACAAAATGGAATCAATCGATGGAAAAGTAAAAACCACCATTACTTTTCAACATACCATATGTCTGCATGTGTGAATATTGATAATTACAGGAAAAATTATATAACAATTTAGATTCCAAATTGATGCAATTTTGTATTGCAGTTAATGAAAAATAGATTGCTGATCTGTTTTTTTTGAAAAGTTCAGTCGGGTGAAGTCTTTTTTGGTTCACGGGGTTGGTAAAATGGCATCAGGAACATGGGTTTATTTTAGTTCTCCTTCCCATGATCCAAAAAAAAAATTGCAGCTGTTTTCCGATTTTCCAATTAAAGAATTATCTGACTGGGCTTTTTTTGTTTTCACTGCAATTGCATAATATTTATTTTCATCTAAAATAAGGAGAATTGAAGGTAGTACCTTGTCAGCCGAGCAAGGTGTAAGTGTGAATCTTATAATAAGTTTTGTAAATACTGTAATGATATCCATAACACCATCACTTAACTTAGTTGCTGAAATAAATACAAACAATCGCGCTGTCAATTCATGAAAATCTGACCATTAAATACCAGACTTAAGACTGGTATTTATCACGCTACAGTAACTTTTGCAGTTTTCTGTTTTTACTTTTAAAGAAGCAATCAATGAAAGAACTCCCGGTAAAAATAAAATCTATCAAGCTTATCACCCACGATGTGCTTCAGATTATTACAACCAAACCCCACAGATACAACTTTATGCCAGGCCAGGCGACTGAAATATCAATCAACCTTGAGGACTGGAGGGAAGAGTTACGACCTTTCACCTTTACTTCATTACCCGGCGATGAATACCTTGAGTTTGTCATCAAAACTTATGTGGAGCACAGCAGTGTTACCGCGAAGCTACTGACCTTAAAAAAGGGAGATGAGTTGTTACTTCATGAAGTTTTTGGAGCCATTGAATACAAAGGCAAAGGTGTATTTATTGCAGGGGGTGCCGGAATAACACCATTTATTCCCATTTTCCGGTTTCTTCAGACAAGGAATGATTTGGCGGGAAATAAACTCATTTTTGCGAACAAAACAAGAGCTGACATCATTCTTCGGGATGAGTTTGAACGACTGTTGGGCAATAATTTTATCAATATTTTATCCGAGGAAAAAGCAGATGGCTATGCTTACGGTAAAATCACTGAAGACTTTTTAAAAGCGCATTTGAACAGCTCGTTTAAAAATGTTTATTTATGCGGTCCTCCTCCAATGTTGGATGAACTTGAGATACAATTAGCCAATTTGGGGATTGACCGGAATTCAATTATTCAGGAAGAAGTTTAACCAAGACAAAAAACACCTGTGGAAAATAACTCAAATGGTAAAACCGGCGATAGCCCGGAAACCAGAAATCCGGAAAAAGAAAATCAGCCTTTGGTTGATGGACGTGGCGTGACTCAAAATATAAATCCCGATGAAATGGAGAAGGATTTAAACTCAAGAATTCTTGAAATTACCTTAACCATTCAGAACAATTACCCCGAATTATCGAAATTTATAGAAGAAATGCCCGTAACAATACCTGTGGAAGCAGATCAGCAAATCACAATTAATCACCTGAAATCATATTACGAATCGCTTGTTTCGATGCTGGCAAGGTATAAGCTGGACCATCCGGCCAATGAGCAGCAATGCTGAAGTATCTGGTGATTAGACCCTTAATGCCGAAGCTCCGTATTTTCAATTTAGGTTCCGCAATTTTGCAAGGAAACCTGTATGTGAATAATGTAGTAATTCTCCGAAATTATATAACACATTTCTGTATAAATACTGCAACCTTTGTGATCGTCTGGCCAAGCTTGAAATGACATTTTCTGAGACCGGTAAATGCGTAACAACTGAATTGGGCTATGGCACAAAATAATTGACACGAATCATTAAAATACCCATTGAATATGAAAACAAAAACCATTGACAAAGTATTGATCGCACTGGATTATGATCCATCTGCCGAAAAAGTTGCTGAATCAGGTTATTCTTTAGCCAGGTCATTAAAAGCTGAAGTTGTATTGCTTTTTGTTATATCCGACCAGGCATTCTATTCAACAGCAGAACCAATCCCAATGGCAGGAGTCGGAGCATATCTGGGAGTTATACCTATGCAATTTGAAAACATCGAAAGCTTAAGAGACGGCGCTAATCAATTGCTCGAAAAGATAAAACATGCCCTGGGCAACGAATCAATTTCCACACTCATCGAAGAAGGCGATACAGCTACTTCAATTCTATCCGCTGCAAAAGCCATAAATGCAGATTTAATTGTAATGGGCTCTCACAGCCGGAAATGGCTCGAAAACATTGTAATGGGAAGCGTTACTCAGGAAGTGCTTCGTAAAACAACATTGCCCGTTTATATTATCCCCGTAAGGAAGCAGGACTGACAAATTCTCAGTAGTTTTCCCGTTGCCCGGCTGTTTCAATATTCAGGGAAATATATTTCCTGAATGTGTGAAAGATATAATATTTTACAAAAAAAGTATAAGCCGTTTTTTCCCTTCTGTATATAACTTTGCAGGACAAAACATCAGTTTGCAAGAATCCGGATGTTTTTACGTTTTGCATTTAATGAATTGAAGCTTGCTAAATTCCGATATTCTGACTCCGAATGACTTCCTGGTCAATCACTTGCTTTGATTTTCGAAGTAGAAGAGTTAAAAAACTAAAATCATTACTGGCCTGCTCTAACCAACTCAAACAAACGCTGTCATGAACGAACTGGTTTACATTGCCACCATTGTTCTGATCATTCTGTGGGCAATAGGTTTTATGGCTATCAAGGTTTATCCCGTAACTGTAATATTGCTGATCATAGCAATTATTGCTTTGCTGATGAGAATCGTTTTGGAGAAACCTTTACTCAGGTAGATGTTTTGCTGATTTAGGCGGAAGAATGAAAGTTTACCGGTTTAACTACCGGTGAGTTATTAACTGTCTTATAATCAAGCATAAATAAAGTTACAACGCACTCAGCGCTGTACTATTTTTGTCCTCAAAATTATTGTTTATTGCATGTCCCGCCATTCAGTGCCGGGACATTTTTTTTCTTCTTCATTGTAATCTCAGAATAAAACTAAATCAGATCATTTTCGATGCAATATATAGCAAGTTCAGTGTTTTTGTTAAGCTCCATCTTTGCCATAATGCGACCCCGGTAAGTACTTACAGTTTTTGCCGAAATGCAGAGTATATTCCCTATTTCAAGCAATGATTTCCCTTTTGCAAGTTGAATCATAATCTCAAACTCACGCTGCGAAAGCAATTCATGTTTGTGCTGCTGAGCTTTATGCTTGAATTGGAGTGCCATGCTTTCTGCCAGCGATTGTGAAATGTATTTTCCCCCGGCCGAAATTTTTTTAACTGCCATGAGTAATTCATCTGAAGCAGTGTCTTTTGTAAGGTAACCAGCAGCTCCAAGTTTCAGCGCTCTGATTGCGTATTGCTCCTGAGGGTGCATACTAAGCATAAGTACGTTGGTGGAAGGCCATTTTTCCTTAACAATCTGAAGTACTTCCAATCCATTTTTATCGGGAAGCGAAATGTCGAGTATAACAATATCAATGGCTCTTTCCTTTAAAATGGCGCAAACTTCACTGCCGTTGCTGGCTTCAATGATTGATGATACTTCTTCGATCTGAAGCAGTATTTGCCTCAGCCCTTCCCGCACAATCTTATGGTCATCACAAATCAATAATTTCATATAGATCAGATTAAATTCGATGCCAATCTAAGCTCAACTACAGTTCCAACATTATCAGCACTTGAAATTTCGCAGACACCTCCCATTGAAGCAGCCCTTTCCTTCATGCCGATTAGTCCAAATGATTTTTTCGATTTCTTGTCTGATTCAGAGATTCCGATTCCATTATCTGATATCCTGAAATGTATAGTTTCATCAATTTTGAGCAAACTGATTTTAACCGTTGTCGCTTTTGCATGCCGCGCTATATTGGTCAGAGATTCCTGCATTATTCTGAAAAGGATAAGTGAATTGTCAGATGAAACAGAAATATCCGGATCCAGATCAAGAACAACTTCTACATTATTCCTTTCGGCAAATTCGCCGGTAAACCATTCTATTGCGACTTCCAGACCCAGATCATCAATAATTTCAGGCCTTAACTGTGAAGTGAGCCGCTGAACTGTTTTTATTGTATTGCTTACAAGTGCAGTAACTTTTTCGATCTTCAGAATTACATCTGTATCAGAAACTTTTTGCTTGATAATTCCCAGATCAATTTTTACAGCTGTTAAAGCTTGGCCCATGTCATCGTGAAGATCCCTCGAAATTGCCAGCCTCTCATTTTCCCTCACCTGCTCAATATGTTTTGACAACTGCTGCAACTGTTCCAGAGATTCTTTCAATTCATTCTCTACTCTTTTTCTTTCGGTAATATCAGTACCAATACCAATCAGATAATTCTGTCCATTGCGCTCGAACTTGACCCCTGTCAGGATAAACGGAATTGTACTTCCATCCTTTTTTACCAAAAGGGTTTCTATCCCGGCATACTCATTGCTCATTATATCTTTTAGCGACTCCATAACAGCACTCCACATTTCAGGCGAATGCCAGGTTAAAACATGACGACCTTTCATTTCATCAGATTCATAACCAAACAAAGTTTCATGTTGTTTATTCCACATTACAAGTTTAAGTCCCGGAAGAGTATAAAGGTAAAATATTCCGGGAATACTCTGAAGTAAGGTTTTGGTAAAAAGTTGTTCCTGTAGTATTTTTTCATCCTTTCTCTGCAGTCTCTTATTGATTTTTACCAACTTATCAGCAGTCTCCTTCAGAAGCCTGGCATTTTTCTTAATTGTTTGCCTCTGATTGAAGAGATCCAGAAAAACACTTACTTTACTGAGCAGTATCGGTCTGTTTACTGGTTTAAAAATATAATCGACAGCCCCTGATTGATAGCCTTTTGCGACATTTGATTCATCAAGGTGATTTGCTGTTATAAAAATGACCGGCACTTTTTCATCAGTCCTGCTTTCGTTCAGCTTCACAGCCAGTTCATAACCATTCATTTTCGGCATCTGAACATCAATTATGGCCAGTGCGAGGTCAACCCCTTCGGTTTTTTGTAATGCTTCAGCGCCGGAAAGTGCCATTATCAGATTAACTCCGCTGTTTTTAATCAGAGCATTCAGCAAAAAAAGATTAGCCTCAACATCGTCAACTATCAGTATGCTCGCCCGTTGTTCCATCATAACCTCAATCATTCCGTATTTATCCTTTTTGGCAAATTTAGTAATTTACTCATAAAAAATAATAATTATCCAACGCCTCTCCTTCTATACGCCACAGCGAACTCAGGACCCACAACTGCCAACGACAGATTATCCCGATTTGTGTTAAATCGCTCATAACCGCTATCTTTGTGCCCGCCTCCGTGAAATGAAGAAGCCTTGCTATGAAAAACCTTTTTAAAGTACTCAGATATGCCATCCCTTACTGGGGATTTGCATTGCTGAACATTCTCTTCAACATCATCAGTATTGTGTTTTCGCTGGTCTCTTTTGCAGCAGTAGTTCCGGTGCTGAATATACTTTTCAAGCTCGAAAAGCCAATGGAATCAGTTGGAGAATTTGAGTGGAAAGTAGAATCCCTGAAAGATCATTTCTATTTTCAGATTGGCGGATTGATAGACAAATACGACGAACTGACTGTATTGGCATATATCTGTGCAATTCTTGTGGTGGTTTATCTGCTGAAAAACCTGTTCCGTTACCTTGCCATGTATTATATGGCCGAAGTGCGAAACGGCGTGGTTCGCGACATCCGCAATGCGCTTTACCTGAAAATTCTTATCCTGCCCCTTTCCTATTATTCCGAAAAAAAGAAAGGCGATATTATTTCGCGCATGACCACCGATGTGCAGGAGGTCGAATGGTCGGTGCTCAGTTCGCTCGAAATGATGTTCCGCGATCCCGTTACCATTATTTCATATCTGGTTACTTTATTCGTACTGGATTATGAGCTAACTCTAATGGTAATTGTGCTTCTTCCTATAAGCGGACTATTGATCGGCCAGATAGGTAAGAGTCTGAAACGGACTTCGGCCAAAGGACAGATAAAAATGGGCGAACTTCTTTCGACCATCGAAGAAACCATCAGTGGATTGCGAAACATCAAAGCATTCAACGCCATTGACTGGGCCAACAGCAACTTTCAGGAAACCAATCATCGATATAACCGTCTAATGGTGAGACTTTACCGCAAAAGGGATCTTGCTTCCCCATTGAGTGAATTTCTGGGAATTGCAGTTGCGGTTTTTGTGATATGGTATGGAGGTAAAATTATTCTTTCGCCCGGTTCAACCATGGATGCAGCCATTTTTATCATGTACATTCTGGTATTTTCACAATTGATCAATCCCATAAAGGCAATTTCAACGGCCATATATAATATTCAGAAAGGAGCCGCTTCGGTGGAACGCATTGAGCAGGTGCTTGCTGCTGAAGAAGTGATTACCGAAAAGGAAAACGCGCTGCATATCAATGATTTCAACACTCAGATTGAATACCGCAATGTGTGGTTCCGCTATGAGCAGGAAGATGTGCTTAAAAATATCAATCTGGTTATCCCGAAAGGGAAATCAATTGCATTGGTTGGTGCTTCAGGCTCCGGAAAATCAACCATGGCCGATCTGCTTCCACGTTTTTACGATGTAACTCAGGGCGAAATCCTCATCGATGGCACACCGATTCGCGATTTTTTCATCAGCGATGTGAGGGGATTGATGGGTATTGTTTCTCAGGAAACCATACTTTTTAATGCTTCGATTTTTGAGAACATTGCCTTCGGTATGCAGAATGTTTCACTTGACGATATTGTTGCAGCCGCCAAAGTAGCCAATGCTCATGAATTTATCATGCAGATGCCCGAAGGTTACGAAACCAATATCGGTGACAGGGGTATAAAAATGTCAGGCGGACAGCGGCAACGCATAAGCATTGCACGTGCGGTATTGCGCAATCCGCCGGTTATGATTCTCGATGAAGCCACTTCGGCCCTGGATACCGAATCAGAAAGACTGGTGCAGGATGCCCTTATCAAACTGATGCAAAACCGCACTTCACTGGTAATTGCCCACCGGCTTTCTACCATTCAGCATGCCGATGAAATCATTGTGATGCAAAAAGGCGAAATTGTTGAACGTGGCACCCACGCTGAACTTATGGCCGCACAAGGGGCATATAAAAGATTGCACGATATGCAGTCGATTGGGTAAACTGTGAAGTCCGGAAGTTGTTGGTTTTGAGGGATACACCAAGAAAATCCCGCTCAGCAAGCCTTTAAAATTCTATCTTGTAACCAAGCGAGGGTATCGGCATTTTCATCTGGTCAATGATTATTTCTTTCGAAATAAAATCGAAGAACGGATCTGAGTAATCGGGTTGCAGCAATGCGTTTTTCACCATGAGAATCCAGATTCCCGAATGTTTCTTTTTATTTACCCGGTAAGTGATTGAAAGATCCACACCTGTTGAGGAAGGAAACTGATCAGCAAACGCCTTTGAATTATCAGGAATATACATCTGAGCAGCCATAGATTCCGCATACAGTGCAGGCGTGTATCTCAATCCGCCCATGCAGGTTACCTTTGCACTTATCCCAAGAATGTTTTTACTGCGAAGCATATATTCCTTTCCGGCGAGCGCATTTACAACAAATCCCCGGTTGAATCGGGTGCTGTATTCTTTGCCATCGCCACCCACATATTTTGAATCGAAAAGCGAGGCAGTGAACAGGTAATAAAATCCATCTTTCAGAAAGCGTTCAACTGTAATATCAATTCCATAATTTGTTGCTGTTCCGGAATTATCAAGTTTACTGTTGATTGCCCAATCGGAAGTAATATTTATAATTGCAAATGAACTGCCTGGAAGCACAGGAACATTATTCAGATACTGATAATAAGGCTCTATTTTTATGCGCATTACTTCGCTAATTCTGCGGCTATAGCCCAAAACCAGATGATGCGACTTTATAAAACCCAGGTCTTTGTTTGGCGTTTCTATCACACCATCGGTATTGGTCTGAGAGAAATACGTGCGCAATTCTTCCGTTTGTGTGTGCAAACCATAACCAATGCTTAATTCGTCTTTTTGTGTGATATTCCAGCTCATTCCTGCCCTGGGCTCAAAGGTGGGTTTTTCATTTACAGCAAGGTACATGGAATGAAATCCGATGTTTGTGGAGAGGTTTGGCAAAAGCTCAATTCTGAATTGTGAAAATGCCTGCGTCATCAATGAAGTTCCATTGTTATCAACAAAAGTGGTTAATACCTCAGGATTCTCTCTGAATGCTTTCTTTAAAGTGTTGTCGAAAAACAGACTGCTCACCGTTACGCCGGTGCGGGATGTTATTCGCTGATTGAATTTATGGTTCAGCACTGTACGGAAAGTGTATTTCCCTTCAGTACTTTTTATGAAATCAGCCGGAAGCAGCAGCATATTCAGCGTAAGCTCCTGTTTATCCATGCTATAGCTCATTGCTTCAGCACTCAGTGTTGAGTATAAAAATGATTTTGCTCCTATGGACATCCTGTGCGAAAGGCCGATGGTTCCAAACTGATTGTAGTATTTCATCCGGTTCCGGCTGATGTCATTTTCCCACTTCAGGGAGTCGGTTTCTTCAGTTTTGATGTTTTTGTCATCCGCACCCAGTCCCCAGAATGAAAATGTGCCTGCCTTTTGGGTAGGGAAATCAAATTTGAAACTCAGGTCCTGGTATGTTGGAATATTTGGGAAATTCAGCAATGCCCCGACCAGGCCAAGAGTTGAATACCGGTAATTAAAAAGGTAAGTAGCCTTTCCACCTTTCCTGAAAGGACCTTCCGCAGAAAAATCAGCACCCAGCATACACAATTGAGCAGTATATTCACGCTTTTCAGCGTTTCCGGTCCGCATTCTGATATCAAATACACCCGACGTTGCATTACCATATTCAGCAGGAAATGCACCTGTAAAGAAATCTGAATTCTGAAGCATCTGATTGCTGAGCACAGTAAATCCGCCTCCACCGGCAAAGTCAACATTCGGAAAGTGAAATGCAGCAGGAATATCCACCCCTTCAAATCTCCAGAGGACTCCCCTTGGCGAATTCCCCCTGATAATGATTGCGTTGTTTGTAGTTTGTGTGGTAGCAACTCCGGCAAAAGCCGATGCCAGCCTGGCAGGATCGTCAAAACCGCCGGCATACCTGCTGGTTTCCTCAACACTGAATGTGCGTGCACTTAGCGTCGCCATTGAGTTTACAGGTTTGTCTTTGTCAGAATTGGCCCTGATTACCACCTGATTGAGCGACACATATGACTCCTTCATTTCTATGGAAAGTACAACTTCCTTTCCTGAACCGACAAGTATTTCAGAGACAATCCTTGTTTCATATCCAACATAACTTACTTTGAAATTATGTCGCCCAACGGGTATCCCCTCAAAACGAAAATTTCCATCTAAATCAGCGGTGGTTCCGATTAATGGCGCTGAACCTTCCAGAATAATGGTTGCACCAATCAGTGGAATTTTTGTTTCAGCATCAACAATTCTGCCTCTTACAGTCTGCTTTAGTCC
Source organism: Bacteroidales bacterium UBA5197 (assembly GCA_002412885.1). GTDB lineage: Bacteria > Bacteroidota > Bacteroidia > Bacteroidales > Lentimicrobiaceae > Lentimicrobium. The sequence goes on from DHVX01000094.1 coordinate 12,859, forward strand.
GCTTTGCGAAAACACCAGCAATGAACTGATTATCAACATTATCAGGAGGACAGAGAATTTGCTGTTTACTTTTGTAATTTTCATTTTCTTTATTTCTAAAATGCAAGTTATAGGATCAGGAATTCAAGCGGCAAAATTAGGTCAAGCCTGTTCCCATGAAAAAAAAATCAGATGAAAGTCCCCAAATGGCTTTTGAATGCCCGTAAAACCGGATCAGACGGGAAAAACCAGACTTTTGCCATTCCACTTCCTCCTTCTCCCCCACTCTTCCCTGAACCATTAATTCCTATCTTTGCAAAAAATTTCATACATGCATCACGAACTCAGCGAACAGGAATCAATCCGCAGGGAATCTCTTAAAGAACTCGAAAAAGCAGGCATCAACCCTTATCCGGCCGAAGCGTTTGACGTAAATATAAACACCTCCGAAATCCACAGCAAGTTCCCCGAAAACAAGGAACTGTATCAGGATATTAGCATTGCCGGCCGTATTATGACCCGCCGTATTATGGGTGCTGCATCGTTTGTTGATCTTCAGGATTCAAGCGGCCGCATTCAGCTTTACATCAAACGCGACGACATTTGCCCGGGCGAAGACAAATCGCTTTACAACACCGTTTTTAAACGACTGCTCGATATCGGCGACATCATCGGCGTTACCGGATTTGTCTTTATTACCCAGATGGGCGAAATTTCCATTCATGTAAAATCGCTCAAACTGCTCAGCAAATCATTGCGTGTACTTCCGGTGGTAAAGGAAAAAGACGATCAGGTTTTTGATGCTTTCAGCGATCCTGAACAACGTTATCGCCAGCGCTATGTTGACCTTATCGTAAATCCTGAAATCAGGGATATTTTTGTAAAACGCAGCCAGATCATCAATTCCATGCGCTCTTTGTTTAATGAGCGTGGATATCTCGAAGTAGAAACCCCCATTCTTCAGCCCATTCCCGGTGGTGCTGCTGCCAGGCCATTCACCACGCATCACAACGCGCTGGATATGCCGCTTTACCTGCGTGTTGCCAACGAACTTTACCTTAAAAAACTTATCGTCGGCGGATTTGATGGCGTATATGAATTTGCCAAAGATTTCCGAAACGAAGGCATGGACCGCACCCACAATCCGGAGTTCACCGTAATGGAAATCTACGTTGCCTACAAAGATTACTTCTGGATGATGGATTTTACCGAAGAAATGCTCGAAAGAGTGGCTTTGGCGCTTCACAAACGCACCGATGTGCAGGTAGGTGAACGAACCATCGACTTTAAGCGTCCTTTCCGCAGACTCACCATGACCGACGCCATAAAACAATATGCGGGCGTGGATATTTCAGGGAAATCAGAAGCAGAACTCCGCACCATTTGCAGTGAACTGGGCATAGAAACAGCGCCAAGCATGGGCACCGGAAAACTGATTGATGCCATTTTCGGGGAAAAATGCGAAGAGCATCTCATTCAGCCGACTTTCATCATGGACTATCCCATTGAAATGTCGCCGCTTTGCAAACGCCACCGCAGCAATCCTGCATTAACCGAAAGGTTTGAACTTTTTGTCAACGGCAAAGAACTCTGTAACGCTTACTCCGAATTGAACGATCCGATTGATCAGCTTGACCGCTTTCAGGATCAGCTTAAACTTTCGCAAAAAGGTGATGATGAAGCCATGTTTATTGATATGGATTTTGTGCGGGCGCTTGAATACGGAATGCCGACCTGCTCCGGAATGGGCATCGGCATCGACCGCCTGACCATGTTTATGACCAACCAGCCTTCCATTCAGGATGTGCTCTTCTTCCCGCAGATGCGGCCCGAAAAGAAAGCAACGCCTCAGGGCGACAGCGACGAAGCTTTTGTTGAAGCCGGCGTTCCTGAAGTGTGGGTAGCCGTGTTGCGGAAGTATGGATTCAAAACCGTAGCCGATCTTAAAGCAGGAAACCCCAATAAAATGCTGAACGATCTGGGTGGTCTTCGCAAAAAAATGAAACTCGACATCCCTGCCCTGAAACTTGAAGAAATTCAGGAGTGGGTTAAAGCATAACTCAATTCTCCGTCTTGAAATGGACTTCCCGTCAATACACACATGGATTCCTTCCGGAGGCAGACCTCTGGTGATTGCGGGTCCGTGCAGTGCTGAGTCGGAAGCTCAGGTGATGCAAACCGCTTATGCGCTGAAGGAAATTCCGCAGGTTAAGGTTTTCAGGGCGGGTATCTGGAAGCCCCGGACCCGACCCGGTTCATTTGAAGGCGTTGGTGCTGCCGGTCTCTCCTGGATGATGCGTGTAAAAAAAGAAACCGGTTTGCTTACCACCGTTGAAGTTGCCAAACCCGATCATGTGGAACAGGCTTTGGCTCATGGTATTGATATTTTGTGGATTGGTGCCCGAACCGTTGTCAATCCGTTTTCGGTGCAGGAACTTGCCGAAAGCCTTGCCGGAGTTGATATTCCGGTGATGATTAAAAATCCGGTAAACCCCGATCTTTCGCTGTGGATTGGAGCCATTGAACGTTTTTATAAAAACGGAATCAGAAACATAGCAGCCATTCACCGGGGATTTTATCAGTTTGAAAAAACGCAGTTCCGCAATCCTCCACAGTGGGAAATACCCATTGAACTGAAACGCAGAATGCCCGGATTGCCACTTTTGTGCGACCCAAGCCACATCGGGGGAAACCGAAATATGATACAATCCATCTCTCAGCAAGCCCTTGATCTTGAGGCCGATGGGCTAATGATAGAATCGCACCCCGATCCCGACAAGGCATGGAGCGATGCAGCACAGCAGATAACTCCGCAGGTTCTGAAGGAAATACTCGAAAACCTTGTGTTGAGAGAAACAACCGGCAACCGCGAATTTGAGCGTAGCCTTGAAGAATTGCGAAACGAAATTGACCTGATCGACTACGAAATGCTAAGGCTGCTGGCCAGACGCATGGAAGTGGCTGAAGAAATGGGCCGCTACAAATATACCCATAACATCACCATTCTTCAGTTGCAGCGCTGGAAAGAGTTGTTTGCCGACCGTATAAAAAAAGGCAGCAAAGCCGGTTTGGATACAAAATTTCTTGCCTCTCTGCTCCAACTGGTGCATGAGCAATCCATTCAGATACAGACCAATGTAATGAGCGGAGATGGCCGTAAAGGCTAATGCAGATTGCAAATCCTGACTTTCTATTCTCCTGAAAAACACACTTAATCCATTGCAGACGAATTGTCTGACAGACACTTGCATTCAGCTACGATATAATGTATCTTTGTGTTGATACAATAAATTATAGCCATGAAAAAGATACTTGTACCTGTTGATTTTTCAGATTTATCAACTGAGGTTATTGAGATAGCAGGCAAAATAGCCAAAGCTTTTGAGGGGGAAGTATATATCCTGCATATTTCAGTTCCGGGATCATTTTTCAATGATGACACTTCCCATCTTCCGCTTATCAACAATCCCGGTCTTGAGGAGCTGATCCGCGAAGACCATGATCTGAAGGCAATGGTGCATTATCTTCATGAACGCGGAATAAAAGCGAAATCAGATCTGATGCATGGACCTGTGGTATCAACCGTTATTGATGAGGCGGTGAAATTTCAAGCCGATCTGATCATTGTCGGCTCTCAAAGCCATGGGTTTCTTTACCGCGCTTTTATTGGCAGTGTAAGCGACGGAATTATGCGCAACAGTCCATGTCCTGTGATGATTGTGCCTCAGCGTTGATTTCTGTTGTTGAAACGGGTAATCAGATCATTCCGGCCTATCCGGTGAAGCGTTTCATAAAGCCACCTCTTATTCTCTGGCTTGTACCAGAAGAAAAACCTTTGCTGATTAATTTTATCTTCTTTTGCTTTGGCCACATAAACAGGCTTTTGGGTGTAAGGATCAATACCTGTATAATAAATGGCAGTGGCCAGTGTCATAGGGGTTGGGGTAAAATCCTGCACCTGCTCAAGGCGGAAACCCTGTTGCATGGTATCACATGCCAGTTCAGCCATATCTTCGGGGCGACTGCCGGGATGGCTGGAGATAAAATACGGAATGAGTTGCTGGCGTAAACCATGCTTTTGGTTAATTTCGGTGAACCGCTTCTGAAATTCAGTAAAAGTGCGGTAGTGCGGTTTTCGCATAATCTGCAGCACCTGTTCCGAACTGTGTTCCGGCGCAACTTTCAGCCGGCCCGAAACATGTTTTGTGATTACCTGTTCCAGATATTCGTTCAATCCATTGGCTTTGCTTTCGGCTGCTGACCGGCCCACCAGCATATCGTAGCGGATTCCGCTTCCAATGGTGATGCGTTTTATGTGTGGCGTCCGCAATGCCTTGTTGTACAGGGCAGTCATTGGGCGATGATCTGTATTGAGGTTGCGGCAGATGCCAGGGAAAATACAGGAAGCTCGTTTACACTTTTTGCAATTGTCGGTATCAATGCCTTGCATCCTGTACATATTTGCTGATGGTCCGCCCATGTCGGTAATATGTCCTTTGAAGTCAGCTGCTGCAGCCACCTGCTCCACTTCTTTAAGGATGGATTTTTCGGAACGGCTCACCACAAACTTACCCTGATGTGCCGAAATGGCGCAAAAAGCGCACCCACCAAAGCATCCCCGATGCATATTGATGGAATTACGGATCATGTCAAAAGCAGGAATTGCGCCGCGTTTGTTGTACCTTGGGTGAGGCTCGCGGGTGTATGGAAGGTCGAAGGCGGCATCAATCTCAGCCTCTTTCATGGGAGGATTCGGCGGATTGACTACAATGGTGAAATCTCCGTTCCTTTCCAGAAGCCGTGCGCCCTGCCAGCGATTTGATTCTTCCTCAAAAATACGGAAATGTCTGGCGAAAGCTTTTTTATCAGCAAGGCATTCAATATGCGATGGAAGTTCAAGGGTTTCCATGCCCGGCAAATCAGGAAGTGTATCTGCAGAAGTTATGCGAAAGGCAGTCTGCTCCACATCGCGGATACTGCTTATATTTTCGCCATTCGAAAGCCGGTGAAGCAGAGCAACAATCCCCTTCTCTCCCATCCCGAAAACCAGCATATCGGCGCCGCTCCAGGTGAGGATATCGGGCTTGAGGCTGTCGCTCCAGTAATCGTAATGGGTTAGGCGGCGCATCGAAGCTTCAATCCCGCCAAGAATCACAGGTACATCCGGATACAATTTTTTAAGAATTCCGGTATAAATTACTGTGGCATAATCGGGTCTGAAACCAGAAACGCCGCCTGCGGTATAGGCATCATCGGAGCGCAAACGCTTGTTGGCGGTGTAATGATTTACCATGGAATCCATGCATCCGGCGGTGACACCGAAAAACAACCGGGGTTTACCCAGCTTTTTAAAATCACGGAGATCGTCGCGCCAGTTGGGCTGCGGCAGAATGGCCACCCTGTAACCTTCACGTTCAACCAGACGACCCATCACAGCATGTCCGAACGAAGGATGATCGACATAAGCATCACCCGAAACGATAATGACATCCACCTCGTCCCAGCCACGGCGGTCAAGCTCCTCGCGGGTAACGGGAAGCCAGTCGGTAATTGGGCGCTTTACAGGTGTTTGCATGGTGCAAAGGTAGGTGATAAAATTAAGGTGGAATTTCTAATTTCTAATTTCTAATTCGGATAATGATCTGACCTAACAAGTTTTCTTTCATCTTGTTAGGTCTTCTTCTCAATAATCGGATTTCTCTTCCTATTGCTCCACGATTCCAAAACAGGCAATTTCCAATTTCCAATTTCCAATTCTTCATCTTACATCTGACATCCAAAATCCAAAATCTAATTTCCAATTTCCAATCCATCATCCGAAATCCGAAATCCGAAATCCGAAATCCGAAATCGGAAATCGGACATCCGACATCTGACCTCTGAAATCCGACATCTGACATCCGACATCCCAATTTCTACCTACACCTGTTTAAAATAAGAATCCAAAAAGCCACAAGGGAATGGTTGGGCCATAGCCAGTTTCGATATCATCAAGAGCAAGGAAAGCATTTTCAATGTTTTGTAGTTGTTTCATGGTTTTATTTTTCCCTCCTACTTCAAAGGTATAGACTCCATCAACCAGAAAATCGCCTTTTGGTGGTGTAGTAAGCATGTGATTGACACGCAGGGTTCTGACAAAGAAAATTTCGCGAAGTGTGCCAATATCAGGGTTTGTATCAAAGCTAAAAGCCAGGTTGGTGTTGTCGGGCAAAATTTTATCTGGCTTGCGAAGCAGTTGATTTCCCCTGGATTCTTTCCGAAGGTTATATATAAGTTCGGCTTTTTCAAGCAGGCCGAAATACCGCAGTAATGTGCGCTGATCGGCAATAAAAAGTTCTTTTCTCAGATTGGAAAGGTTGGGAGTAAACGGCACTCCTGTGGCAATCAAACCCAGCAGTTTTTTTAATTTTATTACAGTCTCGAAAGGGATTTCCGTAACTGACGGGATATCATTTTCAAGAATAACGGTGGTAACATCCTTCAACCGGGCAAAATAGTGATCAGGAGATTCAAAATAAAAGGGGAAATAACCGGTTTTAATGTAATTGCGAAAATGCGGCATGATTACACCGGATATGCTAAGGATTTCAGTAGTCAGTTTTACGTGGTTATTCAGAATCTCTTCCAGAGAGAGTGCCCTGAATTTAAGAACTCCGGTAAAATAAAGGTATTCTCTGAACGATAAACCTGGCAGATTATAGGTTATTTTTCTTCGGCTAAGGTCTCCTTTCCCTTTGTAAATCCTGAGCAGGGAAGATCCTGAATAGTAAACTTTTAAACCGGGATAACGGTCATAAATGATTTTCAATTCTGCCGACCAGTCAGAACCTTGATTTTTTGAAGGATAACGGTGAACCTCATCCAGAAAGAGATAAAGTCCTCCAAGTTTTCTAAACTCTTCGGCCAACTCAACCAGATTGTTTTTGTAGAAATACGGATCTTCAAGTGAGATGTAAAGAACAGAATCAGCATCTGCACTATTTAATTCATTGGCCTTTTGCAGTAATAGGGTCGTCTTGCCTGTACCTCTGGCTCCGTTAATTTCAACCAAACGCCCGTCCCAATCAATCTGATGGTACAAGAACCTTTTTAAATCCAGATTTACCCTATTGATCAGGTTGCTGCTGATTTGAAATAATTCTGTCATAAGGAAAAGTTTTGACAAAGATAATAATTATGTAATGCATTACACAATTTTAATATTAAATAATGTAATGGATTACACATTTCGCGTAATTTCCAATTTCCAATCCATCATCCGAAATCCGAAATCCGACATCCGAACTCCGACATCCGAACTCCGACATCTGACATCCGACATCCGACATCTGACTTCCAAAAATAGATTTGACATATACAACTACATTTTCATTGAGTTAACCATATAAAGAATGATGGCTGCCTTAACTATTGTTTTACAGTTACTTACAATTATGAATTAATTACCAGATGCCTTTTTTCAGCTTTTGTATATATAATTTATAGTCTCATTCTGAGAAAAATAGTTCTATGTTAGCCAAAAGTTAAGCATTTAAACCCCGTATATTTTAGAAACTTAACAACAAATTACAGAAAATGAAACAAAAATTTCTTGCTCTGATTTTATTAAGTTTCTCTATTTCTCTGTTGGCTCAACCTCAAAAGGTTGCAATAGAAAATACTGAAAAAGGAATGAAACTTATTGTAAATGATCAAAGTTTCATGGTAAACGGTATGAACTGGGATTATTTCCCCGTTGGGACCAATTACTCCTACAGTTTATGGACTCAATCCGACGACTTTATCAAAAAGGCGCTTGATGATGAGATGTCGCTGCTGAAGAACATGAATGTGAATACCATTCGTGTTTACACTGGTATCCAACCCAAATGGATAACTTACATCTATGAAACTTACGGTATTTATACCATGCTCAATCATTCTTTCGGGAGATACGGGCTTACGCTCGACGGAGCATGGGAAGGAAACACCGATTATGCCGATCCCCGGGTAAAGGAACTTCTTTTAAATGAAGTAACAGCGCTGGTTGAAGAATATAGAAACACCCCCGGACTCCTGCTATATCTTTTGGGAAATGAAAACAACTACGGACTATTCTGGCGTGGTGCCGAAACCGAAGATATCCCGATGGAAGACAGGGAATCGACACAAATGGCCCGTTACCTTTATAAACTATTCAACGAAGCTTCGGTGGCCATGAAAGCAATCGACCCGAATCATCCCGTGTCGATCTGCAACGGCGACCTGCTGTTTCTCGATATCATCGCAGAAGAATGTAAAGATGTGGATATCTTTGGTATAAACGTTTACCGGGGTATTTCATTTACCGATATGTTTGACAGAGTTAAGAAAGAATACGGTAAACCCGTCCTCTTGACTGAATTTGGGTCTGATGCATTTAATGCCATCACCATGGAAGAGGCGCAAAAGGAACAGGCCATTTACAATGTGGCCAACTGGAAAGAAATATATGAAAATGCAGCCGGTATCGGGAAAGCGGGTAATTCGTTGGGAGGTTTTACTTTTCAGTTCAGCGATGGCTGGTGGAAGTATGGTCAAACTGAATACCTTGATGTTCACGATTCCCATGCTTCATGGTCAAACGGCGGTTATTTATTTGATTACAAGGCAGGCCATAACAACATGAATGAGGAGTGGTTCGGAATTTGCGCCAAAGGCCCCACCAATGCAAAAGGGTTTTATCAGTTGTCCCCAAGGGCATCATATTATGCTTTACAGGAAGCCCACCAACTTAATCCCTACGCCGTTGGCACCAATTTGCAAACCATACAGCAACACTTCAGCGACATTCAGGTAGTGGAATCGCTGCTGAAAGCCAGAGGCGACAAGTCCGCACTGGAAGGGGAAAAGCTGAAAAAAATCAGCCTGAGCCGTTTTAGTGCACAAAATACAACTTATAACACCGGAGGCATTTCAATTTCTACACCTGATGTGGCCGATCCGAATAATCCGAATAATCCGGTTTTCCCGAATCAGCTGCGTTTATGATCAACCGTTTTTCATCCTGCTCAATGTAGCGGTGGGTGGCAACTATGTTGGATTTCCAACCGCACAGACTCCTTTCCCTCAAAAAATGATCATCGATTATGTGAGGGTTTATCAGGAGGTTAAATAGAAAAACTCAACAGAAAGTATCATCTTTAACAATCTTTTTCTCAGCTAATGAACAAAGAATATCCAAAAAACACAATGAATGTTGCAAAGAAAACAATCGAAATGAAGGTAGTTCAGCATGAAAATGATAGCTACTTCAAAATTTCAGATCACGATGGCATGCGTCCCTTTTTTATGAGCATCGTAAGTGACTCGAATCACTGGATGTTTATTTCCAGTAACGGAGGACTTTCTGCAGGGCGAAAAAATCCTGAATATGCCTTATTCCCCTATTATACCGACGACAAAATAACCGAATCGGCCGACATCACCGGAAGTAAATCCATTTTCCGGATACAAACAGATGATTCCATTCTGATTTGGGAGCCATTTTCTGAAAGGTTTACAGGGAAATATTCCATCAGCCGGAACCTTTATAAAAGCATCTACGGCAATAAAATTATCTTCGAAGAAATCAACCATGATTTAGGGTTGAAATTCAGCTATCAGTGGAACTCTTCGAAGTTGTTTGGTTTTGTCAGAAAGGCTTCGTTACAAAACATTTCAGGGAATGATTACCCGATTACCCTGTTGGATGGAATACAAAATATAATGCCCTTTGGGGTGCCCAGTGACCTGCAACGATCTACCAGCAACCTGGTAGATGCTTATAAAAGAAGTGAACTGGAAGCGGCATCCGGAATCGGAATTTATGCCCTCAGCGCCATTATTGTTGATAAAGCCGAACCCAGCGAAGCGCTGAAAGCGAACATTGCCTGGTCGTTGGGACTGGATAAACCCAAACACCTGCTTTCATCCCTGCAACTTGATAATTTCAGAATGAACAGGGAAGTGGCAGAAGAATCGGATATTAAGGGGGAAAAAGGCGCTTATTTTGTTTGTGCTGAAATCTTGCTACCTGCTCAAAGTGAGAAAAACTGGAAAGTTATTGCCAATGTCAATCAGAACTCTCCGCAGATTATTGGCCTTTCGCAAAATATAAAAGACAATATCAATCTTGAACGACAGATTCAGGAAGATGTCGATTCCGGGACAGAAAAATTAATTGAACTTGTTGCAAGTGCCGATGGACTGCAATTCACAGCCGACAAACTGAACGACTCCCGCCATTTTTCCAATGTACTGTTCAACATCATGCGCGGGGGAATTTTTGATAATGGCTACCTGATAAAAAAAGGGGATTTTGCTGATTTCCTCATGAAAGCCAATAAAGAAGTAGCGGCCAAAAATCAGGAGTTTATAGGCAAACTTCAGGAAACTTTCAGCCAATCAGAGCTGAAAAGCCTTTTGTCAGAATGTAAAGATGCTGATCTGATAAGACTTTCTGCAGAGTATCTTCCATTAAAATTCAGCCGCAGGCATGGTGATCCCAGCCGCCCCTGGAATTATTTTACCATCAATATTCAGAACGAAACCGATGGATCAGAAATTCTGGATTATGAAGGGAACTGGCGGGATATTTTCCAAAACTGGGAAGCACTTGCAAATTCGTATCCCGAATTTGTAACCAACATGATTATCAAATTTCTGAATGCATCCACATTCGATGGTTATAATCCTTACAGAATCACAAAAGACGGATTCGACTGGGAAACCATCGAACCGGATAATCCCTGGTCGTATATCGGATACTGGGGTGATCATCAGATTATTTACCTGCAGAAATTCTTCGAAATCACTGAAAAGTTCTACCCCGGTACATTGCAATCATTTTTTGACAAAGACTGGTTTGTTTATGCTGCTGTTCCCTATAAAATCAAACCTTACAGCCAGATTCTTAAAAACCCGAAAGACACGATTGAATTTGATCATAAATGGGATGGCGTTATCCGGAAAAACCGTGAATTAATCGGAGCTGACGGAGCTCTGCTAACCGATAGCAGTCAGGCAATCTGTCATGTGAATTTCATCGAAAAAATACTGGCAACGGTGCTGGCCAAAATTTCCAATTTTATTCCTGAAGCCGGTATCTGGATGAACACGCAGCGACCGGAATGGAACGATGCCAACAATGCGCTGGTAGGGAATGGCGTTTCAATGGTTACACTTTACTATCTGCATCGCTTTTTGAAGTTTTTTGGAAACGTTCTGGGAAAAAGCAGATTAGAAAACGTAATGATTTCGGAGGAGTTGAATGTGTTTTACCATGCGCTGAAAGGTACGCTTACAGAATTTAGTCCCTTGCTGACAAATAACATCAGCGATAGTAACAGAAAAGCAATTCTTGACCGCCTTGGACGGGCCGCTTCAGACTATCGTCAGCAGATTTACAACAATGGATTTAAAGGCAGCAAACAAAGAATCCCGGTTGAAGGGCTGAATGAATTTACCGGCATTTGCCTCGAATTCATCGAACATTCCATACGCGCCAACCAAAGAACCGATAAACTTTACCACGCATACAACCTGATGACTTCTACTGATACCGGCGTTTCCTGTTCGCACCTGAGCGAAATGCTTGAAGGCCAGGTTGCCGTGTTAAGTTCAGGTTATTTAACTCCGGAGCAGTCTCTGGAGGTATTGGACGCACTAAAAAGCAGTGCTTTGTTCCGCAAAGATCAGTACAGTTACATCTTATACCCTGAAAAAGAATTACCCGGTTTTCTGCTAAAGAACAACATTCCTCCCATCAGTGCCCAAAAATCTGAACTTATTAAAAAGCTGGTTGCTGATGGAAATAAAGAAATTGTTGATCAGGATATTCTGGGAGGCTTGCATTTCAACGGAAATTTCAAAAATGCCGCTGATCTCAGTGATGCGCTGAACAAACAATCTGAGGGCATTTACCACGACCTTGTTGAAAAAGACCGCAGACTGGTACTTGATATTTTTGAGGAAGTCTTTAATCACAAAGCTTTTACAGGCAGGTCGGGCACTTTTTATTCTTTCGAAGGGCTGGGTTCAATCTACTGGCACATGGTTTCAAAACTGCATCTGGCAGTACAGGAATGTTGCCTGAAAGCCATTGAAACAGGCGCTGACAAAAAAGTCATCGGCAGATTAATGGATCATTATTACGAAATTGAAGCAGGGATCGGGGTGCATAAATCACCTGAACTTTATGGTGCCTTTCCAACCGATCCTTACTCACACACCCCAAAGCACAGAGGCGCCCAGCAACCCGGAATGACCGGCCAGGTTAAGGAGGATATCCTGGTCAGGTTTGGTGAATTGGGCGTGTTTGTAAATGAAGGTAAATTGTATTTCAACCCATGGTTGCTCCGAAATGAAGAGCTCCATAATTGTGAGGGCATATTTGAATACAAAAAATGCGCGGGCGATGCCGGGGAAATAGAACTTGCATCCGGACAGTTGGCATTCACCTTCTGCCAGACACCCATTGTGTATCATATTTCAGATACCGACCGGATTACTGTGCATTATGGCAATGGAACCAAAGTAGAAATTGAAGGCACTACTTTAAATAATGAAATCAGTAATCTGATATTCAGGAGAACCGGAGAAATTGAAAAAGTTGAAGTATCAATAAATAAAAAGTGATGAGCGAAAATACTACAAAATTATCCGTAAAGGAAAAAATCGGGTATGGTCTGGGCGATACAGCCTCACATTTTGTGTGGGACATGGTTGGCTTCTGGATTTTAATTTTTTACACCGATACCTTTGGTATATCTGCGGCTGCAGCCGGAACCATTATGCTGATCGCCCGTTTCTGGGATATGATCAGTGATCCGATAATGGGGGTTATTGCAGATAGAACCAAGACCCGCTGGGGTAAGTTCCGGCCTTATCTGCTCTGGATGGCCCTTCCTTACAGTTTGCTGGCAGTACTCGCTTTTTCAACACCCGACATCGGGCAAACCGGAAAAGTAATTTATGCCGGGGTTACCTATCTGTTACTGATGACCGTTTTCACCGCCATTAACCTTCCTTATTCCTCGTTGGGCGCTGTAATGACTTCTGATTCTTACGAAAGGGCAGGGTTAAATTCATACCGTTTTATTTTTGCCTTTGTCGGGCAGTTTATCGTTACCGGAACGGCACTCTATCTGGCCAGCTACTTTGGCAAGGGTGATAATGCCAAGGGCTACCAATACACCCTGATGCTCTTTGCGGCAATCAGCTTTGTGCTGTTCATGATCACTTTTAAAACAACAAAAGAACGGGTAAAGCCTCCGGCAGAACAACAAACAAATCTTAAACAGGATCTTAAAAATCTTTTCAGGAACCGTCCCTGGGTAATCCTGTTCTTTGTCGGTATTGTTTCGTTTGTCATGTTTGCCCTGCAAAATCTGACCATTGCTTATTACTTCAAATATTATCTGGGACAGGAGCAAAACGTTCAATTGTTTAATGTAATCGGCACTGTTGCACTAATCCTTGGTATCCCGTTCTCGAAACCTTTGGCAAAACGGTTCGGGAAACGAAATGTTTTTATCGCAAGTTCGCTGCTCTCGGGCATGTTTTTCATTCTGTTATACATTCCGGGAAACGAAAATATTAATGCCATATACATACTGAACATTCTGGCCAAGTTCACGTATGCTCCTGCTGTTCCCTTACTTTGGACCATGCTTGCAGACACTGCCGATTATTCCGAATGGAAGTTTGGCCGGCGTGCAACGGGTTTGGTATTTTCTGCAGCCACATTCGCACAAAAGGCGGGATGGGGAATTGGTGGCGCACTGGCCGGCTGGATGCTTGTTTTGTTTCAATTTGTCCCAAATGCTGTGCAATCAGCCACCTCGCTCAACGGAATAAAGCTGATGATTTCCATCTTCCCCGGAGTTCTGTATATGTCGTGCGCCATTTTGCTGTATTACTATGCCATTGACCACAAAACCTGTCTTGTAATGCAGCAGGAACTGGAACAACGAAGAAAAGAGTCATAAAAACGATTTAATTTAAGGATTATGCACTTGGGAAAAATAAACAGAATCAACGATGCAATCAGGAAAGTTCTTCTTTCCATAATTTTATCTGTACCGGTTTTGCTGGTTATATCATGTTCTCAACCTTTGGTCAATACGGGTAAAACCGCCGCGGATATTTTGGGCAACCCCGACTATCAGGCCATTTCGTATGGAGGTTATCGCGAAATAACAAGAGACACTCAACCCACCATTCCCCAGCTGAAAGAAGACATGAAATTATTGTCAGCCATAGGAATCAAGTTGTTGCGCACCTACAATGTCCATTATGCCGAAGCAGCCAATCTGCTGGAAGCCATCAGCCAATTGAAAAAGGACGATCCCGGATTTGAAATGTATGTGATGCTTGGTGCCTGGATCGATTGTAAAAATGCGTTTACCAATTTACCCGATCGCATCAGGAATGAAGAGAGTGCGGCAAATGAAACAGAAATTGCACGTGCTGTTGAACTGACTCAGCAATACCCTGACATTGTGAAAATTATTGCTGTTGGCAATGAAGCCATGGTGCACTGGGCCTGGGAATATTACGTTGAACCCGGCATCATCCTTAAATGGGTAAAACATTTGCAGAAACTGAAGAAAAAAGGCGAATTACCCGAAACTTTATGGATCACAAGTTCTGACAATTTTGCATCATGGGGTGGCGGCGGAAATGAATATCATCTGGAAGATCTGAACGAACTCATCCGGTCGGTTGATTACATTTCGATGCATACCTACCCCATGCACGACACCCATTACAACCCTGATTTCTGGGGAGTGCCCGCAAATGAGGAAGAATTAACGGACTTGGAAAAGATTGATTCGGCCATGCTCAGGGCAAAGAACTATGCCATTTCTCAGTACGAAAGTGTTGTGGCTTACATGCAAAGCCTTGGCGTAAATAAACCCGTGCATATCGGCGAAACCGGCTGGGCATCTCAATCCGACGGATTTTACGGCCATACCGGTTCCAGGGCGTGTGATGAATACAAATCAGCAATTTATTACGATCTGATGCGCCAATGGACAAACTCAAAAGGGATAACCTGCTTTTATTTTGAGGCGTTTGACGAACAATGGAAAGATGCCGCAAATCCGCAGGGTTCCGAAAACCATTTCGGGCTAATTAATCTGCAAGCGCAGGCTAAATATGCCTTATGGGATATGGTAGATACCGGCGTTTTTGATGGTTTAACCCGCGACGGCAAACCAATTACCAAAACATTTGATGGCGACAAAGCCGCGATGATGCAGGAAGTGAAAGTACCGCCGACTGCAAAAGAAATCCTGGAGCGCAGGTAAACAAAAATCAATTTTATGAAGGCAATTGTAAAATATCTGATCAATTTTCTTCTTACAATCACGCTGATGAGTAGTTGTACAAATTCGAAAAAAATGGAAGTTGAAGTCTTTGAGACATCCGCAAGCGGTAATCAACTGGCCAGGATATCTGAATTTCAGGCTGCTGATTCAAAGGTTGAAATTTCCATTTTGCCCGATGAAAAATTTCAGCAAATTACCGGATTCGGAGGATCTTTTACCGAAGCTTCTGCTTACCTGCTCAACCGGGTAAGCAAGGAAAACCGTGACAAAATTCTGGAAGCATATTTTGGTGAATCGGGTGCCAGATATTCCCTGACGCGCACCCACATGAACTCCTGCGATTTTTCACTGGGCAACTATTCCTATGCCCCTATTGAAGGCGATGTGGAACTGGCGCATTTCTCCGTAAAGGAAGATATGGATGATATCATTCCCATGATCAAAGATGCAAAAGCCATTTCAAAGGATGGTTTTAAAATTATTTCATCTCCATGGACAGCGCCGCCATGGATGAAAGACAACAACGACTGGCGTGGCGGAAAACTGTTGCCGGCGTATTATGAAACCTGGGCGTTGTTCTTCTCAAAGTATCTGGACGCGTACCGCGCTGAAGGCATTGAAATCTGGGGATTTACGGTTGAAAACGAACCGTTGGGCAACGACAGCAACTGGGAAAGCATGCTTTACACGCCGGAAGAAATGAATGAATTCGTTAAAAACCATTTAGGCCCCAAATTAAAATCCGGTGGGCATGATGTTAAAATCCTGGGATTTGACCAGAATCGCGATGAAGCGTTGAAGAAATGGGCGGATGTTATGTTCGGAGACGAAGTGGCAAAGGACTATTTCGATGGCACTGCTGTTCACTGGTATGCCAGCACCTATGAATATTTTCCGGAAGCTTTGCAATATGTTGTGAATAAAGCTCCCGGAAAGCACCTAATTAACACAGAAGCCTGTATTGATGCTCAGGTGCCAAGGTGGAAGGACGACGCATGGTACTGGTCAGAACAAGCCACCGACTGGGGCTGGACCTGGGCGCCCGAAGACCAGAAATACCTTCACCCGAAATATGTTCCTGTTTACCGCTATGCATGCGATATCATCGGTTGCCTCAATAATGGTGTAGATGGCTGGGTGGACTGGAATATGGTTCTTGACAGGCAGGGAGGGCCAAACTGGGCAAAGAACTGGTGTGTTGCTCCCGTTATTGTTGACCCTGAACAGGATGAAATTTATTTCACGCCATTGTACTATACCCTTGCTCATTTCAGCAGGTTTATCAGGCCCGGAGCCGTAAGAATTGGTTTTGAAAATACCGGCGACAGCCTAATGGTAACTGCTGCCCGCAACCCCGATGGAAGCATTGCCGTCATCGTCTTCAATCCTGAAGAGGAAGCAAAAGGCGTTCATCTTTTACTTGGCGAAAAATCAGTTGAATTCGCCATCAATGGGAAAGCCATACAAACCATTCTGATCAAAGGGTGATAAAAGTGATTCTGACAACAATTCAATAATTTAAAACAGCTAAATTATGGCAACTTACGAAACACCGCTAAAAGACAGGGTACCCTTTGGACAAAAAGCTGCCTTTGGAGCCGGTCATTTGGTTAACAATTTATTGCCCGGATCACTAGGAGTTTTCGCTTTCTTTTTACTGACTGCCTTTGGAATGGATCCATTCCTTGCTGGCTTACTCGGAGGCCTGCCCCGGCTTTTTGACGCCATAACCGACCCCATCATGGGTTATATTTCTGATAACACAAAATCGAGGTTTGGACGGCGGAAACCATACATTTTTATTGGAGCAATACTCAGTGGCGTTTTATTTGCCGTTTTATGGCAACTCAATCCAGAAAATACACAAATGTATAACTTCTGGTATTTTCTGATTTTGTCATTGGTCTATTTAACTGGTAATACCATATTTTCTACTCCGCTTATCGGACTAGGCTATGAAATGACCTCTGATTATAACGAACGTACCCGTTTGATGGGTTTTTCACAAACTATGGGACAAATGGCATGGATGATTGTACCCTGGTTCTGGGTAATTATTGCCAATCCCGATATGTTCGACACACAGGCTATTGGAGTTCGCAGGTTATCGATTATAGTCGGAGCAGTTTGTATGGTCTTAGGTTTGATGCCTGCCCTCTTTTGCAAAGAAATTGATCAGGCTAACCTTACCAACCGCGATGAACTTACTTTGAAAAACATAGCCCAAAATTTTAAAAGCTTGCTCCGCAACATGGTGCTGATTTTTAAAAACAGTTCATTTGTCAGGCTTTGCGCGGCAACCTTCCTGGTATTCAATGGCTTTCAAATGGTCGCATCGTTCAGTTATTTTATCATTGTTTTTTATTTATTCAAAGGAGATTACGGTCTTGCCGGAACATGGCCGGCCTGGTTCTCTACTATCAGCTCAATGTTCACCGCTTTTTTAATCATCCCGGTAATTACCTGGATGGCAAGCAAATGGGGCAAAAGAAGAGCATTTATTTATGCCACAGCCTTATCCATTATAGGATATGGCCTCAAATGGTGGGGTTTTAATCCGGAAAACCCATGGTTAATGTTTATGCCTCTGCCCTTTATGGTATTCGGAATTGGCGGATTGTTCACCCTGATGATGAGCATGACCGCCGATGTATGCGACCTCGACGAATTAAACAACGGTATGCCACGTAAGGAAGGCACTTTTGGAGCCATTTACTGGTGGATGGTAAAACT
>DHVX01000081.1 GCA_002412885.1 Bacteroidales bacterium UBA5197
ATTCTGATTATCAGCAAAGCCGGAAGTATTGCCGGAAAATTACCTGTAATCCTCACCGGTGATCTGAATGTTACTGATAAGCACAGGGCTTACCGGATACTTACTTATCCGGAGAACGAAGTAGTTCTTTCTGATACAAGAGTAAGGGCCGGAGCAGAGATTAAAGGACCTGATTTTACATTTGTTGGATTTGACCCTGAGTTTGTTCCCACTCAATTGATCGATTATATTTTTGCTACCTGGGACTTAAATGTAATCAGCAATCATATCCTCGATTTTCGTCAGAATATCCCCTACTTCTCTGACCATTTGCCGGTTGTTTCTGTTTTAGAACTTAAATAAGTTCGAAGCCTTTTCATTTACTATCGGGCGGGTTTATTTATCTCAGCAAAAAAATCCCGCATGAGTCAGCTCAGGCGGGATTTTATGCGTTCAAAAATCTTTGTTAATCAAAGCACAAAAAGTTTTCCTCTGGTTCCGCACGTCGGACTAACCAGATATCCGAAATCATAATTAATCTCAATCATAAAAATAACACCGATATTATTGGTAGGATTTGTTTTGTCGGTGGGAATAAAAATCGGGAAATTGGCATCACGTCCTTCGGCAGAGGCCAGATCATTAAACATGTAATTGAACCTCACACCAGTTGTAACCCCGAAATTATCAGTTCCAAATATATAGCCACCGAATCCCATGGCCAGGCCAAAGTTACTTTTGCTGATAAGTTGCGATGGCTCCATCGGCGAAATAAAGTCACCACCATTATCCGAATACTTTACTGCAGAATACTTCGACCATTGCGGACCCACTTCAAAATAGGTGCCATTGCGATTGGCTCTGTACATCAGCAGCATATCCAATCCTCCTATTGTAAACTCGCGAAGGGCATCAGCTGAATTTGTCCAGCCTTCTGGTCGATAGGTAAAGTCCTGACTTATTAAGGATTTCAGTACATCAAATGTAAGCTGGTGCTCCTGAATAAAATTGAACCCGATTTTCCCACCAATGGTATATCCGGGTTGCCATTTGTGTACAATCTGCTGGTTATCAAATATTTGTTTGTTGTACCAGAAAGAGGTTCCAACACCACCTTTAAGTCCGATATCGAACCAGGTCTGAGCAAAGCTTGTACTCATCAAAATAGAAAAGATAGAAATCAGGGTAAGTTTTTTCATAATGGCTTATTTATTTTTCAAAATTATGAAATAAACAATAGTATTGCATTAATGATTATGGCTTATTTGTCAAAATTGAGAAATAATTAATAAATTTTCAACTCGATTCCGTTTAAATCGCTGATTATAAAAGAAATCACATTCGAACCGCATCATGCTTTCGGACTACTGGTGTTGTTTTTTTAATGATATTTGCACTGATAAAACATATCCAGCCAATGAAAAAAGTCAGAGTTTCTGATGAAGTGATGTCGGAATTTGCCTCCCGGGGCAGAGAAGTTGCCAGCAAAGGTCTGGTAAATTGCAGTAGCGGAAATATTTCATTTCGTCTTAATGAGGAATGTATTCTTATTTCACAAACAGGATGCTGGCTTGAAAATATGACAGAAGTCAATATTTCTGTTATGAATATCCGGGATGGTTCAAGTATTAATCAAATAATACCATCGGGCGAATGGAAACTTCATGCTGGTATTTATAAGCAAAGACCCGATGTAAACGTGATACTTCATTTTCAGAGCCCCAATGCTACCACGCTGGCTTGTATTGATAAAAAGCCTGATTACAATGCCATAATTGAGATACCTCTTTACATCGGTAATATTCCACATGTCCCGTTTTTAATGCCTGGCTCAATTGAATTGGCTAACGCAGTAGCTGAACAATGCATCACCAATAATGTCATACAGCTGTCAAATCATGGGCAGGTTGCTATTGGGAGAAACTATAAAGAAGTGGTTGAAAGAGCTGTTTTTTTTGAACTTAGTTGCTCAATCATTATAAAAGCAGGGGTGAATCTGAAATCAATACCGGAATTTGACCTTGGAATGCTCAAAAGTTATAGGAAATAAATTTAATTGATATAAATTTTACTGTCAATTGTCCGAATGCGGACATTATTTTTATTTTTGGCCGGATTCGTACATATTTTTTTTGAAAAATTTGGAAAGCATTATAAACCTGTTTACTTTTATAACCTATTTTAAAACTACTTTACTATGAAGAGAATTCTTGTTGCTACTGACAAACCATTTGCAAAGGTTGCAGTAGATGGTATTCGCCTGATAACTGACAAAGCAGGCTATGAATTACGATTGCTTGAAAAGTACACTGATCAAAGTGATTTTGTTAAAGCGATTTCTGATGTTGATGCTGTAATCATTCGCAGTGATATAGCCAACCGCGAAGTAATTGAAGCTGGTAAAAATCTGCGCATTATTGTTCGGGCCGGAGCTGGTTACGATAATATTGATCTTGCAGCCGCAACCGAAAAAGGTGTAGTTGCAATGAACACACCAGGTCAGAATTCTAATGCAGTAGCAGAACTGGCATTTGGTATGATGGTTTTTGCAGCCAGAAATAACTTCAACGGAACATCCGGGTCTGAGTTACGCGGAAAAACTTTAGGAATCCATGCTTATGGAAATGTAGGCAGATACGTTGCAGCCATTGGCCTTGGTTTTGGAATGGATGTTTACGCATTTGACCCTTTTGTAAATGCAGAAATTATTGAAAAAGATGGTGTTAAGCCACTTCAGAGTATTGAAGAATTGTATTCCACATGTCAATATGTGTCACTTCATATACCTGCAAATGCACAAACGAAGAAATCAATTAGTCACTCTCTTCTTAATCTCATGCCTAAAGGAGCTACGCTGGTAAATACTGCCAGAAAGGAAGTAATTGATGAAGAAGGTTTGTTGCAAATGTTTGCAGAAAGAGCAGACTTTAAATATCTGAGCGATATCGAACCAGATTGCAAAGCAGAGATTCAGGAAAAATATACCGGAAGGTTCTTCTTTACGCCCAAGAAAATGGGTGCACAAACTTCTGAAGCAAATATCAATGCAGGCATTGCTGCTGCAAAGCAAATCGTTGACTATCTGGAAAACGGCGTTACAACCTTTCAGGTTAATAAGTAAAAGTCAAAATAAACAGGGTATTTCTTAAATGAAATATCCTGTTTCAAAATAAGTTTCATTTGCCATAACCATCACACACACACAATTATTCACCCACACACACTCAACGATTATGGATCCCGAACTCGAAAAAGCCATTACATTTTTTAGATTTGAAGATTTGAGAATATATCATAAATCGCTTGACTATATTGAATGGCTAATCAGACACAGCGATTTGTTTCCAAATGATCCTTCCGGAATAGGAAGCAGATATAGTTTATCGGCACAAGCAATTGCGCTGAATATATCTGAAGGGTCCGCTCGAAATAAAAGTCAATTTATTTATTACCTTAAGATGGCAAAGAGTGCCGTTAGAGAGTGTGTTGTATTTACAACGCTGGCAGGCAAACTTGGCTATTTCAGCGATAAGGAGGTTGATGAATCCCGCGGTCAACTCATGGAAATGACCAAAATGATCGGAGCTCTGATTGGCTCATTACAACGTGCTGCTGATCTCAGTCCGGAAGACCCCGATTAAAATCCTTCCCAAAAACAATTTTTACTAATACTTTTTTATCGAATAAATTATACTTTTGCCCCATTCAAACCTCTTGTTCATCAACTGAAAACTGATGTAATGAGAGGTTGGTGCATTTTTACTGACATCATTTTTCATAAAATAAACCAAATCAATTAATTATGGCGATATTAAAACCATTTAAAGGACTGCGCCCTCCAAAGGAGATAGTCCGCGAACTGGCATCACGCCCTTACGATGTTTTGAATTCGAACGAAGCCAGAACAGAAGCTGAAGGCAATCCTTATTCTTTACTTCACATCATTAAGCCTGAGATTGACCTTCCGGCAGATCTCGACGAACATGATGATCAGGTTTACAATAAGGCACTTTCAAATTTTACCGATTTCAGAGAAAAGGGTTGGCTGGCTATGGATGATGAGGATCACCTCTATATTTATGCTCAGACCATGAATGGAAAAACTCAATATGGCCTGGTAGGGTGCGCTGGTGTTGAGGACTATCTGCAAGGTATCATCAAAAAACACGAGCTTACACGAAAAGACAAGGAAGAAGACCGCATGAAGCATGTACGCGTCACCAACGCCAACATGGAACCTGTATTCTTCACCTACCCTTCGGTTGCAGCAATTGATGAAATTGTAAAAGGAGTTGTAACATCGCAGGAAGCAGATTATGATTTTACAGCTGATGATGGTTTTGGACATCACTTCTGGGTGATCAGAGATAAAGCCACTATTGAAAAGCTTGTAGATCTGTTCTCAAAAGTGCCTTACACTTATGTTGCTGATGGTCATCACAGAACTGCTGCCGCTGCACTTGTCGGAAATGAGAAAAAACAGGCAAATCCAAACCATACCGGTGAAGAAGAATACAACTTCTTTCTGGCGGTGCACTTTCCATCTGATCAGTTAACCATTATTGACTATAACCGCCTGGTGAAAGATCTGAATGGAATGACGGCTGCTGAATTTATGCAGAAGCTTGCAGGCGTTTTTGATATTGAAGAAAAAGGCACCGAAAT
>DHVX01000067.1 GCA_002412885.1 Bacteroidales bacterium UBA5197
TCGCGGGAGTTGTTGACTGCTGTTTTCCATCAAATAGCCTTTAAAAAAATCTTTTACATCAAAATTTTCAGGCGCTTTATAAGGGCAGGGTGAAGTCAAAGTGGTTTTTACAGATTTCCGGAGTGTGAAGGTAAATTGAACATCCTTCATTTCGTCCCTCATATTTAATATGTTGGCCAGGTTTCCACCATTTCTGTGCTTTGGACTTATGGTATAATCGCTGGCTTTAAATACCAGTGCCCTGGGCTGCTTCCTGGCAATTCTGGATGCAATATCCTGATATGCCACAAATGCACCAATTTCATTCCAATGGTTATCTGTGGCCATAAATAATTCCCGGGAGGCAGCAGAAATACTATCCTTTGCGGCAAGCAGAACTTTTCGCAAATCAATCACTTCAATACCCAGTCCGGAAATCACATCCAGAAACTGATCGGTTCGGCTGACAGTATCCCGGATCTGCAAATACCAGGGCAGATATTCAGGATAAATTGAATATTTGATCGGACAAACCGCCACATAATAATCTATGCCTTTCTCCTCGAAGTATTTCTTACGGTACGAAAATTCGGAACGGATTCTGTCAAGCTCATCTTTCGTAAAAAGAGTAGTTCGCTGATAAGTATCCAATTCCTTGGGTATCATAAAAAGATGCTGATTGTAACCGATAATAACCTGATCGGGGTATGGGCATTTTTTATAAATATTGAAATTCATATCGGCATACATTTTCAGAAAATGATTCCTGAATGCAAAGTGGTCATTGTAAAATGCTTCAAATGAACGAGGAAAAGCATCAAGATAAGAAGGATTGAAATCGGGCATGGTATCCAGGGCACGATTCTCCTGATTTGGCATTTCAGGCAAAAGTTTAAACCCTTGCTGGATTCCGGCAGAAGATATAACCAAGATAAAAAGGATGGTTATCAGATAATTTGAAAACAGGGATCGTCTTTTCATAATGCCTGATTAAAACCGGTAATAGATAAATGGATTGTAGGTATTTGTTATCAGGTAAACCGAACAGAGCACAAAAATCCCGATTAAGAAAATAGCCTGAAAAGTCCTGTAAATCTCAGTTATAGCAAAATAGCGCTCATTGATTCCGGATAACTTTGTTTCCACAAAACCACCAATTTTAATGAATGCGCCGGTAGCACTCAACAAACTTATGGTAAAGAAAAGCAGAAACTCAAAATTTAAAATCTTGTTGTAAACGGCAAAATCATTTTGAATTGCACCGTTACCAAATAAAGCACCATAATAACTCAACGCAGCGCCGAGGGAATCGGCTCTAAACAGCACCCATGCCATCAAAACAATAAAAATGGTGTATATGTGCTGAACAGGTCTCCAGAACAATCCGGAAAAACGGCTACCTCCTATTCGTTCAACAATCAGGAAAAAACCATGCAGAAAGCCCCACAATACAAAGGACCAGCTTGCACCATGCCAGAGACCGGTAACAAAGAAAACTATTATCAGGTTAAAATAGGTCCGCCAGTTGCCTTTTCGGTTTCCTCCTAGTGGTACATATAAATAATCGCGGAACCAGGTTGATAAACTGATGTGCCACCTGCGCCAGAATTCCTTGATAGACCTGGAAACATATGGATAATTAAAGTTCTCCAGAAAAGTAAAACCAAACATCTTTCCAAGGCCTATCGCCATGTCAGAATAGCCTGAAAAATCGAAGTAAATATGCAAGGCATAGGTAACAAGACCTAGCCATGCCAATGGAGTTGAGAGTTGATCGGCGGGTGTGTTAAATGCCAGATCAGCGACCAGACCCATATTATTCCCCAGCAGTACTTTTTTTGCCAGTCCGATAATAAAACGCCTGACTCCATAAGCAAAAATGGCTGAATCTACAGTTCGTTTTTTAATCTGTTGCGCAATATCATGATAGCGGACAATAGGGCCTGCTATTAACTGTGGAAAAAGTGCTATATATAAACCCAGATTAAAGGGATTTTTTTGTACTTCAGCTTCTTTCCGGTAAACATCTATAAGATAAGACATCGCCTGAAAAGTGTAGAAGGATATCCCAACAGGTAAAATGATACCGGGATCCCCGAAAGGTTTGTAGCTCAATACTTCGAGCAAACCATTCAGATTTTCGACGATAAAATTGGCATATTTGAAAATGCCCAGAAATAATAGATTAAGAAAAACTCCTATCCCCAGATATTTTGAAGAAAGTTTGCTTCCGGAATGTTTATCAATGCCTCTGCCTATAAAATAATTGAAAATAATTGAAAAAATAAGCAATATTGAATAGCTTACCCCTCCCCAGGCAAAGAAGACCAGACTGGACAAAAACAGAAAAAAGTTCCTTAGTTTGTTGCCAAGTAAAAAATATAAGAATAGTACTGCAGGAAGAAATACAAACAAAAAAACAGGCGAACTGAAAAGCATATTTCAGGGATTATTCCATATTTAGCACTCTAATTTAATGATCAGTCAGGTTTTCAAATATAGCATGCAATCGAAATTTTAAAAATCCTGAAACCGGAACAGAATATAAGCTTAAAGCAAATCAGGGAAAACCGAAGTATTCCCTGAAACTTCAACCAGTAAAGGTTTTAAGGCTAAAATTTGAAGGTAACTTTGATATCATCAAAATAAGCAATCTTTTTTGCTCCGTATGCGAAAATCTTAATCTGATACCCGGGCTTTAACGTTTCTTCAATGTCAAAATTGGCAGTAAACTCATGCCATTGATTTTCAGATTTTCCATCATCCATCAAACGATATGACTTCCAGACCACAGACTTGTTGTTATCGTTGATATCCATCACAAATCCCAATTCCGGGTTCATAACTTCACTATAAAACCAGCCATTAACAACCACCGATTTTGGAAGTTTCTTATTGATGTTTTCAAGAGTTTCTTTAAATGCGTATGAATACATATTCACGTCATCAACCTTTGATACATATTCTCCGGAATGAGCTTTGCCTTCAGGCATTTTTACGATTGTCTTCTCATTGGACCATGATGGAATGCCTGCCAATGCATTTTCAAGATCATTTTCAAACACAACCTGATTCTCATTTATTTGATACTGAGAGTCTGTTGCTGCCGGGGGATTGGATGAATTTGAGCAGCCATAGGCCATAATCCCAACAATAGCGATAAAAAACAGTTTTTTCATATTTCAGTTATGTTATTTATTTGTTCTGAATGCAAAGGTATAACAATATAGATTGACGACAAAATCAATTTAAACTGTTTATAAGAATTCACCCGGAATCTCTCACAAACAAAAACCGTATTATTGCTAGCAAAAATTAACAGGCATAGCGCTCTTTTTAAACAAACTCACTACATTTGCCATCCATATCTTCAGTAATTTCAGCGCAAAATCTTATGGTTTTCAGCAGCAGCCTTTTTCTCCTGTACTTTCTACCCGTTTTTTTGTTGTTCTATTATTTTGCCGATGTAAAATACAAGAACTATGTAGCTCTGGCAGGCAGTCTGTTTTTCTACGCATGGGGAGCGCCGGATTTTATCTTTATAGTAATCGTCTCCATTGTTGCCGACTTTTACGCGGTAAATGTAATGCACAGGTCGAAAGGCCGTAAAAAGCGACTGTGGGTTGCATTTTCGATTTTGCTCAACATTGGCATGTTGCTCTATTTTAAATATGCCAATTTCTTTGTTGAAAACATCAACTTCGTGGTTGAGGCTATGGGTGGCAAGCCGGCTGAATGGGTAAAAGTAGCCCTGCCTATAGGAATTTCGTTCTTCAGCTTCCAGAAGATGACCTATGCAGTGGATGTTTACCGCAAGGTGCATGTTCCACTCAAACGTGTCAGCGATTTTGCCCTCTATATTTTAATGTTTCCTCAGCTGATTGCCGGACCAATCGTGCGTTTCAACGAAATTGCCGATCAGCTTACCGATCGTAGCGCAAATGAAAATGTGGACAACCGCCTTACCGGATTTTTCAGATTCGCGCTGGGGTTAGGTAAAAAAGTACTGATTGCCAATGTGCTGGGTGAATATGCCGACAATGTTTTTGCCATGAATCCCGCCGACATGAGCACAGCCACCGCCTGGATGGGCGTATTGGCTTATGCTTTTCAGATTTATTACGACTTTGCAGGATACTCCGACATGGCCATCGGACTGGGGCGAATGATCGGATTTGATTTTCTTGAGAATTTCAACAATCCTTATGTTTCACAGAATATTTCAGAGTTCTGGCGCCGCTGGCACATCTCACTCGGACGCTGGATGCGCGATTATCTATATATTCCGCTTGGCGGAAGCAAAGTTTCAATTCGTCGTTTGTACTTCAATCTGTGGCTGGTGTTTCTGATCTCCGGATTCTGGCATGGTGCAGCCTGGAATTTTGTGGTATGGGGAGCCTTTCATGGCTTTTTCCTCATAGCCGACCGGTTGTTCCTGCTGAAGATATACACTGCCATTGGCAAATACCCGGCAATCATCATCACTTTTATAATCACATTGGTTGGCTGGGTACTCTTCAGGTCTGAAACACTCACCTATGCCCTCGATTTTACGGCACGTATGTTCAGCTTTACCCCGGGTTCAGCCGTTTACATCAGCCAGAAAGTGTGGATTATCCTTATAATCGGTTCTTTCTTCGGGTTTTGGGCTGCTTTCGGAAATATCGAAAAATGGCAGATGAAACTGTATGCCAAAAAGCAGAAATTTTCAACAATGCTGGTGATGACCGCCTCAGCAATAGTTCTCTTTATCATCAGCCTTGCAGCCATTACTTCATCGGGGTTCAACCCGTTTATTTACTTCAGGTTCTAGATGAAATTATTCAAAAATATCCTTTTCAGCCTGTTGATGATTATGCTGGGCCTGCCGCTTATTCAGCGCACAATTCCGGTATTTGATGAAACCCCGCTGAAAGGCGCTTTTACAATTCCACAAAAGCCAACAGGCAGTTATAAAACTGTACTTGACGGGACTTTTCAGGAAGCGTACAATGATCACTTTGAGCACACCATCGGCTTCCGGCCTATGCTGGTTCGCATCAATAATCAGATTGCTTTTTCGGTTTTCGACACTGCCCTTGCCAATGGAGTTATTATTGGCAAAGAGAATTACCTTTTTGAAATCAATTATATAAAAGCCATAAAAGGATGGGATTTTCTGGGCGAAGAGGTAATAGAAACCCAGATGCAAAAGGCAGCTTTTGTAAACAAAAAGCTTAAAGAAGCCAATAAAACGCTGTTGTTTGTATTTGCTCCGGGCAAAGCATCCTATTTCCCGGAATATATACCGGACAAATATCTGAACCAGCCATCGGGCGAAAACACCAACTATGCTGTGTTCGGGGAGAAATTTAAAAAGTACGACCTGCCGCTGATCGATTTCAACAAATGGTTTATGCTGATGAAGGATACTGTTTCCTATCCGCTTTATCCGCAGTGCGGCATACACTGGAGTGCATATGGTGTGGCAATGGCTACTGATTCGCTGATCAATTATATCGAAAAAGACCGGAATATTGATATGGTGGATTTTGGCTGGAATGGATTTGATTTCCCCGACACTTTGCGCTCTCCCGATTACGATATAGCCGAAGGAATGAACCTGCTTTTCAAAATTCCGCATTACAATATGGCTTATCCCAAAGTCTGGTTCGGAAACAATGAAAGCAAGACCAGACCAAATGCCATTGTTGTTGCCGATAGTTATTACTGGAATATTTTTGGTCAGGGTTATGCAAGCAGTATTTTTAATGACAATAATTTCTGGTATTACAACACCGAAGCCCACAACTCTGCATGGCCAACATCCCGAAAAACTACTGAACTGGATATGCTGAGCGAGCTGGGCAAAGCCGATGTCATTATTATAATGGCCACTGAAGCAAATCTTTACCGATTCCCCTATGGTTTTATCGACAGGGCATATGAATCACTTGTTAAATCTTCAGATCTGGAGATTTCCGAAAAACCGACGATAGACAATACCATCAAAGAAACTGAAATCCTTGAAATAATGGAGAATATTGACAAGAATCAAAATTATAAGGAATCCGTCAGGGAAAAAGCCATTGCCAGAGGAATCAGTTATCAGGAAATGCTAAGGCTGGATGCTACCTGGGTATGGGAAAATAAAAGGAAATAGTAAATAGAAATTGATCTCGACAATTACTGTTGGATATAAAAATACCTGAGCAAAAAAGGAGCGATCAATTACGACTGCTCCTTTTTTCTTTTTATTGAACTAACTTATTAATACTCAAAAGTAATTTTAAAATCATCCAGATAAATCACTTTACCGTCTCCGTTTGCAAATAGTTTTATCTGATGTTCTGGCTTAATGGGTTTATCGATTGTAAAATATGCAGTAAATTCGTTCCATTGATTTATTGTTGGGTCAACAGAGGCGAAATTGTAAGCCTTCCAAATGTATGCATCATTATTCTCATTGATATCCATAACCATACCTGCCTTTTCATTTGGTTCGGCAAAGTAATACCATCCATTTACAACTACTCTTTTGGGAAGTTTTGCGTTGATATTGGAAAATGTCTCTCTAAAAGTTAGTGAGTAAAGTTTTTCAGCATCCAATTTTGATGAATGTTGCCCTGATTTTGCCTGCACTGCTTCCATTTTCACAATTGCTGAATGATTTATCCAATAGGTTGGCATTGAGGCCACATTTTCCATATCGGTTTCAATCACCATCTGATTCTCATTAATCTGTGCAGTTTGATCGGCAGCAGTTCCATCGGTAGCAGGCGATTGCGTTGAATTGGAACAAGCATAAAGCATAATTGCCGGAGCAATTAAAAAAAGCAGTCTTTTCATAGGTGTTTTTTGTGTTTTTGTTTCAAGTGCAAAGCTACAACAAAACCTCATTAAGTGAAAAGTGAAAAGTGAAAAGTGAAAAATGAAAAATGAAAAGCTTAAAAAATGCCCTTCGACAAGAGCTCAGGGACCCAAAGTGAAAAGTGAAAAATGAAAAATGAAAAATGAAAAATGTTTACTAACCTTATCTTTGCAATTAAATATGCCAGAACCACCGTCAATTTCCACCTAAAATGATAATAAAACCCACCTTTTCAGTCAATGAAACCATCAGCAGGAATAATATCCGGATGATGAGCGAAAAAGCGGCAGCCAATCAACTGATCTTCCGCCCGCACTTTAAAACCCATCAGTCGGTTAAAACGGGTGAATGGTTTCGTGAGGCAGGTGTTACAGCCATTACCGTTTCATCGGTAAATATGGCGCGGAAATTTGCTGCTGCCGGCTGGACCGATATTACCATAGCTTTTCCGATGAACATCCGCGAAGTGGAGCAAGTGTCGCAATTGGCTGAACAAGTAAAGTTGAATGTGTTGTTTGATACCCATGAACAAGTCTCTGCGCTTGCTTCACTGCTTAAGCAGGAAGCCGGCTACTTTATTAAAATAGACGTTGGTCACCACAGAGCTGGAATTTTGCCTGATGACACAGATTCCATCGATAGAATTATTTCTGCGGTTGGTTCAGAATTACTGAATTTCAAAGGATTTCTTACCCATGCCGGACAAACGTACAGCGCGAAGAATAAGGATGAAATCCTGGGCATCCATCGAAAATCTGCTGAAATTCTTAATGAATTAAAGCAGAAATACATTAATGAATTTCCCGGAATTATCACTTCTTCAGGCGATACTCCTTCGTGCAGTCTGGCCACTGACTTTACTGGCATCGACGAAATACGCCCCGGAAATTTTGTGTATTACGATCTTATGCAGCTTCAGCTGGGCAGTTGCAGCTTTAATCAGATTGCTGCTGTGGTGATATGCCCGGTGGTGTCGGTTTATCCCTCCCGGAACGAAGCATTGATTTACGGGGGAGCAGTGCACCTCTCAAAAGAATCGCTCAACAGACCAGATGGCCGAAGAATTTTCGGACTGGCAGTGCCTTTTATTGATGGGAAATTGGCTGATGCTGATGCATGGCTCCCACCTGAAGGAGATGATTTTGTGGTTTCGTTATCTCAGGAGCATGGAATTATCAGCCTTGACAGCCAATGGTCAAAAAACCTGAAACCCGGAAATCTGGTGGCTATAATTCCGGTTCATTCCTGCCTGGCTGTGGATTTGCTTGGGAGCGGGGATTTTTGATAGAAATTGGAAGCCGGAGGTCGGAGGCCGGAGGTCAGAGGCCGGAGATCAGAGATCAGACGGAAGTCGGAAGTCGGAGGTCGGAAAATCCGAAATCCGCAATCCAAAATCCGAAATCAATAAGCTCTTTCGTTTCTTCCTTCTATATAATTGATGAATGAACGATTAACCACCTTATTTCCTCCCGGCGTGGGATAATTTCCGGTAAAGTACCAGTCGCCGGTGTGGTTGGGAATGGCATCGTGCAGATCTTCAATGGTTTGATAAACTACCTGAACTTCGGCTTTGCAATCTACAGGAGTAACCAATTTCGAAATTTTAGCTGAAATCTGCTCTGCTGTAAACGGGCGGTAAATGTTCTTCACAAAATTGACCACTTCTTCCTTTGGCAGGTTTTCCTGAGCTTTGCAACTGAGGTAAACTTCATTGATTATGTGCGACAGTTTGTGTTCTTTCAGTAACTCAATGGCTGCGTTAAATGCCACAAAATCACCGAGTTTGGTCATGTCGATGCCATAGCAATCGGGATAACGAATCTGCGGCGCCGAAGAAGCCACCACTATTTTTTTGGGACCTAACCTGTCGAGAATGCGTATAATGCTCTTTTTGAGGGTTGTACCCCTGACTATTGAATCATCCAGCACAACCAGATTATCAACCCCCGGGTTAACAAGACCATAGGTAACATCATACACGTGAGCGACAAGATCATCGCGTGCATTGTCCTGTGTAATAAAAGTGCGAAGTTTTATATCCTTTACCGCGAGTTTTTCAACCCTGGCCTTCAGCTTAAAAATCTCATCCATTCTTGCGGGTGTAAGGTTTGCACCTTCTGCAAGGATCAGATCTTTTTTGATTTTATCGCAAAAATCTGCCAGCTCCTCCACCAATCCGTAAAAAGCTACAGCAGCGGTATTGGGGATGTATGAAAAAACAGTGTTTTTCAGGTCGTGATTCACTGCTTTCAATATGGTTTTTGTGAGAACCTTACCCAGGCGTTTACGTTCCTGATAAATATCAACATCGGTACCACGACTGAAATAAATGCGCTCAAATGAACAGGCCGCTTTTTTCTTTGGTTCCAGAATCGGACTTAAAGTAACGGTTCCATTGCGCTCAACAATGAGTGCTTGTCCGGGCATAAGTTCCTTTACCTGTGTGTGATGCACATTCAGCGCAGTTTGAATTACCGGCCTTTCAGAAGCAGCAACCACCACATCTTCATCCTGATAATAAAATGCAGGTCTGATGCCCGAAGGATCTCTGAAAACAAACGAATCTCCATGGCCAAACATTCCGGCAATGGCATAACCGCCATCCCAGTTGTAGGCCGATTGTTTAAGAATATCACTTACATTGAGTGCTTCGGCAATTTTTGAGGTAATGTCTTTTTTACTGTAGCCTTCAGCCTTGAATTTTGCATAAAGCCGTTCATTTTCCTCATCCAGAAAATGTCCGATTTTTTCGAGGATGGTAATGGTGTCAGATGTCTCAACCGGATATTGCCCGAGTTCGAGCAGGCGGTTGAAGAGCTCATCCACATTGGTCATGTTAAAGTTGCCGGCAAGTACAAGGTTACGCGTCATCCAGTTGTTTGCCCGTATCACGGGATGCAGATTCTGAATGTTGTTCTTGCCAAAAGTTCCGTAACGAAGATGTCCCATAAAGAGTTCACCTGCGAAACCAGTATTGTATTTCAGCCACTGCACATCCAGTCGGCGCTCAGCATGATCGTTTACCGATTGGTTGATTTCGTCATAAGCCCAGCGAAAGACATCGGCAATCGGAGTATTTGAATTTGACCGGTGACGGTTGATGTATTTGCTTCCGGGTCTGGGATCGAATTTGATGCAGGCAATGCCCGCTCCGTCCTGACCACGGTTGTGCTGCTTCTCCATAAGCAGGTGAAGCTTATTCAGTCCCCAGGTGGAAGTTCCGTATTTGTTCAGGTAGTATTCCAGAGGCTTCAGCAGCCTCACCATAGCAATTCCACATTCGTGTTTGATTTGCTCACTCATTCAGGCGGGGGTTTGTGTTAATCTTTTATATTTGCGGATGTAATGGATGTTCCCTTTCCGCGAAAGAAAGTGCAAAAATACACAAATAAGCCGCTGCTTTTAATTAAAAGCCCTTATTCCTGGTTTTTGAATACATTTGGCTTATCTTATTAATAATGAATGCAATAACCAATACGAACCTGCAACCACATGACAAAATCAACTGCAATCACCGTAAGGCCGGCCGTAATATCTGATGCACCGTTTATTATTGGCAGCCAGATAAAAATGGCTGACGAAACTGAACAATTGCTGCTGATGAATGATGTTGTAAGTGCCGGAGTTAAGGCTGTATTTGCCGATCAGTCCCGGGGATTTTACCTTGTTGCCGAAGCAAACGGTGAAGCTGTCGGATGCCTGATGATTACCCCCGAATGGAGCGATTGGAGAAATGCCTGGGTGTGGTGGATACAATCGGTTTATGTGCAGCCGCAATCGCGCAAAGCCGGTGTTTTCGGCACGATGTATGATTACGTGAAAAACATGGTGATGCAGCGGAGCGATGTCTCAGGAATCAGACTTTATGTTGACATCAGCAACCTTGCAGCTCAGGAGGTTTACAAGCGGGCAGGCATGAATGGCGGGCATTACCAGACATTTGAATGGATGAAAGGGTAGCTGAGGATCTGAAAAACTATGAACCACATAGAAACATAGAACACACAATATCTAATTCCTATGTGCCCTATGTGCCTATGTGGCAAAAAAAAGAAACTTTGAACTTTGAAACTTAATATTAACACTTTTAATCAATCAGAAATATGAAAGCCAGACTATTTACCCTTCTCCTTTTGTTGCCGGTGTTGTTTGCATCAGGTCAGAGACCCCAACGCTGCGATGTGCCACTTCCCGACCATATTTTCAAACAGAAGCAACGCTCTGTTACTTTGCAACCCACTGAAGAACTGAGGCTTCAGGTTGCCATCGCCATTGCTTCCAAAAATTGCCTTTCGGTGATGCAGGTAAAATCGCTGGCCGATCAGTTTATTGATGATTACAGCCGGTTGGAATTTGCCAAAGCTGCATGGCACAACACAGTGGATCAGGAAAATTATTATTTCGTGTATGATGCTTTTGCCTATTTTTCAACCGTGTTTATGCTTCACGATTACGTGCAAACCATGGACAGCCGTCCGGTTGACTATCTGCCACCATACGAACCACCGCTCAGCCTCAATTTTCCGGCGCTCGATTACCCGGCTTTCGAAAATTACCGCGGCCCGTCAAACTGCAACTATCCCATCCGTGAAGACGATTTTTTAAGACTGGCTGCGCAGATATCAGCCAATAACGCTGAGCAGAACCGACTTCTGCTGCTTTCGCAAATGGCTCAGAATAACTGTCTGAGTGTGGCACAGGCTATGAAACTTTCTTCCATGCTTAAATCGGAGCCAAACCGCCTGACTTTCTTCCGCACTGCCCTTTCAACCATTTACGATCTGGGCAACCTGCCGTTTGGTGCACAGATGTTTGCGCATATTCCCAACAAAGCGGCTTACAACGAAATGATCAGCAGACCAACTCCCGCACCTCACCCGATTGGCCCGGTTCAGTGTTTTGTTTCGGATGAAGAGTTTTCGCAAATTACCAACTCCATCAAAAAAGAGAGTTTCAACAGCACCAAAGTCACCTTAACCAAACAGATTCTCCGCAGCAAACAATGCTTTACCACAAGACAGGTAAAGGAGATGGTTAAACTCTTCAGCTTCGACGATTCCCGCCTCGAAATTGCTAAATATGCATGGGATTACACCATCGACCGCGACAATTACTATCAGGTAGCCGATGTTTTCACTTTCAGCAGCAGCAAAGAGAGTCTGATGAAATTTCTGGAAGGGAAGTAAGATCCGACAAGAATATAATCATGTAAAAACCGGGGAAAAGCTTTAATGCTTTTCTCCGGTTTTTTGTCATTCTAAAATTCCGTGACATGGATAATGAACTTTATCAATAAACTTTCCCCGAAAAATCAGGCATTGCTTAACTTTGGATTTTATTTCTCTTACCCTTCCCTCCTATGGACTCAAATCTTAAAGTACTGTTTGTTAATGCCAGTGACTCGTTTTACCGGACAAAAAAATACAAGGTTGGTGATTTCTTCGGGCCGGTTGATCTCGG
>DHVX01000050.1 GCA_002412885.1 Bacteroidales bacterium UBA5197
GTTTTATTTTCCTCCTACTCGATTGTTTTGAAATCACCCTTGACTAGGTTAAAAGTTAGAATTTCAGGTCTTCATAACAGGCAACAAGGATTATAAATCAAACAGGTTTAACTTCATAAACGCTTGGAAATGCTCAATCATGGTGTCATATTTCTCATCATTTTTTTTATAGGCCCCAGGGTGATAGCTGTCAATTAATACTATTTTCTTTTCTGTAGAATACCAAATCCAATTGCTATTTTCCATCTTAACAAACTGGATATTGCCATATCTGTTCAATATCTCTTTGGCAATCGCAGCCATTTTCCAACTACCGCCACATACAATTATGTTTGGTGAATAAATATCAAACTGCTTCCATAAGAATTCGCTGTATTTTTCCACATGAGCGTAGACTTCACTGTAAGAGACGGATGAGCCTCCGGATTTCTTTTTTGCATTGACAATACATAAAGGTAACCTTAGGTCTAATTCCTTTACCATCGGTGGAACTGAGCTTTCTGCAGAAACGGTTGACAAACCATTCAGTCAGGAGTAAATGAACCTAAAAAATGTACTATAAGTTCTTTGATGTAATCCCCAACACCTGTAGTCCTCTCCTTCATTATTATTTGGGTCTTTCATGAAGAATAAAACTTTTCTTTTGGCATTGTTCCATAATTCTTCCTGATTTCCACTTTCTCTGTTATTTGAATTGTTACATAATTCCCCGTTATTGATTAGCCCGTCAGAACAAAAGCCAGTATCTCCATTTTCATTAAACTCTTTTACCCAAAGTTCAAACAGTTTGTCTTCTCTATCTTTAATTGATTCCATTGTAAATTATTAAGTGAATTACATGGTAAAGGTAGGGAAGTTCATTGGGTTTATATGGGAAAAATCCTTCTTCCTCCCCTTTGCCGCATATTGCCGGTTGCTGTCATGCCGGTATTTGCAAAGATTGTCTGCTTTTTATGACAGGGAGTGGCAACCAGCGGCAAATAAAAAAAATATAAACGGGATGCATAAAAATTGAAAGAGGCTAAGCATGTTTGCGAAAACGAGTAGGATTCGCCCAGCCAGTGTGTCTAAGGCCGGCAAAACCGTTCAGGTGCTTGCTTTTTTTATTGCATCGGGCTCACTGGGTTCCGTAGATGCCAAAAATCAGGTTTCAGATACCACATTCGGTGGCGCTGTTGCCCTGATCTAGTCAACTGCATTTCTGATGGAAAACCGGCTCCGGGGAAGGGGCCGGTTTTTTTGATGGGCTGAGGTAGCCGTTTCGGATAGTTTGACCGATATATGCGGAATACCTCAGAAAATATTGTAATTGTTCAGAATAGTACTATTTTGGCGGTAAATAAATCCGGAAAGTGCATTTGGAACTGTTTTTCAGGTTTATTATCTGGAATCAGTATAAATTACATCGATTTTGAAAAATAAATGGAAAATCGTTTATATTTTTTTTAATAAATGGATATATGGGGAAAAGTATAAATTTAAATTTAAAGACAATGAAAAAGACCATTTTTATTGCTGACCGATGGGTGAAATTTACTTTTAACGAAGTAATTTGTGTCGGGAGAACTTATTTACACTCCGATACTGACCTCAAAGATCCCCTGTTTCATCTGGTTCACTTTATTTCGGAAGAAAGGGAAACCAGAGTAGTTAACTTTCATGAATGTGTGAACCTGAGGTATCTGGGATTTGTAAAACAACCAAACTCAATTATTGAAAACCCAAACAAGTCTGATATTTTGTCTTTTGAAAAGCAGCTGGATTCAAATATTTGTCCAGGCATATCGGGCGAATCAAAATTGACTTTTTCGAATTATTTCTCCAATCAGTTAAACTAATAAAAATGAAAAAAATGAAAAAAGAGATTCTGTTACAGAAAGAATTTATTGAATGGCTTGTAAACACCGGTGGACTAAAAATTACTGCAGCAGGATCATATTGTGATTATATCGCTGCAGCTGATCGAACGCTGGAGATTTATAAAAAAGGAAGTAACGAGAAATCCCACTTGTTGGCTGTACTTGAAACCGAGGTTTTTAATGGTAATTCAGCGCAGATGATCGAAATAGTTGATGAGACAATTGATAAATTGTCAGAAATCGGTATTGAGACGAGGCTAAACAAATCTTTAAAATACATTAAGAATTGGAAAAGCGCACTTTACAAATACAAGGAGTTTTTATATGACTATATCGATGCTGAGATCGAAGTTGTAACAGATGAAGAAACGCTCGTAAATGATGAAGTGATTACGGAAGTAGTAGAGCATGTTTTCGGAAAATCATCAGGAGAATGGCAAATTGGGAAGCAAGTTAAAAGTAGTGAGCTATTTGAGCAAGATAAAATCTTCACGCATTCACAAGAGGATTTATATAAATGTTTCAGTTTCCGTATAATTACTCAGGACAGACTGTACAAGGAGCTTTTTTACCCCATCAGTTTTATTAAAAGGCTGTTTTATCTGAAGGGTGAGAGGCAATTCATGAACGCCTGGACTAAAGAATTATTAAACAAAGTGAGCATTCATGTTACGGATGGTGTAGTCAGATTAGATCAGATCTCCAGATTGGAAATATCGAACCATCAGGTTCATGTTGAGTCTAATGGTGTTTTGCTGATGGCTTTTACTAAAGAATCGGATAATAAAAGATTGGTCCCGTTTTCAGTGAATACGCTGACAAGAATTTCACTTGATCATGAAAAATCAATGAAAAGTATAATGCTGGAGAATTTAAGTAATCTACAGATATTTAAGGAGATAACAGTTGCTCTTAAAGGGCATATGAAACGCACAAAGACCCTCAAAAGGTATAAAAAGGCCTGCAAAGCGGCTTTGGAAAGCAATTTTATAAACCTGATTGATATTGACAGGCTTAAGGTTGAAATGAATTTAATTTCTTCATTGACACATCTGCAATTTATGGATGGTGTTGAAAACACTAGAAAAGGTTGTTCATAGAACCAGCCTTAAATTAGCAGAACAGGGAACAAATACCTTTCTTCTGATAAACTAAGATGGATTCATGTCAGGTCGTTGAATCGGCCGGCATGAATCCTTTCTGTAATATTTCCATTCCAAAATATTTCTTTCATTGACAGTAAGATACTGTTCCGTCAGCAGTAGCTTGCTGGGAGGACCCTCAGTCATTGGTAGTGGAGTCGATGGATATTCCAATTTCTCCCTCTACTCGATTACAGGTTGTTATTCTATCCAATTGGCACTTTAAATCGCCTAAGCTTTTTTGCAAGAATATCATCAATATTTTGCAAGTCAGCATCAGTCAATTCAATTAAAGAAAGACCTTCTTTTTTATAAATTTCTATTTTCTTGTTTTTGCGTTCTGTATATTTCGGTTCGTTTTCAAGTCCCCAAAACTCTATGTAAACAGCTTGCGGTCTTCCATTGCCTGATGGGATGTAAAAGTCACAATAGACATCTTCGTCTATGGGTAGCTTTCTTTCATAGGCGTGAACAAGTCCGTATTGGTAAAGCCAATTGTCAATAAGCATTTCAGCTTTACTTCTTACATAATGACCATCAATGGTGCGATGTTTTGCTTCAAATTTCTCCCGAAAATTGTCCTTGTTGACATTGACAACTTGTGTTTCAGTCTGCGGTGAAGAAATGATGGTTGCTGTATGTACATGCTCTGTTGAATTTTCCTTAAATACTTCTAACAGTCTTTTGGATTTAAGAATGTTTTCAGGCCATAGAACATAATTACCACCCGAAGTATCGTGTTCAAATTGTCTGCCACCAATACTCTCGCCGAGTTTTGTTATTTTCCAACCTGCCGCAAGGTCTTTCTCAATTAAACCAAGTTCTGAAAGTATTAAATTTAGTCTCTGTGCGTAGATGCCAAAGTGCTTACCAATTGTTGTTGCGTTAATTAGCTGTGATTTTTCGTTTGGTTGCTCATTTTCTATGGAAATGTTCTCTGGCCAAACAATGTATTCTCCATATTTTGGAGTGTCCCGAGTCTGTCCGCCATTATTCCTGCCTAGTTCAGTTAAAACCCATTTGTCATCTTTTCTTTCAATCCAACCAAGCGTTTTCAGTTTATCGAACAAGTCGCTTGGTTTAATTTCAAGTTTGTTTGCGAGTGCTGATGTCGAAATATATTCCATATAGTTTTCTTGTAGTTGTGTCTGTTAGAATGCCTTAAAGGAGACTTCTTATGAGCAAATCGTTCATTATCTGATCTTTCAATCTCTAAAAGTAAAATAAAATATGAGATGGCGATTATAAATATACAGAATTATATAGAAAAGAGCATGAAAAGAAAATTTATTTACATTATTTTACCTTAGGTTCACCATGAATCAGAGCAGTTAATCAATGCATAAATTATATGAATTTGAGGTTTCTCTTTGCCATGAATGCAGGAATGAATCATTTTTTTTGCCACGAATGCACGAATACAATAAAGTTCCTTAACCTCAGCCTTAACCTCAACCTCATCCTTGCCACGAATGCACGAATTCAATAAATAAAGCCAGAGCTTATTTAAAACCTAGAATCCACTAAACCTTAACCTCAACCTAATCTCAGAAGATTAGTCACTTTTCATTTTTCATTTTTCATTTTTCATTCCCCTTGTCTCCCCGTCTCCTTGTCCCCTTGTCCTGAATCCGTCCCTTAACCTCAACCTCAACCTTAACCTCAACCTCAACCTTAACCTTAACCTCCGCCTCAACCTTAACCTCAACCTCATCCTTGCCACGAATGCACGAATTCAATAAAGTTCCTTATCCTCAACCTCAACCTCATCCTCATCCTTGACA
Source organism: Bacteroidales bacterium UBA5197 (assembly GCA_002412885.1). Classification (GTDB taxonomy): domain Bacteria; phylum Bacteroidota; class Bacteroidia; order Bacteroidales; family Lentimicrobiaceae; genus Lentimicrobium. The sequence goes on from DHVX01000050.1 coordinate 4,786, forward strand.
TCACACCAAACCTTATTTTATTCTGCTTTTAATGTTTAGTATAAAAAATATTGTACTTTTGAGGTCAGAAAACCGACAAACATTAAAAAACCGCAAAAGTAATGTCTGAGATACTCTATTCAATAAACCCGGACAGAAATGTTCCATGGAATGATCTTCCGGAGTTACCAATAAAAGCGGAAATATACAGAACAGTTGATATTCTGGAGAAACTGGGAGATGCAAAAGCAGCCTTAGCGAGACTTCACGGGAGGAGTGCCATAATTCCAAACCAGGGTCTGTTGATCAATACGATAAGTCTTCAGGAAGCAAAAATTTCCAGCGAAATTGAGAACATATTCACCACTGATGATGAGCTATACAAGGCTTACAGCAATCAGCACATTGAATCATCCGAATCATCCAGAGAGGTTTTAAGATACCGTGAAGCGCTCTGGTCTGGTTACAATTATTTACAAAATACCGGACAATTTGATTTGGATTACTTTATAAAGATATTTCAGGAGATAAAGCAAACCAATGATGGCATTAGGCCTGATTTCCTGAATACTACGATTAAACAGGGAGGCTCAGGGCCTGGTGCCGGCAAAGTAAGTTATACCCCTCCCAGAGGTGTTGAAATAATTAAAGCCAAACTGAACAATCTTATCAATTTTTTGAATGACGATGAGCAATACAGAACAGATCATTTACTAAAAATGGCCATTGCTCATTTTCAGTTTGAGGCCATTCATCCATTCCGCGACGGGAATGGCAGGGCGGGGCGTGTATTTAACATCCATTATCTGACCAATAAGGGATTGCTGGATGTTCCTATATTGTTTCTCAGCAGGTACATTCTGGATCATAAGAATGATTATTATTCCGGACTGATGGGTGTATCACAAAGGGGGAATTGGAAAGATTGGTTACTGTTTATGATGAGAGCTATTGAAAGTACATCGGATATAACCTTTCATAAAATAAATGAAATTGTATCTGTTAAAGATTCAATACTGGATTACGTAAAGAAGGATGTCCGGAAGTTCCGTAATGCGGAAGATCTGACGGAATTCATATTTACTCAACCATTTACGAAGGTAAAACACCTGGTTGATAGCGGCATTTATGCAGAAAATACAGCACGGGATTATCTCAACAGGCTATGTGATATGCAAGTGATGGAAAAAAGAGAGATTGAGGGCCACCACTACTACTTAAATCTTGAATTATACCGGATACTTTCTGAATAAGGAGGGTTCTTTTGCCCGAATGCACGAATGAATGCTTTTCTTCTTGCCACTAATGCACGAATAGATATCTTTTTGCCACGAATGCACGAATGAATGCTTTTCTTCTTGCCACGAATGCACGAATAGATTTCTTTTTGCCACGAATGCACGAATACTACTCTTTGCCACTAAAGCTCCAAAGCACCAATTTTTTATTGCCACGAATGCACGAATACAATAAAGTTCCTTAACCTCAACCTCAGCCTCAATCCAAAATCCGAACCGGAGCGAAGCGGAGCTCACCGAAGGTAAATCCGAAATTTGAAATCCGAAATTCTTAACCTCAACCTCAGCCTCAATCTCAGCCTCTTCACTTTTCATTTTTCACTCCCCTTGTCTCCCCGTCTCCCCGTCTCCCTGTCCTAAAAACCGTCCCTCGTCCCCAAAACCGTCCCTCGTCCCTCTTTCATCCAATCGCAACAATAACACTCATAATCAGCTGAACCAAAGCCACCGGAGCCCAGATGCGTTCAATTTTGCTTGGTGTAATGGTATTTAAAACTGTTCCTATAACCAGATAACCTGCAATTATCCAAATGGCTATCCCTGAAAATGATTTTAACTGAGGGAGCAGCAGATCAGCTTCGGCCAATACAATTGCAGCCATAAACAGCAATATCAGTATATTTATGATGGCAACAACCCTCATTTTTGGTGGATACTTTCCCGGATATCTGCCACCCATAGATGCTGCCCCCCAGGGTACTCCTGCGGCCAAGCACCCCTGAAAAATGATTACGATTCCGGTTAGACCTGCAAATATTATTGCGGAAAGGGTTACTGGCATTTTTTTGTCTTTTGTGGGTGGATAATGGTATCAAAAATATTGAAAATTTAAATTGAAGACATCTCACCCGACCTTCCTATCTCCTCGCCCTCAATCCGTCCCTCATATTCTTCATTTTTCCTCGTTATCGCTTCGCGCTACCGAGGCAAGCACTTTTCACTTTTCACTCCCCTTGTCTCCCCATCTCCGTGTCCCCCCGTCCTGAAACCGTCCCTCGTCCCTTCTTCAGCGCCCCTCGTCCCTTTCCATCAGCCTCAACCTTAACCTCAACCTCTTCACTTTTCATTTTTCATTTTTCACTTTTCACTCCCCTTGTCCCCCCATCTCCCTGTCTCCCCGTCCTCAAACCGTCCCTCGTCCCTAATTCAGCGCCCCTCGTCCCTTTCCATCAACCTCAACCTCAACCTCCATTTTCAACCATCACAAGAAAAGTTTCCGGCGTCATTAAAGGCAGTGAGATGTTTTTGTAATCTTTTATGTTTCTGGTGATAATGCAGTCTGTTTTCTTATTTTTCAGGGCTGTGAAATATTGAATAGCATCTTCAAAATCTTTGAAATCTGAGCCCAGTGCAGATTTGATAGTATCACCATCAACATTCAGAATTTCCACCAGTTCAGCCAATTCATGGAGGCTGGTCATTATCTTTTTGTGAGTTCCGAACTTACGAAGCACATAATAGAGGTTGCTGAACGAAAGTGATGAAACATATCCTGTGATCTTCTTCTGATCAATCAGCGAAAATATTTTGGCAGCCTCAATCGAATAAGGTTTTCTATCGGTCAGGAAATCAATAATTACATCGGTATCAATAAATACTTTTTCCATATCAGAGGTATTTATTGGTGATTTGATCAGCAAGCTCTTTCTTGTAATCAAAGTCCTGAGGCACTTTAAAAGAACCGAGCAAGGCCTTTACTTTTGGTGTCAGCTCCTCTTCGCTGATGTTTCTCCGGTGGGTGAGGGCTTTAAAGTACATTTCAACAAGGTCGGAAAGGCTACGGCCTTTTTCCTTTGCATAAGATTTGGCTTTTTGAACCAATTCGCTGTCAACATTGAGGGTGAGTTTTGTGTCCATTGTACGTAACTTATTTACTACAAATATACGTAATATATTTTAGTTATAGAGCATAGAGTCTGTTGAAAATCTCTGTTAGGAGTTTCCCTTTAATATGGAACATTCCGATTCCTCAGAAACCCCCGGTGTGGCTTGCCCAACCGGGGGTATTAGATCTGTATAGAAGAGGTTGTCTCAAAAGACAGTAAATGATTATATTTCGACTCCGCCCGACTTCCGCTCAACCTTAACCTTAACCTTAACCTCAGCCCTCCCCTTGTCTCCCCGTCTCCTTGTCCAAAACCATCTCCGTGTCTCCCTGTCTCAAATCCGCCCCTCAACCTTAACCTCAACCTCCATCCCCTTATCCGCAAGTCGATTATTAAAAAAGAAGACCTAACAAGATGAAAGAAAACTTGTTAGGTCGCTTTATTACTCGCTTCGTTCGCACAATCCCCTTGTCTCCCCGTCTCCTTGTCTCCTTGTCCAAAACCATCCCCTTGTCTCCCCTTCTCCTTGTCCCCTTGTCCTCAATCCTACAGCCCCGGCAACCTTCCCGATGTATAAGGCACTCCTGCTTTCTCCATTTCAGTTTCTATGGCTGGCAGATCCACCTCGGTGATTTGTTTCAGTTGGGCATGAAGTGCAGGAAATTCATCGTTGATGATGTCGTAGCTTCTGCGCTGTGTGCTGGTTGGCGCTGAAGTGCTGCTGTAAAATGCATAGGTGAGGTTGCCCAGACGTTCGTTGATGGAAACCGGTGAAGGTGGAATTTCTTCGCGGCTTGCTTTCGGCGTTTCTCCGTTGAATGCGAAGAGGATATCATTTACTTTTAATGTGAGCCTGTAAATGTCAGCCTTCAGTTGGGGCGATGCTGCCGGAGTCTGGTGAACTGCCTGCATCATGGTGTAAAGTTTTTCTGACAGTTCGTTGGCAAATCTATTTGTGCCCTGTACTTTGCGGGTAAGTTCGGAAACCTGTCGCTGGAATGCAACCAAAGCTTCCCTGTCGGGTGCTGGCAGTGTGGTGTTGTTAAGAACCACCGCTTTGAAAGGAGTGGGGCCGGCAAGATCGGTGGTTTCGCCACCGGCAACCATCGCCATTGAAACGGAGTAACTGCCGGGCATCACAAACAGTCCTGAACCACCGCTGCTGAACGGATCAAACTTTCCATCGCGGTTGCGCAAAGGTGAAGTGCCGGCATAACGAAGATCCCAGTTAAGGCGGTTAAGTCCCTTTGAAGGCTTGGTGTACAAACGGCGGACAACACTGCCACTTTCATCGGTAATGGTGAAGATCAGATAAGGATCAATCTCTTGCTCTTCCGCTTTAAGCTCAGCAAGCGTGGGCTGCGGAATGCGTTCTCCTTTTTTGAACAGCTCTTTTTCCTTTTCCTTGCGGATATCTTTCAGGGTTTTTGGCTTTTCGTTCATCCACCAGGAGAAAGTAGCACCAAAATCGGGGTTTTTGGCTGCGTAATAGGTAGATCCCTGGCCATATTTGCCGCCGGTTTCAACAAACATCAGCGCATCCTTAACCGCGAAAATATGGGCTTTGCTGCTCATGATTGATTTATTGATGCTGCGGAGGGGTGTATAGTCTTCGAGAATGTAAAATCCGCGGCCGAAAGTAGCGAGCACCAGGTCATTTTCGCGCTCCTGAATCACCATATCCCTTACAGCGATGGTAGGAATCCCGTTCTTAAGCTGGGTCCACTGCCCGCCACCGTCGATACTGAAAAATGCGCCAAACTCGGTACCCACGAACAGAAGGTCGGGGTTAATATGATCCTGAACAATGGTGTGCACAGTGCCGTTTGCCGGAAGGTTGGAAGCGATTGAAATCCATGAATTTCCCTTGTCAGAACTTTTGAGCAGGTAAGGTTTGAAATCGTCGCGTTTCATATTGTCGAAGGCGGCAAAAACCACATTCTCATCAAACCTTGAAGCAAGGATATCAGACACATAGGTAAATTCGGGCACACCGGGGAAGCCGCCGGCTTTGCGCCATGTTTTCGCGTCCTGGCTGATCTGAATCAAACCGTCGTCGGTGCCTGCAAACAGCAGGTTTTCCTTTACGGGAGATTCATCGAAGGAAACAATGGTTCCGAAAAGTGAGGTGGAAACATCTTTTGCCACGGCATCAATACTCCAGAATTTCCCCATAACAGGCCAGGTGTTGCGGTCGGTTCCGGTGGTGAGGTCATCAGAAATCACCTGCCAGGTATTGCCGCGGTCGTCGCTGCGGAAGACTTTATTGGCGGCTGTGTAGAGTCGGGTAGGGGAGTGTTTGCTGAGAATCAGCGGGGTGTTCCAGTTCCATTTGTAGGAGTCTTCTCCTTTGCGGGGCTCAGGTCTGATGTCGATGGCTTCACCGCTTTTGCGGTCGTAGCGTACCATATTTCCGTACTGAGCTTCGGCGTATACGATATCGGGGTTTGTGGGGTCAACAGCTGTCCAGAAACCATCGCCGCCATTGGTAACAAACCACTCATCGTTGATCACACCATAATTGCTGGTATTGCGCGACGGACCGCCCATGCTGTTGTTGTCCTGGGTGCCTCCGTAAACGTAATAAAAGGGTTCGCTGTTGTCAACATTTACACGGTAGAATTGTGTAACCGGAAGGTTGTTTTTGAAAAGATAGTCTTTTCCGCCATCCCATGTTTCATAGATGCCGCCATCGCCGCCAATGAGGAAATGATCGGTATTCGACGGATCAATCCACAGGGCATGATCGTCCACATGGCGATATTTCAGGCCGACATTGCTCCAGGTTTTTCCGCCATCAACAGTTACTTTGGAATAGGTATCCATGGAATAAACCTTATCAGGGTTCACCGGATCGCAGTAAATTTCATTGTAATATTGTCCGCTTGCAGTGTAGCTGCTCATTTTGCTCCATGAAGCGCCTCTGTTGGTGGTGCGGAAAAATCCTCCGGATTCGCCGGCAGCTTCAATGATTGCATAAACAATGTCAGGATTTACCGGTGAAATGGCAATGCCGATTCCCCCAACATCGCCCGAAGGCAGCCCTGAGGTAAGTTTATCCCAGCTGGCGCCGGCATCGGTCGATTTATAGATGGCTGATTCCGGTCCGCCACCGATTTTTGTGAAAACATGCCGGCGGCGTTGTTCGGAAGTGGCGTAAAGCACATCGGGATTCCTCGGGTCCATAATCACATTGTTGACTCCGGTATTTTCGCTGATGTTGAGCACCTTATTCCATGTTTTCCCGCCATCGGTGGTTTTATAAAGTCCGCGTTCGCCGCCGGGTCCCCACACAGAACCTTCGGCAGCTACATAAACCACATTGGTGTTGCGGGGGTCAATGGCAATCATTCCGATCTGCCGGCTTTCTTTCAGGCCCATGTTTTTCCATGATTTACCTCCGTCGATGGATTTATACACGCCATCACCGTAGCCAAGTGCACGCTGATGGTTGTTTTCGCCGGTTCCGGCCCAGATTACATTCGGGTTTTCGGGATCCATGGCCAGGCAGCCGATGGAATAGGAACCATAACCATCGAAAACAGGTTCCCAGGTGGTGCCCGAATTGATGGTTTTCCAGATATTTCCTGAGGAAACGGCAACATAATACTCTGCATGATTTTTCGGATTTACCGCGAAATCACCGATACGTCCGGAGCAATAAGCAGGGCCGATTGATCGGAATTTAAGTCCGCTGAAATCACCCGATTTGAGGGTGTCTTTGACTGCAGCAGCAGATTTTTTCTGGGCAAAAGCAGTATTAAGCGCAAAAATGTTGACAAATGCGAAAATCAATGCAATAATCCATGTTGAGGGCATGATTATTGTTTTAATTTCGCGCGGCATTTGCTGGTAGTCTGATCTTTGTGTAAGATGTGCAGTTAATGTTTGTTTCATGGCAGAGCGGATTATGTTTAACAAAGTTTTCCTGAGAAAAATAGAGTAAGCAAGGAGCAAAGAAATGCAAATTATAATCTGCCAAATCTAAAAAGAATAATTGAGTTTTTAAAAATATCACAGAATGAAATCACTTTACGCCTTTATTCTTCCTTTCTGCTTAATGATAAGCAATGCGGAAGCCCAGAATCAGAGGAAAGATAATTTTCAAGCCTCCGGAATCGTAAAAACAGCAACATCATCTTCTTCAACAAGCGGAGAATTGCGCGAAACGGTCTGCGATACCGTCAGATTTCCGATGCCGGGCGAAATCACCTATTATTTTCTAATGGCCCCGCAGGTTGGCTATGTAACAGGAAACAACAGTTTTAAAGACAAAGCCAAGGCAGAGTATTACAGCACATTTGAAACCGGAAGTTCCATAACTGGCATTATTGCTGAGTTTGCCATTGCGCGGAGCAATAGCAATCCAAACATAACCTTTGGGATATGGGACAATACCGGAACAAACGGAAAGCCCGGAGCACTGGTGGCTTCAGCTACCAAACCGCTGGCATCTATTGTTACTGATGCTCAGAATGAGCAGCTTACAACGGTAACATTTAGTGAGCCCTGGCCGGTAACGGGTCCTTATTATGTTGGCGTTGTGCTTCCAACTACTTTGGGAGATACTGTAGCTTTGTGGTGTCGCAAGCATGTTGCAGGATATAACGGAACAGCATGGGATCAGTGGGAAGACGGCGTTTGGTATGCTTTCAGCGATCCCGAAAACTGGGGCACCGATATGCTCACATCCATGCTTATTCATCCCATTGTCTGCAAAACCATTGGCATAAACGAACTTGCTGATCCTGAAACATCAATCAGTCCCAATCCGGCCAATGGCGTGGTAAATATCCGCACCTGGAAAAGTGAAACCATGATCAGTCTTGATGTTTATTCGGTGAAGGGCGCAAAGGTTTATTCACGTTCCTATCCGGGTTCTGTGACCAACTACAACATAGATCTTGGCAATCTTCCCAAGGGGGTTTATTTTATCCGTCTGAGCGATGGCAAAAGGCAGCATAGTCAGAAGCTGATGCTTAATTAGAGGGGCGAGGGACGGTTTTGGGGCGAGGGACGGTTTCAGGACACGGAGACACGGAGAAGGGGAGACAAGGTGAGTAAAGAGGGGTGAGGGACGGTTTCAGGACACGGAGACAGGGAGAAGGGGAGACGGGGAGACAATCAGAATGTAAATAATTACTTAAATGTCAAATCAGAGCTTCCTTCTCCTTGAGGAGAAGGTGCCGAAGGCGGATGAGGTGACAATAAGGCCGGGAGACAAGGAAACAAGGAGACCGGGAGACCGATTCAGTCGAAAATACTTCAAATAACCTTCAAGGTTTTTTTCAACCTGGAAGGTTTTGTTTTTCTATGACCTGGCGTTTAAAATGATTTTACCGCTAATTAAGCTAATGCTTCGACATGGTTCGACGATGGTTCGATTATGGTTCGACGAAAAGCTCACCAATCAAACTCACCAACCAAAGCTCACCAACCTGGCTCAGCACAGGTTTCCACGTATTAGGTGAATAATTCTGTGGCTACCGCCTGGCGGCGGTGATTGGGGCGTGGCCAGGCGACCCCTGACAGGGTTACGACCCCTTTCAAAGCGGGCAGCCCGGGAGATGCATGCTGAACTCTTTATAGGTAGCAAAACCCTGTCAGGGGTGTTGGGTTTGAATGCCGCTTTGAACATCATTGAATTTGTAATTCAATATATTTCGCAAGCTCATCCGTGCTCGGCTAAGCGGAATTTAGCTTCGCTGAGCTCGTCCGCTTAGGCGGCCTCGGTTGCAATTCCGCTTTGAACACCATTGAATTTGCAATTCAATATTTTTACGCGAATAGTGCGAATTGGGTGAATGCTTCGATGGCTAACGACTGGCGGCGGAGAGTTGGTCGTTTTTATGGCACACAGATCTCGTCTAAGGCCGAGACACGGTGACACGGATTAAACTGGTTTTCACGGATTTGGTGAGTGACAAAAAACTTTCCAGGGAACAATTGAAGCCTTCTCTATCTCCCCACCACCTTAATGGTCTTCACAAAATCACTGGATGTCATGCGCAGGAAATAAATACCAGCCGGCAATTCCGCAGCAAGCTTTGAGGAATGTGCACCGGTTGAGAAATCCTGATTTGCTGTTTTGTAAACCATAACTCCGCTGCTGTTGAATAGCTCAAAGCTTACAGAAGAGGCGTTTGGCAACGTAAACGAAACATTAAACTCCTTGCTGAAAGGATTGGGAAATGCTTTTAAGGTTGGCGAATTGCCTGAAACCAATCTGCTTCGGACTCCGATCTGAACTTTCAGATTGACCTGCACTTTAACTACGTTCAGGAAAAAGTCTTTAATGGTAATCTCAGTGGAATAGAGGCCCTCATCCATTCCTGTGGTTTTTACAGTCGCATTAATCAGCATCGGTGTTGCACCTGAAAGTGTTCCGGAAGTAGAATCCACGGTAAGCCATGAAACAGAATCGGGAACCGAAACCGTAAATGGATTGTATCCGCTGGCTGTTGAAATTAATTCTATGGCAGTGGTTTCGGTATTTTCGGGAGCCATCAGCAGCGATATGGTTGTTGGTTCGGCTGATAATTGAGGAGGATTCTGCACCATTGTCAACGCATTGAGCAGGTTCAGTCTTCCGCCGCTTACTGTCCGGCCTGCAAATGATGGCAGGGTATCAACCGAAGCAATCAGGTATTGTTTGAATTTTGAAGAAACCAGTACAGGGTCACTCTGATACTGAAGCAGTGTTTGTTCATCCGCGGCAGCATACATCAGGGCAATGGCACCTGAAACATGCGGCGACGACATTGAAGTGCCCGATTTATAGCCATAAGTATCCCCTTGTCGGGTGGAGTAGATGTTTGTGCCGGGTGCAGCAAGATCAATACTGTTGAGCCCCCATGCAGCCTGTGAGTTCATAACATCGGTGTTGGTAGAGTTTGTCACCGACACCACAGAAACATTGGTCATGGCAGTGGGAATATCACCGTTTATATCCACATCCCATCCCCGGTTGGCGGTGGAAGCCACATTCAGAATGCCTACGGAGCCCAGTGAGTCATAAATTGCGCCCCACAAGGGATAATTTGCCGGATTTCCACCGTCAATTCCAAATGAAGAATTGGTCACCACCACAAAAGCTCCGGCCGCGCCATTGGTTTCGTTGTAAATTTTACGCATTGTGAAAATGTAATCGTACGAAGCCACCGCTATGCCTTCGTTTGATCCTGAGCCGGCAATGGGCATAAGGTAGGTGTTGAATGCCACACCTGTCACACCCAGACTGTTGTTGCCTTTTGCAGCAGCGGTTCCGGCTACGTGGGTGCCATGGTCGCTTTGCTGCATATTGCCGCTGTTCATGTAGGCATTCCAGCCATTGTAATCATCAATGTAGCCGTTGTTGTCGTCGTCAATTCCGTTAAACGGGATTTCAAGGCGGTTTTTCCAGAGCTTGAGGTCGCTGTGGCCGAGGTCAACACCACCATCTACCATGGCAATTACGAGTGTATCACCCAAAGCGGTGATGCCCGAAGTGGTGATATCCCAGGCATAAGTTGCTTTGATATCTGCACCCGGCGTTCCGCTCATCTGCCCGGTGTTTTTCATTGCCCAGAGTGCAGTGAAGGAAGGATCGGTGGGAATCAGTTCCCTGTCAGTGACTTTATGGTTGAACTGAGCAATAGACACCCGTGGGTGAAGGCGGATCTGTTCAAGCAGTTTTTCAGGGTTTACTTTGGATTCATCAAAAGTAAGCAGCCAGATTTTCATCCTTTCGGATAGCCTGCGCGAAAAGTTCAGGCCTGCTTCTTCAAAATCAGCTGTAAATTGCAAAGCAACCGCATCATCTGGCATTTGCCGGAACTGTATCAGCAGTTCGCCCGGTTCGCGTTCGGTTTCGGCAGATTGCGGAAAAACAGTAAGGTTCAGCAGGAAAAGCACTGCAATCAATAAAGAGAGTTTCATTCTTGTGAATTTAATCAGTGATTAACAATTCATTGTAAGCGATGTTCAGCAAACCGCCCGATTGCTGAATTTAAAGGAAACGCCATAGACAAAAAACGCCTTTACAATTCAATGTCGTTTAGTTAAGGAATATCGTCTTTCCCGCACGTGCGGGACTCAGACTGACAGTCCTCCTGAGCGGAGTCGAAGGATATTTGATTCACTTTTCTACAAATCAGAAGCCTTAACAAAACGACATTGCTTTACAACTGCTGATTCCGGCTTCGTATCTTTTCATCGGCAATCCATTCGGCATCACGCCTGAGCTGTTCCTCTTCGCTGATGTTGTTGTTTCGTGCCTTTTCGCGTATCTTCTCCATCCATTCCGGCGTATTTCTGATACCCATCATACTGAGTTTGATAAGGTCGTTGCGACGGGTATATTTGTCAGGATTTTCCGATGCATCTTTATAAAACAGGTATTCTGCTTCCTGCTTAATGCGCTGCTCGGTGCTGATGTTCATTGCAATGGCTTCGTCAACCAGTTTTTTAAAACCCTGATCATAAACGCGGATCTGATTTTCAAAAAACCATTCAGGATTCTCATTTCCGGGAAAGAACAGCTGATAAAGCTGCTCATCGAAATTCCAGGCAAAAGCATGATGAAATCTTCCGGTTATCATAATCAGTATGATGTCGCGTTTCATGATTTCTTCCCTGAAATTCTTGTCAGATGTTTTGCCATCCTGCACGTAATCGCAGCGGGTTATGTTGTTGTTGTAATACCAGAAATCGCAATTGCCGAAAGCCGATGGGGTAATCTGATCGTTGAGCCAGTTAAAATAGAAACTGTCGCCGACAATCAATGCATCGGGGCGTTTGCCGGAATTATTTCCTGAAAAGCTAAAAACCGGATAACCCAGCCCGGGCTGACGCATAGGGAAGATAAGGTTCATTGCCAGCCCTATGTCATAATCCGGATGCCGGATGGTGTCCAGCTCTTTTATTTCATCTATTTTCATATCGGGAAGCGAAAAGCCACTTAGCTGAGAAAGGTACGAAAGGGTTGTATCTGCAGCCAGAACAGCACCGTAATAGCTCCAGTGGGTGCCTCCTTTCGGGAAAAGGGGATAAGTTGCTGAGTTCCTTTTGGTGCGGAAAAATTCATCAAGGTCAAGCACATTAATACCCTGAGCTCCGAAATGATGGAGCATTTGGCTGTAGTTTGAAGGCAACTGTGGAACAGTGCGATACTTGCGGGGCAATAAATCAGGGTAAAAGGTGGCTTTGCCGGGTTCAAGAATCACGGCCAGTGTTTTGCCCATTTTTGCGAGGGTATCCTGCACAGCGCGAAGTTGTGCCGCTTTTTTCTGCCAGGTATTTTCGCCAATGAAGTATAGCCCAACGGCTTCTTTAATATAGTCTTCTTCAAATAACTCGCCGTTTTTGCCAACGATTACGCCTTCAGCATTGGCTTTCCTGAAAAAGGAAAAATCAAGCTGATTATTTAGTCTTACCAATGAATTTCTGAACCCGATGTGGTTTTCGGTGCGGGTATTGAATTCTTCCTGAAATTTACCATTCAGCCATTCAGCGCAGGTGAATAAACCCGGATCAGGTTTGCCGGTTGCCACAAACGAGCCGGTAAGCGGAGCTTCGCCGATAAAATTAAACCGGGCCTGAAGTGAAGGCAAAACCAGCATCAGCAGAATTAGCCCGAACAACCAGTATTTCAGTCTTTCATTTTTATTTTTGTGCGCATTGCCCATGATCCGGCGCTTAGTTTTGGCAAATGTAAGGGATTTCCTGTCAATTTCGGATTTCGGATTTCGGATTTCGGCGTAAAACTCTTACCTCTTACCTCTGATTTCGGATTTCTGATTTCGGATTTCGGATTTCGGCGGACCCAGGGGACCTGCGACCACTGGG
>DHVX01000091.1 GCA_002412885.1 Bacteroidales bacterium UBA5197
CCGGAAATCCGCGTAAGTCAGGAGGCGTTGTTTTCTCAACAAACCCCGATTACCGATACCAATACGAAAGCGTTCAGGAGGCTGTCACACTTCCTCCACAAAAACAAGACCTGAGGGTTATGCTTGACAAAAAGCTTAAAGGTGGCAAAAAAGCTACGCTGGTTACCGGCTTTGTTGGTTCTGCTGCTGATCTTGCTGATCTCGCCAAACAACTCAAAAATCTATGCGCAGCCGGTGGAAATGCTGTGGAAGGAAATATTCTTGTTCAAGGTGATTTCAAACAGAAAATTCTGGACTTCCTCCTGAAAAAAGGTTATAAAGCCAAAGCGGCAGGTGGGTGAAGTAAGCTTATTGTTAAATGATTTTATTGACATATCTGAACCTGAATGGCAACAATTGTACTTAATTATTTTCGCAGAAATCCCTGGTTTTTCTATTTGCTGGGAGTACTGATGCTCATCCCGGCTTTGTTCTGGCATCTTGGATTTCTTGCCATAAATTTTCCTACCGATGAACCAACCCGCTCTATTGTTGCGCTGGAAATGATCCTCAGCGGGAATTACATAGTCCCGACCATCAATGGCGAATTTTATTACAACAAGCCCCCGCTTTACAACTGGATCATCATACTTTACTATAAAATTGCCGGTAATTACTCCGAATTTACTTTGCGCTTGCCTGTGGTTATTCATCTGTTGCTTTTTGGCCTGACTATTTTCCTCTTTGTCAGAAAGCATTATGGCAACAAACAGGGTTTTATTGTGGCCATGCTTTTTATTACTTCGGGTCGTATTCTTTTCTGGGATTCCTTTCTGGGATTGATTGATATTACTTTTTCGTGGCTGGTTTATACATCATTTATGGTGATTTATCATTTTCACCGGAAGAAGAATTACCTGGCTTTGTTCGTTTTGTCGTATTTGCTTACTTCGGTAACCTTTATGATGAAAGGCCTGCCTTCACTGGTTTTTCAGGGAATTACACTGTTGGTTTTCTTTATTTACAACCGTGAATTTAAAAAGCTGTTCTCATGGCAGCATTTTCTGGGAATAGGCATTCTTATTCTGATTGTAGGGAGTTATTACCTGGCTTATTTTCAATACAATACGCTTGACAATGTTTTCTCCACACTTTTCAGTGAATCGGAGAAACGAACCATCATCAATTACGGATGGTTCAGGTTTGTTACTCACTTGTTTAGTTTCCCGCTGGAAATGTTTTACCATTTCTTTCCATGGTCAATTCTCTGGATTTACGTTTTCCGGAAAGGGTTCAGGGCAACCCTGGCTGCAGATCCTTTTTTGAAGTTCAATTTTATGGTGTTTATTTTCAACATCATCATTTACTGGACTTCCCCCGAATCATACCCAAGGTACATTTTTATGCTGTTCCCGCCACTTTTTACTTTGCTGGTTTATATGTTCTTCAAGGACAGGGCTGCAAACGGAATATTCAGCCGGATCGTTGAATATTTCCTGCTTGGCGTGATGATACTCGGCATAATTGCTGCGATTCCTATGCCATTGCTTGAGCAGACCGGTTTTGTGGATCAGTCCTGGCTGAAAGCTTCGGTTATGTTTTTGGTAATGTCGCTGCTGACCTGGCTTTACTGGAAATTGAAAGATCAGCGACTGGTAATTTTTGTCGCTGGAATGCTGATGCTCAGGGTGGGATTTGACTGGTTTATTATTCCTCCGCGATACAATGATTTTCAGGTACATAAAGTGGGCGCATTGAAAGCTGCTGAAGTTACAGGTGATGGAGATCTCTATATTTTTAAAGATTCGGAAACCGAACATGCCACCTCGTTTTATATTGCACTGGGTAAAAAGAAGGTGTTGAAATTCAAACATTCTGACTTCAATACCGAGGATTATTACTACCTTGATCCCCGATGGCTGCCTGAAGAGGCATACATCAGCCTGCACGATTTTCAACTATTCAGACACGATCAACCCATGAAAATTGTAAAACTGAAACCAGAAACAGTTCAGGAACTTAATAAAATATCAGGATTATGATTTTATTACAGATTGGTTCAGCCGCGAAAGAATGGTTGATGCAAAACGGATTTTCACATCATTTTGCAGAAGATATCCGCAACATTACAGATTTTGTCATTTCATTTGCACTGATTATTGCGTTTTACTTCGTGCTCAAATATGTGGTTTTGGCTGTTGTTAGAAAAATAACCCGAAAATCAAGCACAACTTGGGACGATGCTTTATACACAAGCCGGTTTTTTCATAAAGTTTTATTGCTCATTCCCGGAGTATTGCTGGGATTTATTGCTCCCATTACCCTCACTGAGTTTCCGGTGGCACTCGCCCGGCTGATGCAGTTAACTCAGATTTACCTGGTTTTTGTTGCCCTTTTTGCCATCAATTCTTTTCTGAATGCAATCTATGAAATCTATCAGGGCTTTGAGGTTTCAAAATCAAAACCAATCAAAGGGTATCTTCAGGTTTTCAAGATTATACTTTTTGTAGTCGGCGCAATTATTGCCATTTCTGTGTTTCTCGGCAAATCTCCTGTTTTATTGCTTGGTGGACTGGGTGCATTTTCGGCCATTTTGCTTCTGGTCTTCAAGGATCCGATTCTTGGATTGGTGGCTGGCATTCAGATTTCGGCCAACGATATGGTAAGGCCCGGCGATTGGATTGTTCAGGGAAAGTCAGGTGCCGATGGCGTGGTTACCGAAATTTCGCTCACTACGGTCAAAGTTCAGAACTGGGATAGAACCATCACAACCGTCCCTACTTATTCGCTCGTAGCAGAAAGCTTCACAAACTGGAGAGGTATGGAGGAGTCGGGCGGAAGGCGCATCAAGCGATCCATAAACATCGACATGAACAGTATCAGATTCTGTTCCCGGGAAATGCTCGATCGCTTTAAACAGATTGAATTGGTAAAAGGATATGTTGAGCATAAGAATTTTGAACTTGAGCAATACAATACCACAAACAACATCGACAACAGTGTGCTGGTGAATGGCAGGCGACAAACCAATCTGGGCGTTTTCAGGGCCTACCTTTCAGCGTATTTACGAAGCAATCAGAACATCCGTCAGGATATGACTTTCCTTGTCAGGCAGTTACAGCCCGGCGAAAGCGGAATTCCTATGGAAATTTATGTTTTCAGTAAGGTTCAGGAATGGGCAAAATATGAAGATATTCAATCAGATATTTTTGACCATATTCTGGCAGCCATCCCAGAATTTGAACTTCAGGTATTTCAGAATCCTTCGGGCGCTGATTTCAGAAACCTGGGCGTTAAAACCCACAACCCCTGACAGGGTTTGGCTACTTGTCAGGAGGTTATCGTGCATCTGCCGGGCTGCCCGTTTTTGGAGGGTTCGTAACCCTGTCAGCGGTTAGCGGAAATCGCCTCTTCAGCCATTCATATATGGTTGTATTCATCAGCAGCATCAGCAAACCGTAAACTGCATCTTCAATAGGTATGGTTCCCAGCCTGATGCCAAGATTTCTTGTGTCGTCATACCACACCACCGGTTCAGGAGTAAACATTCCTGTGAGTGCGCCATTTACTATGAAAAACGGAATCAGGATCACAAAATACATCACATAAAACCTTCCCAGGTAACTGACTTTGAACACGAAAAGGTGCAGCGAAAGAAAAACAGCAGTTAACAGAAATGTTATGAATGTATACCAGCGGTCGGGATTAAAAGCCGCCACAAGAAGCAGTACAACGATAAAAACGGCGGTTATTGTTTTGGCGTACTTTCCCAGCAGATCTTTTTTAATCAGATATTCAAATGCATGATACGTAAACAGACAGGCATAAGGAATTGCAATGAAGAACAGCCACTCTTCAACGGGCAGATTCAAGATGCTGAATCCCTGCAGGTGAATGGGATTAAACCCCCACACCGCCAGTTCTGTTTTCATCACATCCCAGGGGATAAACACCAGCATGGTGCCAATCATTGCCGGAAACAGATATTTCCAGTTGCGGTAAAACTTAAGTCGTTTGTCAAAACCCGCCAAAAAAGGAACCGAGATTGACAAAATTATGATCCAGAAATAATAAGACACAGATCAGCCTTTCTGCGCATTTGCAGCGCGGTTTTTCGAGAACTCTTCAATATAATATTTAAAAGGCGCAATCAGAAACCCATAGTTATAATGTGCATGTGGGTTGTGGTGCTCAAGATGCGCTTTTACTGTGGCCCTGAGGTAGCGGTTCGAGAATTTCTTAAGAATCGGAACCCGCTGATGCACATACACATCGTGAAACATAAAGTAAGCAAATCCGTAAAGAAAAATGCCGATGCCGAAACTGAGCAGATAGCTGTTCGGGGTCATCACCCCAAAATAGATAAGCAGAATGCTGGGAACCGCAAAAATTACGGCAAACACATCGTTCCATTCAATTTTTCGTCCGTCGCGCAAATGGTGATCTTTATGAAGCACCCACAGGAAGCCGTGCATTACGTATTTGTGGGTAAACCAGGCCATAAATTCCATAAAGAAAAAGGCTGCAAGCACAATCAGGATGTTGATGATGATATTCATTGTTCAAAGTTGTTTTGGTTAAACGTTTTTATATTTCTGTTAAAAGAAGACTACAGTTGTTCTGAAGTCATTTTGTTCGTTTTAGTTGTCCTGAAGTTTTTTTGAGTAGTATTCAACTACCCTGTCAAATGCAATCCGAAACCAGACAGTGAATTGTTCGGGATTGTTATTCATCTGATTACCGATATTCTCAAGTGATTCAAATTTAAAGGAGGCTACTTCATCGGTATTGATAACCGGAAGTTCATCACTGAATCCGATAAACACATGATCAACTTCATGCTCTGTAAGGTCATTGTCGAAAGGAGCGATATAAGTAAAGTGAAATGCTTTCGAAAGCTGGCAATCAAATCCCATTTCTTCGACAAGCCTTCGATGTGCAGCTGCCTCTGTATCTTCGCCCGGACGTGGATGACTGCAGCAGGTGTTTGTCCATAAACCCGGTGAATGGTATTTTGAGAATGCCCTTTGCTGAAGCATCAGTTCACCTTTGCTGTTGAACACAAAAACTGAAAACGCCCTGTGCAGCTCAGCTTTGCGATGCGCCTGCATTTTCTCCATTATTCCGGTTTCCCGGTCATGCTGATCTACTAAAATTACAAATTCTTCCATTGCTTAATTCGTAAAAGGCTTAATGCCGGTTTTTTCATTGGCAGTCAGTTCACCCGATTTCATCATAAAATCTGCAATTTGTCTGCTCAGTTGTTCATTCCCTTTTGTTTTTCCAAATGTACTGAGATTCGACAAAATAAACTTCTTATCGTCGTTCAGGCTGGAATTATATCCCAGAAATGAAGGAGCTTTGCTCTGGGTGGCAAAACGCAGAAATCTGATTTCCAGATTATTCGGCGAAGTTTGAACCGCTGATTCCAGCAACTGTTTTCCCTTGCGGAAATTACTGATTTTTTTAGCCGGATTTGAAATACAGGCCGGCGATGCTGCTGTGGCTGCCCCGTAGTAAGCAGTAAGTAAGGCATCTTTGGGCGGCGATTTGTCGAATGATGTGCTTAGTTTCAGCGAATTGCATTCGTCTGCTGACATGCCGAAATACATCTTCCGGGCCTCATTCAGTGTTACTTGCGAAAAGGCTGTGTGGGCAAAAAGTATAAGAATCGTTACGATGATTGGTTTCATGATTGTTTAAAGAAGATTGAACTGATGCCTCAGGTATGAGGTAAACAATAGTTTGTATTTGGTTCTGTTGGGAATCCTGATTCTCTCCTGCATGATCTGATTGGATCGGGTGCTGCGGATTTTCAGGAATAGCTTATGAAAATATACATAGGCCATATAAACTCCGAATCTTGCGCCTTTGGGCAGATTTCTGATGCCTTCAAGTCCATCGGCAAAATCGATCGCAATGTCATCTTCAATCTTTTTCTTGGTTTCTTCGTTGAATTTCGAAAGATCAACCCCAGGAAAATAAGATCTGCCGAGGTCTTTGTAATCTGCTTTAAGATCACGCAAAAAATTGATTTTCTGAAAAGCCGATCCCAAACGCATAGCCGGACCTTTCAATCTCTGATATTTCTCGTCATCTCCTTCACAAAATACCCTCAGACACATCAATCCGACTACTTCAGCTGAACCTAGTATATATTCCTCAAACGCCGGCTGATCGTAATGAATGTCTCTCAGGTCCATTTCCATGCTGTTCAGAAACTTCTCAATCAGATCCCACTCAATGTTGTATTTATTCACAGCCCATTGAAAGTTGTTCAGTATGGGATTAAGACTTATTTTCTCGTCAATTGCCAGTCGGGTGTCATCTTTAAAACGAGCCAGTAGCTTTGCTTTGTCGAAACCATGAAATGAATCCACAATTTCATCGGCAAAGCGCACAAATCCATAAATGGCATAAATGGGGTCATGAAACCTCCGGCTGAAAAATCGGATTCCCAGAGAGAATGATGTCGAATAAGTTACAGTTGCAAGCTTGCTCGACTTCTTTGAAATCATGTCAAATAGATCTTTCATGGCAGTTTAGTTTAGTTTGATGATTTCGCGTGCAGCAATCTGTCCGGAAATTATAGCCGGAGGAACCCCGGGTCCCGGAACGGTCAGTTGTCCTGCATACAACAAATTTTTAATCTTATGGTTTCGCATTTTTGGCTTCAGAAAAGCAGTTTGCATCAAAGTATTTGCCAGCCCATAGGCATTTCCTTTGTAGGCGTTATAATCATTTTCAAAATCAGCGTGGGCATAACTCCTGTTAAAGACAATATGTTCGCGAAGTGATTGGCCGGTATATCTTTCCATGCGTTTTATCACCATGTCAAGATAATGTTCACGGGTTTCTTCTGTATCAGTTAAGCCCGGTGCAACCGGAATAAGTACCATAACATTTTCGTGGCCTTCGGGCGCTACTTTATTGTCGGTGCGCGAAGTGCAGCTGATATAAACCGAAGGTTTTTCAGGCCATTCAGGGTTTTTGTAAATTGAATCGGCATGACCTGCAAAATCCTCATCAAACAGCAAAGTGTGGTGATCGAGCTTCGGAATCCGGGTATCAAAGCCAAGGTAAAAGATGAGTGATGAAGGCGAAAGTACCCGGCTGTTCCAGTATTTCTCATCGTATCTGCGATAAGCTTCCGGCAACAAATGCTGTTCAACATGATGGTAATCAGCAGATGCAATTACATAATCTGCATTATACTCATTCTGCTCAGTACTGACTGATTTTAAAACATTATTCTCAATGTTGAGTGAAGTAACTCCCTGATTGTAAATAAATTCAACACCATATTCGCGTGCAAGATTTTCCATGGCTTCCACTACGGCATACATGCCGGTTTCGGGATACCATGTACCCTGAACCATATCGCTGTAATTCATCATGCTGTAAAGTGCAGGTGTGGTTTTGGCGGTTCCTCCGAGAAACAGAACCGGAAACTCAAGCATACGGTTGATCTTCTCGCTTTTGAAAAACCGGCGGGTGTATGCACCAAACGAACTGAACAGATTCAATTTAAGTCCTGCAGCTGCAATTTTCCAATGCACGTATTCCGTAATTGAATGACTGGGTTTCTGAACAAATTCGCCGATTCCAACCCTGTATTTATACTCCGATTCTTTCAGAAACTGCTTAAGACCCTTTGAACTTCCCGGCTCAATAGATTCGTAAAGCTTATAGATTTCCCCCAATTCGACAGGTAAAGTAACTTCATCACCAGGCCCGAAATAAATTTTGTACGATGGATTGATGCGGTGCAATTTGTAATAGTCTGAAACCTTTTTACCGAACGAAGCAAAATAATCCTCAAAAATGTCAGGCATCCAATACCAGCTTGGTCCCATATCAAAGGTGTAACCCTCTGCTGAAAACTTTCGGGCACGCCCTCCGGCCATGGAATTTTTCTCAAGCACTGTAACTTTGTGCCCGGCTGCAGCCAATGTCGCTGCTGCTGATAGTCCGGAGAATCCGGCTCCTATAACGATGATGTTTTTTGTTGACATTAATTCATTTTTATTCTGAACACAAGGTTCCAACTGGGTTTGACTGGTTTTAAACGCTATTAACAAAATTTCCGCAAGGTTGTTTAAATAATATATTGAATTATTAAACAAAATTTAAACAATGTGTTTAAGAAACCAACAAATTCTTTCAGCTGATTTTCTCTCATCAGATTTTTATGTTAAGAAACTCATAAATAGAGATAAAAATAAGCCAGTTTGCTTTGTTTATTTATAGTTTTGCGTTTCCTAAACACTCCGAAACTCGTTTTGTCTTTAAACACTCAAATTGTTTAAGTTTTTTTAAAACTTATTATTCATCATGAATAAAACTCTCAAGCGGATTATTTCAATAATTATTATTATCGGGCTGCTTTTCCTCCTTGTCGGATACAAAGCCGGTTGGTTTTCTGCAAAAGAAAAACAGACTCAGGCTGGCCGGAATAATAGCCAGGAGGCTCTTATTGTGAGTGCCATTGTGCTTTCTCCCGGAGGCTTATCAGATGTAATTACTTCTAATGGAACCATACTGGCCGACGAACAGGTTGATCTGAGTGCCGAAGTTTCCGGCCGGATTACTTCCATCCGTTTTAACGAAGGAGTCGCAGTAAGAAAAGGCGATTTGCTGATTACCATCAACGATTCAGAATTACTTGCCCAAATGCGCAAGAACACCTATGCCTTGAAATTAGCTGAAGAGCGCGAGGCAAGACAACGATCTCTGTTGTCGAAAGAGGCCGTAAGTCAGGAAGTTTACGACCGTGCCCTAACTGAGTTGAATACCGTTCAGGCTGAAGCTGCTCTGATAGAAGCACAGATACAAAAAACACGTATTGTTGCACCATTCAATGGAACCATTGGTCTCCGTCAGGTCAGCGATGGCGCTTATGTGACTCCGGGGCAGCGCATTGCCACCCTTACCCGCACCTCCCCTGTAAAGCTTGAATTTTCAGTTCCGGAGCGCTTTTCGGGTTCTGTTACCAAGGGAGCGAAGGTTAGTTTTATGGTTGAGAGTCTTGATGGTACACATGAAGCTGTGGTTTATGCAACCGAACCCCGCATCGATCCGGTTACCCGGGCAATGATGGTGAGGGCAACTTATCCCAATTCAAAAAATGAAATCAATCCCGGTGCTTATGCCAGGGTGGAGTTCAAACTTAACCATCTTGCTGATGCCATAACGGTTCCGGCTCAGGCCCTTATTCCTGAACTCGGTGGTTATAAAGTATTCATCAGCCGTAACGGAAAAGCTGAAGTTCGTGAAGTCCTGGTTGGAATCCGCACCAGCGATGCTGTACAGATTACCAGTGGCCTGAATGCCGGTGATACCTTAATTACTACCGGAATTTTGCAGGTGAGAGACGGTATGCCTGTAAATATTACCAAAATTACCACCCAGAAGCAATGAATATATCCTCATTAAGCATCCGCAGACCTGTTCTGGCGACCGTAATGTCGATTGTTATCGTCCTTTTTGGGGTAATAGGATTGGTATCATTGGGAGTGAGAGAGTACCCGAGTGTTGATCCTCCCATTGTGAGTATCAGTACTTCCTATGTGGGTGCAAGTGCCGATGTTATTGAGTCACAGATTACCGAGCCACTTGAAGAATCGGTGAATGGAATCGCAGGAATCAGAACGCTGACATCTACCAGTCGTGACGGACGAAGCAACATCAGGGTGGAATTTGATCTTGATGTTGATATTGAAACGGCTGCCAATGATGTTCGCGATAAGGTTTCAGCTGCAATCCGAAGCCTGCCCAATGATGTTGACCCACCGGTTGTTACAAAGGCCGATGCCGATGCAAATCCTATTATTTTTGTAAATATCCGCAGCGAACAACGCAGCCTTCTTGAGCTGAATGAGATAGCTGAAAGGGTCTTTAAAGAACGGCTTCAGACCATTCCCGGTGTAAGCCAGATACAGATATGGGGATCGCGGCGCTACTCTATGCGGTTGTGGATGGACCCGGCAAAACTTACTGCATTCAAAATTACCCCTGTCGATATCAGAAATGCACTGCAGCGCGAAAATGTTGAACTTCCCTCAGGGCGTATTGAAGGCAAATCCATCGAACTGACTGTTCGTACCATGGGCCGCCTCGAAACTCCCGAAGATTTCAACAATCTGATGCTGAAACAGGATGGCGACAATATAGTCAGGTTTCGCGATGTGGGTTATGCTGAACTATGGCCCGAAAACGACCGCTCAATCCTTCGCCGCGATGGTGTACCTATGGTTGGAAATGTTATTGTGCCTCAGCCCGGTTCAAACCACATTGAAATTGCCGATGAATTTTACAAACGCCTGGAACAGATCAAAAAAGACCTGCCCGAAGATATTACCGTTGGCATAGGGTTCGATACCACAGAATTTATCAGAGATTCTATAAAAGAGGTGGAGCAATCCATTTATCTTGCTTTTGTGCTGGTCGTTTTCATCATCTTCTTTTTCCTGCGCGACTGGCGCACCACAATTATTCCGGTTATTGTGATTCCTATTTCATTGATCGGATCTTTCTTTATTATGTACATTGCTGATTTTTCAATCAATGTCCTCACATTGCTGGGCATAGTGTTGGCCATAGGTCTTGTTGTGGATGATGCCATTGTTGTGCTCGAAAACATCTATACAAAGATTGAAAAAGGAATGCCACCGCTTGAAGCCGGAATAAAAGGTTCTGCAGAAATATTCTTTGCCGTTATTGCCACTACCATTGCGCTTGCCACCGTATTCCTTCCGGTTATTTTTCTCGAAGGAATTACCGGTCGTTTGTTCCGCGAATTTGGAATTGTACTGGCCGGTTCGGTTATCATATCCTCATTTGTGGCTCTTACGCTTACCCCGATGCTCGGGACAAAAATCCTTAAGCGTAGAGAAAAACACAACTATTTCTATAATGTTACTGAGCCGTTTTTTGTTCGTCTCAATAATGCTTACAGCAATTCTTTGAAATGGTTTCTTAACCATAAATGGCTGGCATGGGTAATCAGTGTTGGTGCAGTTGTGCTTATTCTTGGGCTCGGAAGACAGTTGCAATCGGAACTCTCGCCAATGGAAGACCGTTCGGGAATGCGATTGGTTGCTTCTGCGCCCGAAGGCATCACGTTTGAGTATATGGATGCTTATATGCAGGAAGTATCCAAAATGATTCAGGATAAAATTCCTGAAGCACAGGCCGTTATCAGCATAACCTCGCCCGGATGGAGTGGTGGAACCAACTCAGGTTTTATCCGTATCCGTCTGGTAAACCCCGATCAGCGTGACCGCAGTCAGCAGGAAATTGCAGCTGCGCTTGCCAATGAAGCAAAACAGTTTAGCGGCGCAAGGGCTTATATCGCTCAGGATCAGTCTATAGGAGGTGGAGGCGGTGGCCTTCCGGTTCAATATGTAATTCAGGCGCCCAATCTTGATAAGCTCAAGAAAATTCTACCGGCTTTTATGGCTGAAGTTCAGAAAAGTGACAAATTTCAGTTCGCCGACCTCAACCTTCGGTTCAACAAACCTGAAGTCAGGGTAAATATTAACCGCGAGAAAGCAAGAATTGCCGGCGTTTCGGTGCTTGACATTGCACAGACACTTCAACTCGGGTTGAGCGGTCAACGATTTGGTTACTTTATTATGGATGGGAGGCAGTATCAGGTTATCGGCCTTGTTGAGCGTCCCTACCGAAGCCAGCCGCTCGATCTCCGCGCTTTATCGGTTCGCAATTCAAATGGCGAAATGCTGCAGCTCGATAATTTTGTAACACTTACCGAGGACGTGAATCCACCGCAGTTATTCAGATACAACCGTTTTGTTTCGGCAACTGTATCAGCAAATCCGGTTGACGGGCTTACTGTTGGCGATGGAATTGCTGAAATGGACCGGATTTCTGCACTGGTACTCGACGATACCTATACAACTTCGCTTTCAGGAGCTTCCAAAGATTTTGCCGAAAGTTCTTCAAGCCTGGTGTTTGCATTTGTGCTCGCGCTGGTGCTGATTTATCTGGTGTTGTCTGCACAGTTTGAGAGTTTCCGCGATCCGTTTATTATCATGTTTACAGTACCACTGGCACTTGCCGGTGCTGTGCTAACTCTATGGTATTTCGGAAAAACCCTGAATATTTTCAGTCAGATTGGTGTAATTATGCTCATCGGATTGGTAACCAAAAACGGGATTCTGATTGTTGAGTTTGCCAATCAGCGTAAAGCAGCCGGACTTAGTCGTCTGGATGCAATTTCTGATGCAGCGGCAAGTCGTTTCCGGCCGATTCTTATGACCAGTCTTTCAACAATACTCGGTGCGTTGCCTATTGCACTTGCCCTTGGTGCAGGTTCTGCAAGCAGGGTTTCAATGGGAACTGCCATTATTGGCGGACTGACCTTGTCAACGCTGTTGACTCTCTATGTTGTGCCTGCAATGTATGACTATATTTCCGGTAAAACCCGGGCAGTTTCAAATGTGGGTGATCTTTCTGAACAAAGTAAAGCTGAAAATGAATAAAGTTTCTTTTATAAATAAACAAACCGCGATCTTTTTGCTGCTTTTGCAGTTGGTTATGTTAACCGGATTACAAAAATCACGGGCTCAGGTGCTTACTGCCGGAGAAGCCGTAAATATTGCTGTTGAAAATAACTTCAATATAAGAATTGCCAGACTTGGCGAAGAGGAGATGAAGAATAACCTCACCTATGGAAATGCGGGTTTTCTTCCTTCAATTGACCTGAGTGCCGCCCAGAACAATAGCATAACCAATTCCCGTCAGGAATACCTTTCAGGACAAATCAATGAACGTGACAATGCAAAGTCAAATTCATTTTCTTCAAACCTGGGTCTGAACTGGACTGTTTTTGATGGTCTTAGGATGTTTAATAATTATAAATTGCTTGGAAATCAGCTTAAAGCCGGAGAATATAGAACCCGCATGCAGGTTGAAAATACCATTTCCAGTGTACTTATCAACTATTATAATATTGTACAGCTTCATCAAAAGGTAGTTGTTTTTGAAAAAGCGGTCTCTTTGGGCGAAGAACGTACAGGCATCGCACGTGAAATGCTGCTGATAGGCTCTGGCTCAAGGCTCGACCTGCTTCAGGCTGAGGTGGACCTGAATACGGATAAATCGCAGCTGCTCGATTTGCAGCAACGGATTGCTGAAGCTTCCATCTCTCTTAATCAGCTTCTGGCCCGCGATGCAGGTATTGAATTTGCGGTTGAAGATACATTTAGACTTATGCCGGGTTTCGATTACTCAAATCTGCTTCAGAAAACAGAAGCAGAAAATTCGGGATTGCTGCTTAACAACCTCGATATTGATATGGCAATGAACAACCTGTATATCATTAAAGGAAGCAGATTGCCGGTAGTGGGAGTCAATGCAGGGTATAATTTCAATGTGCAGGCCAGCGAATCGGGATTTGTAAAATCGGGAAGAACTTCGGGTCTGAATTATGGAATCACTGCTTCCATGAGCCTGTTTAACGGATTCAACCTGAAACGCCAGCAACAAAATGCCAGAATAGGAATTGAAATGGCTCAGCTGCAGCTAGATGCTTATCAGAGCGAAATCAGAGCAATGCTTTTGTCAACTTACACGGCTTACACCAGCAGGCTTAAAATGGTCAGCTTCGAAAAACTGAATCTTGAAACTTCAAATATAAACTTTGAAATTGCAGGAGAGCGTTACCGGCTCGGCGAACTTTCCGGACTTGAATACCGGGAAGCACAGAAAAACCTGCTTCTGGCCAACGAAAGACTTATTAACGCACAGTTTGAAGTTCGATTGCTCGAAATTAACCTCCTGCAATTGAGCGGATCAATTTTGCCTGAGTAGCGAACGGTTCCAAACCTTTATTTTCCATAGCGCTAAGGCTGGTTCAACCCCTTCGGGGCTGAAAATGCTTTTATCCTTCCCCACCGTGGGTTCCGCGAAGGGCTCCACCCACGGTTATTGTTATTGAGCACCTTCGGCGCTCTGGTTGTGTTCCCGGAGGGGTGAATTTCAAATAACCGTGGGTGAAGTGAAGCGAAACCCACGGTTACCGGCTGAAATGATGTAACTCCGTCCCCGAAGGGGGCGAACATCAAATAACTCTTTCTTCTATCGCCTTGCCTCCCCGTCGATGCCTCCTGATCTTATCCTGATAGCTACGGGGGCCGCCCCTCGTCCACTGCCAACAATAGAAAAGAAGACCTAACAAGTAGGTAGAAGACTTGTTAGGTCACTTTAGATCACTTCTCTCATGGACGTGTCAAAACTCTCTTGCAATCTTTTTCCTGAATTCAAATCCCTAACCCAACTTTTTCTATATTTGCACAACTTCTCTTAGTGTTTAGTTTACACCAAGCCAAGGCCTGCTATGAATCTTCACCTGTTTAAATTTATAAATGATGAAAAAGTTACTGATTTTCAGTGCTGCAGCTTTTATGCTGGGATGCACTTCTCAGCCCGAACCCGCTGAAGAAACTGCGAAGTACACACTTCCTGAAGGGAAAAAAGTTGAAATTTATGCCACAGCCATGGATACAAACCTTCGGCTTACCAACGTGGGGCAGGCTGATTTCAGCGATTTCGGACAACCCGTTGAAACTCAGGTGTGCGTGTTTGTAGATCCTTCACAAACTTTTCAGGAGTATCTGGGCATTGGAGGCGCAATCACTGATGCATCGGCCGAAACTTTCTACAAATTGTCGGAAGACAGGCAGGCTGAAGTGCTGGATGCTTACTTCAGTAAGGACAAAGGCATCGGATACAATCTTATTCGTACCAACATTCACAGCTGCGATTTTTCAAGTGCAAGCTATACTTACGTGAATGACGGGGATGCGGAACTAAAATCTTTTTCCATTGAAGCTGATAAAAAGTTTCGGATTCCGTTTATCAAAGCTGCCATTGAGAAAGCCGGCGGCGATGTTGTATTTTATGCAAGCCCATGGAGTCCGCCGGCCTGGATGAAGGACAACAACTCTATGCTGCAGGGCGGAAAGCTTAAAAAGGAGTATTATCAGAACTGGGCGGAGTATTTTGTGAAGTTCATCAAAAGCTACGAAGCTGAAGGCATTCCTGTTTGGGGAATTACCATTCAAAACGAGCCCATGGCAAAGCAAACCTGGGAAAGTTGCATATGGACAGCAGAGGAGGAGCGCGATTTTCTGAAGTACAACCTCGGGCCCACCATGCATAATTCAGGATTGGCCGACAAAAAAATAGTAATGTGGGATCATAACCGCGATCTGATTTATCAGCGTGCTTCAACCTATTTTGCCGATGCCGAAGTGAGCAAATATGCCTGGGGCATTGGTTTTCACTGGTATGAGGACTGGAGTGGGGGAGTGCCCGTTTTTGAAAATATCCGTAGGGTGCAGGAAGCATTTCCTGACAAACATATGCTCTTTACCGAAGGCTGTGCTGAAAGCTTTGATGCTGAAAGATACGACGCATGGGTACTCGGCGAAGAGTATGGCCGGTCAATGATTCATGACTTCAACAATGGCGCTGTTGGCTGGACCGACTGGAACATTCTGCTCGACGAAACCGGAGGACCAAACCATGTCGGAAACTTCTGTTTTGCGCCCATGCACGGCGATACCCGCACCAATGAACTGCTTTACACAAACTCATACTATTACATCGGGCATTTCTCAAAATTCATTCAAGCAGGTGCAAAACGAATTATAGCATCTCCTAGCCGCAGTCAGCTGATCAGTACTGCATTTCTGAATCCTGATGGCAGTGTGGTAGTGGTGGTGATGAATGAATCGGAAATCAAAACCGATTTCTTCCTGTGGATTGACGGACAGGCTGCCCCGGCAACCAGTCTGCCAAGATCAATCATGACATTTGTTTTGTAAGCATTTATTGGAAAACTCAATAGCTTAATTAATTGATTTTGTGAGATTTGGTGCTTTGAAGAATTGTTGGCAAGAAAAATTTTAATTTTAATCGGACAATAATTAAAAAAAATGAAGAAAAGGTTGTGAGTATAAAAATATTGTTCTATTTTTGCAGCCCGTTTCAAAAGACAAAAAAATCATTACTGACATGTACTTAACTTCAGAAGTAAAAAAGAATATTTTCAGCGACAATGGCAAAAGTGCTGCCGATACAGGATCAGCAGAAGGACAGATTGCGCTTTTTACACACCGCATCCAGCACCTCACTGGCCATCTTAAGGTATTCAAAAACGACAAGGTAACCGAGCGTTCGCTTGTGCTTTTGGTAGGTAAACGCAGGAAATTACTTGATTACCTGAAATCAAAAGACATTGAAAGGTACAGGGAGATCATCAAGAAACTGAACCTGAGAAAATAATTTTTTCTTAAGAATTTGTATAGAGAGGCAATCATGTATTGCCTCTTTTTTTATCATTAGGTGTGCATTTTTTTTCTTATTGCGCATACCAATGATATTATACACTAATTTTGCAGCGGTTTTCACCGGATGGGAGAAATCGTATAAATACCAATTTCACAATTACTTATATGCAAGGAATAGTAAAAACTTTCGACATCGGAGATGGAAGGACCATCTCTATTGAAACCGGTCGTTTGGCAAAACAAGCTGATGGTTCTGTAGTAGTAAAAATGGGCGACACCATGTTGCTGGCAACCGTAGTAGCACGAAAAGAAGCTGCTGAGAATGTCGATTTTATGCCCCTTTCGGTTGAATACCGCGAGAAGTATGCCGCTGCCGGTCGTTATCCCGGTGGTTTTTTTAAACGTGAAGCCCGCCCGTCGGACTACGAAATTCTTATCTCACGCCTCGTTGACAGAGCGCTGAGACCTCTGTTCCCTGATGATTTTCACGCAGAAACCCAGGTTCTGATTAC
>DHVX01000092.1 GCA_002412885.1 Bacteroidales bacterium UBA5197
TCAACGATTGCGTACATTGTGATATTTTTATTGAGTTAGTTGCCCATATTATTGGGGGTGCAAAAATAGTAATAAATTTCTAATTCCAAAGGATTTAACGCGAAAATTTCACAATTCCTGAAATAAATCTGAAAAATCTGTTTTCGGTAAGGCTGCGTGTATTAACCAGCAGTACTCCGCTGATCACCAAAAAGATCCACAATACAAACCCCGGCCTGAAATGCTCTCCGTCGGCTATTCCCCATATCAAAGCGATTACAGGAATAAAATAGGTTACCGACGATGCAAATACTGCACTGGTCATCTGAATCAGCCGGTTGAAAAGCATCAGCGCAAGCCCGGTTCCTCCAATGGCCAGTATTGCCAGATACATCAAACCTTTATATATTTCAGGATTAGTAGCTGCTGAAGAAATAAACGGAGTTCCGACAAACAAATACACAGCAGCCAGAGGCCCCACAGTAAAAAACGAAAGGGCTGTGATCGAGATCGGGTCAACATTCTGCAAAAATGCCTTGACTGTATTTACATTAATGGCATAACAAACAGCCGCAATTATAATAAGAATTGCAAAACCCATGTTAAAACTGAAATTTCCGTTTCCGCTTACGCTAACCAATCCCATAGCACCGGCTAAACCGATAAAAACGCCGGCAATGTTGAACCATTTGGGACGGGTTTTAAAAAATGCCATCCCCAAAAGAAGCGTAAAAAGAGGAGTGAGCGAATTCAGTATCCCTGCAAGGGAACTGTCAATTCCCTTTTGTGCAGCCGCAAATAAAAAAGCCGGAATCAGGCTTCCTATCATCCCCACAGCAAAAAAAATCATCCATTGCCGGCGCGAGAATCCACGAATGTGTCTCAGCGCAAACGGAATCAGAAACAGCCAGGTAATAATTACCCTCAACGCTCCGACTTCGCCTGCAGTAAAAATCTCAAGTCCCCTTTTAATTAGTATAAATGAGCTCCCCCAGACGATAGCCAGGAAAAACAGCATTATCCATGGTAACCAGGGTTTGTTATTTGTCATTCTGTATTGATTAAGTAAACCGGAATAAACAATTATTATTGAAGTTCGTTTAATAAAAATACTCCGGTTGAAGATTTTTACATTTTCTATTGAACCAACTCATAGTGCTCCACACAGCCGATCCGAAAAGAGCGGCAAAGGTAATTCAATGATCCGATAAGACAATCAGCGAATTTCTACCCTGACATTCTCCGGAATATTTCACAGTAATTTCATTACAGAACTCTTTGAGAGAGTTTGGGAGTCACCTGAAAATCCTTTTATTCAGAGTAGGGAGCGTTTACCGAAAAGCTTTATGAGTAGGTTCATCCAAAAATATCACAAAATGAAAAAATTTACAATCCGGTTTTTTATTGTCGTCCTGGCTTTTTCAGTTGTATTTATTGGCTGTAAAAAGGACAAAGAAGAACCAAGCAAAGTTCAGGAAAACGGCTTAACTGCGGAAATCAATAATCTGGTTCCCGATAGTATCCTGAATACAATGGTAAGTCTTGGTATGCCTGTTAACGGTGGCGCAACACCTCCAAATATCGCTGCATCTTATCTGGCTAGTCCTTTTGTTCTAAAGGAAAGCAATGTCCCAAGCGATTATCCGGGACTTACTTTTGCCAATTACAGGGTTACATTTTATGATCAGAACAATGACGATCTGTCAATTAAAATGAACTATCTGAATGGGCCTGAAAGCGGAACCGGTTTAGGTGGATACATTGTAGGAACAAATAATAGTTTTACTGTTTTTGCCGAAGTAAATTCTACTTACTCGGGCTATGAAGCCAGGCTGGTACAGGTTATTTCAGGAACATTGACTCCAACAGGCATTGAAAACTTTTATTATGCCAACTTTATGCTTGATAATTTTGGCAATCCCGGTGGGGTATGGATTGCAAATGGTGAAGGACGTGTAATTTATGATTCAGACGGCTTTTCAGAAAAGGTTACTGTTTCAAAATCAGATAATTCTGATTCTGCCAACGGGAAAGGAGCTTCTGCCAGATAATTCAGTGTAATTGTTCTGCTTTCTGCTTTTAATTTAGCAGGAGAGACTGTCTCAAAGCCCATTCAATCCAGGGCTTTTGAGACAGTTTTATGTTAGAACGATTATGCTTTCGAATATGCGCCGGCAAATTTCTGAGCAAAAGTTTCCAGTTTGGTTTTTTGAAGCGGAACAGGTTTGCTGGCGTTGTACTCTTTGGCCATTTCCCCGCTGCGCAGGGCAGTTCCCATTTCAACATAATTCTTAGCAACCTCTTCGGGCAAACCGTTTTGTTGCATAGCTGAAAGACTGTCGGCATCTCCGAATTCAACCCAGTTCAGATCGGGTTTGCCAATGGCATTGCCAAGTGTTTTGGCAATTTCATCGGCAGTTCTCTCGTCGCTGGCTATGTATCGGATACTTTTACCGGTAAATGTCAGATTGGTCAGCTCTTCGGCTGCAACAGCAGCAATATCATCGGGATCGGCCAGCATCATCGGGGTGCCTGCTCCGTAATTGCTGCCGATAATTCCCATGTGTTTTACCATTCCTATATTTGCATAGAAATTGGTGTAAAAGAAACCTGGCCTCAGATGTTTCGCATTTACACCTTCAAGATTGTTTAGCGCCTTTTCGGTGTAATATAAACCACTCACAGGCCCGCAACCCTCGGGCATATGTG
>DHVX01000003.1 GCA_002412885.1 Bacteroidales bacterium UBA5197
GAACAGTTATATTCATAAACCCTGAACCAGTAAGTTGTTGCTGGGTTTAAGCCTGAAACATTCACACTGTTTCCTGAACCATTGTAAACCACCTGCTCCCCCGATCCGCCATAGATAGGATTTGCGGGTGGATCAACACCATTTATCGGATTAGTAAACGTATTTACAGTGTTAATTTTAACTATTCTACCACTTCCATTTCCATTTGTCCATGTAACTGAAATAGAATTAGGCCCTGTGCCTGCCGAAACGATGTTGGATGCCTGAATAGTTGGTGCAACACAGGCTGCATTACCGTTAATAATAATATTATCAATACGGCTAGTGCCTAAAGCACCTACCAAACCACCACCTACAGATGTATTTGTTGTCATTACCCATCTGATAAACACGGAGGGCTGATTGTTACATGCTGCAGGCATTGTTAAATTTGTTAAGACACCTGTTGTAAAATTATCAGCAAGGACTATATTACTACCAACAACATCTGTCCAAATACCAGCCAAACCAAGTCTGTACTGAACTCTGAAATCTCTGGGGCCGGTTGGTGAAGACCTCTGACTTGATGATAAAGTAAGACCAGAATATCCGGTTGTTGCAATTTCAGTTTGCCAGTATTTAGTCAAAGCTCCGGCATCCCAACCATTGTTCGAGATTGAAGTAGCAGAACCTCCTGCACCTCCCGGATATGTAATAGTTCCGCTTGAATTGGTTATAATAGTTGCAGTACCTGCATAAATTCCAGCATCTGCTACTGGATCGTTATCTTCAAAATTCCATGTAGCTAGATTTGTCACCTGCCCCTTCACCCCAACCCCCCAAAGCACCAAAAGCGCCCCGAAAAGAAGGCGCCTGAATTGCTTGAATGAAGTGGGTTTAAGTGTATATAAATGCACCTGATAATGTGTTGAGCAGTTACTAATAACACCAGATTTCAAACAAAGTTCAGCCAGTTTAATGACCCAATGACAGACATATATTTTCCCATCATATCTTCCTGAAACACAACCACTCAGGATGAAGGAGAAACTTATGCAAAGTTCCGGAAAATCAACGGCTTCTGTTACACTTCAACATTAAGTTAACACTAATTTAATATGCACAGTTACGGAATAAAATGACAAAATAAATTTATCATTTACCAACTCCCGAAAATCTATGATATCAGGGAATTAGCGTGCCATTAAATAATGAAAATCAATTACGGAAATGTCGGAAATCCAGCTGCAAAAATACAACCAATCAAAACAATGCGAAATACGCATAAATACTTAAAATTGAAGCTGCCTGATGACCGAATCTGTAGTCTGACCTACGTATAAGTCGCCATTTTTGGTGCCGGAAACCGGCCTGATAAAATGCGGAAGATATTGAAAGGGAAATAAAGAGAAATACAAATACTAATTCAACAGCATAAAATATCCCAGAACAGGGCTTTTAAGATTATAGCCAGGCGCCTCAATTTCCAGTTTATAATAATAAACACCCTGGGTCGCCAACTTACCTTTGTGGTTTCCGTTCCATCCCTGCCGGAAATCTGTGGTTTCAAAAATCACTTCGCCCCATCGGTTAAAAATCAGTAAACGGTAAGCAGAAGGAGTAAAATCGCCGGTCACCGGCATAAAAACATCGTTTAACCCATCACCATCGGGTGTAAAACCATTCGGAAACCTGACTGTAATACCACAAGGCAGCAAAGTCACAACTTCCTCCACAACCGAAGGACTGTTTATGGCACATACTTCCGATGAAAACACTTCAACACGCACTATATCAGCGCTTAGGGCATTGTAAGAAAATGAATTTCCTGTCACTGACTCAGCTTCTGTACCATTTACCAGCCAGCGAAATACCGGATCTGAACCTGCATTTAAAACATCGGCGGTAAATAAAACTTCCGATCCCGGACAAACACTTGCAGCATCAGAGCTCAGCAGAACAGAAGCCTCAGTACCTGGAATCACTGCCACAGAAACCCTTTCCGAAGTAAATGAAGGATGAACCAGACAAACTTCGCTGCTGTAAATAATTGCATAAACCTCATCACCCGATGCCGGCTGGTAATCAAAAATTTC
The DNA here is from genome assembly GCA_002412885.1 of Bacteroidales bacterium UBA5197. Classification (GTDB taxonomy): domain Bacteria; phylum Bacteroidota; class Bacteroidia; order Bacteroidales; family Lentimicrobiaceae; genus Lentimicrobium. Next base: position 2,076 of record DHVX01000003.1, read on the forward strand.
TCCTGAAGCTGCCTGCAAATCATTAACAAACCAGTTGATTACCGGACTTGTTCCTCCGTTTTCCGGGATGGCTGTGTAGCGGACATTATCACCCGGGCAAATTTCAGCAGCACTGGCAAGCACATTCAGTCCGGGAATCAGCAAAGGACTCACATTTACCTGCCACACATTTGAGTTTGCAGGATTTCCGGTGATGCATGCTGAAAGACCTGCAGTCATTTCCACACGCACCTGATCGTTCTGCAAGGGAATAAATTCCAGAAAATCAATATTGGAACCAGCAGGCAGATCATTCACAAACCATTGGTATGAAGGTTCTGAGCCGCCATTGTCAGCAATGGCTGTAAACCTCACCTGATCACCTTCACAAACCGGGTCATGACTGGCAGAAATACTCACCCCGACCTGCTGCGAAGTCAGCACTTCAAGAATCAAAGAAGCAGAAGACGCCGGACTGCCACTTGCACACGAAGAGTTGTTGGTCAGTATAACCTCTACCTCATCTCCGTTGGCGGGATTGGTAAGCGCAAGCTCAGGAATCGAAGTAATTCCGGCCGGGCTTCCGTTTACAAACCATTCATACTCAGGAGTGGGGCCCTGATTTACCGGGTTCGCAAAAATAGTTGCAGGAACACCCATACACAAAGTCCCCGGATCTTCAAGCTCAACACTTACCTGCAGCAAAGTACTCACAGCAATGGTTTGCGGCGGCGAATCAAACCAACCACTTTCAGCACAAAGATCATCACTTTGCATTGAAACATAAAAAACATCACCGTTTCCGGGATACCAGATATACTCATTGCTCTGCTGAGGTGCCGAAGGATTGCCATTCACATAAAATATATAAACCGGATTATTACCTCCATGCACAGGATTGGCAATAAAGGTTACCGGATCGCCGGCGCAAATACTTAGCTGGTCGGGCTGTAAGTCCACCGAAGGGGTAAGAATTGAATTAACAGTAAACACAAGCGTTTCCGATGGTACCGGTATTGATGAAACACAATTTTCAGAGCTTAGTAGTGTTACATACACTTCATCTCCGTGCTCCGGGATAAAATTAAAAACAGCAGCAGACATCCCAGGCTGAAGCTCATTATTCACATACCAGGCAAAAACCGGTGAAACTCCACCGTTTACCGGGATGGCTGTAAGTTCAACATTGGTATTCTGGCAGATACTGGTCTGCACATTTCCGAAAGACACCCCCGCCAACAATTCAGAAATTACATTTAGTGTGATGGTATTTGAAACTCCGGGTCCGCTTGCACAGCTTGCATTATCAAAAAGCCTGCAATAAATCTGGTCGCCGTCATCGGGCGTATAAACAAACACATTGCTGTTGGCTGGCTGCAAAGCGGCGTTCAGATACCATTCATAAGTTAGTCCTGTTCCTCCGTTCAGAGATGTTGCTTCAATTTCCACCTCATTTCCTTCACACACCGGGTTTTGATCGGCAGCAATACTTACTGCAACATTATAGCTGGCGGTAACATTTACAATTGCTGTGTTTGAAGTTGCCTGTGGCGATGTCAGACAGCTTGCATTGCTGGTCAATATCGCATAAACTTCATCGTTATCGTCAGGAAAATAAATAAATTCATCGCTGGTTGAAGCCTGCTGCGCTCCATTCAGATACCACGCATACACAGGATTTGATCCTCCGTTAGTCGGGAAGGCAGTGAAGGTAATTTCATCATTTTCGCAAACCGAAGGTGAAGCAGGAGAAATCACAACTCCGGGTGTCTGTTGAGCATTAATTGTAAATAGAATGGAATTGGAAGTAACCGGTGCCCCGGAACAAGGTTCAATTGAAGTCATTTGCACGGTTACGACATTTCCGGCTGCCGGAGTAAAAGTAAAAGTGGGCTGATTTGTGCCTGCCGGATTTCCATTTAAAAACCACTGATAAGAAGGGTTGCTGCTGCTTGCGGGTGTTGCTGACACAATAACCTGAGTGCCGGCGCACACATTATTTCCGGGTGAAGCAGCAATAATTACCGAAGGATTATTTGCCGGACTTACTGTTATTGTGATGCTTACACACGTTGAAAAACATGAATTGTAGGTGCTCCAGCGGGCATAATAAGTGGTGGTTGATGCAGGTGGTGGAATGGTGAGCGTAGTTCCTGTGCCTATAACTGATCCTCCGCAGCTTCCCGAAAACCATTGAAGTGTCTGTCCTGAACCGCCTGAAGCTGTAAGGGTTATTGTAGATGGCAAAGATCCCGCGCAAAGGTTGTTGTGGCTGCTTGAAATCGATGCCGGGGCAACCGGAGCAACAAGCGAAACCTGCGCTGAGGCAAATTGATTTTCATTGTATGCCCTGCCGCGGGCCGCATCCGTATTGCCTTGATTATCTGCTGAAAAGCGATAAGGAAATATTCTGTAAAAGTAGGTATCGCTGCACGAAAGCGAAACCACATCAACATAGGAGTTGTTTCCCGAGCCATTGAGACTGGCCAGCACTTCGGCAGAGCCGATAAATGTACCTGTTGTATAAATAACGCCATCGCTTGGCGGTGTAAATGAGTTTGATGTATTTCTCAGAATCAGATAACCGGTGGTATTGTCGGCCGGATATGGATCGGTAATTGTGGGCGACCAGCTCAGGGTAACCTGGCTATTGCCGGCATCCACTGCGGCATTCAGCACAGGGGAGTTCCATAATGGCTGACGTGTGCTTCGCCAGAAATTCCGGTTTTCATCAGGATAAGCAGCATTACTGTTTGGAAGTCCCTGGCTAACATTAGGCACAGATGCTTTGGCTGTATAAGTTGTTCCGACCTGAGGGGCATTTGTTCCATATTCTTCAATTACACTTCCAGGGCACACAAACACCGCTTCGTTTGATGCAAGAGATTCTGTGTGGTTAAGTTTAGGGTTGGGCAATGCAGTGAAAGAAATTCCGGGAGTGGCCCTATGTCCCAGTGCATGTACAAAACCACCGGATGAATTCTGGATTCTGAGGATATCTCCAGTGCCGGAAATATTAAGTGAGGTTCCGCCCCATCCTGGAGAAGATCCGAAAACCCCGCCAGTAAAATAGGTGGAATTATTGGCCGCAAGTTGAATGTAACCATCGGCAGGATCAACATCAAGCGGATGAGGCGTACCTGAAGAATTAACAGGCCGGTGAAAAATAACAATGATTGTTCCGGCTCTGAGGTGCTGCCAGAAGGGAATAGGATTGAATGTTACGGGTGTCTGCCATCCGTCCTGATTTAAATTATTATCACCGAAAGTCCAGTTTCTGACATCCAGATTATCATCAATAACCAAAAATTCGGTCCATTCATCCCTGGGATCACCAGCATTCAAATAGCTGCTTACCACCATAGACTGTCCGTCTGCTTTTTCGGGGCATAGGAAAATTACTCCGAAAAGGATCAGAATAAAAAAATGATGCAAATATCCCCTAAGGTTCAGGAAACCTTTATTCACAAAAAAGCAATTGAAGATGATGTCGTTACCCGCATTCTCACCAACTGATTTCGCAACTTTTTACCAGATCAGAAAGCTCTGGCTGTTAACTGAAAACCAGCCTGAAAATCAAACGGGATGCAAATATACTTAAACTAATCAAAATAACGGATGAAGCGTAAAATAAAACCCCGGGGAGGCATAACGGGAGAAGTTTAACCATCGTAATATCCAATTTCCAATTTCCAATTTCAACCTGCCCGACTAACCTCAACTAGGCTTTCAATTTCCAATTTCTAAATTCTAATTTCCAATGAGTCGGTCAGGCAGTCTCCTTGTCACCCTATCCCCTTGTCACCCCGCCCCCCCTTGTCCCCTTGTCCCCCCATCTCCTTGTCCCCAGTCCCCCGTCCCCTCATCCCTCGTCCCTCGTCCCCTTTTCACACCCCAAGCCTATACGAAACCTTAATCAAAAAAACATTGTGTGGATATATCGTGGAAAGGTGATCCATATCAGGTCCGGGCCTGAAAGTACCCAAAGACTGATAGTCTGATCTTTTTTGCGACCAAACAAGATAGACAGACGATCCGGGAAGATATTCCCAGCGGATTATCAGGTTCGAAATAAAATAAAACGCATTGAAATCACGCTTATCGAAGGAATAATCAACGGTTCCGTTCAGGTCCTCATCAACGTTAAAAACTTCATTATCTGAATTATACCCCAACTGGGCTTCGCTATAATTCCTGAACCGGCCCTGATAATTATCAGCCTTAGGATCAGTAATCATCTTGTATCTTGTGTATTTCCCGGCTGAAATAAAAGGCTGACCGTAATACTGTATAGTAAGATCAGGGGTAATTCCATAGTTGATGCGTATCGGGAGCCCGATTGTCTCCTGCTCAAGAGAAGCAAAAATATAGCGGGAATCGCCTTGCATACTGCTTGTCTTAATATACTGAAGCATTGTATTATTCTTACTGTAAAAGGGCAGCACCGAGATGTTGAGTGCATTCAGGGGAGTCCAGGTTAGCCGCAGGTTCAGGTTGCGGAAGTCATTAGCTCCTTCGTCTCCTTTATACAAATTGAAACTGGCGCCGGCGCTGAATTTCCTGGAATAGTCTGTTGACAGCGATGTCCAGATATTGTTTCCTCCGGGCAGAAGCATCGAAGGACCTCCTCGAAGAATGTTGTTTGAGCGTTGAGCAAAATCACGGTTGAGCCCGAATGAATATGACCACTGGTTTTTAAACCGGGTATTTACATTGATGTTGGTTCCCGAATACTTGTTATTCATTCCGAAATCCCAACCACTCCACTGATTGAAATTCAAACTTATTTCCTTGAAAATACCAAACGGTTTGTAATACCTGTAGCCAACCCAGATAACCTGAAAAATATCATCTGACCGGCGTTGAAAACCGGCATCGTTGATTTCAAAGCCTGGCGACCGCCAGTTGACCCAGGTGGTATAGCGCCAGCTGCCGTTGCCACCTTTCCCGAATTCTACAATTCCGGCGTGTCCTGAAAGTGATTTTCGCGATGGATCATAATTCACATAAGTAGCATCCGGCCTTTGAAAATATCTTGCTGATGATTCCTGTGTTTCCTTTATGGCTGAAGAGTCTCCGAGCACGTGGCTGAACATTCCTTTAATATTCAGGAAGTATGTGCGGTCTTTCCAGGTATGGTTAAAATCGAAACCTCCGGTATATGCAGACCGGTGGAGATTATTCATGGCTGCATCCTCAAGATTACGGTTAACAGCGGTAAACATACCCCCAAACTTCGTTGTTCCCTTATTAAAATCTTTCTGAAGACGGCCAATAAAATAATTCGTTACGGGTTCAATGTCAATTTTTTCCCGGCTCTCGGAAATGATTACCTCAGCCCTTTCGAGTGATGTAACGGACTCTAATAAACCAACCGACCACCCGTTGCTGGTTTTTCCGGTCAGTTTAAAAGCTCCCAGAATGGTGGTATTGGTGGGAGCATCGGTATAATCATAATCTGACAGGTCACGGTGAGGCGCCCGGCCAATACGGCGCGAATAAAAAAGGTTGTCGCTCGACGATTCATTCTCTCCGGGTGTAACCCCGAAGCTCAGTATATTCCTGCCTTCTACAAAAAAGGGACGCTTCTCTTCAAAATAAGATTCAAATGCGGTAAGGTTTACCTCTGAAGGGTCTGCCTCCACCTGTCCGAAGTCCGGATTTATGGTAAAATCCAGTATCATATTGTTTGTAATACCAATTTTGCCGTCGAACCCTGCTGAAATCCCTGAAGCTTTTCCGGTTCTGAAGGGATTACCTTCTTCTTTTTTGTACCTCTCCGTTGAAGCAACCAAATAAGGCATCAGCTCGATCTGACGCTTTGGTTCAATGCCCCTCAGTCCTTCCATCGTGCCAAACCGACTTACCCAGGTAGATGCATCGCGTGGAATAGGCTGCCATATATCCACTTCATTATATCGCTGAATATAGCGGATCACCTGCAACCCCCAGGTGTGTGTTTCAGCATATGAAAACCTGAGCTGACTGAGCGGAATTCTCATTTCCGCTGTCCAGCCATGGCTGTCGGAAGCTGTTCTTCCTGTCCACAAAGCATCCCATGACATATCTTCTCTATTACCATCTACATTTACCCCATCGATTTTAACTCCGGCTGCTGTTACCCAGAAAAAAAAGGCAGTAGTTTTATCAAAATAACTGTCAATCTGAATGCCGACCATATCGCCTTCCATCTCATCGCGTCGGGATAACCGGCGGCTGACTTTTTCGGGCTCCGTTTCATGTACCCTGAATGCAACGTAAAGATGGTCACTATCGTACATAATTTTAAAGCTGGTCTGTTGAGTCCCTGCTTGCCCTTCCAGAGGTTTTTGCTGAACAAACCCCGATTCCCAGCCATCATCCGGCCATTCATTTTCGCCAATTACACCATCTGCAACCGGAGGATTTCCAATCACCCGCGAAGGAATATAGGATCTGAGGCTATCGTTTAAGGCAAATACCTGAATGAAACCAATCAGCAACATCAGGGTAATGATAAAATTTCGTTGCATAAGATTTTTTGTTGATGTATGTAAAGACTACTTTCCCGGCTAAATGTTACATTAAAATTATGCCATAGTTATTGCGTTGATTTACTGTTGATTATATAGATATAGCATTATTGAAATGATCGAAAATGAAGCTTGATTGTCCGATGTTGAACAAATCACTTCCTCCAGGATATTAAATGAAAAGATGCCATAATTTCGATTATGCGCTTGGCCAAGCAGCATTTAGCTTCGTTGAGCTCCCTTCGGTCGGTTGTAATGCTAGGCTAAGCGGCATTTGCAATGCTCGGCCAAGCCATTTAGCTTCGTTGAGCTCCCTTCAGGTCGGTTGCAATGCCGCTCTGCTAAGCTCATCTGTTCGGCTAAGCGGCATTTGCAATGCCGCTTTGAACATCATTGAATTTGCAATTCAATAAATGTTGCTATAAAACTAATGTTCCTAAAAAAACGAGATTGATCGTCCCCCTTTTTTGAAACTACGGTGTGTACACAAATTATTAGCTTTGTACACTAAAAAGTATGGAGCTAAAATTCGAAAATTGCTTTGGAGATGCGCGACTCCAAAAACGGGCAATAAAAATGACCCGAGAGTTATTTTCAAAATCCGTTCATTCCATTAGGCAAATTTCAAGCGATTATGCTAGTCAGCGTGGATGGTATCGATTTCTAGGGAATAAAAAAACTACAGAGCAATCAATTATTAAAGAGATCACTAAACAATGCTATTTATCGGTAAAAGGAAGAGTTGTGCTAAGCATACAGGACACCTCGGAAATAAACCTTTACAATCACAAAAATAGAATTCAAATAGATGATTCAATCGGAACTACAACATCTTCGGATTTTGGCTTGGGATTTTTCGTTCACCCGTCATTTGTGGTTGATGCCCAATGTGGTTTTCCTATTGGATTTTCTGACATTAAGGTTTGGAATAGGTCAAATGGAAAAACAACTAAATATGAACGAGAGTACAAAAAACTGCCTATTGAGCAGAAGGAATCCTATAAGTGGATTGAATCTTCCATAAAGTCGAAGGAATCTCTTGCCGAAGCATCAACGGTAATTATTGTTCAAGATAGAGAGGGCGATATTTATGATCAGTTTGCAATTGTTCCTGACGCCAAAACACATTTATTGATTCGATCAAAATCCGACAGAATGTTGGCCGAGGGTATTAAATTATCTGACAAGCTAGCAGCGTGTGAAGTAGCAGGGACCTATTCAATAAATATACCCGGTGACAAGCGAAAAAAACAAACTAAACGAACTGCAATTCTATCGGTTCGTTTTTGTCCGATCAAATTAAAACGGCCAGGTTCAGCATCAAAGAATTTGAAAGGCGAGATAGAATTATATTCAGTTGAGGCAAAAGAGATTAATGCTGAATCTGATCAAGTAATTAATTGGAAGATATTGACAACATTGCCTGTAACTACCATAGAAGAAGCATTGTGTATTCTAGAATGGTATAGTTGGCGTTGGATAATAGAAGAAATATTCAGAATTCTTAAAGAGGAAGGCTATAACATTGAAGCTAGTGAGTTAGAATCGGCTAAATCTATCAAAAAGCTATCTCTATTGATGTTGGCCACAATAACAAAACTTCTCCAGATGCGCTATTGCTATAGCATCCCAGAAGGAGAAACGCTAGAATCAATAATGTGCTTCACTGAAGAACAACAAGAATGCTTAGAGCACCAATGTGTGACACTCGAAGGAAAAACGGAGAAACTCAAGAACCCTTACCCGATTAACTCCCTTGCCAGAGCGACGTGGGTTATTGCTCGTCTTGGTGGATGGAAAGGGTATAAATCTGAACGAAGTCCAGGAATCACAACCTTATGGATGGGCTTACGAAGATTTTACGATATATATGAAGGATGGGCATTGTCAAAAGATGTGTACTCACCGTAGTTTTTTGAAAGGGGGAGAAGAGGGGGATAAAAAAAGAAGTTTCTAAGCTACATCGGCCAAGCGGCATTTAGCTTCGCTGAGCTCGTGCGCTCGGCTAAGCGGCATTTTCAATGCCGCTTTGAACATCATTGAATTTGCAATTCAATAAACCACGGAAATAATTTTTCTGACATGCACTTTCCATAAACAGCGAAAAGTGGTGTCTTACCAAGGACACCACTTTTTCGATCAATAAACACACCAACCAAATATTAGAATCTGTATTGTAATCTCATTTGAAGAGTACCTGCATTATCATCCTCAAAATAATAGTTATCAATGAGGGTATGCGTGTAATGAAGCATTAACCTTGTATTTGGAGTAAAGTCATAGTTGGCACCAACAGTAATAGTCTGTACAATTCCTCCGGCAATGCTGGTAGAAACAGGCGGATAGTCTGTAATTCCGCTTTCAGGGAAGAATCGGTTCTGACCTTTCCAGAACACATCACCTTCTGTAATATCGTTAAGTGTTGTAAAGCTGTAACGTCCAACCAGTTCCAGTGCGTTGTTATCCATAAGCCTGGTAAGCAACGCATTCTTTTTGTCGTATCTGTACGAAGAACCTTTAAGCAAATAACCAAATTCAACATAACCACCATAGAAATTAAGAGCGGTAAGGCTTGGATTTCCATTTAACCAGCTCTTTAGCGTTGTCCAGCTCCAGTATCCACCCAACTGATTTTCGAAAAGCAATTGGTCAGGACGGTCACGAACAATGTGAGAGCCGATAAACTCGCCCTGCACAAATGTTTTGCCGCTGACAGCAAGAAACTCCATACCATATTTTATTTCTTCACTGGCCCATTTAACATCAGTTCCTATAAAGTGAACACTTTTGTCAACATTCGTTTCCAATGATGAGCCGAGGTGCATGTTTCTGACAAAAATTTCAGGATTTCCTTCAACATAACCGGTTCCGATTTTGCTGTACCTTCCTATAACCCCAAAATGTATTGACCTGTCGTCATTCTGTACGGGACGGAATAAAAACCTTCCGCTTGCTGCAAACCCCTGATCACCAGCAGCCTGATTGTTATAAAGATTTTCGGTAAACAAACCGGCTTCACCAAAAAGTTTACTGCCGGCATGTTTAAATGATACACCAAGCGCCCGTCCGGGAGCCAGTACATTTACCGGAGTCGATCTTGAAATAAAATGCAGGTCAGACTGACTGGTATTATAGCTGATTGAGAATGGTTCAGGACCATAACCCATGCGCAAAGAGTTTTTATCAGAAAAGTTATAACGCACGAAAGCGTTTTTCTGAGTTAAAATGCCTTTTCCAAAATCTACATCGTAATATGCATCCCATTTTCCCTGCACAATGGATAAGCGGATTCTGGCATCAGATACTGAAGCACCTGATTTAAGCGGAGTATAATCCTGAAGATACAGAGCTCCATCAACTGACAAACGTGCGCCGACCGAAATCTTAAGATCATTTTTGTCGGTGAGGGTTAAACCCAAATTGGTATCCTGGGCCATGATAAAAACAGGGCTTAAGAGCAGTACCAATATTAAAACATATTGAGATATTTGTTTCATTTCTATTCGTTTTTTGTGTTAAAACTAAATCAATAACCCAGATTAATAAGAACTTCAAGCGCAGTACCCGCTGCACCAATTGGCCTGACTCCCTTTTCTTTGTAGAAATTAAGGGTCATTTCGGCACGATTGGTAAACATCCCATCTACCAAAGGACGGTTAGGAATGTTTGATCCTGTATTATTGTAGAAATATTCACCATAATACTGACCCATCTGCTCTCTTGTATCAAAGGAGTAGGCATGAATTGCAACACCTGATTTGTGCATAAGTTCTGACTGCCAGGGTTTCAGAAGTTCCGGGTATTTATTGGGTGCACCAGCAATACTTGGCCCCATGAAAACTGCATTGTTTTCAATTCCGAAATTAATAAACTCAGCATATGTTCTGGGATCATCGTTAGGCATATCGGTTGGTCCGTTACCCAGCCACAAAAGGAAGCATGTAGGAACTTTGCCGGCAAAAATACCATTAAGAAGTCTCAGGCTCTCGAGAGAGAATGTCTGCAATATTACTTTGCCATTGGTATTTCCGACGTTCACTTTCTGGCTGCCGTCTGTATCTGTGTAAAACTGATTATTATTGGGCTCTGGCTGAGTAAGAATGTTCCAACCAAGACGATCAAGCTCAGTATAAAGAGCAGCTTCAATACCTGGATTTACCCATGGCTCTTTGGTTTCGATATAGATACCAGGTCTGTGACCGTTATCCATAGGATCAGGCTCATATTCAAAAGTGTATTTTACTGTGCCATCGGCATTTGTAACTTTTGAATAAATCCTCTCCTGTGTAATCGGATCGCGTTTTATTCTCATCCCCTGAGCAATCATAATCATATCTTCCAGTGTGGAGATATATTGTTTTTGGGTTGAGAAGCTGGCACGGGCTTGTTCAGGCCTTGCATCGTTAAACCAGGTACCTGCATCCAGCTGCATCAGTTCTTCATAAGTAAAAGAACTGGCTGGGAGAAATTCCCTGTCAGGAAAAATATTTTCAATATCACTGGTACGCTTCAGTTCGTAATCGTGCAAAGCGAGAATTACACCATCTTTGGTAATCTGAAGATCAGCCTCAATGTAATCAGCACCAATATTGCGGGCCCATCTGAATGCTGCTTCAGTTTCTTCAGGAACCCAGAAAGTAGAACCCCTGTGAGCAAATACTGCATTCTCGGGAACATAATTCCTTATTGCAGTAAGTTCAGGTGAAAGTTGCAAAACTTTCACATTTTTGTAATCCTGCGTTTCGTCAGCGAAGTTGTCTCTTTCGCAGGAAGAAATCACGAGTGCGCCAATTAAAGCGCAAAATAATGAAGCTTTCCTTGTCATAATCATTCAATTTAGTGTTAGGTTACTTTTTTTATTTGTAATTCAGCTTTACGTGTTAATAAGATCAGAAGCATTGCAATCAGCGATGATGCCAGCAGCAAATAAAATCCGCCATCCCATCCGTAATGTTCAACCATATACCCCATTCCAATATTTGCAAGCAAGGATGTGCCAATCAGATAGCCAAAAAGGCCTGTCAGACCGGCAGCTGTACCTGCAGCCTTTTTAGGAACAAGGTCAAGTGCATGAACCCCGATAAGCATAACCGGACCATAAATAAAGAACCCGATTGCGATTAGAGATAGGTTATCAATTAGCATGTGTCCGGGAGGGTTTTTCCAGTAAACCAGCGTTGCGATAAAAACCAGTGCCATAAAGATTATGGTAGTTTCCGTTCTTCTGCCCTTAAAAACCTTATCACTTATATATCCACAAACAATGGTTCCCGGAATTGCTGCCCATTCATATGCAAAATAAGCCCAGCCAACCTCACTTATTGAATACCCTTTTGCTTCTTTCAGGTAGGTTGGTGCCCAATCAAGCACTCCATACCTGACCATATATACAAAAGC
>DHVX01000065.1 GCA_002412885.1 Bacteroidales bacterium UBA5197
GCCCTGAGTCTGTAGTTGGCTTCAATAACTCCGGCAAAAATCACTTCCCCCGATTCAGGCGCATATTGCTCATGATACAAAGCAGGGTTGTTTACTCCGGTTAAGGTGAGAAGGGCGCCTTCGGGGCTTTCACCCGAACTGAGCGTTACCTGGCAGGTTACGGTTACGGAAAGTCTATCGGATGTTGGGCTACCTGCTTCATATTTTTTAAGATTCTGACCTGCATATATGACCATCGGAGTCAACATCAAAAACAGCGCAAATGCATTTTTTAAATTTGATTTTCTTAATAAAGAGAAGAAATGAAACATAGCTTATAACTTTTAGTGATTAACCGGTCAACAATATTTTATATTAAGACAATCGATATTCATTTTACCCCTATCCGGATCATAAATATATATTCCAAAGGGATAAGCATATATTGCGCCGGGTTTTAAGAAGTACATTGCTATGCCAAAACAAACAAAAAGAGCCCCTTGTGGAGCTCCTTTCAACTATAACGAATGAACGATTATCTGGTAACAATTACCTTCCCGGTAAAAGTTTCGCCTGAATCTGCCACAAATTTTACCAGATAGGCGCCCGGAGGATAATTTCTCAATGAAATTGTCTGGGTTTCGCTTCTGTTCAGACCATTCTCAATCAGCAGCTTACCGGTAAAACTGTAAACCGATAACATTCCGGCAAGCCCTTCGGTATCAATATAGAACAGGCCGGTGGAGGGATTGGGGTAGATTTTAAGATCATTTGTTTTCTCATATGAAACTCCGACTCCAGGGCAATAATTTCTACACCATGAATAAACAGGAACTGACTCGCAATCCTCATAGATTGCCTTTACTCCATAAGACAACGAAAGGTGTATCCCCATTTCTGAACATGGATCAAAATAACTCAACTCCTGTGTAGTCGCAACATATACTTCATCTCTATATATTTCATAGCCAAGTAATTCTCTTTTCGAGAGGTTTCCGGAATTTCGATAACCAGGTATTGAATCGCCTGCTTCATTGGTTGCACCAATATAAGCAGCTGCGCTGCCAAACGACTCAATAAAACCCTGTAGATTCCAGTTGTAATTTAATCCATAGGCAGTTGACATTGATTCCCAGACTATTCCATCGAGTGAAATCATATCGCCATATCCGGCAATGGCCGGACCATTGTCACAACCGGCTACATAGTCGGTTTCAGTGTGCGTGACTTCATACCCAATCCACAGTTCATAATTTCCGGTAATAAAAATAGGAGTAGTGAGCGTAAATTCGTTCCATTGACCAGAAACATAAGAGGACACAGCTTGTGTATGTAGAAGTGCAAGTGAGTTTGCATTATGCCCGGCCCATACTTTAATCGTAAGCGTTCCGTTAGGACCGTAAGGAAACATACGGATTCTGGTAAGGCTGGCACCTGTATATTGCCAGAGCTGACCAGGGGTAAATCGTGTTGCAACCAAAAAAGTGCCACCACCTTGCATACCAACAGCATCATGGTTTGTGCCATCGTCCCAATAAATCCAGGATGTTGTACCAGAATTACCCGAGGGTTTTTCCCAGCTAAGGTGGACTCCTTGAAAAAATTCTGGAGAAGCTTTAAAATCTATTGGAGGCAAACATTCTATGTAAACCCTTATGTTATCAATCAGCCAGTTAAATATATCAGTGGTCAATTCTCCATAGGCCCTGAAGCGTATTCTGAAAATCTTTCCCTTTGCAAAATAGGAAATATCGCTCGTTTGATCATACCAATTCATGTCGCCTATATTGGAAAAAGTATTAATCAGATTCCATGTTTCTCCATCAAAAACCTCAATAGCCAGTTTTTCTTTACCGGTTGGAACAACTGTGGTATGCCGCAAACTGCATGACAGATAAATCCTGCCATCAATAAAGCCGGTTCCAATAAGATAATCACTGGTAAGTGACAATGAATAATTTTCATTCACCGGGTTGAAATAAAACTCAGCCGAAGGCGCAGGGTTCCCTGCCTGACCGGCAATACGCCAGTTATTATTCCCTTCAACAGTCCAGTTGTTGGTTTCAAATAAACCAGAGTCAAAATCCTCAAAAAAGGGAAGTTCTTTACAGCAAATAAATGAAATATCGACCGACTCACCTGGCATTGACTCCTGAAACTCACCCGGGAAACCATAATTATCCAAATCGTAAACCGCAGCGATTGTGTAGTTATAAATCCCGGGATCGATTCCTGAATCGACATAACTGCTGTCTTCGGCACCAAGACTGGCAATAAGTACATTGTTGCGGTATATTGAAAAACCATAAAGTCCCGCTGCGGGCAAGCCCGGCGTAAACGGATCTTCAGGAGCATCCCACCAAAGGTTTATTATATTGGTTGATGGATTGATTTCTCCGCCAGTGTTTGCCGGCGGAGGAAGATAACGACTTATGAAACTTACTGTATCCTGCTCAGAATATCCTGAGGAATACAGCGCCGCCACTCCTGCCAGATAGTTTTGGCCAAATATCAGTGGAGCATATGTAAAGGAGGTTTCGGGAGTATTGCCCACCAGTTCGCCATCGAGAAAAACACCATATCCTGAAAGAGAAAGCAAGGAGACATTCTTGATTCTTTTTGTTGTCCGAAGTGCCGGCTTACCGGTATTGCTGCCCTCCGACTTATAAGATGGGCTGACAGACTGCGTGGTTTCCGGAAGTGGCTCCTGCCATGTTGCGTGTAAGGTTATGGAATCTACACTCAGGTTTCGTGGCACGAATTGTAGTTCCTGCATAAGTACCGGAATCTGTTGGTTAGCCAGAATGGTGATAAGCATTTCAACATCATAATAACCCTGCAAAACTGCCCTGAGTCTGTAGTTGGCTTCAATAACTCCGGCAAAAATCACTACTCCCGATTCAGGCGCATATTGTTCATGATACAAAGCTGGGTTGTTTACTCCGGTTAAGGTGAGAAGGGCGCCTTCGGGGCTTTCACCCGAACTGAGCGTTACCTGGCAGGTTACGGTTACGGAGATTGCATCAGGCGATGTGAATCCACTTCTCAAAATCAGTCTGGAATCAGATCCGGCGGCTGTGATGGTAAATGATATCAGCATCAGAAAAACTCCTGATTGAAGCGATAGATATTTTTTCGTAAGTTTAGTCATAGCATTACTCCATTTAACGTTTATAATTTTACATCCTGCAATAAATACAATCCGGAACATCCTGTAGATAAGAACCGCGGATTTTACTTTGCAACCACCATTTTTCGGGTGATTGTCTTTCCTTCTCTGGTTTGAAGTTTTACAAGATAAACTCCTGCATCGAAATTACTGGTATCAATAAATACCTTTTTATCGCCATTTAAAAACTGTTTAAATACTGATTTCCCGAGGTAGTTGATCACAGATATTTTTACCACATCCACCGAAAACTCAACAACAAACATATCGTTTGCTGGATTTGGGTAAATGTTAACTAAACCTGTCCCGATTTCATCTATACCGATAGTTCCGTACTGAACCACCACTTCGTTTGAGAATGGGGATGTACAACCGGGCACAGCTGCATTAATTTTATAATTGTAGTTATTCCCTGGAACTAAATTTATATCATCATCCAGATAATGGGCATCTGTGGCAGAAGCAAGAAATTCATGATCCCGATATATGTGGTAAGTGATAAAACCTTTATCGGAAAGTTCATCTTCGGGAAACTGTTTGCCGGGGCTGTTATCAGAGCCATTTATTTCAAGCTGAATGCGGATATTCCAGTTATTATCATTGCCAATGAATGTTTCCATTGACATCCAATTGACTCCATCAAGAGAAAAAAGATCTCCAAACCCAACTTCGGCAGGGCCTGCATCAATACCAGCAGGGTTTACCGAAGGAGGTTGAATAATCCTATACCCAAAGATATAGTCAGTTTCGGGCTGAATTCTAACTTCATCGTTTACAGTCAATTCATTCCAGATACCACTCTCATAACTCTCTACTTGCTGTTCATATATTAATTGAGTTAAATCTCCTATGGCTTCGAGTACTATAAATGTATATTGACAACCAGGCGCTGCAGGAAAAAAGTTTGATTTGCTGATGATGCTGCCAATAAAATTCTCAAAATGAAATGAATTAAAACGTATTCCTATATATAATGTGCCGCCTTCTGACAAGCCTGTAACTCCGCTGTTAAAACCACTATCTCTGGAAAACCAATATTGGTTGCTTCCCTGGGGAGCCTCCCATGTCAGTTCAATAGCAGCTTGATCGGGGAGAAGATTTTTACCTTCAAGTCTAATAGGCTCATTACAGACTGTATAAATGTGCACATTATCTATTTTCCAATGTGAAATATTGTTTAAATTGAATCCAAAGGCAAAGAATATAACCTTAAAATCTTTATTTTCAGCAATTGAGGTAATGTCAAAAATTTGTCTTTCCCAATTGATGGAGCTTAAATTGCTATATAATGCAAGTCTGGTATTTGATGATCCATTAAAAAGGAGCACTTCTAATTTTTCAAAACCAGAATTGTGAACTAATTCATGGTCTATATCAAACTCAAGAAATATTTTCTGATCAGTACTAATGGTGCCTCGAATAACGGTTGTTCTTAAGGCTTCAGCGTAAGATGGTAAATTATAATCACTAGATGAAAACTTAGCGCATGGCGAGCTACTTCCCGAAAGTGTATCAACTTTCCAATAAAAGTTGTTGGTTGACCAACGATCGCTATCAAAAGATCCCCAACTAAAATCATCATAAAAAGGGAGAGATAGGTATAATCCATAGGTTATTTCAACAACATTGCTTTCCATGGATTCCTGCTGCTCACCGGGGTAACCGTAAGTAGTGAGGTCATAAAGGGCTTTGACAAAATAGGTTTGGATTCCATAAGCAGAACCTGAATCAGAATAATTGTTACAAGTAGCCGGCAGGGTTGCAATCAGGCTATCGTTCCTGTATATATTAAAAGCCTTCAATCCCGGAACAAGCTGTGCGCGATTCTGTGGATTTTCAGGATCATTCCACGAAAGATCTATCTGATTTCCTGCAGCAGCTACTTCGCCAATGAGGTAACGAGCTGGTTCCAGATAGCGGGAGGTAATTCTTTTTGATACTATATGTGAATATCCTGATGAATATAAGGCAGAAACTCCGATCTGATATTCCTGGCCAAACTCAAGATCCCGGCAATTGTAACTGGTAATTGGATCGACCATAACGTCAACCAACAATCCATCAATAAAAATTCCATGACCAACAACTTCAATCTCGCTGTTTATTACCTTAACATCATCAATTGCCCATCCTGAACCATGTCCTCCCGCATCATCAGAGTGAAATGCAAACCGGATGGAATCGAAATCGTTAAAGCCTGAAAAATCGGTCAGGTCAATACTGATTTCCATCCAGTCGTTGTATGGATAAGGATAGGGTACTCCCAGATCGTTCCAGTTAATGCCATTATCAGTTGAATAAAGTACAAAGGCTTTATGGTCGTTTGCTCCGGTGTAAAACGACGAAAACTGTAATGTAAAACTTTCCTGTTCTGTAAGATCCAACAATGGAGTAATTAAGAGCTCACAGCATCCGTTTCCATTGGCAGCATCATCGTTTGAAACCGCATACGTGGAATGGGGAGGAATATTAAAATGTGTACTGCTGCCATTTTCAGTTACATGCCATCCTTCCTGCCCTGAAGTCATGATTTGCCATCCTTCAGGCGGAAACAGCTCCCCTTCAAAATCTTCATCAAGTAATATTGCAGTTGGCTTATCCCAGGTTATTAATAAACTTACCGAATCTATTTCAATATTTTGAGGACTATAGTGAATATCCGTCAACATCGCATGGACATGTTGATTAAAAGATAAATCGCAGACCTTTTCCCAGCGCGGGTGACCAGGTTTTGCTATACTTACCAGATATTCTCCCGGAATTATCTCCAATTGCAACACAGCAGTTGGATTATCGTAAGTGGTCTGATAATAATTGGAGTTGTTTATCCCGGATATAATCAGCCTTGCACCATGAACAGATGCACCGCTGGTAGCATTTATGGTAAAACTAATGGTAACAAGTCCATTTGTTCTTCCTCTGATTTCATCTCCTGTCCGATTTTTACTTTTATTGCCAAAGCCATGAAAATGTATAGCTGAGAAGAATATTACAAAGAACAGAATTGCTGTTTTTGCCAAAATGGGATTGAAGACCTTATTCATAATATTGCATGAAAGTATATGATTTACTGATATATGACAATTGGAAAGCGTTTTACCCCTATCCGTTTAACAACTTTTTTTCATAATAATTTAATCAGAATTAATTTGCTAAGTCTATAAACCAAAAAGGGCCCCTTTCGGAGCCCTTTTCAATTATATCGAATTAACGATTACTTAGTAACAACAACCTTTTTGGTGAAGGTTTCGCCTGCTTTGGTTACAAATTTAACCAGGTAAGCGCCAGCTTCGTAGTTGCGTACATTAACCTGAAGAGTTTCAGCTCCGGTAACATTGCGTTCAATCACAACCTGACCTAAGTAGTTGTAAACAACAACCTGGCTGATATTGCTTGTAACTTCGATGTTAACCACGCTGTTCGACGGGTTAGGATAGATGCTTACTTCTTTGTTGTCAACAACAGGAACGCTGGTGAGCAATACACAAGCTTCTTCTGTCATTTCGCTTTCGCAATCGTCGTAAACAGCAACAACTGTGTAACAGTATGTGTTGTAAAGAGCAAGAACTTCGTCAGCATCAATGTAAGTAGTTTCGGTGGTTGAACCGATCATTTCACCATCGCGGTAGATATTGTATCCAACGAGGGCACGGCTACTGATAACTTCGGTTGACAATACAGCACCCGGAAGTGATGTATAATTGCCACGCTCAATTGAAGATGAAGTTCCGTAAACGGTTTCATCAACAACAGGCTGAAGAACAGAAGTAACGCCATCAATAGTTTCAACATAACCATTCAGGTTCCAGTTGTAGTTCAGACCATAGGCAGTTGCCATTGATTCCCAAACTGAACCGTCGAGTGAGAGCATATCGCCAAATCCGGCAACGGCAGGACCACCATCGCAACCAGCAACATAATCAGCACCATGAGTTACGGCATAACCAAACCAAAGTTCAGTTGCTCCGGTAACCATGATTGGAGTATTGAGGGTAAACTCATTCCACTCACCGGCTGTGTAAGAAGCGATTGGCTGAGTAAGTACCAAAGTACTTGCATTAGATCCTGTCCAAACTTTCAGTGAGATGCTTCCACCTGGACTGTAAGGGAACATACGGATTTTGGTAAGACTTGTACCAGCGTACTGTGCAAGCTGAGCAGGGGTAAACCTTACAGCAACATTGAAAGTACCACCACCTTGCAGACCAATAGCATCTTCATTCACGCCATTGTCCCATCCAAGCCATGCAGAAACACCAGGACCTGTACCACCAGTTGGTGATTCCCAGTTAAGAAGTACCTGCTCAACAAACGGCAGATTTACAACTGCAGTAAGTTCGGTTGCAGGAGCACAAACACGGTAGATGTTAACATTGTCAACAAGCCAGTTGAAGATATCGGTGGTAACAGCACCTGAAGCGGTGAAGCGAACACGGAATACTTTTCCTTTTGCAGGAGCAGTAATGTCAATTGACTTGGTTTCCCAGTTAATGTTGGCTGTGTTTTTATATTCAGCAACTTTAACCCATGCACTTCCGTTGAATACTTCAACAGCAAGGAATTCAGCTTCGGTTGCATTAACAAGGGTATGTTTCAGATCGAAATCAAGCATGATCTTACCATCAACAATACCGGTACCAATCATAAAGTAACTGGTAATTGACTGGCTGTAGTTATTGGTTACAGGGCTGAAATAGAATTCTGCTGAAGGTGCATCATTTCCAACCTGTCCTGCAATTCTCCAGTTTCCACCATTAACAGTCCATTGGTTAGTTTCGAACAAACCAGTGTTGAAGTTTTCGGTGAAAGGAAGTTCGTAACCGTAAGAAACAGTAACATCAATCGGTCCTTCGATCATTGATTCACCTGTCTGGCCTGCAAATCCGTAAGGAGTGAGGTCATAAACAGCAGTTACATGATAAGTGTATGTATCTGGCATCAGGTTCAGGTCGTAGTACTCGGTTGTTGGATGCTGTACATAAGCAGCAAGTGCATTGTCGCGATAGAGGTTGTAACCAATCAGACCCATTACAGCGCGGTTTGAACGAACGGCACTGTTTGAAACGCGGTTGGTGTTGCCATCACGTGCAATCTGATCGTTTCCGCCACGATTGCTGCTGTTGCTGATTTTTGTTAGAGAAGCTGCAGGGAACATAACGATTTCATCGGTATTGCCAACAGAAATGTTGTCGATAAACCAGATGTACCACAAGCCTTGATTATCGCCATCAACTGCATTGAATGCAATTTTTACACTCTGGCCTGCAAAAGCAGTAAGATCAATTGAGTAGGCGTAATCGTAGTAATTCCAACCACCACCGGTAAGAGCTGAAGCATCCCAAACGATTGTCCATGTTGAACCACCATCGGTAGAAACTTTTACATAGTAATGATCTGCATTTGTCGATCCTTCAAAAACTGCGCTTTCGAAAGTCAATGTGGTACCAGCTCCGATGTTAACTTCAGGAGTGATAAGCCATTCGTCCTGATGACCGTAATCCCACCACAAACCAGCATGATAAGTACCGAATGGAGAGAAGTCAGCAGATACATAGTCATTAACAGTCCAGAAAGAAGGAGTAGGACCGTTGTTAGAAACGTTATTGGTCTGGATAATTTCCCAGCCTGCAGAAAGAACGCCGGCTTCGAAATCCTCAACCAATGAACCACCAACACCACCACCGGCGGCAGGTTCTTCCCACCACAAATGAGCGTAGTCAGTCTGTGCAGGGCTTATGCCTTCAAGATTCTGAGGAGGTGAAAGGAAACGTGACCTGAATTTATAAGTATCAAGTTCTGAGTATCCTGAGCTGAAAAGAGCAGCAACACCTGCAAGGTATTCCTGGCCGTAATTCAGGTTTGTATAGAGGAAAGTAGTTTCAGGAGTATTGTCAACTAGAGTTCCATCAAGGAAAACGCCGTATCCCTGGTGAGGAACACCGCCTGATGCAATCTGTACATCATCAACAGCCCAACCTGAACCCCATTCACCATTGTCATCAGCGTGGAAAGCAAGCATAACTTCGCTTAAACCGGTTGCACCAGAGAACTGAGCAAGGTCAATTTCGAGATTCTGCCATGCACCCGGAGCTGCAGCCATTGTGTGAATAACGGTGAAAGTAGCACCACCATCGGTACTGATTTCAATGTATGCGCTATGTCCCCATGATCCGTCGAAATAACTTGCGAAATTCAACCTGAATGAAGGAAGTCCGGTCCAATCCATCGAAGGAGTGATCAGATAATCTACTGAACCGTCGCCATTGGCTGCATCGTCGTTGGTTACTGCATACTTGGTATGAGGAGGAATCTGGAAGTCGGTGCTGCTACCATTGGTAGTTGCATACCATCCGTTTGTGTTCTGGGTAATGCTCTGCCATCCGGCTGGAGGGAATACTGAACCTTCGAAATCTTCGATAACTGCTATTGCAAGAGGCTCATCCCATGTTGCTACAAGGGTAAGGTCATCAACATACAGGTTGCGTGGTTTGTATTTCCTTTCAGCAAGCATGATGTTGAAAGTACGGTTTGAAGTGATGTTAGGAGTAATCATGAAATCATCAAAACCAACTTTTTTGGCTTCAAGTACATAATTGTTTTTCCAGATATCTTCAAATACAACGGTACCATTTTCAGGAACAGTCTGTGTGTAAACTGAGTAAGGATAATTCTGTCCAGCAAGGCTAACTACTGCACCAGCAGGGCTGCCACCGGTAGTAAGCGTTACATTTACAGTTACATCAACCAGTTTTTTATGACCTACGATGTTTGAGTAAACTTTTGCTGATTCACCACCATTGGTATAGTTGGCTGCAACAGCATAAGCGTACCAGCCTTCTGGTAAACCTTCATAAGCTGCATCGGTATAGTTGGTAGTTGCAACGGTTCCGTTGAGCAGGGTAAGATTTCCGGTTTCAGGACCTGCATTAGGATCGAAACCATTAACACGCCATACCTTATAGCTGGTAAGATCGCGGGTTAAACCATCCTGAATAGCGAGGAACTGGCCTTCACCTTCAACACCTGACAAGGCCAGAGGAGCTGACTGTGAAATCATTGCACGCTGTTTTGCAGGAGTTCTGGTTTCTTTCGAAGCCAAACGGGTAACATCATCAGTAGCAACAACGCCAGTTACGAAAGCACGGATCATCATATCCTGATAAGGAGAAAGTGACCAGGCTCCGCCGGTTGAAACGTTGCGTGAATAACTGCGGTAAACGGTTGGGATTGACTGATCAATTCCAACAGGAGCACAATTTGGTGACTGAGCACCCTGAACCATTGCAAGGTAGAAGCTACCTTCGGTAATGGTTGCATTGAGACCTGAGAAATTAACCCATCCGAGGTTATTTACAGTTACTGAAATTGAATCAAGAGCTGTTCCGGGAAGCCCGTTTGCTCCGTCAGCAGCATAAACAACAGCACCAAATGTAGTACCGATAAAACCGGTATTGTTATTCGGGAAACTGCCATCACCTACGAAAACGCGACCACCATAAATGGTAGCAGGATATCCGGCAGGAGTGAATTTAACAGCGTTCATGTTGCCAGGAAGTGCCCAGGCAGCATAGTTTTCAGCTGTACCATCATCATACAATACTTCGTAACTTGGGATAGGAAGACCCCAGGTAACTTCGGTCTGTGTATCGGCTGCGTTAACTACAGCGTTTACAAGAGTAGGAGCATATAATACTTCCTCAAGTTCAATGTCAACAACAGTGGTATTGGTTTCGGTGGTTATAACTCCTGCAACAGCACCGGTGGTGTAACCGGTTTTTGCGAAGGTCATGTTATAAGTACCAGCGTCAACAACCATGGCATAATTACCATCTTCGTTGGTGGTTGCACTGTATGAACCAGCGGTTACAACAGCACCATGGATAGGCGCATTGTCGTCAGCAGCAGTAACAGTACCTGAAATCATAGCAGGGTTGTAAACAACCATGGTAGCAGGAATCATAACGCTGGCATTGGCCAGGTCGTTGGTGTTCAGTGCAAGCTCTGTGTTGTGAGTTCCAACAGGGAAAATATCATTGTTGGATGTGAATGTAGCAACTACATCAACACTCTGACCAGGAGCAACCTGACCTGAAGCAGGAACAACAGAAGTAATGAAAGTAGGATCAGGTAAGCCCATCCAAACTGCCAGATTATTATGCAGATAAGCACTGTTGTAGTTGATGTTTGTGGCAATGGTTCCGGTGGCATTTTCAATACCTACGGTTGCACTTGTAACATCAAATCCACCAACGATGTCTTTGTAATAAATACGGACATCACCATTGGCATAAAGATGCACCTGAGCAGTGATTCTACCAGTTGAGGTAGTAGGATACTCATTGTAATTGGTAAACTGGATTACCCAGTAGTTGCCCATATTCTGAGTATAAACTGCAGAAGCAGGACCACCACCATGAAGGTCATCCCAGCACCATGCAATTACGTTGTTAGGCGTGGTGGCACTTGGTATGTTCTGGTTGGAGAGTGAAGTGTTTCCGCTGTCGAATGAAAGGAATCCATTTGATGCAACATAAACACTGCCGTAAGTATTTCCGTAGAACGGGAAGTTAAAACCAAGGCTTACAGGGCCTACAGCATTATCGTCGGTAAGACCGGTAAGCAAAGTTCCGGTAGTTGCAATGTCATTCCATACGAAAGCAGGTCCACCGGCTTCGTCGCTGTCAATCCACATGTAACCAAATGCATCAGGTCCGCCAGCACCACGAAGGTTGCGGTTACCCTGATTGTCGGTAGGATCAATGTCACCTTTTTCTACAGAAACAGGCTGAACAGCTGAACGTACATTAGGTGTGAAACCAGGAGTATTTACAAGCTGACGTGCAGCATACTCAGGGAATGAGAAAGCAAGTGTGCCTTCACCGGTATTTGAAATGGTGAAAGAAACAGCTTCGCTGGTATTAGGATACTGCTCATTGTAAAGTGAGGTTGGGTTCAACACGAGGGTTGGGTTCGACCACTCAACAACAACAGGTCCGGCAGGAACTGAATTGCCTTCTTCGTAAACAGCAGTTACAGTATATGAATAAACGCCATAAGTTGGCAGAGTCTCAGTATAAGTAGTATTGGTAGTTGCAGCAACCTGAACACCATTGCGTTTTACAACAAAGTTGCTGAAAGCGCGGTTGGCTTCAAAATTCCATGCAAGGTTAACAGTACCTGAAACAGGGTTGGTAAGGGTTGCAACCAGGTTGGTAGGAGTATTGAGCGCAACACCGCTAACAGTCATGGTAACAGGAACTACAACGCTTCCGATATTGGGGTTTGAAGTAGTAAAAGTAATTTCTGCAGTTTTAACGGTTCCGGCAGCAAGTCCGGTGGCGTTAAAGTTCATAGGAACATTAAAGTTCGTGTATGCAGCAACAGTACCGCTGGTTTGAGCCACGGTTAACCAGTTGTTGGGAGCTGGTGAAGTGTAGTTTACACTTGCAGTCCAGGTAAGAACACCATCGCCATTGTTGGCAACATTGATAGCACCCTGAAGATATTCATTAGGGTTGAGGCTTACGCTGTAAGGATTTGGAGTAACTGCCATTACAGGACGTAGCATGGTAACATTCTGATAGGTGGTAGTAGAAGCAGCAACAGTGACACTCTGTACAGTGTTGTTGTAACCTGCGAATGATGCTGTAAGGGTATATGCAGCAGCAGGAACAAAAGTAAGCTGGTAGAATCCGCTCGGATCGCTGACAGCAGTATAGTTGGTAATGGTATTGTCAATATTGATGGAAACACCTCCCATAGGGATGCCGAATCCGTTGGTAACAAATCCTTCGAGTACACCAACACCTAAAGACGTATTGAATGACCATATAGCATTTCCGGTAGCTTGTCCGTATGTGTTATAAGGAACAACTTGCCAGAAGTACTCGGTTGCATATTCAAGCGGAGTAGCCGGAGTGTATGTAAGAACATTACCTACATCAACACCGTTGGCAATGTTGGTAGGAGGATTGTCGGTACCCATATAAACCAGGTATCCGGTAGCAGGTCCGCCACCAGTTCCAGGAGCCCAGTTAAGGCTGGTTGAAATGGGAATGCCAGCTGAACCATTGCCCGGAGCGCTGTAAGCAGCTGCTACTGGCAGCGGAGATGCACTGGTTACTGTGAGGTTAAAACTTGGGATATTGGCAGGTGAAGGCCATGTATCAGCCATAATGTAGTAAGTACCAGCAGCAAGTGTTTGTGTAATCACTCTGGGAGTGGCACCTGCACCTGTGGCGATACCTAGACAAGTAGTGGTTGTCTGAGGACAAGCATCCATCAGTCCAAGCCCTGTCCAGGTTGTTCCCAGAGGGTCCATGGTAATGGTAATGATGCGAGCTTCAGTAAGGGTAAACTGGTAGATGATGTCTTCGCCACCATCATAAGATCCCATACAAGTCTCACTGTAGGTATTTCCCCTGCCGGCAGTGGTGTTTACATCACTAAAGGGAAACGATCCGATAACTATCGGGGTAATACAGTCATCACCTATAGCTCTGGTACTGCCTTCTGGTGAAATTGGCACCACAACGGTTGGTCCGTGCAGGTCAATTTCATATTGATTTTTCACTACTTCCTCAAGCGATTGTACCTGAGCAAATGAAAAACCAACACTCAAAAGAACAGCCATCGTAGTAAGCGCGAAAGCCTTAATTCTGCGAAAATTTGAGTTCATGTTAGTTTAATTAAGTAAAGTAAATAGTAATTAATGTGATCAGGGCTTATTTAAAATCAAAACCCGATGGTAAATGAATTCTGAGTACGCTTATTTTGTGTGCCTCCTTTCTGCATTTAGGTAATGCCTGTTAATATTAAAATTTAAAAAAGTCAAAAGTATATCCGGCTGTTGACCGGCAATAATCACTATCTGCCTGATTTTATAAAAACCGGCAACGTGGCAGCAGAATCATCATATTCCATCGAAAGAATCCGCATTGAGCGGTAAAGAAGGGAATGGTAGTAAAAACAAAAAAAGCCACACAGCAGATTGCAGATAAGCAATCCTGCATAGCAATACAAAGAATTCCCGGTAGTCAGGGTGTAGTAGTACAAGTCAGTCAAGTCAGTTTAGTTCCTTTAGTCAGTAGTACCTCAAAATTCCAGCCTTATCAGAGTTGTCACAGATAATTGTGACGAGTAGTATTTGGGTGTGCAAAGTAATTGAAAATTTCTTTAAAAACCCAATCTGTGCTATTGAGACAACTGAAACCGGTTTTACCCCTATCCGGAAACTCCTTTTTTTTTATAATTTTTTGCCGGATCAGTTTCAAATTAGCTCATGTTGTTGGTTTTCAGACAGGCGGACTAAAGAGATGATCGAAATAATTTTGAAATAATTTTAATATTGCTGATGCACGCGTCAGGGGACGCGCGCGAGCGGATAACTGAAAATGCTATAAGAAAATCAAAAGACTTGCCACAAGGCTCTAGCCTGTGGCAAGAAAAGGCTTAAAGTTCGTAGCACAGAGGCAGCATAACGCAAAAATAAATCATAATAAACCGTCACAAAAAAAGGGCCCTCCGGCTAAGCGGAATTTGCAATTCCGCTTTGAACACCATTGAATTTGCAATTCAATTTATTAGCATAAAAATCTCAGCCACCTGACCATATTTGGTTTTAGCTGGCATTAATCCTGCCAGTGAATTGAAAAGCCAATTGGTTAGCATGGATATTTAATAAGTTGTTATATTTGAGGCGATGATCTGGATGTATTTGTGGTTTTAAAGTGAAGTCAAGTCAGAAATATATGCAGGGTTTTGGATATCTACTCGTTAGCGGGCATTAAAAAAATAACGACAACGCAGTTACTTATGAAAAAATTTGAAAAAATAATTAGCGGATTGATAATTGGGGCTACATTCCCATTGTTGTTTGGACTATTATCAGTGATTACGTGGTTTTATCTTGATAAATCAGAGAATAGAGTTGTTATCTATTTAACGGTTGGATTAATACTTGGATTAATAATTGACTTAAAATTTTTAAAAGGTTGGATTAAGCATAGATTTGATTTGCCACATTGGTATATTGCTGGGATTTATGTATTCTATAATATTTGTGTATATGGATTTTTTATGGGATTTCCTGTTTTTAATGTATTATTGGGATTGATTGCCGGATACTATTTTGGTAACAGGATTATTTCTAATAAGATTCAACCAGAAATGCGGTCAAAACAAATAAATCAAGTTTCATTATTCACAGGATTGATAATGACTTTGATTTGTGTTTCATCGGCAGTCATCGGGTTGACAGATAAAACTATTGGAGACAATATACAAGGAATGCTTGGACTTGATTTTGAGATAACAAAAGCAATGATTTTAGCTTTAATTTTTGTGGGTGGATTTAGTTTGATTATATTTCAATATTTTGTAACAAGATTGACAATTATTAAGACAATTAGATTAAATAATTAACGACCCCGGCTAAGCAGAATTTAGCTTCGCTGAGCCTGCCCGCCTTTGGAGGGCTCGTCCGCTGAAGCAGCTCTGCTAAGCGGAATTTGCAATTCCGCTTTGAACACCATTGAATTTGCAATTCAATACGTTTCGCTGGTTTCTTCGCCATATTAAAACAAGAAGACCTCACAAGCTGGAAGGAAACTTGGTAGGTCACTTAATTATTCGAATCAGAACTCAGAACCCGGAGCCATTTTTCATTTTTCATTTTTGGGTCCCTGAGCTAGTGACATTTTTCACTTTTCACTTTTCATTTTATTTCGCCGGTTTCTTCGCCATAATAAAACAAGAAGACCTCACAAGTTGAAAGAAAACTTGTTAGGTCACTTATTTATTCGCTACAGAACTCAGAACTCAGAGCCATTTTTCATTTTTCACTTTTATCTTTTTACTTTTATCTTTTCACCTTTCACTTTTCACTTTTAACTTTTAACCCGCTTTGAACACCATTGAATTTGCAATTCAATGCATTTTGGCTAGTTATTTGGCTAGGATTTGGCTAAAGCCCACGATGGTATTGAAGTTTTTTGTTGTCCTCCGGCTGGAGCCGGATGGAATTTAACAATAGGGAATCAGGAAATTCGTACTTTTATAAAATGGCAGCGGTGATTAAATGGTGTTCTGATAATGCCGGTTTTTCTCAGGCATGTCTGTTGAGAATCAGGCTTAGAAGTTCAATAAATTTGCTGATAATGAATAGTTTGAAATAAATTGATTGATTGTGGAGAACAACTTTAAGAAAAAGTCAGGAGCGAAGGTGTTAATAAAAAGGATTGCAAGGATACCAATAGTAGTTAGTATTCTGGCGATTATTGCGTTTTTTTACGACTTTGGTTTTGAACACCAGCATGACATTAAGGTTTTTTTAATTTCAGTTTATTTATTTTCAATTTTTATTGGAATAGTATCATTGGCTGTTCGATATTTTTTTAAAGATTATCGTCCCAGATTAAAAAGTTCACCCTTTGACTTCGTTCTATTTCTGTTTTTAATCTTCATTTTATTAAACCAAAATGGTTACTTCACGAATAATCTGCCTGGTATTTTAAACCATAAAATCTGGCTGTATGCCGCTGTATTCCTGGTTTTCATAAGAGAGTTTTCAGCTTTAAAAGTTGAACTCAGAAAGGCTTACTTAAACCCGGCACAGTTATTTGTATTAAGCTTTCTGACTTTAATCATTCTGGGTTCGTTTCTTTTGCTGCTACCAAAGGCAACAGTTTCCGGAATCGGTCTTATAGATGCTCTTTTTACCTCAACCAGTGCTGTTTGTGTTACTGGTCTGGTGGTTGTTGATACGGGAAGCTCTTTTACAGAATTCGGACATATTATTATTGCTCTGCTGATTCAGTTAGGAGGTCTTGGTATAATGACTTTTGCCAGCTACTTCAGCTATTTTTTTAAAGGAGGTTCTTCGTACGAAAACCAACTCGCTTTGAGGGACATAACAAATGCAGAGAAAATCTCCGATGTTTTTTCAATTCTAAAAAAAATTATTGTCCTTACATTTCTGATTGAAGGAACAGGCGCATTACTGATCTTTGAGACTCTTGACAGTTCCGTAATTCCTTCTGTTTACGATCGGGTATTCTTTTCGGGCTTCCATGCAATATCTGGTTTTTGTAATGCTGGTTTCTCAACGCTTCAGAATAGTTTTTACGAAGAGGCATTTCAACTAAACTACCCTTTACACCTGATCATTTCATTTCTGATTATTTTAGGTGGCTTAGGTTTCCCAATTGTTTTCAATCTGTTCAGGTACCTCAAATTGAAGGTTATCTCTGCGTACCTGTTTCTGCTTCGCCGAAAAAATACCAATACTACACCCAGGCTAATAAATATAAATACCCGGATAGTTCTCATCACATCCTTAGTGCTTACCGTTTTTGGCGCAATCGCTTTCTATATACTGGAATACAACAACACCCTGGCCAGTCATAATCAAACCGGTAAAGTTGTTACGGCATTTTTTGGCTCAGTTACTACAAGAACAGCTGGGTTCAACACAGTTGACACAGGGGCGTTAAACCTGCATACTATTCTTATTATGATGTTCTTAATGTGGGTTGGCGCATCGCCCGCTTCAACCGGAGGAGGAATAAAAACAAGCACATTCGCTGTAGCCATTCTTAACACCATCAGTATTGCCAGAGGAAAGACCAGACTGGAACTTTTCAACAGAGAGATTCCAAATAGTTCAGTGGAAAGAGCCTATGCAATCATTCTGCTTTCAATTTTTGTTATTTCAATATCAATCCTGCTTATCTCATTTTTCGATTCAGACAAAGAGCTTTTAAATATTTCTTTTGAATGCATATCGGCATATGCTACAGTGGGTCTTAGCAGGGGTATCACTGCTGATTTGAGTTCAGCCAGCAAGTTGGTTCTGATCCTTACCATGTTTATTGGAAGGGTGAGCATGCTTACATTGCTGATCGCACTATTCAAAAGAGTTTCGACAGAGGCATACCGTTTGCCTTCAGAAAATATTCTAATTAACTAACACTTAACGCAATGAAATTCATAATTATTGGCCTTGGCACATTTGGTTCCTCTCTTGCAATTAAATTAACCCAGTTGGGTCATGAGGTTATCGGAGTTGATAAGAAGTTGGATAAGATTGAGGACATAAAGGACAAAATAACTCATGCAATATGTCTGGACACTAAGCATCAGAATGCTATGAACAGTTTGCCATTAAAAAACACCGATGTGGTTATAGTTAGCATTGGTGAGGATGAAGGTGCAAATCTATTGACAACCGCATTCATGAAAAAGCTGAATGTGCCAAAGCTGGTTTGCCGTTCAGTTTCACCCATTCACGCAACTATACTTGAAGCTATGGAGATTTCTGAAATTATGAGACCCGAGGAAGAAACTGCCGAACGCTGGGCTAAAAAACTTACTTCTACCGGGATTATTGATTCGTTTGAACTTACGGATAACTACAGCGTAGTACAGGTTGAAGTACCGAAGAAATTTGCAGGAAAAACCATTGCTGAGGTCGGTTTTAATCAGTATTACCAGGTTTTGGTTCTTACTGTTATGAAAAACGTGAAGGAAAAGGGGCTGTTTGGAATGCTAAAGAAAACATCAAAGCTACATATTGAAGGAGTCGCAAAAGCCTATACTCAACTCGAGGAGGGAGATGTAATTGTACTATACGGGCACAATGATCATATATACGAATTGTTGAAAAATGATTAGGGTTTGAAGTTGAGGGAATTCAGGAGGTTTTATTCAAAGTATTTGCAACGAATACACGAATAGATGAATTGAAATACATTATTATTCTCAATTGCACGTCAAGATCAGACTATGAAAGAATAGTCTATAATTCGTGCAATCGTGGCAAAAATAAGGGTTGGGCTAAAGCCCGGAATGGATTTGAGGTTTTTTTTCCCTCCAGCGAAAGCTGGAGGGAATTCAGCAGGAGGAAATTCTTAACAGATATGCTATTTGAGCGTTGGTGTTTGCACGCGTCAGGGGACGCGCGCGAGCGGATAACTGAAAATGCTATAAAAAAATCAAAAGACTTGCCACACGGCTCTAGCCTGTGGCAAGAAAAGGCTTAAAGTTCGTAGCACAGAGGCAGCATAACGCAAAAATAAATCATAAAAAACCGTCAATCGAGTAGGAGGAAAATAAAAC
>DHVX01000063.1 GCA_002412885.1 Bacteroidales bacterium UBA5197
TGCGGGATAAAGTAGATAAGCATCAGCACAATAGCAGCAACCAGTGCCCAACCTCTTTTTTCGCGATTTTTCCAAAGCATATAAACAGCCAGAACCCAGAAAAGGAACGAAACAATGGTTTTATTGTCGGTCAGATCAGTGCCAAGAGGCCAGCCTGTCCAGTAAGCTCCGAAAGCATATTTCTGAACAATGGGGCCGAAAATCAGTCCTCCAAGCAGAAATAGAATAGTGGTGTATATTGACAATGAGAATGTTCTGTTTCCTTTTACAATTGCTTCTATTCCGGTGCGGGTAGAAAAAAGCATTGCAAGAAACATGAAAAAAATATGAGGAATCAAGGCACCAGCCGGAACATGACCTTTGAAACGAATTACTACCGGTTCTTCTGTAAGCTGAACCTGATTGGTGCCATCTGACAAGGTAATAAGATATTCAACTTTTCCTGCCGGAGGCTGGTGAGGAATATATGAAACCAGCTTGCCGCCCATATTAACCATCAGCACTTCGCTCCACTCATCAAAACTTTTAAATCGTTTGTATTTAAAGGTTCCCTGAATCTTTCCTGTTGGCTCATCAATGCTGATCTCAGCATTATCGGGGCCTCCGTAGGTGCGAATCAGTTTATATTTTACGGTTTGATCTCCCAGCTGCACTTTGCCTTTAATGGGGTTTGTAGGGCCGGTTGACCTCTGATAAATTGCTGATCCCAAAGTAATGATAATCGCAGCAATCCACAGAATATAGTTCTTTTTCATTGTTCAAGGTTGTTTTTTAAGCAATATTGAATATCGCTTGCAATATTACAAAAAAGGTTGAACATGGATATTGGACAAGGAATTCAAATGCCGGATTATTTACTTATTTAAATAGTTTATGAAGATCAATACTAAAACGACGCTTTACTTCGTTTGTTTTTCAACCATTTTTCATGCTTAATATTGAAATTATGGGTTATGAGTAAAAAGTTTTACCTTTGGCAACTCTAAATATCAACTCATTGATGCCTTTTGGGATTAGGTATCATCGTTTAATTTCTAACGTGCTAAAATTGAAGATTTTAATTCTTTTCGTTACGCTTTTTGCCGGAATTGCTTTTTCAGGCAAAGCACAGGAAATGCACGGTTATGTTAACAGTAATTACGCCGGTATTACCGGAAGTCTGATTAATCCAACCTCAATTCTTACCTCCAAGGTTTACCTTGATATCAATCTGTTGGGTCTTCATCTGAATGTTGATAACAATTATATTTATCTTGCCAAAGATGAATATAAGTTTTCGAGGTTTTTAAGCACCAATCCTGAGTTACCAAAGCATATTGATGAAATTTCCGGTGACGAAAGGGAGTATTACGACAGGTATAATACTGACTTAAAAAATGCTTACACACAAATTAGAGTGTTGGGGCCCTCCGCAATGTTTGCAACTGGGCATCACGCGTTTGGGCTGTCAACCGGATACAGGATTTTGGTTTCGGGCAATAGTATCCCATTTGATCTTGCGAAATTTGCTGTTGAAGGTCTTGACTATTATCCTCAGCAGAGAATAAATTACATCAATGAAATTAATTTCAGGATGGCATCGATGGCTCTCGCTGAAATTTCAGGCAGCTATTCCAGAATACTGTATCGCCAGAACAGGGAATACCTGGCAGCAGGAATTACAATAAAGGGTTTATTCTCTTCGGGCGGTGCTTTTGGTTATGCCGATAACATCGATTATATGGTTCCTAATTCTGATACACTGATTGTTTACAATGCAAATGGAAGATTCGGAACTTCTATTCCTGTAGATTACAACAACAATGATGTTCTGTTTCCGGATCAGTTATTCACCGGAAAAGGTATTGGGTTTGATGTAGGATTTACTTACCAGAAAATGTTGCGAGGACATTCCACCAAATCTTATTCATCATACTGCGAAATTCCTTATCAGCCTTATATCTTCAGACTTGGGGTTTCACTTCTTGATTTGGGACGTGTGAAGTACAAAAAGAATCCCATATGGATAGAAATGGAGAACGCCAGTGCAAATTGGGAAAATGTGAGAGGTGCTGATTACCAAAATCTTAACGATCTTTTCCAGACCATTAGTTATGAGTTTTCGGGAGATTCAACCCAATTGATCCGGAATTCGGAATTCACAATTGCGTTGCCCACGGCATTGAGCGTTCAGTTCGATTATCGTCTGACAAATAAATTTTATATAAATTCCATTCTGGTTCATCCAATTGTTACATCTGAAGCTTCGGTTGTGCGGCCTTCGCAAATATCGCTTACCCCACGCTTCGAAACAGATTACTTTGAGGTTGCAATGCCTGTAATTCTCAATAATTACCGTTATCCGAGAATAGGATTAAGTGCACGTTTTCATAAAGTAGTTATCGGGACCGATAAGCTTGGCGCTTTCTTTGGAGTTAAGGATTTTACAGGAATGGATTTTTATGTGATGGTTAAATTGCAATTCTTCAAAGGCAATTGCCGCAATTTCAATAAGAAGTTCGGGTGCGGAAATCTGGAGTATAAACAACAGTATTAGAAGCGCAAATCATCAGATCGAAGACGTATCCTTCACATCCAGGGCATCACGCAGCCCGTTTCCAATCATCATAAAAGCAAGCACAAGAATCATTATACAAAGTCCGGGCAATATGGCCAGCCAGGGATTGTCGAGGATGATGTAAGCATAGTTTTCCTTGATCATTGTTCCCCACGAAGGCATGGGAGGTTGAACGCCGATGCCGAGAAAGCTTAATCCTGCCTCAATAAGTATGGCCGAAGCAAAATTGGCGGCTGAGATTACAATCACAGGGCCCATGGTGTTGGGAAGGATGTGACGTAGGATAATTCTGCTGCTTTTGTAGCCCAGAGCTTTGGCAGCTTCAACAAATTCTTTTTCCCTGATGCTCAGTATCTGGCCGCGTACAACCCTGGCAACTTCAACCCACATGGTAAGTCCCACAGCAATAAATACCTGCCAGAAACCCTTGCCAAGTGCAAATGTTATGGCAATTACCAGAAGTAATGTCGGAATTGACCAGATGACGTTGATAAACCAAATGATCAGGTTGTCAACCCATCCTCTGAAAAACCCTGATAAAGCACCCAAAAGGATTCCCAGCAACAACGATATCAAAACCGATATAAATCCAACCGATAGGCTGACTCTTGCGCCTATCATTAACTGACTCAGCATATCTCTGCCGAATCTGTCGGTTCCAAGCCAATAACGCTGTGGCTTAATATGCGATTTTGTAATAATTTGTTTGAGCTTTTCATTATCCCGCTCAAGGGTCCGGCCATTTAAATCAGTCTGGGGTAAAGAGGATGAATTTATGTTGTCCTGTCCCGGCAAGGCATAAACAACATCATAAATCCAGAATGAAAACACCAGGGGCAATTCTGTTTGTGCTGTTTCGTAAGCGCTGACTATGAGGCTGTCGCCCGCAAACTTCCACGATGAAACCGGGATTTTCCGGTACTGACTTCTGCAACCATAAAGCCATCTGTCAAGAATACCGCAATCCGGTTTTTCCTGATTCTCAGCAATTTTCAACATATGAACTTTAAAGCCGGGTTTACGGGCTGCAATTTCAAGATGCTGTTCATTTGCATATGGCGAAGGGTCAGGTGTTATCAGATAGCCTGCAATAGCAATAAAAAAAGCAACTGCTGTAATGTACAGCGAAATTAAAGCCGGTTTATTTCTGACCAGCTTTTTGATTGCTTTCTGATTGAGTGATCCTTCGCGGATGAACTTTATTTTTAAGAGCAAAGTCTCTGGAATTAATTTGTAATGAACCTGAAGATTAAAAGTGATCAGAATTTCCTGTCACCACCAAGAATACCTCCAAGAATAGCACCTCCCACACCTCCAATGCCTGTGCTTTCTTCACGGTTTGTGCGGGTAGCGGCGGATATTCTGTCGGCAAGGCGCGAAAAGGGAAGACTTTGCAAATACACAAGCCCGGGACCGGTAAGT
>DHVX01000062.1:0-196950 GCA_002412885.1 Bacteroidales bacterium UBA5197
CTGTTTCACAGATGGTAGCATCAACTCCGGCATTAACTGATGCCTGATCGCTGATGGTGAGTACCATAAAGTCAGTTGCATTTACACATCCTGCTGCGCTGGTCACTGTTAGGGTCAGGGTGACTGAGCCGTTCAGGATGTCGCCTGCGCTTGGGTTATAAGTGGCATTCAGAACATTTGCATTTACAAATGCACCGGTTCCGCTGGTGCTCCAGGTGTAAGTTACAGCATTCGTAGCACTTGCGGTGTTAAGGGTGTAACTGCTGCCTTCGCAAATCGTGGCATCAACTCCGGCACTTACTGTTGCCTGTGGGCTGATTGTCAGAACCATTGCATCTGTTGCATCCACACATGGACCGGCTGATGTGGCGGTCAATGTGAGTGTGACTGAACCTGCAGTGATATCGGCTGGGCTTGGTGTGTAAACCGGGTTAAGGGCTGTTGCATCGCTGAAGGTTCCTGTGCCGCTGGTGCTCCAGGTCAGTGAAGTATAATCACTGGCTGTTGCGCTACTCAGGGTGTAAGTGCCTGTTTCACAGATGGTCGCATCAACTCCGGCATTAACTGCTGCCTGATCGCTGATGGTCAGTACCATAAAGTCAGTTGCATTTACACATCCTGCTGCACTGGTCGCTGTTAAGGTCAGGGTTACTGAACCGTTCAGGATATCGCCTGCACTTGGGTTATAGGTGGCGTTCAGGATTGTTGCATCGGTAAATGCTCCGCTTCCGCTGGTGCTCCAGGTGTAAGTTACAGCATTCGAAGCACTTGCGGTGCTCAAAGTGTAGCTGCTGCCTTCGCAGATGGTTGCATCAACTCCGGCACTTACAGTTGCCTGTGGGCTGATTGTCAGAACCATTGCATCTACGGCATCCACACATGGACCAGCTGATTCAGCGGTCAATGTCAGGGTTACTGCACCTGCAGTGATATCGGCTGGGCTTGGTGTGTAAACCGGGTTAAGGACTGTTGCATCGCTGAAGGTTCCTGTTCCTGAGGTTGTCCACAACAGACTGGTGTAATCTGAAGCTGTCGCGGTGCTCAAAGTATAGGTGCCTGTTTCACAAATAGTAGCATCAACACCGGCATTAACTGTTGCCTGCTGGTTGATGGTCAATACCATAAAGTCGGTGGCATTTACACAACCAGCGGCGCTGGTCACTGTCAGGGTCAGGGTGACTGAACCATTCAGGATATCGGCGGCACTTGGTGTGTAGGTCGGATCTTCAATGGTTGCATTATTGAATGATCCGGTTCCACTTGATGTCCAGGTGATGGTGGCAGCGGCGGTTACTGTTGCATCTATGCTGTAACTGCTGCCTTCGCAGATAATCGCATCAACTCCGGCATTAGCTGTTGCCTGAGGACTGATGGTCAGAACCATTGCATCTTGTACAGTGGTGCAAGGTGCTGCTGAGGTTGCAGTCAGGGTCAAAGTGAGATTACCTGCTGTGATATCAGCGGCTCCCGGTGTGTAGATCGGGTTCAATGTACTTGTGCTGCTGAAGGTTCCGTCTCCGCTGGTGCTCCAGGTAAGAGAAGTGTAATCAGCTGCTGTAGCAGTGCTCAGGGTGTATGTGCCTGTTTCACAAATAGTGGCATCAACGCCGGCATTAACTGTTGCCTGCTGGCTGATGGTGAGTACCATAAAGTCTGTTGCATTCACACAACCTGCTGCGCTGGTAGCTGTCAGGGTCAGGGTGACTGAACCATTCAGGATATCGCCTGCACTTGGGTTATAGGTGGCGTTCAGGATTGTTGCATCGGTAAATGCTCCGGTTCCGTTGGTGCTCCAGGTGTAGGTAACTGCATCTGTGGCACTTGCGGTGCTCAAAGTGTAACTGCTGCCTTCGCAGATAATCGCATCAATGCCAGCATTGGCTGTTGCCTGAGGATTGATGGTCAGAACCATAGCATCTATTGCATCCACACATGGACCAGCTGATTCAGCGGTCAATGTCAAGGTAACTGTACCCAGTTCTCCTATGCCAGGTGTGTAAATCGGGTTAAGGACTGTTGCATCGCTGAAGGTTCCTGTGCCTGAGGTTGTCCACAACAGACTGGTGTAATCAGCTGCTGTAGCGGTGCTCAAAGTATAGGTGCCTGTTTCACAGATGGTCGCATCTGCACCGGCATTAACTGTTGCCTGCTGGTTGATGGTCAGTACCATAAAGTCTGTGGCATTTACACAACCTGCTGCGCTGGTCGCTGTCAGGGTCAGGGTTACTGAACCATTCAGGATATCGGCGGCACTTGGGTTATAAGTAGCATTCAGAACATTTGCATTTACAAACGCTCCGGTTCCGCTGGTGCTCCAGATGTAGGTTGCAGCATTCGTAGCACTTGCGGTGCTCAAAGTGTAGCTGCTGCCTTCGCAGATGGTTGCATCAATACCGGCATTAACTGTTGCCTGTGAGCTGATTATCAGAACCATTGCATCTGTTGCATCCACACATGGACCAGCTGATGTTGCGGTCAATGTCAGGGTGACTGAACCTGCAGTGATATCGGCTGGGCTTGGTGTGTAAACCGGGTTAAGGGCTGTTGCGTCGCTGAAGGTTCCTGTGCCTGAGGTTGTCCACAACAGACTGGTGTAATCTGAAGCTGTGGCGGTACTCAGGGTGTATGTAGCTGTTTCACAGATGGTAGCATCGGTGCCGGCATTAACTGCTGCCTGCTGATTGATAGTCAATACCATAAAGTCAGTGGCATTTACACAACCGACGGCGCTGGTCACTGTAAGGGTCAGGTTGACTGAACCGTTCAGGATATCAGCGGCACTTGGGGTGTAGGTCGGATCTTCGATGGTTGCATTGCTGAATGATCCAGTTCCGCTTGAACTCCAGGCGATGGTGGCTGCATCTGTTACTGTTGCATCTATGCTGTAACTGCTGCCTTCGCAGATAATCGCATCAACTCCGGCATTAGCTGTTGCCTGAAGACTGATGGTCAGAACCATTGCATCTGTTGCATCCACACATGGACCAGCTGATTCAGCAGTCAATGTCAGGGTGACTGAACCTGCAGTGATATCGGCTGGGCTCGGTGTATAGGTTGCTGCAAGAATGTTGGCATTATCGAAGGTTCCTGTGCCTGAGGTTGTCCACAACAGACTGGTGTAATCTGAAGCTGTGGCGGTGCTCAAAGTATAGGTGCCTGTTTCACAGATGGTGGCATCAACTCCGGCATTTACTGTTGCCTGCTGGTTGATGGTCAGTATCATAAAGTCGGTGGCATTTACACAACCTGCGGCGCTGGTCACTGTAAGGGTCAGGGTGACTGAGCCGTTCAGGATATCTCCTGCGCTTGGATTATAAGTGGCATTCAGAACATTTGCATTTACAAACGCTCCGGTTCCGCTGGTGCTCCAGGTGTAGGTTGCAGCATTCGTAGCACTTGCGGTGCTAAGGGTGTAGCTGCTGCCTTCGCAAATCGTTGCATCAACTCCGGCATTAGCTGTTGCCTGGGGATTGATGGTCAGAACCATTGCATCTGTTGCATCCACACATGGACCGGCTGATGTTGCGGTCAATGTGAGTGTGATTGAACCTGCAGTGATATCGGCTGGGCTTGGTGTGTAAACCGGGTTAAGGGCTGTTGCGTCGCTGAAGGTTCCTGTGCCGCTGGTGCTCCAGGTCAGTGAAGTGTAATCACTGGCTGTTGCTCCGCTCAGGGTGTAAGTACCTGTTTCACAGATGGTGGCATCGGCGCCGGCATTAACAGTAGCCTGTGGATTGATGGTTAGTAACATCTGGTCAACATCACCAACGCATGGTGCGGCTGAAGCAACCGTCATAGTCAGGGTTACAAAACCATCGTCAATATCATTCTGACTTGGGGTGTAAACAGGATTTTGTACCGTTGTTGAACTGAATGAACCCGTTCCACTGGTTGTCCAGAGGATGGAAGCTGCGTTGGTTGCAACCGCAGTGCTGAGTGTATAAGTCGAACCTTCACAGATGGTGGCATCAACACCCGCATCGGCCGTGGCCTGCAGTGAGATGGTCAGTACCATGGCATCACTGGCTGGTGCGCAAGGTACGGCTGACTGTGCGGTAAGGATCAGAGTGACTGTACCTGCTGTAATATCTGCCGGACTTGGGGTATAAACCGGGTTCAGAATGGTGGCATCGTCGAAGCTGCCCGTTCCGCTGCTGGTCCATAGTAAGCTGGTAGCATTGGTCGCTGTAGCAGTGCTCAGTGTGTAGGTCGCTGTTTCGCAGATGGTGGCATCTACTCCGACGTTTACAATAGCCTGACGGCTAATGGTCACGACCATTGCATCAATTGCATTCGGACAAGGAGATGCCGAATTTGCAGTTAATGTTAGTGTTACTGATCCACTGAGAATATCTGAAGCACTTGGTGTGTAAACCGGGTTAAGTGCTGCGATATTACTGAATGAACCTGAGCCGGAGGTTGTCCAAAGCAATGAGGTAAAGTTGGTTGCAGAAGCACCGCTGAGTGTGTATGTTGAACCTTCGCAAATAACTGCATCATTGCCTGCAAATGCTGTAGCTCCGTTGATAACCGAAATCACTACCTCATCAAAAGATGGAGTGCAAACCGGCCCGTTGGTAATGGTCCATCTGAAAACATAAGAGCCGGCAACAAGATCGCTAACTGTTGCTCCGGGATTGCTCAGATCGCTGAACAATGCGGCTGAAGGGCCTGATTGTTGCGACCAGTTTCCGGATCCTATGGCAGGTATATTTGCAGCAAGTGTGGCGCTTGTCTGATCGCACAAACTCTGATCGGCACCAGCATTGGCAACCGTTGGTGTAGCCCAGTTAACCACTGTAACTTCATCAAAATCGCTGCAACTTCCATTATCAACTGTATATCTGAAAACATAAGTACCGGGAATCAACCCGAATGCTATGGCATTGGGTGTGTTTGCAAGTGCAATTATACAAGGAGGTCCGGAAATCTGCGTCCATTCAACTGTAGCCGAACCTGCAGCACTCCCGTTCAGGAAGGTAAATGTCTGATTACAGAGATTCTGATCTGCACCGGCATTTGCAATTGCTTCCGGCAAAACATTTATTGATATAGTATCATTGGTACAGGCCGGAGGTAGGGGAATTCCATTATCACAAAGGCTGATAACTACCTCATCTGTTCCTGTATAGCCAACATCAGGTGTATAGGTGAATGAACCATCGGCTAAGATACTAAATGTACCATTGGAAGGTCCGGAAACCGGAGTGGTATTTACCGTTAACGCTGTTCCTTCAGGATCATAATCACCGTTTGCCAGAACATTCCCTGAAACAGAATTTCCGGTACAAACTTCGATGGATTCATTGAATACCACCGGGGGATCATTGATACCGGCTACCGTGATGAATACAATAGCTGTATCGCAATAAACCGGCATACCAAGATCA
Organism: Bacteroidales bacterium UBA5197; assembly: GCA_002412885.1. Taxonomy (GTDB): domain Bacteria; phylum Bacteroidota; class Bacteroidia; order Bacteroidales; family Lentimicrobiaceae; genus Lentimicrobium. Next base: position 5,391 of record DHVX01000062.1, read on the forward strand.
CAAACAGAATAGATAAAACTATCGGTTCCATAATAATCAGGATTCGGTGTGTAAGTAAATGAGCCAAGGGCGTTGAATGCTAAAGTTCCATTGGAAACTCCGGTAACCAGGACATGGCTTACAGGATTCAGGTTGCCATCAACATCGTAATCATTGGTAATAACCGTTCCTGATATTGGGGTATCTTCGGATGTTGTGAAGTAATCCACAACCGCCACCGGCGGATCGTTCACCGGAGTGACCGTAATATTCAGATTGGCCGAAGCCGTGCCGCCATTGCCATCGGTAATGGAGTAAGTGATGGTCGGTACTGTGCCGTTGTAATCCAGGGCAGGTGTGAAAGTATAGGTTCCGTCATCATTGAGAACTATCGTTCCAACTCCTGATATCGTGGCTGTTTCTCCCGGCAAATATACCGTCGGGTCACCTGCCACTACAAATTGTGTTACCTCGAGAGCATCCCCTTCCGGATCGCTGTCATTGGTCAATACATTGCCACTAACAGGCGTATCTTCCAAAGTTGTGTTTACATCATTTACCGCGACAGGATTGTCGTTAACCGCATCAATGGTGATGGTTACCGTGGCCTGATCACAATAGATTGGCATTCCAAGGTCACATACCGAATAGACAAAAGTATCCGTTCCGCTGTAGTTCGGGTTTGGGGTATAAGTAAAAGTGCCATTATTGCTGAAGGAAATTGTTCCGTTAGCCGGGCCACTCACCAGTGCAAAACCATTCGGGTTCAGGTTGCCGTCAACATCGCTGTCGTTGCCAACTACTGTGCCGCTTACCGGCGTGTCTTCGTTGGTAGTGAAGAAGTCATCGTTAGCAACCGGTGGATCGTTGACAGGGGTAATCGTTATATAAATAGTGCCTGTGTCTGAGCCGCCATTTCCGTCGCTGATGTTGTAATCAACCGGAGGAACCGGGCCGTTATAGTCTAAGGCAGGTGAAAAAGTAAATGAACCATCGGTATTGACTTCCATGGTCCCTACGCCGGGAATGGTGACTAAAGTTCCAGCAGGGTAAGTTGTTCCGCCAATGGTAAAATCAACAACAGTCAACAAATCTCCTTCCGGATCGGTATCGTTTGTCAATACATTTCCGGAAACAGGCGTGTCCTCAGGAGTGGTGTAATAATCATCATAAGCAACAGGAGGATCATTGACAGGAGTAACTGTGATAAATATATCAGCCGAGGCTGTACCTCCGTTTCCATCGGTGATGGTGTATGGAATTGTTGGAACGGCTCCATTGAAGCCATCGGCTGGTGCAAAAACCAACAATCCATTGCTGTATAGGGTAATTGTTCCGGTTCCGGGAATATTGACTGTTGCTCCGGCAGGATAGGTAAGACCTCCAACAACGAAGTTAACAACTGACAGTGCATCTCCATCGGGATCGGAATCGTTGATCAGAATGTTTGCGTTGAAAGGCGTATCCTCCGGGGTTGAGTATATATCGTCAAAAGCCAGCGGCGCATCGTTAACCGGATCAACAAAAATGCTTAAAGTAGCCGTTGCAAAATCTGTTCCATCTGTAATGGTATAATCAACCACCGGAACTGCTCCGTTGTACCCGGGTTCAGGTGTAAATGTGAAACTACCGTCAAGATTGATTATAAGGGTTCCCACACCAGGAATGGTGGCGAGGTCGCCGGGATTGTAAACAATAAGGTCACCAGCTATAACGAATTGTGTAACGGTTAAAGGATCGCCATCGGGATCACTATCATTGGTTAACACATTGCCCGAAACCGGAGTGTTCTCAGGTGTCGTTACAATATCGTTGACCGCAATTGGTAAATCATTTACCGAATTCACGGTGATGGTTACCGTGGCCTGATCGCAATAAACCGGCAAGCCAAGATCGCAAACCTCGTAAACAAAGGTATCGATGCCGTGGAAATTCGGATTGGGCGTATAAGTAAACGTTCCATTCGGATTCATTGACAGGATTCCATTCGCCGGACCGGTAATTACAGAGTAACTTGATGGGTTCAGATTGCCGTCAACATCATAATCGTTGGCGATCACGGTTCCGGTAAAAGGCGTATCCTCGTCTGTTGTGAAACTGTCATCTGCTGCCACCGGCGGATCGTTCACCGGAGTAACTGTGATATTCAGATTGGCTGAAGCCGTGCCGCCATTACCATCAGTAATGGAGTAAGTGATGGTCGGTACTGTGCCGTTGTAATCCAGGGCAGGTGTGAAAGTATAGGTTCCGTCATCATTGAGAACTATCGTTCCAACTCCTGATATCGTGGCTGTTTCTCCCGGCAAATATACCGTCGGGTCACCTGCCACTAAAAATTGTGTTACCTCGAGAGCATCCCCTTCCGGATCGCTGTCGTTGGTCAGTACATTGCCACTTACAGGTGTATCTTCCAGAGTTGTGTTTACATCGTTGACCGCTACAGGATTGTCGTTAACCGCATCAATAGTGATGGTTACCGTGGCCTGATCACAATATATTGGCATCCCAAGGTCACATACCGAATAGACAAAAGTATCCGTTCCGCTGTAGTTCAGGTTTGGGGTATAAGTAAAAGTGCCATTGTTGCTAAAGGAAATTGTTCCGTTAGCCGGACCACTCACCAGGGCAAATCCATTCGGGTTCAGGTTGCCGTCAACATCGCTATCGTTGCCAACTACTGTGCCGCTTACCGGCGTGTCTTCGTTGGTAGTGAAGAAGTCATCGTTAGCCACCGGTGGATCGTTGACAGGGGTAACTGTTATATTAAGATTGGCCGAAGCTGTGCCGCCGTTTCCATCTGTGATTGAATAGGTGATGTTCGGTACTGTCCCGTTGTAATCCAGGGCAGGTGTGAAAGTATAGGTTCCGTCTGCGTTGATCACAATCGTGCCAACTCCGGGAATGGTTGCCACATCGCCAGGGCTATAAACCGTTGCGTCTCCGGCAATTACAAACTGCGTTAAGGTAAGCGGATCGCCTTCCGGATCGCTGTCGTTGGTCAGTACATTGCCACTTACAGGTGTATCTTCCAAAGTTGTGTTTACATCATTTACCGCGACCGGATTGTCGTTCACAGCATCAATGGTGATGGTTACCGTGGCCTGATCACAATAGATTGGCATTCCAAGGTCGCATACCGAATAAACAAAAGTATCCGTTCCGCTGTAGTTCGGGTTTGGGGTATAGGTAAAAGTGCCATTATTGCTGAAGGAAACTGTTCCGTTAGCCGGACCACTCACCAGTGCAAAACCATTCGGGTTCAGGTTGCCGTCAACATCGCTGTCATTGCCAGCGACTGTGCCGCTTACCGGCGTGTCTTCGTTGGTAGTGAAGAAGTCATCATTTGCCACCGGTGGATCATTCACCGGAGTGACGGTGATATTCAAATCGGCTGTATCAGTTCCGCCATTTCCATCAGAGATGGTATAAGTGATGGTCGGAACATTGCCGTTGTAGTTTAAATCAGGTGTAAATGTGTAGGTTCCATCAGTATTGATTATAATCGTTCCAACACCAGCAATGGTTGCCACATCGCCCGGGTTATAAACCGTTGCATTGCCTGCAATAACAAATTGGGTTACCTCAATCGTATCGCCATCGGGATCGCTGTCATTTGTTAACACATTCCCGCTAACGGGTGTATCTTCCGGTGTGGTTGAATTGTCATTGATTGCTACCGGAGGATCATTCACCCCATTAATTGTGATGGTTACGGTTGCCTGATCGCAGTAAACAGGAAGTCCCAGATCGCATACTTCATAAACAAAAGTGTCTGTCCCAAAGAAATCAGGGTCAGGGGTATAGATGAATGTACCGTTCGGATTCAATATAAGAGATCCGTTTGTTGGCCAGGTAATGACAGAGTAGCTTGAAGGGTTAAGGTTGCCGTCAACATCGTAATCATTTCCGGCCACACTGCCGCTTACAGGGGTGTCTTCGTTGGTGACAAATGTATCGTCAACTGCTACCGGAGGATCGTTCACCGGAGTCACTGTGATATTCAGATTGGCCGATGCAGCACCACCATTGCCATCGGAGATGGTATAGGTGATTGTTGGAACTGCACCATTGTAGTTCAATGCAGGTGTGAAAGTATAAGTTCCGTTGGTATTAATCACTATTGTTCCAACACCCGGAATGGTTGCTAAATCGCCAGGATTATAAACCGTCGGGTCACCTGCTACTGCAAACTGGGTTACTTCAATCGCATCACCGTCAGGATCGCTGTCGTTGATCAATACATTGCCGCTTACAGGGGTGTCTTCCTGAGTGGTATTCACATCATTAACGGCAATCGGGGGGTCATTAACCCCGGTTACTGTAATATTCAGGTTGGCTGTGGCGGTTCCTCCATTGCCATCGCTAATGGTGTATGGTATTGATGGAACTGTTCCGTTATAGTTTGGTGCAGGAGTAAATTCAAATAAGCCATTACTGTATATTGTAATTACTCCAACACCTGGAATATTAACCGTAGCACCTGAAGGATAGGTTGTCCCGCTAATAATAAATTGGGTAACAGTGATAGGATCACCATCAGGATCACTGTCATTGGTCAGGAGATTTCCACTTACAGATGTATCTTCAGCGGTCGTTACATCATCATCTAATGCAAGCGGGGGATCGTTAACCGGATCAATAAAAATACTCAGCGTTGCGGTGTCTGTTAAACTTCCATCCGAAATCGTATAGGTTACCACCGGAACAGGCCCGTTGTAACCGGCATCCGGAGTAAATGTAAAAGTGCCGTCGGAATTAATAATTAAGGTACCTACACCTGCTATGGTTGCCAGGTCTCCCGGATTATAAACCATAACATCACCTGCTATGATAAATTGTGTAACGGTGATCGGATCGCCGTCAGGATCGCTGTCATTGCCCAGTACGTTTCCACCAACAGAGGTATTTTCAGGGGTAGTTGCTATGTCGTCAACAGCCACCGGAGAATCATTCACCGAAGTAACGGTTATATCAAGATTGGCGGTAGCTGTGGATGTGCCATCGCTGATCGTATAGAGGATCGTTGGAACAACCCCGGTATAATCAAGCTCAGGGGTGAATGTAAAAAGTCCATTGCTGTAAACAATGATGACACCGATGCCTGGCATATTTACTGTTGAGCCTGCTGGATAAGGTGTACCTCCAACGATAAACTGGGTTACAAAAATCGGATCGCCATCAGGGTCGCTGTCGTTTGCCAGAATATTGGCGGTTAAAGGTGTATCCTCGGGGGTGGTATAAGTATCATCAACCGCGATGGGCGCACAATTCAATACGTTGATCTGAACCTGATCCGAACTTGAAGGGCACACGCCGCTACTTATTGTCCATTGGAAAATATAAGTTCCGGCCACAAGATTGGAAACTTGAGTCCCTGGGTTGGAAATATTTGCAATAAGGGCACTGTTTGGGCCGCTTAATTGCAACCATGAACCCGTACCTACAGTTGGAGTATTGGCTGTCATATTGGTACTCGTCGTACTTTTACAGAAAGACTGATCAATTCCGGCAATGGCTGTTGTAGGAGCAGCATTAATGGTTATCACCATCTGGTCTGATGCTGCAGTACAGGTGCCATTCGGATTGGCAGTCAATGTTAATGTAACAGTCCCTGTTTGACCTGCAGTTGGTGTGTATGTCGGCGAAAGCGTAGATGCATTGGTTAATGCACCCGGCCCTGGAGCCGTCCACAGCAGGGATGCATAATTCGCTGCAGTTGCAGTTGATACAGTAAATGAAGTACCCTGGCAAACAGTAACATCCGTTCCGGCATAAGCTGTTGGTTGTCTCGATATGGTAAGTGTCATTGAACTTATCGCATTTACACATGGAGCATTAGCAAATGCAGTAAGAGTTAGTATTACTGAGCCTGAACTGATATCGGCTGGGCTAGGCGTGTAAATCGGATTCAGTGCTGTTTGATTGTTAAATGTTCCCGTACCGGATGTTGACCATAGAAGACTGGTATATCCCGATGCGGTTGCGCCTGATAAGGCATAGGTATCATTACTGCAGATAGCGGCATTAGCGCCGGCATAAGCTGTTGGTGTTGCATTGACAACCACGCTGACCGGCGTGGATGTAACAGTATTACATGCCGTTCCGGTAGCAGAAATAACTACCTGATAATAGGTTGTAGCAGCAATGGCAGCCGTGGTGTAAATGGCGGTATTGGCACCTGCTCCTCCTATAACATTACTGTAAGGACCTGCCAATGCAGCAGCACTTTGCCACTGATAATTCAATGAGGGGGTTCCACCGGTAGCCGTAACCGTCATGGTATGGGTTGATCCCTGACAGATTGTTGCTCCTGCCGGTTGAAGAGTAATGGCGGGATCTGCAACAACAACCACAGCAGCACAATTTGTTACAAGATCTGCACAATTGGGCGAGGAAACCGTTATTACGCAGCGATAGAATCGAGTCCCGACAAGAGGGAGAATGGATGCTGTATAGGTATTGGTATTAGCTCCACCTATTGGCGACCATCCTGAGTTGCAGTCAAAATCGCTGAACTGCCACTGGTAGCCCAGGGTTGCACTTCCGCTTTCAACCAAAACCGTCATATTGTGTGAACCACCAGAGCATATTTCAGCACCGACAGGTTGGGTAAGGATTCTCGGGACACTGACAGTAACCACATTCGATGTAATAGGATTACATCCGTTGCCGGTTGCCGATACAGAAACCCGGTAATAGGTTGTTTGCGTTAATGAAGCTGTTGTATATAAATTGCTGTTGCCTCCAACAGTTGTCCAGCCGGTTGTTCCGTTTGCTGAAGTTTCCCAAAGGTAATTTAGCGAAGGCGTCCCGTTTATAGCAGTAACACTTAAAACAGTGGTTGTTCCGCTGCATATGGTAATATCAGCCGGCTGAACCGAAATTGCCGGATCTGGCACAACCGTTACTTCCACTGCACTTGAAATCGTCGTATTACAGTCGCTTCCCGGCGCCGTAACAACTACATGATACCATGTGGTAACAGCCAGTGCCGGTGTTGTGTATGCATTTGTAGTAGCCCCGGCTATTGGTGTCCAGGGGCCACCCGATCCAACAGTTGAACTTTCCCACTGGTATTCCAGTGATGGCGTTCCACCGATTGCTGATATACTCATTGAATGATTACCACCATTACAAATTTCAGCACCAACCGGTTGAAGTGTAATTTGTGGATCTCCTTCCACTACAACTGCTACTACATTTGAATTGACTGTAGCGCATCCCGCACCGGTTGCTGAAACCACAACCCTGTACCAGGTCGTTGCAAATAATGCCGACGTTGTATAACTAGTTCCTGTTTCTCCTGTAAGATCTGACCATGGACCTCCGGCGCCCCCGGTTGAAATCTGCCATTGGTAGTCGCGGGATGGTGTTCCTCCCGAAGCCGCAACTGTCATCGTATGATCTCCTCCAAAACAAATGGAAGCTCCCACAGGTTGGGTGGTAATTGCTGGATCAGCCACCACGGTAACCGTTGCGACTGAAGAGATTGTTCTGCATCCGGAAGCGGATTGGTCAACAAGAACCCTGTAATAACGGGTAGCTGCCAGCACAGGGGTGGTATAAGTATCACTATTGGCACCAGTTCCACCTGTAACATTATTGTATGTTCCAGCAAAGGTTGTGCTGACTTGCCACTGGTAAATAAGCGTGCCAGGAGGGACATTCCCGACAGCTGCAACACTCATGGTATGTGTTCCACCATTACAAATAGTAGCACCTACAGGTTGTACCGATATTGTTGGGTCGGCAACTACCGTAACTGTTGCAACCGTTGATGTAACAGTGTTACAGTCATTACCGGTTGCCGATACCAATACCTGATAATATGTTGTTACCGCGAGCGCGGCAGTTGTGAAGTTTGGGCTGTTTGTGCCAACATTGATCCAGGGAGCTCCACCTGTGGTTGAACTTTGCCATTGATAGTTTAATGATGGTGTGCCGCCTGTTGCTGCCACGCTGAGTGCATGGGTTCCACCGGCACAAATTGTGGTGCCTGCCGGTTGGGTATTTATTGTTGGATCCGGAACAACGGTTATTGTCGCTACATTTGAAATCAGGTCGGCGCAATTGGGCGAAGTAACCGTAACAACGCACCTGAAATATGTGGTTGAAGTGAGAACATCGGTTATGTATGATGGTGTATTGGCTCCACTTCCTCCCGAAACGTTTGAATATGGTCCGGCCAGCGCTGTGGCACTCTGCCATTGATAAGCCAGGGTTGAACTTCCTGCATCAACGGCAATGGTTAGTGCATTCACACTTCCTCCGGTACAAATGGTGGAGGATATTGGTTGGGTTGTGATACGGGGAACACTTACAGTTACTACATTCGAAGTAACCGTGTTACATCCGTTACCGGAAGCCGATACATTTACCCTGTAATAAGTCGTTTGAGTCAATGATGCAGTGGTATAAGATGGACTGTCCGATCCTACATTTACCCATCCGGATGTACCATTGGGCGAACTCTGCCACTGGTAATTCAGTGCCGGGGTTCCACCTGTTGCGGTTACCGATAAAACCGTTGTGGTACCGCTACATATTGTAATACTTGTTGGCTGTAAAGTGATTGCCGGATCAGGAATCACGGTTACATGGGCGCTGGCAGAATATGTGAATCCGCAACTGGCCGTTACCAGACAGCGGTAATACTGATCCGCGGCCAGTGCCGGTGTGGTGTAGGATGCAGACGTTGCCCCTGAGATTGTATTCCATGGAATATTTCCATCAACACTCGACTCCCATTGATAGGTATATCCTCCAATGCCACCGCTGGCTATAACGGTAAGTGTCTGGGTGCCTCCATTACAAATAGATGCATTGGATGGCCCGGTCACACTGATATCCGGATGTCGCACAACGAGCATATAATCCTCCGAAGTACAGGACCCGTTTGCAATTTCCCATTTAAACTCATAAGTTCCGGCGATCAGATTAGTTACTTCTGTCTGCATATCTAATGGATCAACAATGGTTGCTGTGTTAGGCCCGGTGATCTGTGACCAGGTTCCTGTTCCTATATCAGGGTTGTTTCCATTCAGGAATGCACTGTTTGTATTGCATAAACTCTGGTCAGGACCGGCCAGGGCCTGATCGGGAATATTGTTGATGATTACGTTTACTGCGTCAGTGCTTGGAGGACAACTGCCGTTGCTTATTGTCCACTCAAAGGTAAAAGTACCCGACAGAGCCCCGATAACAGAGGTTGTTGGCGAAGTTGGATTCAGGATGTTTACTGAAATCGGGCCTGCAGTTTGTGTCCATAATCCGGTGCCGGAAATTGGTGTATTACCTGAAAGCACAATCGGGCTAAACAAACAAATATCCTGATCGGTTCCGGCATTGGCAATTGTTGGAAGGGCAAAGTTTTGGACAGTGATCTGATCAACCGAGGTACAAAAACCCTCGGTGGTTGTCCATTCAAAAATATAAGTTCCAATTATAAGGTTATTTACCACTGTAACGGGATCTGCAGCATTCACAAAGTTTGCTGAGTTGGGCCCGCTAATCTGCGACCAGGCACCGGTTCCGATAACAACAGACGTAGCTGCCATCGTTGTTGATGGCTGGTTGCAAAGTGACTGATCAGGGCCGGCATTGGCCGGTGTAGGTGTTTGTAAAGCAGTAATTATGACATCGTCGGAGCTGGGAAGACAAACAGCGCCATTCGTGATTGTCCACCTAAAGGTATAGATTCCGGGTACCATCCCGTTAATAATCGTATTCGGAAGAATGACCGATTGAATATTGGCTGTGTTTGGACCATCTATCTGTGTCCAGTTACCAACACCAATCACCGGAAGATTAGCAGCCATGGTAGCCTGAACTGAACAAACCTGAGTCTGGTCGGGGCCGGCATTGGCTGTAGTTGGCGATGCTGAATTTTCAATGCGCACCTGATCTCCATTGCTGCAATTTCCATTGGATATTGTCCATACAAAAACATAAACCCCTGGCAGTGCTCCGGTATAAGTGGCATTGGGAGTATTGGCATCAGGAACAAACGTACCAGACCCTGGTCCGGCTAATTTTGTCCATGTCCCTGTTCCAAAAGCCGGTGTATTGCCATCAAGCGCAAAACTGGCTGCATCGCACAAATCCTGATCAGGTCCGGCAACTGCAATTGAAGCAGGCGGATAAAGAATAACGGTCATCACATCAAATGATTCACAACCCGGCGTTGTAACCGTGAACCTGAAAACATAAACTCCGGGGATCAACCCGGATGCGACTGCTGTATTTGCAGAGGTCGTTGTAATGATGGCCGTGTTCGGTCCGCTATCCTGTGTCCACGCACCGGCTGTTGAGACCGTTCCGGAAAGGTTAACAGCAGTTGTGGCTTCGCAATAGCTCTGGTCTGGACCTGCATCGGCAGCCAGGTTAACCACAACATTAACCTCATCAGAGGTTGAAGAGCAAAAAGTTCCTCCGCTTACGGTCCACCTGAAGGTATAGGTCCCGGTTACCAGGTTATTTATTATAGTGGTAGGTGAAGTCGGATTTACAATATAGGGGGTGTTTGGCCCGGTAACAATGGTCCAGACACCGCTTCCAATCGCCGGTGGTGTGGCTGCCATCGTTGTGGATGATTGGGCGCAGAGATCCTGATCCGGCCCTGCTGCTGCCGCAGAACCCGGTGATGATACATAAACAAAAACACTGTCAACACTGGATTGACAAGCAAAGTTACTGATCGTCCAATAGAAAGTATATACACCATCTGTCAATCCCGAAATTCCGGTAGTTGGTGATGCAGGATCGGTAATAACTGCGCCACCAGCTCCGCCTTCCTGTGTCCATAAACCAGTACCTATTACCGGGGTATTACCTGCAAGTGTTGTTGTGGTTCCGCAAAGCTCAATATCGGCTCCTGCATTGGCTGGGGTTACAGGGGCTGAAATGGTTACCATTACCGTATCACGGGTAGGCAAACATCCGCCACTACTGATGGCCCATTCAAAGGTATAGTTTCCATTGGCCAATCCCGTTACGGAAGTGTTGTACAATGTCGGGTCAGTAATGGTTGCAGAAGGGCCGGTAAGTTTTGTCCAGAAGCCGGTTCCGGGTGCAGGATCATTACCATCAAGATTGATTGATGTTGTTCCGCCTAAGTGGCATTGATCATCTCCTGCTTCAGATATAATTGGCCCGACAGTATTATTTGTATTGATCAGGCAATCATCGGAAGTAATGCCACATGCATTATGTATTGTCCAGGTAAAAGTATAAATGGTATTAGCTAGCTGACCCGTAACCATTGTTACCGGGGAATTGATATTCGAAAAAGTTAAACCCGGAGTATTCGGTGTAACTGACCATTCACCCCATTCATTTAATACCGGATAGTTCCCCGACAAAAATATCGGTGTTCCGATACAAACATTCTGGTCAGGTCCGGCCAAAGCCTGTGTTGGAGTTACCGATGCAACCAGCACAGATGTTGTATTTTGATTTGCCGGGCAGGAAGGTCCACCTGAAATTATCCAGCGAAAACGGTACAGTCCATTCAGCAGATCTGAAACCATGGTAGTTGGAGAATTTGGATCTGCAATCGTGGCAACACCAGGCCCACTCACTTGCGACCAGCTACCGGTGCCCACCAGCGGCACATTGCCTGTAAGCTCTGTCTGAAATACATTACAGGCCAATACCTGTCGTGAGCCGGCATTTGATTGAGTTGGTGGCTGCGAAATAACCACAGAAACAGCATCAAAAGCTGTTTCACAGGTAATACCAATACTGGAATACCTTCTCATACTCACCACATAAGTTCCTGGAACAGAAAGGTCCGTGATAGTTAAAGGCGAGCCCCCGGCATTAAAATAACCGGTAGGTAGTGTTGGATAAGCTGGTGTAGATGGACCGCTGATTATACTCCATTGAGTAACTCCTGATCCTCCGGCAGTAAATGGAATTGAAACCGAGCCAGTGCCACAACTTGCAAATAACTGTTCGGGTACTATATTAATAAACGGTGCAACAGCATAAGAAACAGTGGCTGTTTCGGAACTTGAACAAGCGGTAACGTTATTGACTATGGTATATCTGAAAGTGTAAGTGCTGCTCCCGTCAAGGCCGGTAATGTTGGTAACCGGATTGGTTGGGCTTTCAATTGTCACACCTCCGGGACCTGCTGTTTGCTGCCACAATACCGTTTCATTGGTGTAATAGGGTGGTGTCCCTGAAAAAACTGTTGAAGTTCTTCCGTCGCACCATATCTGACTTCCTCCAATAATAATCGCTGATGTTACATCAGAAGTGGGTGCAGGAACCGTAACCTGTACTTCATCTGAACCATTGACACAGGGACCTGAAACTGTCCACCTGAAAACATAAACACCTTCCGAAAGTCCTGAAACACCTGTTATCCTGTTGGTTGGACTGGCAATAATCGGAATACCGGGACCACTGACAACGGTCCATACCCCGCTCTGGCCTGCTGTACCATTACCACCAAAACTTGCGGTGAGCGTGGTAGATTGTGTTGAGGAATAACAATTGTCTAAAACCTGATTGGGTCCGGCATTTACGGGTGATTCACCTCCGATGTTTGTGACTACCATATCATCATAAGACGAACATCCGTTTACATGGGTAATCGTCCAACGAAGGGTTGTCTGACCTTGTCCTGCAGCAAGATTAAAATCTGAAGTCGGAGAGGTGGGGTTGAGGATGGCTACCCCGTTATTATTTCCTGCGACTGTCCATAACCCGGATGAATTGGCTCCGGGAGCATTTCCACCAAGAGTGCCGGCAGGTGAAGCAGGACAGGAGGATTGATCCGGACCTGCAGCTGCATCGGTTATGGGCAAAACGATATAAGTTACATCATCATATACCAGGGATCCATCCAAACACGTGGTTGACAGCCGGAATGTATAGGTAAAGCCACCGACTACCCCTGTAACATCTGTTATCAGGGAGTTTGGTGACACAATAATGGCTGACGGACCTCCAACCTGAGACCATGTTGTGGTTCCGGCTCCGAAAAATAAACCCGCTTTCGAACCCACCAATGTCAACGTTTCATTGGCACAAAGTGACTGGTTAACGTTTGCATTGACAGTACAATTTTGAGCCTGAAGCTGGGCAATAGTTAAAAAGAACAAAACCGCAGCAAAAATCGCTTTCAGTATTGATCCTCTTAAGTTTTGGCTCTGTGATGAATTTAAAAGTACTTTTCGTGACATAGTCGTTGGATTTATTAAAATGGTTATTCCAATCGTAAAAATTATAATGCCAATCTGACATATTACAATCAGCAATCAACGAACAAACACTTTGTCGTTAATTGCTGAGTTTTTTCTCAGGGATATTAGGATTTCTTTAAAATCCATAAAGTTAATTTTGACTTCATTTCTCTTTGTCTGCTCGATACAGGTAAATATTGATTAGCATTTCAGAACAATTTGCATTAATGAGTTGCGCTTTCAAAATCCAACCATTAGGCCGGATCAGACAATACATACCCTTTACCGAAACACAGTAACTGAATTGCTTTTAATTAAATTTTGTGTTGAAACCATGGAAGTAATAATTATAATAAAATCTACAAGGCTTAATAATTTCAGAAGCTTAAACTTTGGATCATTTCCCCTGAAAACAATGACTTGTAATTCTTTTACCATAATTCTTCTGTTGGTTTCTAAATCAATTTTTCAACCCTTAAAGGTATTGTCAACTATATATATATTAACATATGCCATAATGTAACTTGTTAACACCAGAGTTGTTAACAACCTGCTAAATTTAATTGTGATAAATTATTTTACATTTTCTGTTATTTGATTGGTTTATACCAGAAATTCAAACCAATGTCAGTAACATTTTCCTATTATATTGATTTAATGCATTTTAAATAATTTTTAGCAAGATATTCTGGTCGCTTAAGCAAAATTTTTCCTATAGACATTATTCATTAATATTTATTTTTATTGCATATCTAAACTAAATAATGCAAATTTCGGCAGATTTTTAGGGTACAGAAGGATAAATATAAATTATAACTTTTCTTATTTGACAAGTGTTTCACGAGGAGTAGTGGCCGGATATTTACCCAATTATTAATAAGTATTGTGAAAATGCATTTATTAACTAAATTTTTTAATCACCAAAATACACCAAACTTTTCAAAAACAGCTCTTTTGGTAATTTTTTACTTTGATGTATATATTTTTTACATAAATATTTTTATAAAATTTATTACAATTTATAACGATTCTAAATAATATTTCTTACTTAATAATACAAATTTATAAGTAGATCGGACGGCTCAAAAAGCAACAATAACTATTATTATAATGCTGTTTTTCAATTATTTACACTAATCCTCTAACTGTATTGCCTTGTAAATATAAAAAATTTACTGATTAATATTTTTACTTAATATTTTACATCCATTTCTTCCTTTTAAACATAAGAATCATTAAGCCGGCAAGCGCCACCATAAAAATCATCACCAGCCAGAATGAGTGAGGGTCATTTTGAAACGGAAGTCCGACATTCATCCCGTAAAGGCTGGCAATAAAAGTAAGGGGCAGGAGTATGGATGAAATCAGCGTGAGTACTTTCATTATTTCGTTGGTGCGGTTGGTTTGAAGTGAATCGAAAGTCTTTGACAAACCTTCCACAATCTCCTGATAATCTTCTGTCATATCCCACATCTTCTGGTAATAATCGAGAATATTGCCCCAGTAATCTTCCATATTTTCGGCATATCCTGCAATATCGCCCGATTCAAACTTGTGAAACAGCCTGAGCTGCGGTTTAAAAACCGTATTTACCAGAATGATGTTTTTTCGGGTAAGCGATATCCGCTCAATGGTGCGCTCAGCCTTTTTATTGAACAGATCACGGTTGATCAGCTCTACCTCAATTCCCAGTTTACTGAGCAACGATAATGATTCAAGCATAAGATGCTCAAGGATTTTATACAGCAATGCATCGCTGGTCTGCACCTGACGAACCTGATAGCTGTCATCGGGATCTTTTCCGCTGTTGAAAATATTTTTGACAACCCAATGCGATTTGCCTATGGTAATAATGTAGTTATTGCCCCAGAAAATCTTTACCTCCTTTACTTTTAAAAACCGGTTCCATCGGTCGAAGTATGGGAAATGAAGTATCAGAAAGTAATAATCATCATATATATCAATCTTGGGGCGCTGATTGGTCTTGCTTCGACAGTCTTCTATATCAAGCGGATGAAAGTGGAAATTATCCTTTAAAAACTGCAAATCTTCTTCGGTAGGGTCCATTATATGATGCCAATTCAATGTACCAATTTTTATGGTTTCAATCATTTTGACCTCCCGCGATATTATTTATAAATCATGTTAACAATCCAATAAGCGTTATTTATCAGGTTTGGCAAAGGTACTAAAAATCGGGGGAAGGTTTTTGCGGATACAAGAGGAGCTTTTGCATTTGTTAACTCACAAATTAGCCGGATTGAATTCTGAATGATCACTAAAAGGTATTGTTCGTTTGCAAGTTCCTTAATTTCAGAACTACACTGCAAATAAAAAAAACCTGAGTGATTGCTGATCCTTCAGGTTTTATTCATTTCATTCAGGGGTTGTACTAACTTCCCGCTTTCAGTTTCCTGAATGCTTCGGTCATTTTTGGCAGAATCACCTGCAAATCACCGATTACGCCATAATCTGCGGCTGTAAAAATTGGTGCTTCGGGATCTTTGTTCACTGCAACAATCACTTTTGATGAACTGATTCCGGCCAGATGCTGAATGGCTCCCGAAATTCCAAGTGCGAAATAAAGATTCGGAGCCACCACTTTGCCGGTTTGTCCCACATGCTCATGATGCGGGCGCCAGCCTTCGTCACTCACCGGGCGCGAACAAGCAGTTGCAGCGCCAAGCACTTCGGCCAGTTCTTCAAGCGGTTTCCAGTTTTCCGCACTCCGCATTCCACGACCCCCTGACACCACTACATCGGCTTCGCTGAGCAGAATTTTTCCGCTCTGAACTTCCGTTGACAATACATGAGTTGCCGGATAGATGGAAACTGACGGCAATTCTTCAATGTTTACTTCTGTTTTCTTTTCTACAATTCCGGCAGTGTTTTGCGACAAAGTAATCACTTTTATGGCTGAAGTAATTTCAGTCTGTAATAATGCTTTTCCGGAAAAAGCCTTTTTGCTGACTACAAAGGGTGAAACCGACACCGGAAGTCCGTTTACTGCACTAACCAACCCTCCATTTAACCTTACTGCAACACGCGGGGCTATTGCTTTTCCTGTAAAGTTATGGGCCATAATCACCACCGATGCGCCGGTTTGATGAGCAGCCCCGGCTATGATACCGGCATATGTTTTGTCGTCGAGATCTATTTTCCCTGACAAACGAAGCACATGAGTTGCTCCATAATTACCAAGTGTTTTCAGCTCATCATCCGCTACATCGCCAATGGACAAAATGCTTAGACTTCCTCCAACTGTTTCTGCCAAGCGACTGCCAAACGAAACAAGTTCGTAAGTGCTTTTCTTGAATTTTCCGTTCCAGTTTTCTATATAAACAAGTACTGACATATCTTT
Source organism: Bacteroidales bacterium UBA5197 (assembly GCA_002412885.1). Taxonomy (GTDB): domain Bacteria; phylum Bacteroidota; class Bacteroidia; order Bacteroidales; family Lentimicrobiaceae; genus Lentimicrobium. The sequence continues at coordinate 21,924 of DHVX01000062.1, forward strand.
CTGTTTTTTAGATAATTAAATAACCCTGGCTTCCATATGAAGCAGTCGTGCCAGTTCATCCATATTCTCTGGATCAATCATTTTGCAGGCTGATTTTTGCGGTGGCGTCTGATAAGTAATCACGCGGCTGGGCGAATCAGCGGTTGCCGCTGCAACAACTTTCAGTTGTTTGGTTCGGGCAGTCATTATTCCCCGCATCGAAGGGATACGCGGATTAATGGCAATTCCCTTTTGCACAATCAGCACGGCCGGAGTTCCGGTTTCAAGGGTTTGCTTTCCCCCGTCAATTTCGCGGGTAACTTTTACTGCATCTCCTTCAATATTCAGCGAGCTGACCGCTGACACCGATGGACGGTCGAGCAACTCAGCAAGCATTCCTCCTACTGCCGAACCGTTGTAATCACTTGATTCTATCCCGCAAAGGATAAGATCGAAGGCTTCATTTTTTACGGCTTCGGCCAATTGCGTAGCTGTATAGAGAGAGTCGCCGCCAGCAGCATCCACACGAATGGCGTCATCGGCTCCGCAAGCCAGGGCTTTGCGCAGTGTAGGCTCAGCATCGGCTTTGCCCACTGTAATTACGGTGATTTTCTGAACCAGAGCCGGATTGGCTTCTTTCAGTTCAATGGCACGGGTAAGCGCGAGCTCATCCCAGGGGTTTATAATCCATTGTACGCCAGTATAATCCACCTCTTTCATGTCCGCGGTATATTTGATGCGGGTGGTGGTGTCGGGTACGTTGCTTATGCAGATGAGGATGTTCATTTATTCAACGATTTGAAAATTCAACGATTTGAAAATTTGAAAATTATGAAGTCGGAGGTCAGAGGCCAGAGGTCAGAGGTCGGAGGTCAGAGGTCGGAGGTCAGGGGTTGAGAACAATCCGAAATCCGAAATCCGAAATCTAAAATTCACTGAAGATTTGTCGTGAAATCACGATTTTCTGTATTTCCGAAGTTCCTTCATATATCTGAGTTAGTTTTGCTTCGCGCATCAGGCGTTCCACGTGGTATTCCTTTACATAGCCGTAGCCACCGTGAATCTGCACAGCTTCGGTGGTGACTTCCATCGCGATTTCAGCGGCATAATATTTGGCCATCGCACTGGCATATCCGTAAGGTTGACCCTGATCTTTAAGCCATGCAGCTTTCAGGCACAGATTGCGGGCATTTTCAATCTTTACAGCCATATCCGCAATTTTGAAAGCTACTGATTGGTGATTCGCGATTTCGGTGCCAAAAGCTTTGCGTTCTTTCGAATACTTCACAGCTCTCTCAAAAGCACCGGATGCAATACCCAAAGCCTGTGCAGCTATTCCAATGCGACCTCCTTCCAGCGTTTTCATGGCAAACTTAAATCCAAACCCATCTTCACCAATTCGGTTTTCCTTTGGGACTTTAACATCGTTAAACATCACAGAATGGGTGTCGGAACTACGCATTCCCATTTTATCTTCGTGCGGGCCCACGCTGATTCCGGGTGAATGACGGTCAACAATCAACACATTGATTCCTTTGTGTTTCTTTTCGGGATGCGTTTGCGCAATCACCAGATAAGTACTGGCTGTATTTCCGTTGGTAATCCAGTTTTTTGTGCCGTTGAGCAGATAGTAATCGCCCATATCTTCGGCGGTGGTGCGCTGTGAAGTGGCATCCGATCCGGCTTCAGGTTCCGAAAGCAGGAAAGCGCCGATTTTTTCGCCACGGGCCAATGGTTTCAGGAATTTCTCTTTCTGCTCTTCTGATCCGAATTTCTCAATACCGTAGCAAACCAAAGAGTTGTTTACCGACATAATCACACTTACCGAAGAGTCCACTTTCGAGATTTCTTCCATAGCAAGCACATAGGAAACGGTATCCATTCCTCCGCCGTCGTATTTCGGATCGACCAGCATTCCCAGAAAACCAAGTTCCGCAAGGGTTTTCACATGCTCAGTTGGATAGATGGAGTGGGTGTCGCGCTCAATTACATCTTTGATCAGTTCGCGCTGCGCATATTCGCGGGCCGCCTGCTGAATCATTAATTGTTCTTCGGTAAACTCAAAATTCATAAAATTAAACTTTAATTCTTTTAGAAAAAATGCCTGAAATGCCTGATAAACAAGAAAACCACTTAATGTGTTCAGCCGTTTTCCGGTTATTTTACCAAAACATTTTTATATGATTATTTATTGATTTGCGCGATGTTGGGAAGAAATCCTGACAAGCTAACAGCTGCTAAAGTAAACATATTTACAAAGATAAATGTATTCTTTATGAATTTTTTGCAAACGATTGCGGAGAAGGTGAAGGAAGAAGGACGGGGAGACAAGGAGACGGGGGGACAAGGAGAGAGAGGGAGACAGGGAGACGGGGAGACAAGGAGAACAAAATAATGACCTAACAAGTTTTCTTTTTCAACTTGTTAGGTCTTCTTTGTAATATAGCAAAGCAAAATCAGGTTATAAATGCCCAGACAAGCATTCCCGCAGCCTGGCAATTAATTTTGAAAAGATTTCACAATTGTATCTTAAATAATGGGTTACATTTGTGCTATATTTTTCATGAGGCTGGCTTTATTTATACTCTGAAAAACATAGAGTTGGATTATGATTTCACATGTGAGTCATAGTTGAAAAATAAGGAGCTGACGCTGTATGTGATTGAGTTGGAGAAAGTGGTAAAAGAGATCAGTAAATTAATATTTTAAAAAAGGCTTCTATGAAATCCATTCTAACTTTAATTCTTCTTTTAATGGTATCAAATTTTTCATCTGCTCAAATCATTCAGGTGAAAAAGAATAGAACCCAAACGATTAATGGGACTTTAAATACCGTTTCGGTGTATTTGGTTGATACTACAAGCAAAATAATTTCCGATTCTTTGGATTTGCATAGTCTAAATCCATATAACCACTTACCCTATGAAATTAACTCTTCAAAGATGGGCAAGGACAAAACCTATGAAATCAATAGCTTCAATGAATACGACAAACTTTTCCCTGCTAATTATCGGTCGAAATATTTCATAGACTATTTTGTTGATCCCGGGAAATATAACGGTTTGTTGTCATCAACTTTCTCCCTTTCGAGCTATGAAAAACCAGTCAATTATATAGCAGTTGCGTTTAATCTTTTTGCTCGACCTAACTATTCAGATCAGATTGATGGTGCCATTAGTACAATATTCGTATTTGATAATAAAAAGAATCTTGTGTATAAAAAGGAAAATGTTCTTTGTGTTGATAATGATATTGCTATATCAGATGATGGGAAGTACCTGGCTTTTAGATATGGTGCTGCATGGAGTGATGGCATATTAATTAAAAGTGGAGTTCAAATTGTAAATACAAAAACTGATGCAATTGTATTTGAGGAGAGTAATGGTTATGTTGAAGGACCCTCAAGTGGATATTATCCAGATTTAATTCAATTTTCGTGCTACTTGGGCAATTATTTTGTACGAGATTACTATTTTAATACAAAATTAAGTAAACTATATTCACTGCAATATAACAGACACGAAAAAGAGGAAACTTTAATCGATATCAAACCAGATGGTCTTTTATACATGGATAGAAATGGCGAGGAGTATATCTTGCTTTTTGATAAAGATTTGGAGGTACAAATAATTAAGTAGGACTTAAACATGAGACGATCATTAATATGTTTGTTTTTTCTTTTTCATTGTGCAGATACTTTAGCACAAAACACAAATAAGAATGAATTTTTTAACTCCATGAATTTTGAACGACAATGAATAATAAAGTTTGCTTTTTCTGCTTCATTTTTCTCTTATTCTTCTCATATTCTTGTTATAAATGCAAGGATATAACTTATTGTCCGCTTCCCGAAACAGGTGAAACATATTTCAGAAATTATATCGATAGTTCATTCTGGATTTATCAAAATAGAAATCAATCTAAAATAGATTGTGTTTATGTTGAAAATTTTAAATCAAGAAGAATATTTGATAAAACCGTTGATTGCGTTGAGGGAGAAAGAAGAGAGATGATAATCCGCTCTAAATTTCTGTCATCAAACACTATTACTTGTTTATATGAAAATCCCAATTGTGAATCAAGTTATTTTTTAATGCAAGGTTTGGGTTATTCCATTGATTTAAGTTCGCAAAATGGTGTTGATACACTATATTCAAATAATTCATGGTCAAATACAATAACGATTGATTCGCTAATCCTACCATCAGGTTCGTGGTTTTACAAAGTGGTAAGATATAATGAAAGATTTTGGTTTTCGCCGCATGTAGGCCTTATTCAATACATTTCACACGATAACAATGATACTTTGTTCCTTAAAAAATATTTCTCAAAATGAGATAGTGAAACATTCGAAATCCCCCATTCTATCTCCCTTCCCACTAAGGAGAGTTCTTTCTGACAGGGCTTTCTTAAACAGATGTGTCAAAAAACACGAAAGTAATCGTCCCCCTTTTTCGAAAGGGGGAGAGAGGGGGATAACAAAATATGTATTATTTGACGAAGTTTTTTTATCTTTTTACCTTTTCCTCTGCGTCAGCGCAACAAGCAGCAACAACACCAAACCCAGCACCGAGCCGCGGGCAATGTAATCGCCGTAACGCACGTAAAAAGTAATTTTATCGTTGGCATTTATCACTTGGCGGATCGCGGCAGATTCCCAGTATGGCGTGGGTTGCTGAACATCTCCGCGCTGGTTGACAAAACACGAAATTCCGGTATTCGCCGAGCGGGCCACACTGCGCCGGGTTTCAATGGCGCGTACCGACGAAAATAACATATGCTGCCGGTGTCCGGCGGTGTTTCCCCACCAGCCGTCGTTGGTAATCACAAAAATCATATTGGCGCCGTTGCGCACAAACCCGGCCACAAACTCACCATAAACCGACTCATAACAGATGATCGGCGCAATTTTCAGCGTGTCGTTGATGGTGTATGGAATGCGTTCAGGATCAGTTCCAAGCTGCCCTACCGTGCCTCCCAGATCAAGCGCAAAATCGCCAAGAGGTTTCAGCAACCACGGAAATGGCATCAGCTCAACCCCCGGGGTAAGTTTCGATTTATGAGTTCGCTGCAGATCGGGCGAATTCCTGAAAAGAAATGCAGTATTGTAAGCATCATAAAATCCCTCACCATTTTTAAACTGTCTGGCCGTTGGCGGAATAACGTCACCCGGTTCGTATGATCGGTAAGTAGAATAACCGGTCACAATCCCAACTTCAGGGAAAGTAGTCAGCAGTCCCCTGCGAAACATATTGATGGTGGGATGGTCATCCAGATTGTTTTCCCATATCATCATCCCCGACGACCAATTGGGCTGTACCATTGATTCGGGGAAAACTATAAAATCGGTAAGGCTGTCGGCTTTGGTAATGGCCAGTTTGCTGGCATAATCAATTACCAGATCGGCCGGAAGTTCATATTGTTCTTCGTAGGGATCGATGTTCGGCTGAACCACCACCACATCTACAGGTGCATGCTTTTCGTTATAGGTGTGATACATAATTACTGAAACAATGGCCGGAATAAAAATTACCCCTGCAATCACTGAAATATCCTTAACCGGAAATCCCTTCAAATTGCCCGATAATTTCAGGCTTATCAGTTTATATATGAGGATATTAATGATCAGAATCCAAAGTGATCCGCCGAAGATTCCGGTAAACTCATAACATTGTATCCATTGCGGCCATGCCGAAAAACCATTTCCCAGGCTAAGCCATGGCCAGTTCAGATCCCAGTGATGGTGAAGAAATTCGAATGAAATCCATGCAAATATCAACCCCAGATATCCCTGTGACGGATTTTTTAATCTCCGTCTCATGAAGTGAAAGAGCCAGAACGTGAGCGACATAAAAACCGAATTGATTAGCACGGCCATAACAACACCAAAGAGGGTTGAATTGTATATCCACCAGGTGGTGAGCGTATTCCAGATTACAAACGCGGGAAATACCCTGAAAAAGATTCCGAAGGAGTAGTTCTTTGCCCGGTTTTTTAGAAATTGCTCTTCGATCAGCAGCAACGGCACAAAGCTCGCAAACAGCAACAATGGTATGCCGTTAGCTGGCCAGGCCAGAGAAAGCAAAAGGCCTGAAATCAAGGAATAAAAAGGCAATATTGATAATTTTTTCATAGTTCTTTTTGTGGTGCAGCAAAATTATGAATACCAATGGAATAAAGTGAATTGTGAGATTTAAATTATTGTAAAATCGGGGAACAAACCCTTTGAGTAAATGTTTAACTTTGAATTGATCATAAAATAGATAAAATGAAAAAGATTTTACCTGTATTGTTGGCTGTTTTACCATTTTTTCTGGGCGCGCAAACCGATACTTCCCGTTTAAAGGAATACTCCGGACGTATCTCTAAAAGTCATAAACTGGAAATGGCACAAGACCTGCAAAAAGCCGCCTCACTTCAGCTACCTCTGCTCCTTGAGCAAAACGGGCGCTCAATTGAATTTGCCGGCTTTTTTAATGGGTTTCCCCGATACAGGATTACCAGTAATCTCACTGCTGCTCACACCACTTCAACGTCTCCGCTCTGGAACGGAGGTTCTGCCGGACTCAACCTGAGCGGAAGCGGGGTGATACTGGGCATCTGGGATGGCGGTCCGGTAAGAACAACCCATCAGGAATATGCAGGCAGAGTTACTGTTACCGATGGTACTTCCAACACAAGCAATCATGCCACCCACGTTGCGGGAACCATGATAGCCTCCGGCATTGATGCGTTGGCAAAGGGCATGTCGCCACAAGCCACACTTTTCTCCAATAACTGGGACGACGATAATTCCGAAATGGCAAATATGGTTCTTAACGGTATGAGTATTTCCAATCATTCCTATGGTTTTATTTCAGGTTGGTACTATAATTTCAGGGGCGACAGCAGATGGGTGTGGTTTGGCGATACTACCCTCAGCACCACTGAAGATTATGGATTCGGGGCTTATACCTGGGATTCAGAGCAGTGGGACAGCATTGCATTTCTGGCCCAGGACTATCTTATTGTAAAATCAGCCGGAAACGACAGGGGCGACGGTCCGGCAACTCAACCTGTTTCACACTGGTTGTGGAATGGTGGCGATTGGGTTTTGTCAAGTGCTGTAAGACCCAGAGATGGAGGAACTTTAGGATATGACTGTGTCCCGTGGCATGGAGTTGCAAAAAACATACTTACAGTTGGTGCTGTCAACGACATTCCGACGGGATATCAGCAACCCTCAGATGTTGTTCATGCCGGTTTCAGCGGAAGTGGCCCGGCTGACGATGGCAGAATAAAACCCGATATTGTGGCCAACGGATCAGGATTGTACTCTTCCGTTTCATCTGCTGATGACGGATACGGCAATTCAACCGGAACTTCAATGTCATCACCAAATGCATCAGGATCTGCGGGTTTGCTGGTTGAACATTGGCGCACTCTCACCCAAAATGCAAATCCAGCCGCAGCAACGCTCAAAGGTTTGATCATCCATACAGCAAGCGAAGCCGGTTCAACACCCGGCCCCGATTATAAATTCGGCTGGGGACTGCTCAACACAACCAAAGCGGCCCTGTTAATGAGCGAAAATGCCGCCAATGGTTTTGATTTTAACATCCGTCAAACCAACATTGTCAACGGACAAACCATAATCATTCCGGTTTATACAAACGGCACGGAGCCTTTAATGGCCACCATTTGCTGGACCGATCCTCCATCTCCGGTTTACGGACAAATAGTAAACGACCGGACCCCGATGTTGATCAACGATCTGGATCTCAGGCTTATCAACAGCACAGGAGATATTTATTACACCTGGAAACTTGATCCTGAAAATCCCGCGAACGCAGCAATACAAGCCGATAATATTGTGGATAATGTTGAGAAAGTTGAAGCAGGACTTCCCGATCCGCAGGAAACATGGTTTGTACAAATTAGTCACAAAGGAACTCTGCTGGATGAGTTGCCTCAGAATTTCTCGTTGATCATCAGCGGAATTATGCAAGCGCCCACCGCTTCAGCCTGGGTTGGCGAAACCAGCAATGAATGGAATACCATCACCAACTGGAATAATGGAAGACCTTCGGTCGTCACCGATGTAATTATTCCGGGAAGTGCACCCAATATGCCAACACTTTCGGCAAATGCTTATGCAAACAATGCAACTTTCAATGATGGCGCTTCACTGCTCGGGAATAATTATTTAACTATCAGCGGAGATGCGCTGATTAAGAGAGAAATCTCCAACGAATTGTATCATTATGTTTCCTCTCCGGTAGCTGCAGCCACCGCCGGAAATGTTTTCCCGCTTACAACCTTTCTTCGTTTTTACGACGAAACGCATCCTTCAGCACAATGGGTGAATATTTATCAGAATGACATTATGCAGCCAGCCAAAGGATATGCTGCTTTTATCCCCGGAATCACAGGCTCTCAAACCACCGCAACTTTCCCGGGATTGTTGAACGACGGGCCTTTTACCATCAACGGATTGACTTTTACCTCAAACAGCTCTCCAAATTATGATGGATATAATCTGGTGGGCAACCCCTACCCTTCTCCCATAGATCTGGAAAGCAGCAGCTTTGTGAGAACCAACCTCGACGCCACGGCATATTTCTGGGATCCCTCGCTGAATGCTGAAGCCGGAGGCTATGCCACCTGGACAATCGGTGGAACCAGCACCAACGGAGGAAGCCGCTACATTCCTGTTGCTCAGGGGTTTTTTGTAAAAGTTTCGGGCGTAGGTGAAAATGGCTCGCTGAATTTTGACAACGATGTTCGCACACACAACACCCGACCATTCTATAAAAACGAACCTGCAAACCTGCTCCGCATTCTTGTTTCAGGAGACAATCTGGCCGATGAAACGGTGATCCGGTTTGCCGAAGGTGCTACCCCTGCTTTCGATGGTGAATTCGATGCCTGGAAACTTCAGAACTATGGCGTCAACCAACTTTACACGCGTGGCCAGGACGATATTCAGCTGGCGCTCAATGCTTTCCGCGATGCAGATCAGTTTCCTGTTGTGCCTGTCAATTACAGGGTAAGTACATCGGGTGAGTTTAATCTGGAAGTTTCAGGAATTCAATCCTTTTCGGAAAGCCTTCCTGTTGTGCTCCTGGATCTGAAAAACGATTACCGCCAGGATTTAAGGATCAACAATAAATATCGGTTCTTTTCCGATCAGGGAGATGACGAAAACCGCTTTGCCATTGCATTCGGCACATTATCGGTTCCTGAATCCGACTTTGCGGACTTCACGGTTTATTATGATGGTTCAACCATTCAGGTGAATTTCAGTAACCCAACCAATGCCATGCTCGAAGTTATCGACATAAACGGCCAGGTGTTGAAAGTCGCTGAAATTAAAGGAAGCAATTCATACAGCATTCCAGCAGCTTTCAAAGCGGGAGTTTATATTGTTAGGGTAAAGATGGGGGATTTTGTTTCGACAAAAAAACTGGTACTCAAATAAAAACTACTCCGATAAAAACAGAAAAAACCTTCTGAAAAAACTTTTCTTCCAGCCGCTCGATATTTGTTAGTAAATTAACAGAGAATTGATAATTTTGCACCAGAATTGAGGCGCAAGTATCGCATTATCAATATATTTTAAGAACCAACCAAAAAATTAAACCGGAGGAAAGATGGCAATTACCAAATTGGAGCAGATGTTTGAAGTACTGAAGTCAAAATCGAAAAAAAGGCTTGTAGCGGCGTATGCAAATGATTCACATACCATTGAGGCAGTAAGCGAAGCAGTTGACAAGGGAATTATTGATGGTATTCTGGTGGGAGACGAAGAAACCATGCGCAAGGTTTGTGCTCAATTGGGCGTTGATGCCGGAAAATTTAAACTGGTGCACGAACCCAACGAAGCCAAAGCAGCTGTGGTTGCCGTTAAACTCATCAATGATGGCGAAGGCGAACTTTTGATGAAAGGTTTGGTCAGCACCGATAAATACATGAAAGCCATTCTCAACAAAGAGACCGGACTTATGGATCCGGGGGCAGTTTTGAGCCACGTAACGGTTATCGAAAACCCATTCTATCACAAATTACTTGTGGTTGGCGATGTAGCCATTATTCCGCTTCCTGAGTTCAAGCAAAAAATTGCTATTCTCAATTATCTTGTAAACACAGCAAAAGCACTGGGAATTGAAAAACCCAAAGTGGCTGTTGTCACAGCTTCTGAGCAGGTTCTGGCTGGAATGCCTTCGTGTGTGGATGCTGCATTGCTTTCCAAAATGGCTGATCGTGGTCAGATTACCGGAGCTTTTGTTGATGGTCCGCTTGCTTTGGATGCCGCCATTGATAAAGAATCAGCCGAAATTAAAAAGATTACAGGTCCTGTTGCCGGCGATGCCGACTGCTTGCTTTTCCCGAATATTGAAGCCGGAAACATCTTTTACAAAACCAACACCAAACTTGCCGGAGCTGAACTGGGCGCATTTGTAGCAGGCGCAAGAGTTCCTTGTGTACTTTCATCACGTGGCGACAGTGCTCAAACCAAATTATACAGCATCGCGCTGGCAGCAATGATTGCGAAGTAATCCACCCCTTTAAACATCAGCTAATGGAAGAACTCCGCATCCTGGCCATAAATCCGGGCTCAACATCTACTAAAATCGCTGTTTTCAGCGGTGCCAATCCGGTTTTTGTCCGTACCATCACGCATTCAACCGAAGAACTTTCGAAATTTGATAAAATAACCGATCAATACGCTTTCCGTAAAGCAATCATCTACAAGCAGCTTGAAGAGGCTGGCATTGAGATGGATACCATTCGTGCCGTTGTTGGCCGTGGCGGTCTTACCAAGCCCATTCCTTCGGGCGTTTACGAAGTAAATGAAGCCATGAAAACCGATATGGCCAACAGCCCGATGGGCGAACATGCCAGTAATCTGGGTGGATTCATTGCCGACGACATCGCCAAAAGTCTGCCCAATGCCCGCGCTTTCATTGCCGATCCTGTTGTGGTTGATGAGCTTGAGCCACATGCCCGCGTTTCTGGTCATCCTGAATTTGCAAGAAAATCAATATTTCATGCCCTTAACCAGAAGGCAATCGCACGTCAACATGCCAAATCCATCATGCGCAAGTATGAAGACCTCAACCTTATTGTGGTTCACCTTGGCGGTGGTATCAGCGTGGGTGCGCACCGAAAAGGACTGGTGGTTGATGTAAATCAGGCACTTGATGGTGAAGGTCCTTTTTCGCCCGAACGCAGCGGAACCCTGCCTGCCGCCGATCTTGTAAGGCTTTGTTTCAGTGGAAAATACACCCAGAAGGAAATCCAGACAATGATTAAAGGCAAAGGCGGCATGGCTGCATTTCTGGGAACCAACAGTGCCTATGAAGTGGAACAACGTGCTGCTGCAGGTGATGAATATGCCAAATTTATTTTCGAAGCCATGGCTTTTCAGGTAGCCAAAGCCATAGGCGCCATGAGTACCGTACTTAAAGGTGATGTGGATGGAATCCTGATTACCGGAGGCATTGCCCATGGCAAATGGTTTGTAAATCAGATTATTGAAAGGGTTTACAAAATCGGCCCTGTTCATGTCTATCCCGGAGAAGACGAAATGCGCGCCCTTGCCATAAATGGTCTGATGGTTTTGAAAGGCGAAGTCGAAGTAAAAGTATATTAAAAACTGCCGACTTAAATTTAAACAGGCTGTCCCTCGGGATGGCTTTTTTTTCGATTACGGATTGCGGATTTGGGATGTCGGATGTCGGATGTCAGATGTCGGATGTCGGATGTCAGATGTCAGTGACCTAACAAGTTTTCTTCAATCTTGTTAGGTCTTCTTCTATTGATTCCGGATGTCTGAACCCAGATTTACCTTCGGTGAGCNNGGATGTCGGATGTGGGATGTGGGATATGGGAAGTCAGATGTCGGATGTCAGTGACCTAACAAGTTTTCTTCAATCTTGTTAGGTCTTCTTTTATTGATTCCGGATGTCGGAAGCCAGATTTACCTTCGGTGAGCTCCGCTTCGCTTCGGTTCGGATGTCAGATGTCAGATGTCAGATGTCGGATGTCTGATGTTCAGATGTCAGTGACCTAACAAGTTTTCTTCAATCTTGTTAGGTCTTCTTCTATTGATTCCGGATGTCGGAACCCAGATTTACCTTCGGTGAGCTCCGCTTCGGTTCGGATGTCGAAGGTCGGATGTCTGAGTTTTAGAAATTGGAAATTGGAAATTGGAAATTCCCTCTTCCCCTTGTCTCCCCATCTCCTTGTCCCCTTGTCCGAATCACGTCCCTCCCTTTTAATTCTCTGCGACATAAAATCGCATCTCAAACCTGATTACATTTGCACCCTATGTACGCTGTAATTGATGTTGAAACCACTGGCGGAAGTTTTGTTAATGAAAGATTGACTGAAATTGCCGTTTACATTCATGATGGAACTCAGATTATTGATGAGTTCAGTACCTTGCTTAACCCTGAGCAACCCATCCCTTATATGATAACCCGTATAACCGGCATCAATGATGAAATGGTTGCCAATGCGCCACGGTTTTGCGAAGTCGCCAAACGGATTGTTGAAATGACCGAAGGAACAACCTTTGTCGGTCACAATGCTTCGTTCGACTATAATTTTATCAGGCACGAATTTAAACGCCTGGGCTACAACTACCGCCGCCCAACACTCTGCACAGTAAAAATGAGTCGCAAAATCATTCCCGGAATGCAGTCATACAGCCTCGGAAAGCTCTGCGGTGAGTTGGGAATAGTTGTCGAAAACCGCCACCGTGCTGCCGGCGATGCCCTTGCAACCACCCGGCTTCTTGAACTGCTTCTGCAGACCGACCGACCGGCAATTGAAAAACAATCGGGACTCTCCATTCCCGAAATCATCAAAGAAGTACCCGAAGAAACCGGTGTGTATTACCTGCATGATGAACAAGGCAGTATCATCTACATCGGCAAAAGCAACAATATGTTTGAGCGTTTGCTGCAGCATTTTCGCAACAGTGATACACACAAAGCAGTTGAAATGCGTAACAGAACCGCTTCGGTAAGCTTTGAGCAAACCGGCAGCGAACTTCTGGCACTGTTGCTCGAATCGGATGAAATCAAAAAGCACAAACCCATTTTCAACCGGGCACAGCGGCGCTCCATATTCAGTTACGGCTTGTTTGAGTTTACCGATGAAAACGGCTACCGAAACCTGCAGGTGGGTCATCAACTCAATGGTCAGCAAGCCATTACTTCATTTACATCAGCCGATCATGGCCGCAACTATCTTTATGGAGTTGTCGATAAATTTGAACTTTGTCAGAAACTTTGCGGACTCTACGATACCAGCGGAGCTTGCTTTCACCACAGCATAAAACAGTGCCGCGGCGCCTGCATCGGACAAGAGTCGCCCGAACTTTACAACCGCCGGGTGGATGCTGCCATCAGACTTTCAGGATTTATGCAACCCGATTTTTATATCGTTGACAAAGGCCGGAGCAAAGAAGAAGCTGCGATTGTAAAAATTGCAGGCGGATCTTACTGTGGATTTGGTTTTATCGACACTTCTTCAGGCATTGACACTATGGTGCTTAATTCTTGTATTAAATCTTACAAGGACAACCGGGATACGCGCCAGATAATTCAGACATACCTGAAGAAAAATCCCAGAACCAGAATCATTAAAATCAGTGATATCCCTCCTGAAAATGTGTTCTGAAAATCAGAGATGCAAAATACCTTTAAAAACCAATTCTCTAATCTTGTGCTAATGTTAAAATCAGCATTTTTTCGATTTGCGATGCTTGCAATTTCGCTTATTGCATTTTCCTGTGTCTCAGTTAAAGTAGAAAAACCAGCAGAAACCTACCTGCCGGAAGTTGTAAGACCAAAATCTTCAGTTATTGGTTTTACAGCTGAAGCCAGACTCAGCGACATTCAGAAAGAACTGAACCGCCAGTTTACAGGTCTTGTTTATGATGACAACAGCCTTGATAACAATGGTGGTGACAACCTTATGGTAAAAGCATGGAAACAAAGCGACATCGCACTCACAATGAAGGAAAATGTAATCATATACCGGGTTCCGCTCAGGTTATGGATTAAGGCCGGATTCAAAACCACTCAATTGGGCATAACACTTTCTGATTATCGCGAAGTCAGCGGAGCATTGGCCATGATGTTTCGCACAAGTGTGACATTAAACCCCGACTGGACATTAAGCACCAAAACAGAAACTACAGGTTATGAATGGATTACAGAGCCCGTGGTAAAAATAGCTGGCATTAATGTGCCTGTGAAGTTTGTTGCCGACCTTATCCTGCAAAAGAATCTCAAAACCATGAGCAGCAGCATCGATGAAAGTGTAAAGGAATACCTCGACCTGAAACCACATGCAATACAGGCCTGGAAATCGCTTAACCAACCGATAAGCCTGAACGATGAATATAAAGTCTGGCTCAGCATCGAAACTTCTGAATTTTTCTCATCTCCCATTACTGCGTCCAATGGCATCATCCGCATACAAAGCGGTGTAAAATCAGTGATTGAGACCTCCGTAGGTCAGAAACCAGCAACCAAAGCACCCGGGCCGCTGCCGGGACTTCAGATCAGCAGTTTAATTCAGGAGGGGATGGTGGTAAATGCTTCGCTGGATATCCCTTTTGAAGAAATCAACGGGCAGGCTTCAAAATTCCTTGTCGGGCAAAGCTTCAGTCAGGGCAAACGAACCGTTAAAATTGAGGCTATAAATATTTACGGAAGTAAGGGCAAACTGGTTGCAGAAACCAAATTATCGGGCAGCTTTAAAGGAACCATTTATTTCAGTGGAATTCCGGCTTTCAATGCCACAGATTCAACCCTATTTCTGAAGGATTTCGATTATGACATTTCCACCCGGAATTTACTTGTTAAATCGGCTGCATGGCTTTACCAGGGCGGTTTCCGGAATATGATGGCAAAGGAAATGGTTTGGCCGATGGCATCTGATATAAAAATGATGTACGGCGAAATCAACAATACCCTCAAATCATACAGACTTGCCGATGGAGTTACCCTGAAAGGCCAGGTGAGCCGGCTTACCATGGATGAAATTCTGATTACACCTTCCGGAGTAAAACCCTTTATCAGCAGCGAAGGCCGGATTAATGTTGTATTTTCAATAAAAAACTAAAGAGAAACCCCGGCCATTACAACCAGGGTTTCCGAAGCATTAACCAAAAAAGCAGAATATTGCCGGTTCTATGAGATGACCTTCTCCTGTCCGGCCCTGAGATTAACAAGTATTTTAATTTACACGTATTACTTTGCCTGATCCCGAAATGCGGCTGTCAACAGAAGGGAAACCGCGGTAATAAACGCTGCCGCTTCCGCTGATGCGGGCTTTGAGAAATTCTTCAACGCTTACTTCGGTTTTACCTGATCCGCTGATGTTTACGTCAGCCGTTTCACTTAGCAAACCAAATGCGTAAATGTCTCCTGATCCCGAAACAGTAAATTCTTCGGTGATGGTAGTTCCTTCAAACCACATTTTACCGCTGCCCGATATTGATGCCCTCACCGTATTTGCAACCACCGCCACATCAACATTGCCTGAACCTGAAACACTTATATCGAATACATCGGTTACAATCGGTGTTTCAGAATAGAGGTTCACTGATCCCGATAAGCGGATGGTATTAAACATTGCGCTTGAAATGTATATTTTAATGGGTTCATGGCGACCCAGGCCCACTCCGTTTTCAAGTTTGATTTTCAGCTCACTTCCGCTAACATAAGTCTCAATCACATCAAGAACATTGGACTGGGCTTCTATGGTAACATCTTTTGCCAGACTCTGATAAATGTAAACATCGGCAGGAATTGAAACAGAAATATCGCGGTGAATAGGAACATCACGTGTTTCGCTGTATGTTGGGCCGGTTCCCCGGATGTTGTTCCACCCATCACCTTCGCATGATGAAAGGAGTAAAACAATAGCCATCAGCGGCAATAAGTAGCGTAGAGTTTTGAGAGATTTCATGGTGAGTGTTTTTGATGGTGACTGGATTTTTTTGCTTAAGAAAATTTCGTGCCAGAAATTGACTTTTTAACGATGCAAAATTGCAACGCAGAACAGTACTACACAAATGAAACCCGATGAAGTGCGTAAAAGTCTGGTTGAGAGGTGAGAATTAGCAGGTGAACCTGCAAGTTGGCTTTTGAAATTCGGCAAAAATGCTTTGAAAAATAAAAAAAAGCCGATCCCAATCAGGAATCGGCTTTTTAATGCCAATGAAAAACGCTCTAATTCACAAACTGATCGGCATAATACTTTGCCGTAAGTTTTTCGCCGGTTGCATTTTCAATCATATCGTTCCAGTACATACGTGCACCGGGCTTAAATACCTTATTGGTCAAATACTGGCCGGCTTCCTTGTTTCCATAGAAACTCTGGTAGCGGAAATCATCCGACTTTACAATATTTGCGGTGATGTAATGGTTGAGTTGCGATGCCAGTAGTTCTCCCAGCAGGTAATTGTGATAATAACATGGGAATGTGGCAACATGAATTTTCGTTGCCCAGTCGGGTTCATTGCGGCCTTCGGGGCGACGGATCATCTGATACCTTTCCACCAGATCCCACCAAACCGCGTTCAGATCCTGCTCCGGGTTTTCGTACATGGCTTTTTCGAAGCGATACATTACCTGCGCCCAACGGCTGAATGTCAGCTGCTCAAGACGAAGCACACGGTATGTATCTTCCGCAATTTTTGTTTTTTCGGCTTCATCAATTAGTCCGAGGTCCATCATCCATTGCGGGTTTGAAGCCATACGACCAAAAATCATTGCAATTGATTCTGTGGTAAAGGTATGGGCTGGATTTCTTAAGCTGAAAGGCAAATCCCTGTCGATATACTTATCATAAACCCCATGACCGAATTCATGCATCATGGTATTCATCCAGTTGTAATTGGGCTTGATGTTGCAAAGGATACGCACATCTCCGGCATTATCAATATCAATGCAATAGGCGTGCTGGTTCTTCCCGGGTTTTTCATACAAATCGCTGACAGTAAGCATATCGTTGATTTCTAGGCCAATACTGGCATAATAATCTGCTGTCAGTTTTTCAATGTTCTGCTCTTTGTAATACTTATCCAGGTCAACGCTGTAAATGGCAGGCGCTTCCTGAAAGAAACGGTTCTGATAATGCCAGGGCATCAGCTCTTCTTTGCTGATTTTGAGTCGGTTGGCCAGATAGGTATCAATCTCCCCCTTTAAACCGGCAAAAGCATCGCGGGTAAGCAGATCGAGCTCATCGAATAGTTTGCTGATTTCATCGGGATTCTGCTCGCTAAGCTCAAGGCTCATTGCATGGTAGTTCTTAAATCCCAGACTGCCTGCGATTTCGTTGCGCAGTTTTACCAGTTCAATCACATCATTGGCAACAAAATAACCAATTTTTTTGTGACCTTCCCAGGCAGCACGGAGTTCGTCGCTGTTCACCGAAGTTTTCAGAATTTCTTCTACCTCATTGTCGCTGAGCTTATTGCCATTCACTTCTGCACGGAAATTTGAATACTTTTTTTCTACTTCAACTTCCATTTTGATTCGTTTGGCCAAAAGTACAGTATCAATCTGATTGCTCAGATAAGCGGTGTAAAGTACTTCGAGTTGGCGTTGGAGCAAAGTGTCCTTTACCGCATCTGAATCCTTGATTTTTTTGAGAATCTCAAAATCTTCCTTGCTGGTGTAAATACTGCTTACCTGCACCTGCAGTTTTTCTGATTTTGAATAATCCTCATCTTTTCCTGAAATTGAGGCATTCCAGTAAGCGATGGCAGCTTCTTTCTGGAGGGGTTCAACTTTCGCTTCCCAGCCCGAGATAAAAGTTTTGAGTTCCTGTTCCATTTTTTCGGTTTTGTTGCTGCATCCGGTAACCATCACAATAGCAATGGATAAAGGCAGCAGAATTTTAATGCGCTGTTTCATATTGTTGGATTAAGAGTGATTGGGTTATCATGGAAAAATTGAGAATTGCCGAATGCTTGTTTCCTGCCACTAATCCATTGTCCAGGTTGCGCCGTCTTTTGTATCTTTCACCGCGATGCCTGATTTTGCCAGTTCATCCCTGATTTTATCGGCAGTCGCAAAGTCTTTGGCCGATTTGGCATTTTTTCTGAGATCCAGAATCAGTCCCATCAGGTTTTCAACGGTTTCATTTCCTGCTGAAGTTGCTTCTTCGTGCTTCAGACCGAGTATGTCGCCCATAAAAGTATTGAAGGTTTCCCGTAGCAATTGAAGATCTGCTGCCGAAAGACTTTCTTTTCCATCTTTCACTGAATTGATGATCCTCACCGCCTCAAAAAGACTGGCAATCACCATAGGGCTGTTGAAATCATCGTTCATGGCTTCATAACAGCTGGCGCGGAGTGATGCAACATCGGCTGTCGATTTTTCAGAAGCCGTAAGTTTATCAAGGGTCAGCCATGCATTCATCAGCCGTACAAGTCCCTTTTCGGCGCCCTGCAATGCTTCGTTCGAGAAATCGAGGGTGCTGCGATATTGTGCCTGAAGAACAAAGAACCTGATGGTCATCGGGCTGTAAGCCTGGGTAAGCGATTTATGATCTCCGCTGAAAAATTCGTTGAGCGTGATAAAATTGCCCAATGATTTCCCCATTTTCTGCCCGTTGATGGTGATCATATTGTTGTGCATCCAGTATTTCACAGGTTCGGTGTGATTGGCTGCCACACTTTGTGCAATTTCAGACTCATGATGAGGGAAAAGTAAATCCATTCCTCCTCCATGAATATCGAATCTTTCGCCAAGATATCGGGCGCTCATGGCAGAACACTCCAGATGCCATCCGGGGAAACCGTCGCTCCAGCGCGAAGGCCAGCGCATAATGTGCTCCGGCTGAGCTTTTTTCCACAGCGCGAAATCAAAGGGATTGCGTTTTTCGTCTTGTCCTTCCAGGTCGCGGGTGTTGGTCATCAGATCTTCAAGCACACGACCCGAAAGTTTGCCATAATGGTATTGTTTGTTGTATTTTTCAACATCAAAATAAACGGAGCCATTGCTTTCATAAGCCATGCCCGATTCAAAAATACCATCGATCATGCTCATTTGCTCAATGATGTGTCCCGATGCCCGCGGCTCAATGCTGGGGCTAAGCACATTAAGCTGCTCCATGTTTTTATGATAGCGTTCCGTGAAGTATTGCACCACTTCCATGGGTTCGAGCTGTTCGAGGCGTGCTTTTTTTGCAATTTTATCTTCTCCTGCATCAGCATCGTTTTCCAGATGTCCGACATCGGTAATGTTGCGCACATAGCGCACTTTGTAACCCAGATGCTTCAGGTAGCGGAAAACAAGATCGAATGTAATCGCTGGGCGTGCATGACCCAGATGTCCATCGCCGTAAACCGTTGGCCCGCAAACATACATGCCCACATGAGGAGCATTGATGGGTTCAAACAATTCTTTTTTCCGGCTGAGGGTATTGTAGAGAAATAACTTGTTTTCCATTAAGGTAATATTTACTGCAAAATTATTAAAATCTCAGGAATAGACCGGTTAAAGATGACAATGGTTTATTCTGTCTGAATCTCTTCAACCGGACGGGTCCGATAAGTCAGATACAAAATCAGAACACATGCCAGAACCGAAATCACCACTGCAATCCATGATCCGAAATCGGCCAATTCATCTAAGCCAACATCAATGATTTTATTCACCGAGAGCCACGAAACCACTACAACGGTTCCGTTATTTACCAGATGTGCCAGCATCGGCACCCAAACAGAACCTGACCATACAAAAAGGTAGCCTAACACAAGGCCAAGAGCGAACCGCGGTACAAATCCAAAAAACTGAAGATGAAAAGCACTGAATACAATCGCTGAAATGATTACCGGCCAGTGTATTCCTTTAAACACTTTGCGCAGAATCCCTATCAAAGCGGAACGAAATAGCAACTCCTCCCCGATTGCCGGAAGTATTCCTATCATCAAAAAGTTAATGATCAAATCCTTGTTCTCGCGGGCTTCCAAAAATTGCTTTGTGAGTCGGGTAGCGGTTTCTTCGGTATTTCGCATCCATTGCTCTAATGATTTTAAAAATCCGGGCAAACTCATGCTTTCATTCCATTCAACCAAAAAATTAATGGTTGGTCCCGCCACTGCAATAATGAGAACCGCTGCAATCAGGTGTTTATAATCTGCTTTACGGAATCCCAGAAATTTATAACTGCTGCTGTGCACCAACAAACCGAAAATCAGCGGAGGCAAAATAAACATCCCTACCTGACTGATCATCTGATAAGTACTCAAAAAATCAAGATTCAGACTTCCTGCCAAAGCACCTTCTGTAAGAACATCTGGTCCCCACACCAAAATGGAAACCACCGATGCCAGCACAATGGAAAAAATGGTTCCTGCAAGCACCAATCCTATCAGTAACAATATTTGCCCGCCAGGTGATAATTTTGAGAAAAACGGTACTGCCTTCATGCCTTCATTATATTTCGTTATTTTGCGTGAAATTACAGAAAATACCAAAACATCAAAGTCAGGCATGAAAATAGGCACATTTGATCTTGGCAACTGCCCTCTGATTCTGGCTCCTATGGAGGATATTACTGATCCTCCATTCCGTCGGATTTGCAGGCAGTTGGGCGCAGATGCAGTGGTTACGGAGTTTATTTCTTCCGAAGGTTTGGTGCGCGATATCAGCGGAAGCCTGAAAAAGATGGATTTTTCGGAAGATGAACGCCCGGTTGGCATTCAGATTTTCGGGAATAATGTGGAAGCCATGGTAAATGCAGCCAAAGTAGCCGAACAAGCCGGGCCCGACTTTATCGACCTGAACTTCGGTTGTCCGGTAAGGAAAATTGTGAACAAAGGCGGCGGTGCAGCTTTGCTTCAGGATCTTCCTTTGATGCTCAGAATCACTGAATCTGTTGTGAAAGGCGTTTCGTTGCCGGTAACTGTAAAAACCCGATTGGGTTGGGACGAAAGCTCAAAACCCATTGTTCAGCTTGCGCTCTGGCTTCAGGATGCAGGCATTCAGGCACTCACCATTCATGGCCGAACCCGTGCACAAATGTACAGCGGGCAGGCCGATTGGTCGCTGATAGGTGAAGTAAAGCGAAATCCTGGAATCCATATTCCTATAATTGGCAACGGAGATGTAGTGGATGGACAAACAGCTCAGGCAATGCTGGACCAAACCGGAGTTGACGGCATTATGATTGGCCGGGCAGCAGTGGGCAATCCCTGGATTTTTGGCAATATCAAACGGTATCTGAACGACAAAACAGAACCAATTGAGCCGGAAATTGCTGACCGGTTAAAAGTTTGCCGCATGCACTTGTCAGAATCAATTTTGTGGAAAGGTGAGAGGACTGCCATTCTTGAAATGCGAAAGCATTACACCCGATATTTCAAAGCCCTCCCCGATTTCAAGCCATTCCGTATGAAACTTATGCTTGCCATGCAACATCAGGAAATTGAGGAAATTTTGTTTCAGATTGAGTCGTTTTATACATCCTTGAATAAAGATTGATCTGGATCAATCAATTTAAAATCAACTGATTTTTAATGTTTCATCTGCCGGGCGGATATTTTTTGTAATTTAGACCTCAAATAGACTCTTCCATTATGGCCTCAGAACCTTTCAGAATTTTTATAGTTGAAGATGACATAATATTTGCAAAAATTATTTCTCATCATCTTTCACTCAACCCTGAATATGAGGTTGAGATTTTTCCCGACGGGAAAAGTCTGATAAAAAACCTCTATAAAAATCCAGCCCTCATTTCGCTTGACTATAACCTTCCGGATATGACCGGACTGGATGTGTTGAAGCAAATTAAAGAGTTTAACCCTGATACTCCGGTGGTTATAGTTTCCGGTCAACAGGATGTGGCTACCGCCATCGAATTGCTGAAAAAAGGTGCTTACGACTATATTCTTAAAGATCAGGACACCAAAGAGCGTATGTGGAACATCACCAAAAACATACGCGAAAATGTGGCTCTCCGGCAAAAAATCGCCTATCTTGAAGAGGAAATCGGTCGCAAATACGAAGTAAACAACCTGATTAAAGGAAACAGTCAGGCGATCAATAAGGTATTTACACTGATTGAAAAAGCCGCCAGAACCAACATAACGGTTTCCATTTATGGCGAAACAGGAACGGGTAAAGAATTGGTTGCCAAATCAATACACCACGCTTCGGCGCGCAGCAAGAAGCCTTTTGTGGCGGTTAATGTTACTGCGATTCCAAAAGAGCTGATTGAAAGCGAAATGTTTGGTCACGAAAAAGGCTCATTCACCGGAGCAAACAACCGCCGCATAGGACGTTTTGAGGAAGCTACCCGAGGCACCATTTTTCTCGACGAAATCGGTGATATGGATCTGAATATGCAGTCGAAATTGCTAAGGGTTCTACAGGAAGAGGAAGTGGTTAGAGTTGGGGGCAATGAAACCATTAAGCTGGATGTGAGGGTAATTGTGGCTACACACAAAAATCTGCAGGAGCTGGTGAGAAAAGGTGATTTCCGTGAAGACTTGTATTATCGTCTTTTGGGTCTTCCGATTAATCTGCCGCCATTGCGTGAGCGCGGAAGTGACATTGCCCTGCTGGCCCGGTTTTTTGTGGATGAGTTCTGCCAGAAAAACAAAATGGGGAAACTTTCCATCTCGCCAAAAGCGATTGAAAAAATCCAGAAATACCCCTTTCCGGGAAATGTCAGAGAGTTAAAAGCCATTATGGAACTCTCGGCGGTGATGACCAATACCAATGTGATTGAGGACATGGATATTTCCTTCAGCACAGCAAGTTCTTCGCAGGATTTCCTTTTTGAAGAAACTACCCTTGATGAATACAACAGACGGATTATTAATCACTTCCTTCAAAAATATGACAACAAGGTGAGGCTTGTGGCCGATAAACTTGACATTGGAAAAACGACCATTTACCGGTTGATGAGCGACGGAAAACTTTAATTTAAAGTTGACGCTTAAAAAATATCGACTCCACCCGGCCTGACATTTTCAGGCGTGGCGGAGTCGAAAATTTATAGTCAATTCTAAAAATCAATTCTTTGCGTCTATGCGTCTTTGCGTGATTCTTAAACTTACCGAACAGTTGAGTCAAATGTAACCGGCAGATTCATACTTACTCTTACAGCCTTTCCTCTTTGTTTTCCGGGTTTCCATTTGGGCATGTTCTTCAACAAGCGGATAACTTCCTCGTCGCAACCACTGCCGATTCCGCGAAGTACCCGAATCTCTGACAAAGAACCATCCCTTTCAACCACAAACGAAACAAACACCGTTCCTTTGATACCGGCATTTTTTGCTGCTTCCGGATATTTTAAGTTGATTTTCAGATAGTTCTCAAGTGCTTTTTGACCTCCCGGAAACGAAGGCATGGTTTCGACCACAATAAAAGCTTCCTTTTCTCTCACTTCCTCAACGTCAAGTCCTTTCACAACAAAGGCGCATGAGACGGCTTCTCCCCTGCTCATTTTCGGAGATGATGCACCTGTATTCACAGCGCCAACAGCATAATTACTCACTCCCTGAGGCAATGGCAATGGCTGCCTGACAGTAACCACAGGCTTCCCATCATTCCTGATTTCGGTGTCAATTGCTACAAAAGAAGTATATGCTGTTAGCAGATTGTATTCAATTCCCAGGCTGGTCACCTGTTTTTCCACATCCTCAGGCACTCCGCTATAACCACCGGAATAATCGTCAATCATCCTTATCTTCTCTCTGGCCCACAGGTATTTAAGCGCCTGATTTTCGGCCGAAGGTTTTGCATCCGCAACAGAAATTGCAGCCGCGTATTTTCCATCCCCGTTTGAACCCGTAAGCTTAATGGTACCCGTTGGATTGCCGCGGTATTTCCCGAAAATCACAACAGGTCGCGAAGCAAACATATCAGGAACCGATGAAGGCTCGAAATCATAGGCATCAAAGCCGTTGAACGAAATATCAATATTGGTCAGCAGCGGAGAACTCAGTAATTTCCTGAACTCTTCGGCTTTCTCACTGGCCTCTTTTTCATTGGTAATCACAACAGCTTCTCCGGCGCCGGCGTGGGCCATGCCTTCAAGCAAATGCCGATTTACCGATGATCCAATCCCAAAAGTAAAAAAGCTGGCTTTGTTCAGATTGGATTTTATCAGCGCAAAAGCTTCCTTCTCCACCGTAACGTATCCATCGGTTGCAATCACAAAGGTGCGGGCAAAATCAGAAGAAGTGTTCATTGCCAGCGCTTTTTTGAGAGCAGGAAGTAATTGCGTACCACCGCTGCCTCGCTGCGAACTGAGCATTTTTAACGCTTTTGAAATGTTCTCCGTTGTGGCTGATAAAGACTCATTGGCAAGCAGATCGGCACCTCCGGCAAAAAAGAGGATATTAAACCTGTCGGTACTTTTCAGTCCGTTTAATAAGCCTGAAACCAGTTTTTTTGACACTTCAAGGGGAAATCCATGCATAGAACCCGAAACATCCACAATAAAAATATACTCTCTTGGCGGAATCATTTCCGGTTTTACAGATGCTGGTGGCTGAATCGTTGTCATGAAATAATTCTCAACGCCATCGCTGTAAAGCCATATTCCACTCTCAATTCCATCTCCGCCAAGGCGATAATGCAAAATGAAATCGCGGTTGGCGCCATATATTTCCTTGCTGTCAAGTTGTATTCCGGCACTTTTTTTATCCTTGTAAGTGACATTTACTTTGTGCGAAATACATCTCACATCCTTAAGTGGCAGGCCTGAAGATATTGAACAATCAAAATTAAAAGTATAGGATGGCAATTCACCTTCATTAAGATATGGGTTGGCATTCCACTCAGGGTTGTGGCTGCTTTCTCCGTTTCCGGGATACCTCGGACCAACCACGGTAGGATAAACAAATTCATAAATGCCGTTTCGCGACAGCAGGTATTCGGTGTACCGGAGTTCAACTTCAACCACATCGCCGGGCATAATGTTGCCAACACTCATCTGAAAAACATTGGGCCGGTGTTGCTCCAGCAAGGAAGCCGAACGCCCTTCATTAATAGCCTGAGCATAATCTGAACGGGCTTTATTTCGCTCTTCGATTTTCGCCACAATGTTACGTTCTCCAATCTTCATACTCATGGCATGAACTGCGGCGCGTGTTGATCCGGGAAATACATAAACGGCTTCGATAGGCTTTTTCCCCTGATTTTTATAGATCTGCTTCACGGTAACGTGGGCAATTGTGCCTGCAATGCTAACCGATGCCGAAGTTGATTGCAAAGGCAGGCTTTCGGTAACCACATCGCCGGGAGTCTCAAAATATGGAACTCCGGGACTGTCGGGTAAATATTCCTGCGCATTGGCCGTTGTCAGGAGACATATGTTAAGCAGCGAGGCAATTGCTGCAATACCAATGCATAGGGGTTTTGTGAATGAATTTGTTTTCATAACAGCGTTTTTTGAAGTGAGTTATTCGGAATTTTAGGGACATAAGGGTGGCTGTACAACAAGCTATGGCTGCTGATCAGTGGAAATTTTAAATACAAATCATGAATCAGGGATATTTGATGCAATGAAAATACCCTGAGAAAAGGAGAAACTTCTTAATTTCTGAGACTGAATTTTACGGGCAGGTTAAGACGTACTCTGACTGCTTTTCCGCGCTGCTTGCCAGGCTCCCAATCGGGCATTGATTTTACCACGCGTTCAGCTTCTTCGGTGCATCCACCGGGCACACCCCTGAGACTGGCTACCGTGGAGACACTTCCATCAGGTTCAATCACAAAAGTAACAAAAACGGTTCCGGTTATCCCCGCTTCTCTGGCTTGTAATGGGTAAACAATGTTGTCAGACAGATATTTAAAGAGCGCTGCTTCACCCCCGGGAAATTCAGGCATATTCTGAACAATTACGAAGGGCTCGTCTTTATTGTCATCTGGTTCATCTGGCAGAGGAACCGGCGCCACAAAGGGGGGTAATTTTGCATCAGGGTCAATCTCCACTGTTATATCGAGATCAGGAATATCATCACGAATATCATCAACCGATTTAATCAGGGTTGTATTTACTGGCTTGGGGAGTTCCTTTTTCTCTCTTACAATCTGAATGAAGCCTGGATCTGGTTCAAATACAATTCTTTCTGGGAGATCAATATTGCCAATATCCGGGGTTTTCCATTCAAAAGCTGCAAGAGCTGCGCCTAGCGCGAGAATGAGACCTAGCTGAAGAAATACGGGGCGCTTTTTTTCGAGATCGGCCCGCTTGGTTTTACGTGTTTCCATGGCTGATGTGTTTAAGTGTGAGAACTGGTTTTATAGTGAAGATGCAAAACGCATCCTTTTTCCATAAGCCATGCAAAAAAAAATTCTCAATCCTGTTAATTTAACACAAGCCTTCCCGAAATCCGGCCAATCTCCCTATTAATACTAACGCAAATAGTCTCCGGATATTTTAAATCCACAAGTCAGGGTTTGACTATTTGAAAACAAGCTTTTTGCAAAAACAAGGAAATATAAAGTCAAACCCTGACTTTAATATAAATTTCCCGCATCTTTTTTTACTTTTGTGAAGAACAAAAACTATACATGTTAAGCAATCTCACCGAAGGAAGTCTTTCAAGCCACCTCAGCGATGAGGAATTGGTTGAATTCTACCGGCAGTCGGGGAATCAGGAGATCATCGGGGAACTATTTCGCCGCTACTCTCATCTGGTACTTGGGGTTTGCTTAAAATACCTGAAAAACCGAGATGAAGCGCGTGATGCCGCCATGGAAGTTTTTGAACGGCTTTTTGTTGCTCTTCGGAAATACGAAGTGCATAATTTCAAATCCTGGCTGTTTACGGTCACCAAAAGCCATTGCGCCATGATACTACGACAGCGCAAGAAAGAAGGTTTTCTGCTGACCTGGGAAGATAATCTTTTGGGAGAAATTATGGAAAACGGCGGTTTTCTGCATCTTAATTCTGAAGATGAAGCCGAAGAACGCATCAGAAAACTTCACCAGGCAATGGGAAACCTTTCGCCCGGACAGCAGCAATGTATCCTGCTCTTTTATTTCGATGATAAATCATATCTTGAAATTGAGCAAACAACCGGATTCTCTTCCAACGAAGTAAAAAGTCACATTCAAAACGGAAAACGAAACCTGAAAATAGCGCTTGAGCAACATCTTTACTGAACAATGGAAAACAAACACGAACATAAGCTGTATAATCCTTCGGGATGCCTTTCAGAGGCAGGGCTTTCGCTTTTTGTGCAGGGTTTGCTCAGTGAAGGTGAAGTAGCTGAAGTGAAAAACCACCTGCAATCCTGCGAATTCTGCGCACTTGCTGTTGAAGGAATTTCTATGTCCGATCCGGAATCTTTCAGTGATGATGTGGAAATAATAAATGCTTCTTTCCTTCATTTACACGATAACATTCCCACACCAGAGCAAGAACCGGCGCTGGCAGAAGCTGATGGATTTGAAGGGCCACGGTTCCCAAGACTTAGTCAGGAAGAGATTTCAAAATTCAGAAGCACCATTCTTGAAATGGAATCCGGGAAAACAAAAGATTCCCCTGCAGATGTTCCAATCAGAAAATTATCATTTTTTAAAAGATACCGCATAGAACTTATTGCTGCAGTTCTGCTGATATTGCTTGGTATTGGCGGACGACATCTGTATTTTGAAATTTCTGGTTCACGGGATGCGGATAAATTGGCCATTGCTCCTGCTGAAATTGAAGAAACGGAAATGATTCAAATGCCGCCGGTTTTGCCTTCAACTGTTGATGAAGCGAAAGAACCAGCCGTTACTGTAAAGCCTCCGGCACCTGTCTCCGATATCCGGATTGTCAGTGATGACCTTAATGTCGAATTTGCTCCGGATGAAGATAAAAAAGGAGTATCTGCCGACTCCGAAATAGTTCAGGAGAGAATGCCGCCTCTGTTCCCGGAAGATCTGAAACCAAGAGAAAATAAAAGCATGGGGTATGCAGTTGCAGAAGAGGATAAAAAGGTCACCGAAGTGGTAACCTATATTGATGGAATTGCTGTTGGTGCGGAGAAAAAGTCAACGCGCAGATCAAACAAACAGCAATCTTTGGCCGATGAAGAGGAAGTTGCAGAAACAGAAGTTTTTACCGTTGTTGAAACTTCACCGTCTTTCCCGGGAGGTGATGAAGCAAGAATACGGTTTTTAACCAACAATATCAGGTATCCGCAGGAAGCCAGAGACGCTGGAATAAGTGGAACCGTTTACATTACTTTTGTGGTTGAAAGAGACGGATCAACATCTGATGTCAGGGTATTGAGAGGCATCGGTGGTGGCTGCGATGAGGAAGCCGTCAGGGTGATAAAAATGATGCCTGTTTGGTCGCCCGGAAAACAAAGAGGCAAACCGGTAAGGGTGCAGTTTAATATGCCAATAAAGTTTTCTCTGGCTGAATAATTCACTGCTGCCGAACTTTTAATGATTCAAAATGAATGTCGTTTAGTTAAGGTTTCGAATTTGCAGATTAGTGAATCAAATATCCTTCGACTCCGCTCAGGATGACTGTCAGTCTGAGCGGAGTCGAAGACAATATTCTTTAACTAACCGATAATGACTTAAAATGTGTTAAAAACACACTTTGATTGGTTTATATAACTTATTTTTGTGGCGGGACACTTTTAATTAATTCAGGGAAATAGGATTTTATTCCGATAAGCAGCTCATTTCTTGCTGTGGATTACATTGGCGGAATAAGTCTAAAAATATAGCCTGTAGGCATAAACCAGCAGATAATGAACATTTCAAAAACCTTAATCAGCTTTTTTCTTGCAATCTCTTTCTTTGGGGCAATTCCACTTTTCAGTCAAATTTCTGGTCCGGTTTACGACTCCAGTCATTCCGTATTTGAGTTCAAAAAAGATGACTTTATCGCTGCCTCTCTGGATAGTATTGCCAACCTGAAATATTTTGCCGGATTTGAGTGTGCTTCCGACGAAGAATTGAAAAACATTTTCGGCTTTGAACCGGGTTTTGTTCCGGTTTATGCAGATTCGGTTTACTATAGCCGTTTGAGAAAACTCAATGCAGCAACACCAATTGATCTTACTTACAATCAATATGTAAGAGATTATATTGAGATGTATGCAATGAAAAAGCGTGTTCTGATGCAAAGGGTTATGGGTCTGGCCCAGATATATTTCCCTTTGTTTGAAGAGCATCTCGATCGATTTGATATGCCGCTTGAATTAAAATATCTTGCCATTGTTGAATCAGCGCTAAATCCGGTAGCCAAGTCAAGGATGGGAGCTACGGGCTTATGGCAGTTTATGTATGGCACTGGCAAAGCTTACAATCTCAATGTAACTTCGTTGGTTGATGATCGCCGCGATCCGATAAAATCAACCATTGCCGCCTGCGAGCATATGAGAGATCTTTACAGAATGTACGACGATTGGTTGCTCGTACTTGCTGCTTACAATTCAGGCGCCGGAAATGTAAACAAAGCCATCCGCAGATCAGGCGGAAAAAGAGATTTCTGGCAGATACGTCCGTTTCTCCCGCTCGAAACCCGGGGTTATGTACCTGCATTTATTGCGGTAAATTATGTTATGGGCTATGCAGCAGAACACAACCTGAGACCGGTTCAGCCATTATATCATCATTATGAAATTGATACTGTTGTGGTGAAAGATGTTTTGTCTTTTGGACAGATATCATCCATGCTGAATGTGCCTGTAGAAGAAATCGAATTTCTGAACCCAGCCTACAAAGCCGGCATTATTCCTGCAACCAACGAAAATACATATATACTCAGGCTTCAAAAGAAAAATATTCCTGCATTTGTGAACAATGAAGCCCAATTATATGCATTTCGTGCTCAATCAGAAATTGAAAAAGAGCAGATGATCAGTCTGATGAAAACGGTAAGTGCAGCAGAATATCACAAAGTGAAAAAAGGCGAAAGTCTTGGTCTTATTGCAGGTAAATATCGTTGCTCTGTTAATGATCTGAAAAAATGGAATAAACTTAAATCAACCAACCTGCAGATAGGTCAGCGCCTGATTGTAAGGCCTGAACAGCAGATAGATATACCTATTGCAAAAAAAACCACACCGGTTAGCAAACCAGCCACCCCTGCTACCCCGAAAGTTGAGGAGACAAAATCTATTCCTGCGGAGGAACTTGCTTCCAATGCTCAAACAGATGCTGCTCAGATAGAGGATACTGCCATGATTATTGGTTCAGAACCAATGGTAATGCAAACCCGCATCGAAAACACTTATCACAGAGTAAAACCAGGCGAAACCCTTGGTCAATTGGCAGAAAAATATAATACCAGCATTTCGCGGCTAAGAATCTGGAATAACATTAAAGGCAATAATATTCAATCCGGAACCAATCTGATTGTTTCGAAAACCGAAGTTCCCGATATTAAAACTGCCCAAATTGAAAATAAACCCGAAAGTCCGGTTGTTAATAAACGCGACTACATTTATTACACCGTTCAACGTGGCGATACACTTTGGAAAATTGCACAAAAACATCAGGGTGTGAGTATTGAAGATATCAAGAAGATGAACAATATAACCAATGAAAATCAAATTCAGGCAGGTCAACGGATTAAGGTTCAGCCTGTTTCCTGATTTGTTCTATTTTTTTTGATATTTCTGCTGTGACAACAATTGAAATATTTCAGCGTTATATTTTCAGGAAATTGGACCCTGATTTAAAATAAAGATTTCAGTTGGAAATAATAATCCATCAATATTGTTGACTAATGGGAAAAATCATAAGAAACCGCTGGTTTTGGGCTCCGGCATTTTTAGTTTTGGCAATACTATCATCTTGCAATCAGGACGAAAAACCCACTAAACCATCTTCAACCGGAAAACCATCAGAAATATTGGTTGTTTCTGAAGATAACTTATGGAAAAGTTCAGCCGGAGACTCGGTACGTAGTTTTTTTGCCGGTCCTGTAGCCGGACTTCCGCAACCTGAGCCCTACTATAAACTGGTTCAAATTAAAGAAGATGAACTTGGAAGAATGCTTAAAATTCACCGCAACATTCTAATTATAACCATCGACAGCTCAATGAAAACCCCGCTGACTGAAATGCGCCGTGATTTATGGGCAGCTCCTCAGCGGGTAGTGAAAATTTCCGCTGCCAGCATCGAAGGGATAAAGGAGTCCTTTAGCTCAAAAAGGGATGAGATTCTCAATCTTTACGACAATGCTGAAATGGAAAGATTGAACAAACTGTACAGTAAATCGCGCAATCAGAGTGCCATTGATGCTGTCGCAAAAAAATTCAATCTTAAACTAAATATTCCTGCCGATTATTATCTGGCTGTTGAAAAAGACAACTTTATATGGATCAGGCGCGAAACCAACAAAGATGGACAAGGAATCATTATTTATTCCTATCCTTATACCGATACTGTTGCCTTTAAAGCAGCAAAAATTCAATCGGTCAGAAATCAGTTTACCCAGTTGTTTGTCCCCGGACCAAGCGATAGCTCATTTATGGTTGTAGCTGATGAATTTGTTACGCCGATAAGCCGCTCAATTTCTCTTAAAAATCAGACAGCAACTGAAACGCGTGGATTGTGGGAAGTAAGAAAAGACTTTATGGGCGGGCCTTTTATCAACTACACCTTTGTTGATGAACGCAACAATATGGTTATTGCTCTGGATGGATACGTGTATGCTCCCAATGAATCAAAACTACCTTTGTTGAAACAGGTTCAATCGGTTTTACTTTCTTTTGAATATATTGATATTCAATAACATATAAGCGTAATGTGATTTTTTTCACTAAAAAACTTGCATTACGCTTATTTTATGTTGTATCTTTGACCACTTGGTTAAATCTTTTGGTTAAACCTTTGAGGTAACTTTTACATGTCAGAAAACGAACTAAATACAGAACAACTCATCCTGAAGGCCGCCCGCAAGGTCTTCACACATAAAGGCCTTGACGGAGCAAGGATGCAGGATATTGCAAACGAAGCAGGCATCAACAAAGCCCTGCTTCATTATTATTTCAGGAGCAAAGACAAGCTTTTTGAGTCCATTTTCAAGGATGTTATCAAAACCTTTTTCCCTCAGGTTGTCTCAGTGCTGGTTGCTGACATTCCGCTCTTCGATAAAATACACCGCTTTACTGAAAGTTACATCGACATTCTGGCAAAGAATCCCGAAATTCCGGGATTTGTATTTCATGAGCTGAGCAAAAATCCTGACAGACTTATCGGAAACATCAGGGAAACAGGTGCCGATATCGGAATTATCGGCGAGCAGCTACAAAAGGAAGTAGAAGCCGGTAATATCAGACCGATCAATCCAGCGCATTTCATTGCAAACCTGATTTCGATGTGCGTATTCCCGTTTATCGCCAGACCTTTATTGATGGGCATAATGAAAATGGATGCGCAGGGATTCGACAGTTTTATTGAGGAACGCAAACAGATAGTGCCCGAAGCCATCATCCGTTCAATAAAAGTTTAGAGATGAAAAAACTCATTTCATTATTGCTTTTCGGTTTGATTCAGTCTGCGGGGTTTTCGCAACAACCTCAAAGTTTGACTCTTGATTCATGCCGGAAAATGGCACTTGAACATTATCCTGTGTCCCGCCAAACTGGTTTATTGACTGAAATTCATAATTTCAAACAAGAGTCAACGCAGAGAGGTTATTACCCTCAACTGAATCTGAACGGGCAAGCCACCTGGCAGTCAGAAGTTACTTCGCTGCCGGTCAATATTCCCAATATTGAAATTCCTTCACTGGCACGCGACAATTACAGAATAAGCCTTGATATCAACCAGTTGATCTGGGATGGAGGATCAATAAAATCGCAGCAAGCGATGGATTTTGCCACACTTGAGATCAACCTTACCGAAGTAGAAATTGAAAATCTGAAGCTTACTGAAGCCGTTAATCAGACCTATTTTTCGATTCTGATATTAAAAGAAAGTGAAAAACTGATTTCACTGGCCATGGATGAGATACATTCCCGCCTTTCCAAAGTAAGAGCAGGGATAGCCAACGGTGCTGTTTTACCGGCCAATGCTGATGTGCTGGATGCAGAACTTATACGGCTTGAGCAAACACTGATTGATATACGATTCAACCGAAATGCTGCAATTTACAGGCTAAACGAACTTACCGGACTAAATTCAGATGCTACCACTGCATTGACACTTCCTGAATATCACGATTTGCCAGCGCTTGATCAGTGGCAAAGGCCGGAATATCAACTTTTTGATCTGCAAAAAATACAGTTCGACAATCAGCAGCAAATGATCGGACTCAAACTTATGCCCCGCTTTTCGGCTTTCAGCAATCTTGGTTACGGAAGACCCGGGTTAGATATGTTCTCTACCTCCTTTGAGACATTTGCAATGCTGGGTTTGCGCTTAAGCTGGAACATCTGGGACTGGAACATCACCGGAAGGAACAAATCGATAACAGGCATTCAAAAACAGATTACCGATACCCGAAAGCAGGCCTGGGAAATAAACCAGCGTATTCTGCTCAACAATTACAAGCAGGAAATACTTAAAATTGAAAATCAGCTTGCTGCCGATCATCGCATTGTTGCCCTTCGCACATCAATTGCGGCATCCGCTGCTGCCCAGCTTGAGCAGGGAATGATAACTTCATCGGAATATCTGACCGAACAAAACGCACTCACACAAGCCAATCTGAATCTTGGCGTAAACAAAATCATGCTTCAAAGGGCACGGCTTAACTATCTTACCACAATGGGTTTCACAAAATAAAATCCTGAAAAGATGAAATTACAAACACAAACCCTGATACTGACTTTTATGGTGATGGTCGCAACTTCTTGCAACACTGACAAAACTTCGGATGCTTACGGCAATTTTGAGGCAATAGAAACCACCATTTCGGCGGAAGCCAATGGCCGCATACTTATATTGAACCTTGAAGAAGGGAGTATATTGATGCAAGGTGATACCGTTGGCCTGATCGATACCACCGACCTGCATCTCAAACGGGTACAAATGATGGCTCAACGATCGGCCATCGGCTCCAGACATGGAAATCTTGATGCTCAGGCACAGGTTTATGAACAGCAAAAGCGGAACCTTGAAAAAGACAGGAATCGTATTTCAAGTCTTCTGGCAGAGCAGGCCGCAACACCCAAACAGCTTGACGATGTGGAAGGCGCCATGGCCCTTGCCCAACGTCAGATAGTTGCAGTAAAATCCCAGCAAAGTGGTCTGAACGACGAAATCAGAGCAATTGATGCACAGATTGCTCAGATAGAGCAATCCATAAAACGCTGCTACATTACAAATCCTGTAAAAGGAACTGTATTGTCGAGGCTGGCCGAAACAGGTGAAGTAACGGCATTTGGCAAACCGCTTTACCGGATTGCCGATCTTTCAGAAATGGAATTAAGGGTTTACATCAGCGGAAATATGTTATCATCGATAAAAACCGGCGAAAAAGCTAAAGTGCTGATTGACGGGCCGGATGGTCTTAAAGAACTTGAAGGTGTAATTACATGGATATCTCCCACAGCAGAATTTACACCTAAAATAATACAAACCCGCGATGAAAGGGTAAATCTGGTTTATGCGGTTAAATTGAAGGTTCCCAACGACGGGAGTTTAAAAATTGCTATGCCGGCAGAAGTCAACTTTAATCAGTAAAACTGAGTTTAATTATTGATTATCTTCGGCCATTATTCACCAAAAAAAATCAACACATGAAAAGAATGCTCCTGATTACCGGTCTTATCCTGGCCATAGCGATGCCAAACGTTCTCAAAGCACAATCAAAAGCCGAAAAAGCTGTTGGGTACTACCTTACCTATGATGATGAAACAGGAAAGGAAAAATCACAGATCCGGATTTACAAAGCCGCAAACGGTAAATATGTGGGTGAGATTGTATGGCTTAAAGATCCGAAAGAAAGCAACGGAAAGGATAAACTTGATAATAAGAACCCTGACGATAAATTAAAAACCCGCAAGATCATGGGTTTGCAGATTCTGAAAGATTTTACCTATGATGCCAGCCTCGACGAATGGAGTGGCGGTACAATTTACAACCCCAGCAGCGGAAAAACATACAACAGCTACATGAAGCTTGAGGGCAACAAAATGCAGGTCAGGGGCTACATTGGTAAAGCCTGGATGGGCTTAGGCAAAACAGCCACCTGGACACGCGAAGAGGCACAACGCAAATAAACATGTCAGATATATCAGTTTACGGAGAAGGTTTGGTCAAAAATTACGGTAAAACCGAAGCCCTCAGGGGTATCAGTTTTTTGGTAAACAAGGGCGAAATCTTTGGTTTTATTGGACCGGATGGCGCAGGAAAAACCACCCTTTTCCGTATTCTGACAACCTTGTTACTCCCCGATGCCGGGCATGCAACGGTTGAAGGATTTCATGTGGTGAAAGATTTTCGCCATCTCCGCACAATTCTGGGTTATATGCCCGGGCGATTTTCGCTTTATCAGGATCTGACTGTCGAGGAAAACCTGAAATTCTTTGCCGGAATATTCAAAGCAGACATCAGCGAAAACTATTATCTGATAAAGGATATTTATGATCAGATTGCACCGTTTGCCAAACGAAGGGCCGGGAAATTATCCGGCGGAATGAAACAAAAGCTTGCACTTTCCTGCGCACTGATCCATAAACCCGAAGTACTGATTCTTGATGAACCAACCACCGGAGTTGACGCCGTTTCGAGACGCGAATTCTGGGAAATGCTTATCAGACTCAAAAATCAGGGAATCACAATTCTGGTGGCTACTCCCTATATGGATGAAGCCATCCTCTGCGATCGCGTTGCATTGATGCAGCATGGAAATATCATGGCAAGCGGCACTCCCGATCAAATCATCGCTTCCTACCCTCACCGGCTTTTCAGTATAAAGTCGGATCAGACACTTGAATTGCTCTCTCTCATCCGGCAAATGACCGGAATTCACAGTGCAGAAATGTTTGGCGGCAACATTCATGTTAGTGCATCAAATGCCCTAACCGGAATTAAAGAAATAGAGGATTTCCTGAGAAGCCATGACTTCCGGCACTTCGA
Source organism: Bacteroidales bacterium UBA5197 (assembly GCA_002412885.1). Lineage (GTDB taxonomy): Bacteria > Bacteroidota > Bacteroidia > Bacteroidales > Lentimicrobiaceae > Lentimicrobium. The sequence goes on from DHVX01000062.1 coordinate 57,923, forward strand.
ACTTGAGGAAATCAGCCCCGGCATTGAGGATTGTTTCATTGATTTTATGAAGATGAACCAGGCAAGCTGATATTATGGGAAACATGGAATTTGTAATTGAAGCCGAAGGGTTGACAAAAACTTTTGGAAGTTTTGTCGCCAATGACAACCTGAACTTTAATGTAAAAAAAGGTGAAATCTTCGGATTTCTGGGAGCCAATGGCGCTGGTAAAACCACTGCCATCAGAATACTGTGTGGCCTGCTTTTACCTACATCCGGAAAGATAAGCGTAGCCGGATTTGATGTTTACACACAAACCGAAGCCATAAAAAAACATATCGGGTATATGAGTCAGCGGTTTTCGCTTTACGAAGACCTGAGCATATATGAAAACTTCCGTTTTTATGGTGGAATTTACGGCATGAGCCGAAGCAAAATAAAGGAAAAAACGTCTGAAATGCTGGGCAGGCTTGGGATTGAATCGCTCAGAAACAGCATTATCGCGTCTTTGCCTTTGGGCATCAGGCAAAAACTAGCATTCTCCGTTGCCATTATGCATTCTCCGCAGATTGTTTTTCTGGATGAGCCTACCGGAGGTGTTGATCCCATTACCCGAAGGCAGTTCTGGGAAATGATTTATGAGGCCGCGGCTCAGGGAATTACCGTTTTCGTGACCACACATTACATGGATGAAGCAGAATACTGCAACCGGGTTTCCATTATGGTTGACGGAAGAATTGAAGCACTTGACACACCACGAAATCTCAAGGATAAATATCAGGCAAAGGACATGGATGGCGTATTTCTGAAACTGGCGCGCAAAGCAGGTTAATCAATCGAATATGAAACAATTTGTAATCAAGGAATTTCTTCACATTTTCCGCGACGTCCGGTCGATGGTTATCCTTTTCGGGATGCCGTTGGTGCAGGTGCTCCTCTTTGGTTATGCCATTACCAATGAAGTAAAGGATGTAAGGGTTTCAGTAATTGACCAGTCATATGATTATGCTTCTCAGGCAGTTGTCAATAAGTTGTTTGCTTCGGGGTATTTTCTGAAGGGCGAACATATAAATTCCACCCGCGAAATTGAAGAGAGTTTCCGCAAAGGCAAAAACAAAATGGTGGTGGTGATAGAACCCGGCTTTGCAGGTAAACTTGAAACCGGCCAGCAACCCACTATTCAGTTGATTGCCGATGCCTCCGACCCCAATACCGCCAATCTGCTTGTAAGTTATGCTTCGGGAATTATAAATGCATACAGCCGCGAGCTTGTTCCTGCCGGCAATATTCCGGTAATTGTTCCTGAATCGCGAATGCTGTATAATCCCTCACTTATGAGCGTTTATATGTTTGTGCCGGGCATAATTACCATTTTGCTTATGCTGGTATCTGCCATGATGACTTCCATTTCAATAGCCCGTGAAAAGGAGCTGGGCACAATGGAAGTGCTGCTGGTTTCGCCGCTGAAACCTTTTCAGATTGTTGCGGGCAAGGTGATGCCATATGTGCTGTTGTCGTTCATCAATGCAGGCAGCATTCTGATTCTGAGTTATTATATTTTCAATGTGCCGATCAATGGTAGCCTGCTTCTTTTGCTTGGTGAAACCATACTTTTTATCCTGCTGGCATTGTCGCTGGGGATTTTTATATCAACCATAAGCAACAATCAGCAAACGGCCATGATGCTTTCTATGTTTGCACTGATGCTTCCCACCATTTTGTTGTCAGGATTTATTTTCCCCATTGAGAATATGCCCGCTGTTTTGCAGTGGTTCAGTCTGATTATGCCACCCCGATGGTTCATCACCATTATCAAATCAATTATGCTCAAAGGCTCTGGAATTGAGTATTTCTGGAAGGAAACCCTGATTCTGGCGGGCATGACGCTGATATTTATTCTGGCAAGTGTAAAGAAGTTTAAAATCAGGTTGGCCTGACATATTCCACAACATGAGGACAATTTTCTACATAGTGCAGAAGGAGTTTCTTCAGATATTCAGAAACAGGATGATGCTTCCCATCATCTTCATCATTCCTATTGTTCAGTTGCTGATACTTTCTTACGCCGTTACATTTGAAATTAAAAGCATCAGACTAAGCATAACTGACAATGACAACACCGTTGCATCGCGCCGCTTAGCGGGTCATTTCAGGTCTTCACCATTTTACAATATCGTCGGCGAAAGCGCCGATCAGAGAGATGGCGCGGAAATGCTTCATAATGGAAGTGCGCACCAGATGATTGTGCTGCTGCCGGGTTTTGAAAAAGCGCTGGCCAAAGGCCAACCCGCACATGTTCAGATTGTTACCGATGCAATTAACGGAAGTGCTGCCGCTCTGATGAACGCCTATACCTTGCAAATTATCGGTGATTACAATCGTGAAATTCTGGCAGAGGTCAGCCCCCAGGCAGGGATGCCGGTAAAGCTGACCTGGTCGTACTGGTTCAATCCGCAATTGGATTACAAGACTTATATGGTACCGGGAATACTGGTGCTTCTGGTGACCATCATTGGAATGTTTTTGTCGGGAATGAATGTGGTGCGCGAGAAGGAATTGGGCACCATAGAACAGATAAATGTGACGCCCATCCGCAAACATCAGTTTATAGCCGGCAAGCTGATTCCATTCTGGATTATTGCCCTTTTTGAGCTTGCAATCGGCCTTTTGGTAGCTCGTTTGGTGTTCAGTATTCCAATATTGGGTAATATTTTCCTCATTTTTGTGGTTGCATCGGTATATCTGTTTGTGGTGATGGGTATCGGTCTGTTTATTTCTACCCTTACAAATACCCAACAGCAATCGATGTTTATCTCGTGGTTTGTACTGGTAATTTTCATCCTGATGAGCGGTCTTTTTACCCCGGCTGAAAGCATGCCGCAGTGGGCACAAAACCTGAATATAATAAATCCTATTGCTTATTTTATCTCAATAATCCGAATGATAATGCTTAAAGGGTCTGGCATTCATGATATTATGATTCCATTGATAATTTTAGCGGGATATGGTTCTGCGGTTTTGAGTCTTTCGGTATGGCGATACCGCAAAACAATATAACACACCGCAAAAGATTTGTAAAATAATTTTCACTCCTTTGATTTATTTGAATTCATCTCAAAGGGCAGGTCAGTCAAAGGGCCGAAATGACGAAATAACTTCAAATGGCACAAATATTGCTAAGTACCTTCCGTCCATTTAAAATGGCCTGGTAATTAAGGGTGTTTGACTGTAAAATATCTAAAAAGATTTACAGAAATTCTCAGACATCAAGTTTACACCAAAACAAAACAGATGCATAACCGCTTTCTAACACGCATAAATACCGCAATACTTTTTCTATTTATTATTTTTGTACCGGGTTCTTTTACCTTGCCTCAGCCAAATAATTTTCTGGGCCACGATGACAAGGGCGGACTACTGGCCGATATACAACGCAGAGGCAAACTGGTTGCAATTACTGACGACAACCCATTCAATTACTTCACTTACAAAGGCGAACCCAAAGGCTATCAATACGATATGCTGGAGAGTTTTGCCGGGTTTCTTGGTGTGGAACTCGAACTTATTGTAGAACCTGACCCTCACCGCGCTTTGCTGTATCTCAGACAGCGACAGGTGGATGTGGTGGCCATGGAACTTCCTGCTTCAGCCGAACTAAGAAAAGGTATTCTATTTACAGAACCTCTGTTTAACTCAAAACAGGTGCTTGTGCAGCGTAAACCTGATAACTGGCGAAGAATGCGCGACATGACAACTGTGGAAAACATGCTTGTCAGAAATCTTGACGATCTGAGCAATAAAAAAATAGCCCTTCCTTCTCATAAACAAAAACAGTTTTATCTTTCTGATATACAGCACGAAACTTCCAATTCGGTTGATATCATCGCATTTAATGATGTTAATGTTGTTGACCTGATTGAAGCTGTGGCTTCCAAAGAAGTTGATTACACGATAGCTTATGAGCATACTGCCCTTGCAATGGCAAGGTTATATCCTGATCTGGATGTAAATACTACGGTCAGCCCTGAAATGGGAGTAACATGGGCGGTTCAGCTGGGGTCAGTCAATCTGGCAAGAGAGATCAACAATTGGATTGAAGAACGCAGAGATGGCCGTGAATTTGTTGCTGCTTATTCCCAATATTATAAGAATTCCCGATGGGCAAGATTGGCTCTTGGTCATACACTTCAATATCAGGCAATATCAGAGTTTGATGAACATATTAAACACTCAGGCAATATGATAAATTGGGACTGGCGTTTAATCGCAGCCCTGATTTATAAGGAATCAAGATTTCATCCTGATGTGGTTTCTCATCGTGGTGCATTTGGTTTGATGCAGCTTATGCCTCATACTGCAAAACGATTTGGTGCAGATATCAACTCAACTCCGGCTGAACAAATTGCTGCCGGTGCAAAGCTAATTCAGTATCTCGATAAGTTATTTATCAAAACTGTTCCCGATCCCGAGGAAAGAATAAAATTTATACTTGCCTCATATAACATAGGGCAGGCACATATTGTTGATGCACAGAAACTTGCCCTTAAACACGGAAAAAATCCGCACATCTGGTACGACAATGTTGAATATTTTTTGCTGGCCAAATCACAACCTGAGTTTTATAATGATCCGGTTGTTAAATATGGCAAGGTAAAGGGCATTGAAACCCAAAGATTTGTCAGGGATGTGCTGGCTAAATACGACCAATACAAAACCCTTGCAGCAAGGTAACATAGCTGCCAAAGCATAAAAAAACCGGGCAATATCCGGTTTTTTTGTGCTTTGGAATTTCCTCAGCCAGAAACAATAAAATGTATCGGGGCTATTTCTCTTTTTTCAAATCCATTTCTATAAGTTTACAGGTCTTCAAGATGGTTTCTTCCAGAGGTGTATATTCAAATTTAAGCGTACAATGCAGCTTTTTTGAAGAATAGGAATAATTGCCTTTGGAAGTACGCGCTGTTTCACGGGTAATAAGCGGTTTTGTCCCTGTCAGTTTACCCCTGAGCCATTCGAAGCGCCACACGATTTCAAGCGCCAATGCAGGAACCGGATACTTTGGTTCAGGTTTTCCAAAGCCACGGGCGATCATTGAAAATACATCCTTATAGCTAAAATCACCTCCTGAAACTACAAAACGTTCATTCTTTACATCACTTTTTATCAGGCTGGTCATTGCCCTTACCACATCTTCCACGCCGACAAAACCATTGATTCCCTGCCCGTAAAACATTGAATTGCGATTAATGGTGGTAAACATGCGGGTACTTCCCTTTTCGGGATGGCCGTAGCCGAGAATGATCGAGGGATTAACTATGACAGCATTCAGCCCTTCAGCAGTGCCACGCCATACTTCGCGTTCGGCCATATGCTTGCTAAGAGAGTATTTTGAATTGTATCGCCCGGTTTTAAATTGCGATTTTTCATCAATTACATGGCTGTTTTCTGTTCTTCCAAGGGCTGCAATGGAACTTACATGACAAAACTTTTCAACCCCGGCCTCAAGTGCAGCATTTACCACGTTGGCAGTGCCTTCCACATTGATTTTCATCATCAGGTCATGGTCGCGGGGATCGAAAGAAACAATGGCAGCGCAATGATAGACGATACTTACACCTTTCATGGCTTCGTTGATCGCCAGTACATCAAGCACATCTCCTTTTATCCATTCTACCTTATTTATCAATGCATCCGCATCTGCACCCAGACTTGAAAAGATTCTGCGTGTGCGGTTAAGGCTGTTTTCGTTATACAACAACGCCTTAACCGGCTCATCATTTTTTAGCAAATCAAACAGCAGGTACGAACCTACAAGGCCAGTGGCTCCGGTGACTAATATCATGGGACAAAGCTAAGAAATATCCAATATCTAATTTCCAATTTCTGACATCCGAAATCCGGAATCATTTGATTCCGTAGTAAGTTCAATGAAATTTTATCAAAGTTTAGATCAAATCTAAAAGGTTATTAGCGGTTTATGATAAATTTACCTGTATGTATTTCATTTTCAATTTCCATCTGAACAAAATAAAGTCCATTTCCCAGGGAACTGATATTAACAGGCTCTCCATTATATTCATTAAGGAATAGTACCATTTTCCCGAGAGAATTATAAACGGATACTTTATTTTGTTTTAATGTGCCCTTCCCAAAGTAAACAAAATTATCAGCCGGGTTAGGGTAAATATGAGCTGTCCTGACATTTAAATCATGTCCTTTTACAGATACAGCCAGCAAATCAGGCTCACCGCATTCCATGTCGCCCTTTTTAAAATAAAAGAGTGTTTTAATTTCTTCAAACCAATGAGATGGATAATTTACATAATGATAAGTACGACCTATCCCTACTCCAAAAATAGTAGTGCTGAACATCGGTTCGAAGCAGCAGTTGGAACAATAGGCGTGTCTATAAGAGTAAACTCCGCAAAAATTAGATGCATTATACAAAGTATCATATGAGGTGTTGCAACTGTCATTATATTGATTTGAAAAGGTTGAACTGATTAAACTGTCAAGTTTGGCAACATAAGTCGTATCGCTGTAACTATTGAAATAATACTCTGGTTGGTCATAACCATATGTAGAAATATAGTTATCAAAATACCGTCCATAGAAAACGGTATCATTTGAAGCGGAATAGTATTTATCGGTAATTACATATCTGGTCACATATGTGGTAGGTAAGCCAGGCCTATACTCCCGATATTGAAATTCATCGTTTACATCAAAGTTGTAGATTTCTCTTACGGTTGGCATAGTCTGACAAAATGAATTAAATACTACTCCTGCCAGAAGAAACATGAATAATAATGATTTTTGCATGGCTACAAAATTTTTAGTAGTGAATATTCTAAAATATCTGGATTCAAAAAAGGTAATTTTATTAACTTGTCCAATAGAATCAATACAAAAGTATAAAATATAATACTCAAAACCTCTTAGCTAAATCAGTTCATTCCATATCTGGTTGGATTTTTGAACAATTCGTCTCTATGCCTTACCTTTGCAAAAAACTGAATAGATGAATTTTGTTGAAGAACTACAGTGGCGAGGTATGGTTCATACCATAATGCCGGGAACTGAAGAAATACTGAATAAAGAAATGATTTCGGCGTATGTGGGTATTGACCCGACCGCCGATTCGCTGCATATCGGCCATCTGGTGGGTGTGATGATGCTGAAACACCTTCAGCGAAACGGCCACAAACCCATTGTTTTATTGGGCGGTGCTACCGGAATGATAGGTGATCCCTCAGGAAAATCGGAAGAACGCAACCTGCTCGATGAGGATACCTTACGCCACAATCAGGACTGCCTGCAAAAGCAATTGACAAAATTGCTTGATTTCGATACAAACGAAGCCAACCGGGCCGAATTGGTAAACAATTATGACTGGATGAAAGAGTTCAGTTTTCTGGATTTTATCCGTGATATCGGCAAACATATCACTGTAAATTATATGATGGCCAAGGATTCGGTGAAAAAACGCCTGACAGGTGAAGCCGGTGATGGCATGTCGTTTACCGAATTTACGTATCAGCTGGTGCAGGGTTACGACTTCCTGCATTTATACAAGCACAACAATTGCAAGCTTCAGATGGGAGGCTCTGATCAGTGGGGAAATATCACCACCGGTACCGAACTGATTCGCCGTAAAACTGGTGGCGAAGCTTTTGCCTTGACCTGTCCGCTTATTACCAAGGCTGATGGAGGTAAATTCGGGAAAACTGAAACCGGTAATGTTTGGCTTGATCCGGAAAGAACTTCTCCTTACAAATTCTACCAGTTCTGGCTCAATACTTCAGATACAGACGCCGAAAAATACATCCGTATTTTTACCCTTTACGGAAAAGAAGAGATTGATGCTATGATAGCTGAACATCAGACAGCACCCCATCAGCGTCTTCTGCAAAAAGCCCTGGCCAAGGACATAACCATACGAATCCATTCCGAAGCCGATTTTCAGGCAGCAGTAGAAGCCTCTGAAATCCTTTTCGGTAAAGGCACTGCTGAAGCACTTCACAAACTGGATGAGGAAACGCTGCTTTCGGTGTTTGAGGGTGTCCCGCAATTTGAGATTCAAAAAACTGAACTCTTCAATGGCATTGGCATTGTTGATCTGGTTGCTGAAAAAACAAGCATTTTCCCTTCAAAAGGTGAAGCCCGCCGCATGCTTAAAGATGGTGGTGTGCAGGTAAATAAGGCTAAAATCGGAGAGGATTTTATCGCAAATGCTTCACACCTGCTCAGCCAAAAATACATGCTGGTGCAAAAAGGCAAGAAGAATTATTACCTGCTGATTGCAAGATAGAAATTGGTGATTCTATATCGTTGTGTGAATGGCGGGTAAGCTTGAATGGTTTCTTATCCCAACAAAGTCTCAATCACAATGGGATAATGCTCATACTCAAGCTGATGTACCCTTTCGGCTAAAGTTTCCGGAGTGTCATCCGGCAATACCGGGCATTTTACCTGCAGAAGTACTTCTCCGCGGTCATACACTTCATCAATCAGGTGAATGGTAATACCCGATTCTTTATCGCCTGCTTCAATCACCGACTCATGCACCTGCATACCATACATCCCTTTTCCTCCGTAAAGAGGTAAAAGGGCAGGATGGATATTTACAATACTATTGCGGAAATTACGGGTTATGTTTCCGGGTATCAGCCATAGAAATCCTGCCAAAACGATCAGGTCGATCTTGCGGCTTTGCAGATCTTTCAGTATTTGGTCACCTCCATAAAACTTTTCACGGTCGAAAAGTACGAGGGGAATTTTTAAGCGGTTGGCCCTTTGAATCACAAACGCTTTGGGGTTGTTACAGTAAATGGCTTCAACACGGGCAATATTCCCTTTGGCAAAATGATTTACAAGATGTTCAGCATTGGATCCGCTGCCCGAGGCAAAAATAGCAATTCGTTTCATGGCATGGTAGTTTCGCTGCAAAGGTAGGGAGAAACAAGCTGCTCATGCAATTTTTATCTCCTCAGACTTAGCGTTGATTCAATAATAGCACGGCAATTTATTAATCATTACGCATGAAAATATTTTGTGCTTTCAGGCAACCCATTCCTTATTTTTGTGTCTGCAATAGTACAAGGGAATGAATGCGTAGCGAACAGCAATTGGTAAATGACTGTTTATCAGAAAATAAACAGGCGCAATACGAATTGTACCAACGATTTTCGGGGGTACTTTTTGGTATATGCCTTCGCTACACCCGCAACCGTGCCGAAGCTGAGGATCTTTTGCAGGAAGCATTCATCAGAATTTTTGCCAAACTGAATTCCTTCGGATTTAAAGGTTCTTTGGAAGGCTGGTTAAAACGATTGGTCGTTAATCAGGCAATAAATTTCAGACGCGACAACCTGAAACATCTGTTTATAAACAGTTTTGCCGAACCTCCTGAACCTGAACCTGAGGATGATACAGGGTCTTTTTCGGCATCAGCAATCCCTAGAGAGAAATTGTTGCTGATGATACAATCACTACCCGATGGCTATCGCCTGGTTTTCAATATGTATGTTTTTGAGAATCTCAGCCATCAACAAATTTCAGAAATGCTGGGCATCAGCAATAACACTTCAAAAACACAGCTGATGAAAGCCCGCAAAAAACTAAGACAAATGGTTGAGGCAGAACTTGCCACAAAAAATATAAGCGTGCAGTCATGAAAGACGAACGAAACAAAATTGATGACCTTTTCAGAGAAGGCCTGAGCGATTTAAATCCTCCGCCCCCACCTGATGTGTGGACGCGGGTGGATGCTGCGCTTCCTCCTTCAGGTTCTGCACCGGTTTCTGTGCCAATTGGCAAAAGATGGATACTGACTGGTTTTGGCGGGCTTCTCATTACCAGCATCGCTTTGCTGTGGTTTTTCAACGCCCGCATCAACACTAAAACTGAAAAAGCAGATTCATCATCTCCTATGCAACAATCCACAGAAACCTCCATCTCTGCCACAGAAAAGCAGCAGGGTTCGGATGTTAATTTATCTGCTGTTAATCCACAAAAATCATCTCAAAAGGGAATTGTTACCGAAAATACAGTTCAGAATATTTCACAGGCAGACAAATCAAGTACAGCAGAAAGAATTTCTCATGGTGCTGTCAATATCAAAGGCGAAGAAGAAACACAAACATTCGTTGCTGAAACATCGGCAAACAATAATGCTTCCCAAAGTACAAATGAGTTAGAGTTGCTTGATTTACGCAGCGATTTTACCAACTGGCTTTCCTCCCGCACCAGCGCTGAGATTGTCGCGGAGAATTCCCCGGCTTTTGATCTGCGTTACAAGAACTCAGGAAATCCTTTGTTGCCTGAACCCACTTCAATTCCACTTATCGGCGGGGCTTATGCTTCGTGGGATATGATCTATTACGGCAATGACCATCGCAAACAAAGCCGGTCAGCCGGACTAAGTCTGGGCACCTTCAAAGGAGCGTGGGAGTTTGAAACCGGAATTGCTTACGCCATCAGCGACGATAATGGAAGGTTCGACATCAATTACAGCTCTTACGACAGCATAGGCTTCTACAATAAAGTAGTTTCTTTCAGTCCTGATCTGCAAAATCCCGGAAGGATACTTTTCAACACAGTAATTGAAGGAGTTTATGATTCAATCGGGCATAATATTCAAACGCAAACCTTTAATAGTTACACCTACCTTCAGATTCCGCTGATGGCCGGTTACCGGGTTTATGCCAACCGTTTTCTCACCATCAGCCTGAAAGCAGGGCCGGTGTTTTCGCTGATGATTGGTTCTGATGAGCAGCAGGCAAGCTTCAGTCAGGAAAATGCCAGCCTTCAATCCATCAGCGATCTCAGTCCTGACAGGGTATCAGCCAACTGGCAGGTTGCGGCTTCACTTGGTGTTGGTTTGCGGCTGTCACGCAGATTTACTTTGCTTGCCGAACCAACCTATAAAAGCTACTTGCGACCTGTGTATCAGAATACCCGGACAAAACCACAAAGCATTGGTATAAAAACCGGATTACTTTACCGATTCTAATCCCATCTCAACTATGAAAATCAGATTGTTAACCCTGTCTATTATCCTGATTGCTTGTATGCAGACAGTCTTTGCACAAAATCAGGTTGTGTATATTGAAGGGCACATCATCGCTATTGAAACCGGAAACCCCGTACCTGATCATCAAGTGGAGATAGGATTGATAAACGGATTAATCACTGTGATGGTTAACACCGATGAAAACGGCTATTATTACACCGATTACCTGATTTCACCTGCTGATTCATCATCGTTATTGTATGTTTTCACCTCTGATTGTGAAGACATTCATCATGTGCAGGTTTTTCCGGTCGTTAACCAGAATCTGTATCAGGCAGATTTTGAGATATGTACCCAGTTCAGCAACTGCAAAGCTTCATTTGAATACACAAATCAACCTTCTTCAAGCCCGGTTGTTTCTTTCGAAAACCTGAGTTTACCGGCAAATAATACTGCTTTTTGGATGTGGGATTTTGGTGACGGACAGACATCAAATGAATTTGAACCCATCCATGAATATGCCCAGCCAGGCATTTACTACGTTTGCCTGACAATGGTTGATTCCGCATTCGGATGCACCAGTATATCTTGTGCTGATGTATGGGCAGGAATTAATCAGGAGGAATGTGAAGCTTACTTTATCTGGGAAATTCAGGATTTAACTGCTTCATTTACCAACATCTCTACAGGAAGTCCTTCATTATTCTTTTGGGATTTCGGTGATGGGAACACTTCTCAGCTTCCCAACCCTGAGCACACCTGGCAATATCCCGGGGTTTATATGGTTTGTCTTTCTATTTATGACAGCGCAACCAATTGCCAGTCAAGTCGCTGTGAGCTTATTTCTATCGGGCTCCCACAGGAATGTATAGCCAATTACACATATGAGCTAGTCGAAGGAAATACAATTGCCTTTACCAACCTCAGTGAAGGTTGGATAGATCAGGTGATATGGGATTTTGGCGACGGCACAACATCAAATGATTATAACGCCATACACACCTGGCAGCAAGCCGGAATTTATCATGTTTGTCTGGCGGTTATCAGCAATATGTTTCAATGTCAGGATGTTTTTTGTGTTGATATTACGGTTGGAGATACTGTTACTGCCTGTCAGTCTGCTTTCGCGTTTCAGGTGGACTCAATCCCCGGCTCAAAAAATCACTATTGGTTTACCGATGAATCTGAAGGTGTAAACATCACCAACTGGTACTGGGATTTTGGCGATGGCGCAGTTTCCTATATTCAAAATCCTGAATACACCTTTGCTGAAAGCGGCACCTACAACGTGTGTCTTACTGTAAGCGGAACAGGCAGCGGCGGTTATTGCTCTGACACTTTTTGCCAGACGATAACCACGCCTGAATACAGCAATCTGGGCGGACAGATTTTTGCCGGTAATTTCCCGATCAATAATCCAGAAAATATCAACGATGTGGCACAGGTCAGGCTGTTCAAAAAATCGGGCAACAGACTCTCGGAAGTTGCTGCCGGTGATTTTTACGAATACGGATATTACTTCTTTCTGGATGTAATGGAAGGAAATTATGTTGTTCATGCTGAACTGCTTGATGGCTCGCCTTCCTTTATGTCATACATTCCTGCATATACCGGTTCAACACATTCATGGCAGTCAGCTCAGCCGGTTTCATTGATGGGAACAGATGTTTTTTATGCTAATGTTTATATGCAGGGTATTACCGTTTTACCTCAAAGCGGAGCAGGAATTATTTCCGGAAATCTTGTTAGCCTTGATGGTTATTTAACCGATCTGAGCGAAAAGATAATTTTCCTTTTCCATCAGGGAGAGGTGGTTGCTTTCGATTATACAGATGCATCGGGATACTTCAGTTTCAACAACCTTCTGTATGAAACATATTCGCTTAAGGCTGAAATAGCAGGTCTTTACAGCAATACGATTCAGGTAAGCCTTACCGATTTCCAGAACCAGTCTCTTGGTCTGAATCTGGAAGTGTCAGCGTCAGGCATTTTCGGAATTGGTGAAGGTGAGACAAGAGAATTTAAAGAGATTTCTGTTTATCCCAATCCTGTTAATGATTTTGTAAATATTGAACTTAACTCCATTAACAATTCCAGCATAATTTGCGAAGTAATTTCATCAACAGGAGTGCCTTTGTCAATCCACAAAAACAAACTTCAACCAGGTCGCAACAGTTTCATCATCAATCTGAAGGATCTTACCCCCGGATTTTATATGCTATTGTTCAAATCGGACGAAGGTGTAATTCTTGACACAAAAAAAATTGTTAAAAGTCCCTGAGCAGGGCAACCTTTCAAAGAATGACGGGTCTTGTTATTAAGCCAATCTTAACTAAACCAAATGGCAAACTTTTATATCATGAAAAGCACTAAAAAATTACCACTTTTGCTGCTCTTACTCCTGGCTGGAATCGCGCATTCCTTTGCCCAGCAGCCGTATGTTGTCCTTTCGGGGCATGTAACTAACCAGCAGACCGGCGAACCGGTTATCGGCCATGCGCTGTATATTTCTTCTGACAGCCTTAACTTTCCGGGATACTTCAACGAAGTTTTTACCGATGAATCGGGTTTTTATACCGATAACATTCCCTATTCACAAGGCACTGCTCCCGCCTTTGTTACAGTTTCAACAAGCGACTGCAATGGAGTAATGATTGCTATGTGTGCGGTTATCCTGCCCGGTGCACAGCAAACCGTGCTTGATTTCAGTATCTGCGGCAATTCCGGACAAGGCTGTTCGGCCTCCTTCCGGTATATACATTCTTCAAACGATATGCTCACATTCAGCTTTACTGACGAAAGTTTTGCTGCTCCCGGGGCAAACATCGACAGTTGGTTCTGGGACTTTGGTGATGGAGCGACTTCAACAGACCAAAACCCGGTGCACAAATACGCTGAAAGTGGTTTTTATATGACTTGCCTCTACATCAGCAGCAGCGACAGTTCATGCTACAGCAGCTTCTGCTTGCCGGTTGAAGCAGGTTCTGTTATCCCCGGCGGATGCGATAATTATTTCTGGTATTATCCCGATTCAACCGGCAGTGGATTTACTTTTGAAGGCTGGGGAATTAACATCGAACCCGATTCCTATAGCTGGGACTTTGGTGATGGCACCACTGCAACCGGACAATCAGTTACACATCAGTTTGCAAATCCTGATAGTATCTACACGGTTTGCCTCACAACCACAGGTATTGGTCCTGATGGAACAGCCTGCACTTCGATTTCCTGTCAGGAAGTTTTCTATTATATCCCTTCGCCCTGCGAAAGTTCCTTCTGGTACTATACCGATTCCACCGCAACTGCTTACACTTTTGAAGGATGGTCGTTTGGCGGAAATCCGGAAACCTGGACATGGGATTTTGGTGATGGCACAACCGCCACAGGTCAGATTGTAAATCATACTTTTGCAAATCCCAACGAAACTTATACTGTTTGCCTTACAACTACCGGCACGGAATCCAACGGTGAGCCCTGCACCTATACTTCGTGTCAGGAGTTTTACAACTATATCCCTTCGCCATGCGAAAGCTGGTTCTGGTATTATCCTGACTCAAGCGGCACTGGCTATACCTTCGAAGGATGGGCTATGAACAATATGATTGACTCCTGGACCTGGGATTTTGGCGATGGAACTACTGCTACAGGTCAGGTGGTATCTCACTCTTTTGCCAATCCCAACGAAATTTACACTGTTTGCCTTACCACCGCCGGCATTGGCCCTGATGGAACAACCTGCACCTATACATTCTGTCAGGAAGTTTATACCTACATTCCATCGCCCTGCGAAAATTATTTCGACGCCATTACAAACGATGGTTCAACCTATCAGTTTAACGGCTTCCTGCTGAATGGCGGAGCTGCTGAATATCTGTGGAATTTTGGTGACGGAACTACCGCTACCGGCCAGCAGGTTACACATACTTTCCAGGGTGGGATGGGCATGATTTACAATGTTTGCCTTACAACTGTTTCATTAAATCCTGGCGATTCCTGCATATCAGTAAATTGTCAGACAATCTTCACCGGAGGTGGCGGTTCTTATTGCAAAGCTTCTATGTCGGCTTATTCCGATCCAGGCGGTTATACATGGTACTTTGAGGACCTTTCTTTGGGCAATCACCCCTACCGCCTATGGGATTTCGGCGATGGCAATCAGTCAACCGAAGCCAACCCTGTTCATACTTACGCAGAACCCGGAATCTATATGGCCTGCTTAACCATCGGCGACAGCCTGAATACCTGCTGGGATCAAACCTGCCAGGAAATATGGGTTGATCTTATTCAGCCGGATTGTCAGGCATCCTTTTTTGCATATCCGGTTGATTCAGTTCAGACTTCGCTTACCTATCAGTTTGTAAACACCTCTTTCCCTGTATACACAAGTGCTGTATGGGATTTCGGCGATGGTACCTCATCTGCCGATCCAAATCCGGTTCACACCTATTCTGAAGCAGGCATATATAACGTTTGCCTGACCATTGAGAATGGCACTGAATGTCAAAGCACATATTGTATGACTGTTTTTGCAGGAAGTAATGCAGGTGAAAATATCATTTCGGGAGTGGTAATTGCCGGAAACCTGCCCGTTCAGGCAGGAATGGTATGGTTGATTGGTGCTGACAATTACTACTATGCTGAGGCAATGGTCAACAACGAAGGAAGCTATAACTTTGGAGGCGTCCCGGCCGGGTCTTACTACATTTATGCAATGCTGACTCCGGAAGATCCGACATTCTTCGAATATCTTCCGACTTACTACCAGAACTCTCTTACCTGGCAGGGCGCAACCATTGTTAATACAGCTGATACCCTCGGGTGGTATCCAATAAACCTGATTTCTGCTATGAATTGGGGACAAGGCACAGCAAGCATCACAGGAACCATCAACTGGAGCGGAAACTTCAAGTCGGGTGGTACGCCTGCCGCCAATGTTGAGATTGTTCTTTTTAACAGCGCCGGAATGCCTGTAGCATATACCTTCTCAAATGGTGATGGTACTTTCGCCTTTAATAATCTTCCATATGGCGAATACACCGTTCATGCCGAAATGGTTGGCAAACACACCCAGGTTATGGTTGTGATCCTATCAGATGGATTTGCAAATGCCACTGTGAATTTTGAGGTTTCGGCCACTGCAATCAGTGCATTGGGGCTAAACAACCCGACTCAGCCCGCTTTGGATGCAGGAAAAGTCTATCCCAACCCGGTTGGCGAAACCATTTATCTGGAACTGAATGCATCAGTCAGTGGTAATATTGTTGCTGATATTATTGACCTTCAGGGAAGAATTATCCTGAGTGAGAAATTATCGGTTTCCAATGGAAGCACCCGTATCTCACTCAATGCCGGTAATCTGGTAAAAGGCATTTACATACTACGCATCAGCGCTGATGGATACCAGCCAATACAACGCAAGTTTATAAAATAACTTCCCCGAAAAGGGAAGTTCATTCCCTGATCAGAAACGGCCCGGACTTAAACATCCGGGTCGTTTTTTATTGCTGTCTTTTTTTGCTTAGCCTTACTTCTATAAGCACAAAATGTCCTCCTTGATGGTAATTATCATTGTATTAACCCGCTGGTTTTCAACCAAATTCTCAACTTATCAGTCCAGTTATCGATTTCTAAACCTTGTTTACGCATTCCAAATCCATGTCCGCCTTTTTCGTAGGTATGAATTTCGGAAGGGATTTTTTTATCCTGCAATGTCTCGTAAAACATAAAACTATGTTCTACAGATACAACATCATCGTCAAGTGCTGCTATTATAAATGTCGGAGGTGTTTTGTCAGTAACCTGAAGTTGATTCGAAAAACGGATTAACAGCTCTTTGGAGGGCGTTTCACCTAACAGATTTTGGCAGGTTCCATCGCCTGTCATCGAAATAACAGGATAAACCAGAATTATAAAATCCGGCCGATTTATTTCGTCGAAATGCGTTCCGGCAGTTGACGCCAGGTGTCCTCCGGCTGAAAAACCTGCAATCCCGATTTTATGTTTATCAATATTCCATTTCCCAGCTCCTTCGCGGATTATCTGAATGGCAGTCTGCGCATCAGTTAACGGGATTTCCGAATGATGGTTTGGCATTCGGTAATAAAGCACGAAAGCCGAAACTCCAAGTGTATTCAGCCATTCGGCCACCTGAGAACCTTCATGAGCCACTGCCAGTCCGCCATAGCCGCCTCCGGGACAAATTAACACTGCGGCACCCGATGCTTTTTCCTTCGGGACAATATAAGCGTACATGCGCGCTTCGGTTACATGGGTAATCCAGGAATTGTCGTAATTGGCTTCTTTTTCGGTGATTCCACTATTTTCGGATGGACCATTTTTGTATAATTTAATTTCTTCCTGGGCTTGCATAGTGCCAATGAATATTATCCCGACAAGGATGAGGATGGTTTTTTTCATGATCAATATCTGGTTAACAAATGAACACTTTTCAGCTGATAAGTACTACACTTTTATGAAAGTTTTGTTTTTATACATATACCAAAGTATCAGGTACAGAATGCCAAAACCGCCGATGGTAAGCACAAGGTAATAAAAGTCGCCGACAAATTGCTTTAATCCATGCAACACCATTTCGGCAATCAGGTGAAAATTAAACACATGCGAAAGCATATAAGCCACAATGGCATTCATCCCGATAACTTTTAACGGAAACGCCCATTTAACTTTTCCATGTACATCAATTATCCAATAGAAAAATGATAATAAGATGAAACAAACGCCCGAAGAGGCCAGTACGAAAGAGCTTGTCCAAAGTTTCTTTATAATTGGATGCCATATTCCTAAAGACATTCCAGCCAGCACCCCGGCAATTCCGATTAAAAACAAGTACAAAGCCACTTTCTTTCGGGGCAGATCTGATTTTATAAGTTCACCTGCAAATACACCCGACAATGTGGTTGCAATAAACCCAAATCCACTAAGCAGCCAGGTATATTGAGTTCCGTCCTGAAAATCGCCAAATACCAGCTGATCCACATACCAGGCAAAGCTGCTGTCGGGCAACAAAACCCCACTGCCAACTCCGGGAACATTTGGAATGGTAAGGAGTAAAGTATAAATAAGCAAGCTTGAGCCAAAAATCAGTAAGCGTGTATTGAGTTTATAGTGAATATAAGTAATACTCGAAAAAAGGTATCCAACGGCAATAGCTTGTAAAGTGTTGCTGAAAATATGGAATGTTTCCAGGTTAAATTCCAGCAAATGACCCTGAACGACCCAGCCAAGTATAAACAGTATTACAAAACGCTTAATCAGCTTTGCATACAAGGCAGACAATCTCGAGTCACGCAGTTTTCGTTTTGATAATGCAAATGGTATTGCTGCTCCGACAATAAAAAGGAACAAGGGCATAACGATATCGTAAAGCGATGACCCAAACCACTCAGGATGATCAAATTGTTTTGCCAGAGCTTTTGTAAAAGGCGAACCAACACCCACATTCAGTGCTTTAAAAAAATGGTCGAGAAATATAATAAACAACATATCAAAGCCCCTCAACGCATCGATGGAAGCAATCCGGTTCGGTTTTTTCCCGTCTTCATTCATTGCTCTGTGACTTTTGAGTCCGACTCACCTTGTCTCTTATCCGACTTATTTTTTCTGATAAACCTTAATCCAATCCACTGTCATGATTGCCGGAAAAATCGTCTCGTCAACATCAGGACCACCCCAGGTGCCGCCGATAGCAATATTAAAAATCAAATAAAAGGGTTTATCAAAAGGCCAGTTATCGGCATTTTTTACATCGGGCTGATAACGATTCACCAACTTGCCATCAATAAAAAAGTCAACAAAGTCATTCGTCCACTCCATGCCATAAATATGGAATTCATTAAAAGGATCCGGTAATTCCAGTATGCCGGTATAAGGCGTGGAACCGTAACCTGATTTGTTATGAACTGTAGAATGTATGAATCGTGGATTCTTCCCGACATGCTCCATAATATCGAGTTCGCCACAGTCTGGCCAGCCGACTTGGTCAATATTTTGTCCGAGCATCCACAAAGCTGGCCATGTGCCAGTGCCCTGAGGTATTTTTGCGCTGATCTCAAAAATCCCATAGGTAAAAGTTCGCTTTCCTTTGGTGATCAAACGTGCCGAAGTGTATTCATTGTTTTCTTTTTTAGCAATAATCAGGAGATTGCCGTCGGCGAGATCAATATTCGCATTGGTGTAGCGCTGCAACTCGTTGTTTACCCAGCCCGGCTGTGCAAGTTCGTGGCTCCAACTGCTGGTATCGAGTGCTGTGCTGTTAAAATTATCTTCCCACATTAATTCATAACCTTCTTTTGATTGAGCGAAGGAAAAAGAAGAGATAAAGAGGAGTATGATTGCGATTTTTGAGGTCTTCATTTGAATTATTTTTTATGTGAAACCATGGTATTCCGGATTTGAAAAAATGTAGTATCAATCACCTGATGACCCTGACATTTTCAGGACAACACCGCTATACTATCTCAACAATTATTTTATTTCTTTAAGGCCTTGGCTATTTCTATTTCAGCCAGTTGCTCCATTACCTTGTACCCTTTTTCGTTGGGATGCACACCATCTTCCGAAAATTCAGCTTTTAGTCCATTCCGTTCATCAACCATTGATGAATAATAATCCAGATAGGCAAATCCATTGGTAGCAGCATATTCTTTGATCCATTTATTTAAAAGCACAATTTTTTCAGCCGGAAAAACACCCGGGTTCCATGGGAAATCATACGCAGGCAACACCGAACATAAAACCAATTGTATTCCATTGGCTTTTGCAAGTTCGGCCATTGAAGTAATGTTGTCTTCTATCATTTCAAGCGTTGACGGACCCGTGTTACCAGCAATATCATTAATACCAGTTAAAATCAGCACAACTGCAGGTTTCAGCGCAATAACATCAGGCCTGAACCTGACAAGCATCTGCGGGGAGGTTTGTCCGCTGATTCCACGGCAGATATATGGTTTGCCGGCGAAATATTCAGGGCGCACATATTTCCATCCTTCGGTAATTGAATTGCCCATAAACACAACTCTTTTTTCGCCGGCAGAAGGTAATCCAAGTTTATTGTTATCTTCCCGATAGCAGCTCAGATAAGGCCAATCGACTTTATTTCTTTCATTTATCATTTTTTCATAATCGCTCACAGGTTCCTGGGCATTTACACCTGATATATGAAAAAACAGAATTGAAATAGCGAGAAGAATAAGCGGGTTGTTTTTCATGGTTAATTTTTTGATTTCAAATTTTACTTAATATGAATCATTTTTTTCGACATCGTGAGGTTGTTTGCATTCATTTCATAAATATAAACATCACTGGTCAGGTTTTCAGCGTTAAAATAAAGCGTGTATGTTCCTTTATCTTTAACTCCTTCGTTGATTTCCCTGATAATCCGCTGATTTTTATCATAAACCCGGAAAATCACTTCACACTTTTCAGGAATTTTGTAATTGAATGTTGTATGATTTCTGAATGGATTCGGAATGTTTTGCTCAAGATAAAAGCCCTGCTGTCTGCCCTGGATTTCATCTGTTCCTAATGTGGAGAAACCAGTTAATCCGGACCAGTCGCTCCATTTCAGATTATGATCGCGATACCGCGCTCTGAAATAGTATTTCTTTCCTTCCGTAAGCTGAGAAAACGATATCGTACTTTGCAACAAATTGATTCCCTTATTAAGATCAACCGGCTTGAAATATTGATCTATATTATAAATATTTGTCCAATGCTTGATGGAATCAATAACAATATTTGATGATTGCAAACTATCAATCACCTGAAAATGAACTGACATTAAAGAGTCGGGGCCTGAAAACTCTGATGTTATGAAGTGAATTTTATTTCCGGAAATTTCAAAGTTTACCAATTCAGGTGTTTCCGGACCAGCTTGGTTTTTCGATTTATACCAGGTATCCATAAGTTCCGAATTCCGTGGGTCGTTATTGTTTCCAAGGCTGTACATCGAATTCAGGAAAGAATGATTTTCGATGTCAATCTCCAGAATCTGAAAGAAATAATGATTAAAGGTTTTATGAATATCATTAAAATCCCAGTTCTCTCCTTCCCGCCAAGGATCATAGTAGCCACCACCACCTCCGCCACAAATAATTCTGAAATCGGCACCCTCCTCCCCGGATGTAATAGTTCCTCTTTCAAATCCATGAGTATGTCCATAATGCATTTGCTGCACTTTGGTGTATTTCTTTATAATTGGAAAAAGCACATTTACAACATAATCAGTACCTCCAACAACCCACAATTCAGAGAATGGGGGATGGTGAAAAAACAAAAACACAAAGTCGATTGTGGAATCGTTTTCGGCTTCATTCAGTTTGGCATTAAGCCAATTTGCCTGTGCAGCACCATATGGATCAATGATATTGGTATTCATGCCTATAAAAAGTGAGTTCCCGGCATTAAGAAACCACACTTTTTCCTTTAGCGATGGCAACTGAGGGAAGGCCGACTGATCGTCAAGTTTGAGGTATTGATAAAAATAGGGGCTTTCTCCTTCATGATTGCCAGCTACAACCATGGTTGGAATATTGGATGATAATGCGGATAAAGGCTTGAAATACTGCTTTGTATATTGCCCGGGAATATCTCCGCTAACAACCACATCTCCTGAATGGAATATTCCGCTCACATGATTTTCGATATCAGAACCGTATAATTCTGTTATTTTATCTTTTGTCGCTCTCAAAACTTTGCCAGCCATGGTTGTATCTGTGGCATGCGTATCGCTAAGTAGTACGAAACGTAGTTTCCCCTTATAAGTTGAATCAGGCAAAGTTTTCAAAGCATAAATCGCAGATTCGGCACCTCCGCTTTGTACTTTGTAGAAATAGCGGGTATTGGGTTGCAACCCATTTAATTTAACGGTGTGCCAGCGGTAGGGATCACTGATAACTTCACTTGATCCGGTTATAACCAAACCCAAAGTTGAGTCTAAACCATACAGAACCCTGGTGCCGGTTGTTGAAATATCGTGCCAGCAAACAGTCATTGTATTGGTGCCCTGTGCTTGCAGGTATGGTATTCTGGTCATCACAAAAGGTCCGGTAATATGACCAAATCCACCCAATTCTGCAGCATGTTCAGCTGTAAGCGGCTGATCCCATACAGCAAGTTCGGAGCAAATAATATCAGAATCTTCGCCATCTTCATCAGCAAAAACCAATAAAAGGTTCTCCAGCGAAAACCGGTCATCAATCGCCTGAATATTTCCGTTCTTTACAAGTTGACCATCAAGGTAATATGTAAAGTGACTACCGTTTTTTACAGAAACTATCAAACGGTACCACTCCCCGGGAATAATCTGATAAGTGCCATAGCCCACGGCAGCTACACCTATATTTCCGGAAGTATTTATGAAAAAATCCCCGTCATTTGAATTGTTAATATCTGTTTGAAAAAATGTGTGCCACACTCCGTTAGCCGGTATTTTGAAATCAAATTGAAGCGTATATTCATTTACTTTGCTACCTCCGCCATTAGCGGAAATCTGATGTTGCATTTTATAATAACTGCCGGGTCCAATAAGAACAGCTCCGTCTCCGGCTTCATGTCCCGTGGTGGCAGTATGCGAACCAACAAGAGTAAGATCAATCCCAAAACCAGGTTCGGCTTTTTGCAGATCAGCCGCATTATCAAATTTCCACCATCCAACCCTTACCGGAACAGATGATTGTACCTCTACAGCATTTAGAAGGAATGCTGTCAGAATTATATAAATAGTTCGCAAGTTCATGGTAAGGAGAGTATTTGGGGCAAAAGAAATACTGAAAAAGAAACAGGTTTAGCTGAGTATAAAATGCAAAGTTTGACAAATCAAGCATCAAAGCAGGCATTCCTGATTTTTCGTGCAGATAAATTGAAGAGTTTATGAAAAGAGGGTGCCTCAAAATGTGAGACACCCCAACCAAAACCAACTCTTGCTTCAACCTGACATTATCGGATTATTATCATTTTCTGACTGCTGACGCCACGCTCAGTTGCCATTTGAACATTATAAATTCCGTTTGGCAGACTGGTAGCATTTAACTCAAGTTTGTAAGAACCCGGTGATTTAATACCTTCATTAATCTTTGCAACTTCAATACCTGCGAGATTAAAAATTCGGAATGTAACATTTCCTCTTTCCTTAATCTGATAAGGGAAAGTTGTATAAACTGAGAATGGGTTAGGATAATTTAGACCCAGATCGGAATTTCTGCCGGCTTGTATATCATTAATTCCATTGGGTGTAGTGGTAGCATCGCCTAATGCAACCGCTTCGGCTTCAGTTAAGGCTACATCCCATATTCCCAATTCAGAACACCTGATATCACCATCATCGCCATCATCATCCTGAAAAATCTGAAGTATCGAACTTAATCCATACCTGTCATCCAAAGCCTGAGGCGCTGCATCGAGCCATAAATTTCCATCCATGTAAATTCTGAAGAATTCTTCATTTTTTACTGAAACTATCATTCTATACCAGGTATCTGCAGTGATGGTAGCCTCGGAATATCTGGTGGATCCGCAACCAATACTATTTGGTACGCGTCCTATGTCAGGAGCTTCGGTTTTGGCAACAAATAAGTCGGCGTCACCATCAAGTGTCTGGAAAAAGGCATACCATGTATCTATCATTGGAACAGAAAAATCGATCTGAAGTGTCCATTCATTTACAAGGGCTCCTCCCCCATTGGCAGGAATCCCATGATTCATATCGAAGTAACTTCCTAAGGGAACAAGTGTAGCTAAATTACCGTCAACAGGACCGTTCACTGAAGTCTGAGTCCCGGACAATACAAGTGGTAAGCCTATTTCGGCTTTTACCATATCGTTGGCATCATCAAATTTCCACCAGCCTTTTCTTTCGCGAACTGTGGTCTGGTTTGAGATAGTTATCAACATAGTTCCTGAAATGTTTGATCCGTCTGTTGAAGTTGCTCTTGCGGTTACGGTACCGTCAGCAATTGCTGCCAGTAAGCCATCTGCAGTTATTGATGCATCACCTGTACCATTGGTAACAGACCAGGTAACTGCTTTTTCAGTTGCATTTTCGGGAAGTGCAGTTGCTATCATCTGCAGTGTACCTCCTTTATTGGTTATTGTGTTTGCACCGCTTTCGGTAGTAACAGTAATTGAAGTAACTAGTATCACTGCCTGGTTCGAAATAGTTATTTCTGTGCTGCCTGTTATATTACTTCCATCAGTGGATGTTGCATTTACAGTTACAGTTCCGTTTTTTACTGCTGTTAATAAACCATCTTCGCTTATTGTTGCACCGCCGGTAACTTCAGTAACTGACCAGACAACTACTTTATTGGTAGCATTCTCAGGTAAAACTTCTGCAATCATTTGTAATGTTCCGCTTTCAGTCTCAATAACACTTACTCCTCCGGTTCCTGTTACATTTATTCCATTAACCAGAACATTACTTGCAAAGCCGCCTAACTGAATGACTTCATCTGCCGATAATGCTACATCCCATATGGCTAATTCAGCACAATTAATAGCTGCGTCATCACCATCATCATCAGCAAATATCAAGAGCTCATTAACAAGAGCCCATCTGCCATCTACATCCTGAGGAGTTCCGCTCAGCCAGAGTTCTCCGTTGAGGTACACATTGAAAAATTCGCCGTTTGTAACTGAAATTACCATCCTGTACCAGGCATCTTTAGCAACAAAATTGGTAGAATATCCTGTTGCTGATGTTCCTATTGTATTGTCGCTGGCTTTGGTAAACATGTCGGCATCGCCGCTGTTAGCAGGGTCGGTTTGGATAAAAGCATGCCATTTCCCGATTTCAGGAACTGAAAAGTCTATTTGTATTGAATACTCATTTACCAGATCACCACCCCCATTTGGCGCAATACCATGGCTCATAGCCAGGTAACTGCCCAAAGGAACCTGTGTTGCCAGATTTCCTTCTTCGGGACCTGGAACTGATATCTGCGTTCCGGTTAGTGTTAAAGGAGATCCAATCTCAGCTTTTAACATATCGGCGGCATCGTCAAATTTCCACCAGCCTTTTCGTGCAACAAGAGGAACAGTTGAAGCATTTCCTAATTCGGAAGCCTGACCGGAGGTGAGTGCCACATCCCATATTCCCAATTCAGAGCAATTAATAGCTGCATCATCGCCATCGTCATCGGCAAATATCAACAGTTCATTTACAAGCGCCCACCGGCCATCAACATCCTGAGGTGTTCCGGTCAGCCAAAGTTCACCATTGAGATAAACGTTGAAAAATTCTCCGTTGTTAACCGAAATAACCATCCGGTACCACGTATCCACGGCAACTGCATTAACGGAATATCCTGTAGCTGCGGTTCCTATTGTATTGTCGCTGGCTTTGGTAAACAAGTCTGCATCACCGCTGTTAGCCGGGTCGGTTTGGATAAAAGCATGCCATTTCCCGATTTCAGGGACCGAAAAATCGATTTGCAATGAGTATTCATTCACTGAAATACCACCTCCGTTTGGGGCAATACCATGAGTCATGGTTAAATAACTTCCCAACGAAACCTGTGTTGCAAGGTTTCCCTCAGCAGGTCCGGGAACTGAAGCTTGTGTTCCTGTTATCGTTAAAGGCATACCGATATCAGCCTTTAACATGTCGGCGGCATCATCAAATTTCCACCAGCCTGTTCTTTCAGGCACTTGGGCACTAGCAAAACTGGCAAAAGCCAGGATTATGACTAAACTTAGTAAAGTTTTTTTCATAATTTAATTGGTTTGAAGGTTAATAATTTAATTGGTTTTTTATTTCTCACAGGTTGATTCAAAGTTGATCAGCAGTTAATAATTTTTCTTACTCAAATCATCACAAACTGCTTTGGGTATGAGGTATTCATCTTTCAATTGATCATTTCAGCATAAAGCACTTCCGACAAATTTTAAATTTGATCTTAGTGTACTTTATTTCAGCAACCACATTATTTTGTTGATTTCGTCGTAGCCTTCATATTGACGGTTCAGGGCTTCGGTGAGGTTTTTTCGGTTATAATTCGTTTCAGAACCCGGATACAAACTACGCATAGGAATTGCGCCTGTATTGTTTTCGTTCAAACTCGAAGCCGGGTTGATAGGGAAGACAGGGTAGTTATTTCTTCTGTACTCAAAATAACTAAAGTCAGCATCCTGCATAAAACGGAGTAGATAACCCTGCATCCAGATTTGTTTCAATTGTTCATCCGCTGTAGTTTTAAATGCAGCCTCACCTGTAAAATATCCATCAATATATGCCTGATCAATAGGTACATTGTGAGCATAACTTTCCTTGGTTGCTTTTATGGCCGCAAGAGCTGATTTTACTCCTTCTTCGTAATAGGTGCGGGCTGAGCCGGCAGTAATCCAGCCTTTTACACTAGCCTCTGCCAGAATTAACTGCTGTTCGGCGTAAGTCATCACCATACGTGGTTCACAGGCATCTTCCTTTAAATAGCGCAGGTTGATAGCTGAAAACTTATTTGCTTTATAATCCAGGTTCATGGCATCATAATCCATCGAAACATCAACGCCATTATAAGCAGCTGTATCTGATTCAATATTCCCTGCGGCAATAAGCGCAGCAGCTGGTTCGCAATAATAAAACAATCGCCTGTCATTTAACAATTTCAGATTGTCCATGAGCAATTTACTAACAATTGTTTTGGGTGCAAACATGGTGCTGGCGCTAAGTGGATGCTTGTTTTGAGTTGAATAAGCCAATCCCAGATAACCTGTAGTATTATCCATTAAATTACCTGCAGCCACAATTTCAGCGAAGCGGTTTTTAACATCTAAGGATGCCAAATTCTCCTTCGCACTTAAACTCATCAGCACTTTTAAAGAAAAAGCATTTACTGCTTTTCTCCACTTTTCCGGATCGCCGTTATAAGGCGAAGGGTCGCCCGAAAATTTAGCCCCATTGGCAAAAAACTGATCAGCCGCTTTTAGTTCATCCAGTATTTGTTTGAAAACATGTTCCTGAGTATCGTAGCCTGGTTCGAGAAGCCCTTCAGCACCTTTACCTGCATCGGTATAAGGAATATCGCCCATCCACATGGTCATTTTGTAGAAAGCGTATGCTTTGGCAAAACTGCCTATGCCTTTGTATGAGTCTTCCATTACACTGCCTTTCGCAGCTTCCAGCATGGCATCGATATTGGGTAATAAAGTCATTGAACCGAAACTTCCACTTCCGGTATTGTTATACTGCGAACTATTTTTTCCTAAAACTGTGAAGCCAACATATTTGGGCAATGCATTTGTTGAAATGAAACTCATTGCATCGCCGCCTGGTCGTAGAACGCTCAATACAATATTTGTGCATTCCATTGAGGCAGGAACGTTGGTAGTTGTATCCGGGTTGGTGTTGATTTCATCAAATTTGCTGCAACCAACTAAAAAAATTAAGATGAGCGCACTAAGTAAACCGATATATGTGTTTTTGTTTTTCATTGCTTTTTATTTTTGAGAAGTTCTTGTTAAAAACCCTTGACACTGTTTATTTCTGTTCCGACTGACAAAAGTTATTAAAAGCTGACTTGTTTAAAAATTCAATTTTAAGTTAAAACCAATGTAGCGGATGGATGGGTCGCTGAAATTTTCGTAGCCACCGTCGGGGTCGGAATACTTAAATTGCTTTGACCACAAAAACATATTCTGCCCGACTGCTGATACCGAAACACCTTGTGATTTAAACTTCGCGCAAATATTTTTTGGCAAATCATAGGTTAGGGACATTTCCCTGATTTTGAAAAAAGTGGTGCTGTATGCTTCGAGCGGTGATGGCGAACCACCCCAGGCGGTGCCTGCGTGAATGGTATTGATATACGATTCGTAAGTAACAGCAACATCGTTAGGAGCATATACGCGGTCATCACTGGTAATATTGCCATAGGTATCGTAAGTTGCTGAGCCTGAAACTACTTTTACTCCTTCTCCGGTATAGTTTTTTGATCCTGGAATGGTAGCATCAAGGTATCTTTCAGGAGTAACGGAATTGGGATGCGAACCTGAGCGCCACATGTACATTTCGGTAGTAGTTTGCGCTAATCCTCCAACGCGGCCATCAACAGAAACATAGAAGTTCCAGTTCTTATACCTGACAGTAGAGTTAACGCCCCATATCCAGTCAGGATCATAATTCCCAAACTTAGAAGCATAAGCCGAATAGAGGGGAACACCATTTTTATGAATAATGTTACCTTCAGGATCATATTGAAAATCATAGAGTGTATATGGATCTGCTCTTTCGCCAACCTTTACCCATGGTTTGTCCTCAGAATAAGTTGTATCTAATTTGGTGTAGAAACGTGCATATTTCGACCAGTTTACTGAAATATCCCACTGCCAGTCGCTTGTCTTCACAGGTGTTCCATTTAAAGTAACTTCAACTCCCTTTCGCGTAATTTCCTCGTCGATATTAATATAACTGCGGTAGTATCCGGTTGCTGGAGTAATATCAGCTTCCTGAAGGAAATCGTACATACGCTTATTATAATAGGAAATATCGGCTGAAGCCCTGTTATTATATACATTCACTGCGGTGCCTATTTCCCAGGTGGAAGCAGACTCAGGAAATACATTGCTGTTGTATATTGTTGCTGGTAATGATGCAGACGTTAAATTTGTCCAGGCATTGTTGGTAATATTGAAAACCTTGTTAATGTCATAAATGCCGGCAGGTGTTTTTGATGATGTCCAGGAGCCACGTAATTTCCACAGTGACAGCCACTGCATTTCAGGCAATAATTCGGAAACGACAAAACTTCCTGATACTGAAGGATACAAGTAGGATCGGGTTGCTTCAGATAAAGTAGAACTCCAGTCGTTTCGGAGAGTACCTTCCACATAAGCCATACGGTTCCATGAAAAAGCCAAACGTCCATATAAACTGTTAACTTGTTGCCTGTATATATTTGAGACTACATAAGCGGGTAAAACCGAAGCTTTCAGAGAGTAAAATCCAGGGATAGAAAGACCGCCCTGAGTTCTCGAATCGGTTCCTTCATCCTGGCGGTAATAAATTGTTCCACCAACAAATCCATCAATGGTGAACTTTTCGAAAGTCTTGTCGGCAGAAAGTAAAAAATCGTTGTTAAAACTATAACCTCTTCCGAGACCCAGATTGTAAGATCCCAATTTGCTTTCGCCCCATACCTGGCTACCGTTTTCTATTACTGTTGAAGATCCGGCACTTACCAGTGAGCCTTTAGAAATCCGTATCACCTGACGGTTGCTATATGTGTCAAAACCCGAACGCAGGGTTGCTTTTAGCCACGACGCGAAGTTATAACTCAAAGAAAGTGTTCCATTAAAAATATCTTTATTTAAGCTGTGGATCCTTTCGTTCCTGTCAAAATATGGGTTGTTGTTGGTATCGGTATAACCGGTATTCTGAACTTCATTAGGTACTACCCAGTAATTCTTATAATCGAGCACATTCCAATCGGGCGATGACCATATTAGCATGGAATACATTGGGTCGTAACCCGTATAACCACTAAAACCAAAATTAGGTGATGTTTGCTTGTTGTAGGAAATGCTTGATGATAATGTAAAATTGCGAAGTTTTATATCCCCGCCAATGTTATAAGCGAATTTGTCGAACATGGAATTTGGATATTGCCCTTTGTTTTTGACCCAACTGGCCGAAGCACGAAAACTTCCCAGGTCACCTTGTTGTACAATATTTACGTTATTGTTAAGGATATAACCGGGTTCAAGGAAATTCTGAAAATTATCTTTTCCTACGGGAAGCCAGGGCATGAGCTTCATAGATCTGCTGATCGGATCCCATTGGATAACTTCCTGACCTTCCAATGGAGGCCCCCAGGCGCCATCACCATTGGTAACAGCCGTGTTGGTAGCTGTGTTTACAACGCGTCCGTAAGTTGACTGTGATTCGGGAATGGCCAGATAACCAGCTGCATACATTGTGCTGCTGTTGACTGATACCGAGATACCTTTTTTAGCACTTCCTTTTTTAGTAGTAATCATAATTGCACCGCTTGCACCGCGATAACCATAAAGGGCAGAAGCTGTTGCACCTTTTAGAATGCTGAGGCTTTCAATATCATCAGCAGGAACATCCCGCAATGTCATGTTGCCATAAGGAACTCCATCAATTACCAAAAGTGGTTTTTCTCCACGAATGTAAAGCTCAGGCGCTGCACTAAACTCAGTACTGTTTAATACCGACAAACCAGCTACTTTACCTGTGAGTGAAGTTCCTACATCAACAGGCCTTACTGTTTGCAATCCTTTGCCGTCAACTTTCTGAACAGCATATCCAAGGGCTTTTTCCTCCCGCCTGATACCAAAGGCAGTTACAACAACACTTTCGAGTTCGGTCGCAACCTGATGCATTGCAACGTTTATTACCTGAACATCCCTGGTCGACATTTCTTTGGGTTCATAACCCACGTATGAAAACACCAGAATGGCTTCAGATAAGGGTATATCAATTGAATAGGTTCCATCAACAGAGGTTGTTGTACCCATGGTTGTACCCTTAATCTTCACAGTTACACCTATTAAAGTTTCTCCGGTTTTTTCATCAGTTACTCTTCCGGTTACTTTTTTTGGCTGAAAATCCCCGCCTTTATTCCTGGTTGGAGTTATAATGATCTGGCGGTCGCTTGTCACATATTTTATTTTCTCGCCCTTGAATAGCTGGTCAAGAATATCTTTTATCGTCGTGTTGACAAAAATTGCATCTACCTTCCTTGTAACATCAACAACCTCCTCGTTGACAAGGAATGTGAAATCACTCTTTTTCTCTATTTCATTCAGCACATCATTCAACGGAACATTAACCAGATTCAATGTTATTTTTGTTGACTGTGCATCAAGCCGGGCGGGCACTAAAATGAAAAGGAACAACAGGCCTGTAAGTAAAAATAATCTCATATTATGGTAAGTTTTAAGGTAAAAAAAGAAAACAAAAATCCCGTTAACTGAAATTATCATTTTCAGATAACTTCAATTTTGCCAATAATTAATAAAATTGATTTAAGAAAAGCAGCTTCATGTAAAGCCTTGCCTCTGAAACAATAAACCACGGATTCAACAACAGAAAGTTATCCGGCTTATTATTTTAGTTACAGCAGCACATAGGCATCAGACTTTTCAAAATCAATTAATTATGGAATAAATTATGATTTTTCTTCGGGAAAATGTACCATCAGGCAATGCTTCTGGCTTGACTTCAGTATAGTCAATCGGGGACGAAATTTTCAAGAGTCTCAATAATTCGCTCAAAGGTTCATTCTCAAATGTTGCCCTGTAACGATATTTTTTAATTTCGTCTCCTCTGATTTCGATATCCACGTTGTATTGCAGGCTTATCCTTCTGGCAACTTCACTGATGTTGTCGTTCCGGAAAACGAGTTTGCCATCTTTCCATGCAAAATGCTTGTAAGGATCTCCGGTCTGTATATTGAAATTACCGCTTAAGGTATCGTAAGTCATGTGCTCATGAGGTTTCAAACGGGCTATCAGTCCGTCGCTATTATCTGGACAAGCCTTTTGTACAGCTACTTTACCTTCAATTAAAGTAACTGAAGGAGTGCGAAAATCTTTTTCGGCCCGCACGTTAAATTTGGTTCCTGTTGCTTTAACAGTAAAATAGGGTGTGCTGACTAAAAAGGGGCTGCTTTCGTCGGAATGAACTTCGAAGTATGCTTCTCCGACAAGGTGAACAATTCGGTTATCGCTGCTGAATTTATCGGGATACATCAAGGAGCTGCCAGCATTTAACCACACTTTTGATCCATCAGGCAGTTCCAGCTCGGAAAAAGTTCCAAATGCAGCAACTACCTTATTGTAGGTAATGTTTGAGTTTGAGCGTTTAAATTCATTCCCTGTATAAAGCCACAACATGGAAATGAGCAAGGGTATAAACAGCATTGCTGCTAGCCTTTGCGCAATCTGCCATAAAGTCAAGCCTTTCTGCTTAGCGTTTATTTGGCTTAAAACCTTGGCTAATGCTTTATCGGTAGATAATGGAAATCCGGCAGAAGCTTCCCAGATATTTTTTGACTGTGCGAAATATTTTTGATTTTCTTCCGATTCGCGAACCCACAATTCCAGCTTCAGGATTTCATCCTTTGAAGCTTTACCTCCAAGATAACTTACAATTAAATTATCAACCCAACCGGAATTTGTATTTTTCATATTTTCATCAATCATTATAACGACGTTTTAAAAATTAAAACCCACATCCACAAAACAACATTATTTCAAAAAAGCATCAAATAAAGCTTTATGAAACAGATTATTTACCCGGAAAGTTCTCAATGAAAAAGTTGATAGATTATCAGACCCAGGAGGAGGAAATCCTTTAGCTCTTCTCTCAACATCCCCAATGCTTTACTTAAGCGTGCCTCAACTGTGCGAACGGAAATTGCGAGTTTATCAGCAATTTCCTGATATTTAAGTGCTTCCATACGGCTCATCCGGAAAACTTCTGCATATTGGATTGGAATTTTATCCAGTGCATGATTGAGATTGGTCTGAAGTTCGGAATATAAAATATAATTCTCGGTGTCGTTTTGCGAGAGGATAGCATGGCCGAGGACCAAAGAGATGTATTTATTAGTGATGTCCGTATGGCGCAGGCTATCAATGCTACGATTCTGAACATTTTTCAAAAGGAAGGATTTGAGCGAAGTGTGAATATCCAGCAAAGAACGGTTCTCCCAGAATTTCAGGAATACTTCCTGAACAATTTCTTCAGAAATATCTGCATTATGTGTAAACCCGAACGAAAACCGAACCAGGTCAGAATAATATTTCGTAAAAATAACGGTAAATGCGGACTGGTCATTGTTTTTTAGCTTCGCGAGAAGTATTCGTTCGTACGAGGCCACTAATTCTGACATATCACTCTACTTTTGCACAAAAGTATTCTTTAATTTCAATTATGGATAATGTATGAATAAATTTTTTAGCAAGTAACATAATTTTTAAAAATCTGATTATTAACTCTTTATACTAATAATCTGGTGATATCTATTGCTTATAAATCAATTTAATATACTGGTATTCAGTTTCTTAGCTGAAATAGTACGACCTAACTCAATAGGATACATGAACATCTGTAATGAGTGTAAAAATGGAATTTTGAATGCAATCTTCAGCAGATCATTCGGCGACAATATGAAGTTTAGTATTCGCACTTTTGCCACACCAACCTCCATCAGCCTGCCCTTGAGACAATTAGAAACAATAAACAATATGTAAAGTCTCAACCTCCTACAATGGCTGCAATTCACTATCATCAATCTATTTACAACACCTTCAGAAGTTTCCCCGGACAAAAGTGATTTGTAATTTTAAAATTAAATTTTTGTAATTTTAAACCATCCTGACTTTGAATCTGTTATAATTTGCGGAATTCAGGAAAACCATTATTTCTGGCTAAACCAGAAGTTGTGGAATTGATTACTAATCCGGTATAATGGCTCTACTTATTTTAATAATTGGATTTGTTCTGTTTTTCCTTTCTGTTGGAACAACTACTGCTGCCCGCAACGGATTTAAGGATACTGCAATTAAAAGTATTCTGTTTTTTTCTTTACTATTGGCTGGCATTACGGAACTAACTTCCTTTTTTAAGGTGCTGAATCATGGTTCATTGGTGATCCTATGGTCGGTATTCTCTACCTGTTGTCTGGTGTTACTATATTTAAGAAGATCGCGTTTAAAACTGTTCATCCGAAATCTGAACGACAGCTTTCAACGTTTCAGGTCGTCTATGGTACATTCGCATAAGATTACATTCTATGCTGTAATGTTTATCCTGGCATTGGTGCTGTTACAAGGCATCATAAATCCTCCCAACAACTGGTATTCAATGACTTATCACCTGGCCAGAATAACAGCCTGGATAAGTCAGCAATCGCTGAGCCACTTCCCGACTCACATTGTGAGACAAGTGTATCAACCCCCGTTTGCAGAATTTGTAATTCTTCATGTTAACCTTCTCAGCCTGAACGATTATTTCTCAAATGCTGTGCAGTTTGTATTCCTGATTTTTTGTCTGATCGTATTATTGTCGCTGCTTGAACTGATTGGGCTTAAACATCAGTTCGGGTGGATAGCTATTGTGTTGCTGATTACCATCCCCGAAGTTATACTTCAGGCATCAAGTACACAAAACGATATTGTCGTTTCATTTTTTATTCTGTCAGCAACACTATTCGCAATTAAATCACTGAAAGAGAAAGGTTTGAATAATTATGTTTTTCTCGGATTATCTGTTGGATTTGCCATACTCACCAAGGGGACTGCATATATATTTCTTGCTCCTGTTCTTTTGTTTTTTGGCGTTGCTGTGCTTATAAAAACTTGTAAATTAAGGAAATACTCATTTCTGGTGTTTTCAATTGCTGCGGCGCTGATTGCGATTGCAATAAATGCCGCACATTATTATCGCAATTATCAGATGAGCGGACACATTCTGGGAGTCAGTGAAGCAGAGCAAAGCCGATATGCCAACGAAATTATGGGCCCTGATATTTTTGTATCAAACTTTATTAAAAATATAAGCAACCACTTAGGGCCTTATCCATTAAGCAGAATATCAAAAGAAGCGGTTATTCAATTGCATAATCTTGCCGGAATGGATGCAGATGATCCCCGTACAAATTTCCCGGGGGAGGTTTACAAAGGTGCGTCTGATCTTCCCACACATGAAGATACCGCCCCTAACCCACTCCACTTTCTGTTGATTCTTATTGCATTTTTTCTGATTGCGAAAGCGCTGATCCGGAATAATATCAGGGTAAACCGGCTGATACTTTACCTTGCCATCGCCATTTTAATTCAAGCCGTTCTTTTTAGTTATTACCTGAAATGGCAACCCTGGCATACGCGGTTGCATACCCCGGTTTTCATGCTCTCTATACCTCTGATTTGCTATGCATTCAAAATCAACGAAAAATATATCAGGTATTTAAAAATGGCTGCAATTATTGCCCTCGGTTATGCGCTGCTGGTTGTTCTGTTCAACAGCTCAAGACCTTACCTGTCAACCCGGTTTACCACAAATATTTCGGTAACCGACCATAGATCCAAAAAAATGTATGCCAATAAATTGCATCAATATGAAGAATATGAATCCGTTTCGTCTGAAATAAAACGGCTTGGATTCAAAAACATCGGACTTATTCTTGGCCGTGAAGACTGGGAATACCCTTTGTTTAAAAATGCTTATACACACCCTCTACGACCAATACATATCGAAGTGAAAAATATCTCTGGTTCTGTTTCCGTTGAAAGACCCGAAGTAGATTGTATCATCTCAACTACAGTATATGACAGTGTCATTTATCATAATAGTAAACGATTTGAGAACCACACAACAGAGAATAAATTTGTATGGTTCTACTATGTGCTCCGATAGATTATAGTTTCTCCGTAATGTTGAAAAGCCGTCAATTTAGTTAATATCAAACTGAAGAATGCTTTCAGGGAATATGTATTTTTGAAAAATCATTTTCATCATAAGAATTACCGGTAATTACCAGAGAATATGGAAATCAGGGAAATCATTTTTAATCAGATCAAAAAAGTCAGAGAAGTTCTTCCAAAGACTGAACTAATACATGGCGAATTAAAATTCAATAACAATGATTGTCAGATACTTTCGCAATCGGCAATAAGTTTTGAACTGATGGTTAGCCATACTCAGCAAGCCAGACAATTTGAGCTGAAACTGGATGTTTACGATAATGATGTGATTCCCGTAAAAGAAGGAGAGCGCAGTGGTTGGGACAGATTTTCTTATGCCTGCCTCCTACAGGTTGAATATGAGCTTAGTCTGCTGGATGCCCGCGAAGCTTCAGAGCACAAAAAATATACCCGTGAAGGTATGATAAAGCGGGTAATGGATGAGCGCAGGATG
This sequence comes from Bacteroidales bacterium UBA5197, assembly GCA_002412885.1. Lineage (GTDB taxonomy): Bacteria > Bacteroidota > Bacteroidia > Bacteroidales > Lentimicrobiaceae > Lentimicrobium. The sequence continues at coordinate 93,818 of DHVX01000062.1, forward strand.
AAGGCAGAAAATGCAAAATATCACATAAAGTGGGCATCAAACATTTATGGAGATCACATTCTTACCAACGAAAACGGCATAAAGTACAAGGTATTTCTAAGAGATTTTGAAAATGAAACCGGCTACAGCGACAGCATGGATTCAAGGCTGAACAAGCTCGGCACCACCAAACACATTATGTTCGCTTTCAAGGAATTAAAGAACAATCATTCGCTTTATAACCGGATGGACAAAACCTATCCGTTCATCGAAATATACTGCGATCCGCTGAACGATTACAAAATTACCTGGCATTATCCGCATACCCTGCCCGTGAATGAGCAGTTGCTTATTTCAAGATACTTCAAAAATACCCGCTTTATTGAGGACAATAAATCCATTTCTTTTCTTGGCTTTTTGAACGAAGCTGCCGCATTTCCGCTTATCCGCATCCGTCCCGAAGTACAGGAGAAAATCGAAACAGCTTACGAAGAAGAGATGCTTGAAAAGTTGAGTAAGGAGTATCTCCCCGATTATTCATTGATCAATGCGGAGCTTTTTCCTTACCAGAAAGAAGGGGTTGAATTTGCATTATTCCGCAAAACAGCGATTATTGCCGACGAAATGGGGCTTGGTAAGACTTTACAGGCCATTGTAACCGCAATTCAAAAAAAGGCGGTATTCGGATTTCGCAAAACGCTGGTGGTTTGCCCGGCCTCATTAAAAGAACAATGGAAAAAAGAGATTGAAAAGTTTACCAGCGAAAAAGCCCTTGTAATTGAAGGATTACCTGAAGAACGCGAAATGCAGTATAAAGATGAGGATCATTTTTTCTACATCATCAACTACGAAACCATATTGCGCGACCGTATGTCTCTGAATAGATCCGGTTTTGATTTCCTGATACTGGATGAAGCTCAGCGTATTAAAAACTATGAAACCAAAACTGCATCATCGGTAAGTAAACTGCTGGTGAAACATGTACTGGTGATTACCGGCACGCCCATTGAGAACCGCCTGATCGACATATTTTCACTGGTAAGCGCCATAAACCCCTGGTTTTTCGGCCCGCTTTGGGAATTCTCATATCAGCATTGTTTGTTCGATCCGGTTAAACAGAATAAGATCAATGGTTATTATGATCTTCAGAAATTAAATAAACGGCTCGACAAAATCCTGATACGTCGCGAAAAGCGTAAAGTACTGGAGCAACTGCCCAATGTTCAGCAATTCAATGTTCCGGTGAGCCTTTCGCCGCTTCAGGCTGAATACCACGCATCATATGCAAGAGGAATTGCCAGTATAATCAGTAAAAAATTCATGACACCTTACGATCTGCAAAAGCTGCAATTGCTGCTTGCAAGCATGCGTATGGTATGCGATTCAACTTACCTGATTGACGAAGAAACCAACGAATCGCCAAAGTTGGAAGAGCTGAAATATATTCTGCTTGAAAAACTTGATGTTGCCAATTCCGACCGAAAAATTATAATCTTCTCAGAATGGTTGAAGGTTCACAAACTCATTGGCCAGGTATTGAGAGAGAACAACATTGGTTTTGCTGAGTTGAATGGAACCGTTCCTGTAAAACTCCGTGGCGAGTTGATCCAGCGGTTTGAAAACAACCCTCAGATCAAAATTTTCCTTTCCACCGAAGCCGGCGGATCGGGCCTTAACCTTCAGGTAGCCGATACCCTGATCAACTTTGAGTTACCCTGGAATCCTGCCAAAAAGAACCAGCGAATCGGACGTATCGACCGCCTGGGTCAGAAAAGCAACAAACTCACCATCTTTAACTTTATCACCAAAAACAGTATTGAAGAGCAGATCGCTTCGGGTTTGCTGATCAAGCAAAACCTTTTTGATGGTGTTCTCGACAGCTCGAGTACCACAAACTTCGTTGATTTTTCTACCAAAGGAAGATCGCAATTTATTCAACAACTTGAAGTTTTTATTGCTGAAACTAAAAACCAACCTTTGCCAGAGCTTGAAATACCAATTGCTCTTCATGAATCCGCACCAGAAAAAACGGAAAAATCAATTGCCGGGCAAGGAGTGCTGGATTTGTTTGAGGAACCTGAGGAAACTCCGGCAACAGCTGAGGTTCCCACCATATCCCGGACATCAGCACCAAGCCCTGAGAAAGCTGAGAAAACACAGGAAATAGAGCAGGTAATGAATAGCGGAATGCAGTTTCTTGCAGGAATTTTTAAAATGGCTACCGGAAAAGACCTTGGCATGAACAGCCAATCTATCGAAGTTAATCAGGAAACAGGTGAGGTGGTGATGAAATTTAAACTACCGGTTTAGGGTTGTTTTTTCCACCGGAATGATTCCAGCATATGCTGAATATCGCCTTTCACAAAATCTATCACAGGAGCGAGAGAATCGTTGTTGGGAAGCACATGAAAGTATAGGGCTCCTCTTACGAAATGATGGGTACTGTCAGTGATAAAAAACTGATAAACAGAGGCTGTTCCCGACCCTTTAATGTCGTATATCAGTCCGTGAACATCTGCCTTCTCATTGTCAATCCGTATTTCTTCTATGGCACTTGCTTTAGGTATGTGTTTCATTACCAGTGCATGAGCATCTTCTGTGTATTTTGAGAGATTGTTGTTCACCGCTTTATAGCTGATGTGAATACGACCTTTAAAAAGGGGGTAATCAATGTTTATCCAGTAGGGTTCATTTGCCACATTATTGTCGGGAGAAATAATGGCATACACCGGATACTCAAAAGTATATGGGTAAGTTGTATCAAAAACCTGATATTCTTTTTCAGGAAGATCAATCCTGAAATATCCTCTGGGTTTGGGCATATAAGTATCTCCACAACCAATAAGTGTTGCCATTGAAGCAACAATAAGCAGAGATAGAATTCGCGGGAAACTGGAAAACTGACGCATAAGATTTAGAACCAATTCCATCAGGAATTATTGTTGTCAAAAATAACTTTTACCTTTTTGATTCGCCTTTTGTCAACGGTTTCAGCCAAAAAAGTAAAATTTTCAAATTGCAGGGATTCGTTTTTTTCGGGAATTTTACCGGCAAGTTCAAGCATCAGTCCGGCTAAAGTATCTGAGTCTCCTTTAGCTTCGGAAAATATACGGTCTTCAATTCCCAACACTTTACAAAAATCGTTGAGCAGGGTTTTTCCTTCAAAAATGTAGGTATTTTCATCGATGCGAAGAAAATGAATGTTATCGGCTTCGCTGTCGAATTCATCGTTTATCTCACCCACAATTTCCTCCAGAATATCTTCCATGGTTACCAGTCCCGAAGTACCGCCATATTCATCCACTACAATAGCCATGTGAATTTTACGCGTTTGAAATTCATGCAAAAGATCACTTATCCTTTTGTTTTCAGGGACAAAAAATGCCGGCCTTTGCAGGTCTTGCCATTTGAATTCTGATTGTTTATTGAGGTTTGGTAATAAGTCCTTGATGTAAAGTATTCCGGTAACACTATCAAAGCTTTCGCGATAAACAGGGACTCTTGAATATCCGGCTTCCAGAATAATTTCAAGAATACGGTCGAAAGTGGTCTTTTCATCAACCGCAGTCACATCAATACGGGCAGTCATAATCTCCCGAACAGCAATGTCTCCGAATTTAACAATTCCTTTCAGAATCTTTCTTTCATCATCGGGTGTGCTGCTGCCCGATGTAGTGATGTCCAGTGCTTCTGACAGATCGTCCATGGTGATTTCATGACCTTTGCGCTCTATTCTTTTATCAATAATATTGGTTGACTTAACCAATAGATAGCTTAATGGTGCAAAAAAATTTTTCATGAATTTTAATGGAGATGCCATTGAACGAGCCATTTTCATCGGATACTGCGTAGCATATATTTTGGGCATAATTTCGCCAAACAAAAGAATCAGAGCCGTAACTACTATAACCTGAATTATGAACCCCAGCACAGGAGAGTTGCCGAAATTGAAAAGTGAATTCATAATAAATGAGGAAATCAGAATGATGGCAACATTTACAAAGTTGTTGGCAATCAATATAGTAGCCAGCAAACGCTTGGGTGTTTCAAGCAAAAGTCTTATATCGCGACTGCTTTGGCTGTTATCGCTTCTCAGGTCTTGTAATTGTGCTGGCCCAAGAGAGAAAAAGGCAATTTCAGAACCACTGATGGCAGCAGAAACAGCCAGCAACAACAGCATAATTAAAATTCCAATAACAATACCGGGAGAAAAAGAACCGGTAAATATGTTCATCAATATCGACAACACCTGTATATGAGGATCAAGATCAGCGTCTTCCAAAGTTGAAAGTGTTTGATTAACTGAACTTAACAGTTCAGCGATGCAAAACTAATAAAAAATCAGTCAGCCAAAGAATGTATTTGTTTTAAAAAATATTTAAACGTATTGCAGAACCTCAATTTCGCCTTTCATTACTCCGATTGCATTAATGGCCAGCGCGTCCAGTTCATTTTCCTCAGGGTAAACCGAAATTGAACTGATCTTCTCTATTTTTGAACTTAACTGTTTGGTGAAGTCATTGTTCTGGAAAAGATCGCCCGATAATATGATCGCATCGGGTTTACCATCCAGCACAGTGCACATGGCACCAATTTCCTTAGCCAACTGATAAGCCATAGCGTACATAATGAATGCGGCATTATCGTCACCTTCTGCAATGCGTTTTTCAATGTTATTGATGCTTGTTGTTCCCAGATATCCATAAAGGCCGCCTTTGGCAGTAATCATTGTCATAATTTCATCCTGAGAATAGGACCCACTAAAGCATAGCCTTACCAGATCCCCGGCAGGCAAGCTTCCGGCGCGCTCCATCGAAAATGGACCATCGCCATCAAAAGCCTGATTTACGTCAATCACCTTCCCGTTTTTATGAGCTCCGACCGATATACCGCCACCACCTGCATGAACCACAAGCAATTGAAGGTCTTCGTATTTGCGGCTTGTAGATTTTGCATACTTACGGGCTACAACTTTTTGATTGAGTGCGTGAAAAACCGATTTCCGTTCAAACAGCGGATGTCCGGATATTCTTGCCACATCCTCCATTTCATCAACCACTACCGGATCTGCTATCAGTGCCTGAGCGTTTGTCATTGCTGCAATATCTGCAGCAATAATACCTCCCAGATTGGTGGCATGCATTCCCATGACCCCTTTCAGCAAATCTTCACGCATCAGATCATTCACTTCATAAACACCCGACTTTACCGGTTTGATAAGACCACCTCTGGCAATTACCAGCTTGAGCTTATTAATGTTGATATCATTTTCCTGAAGTTCCTTCAGAATGGCATTTTTGCGCATTTCAATCTGGCCGGGAATACTTCCGCAGGCAGCAATCTGCTCATCGGTGTATTTAATGGTTTTCAGAAAGCAGATGTTTGAGTCTTTATAAACTGCAATCTTTGATGAGGTGTTTTTGGGGTTGATGACCAGAATTATTCCGAAAGTCATGGTTGTAATGTTTGTAGGTTATATTCTTTGTTTGCTGAAAGTATCCGTCTTTTTCTATCAACAGAAGTATGATGGCTTTTGTTGCTAATCCTTGAGCAGTGCCACTATTTTTTCGAGATAGTGTGCATCTGTTTCATCGAATGAGTTTATCTCTTTGCTGTCAACATCAAGCACTGCTATCACTTCTCCTTGGGCGTTTCTTACCGGAACAACTATTTCGCTAAGCGACCGGGAGTCGCAGGCGATGTGACCGGGAAACTGATGAACATCAGGAACTACAATGGTTTGATTCTGCTGAACAGCAGCAAGACAAACACCGCGTCCTTCAAGTATCTGGCAAGCCGGCGGACCCTGATAAGGACCCACAATCAGTCGCTGACCATCAACCCGGTAAAACCCGCACCAGAAGAAATACTCCATCTTGTGAATAAGCACAGCAGCAATGGTTGACATTCGGGCTGTCTGATCGGGGCTCTTTACAAGCAAATCTTCTATTTGCGCGCAAAGCCTGATGTAACGACCTTCTTTTTTGCCTTTTTCCATAAACTTAAAATCAGTTGCTAATGCATGTATAAATCTGCATTCCGGTTCAAAATTAATGATTTTCTGCTAACAATAGTCTCATATTTTTTTGCCCGAAGTTTAAACCGCCATACAGACAAAACATTTTTTTTCCATTACTCCTGAACTTTTGAAAAAAAATTAATTTTACAGCAAATTCTGGTATTGATCCTATTTGCCATCAAATCCATTGCACATAGCACCAAAAACATCCTCTGAGTATGAAAAAACAAAACAACAGCCGTCGCGACTTTCTGAAGCTTGCTGCATTGGGAACTGCTGCACTTGGACTTGGAACCGCCGGAAATGTATTTACCGGTCAGTCATCAGGTACAGGGATTAATATTCCTTCTGCAAATAAAACAGCCATGGGCCTGACCTGCGAACCCCTGTCAACCGTTCGTATTGCCGTAATCGGCCTTGGTATGAGGGGCGAAGATGCAGTTAGACGACTGTTGCAGATTGAAGGCGTGAAGATAAATGCCGTTTGCGATCTTGTGCCCGATTTTGTCAAAGAAGCCAACAATAAAATCACCAAAGCCGGTCATAAACCGGCAGCAGAATACCTTGGCGAAACAGACTGGATGAAGGTGTGTGAACGCGATGATATTGACCTGGTTTACAATTGTACACCCTGGAATCTGCATACTCCCATTGCCATACACGCCATGAAACATGGCAAACATACGGCTCTGGAAGTTCCGGCAGCCATGACTTTGGAAGAATGCTGGCAATTGGTTGATACCGCCGAAGAAACCCAACGACATTGCATGATGCTCGAAAACTGTTGCTATGATTTCTTCGAGCTTGCCACCCTGAATATGGCCCGCAATGGGGTTTTCGGAGAAATCCTGCATGCTGAGGGTGCCTACATTCACGATCTTCGGGAACTTAAATTCCTGAAACAGAACGAAGGCGGATATTACAATTTCTGGCGACTTGAGTACAGTAAAAAACACAACGGAAACCTCTACCCTACCCACGGACTTGGACCTATTGCCCAGATAATGAATATAAATCGTGGCGACCGCTTCGACTACCTTACATCCATGTCAACCAAACAGGCAGGCATGAGCCTTTATGCCGCAGAAAAGTTTGGTCCCGATTCCAATGAAGCCAGACAAGCTTATAAGCTTGGAGATATGAACACAACCCTGATTCATACAGTAAATGGTCACTCACTAATGGTTCAACACGACACCACCAGCCCCAGACCATACGACCGCCTGCACCTGATCAGCGGCACCAAAGGAATGGCACGCAAGTGGCCCCGGCCCGCCATTGCCCTCGAACCCAACGCACATCAATATCTGAAAACAGAAGAATACGATAAGCTGATGGCTCAATATGAGCATCCCCTGGTAAAACAAATCGGTGAAAAAGCCAAAAAAGTAGGTGGACATGGCGGTATGGACTTTATGATGGATTACCGCCTGATTTATTGCTTGCGCAATGGACTGCCCCTCGATCAGGATGTGTATGATGCAGCCGCGTGGTCGTGTATTGTTCCGCTAAGCGAGCAATCGGTAAACAACCGCAGCGGAAGCATTGACATTCCAGATTTTACCCGTGGTGAGTGGGAAACAGCAAAACCGTGGCCGGTTGTAACGGTGGAATAAGAAAAAATAATCAATAAAATTAAGGGTTTTTACGGCCTGTAACCCACCGTTTGTCCGGCCACCACGTGCTGTTCAGGTTTAAGATTCATAAGTACATGAAGTGCATCACGGTCAACTGAAGCTCTTACAACTGTATTGAGTTTTTCTGATGCACAATACAGGTAAACATTCTGTGAAATAAAACCGGTATTGATGCCGGCATAGAAATCTTTTTGTTCTTCTTTAGCCTGTTTCATAAGGCTGTAATCTGATACAAAAATCAGATTTACAGGAGCTGTGGCTACAAATTCCTGCGTTCCCGCTGCTTTACGGTGATCACCTTCTTTAACCAGAACCAATTTATGTGCTATTTCTTCGTAAAGATAAATTCCCGACTTCATAAAAACATAAACACTTACATCCTGCCAGTTCATTGCCGAAGGAGCTGTTCGCTTACCACTTTCAGGCCGGTTGATGCCACAGGCAGCCCATAATAATCCGCTTAAATGTTCGTGCGAAAGATCCATCTCATTAAACTCGCGTGCTGAGCTGCGATCTTTCAATGCTGACATTAGTGGTTTTCCTGAATTAAGATCTGGTTTGGACAATATAATATCCGTACTTTGAGCCATAGAAAGTGCGGAAATAAAAAATCCGCTTAGCATGGCCAAAGAAAAAATAAAATTATTCATAAGTCTTTTTCTGATTGTAAAAGTTTACAGCACAAATTTAATCTTTGAATTTTGAATCATTGAATTATTCAGTAAACTCCGGTTTAATCTTTATTCCGTCATATTTTTTCTCCACACCATTCTGGTATGAAATTACTATAAAAACAGTACCATCCGAGTTATACTGAATCCAGTCGTTGTTCTTCATGCCCATTAAATATTCGCCTTCATCTTTCTTTTTTCCATTGGGCCAGTACCAGATATGGCGCCCATTCGGGTTATCATCAATAAAGGATCCCTGAAAACTTAATTGACCATCGTCGTAATAATATTTCCATTCGCCGTTTCGCATACCACCACGGTAAATACCTTCTTCGCGGTGATCTCCGTGCTGATATTTCCATAAACCCTCTTCAAGGCCATCAACATATTCGCCCTGAATTATTACATTTCCCCTTTCATCAAATTCGGTAAATATTCCTTCAGAGTTTCCATTCAGAAAATTCTCTTCCCTGAGTAATAAACCATCGTCGTAATACCATTTCCACAAACCATCTGTATTGCCCTGGTTGTTGTACGAACCTTCCTGTTCCAGGCTACTGTTGGCATGATAAAAACGCCATTTTCCTATACGATTTCCGTTACGATAAACCCCTTCAGATCTTAACTGACCATTTTCGTAAAATTCTTTCCATGGTCCGTCTCTCATCCCTTCATCATCCACAATGCCTTCGGCAATCATTACTCCATTTTTGAAGGTATAGGCAGCAACCACTTCACCGCTTTCAGCATATTCGCGCCTGATTCCTTCAGGTACAGTTCCCTTGTAACTTGCACGTGTTTTTACCTTTCCGTCAGGATAGTAATCGGTGCGTACATCCAGTTTTACCAGCTCAGGCGCTTCTTCCTGTTTAACATCATTCACATACTTTGCAACATCGGTAAGCATCCCTTTTTCATCATATTCCTTGAAATATCCGTTGCGTTTATCGTCGCGGTAAGTTCCTTCGGTTTTAACTTTTCCACTGGCATAAAAGAACTTCCATTTTCCCTGTTTCAATCCGTTTCTGTCAGCGCGGTTTATATTTTCGCGATCCACCACAAAACCGCGGCGGTATTCAATCATTGTTATTACTGTTCCATCGGGTGCAAATTCCCTGGCAAAACCATTCTCCAGACCGTTTTCAAAATTGATGGTGCGCATTATATTTCCATCGGGATAGTAATAAACAGTAAGACCCTGTTTTACATCGTTTGAAAAATTTTCTTCGATGGTTTCGTTTTCACGAATGGTGCGGCGCATACCCTCTTTTTTTCCATTCAGGTAATTTATTTCAAGGTTTATCTTTCCATTCTCATCGTAAAAAACCCAGAGACTGTCAAGTTCAAAGTTTTTGCGGTTGCCTTCTGCTTTCAAAACTCCCGATTCCCAGTATGTTTTCCAGTAACCATCTGGTTTGCCATCACGCATCGTACCTTCGCTTGCAACCATACCGTTTGCATGAAAATACTTGTTGAAACCATTGGGTACAACTGTATTGTCCTGCGCTTTTAAAATGATAGCAACACTCAATAAAAGCAATGAAAAAACGAATTTTCGCATTTGGTAAAGTTAGTTAAATCACAAAAATGCAGCACAATTATTTTATAAGATTTGCGGCTCTTGAAATCTCAAGCATTCTTAAAATTGGCTTTTTAGCTTTTTCAATCGTTTCAGCATCAAGCGTAATTTCAGGAGTTTCATTTTTAAGGCAGAGATAGAGTTTTTGGATTGTGTTGAGTTTCATGTAAGGGCAATCGTTGCAAGAGCAGGTTTCGTCAGAAGGCACCACAATAAACTCCTTTTCGGGAGATGATTTTTGCATCTGATGAATTATACCTCCTTCAGTAGCAACAATATAGCGTTTATTGCTGTCACTTTTTGTAAATTCAAGAAGGGCAGCGGTTGACCCAATAAAATCGGCCAGCGCAAGAATCGGACCCCGGCATTCGGGATGTGCAATCAGTTTTGCATCGGGGTTTTCAATTTTTAACTCAATCACTTTTTCATCGGTTAACTGATTGTGAACATGGCAGCTACCATCCCACAAAACCATATTTCGTCCGGTTTGCCCGTTGATGTAAGCTCCCAGATTTTTATCCGGTGCAAAAATCAGTTTTTCGTCGGGCGTAAAAGCATCAACAATCATTTTCGCATTGCTGGAAGTACAAATTACATCTGACATGGTTTTAACGGCCGCAGAGCAATTTATATACGAAACTACCCTATGCCCGGGGTGAGCATCAATAAAGCGCTTAAAGTCATCCGGAGGGCAACTGTCGGCTAAAGAACAACCGGCATCAAGGTCGGGCAACAGAACTTTCTTGTCAGGACTGAGTATCTTTGCTGTTTCGGCCATAAAATGTACGCCTGCAAAAACTATCATGTCAGCTTTTGTTTCTGCGGCTTTTTGTGATAGCTGCAGACTGTCGCCCACAAAATCTGCGATGTCCTGAATTTCGGGCACCTGATAATAATGGGCAAGTATGATGGCATTTTTCTCTTTCCGCAGTTTTGAAATCCTTTCAAGGATTTCTGAATCGGTTGGAAAAATTGCTTTCGTTTCGGTGGACTGAGTCATTTTGAGTATTTAATAATAAATTTTAAATAAAGAGCATTATTATTAATAGCGCTGTTAACTCTGTTGACAAATTGTTGTTTTTTCTTCTTGTTTTTGTGCTTGTCAGTAGTTTGTCAACGCGTTATTAACAAACAAAAAAAGGCTGCTGTATTGAAACACAAACACTTTGCCACATATTAACAAACTGTTGATAAAACGTAATCAACATGCCCAAAAGTATATAAATCACCCGAATTGGTGTTAGTTCATTGTTGATTGTTTTTAACAAAAAACTTTAAAATGGTTGAAACCGGCAAAGGCTCTCTCTTTTATTAACACAATCGGTTTGTTTTAAGATTTTTATAACAATTGAAATCGTGTATTAACATTTTATTGTTAGTAAATCGTAACATGCTGAAAAATAATATAGTATGTTTAATGAGATGAATTTTTAAGGTACACATCTATCAGTTTGCAGATCAACATAATACTAAGTAATGTAAAATAAGTTTGTTTTTATGTTATTTCAGTTTGGTTTTGCTAATCAGTATATTACATGATTTCATTTTACATATTTTAGTGATTTCATGCATAATTTATTTTGCAATTATTTACAATTTATAAACTCCTTATTTTTAGACTTATCTGCATTTAGCTCAATAAATGCTTATTTTTGTCAATAAATCTTATTAACAATGTGGGATAAAACTAAAACTGTGGCATTGGCCAGCGATCATGCGGGGTATGAACTTAAGGCATTCCTTTTCAGAATACTGACATCTGAGGGATATCTTATCCATAACTATGGAACGGATTCAACTGCCAGCGTTGATTATCCTGATTTTGCGCATCTTGCTGGTAAGTCGGTAAACGATGGAGAATTCAGCCGTGGCATAGTTATTTGTGGAAGTGGAAACGGAGTAAACATGGTTGTTAACAAATATCCGGAAGTAAGATCTGCACTTTGCTGGAATAGCGAACAGGCTGAATTAACACGCAGGCACAACAATGCCAATATAATTGCACTTCCCGGCAGATTTATTGACTTTGACGAAGCTTTGAAAGCCGTTAAGTTGTTTTTAAATACTGATTTTGAGGGAGGAAGACATGAAACCCGTGTGAATAAAATCAACAAAATACGCATCTGATAAATGACAGAAATTTATAACAAGTTCATACAGGATTCAAAAATCAAGTCTGCCGATGGTAATCACCGAAAGATAATCGGATATAACATCGGCAAATACGATAGTGCTGTGAAGTTAGGCAAACTTCAATATTCTGATATTGAGCTTGCTAAAATAAATGCTGCTTACCTTAAAAATAAAGTAATTGGTGATCTTGAAAAATTTCTGATTGAATTTGAAGTCAATTTTGAAAAAAACGGTGGAAAAGTTATCTGGGCTGAAGATGCTGAAGAGGCATTGAAGCAGATTACCGAAATAATTAAAAGATCAGGTGCGGATTATGTGGTGAAATCCAAAACCATGATTACTGAGGAAATCGGGCTTAACGAACATCTTGGTAAAAATGAAATTGAGAGCATTGAAACCGATCTTGGAGAATATATAGTTCAGCTTGCCGGTGAGCAACCTTACCATATTGTTACCCCGGCCATGCACAAAACCAAAGAGGAAGTTGCTGAACTCTTTCAGTCAAAATTCGGAATGCCGGCCAACAGTACTCCTGAACAAATTACTGCATTTGTACGCAATAAACTGCGCGATAAATTCTATAATGCAAAGGTTGGCATAACCGGAGCCAATTTTCTGGTTGCTGATACCGGATCTGTTTGCCTTTCCGAAAATGAAGGAAATGCTTTGATGAGCGTTTCATTTCCGGAAATTCATATTGTGGTGGCCGGTATCGAAAAAGTTATTCCTTCTGTGGATAATCTTGATATTTTCTGGCCGCTGCTGGCTACGCATGGCACCGGGCAAAAAATAACTGCCTACAACAGCATTATAAGTGGTCCCAAAAGGGAAAATGAATACGACGGTCCTTCTGAAATGTTTGTTATTCTGCTCGATAATGGCCGGTCAGAGGTGCTTTCGCGAAAACATCAGCGGGCTGCGCTTACCTGCATCAGATGCGGCGCCTGTTTGAATGCTTGCCCTGTATATAAAACCATTGGCGGTCATGCATACGGAACAACTTATAGTGGCCCGATAGGATCAGTAATAACTCCCTGGATGAAAGGACTGGACGAATACAAACACCTGAGTTTTGCATCCTCTCTCTGCGGAAGTTGTACAGAAGTTTGTCCGGTAAAGATAAATCTCCACGAACTATTGCTTTATAACCGCAATGACAGCGTTAAGGAAGGCTATTATACGGTTTTTGATAATTTATCGATGTGGAGCTGGAAGAAGATGATGCTTAACCGGAAATGGATGGATTTTGGAAAAGCAGGATTTAAGAATTTTCTTCTGAAGAATATTGTTGGAAACATTTGGGGTTCGAAGCGCCAATTGCCGGAAGTAACCGAAAAGAATTTCAAACAATTATGGGAAGAGCGCAGAGAAGGAAAGGTGAAATAGTTTAGCGATCAACCATCTGCTATTAAAAAGATTTTAAAATATACCTTATCTGTCCTGCATACGATGCGCCAAACAAAATGAGATGAACAAGCAATGGATATAACTGATTCATTTCCAAACGTTTTTCCCATCCCTTTTCCAAAGGATATTCCTCATTGTAAGATAGGTAAAAGGCAGGTGAAAAACCACCGAAAAGTTTAGTCATGGCGATATCCATTTCCCGATGTCCAAAATATACAGCTGGATCAATCAGACAGGCTTCACCATTTGAGGCGGTAATATAATTGCCACTCCACAAATCACCATGCAGCAATGAGGGATCTTCTTCAGGGATAAGATTTCTGAGTTTTCCGATCAGCCTGTCAAAACCACGAATGTCCTCACGGCCAAGTAAACCAAGATCAAAGGATTGTTTTACAAGCGGTTGAAAACGTTGCACCGCCATAAATTCATCCCACGATGCATGGGTTTTGTTTTTCTGGGGAAGGGAACCAATAATTGTCGTGATCAAGTCCGAAGGATGAATTGCTGACCGAATGCAGTCTGGCAAGATTCTTACCGAAATTATCCCAGAAATTTGCTTTTTGCTGACCTGCTTCAATGTATTCAAGCACAAGAAAGGAGTAAATGCCTGATTTTCCCTGATAAATCACTTCGGGAATCTGAATGCAATCAGCATTTCTAAGTAACTCAAGGCCTTTTTCTTCGGCCTCAAACATGCCCGGATATTTGTCAGTAAGGTCGTATTTGATAAAATATGATCCGCTGGAGGCATAAACCACTAAGCAATCATTTATACATCCCCCCGAAAGCAATTTTGCTGAGGTTATGCCGTTTGCATCGCCTTTGTTTTCTGACAGCCATTTATTAAAATGGTCACGGATTGATTCGGGTATCATACAAATAAGGAAATCAGAAAATTCCGATGAAGACTTATAAGGGTTCAGAAACAGTATTAACCCGTAAATACGGATTTACATTATCAGAGCATGAAAGAACGGTCATGTTGAAAACCTCTCCTGAGGAACCTTTCAAATATTAGCAGTAGCCCGATGGACGACATGATAATGATAACGGTAGAAGAGTCTTTTAGGAATTGAGTTATGCTGTTAATCCCATCCAGAATACCCAGTGATGCATTGAGTAAACTCCTTAACTGATCGGTACTTGAAAACAGGTTGATATTAAAGAAAGGCCATTGAGCAAATACCATAACGCCAACAATTAAAATTGCCGCCAGTAACGAAATATATCCAAACAACATCTGACGCCTCAATTCGGGAGTTTCCTGAACAGGTTCAAAACCCGAATACACCTGTTGCATAACACCGCTGGTAAAGCTTTCTGGAGCTTTTTCCACAGGCATCTTCAACATAAGCTCCATCAGGAGTTTATCATCCGGTTCTGTATCTTGAATTGTTTTCATAATTTGCAAAGTTAGCAATATTTAAGTAATTCAGGCATGTAATAGTCCTACCCTTTGGTTCATCTCTGCATAGAGTTTTTTTCGGATCCGATGCAGTCTGACTTTTACATTCGACTCAGTAAGACCAGTAATTACGCTGATTTCTTCAACCGTTTGCTGGTTATTGTAGAACAAAGAAATAAGCATCTGATCATCATTACTTAAAGTTTTTAAAGCGTTTTTCATTAGTTCCAGCTGTTGTTGTTCATCAAGTTGATTCACATTTTCATGCACTTCGTCGGTGCTGTAATTCTCAACCAGATTCTCATCAATAGCCAGGGTTGTAATCTGTTTTTTTCTGGTTCTGGAAATGGCAGTATTGTATGCAATCCTGAACAACCATGTACTGAAACGAGCCTCATGCTTAAACCGGGGAAGCGCGTGGTATGCTTTCAGGAAGGTATCCTGAGCAACTTCTTCGGCTTCTTCACGACTTTTCACAATTTTAAACACCAAAGAGAATACCATATCCTTGTAACGATCAACCAACACAGCATATATGCCGGTTTGTCCGTCAAGAATATTGGCTATCAAAATTGTGTCGTCGTTCCGGTTCATGAATGTTTTTTAGACGTGGTCCTGCGACTGTGGTTACATACAACGTATAAAATTAGGTAATATCGTAATATTTTGCTGCAAAAGTTCATTTAAATTAAAGATTATCAGATTGGTAACATTATTGATAGATTAGGTATCCGGGATATTCAGGTAAATATCATTGCATACTGTAACCACTTTTATTGCTATGCGTCAAAACGGAAACAAAACGCACAAACTCTTTTAAACTTACTCATTATGGAACCAATTCTGATAACAGCTTCAATTTTTGCCACCATTTATGGCATTGTATATCTGAGTATTCGCAGAAAAGAACGCATGGCATTGCTCGACAGGGGGCTTGATCCCAAGTCTTTCGAATACGAAAGTACCGGTTTTTCATCCCTGAAGTATGGATTGCTTTTTACCGGAATAGGACTGGGACTGCTTGTTGCCAATATTCTTGTTTCAATCGGAGCTATGGACAGAGAAGCAGCCTATTTTTCACTGGTTTCATTGTTTGGAGGTATTGCTCTTATCGTCGATTATCTGCTCGAAGTAAGCATTACCAAACGAAGAAATAAGGAAAAAGCAACCGAAAATCAGGTTAATAATAACTCCTGAACCGGTAATTAAAAGATAAACTCTTCCACGACAGTATATTCAGGACCTTCCTTTCTGAGAATACTGTCGTAGAGAGAAAATCCATGAACCATCTGAGTCTGAAAGGCATAGTTGCTGAAATGAGCCACAACTTCCTGGAAATGATTCTTATCTTTAATTTCCTTGATTCTGCCGAGGGTAAGATGCGGAACAAAATTCTGGCGGTCATTCAAATATCCTGATTTTTCGAGACTTTCAATTACATTGTTTGATAGTTTATTGAACATCTCACTGGTATTGATCCCCACCCATATCACTTTAGGACTGTAGTATGATCCGAAAATTCCGGTGTTTGCTAATTTTATTTCAAAAGGTTTAACACCTTCCAAGGCTTCCTGAAGCGCTGCAGTGATAACCGGAATTTCTTCAACAGGTGTTTCCCCGAAAAATTTGAGCGTAATATGTATGTTGTTGGGATCAACCCATTTAATGATGTGAAAACCCAGAATCTGCTTCAGATTATTATACATTTCGATAAAAGCATCGGTGGGTTCAACTTTAATGGCAGCAAAAAGGCGTTTCATTTCCGGCATAAGAGCATTGTTTGAGAATGCAAAGATGAAAAAGATTGAAAAATAATAGCAGATAAATCAGAAATAATTTTAATTTTGCAATCCTTAATTCAGGAGGCAAACTTCTGAAACGGGGCGTTAGCTCAGTTGGCTAGAGCGTTAGACTGGCAGTCTAAAGGTCAGGGGTTCGACTCCCCTACGCTCCACAAAAAAACCTGTAAATCATTGATTTACAGGTTTTTTAATTTTATCTTTTTCAACAAAGAAATTTGGTGCTTGCGCAATTTCCGGTCACTGAATTATTTATCTTTATTTTCCTCATTTGTTTTTTCGTCTCCCGAAAGGCCATCTTTAAACTCCTTTATGCCTTTTCCAATGCCTTTCATCAGTTCAGGAATTTTCTTGCCACCAAAAAGCAGCAATACCACCACAAGAATAATAGCGATCTGCCAGCCCCCTATTACACCTAAAATTATTCCGTTCATCATGTTGTGAAGTTTTAAACCTTTACAAAATTAGTGATAATGCGATTAATAATCCCCACTTTACAAAATTATTTATCTGGATTTTAGTATCCATAATTCAGGGTTTTGAAGTGTTCTTCCCTGCCACAGTTCAAAATGGATTCTGGTTTTGCCTGAATCATCGGTATGAATAACTCCGATTTTCTGCTTTGTTTTTACCTTATCCCCTTTCTTGACATACAATTCATCAAGATTGGAATATACCGTGAGGTACTCACCATGGCGGATAATCACCACGTTGTTGTAGTTGGGAAGTGTCATTGTAGATGTAACTTCTCCATCGAAAACCGATCGTGCTACCTGCCCTTTTTCTGTAGCAATATCAATGCCGTTGTTTTTGGTTTTGATTCCTTTCAGAACAGGATGTGCATGCTCGCCATAAGTTGCAGCAATAACACCTCTTTCTGTTGGCCATGGAAGTCTTCCTTTATTGCTTGCAAAATTTGACGAAAGTTGCAATTCAGCCGGAGTCAATGCAAATTTGTTCTCAGGCGAAGGTTTTGTGCCGGTCTTTTTTGCAGCTTCACTGGCTTTCTTAATCTCTGCAGCAATTATATCTTCTATTGCTTTTTGAAGCCGTTTTGCAGCCCGCTCATTTTCCCTTATTTTTTTCAGTAAGTCCTTTTCCTGCTTGCTTAAGTTTTGAATTGTTTGATTTTGAAGAGATTTCTCTTTACCAAGCTTTTGCTTTTCATTTTCTTCCATCTGCTTAAGCGATAGATTCTCCTTTTTCTGGACCTCGAGCAGGGCAATTTTTCTCTTTAAAGCTTCCTGACTTTCCTTGATAACTCTTACCTGATTTTGCCGGTAACTGCTGTACTGCTGAAAATATTTGGTTCTTTGGTAAGCCTGGTTAAAATCTTTTGCCGAAAAAATAAACATCAACCTGCTGTAAGAGCTTTTATTTTTATGGGCATAATATATCATTCGGGCATACTCTTCTTTCAGTCTGGTAATGGCTTGATTGAGCTGTTTTATCGTATCGCTTGTCTGGTTGATCTGTTTCTCAAGATTACGGATTTCGTTTGCAATTGCCCCTATCAATTCTTCACGCTTATCAATTTGTTTGTTTATCAATACAAGCTGATTGAGCGATACCTGCTTCGTCTTTTTGGTTTCATCCAATAGTTTATTGGTATATTGAATTTCTTCCTCAATCTTTGCTTTTTGTTGCTCCAGACGGGTTTTGCTCTCCTGGGCACTTATGGAGGTAAATGCAGCATTGTTTAACAAAAGGAACAGCGTCAAAACCATTGACCTGAAGAAAGAATGTTGAAAAGCAGCCATGTTCATTGTAAACCTTCCCGATGTTAAAACCCGTTAACCTTTTTGTATTTTTCAGGAATTTTGAATGGAAATTGCAAAGTTCCTGATGTACTTATTTTCGAATATGAGAGTTCAATGGTGTTTCTTTTGTCACTGGTTTCAAGTTCAAAACGCACGGAAGCCGGCACCAATTGTCCCTCAGATAAAATATACTCATATTTTCCTTCCAGTTTTCGCCCGTTTTGAACCAGTTCCTTTATAAGTACCCGGCTGATTTTAAATGTTTCAGCATTAAGCCAGATATTCTGAAGAGGAATACTGATTTCCTGATTGTTTCTGACATATTTTTTGAGTTTCCTTCTGTCGGTGGTGATCAGCTTGTATTCGTGATTGTCTATTCCGGCTTTAAATGAAGAGTTTTCATAAAACGAAAAATCATTTCCCGTGAGGAAAGATTGCAGCATATCGAAATCCAGTGTGCTGTTGATCAATGAATTAATATAATCAATGTTTCCGGCGAAGTAAGTATTTTCTATTCTGTTCATGTAGAGAATAGAATCGTTGGAAATAAGAACTCTTGCCATTTCAATACCCAGGGCAGGCGAGATGGAAATCCAGATAAGGCTGTCCTTATGAATCCGGATTTGTCCGCTGAATGCTGTCCTGTTTTTATCCTGAATAAAGGTAGCAGAAAATCTGGCGGACAGATAATCATACCTGAGTTCATTCTTTTTAAGGTTTTCAAACAAAAAATCCGCGCCCTGTTCTTTAAGAGGCGTTCTTATGGTGCGCTTGGAAGTTGAACAGGATGAAACTATTACGATTGATAGAAGCAACAGTAATAGATTCAGATATTTGCTGCAAATGGGTTTACTCATAAAGCTTTCCTTCTTTTACTTTTGATTCGAGAAACTCCGAGCCGGCTCCTTTTTCCGAAGCCTGTTTCCAGGCAGTCTGAGCTTCACTTTTACGATCCAATTTAAACAGAATATCGCCATAATGCTCGAGAACAGTAGCGCTTGAGCCTTGTTCTGCTTTTAATGCCTGCTCAATATAGATTAATGCACCGGCAAAATCTCCTTTTTTATAGAGCACCCATGCATAAGTATCCAGGTAATATGGATTTCCGGGATCGAGAATCAGTGCTTTTTCGGCCATTTGTTTGGCCTTTTCCAGTTCCTGCGAAATTATGGAAAGGTGATATGCGTAGTTGTTCAGCACAAGCGCATTGTCGGGATTTGCCTTCAGAGCCAGTTCATAAGCAGCAAATGACTCGCTGTTATTTCCTGCCGAATGGTGAGAATCTCCTATGATGCTGTAAAAATCGGAGGTAAGTTTTTTATCACCGGCAATAATATTTATTCCCGAAGTAAGCGATCTGACAGCTTCATCGTATTTTTTCAGCATATAATTCGCAACACCATTGAAGTAAAAAGGAATCGGCTGAACCGGGAACAATTCCATGGCTTGTTTGCTGTCTCTGTCTAGATCGTTGTATTCTTCCAGAATGGCGCTGCACCTGAGCAGATTTTCCCATAACTGATATTTTCCGGGATCCGTTTCAATAATCCTGAGATATATTTGTTTTGCTTCTTTGTATTGCTCTCCCATCATGAGAATCTCAGCCCTGAGAACCATAACCCGGGGTTCGTTTGGATGGGCTTCGGCCAGAATATTCGAAAGTTCTGCAACATCATCTTCAATTCCATCGTAATCTTTAACCTGAGAGTAATATGACATCATCACCTGTATCTTGGTATCGGCATCAAGAAATGGATTTGAAAATCCTTTCTTGAGCGACAGGGTGGCTTTTTCAATTTCACCCAGTTGTCTGTAAAAGTCGGCAAGTGAGATATCGATATAAGGATCATCCGGAGCAACCTCCTGTATTTGTTTGTATGTTTTCAGGGCTCCTTCAGTATTTCCCTGAAGTATGTAATATTCGGCCAGCATGGAAAGTATCCGGCTGTCCCATGAATATGCGCGGGCAAGGTTTTCGAGTTCTTCAAGCGCTTTTTTCGACTTTCCGGTAGCCAGATAGAGCCGGTGCTTACGCATGCTCAGATCTTCATTTACCCCTATTTTTATTTCAAGCTGATCATAGATTTTTAATGCTTCCTGAGGTTTGTTCAGTTTAATCCAGAGGTTAGCCAGTTCAAACGCATAATCAACATTATCGGGATCCGATTTAAGCAGTGTTTCAAATATCTTCAATGCATCTTCATTCTGGTTATTGTTCTGATATAAAACTGCCAGCGACATACTGTACCAGGTGTTTTCAGGGCTTAATGCATAGGCTTTTGAAGCAGCATGTATTGCTCCTGAAATATCGCCTTTTGTATAATATAACTGCGATAGTTCATACCAGGCGGCATCATTTGAAGGATCATTGTCAACGCATTCCTTAAAAAGAGTGAAAGCTTTCTCAGGATTATCGGTCAGTTTGGCACGGTTGGCCTCAAAAAACAGATTATCTGATTTTTGCTTTTCCCTGAATTTGCGCACATCCTCCTTGCTGAGTGTCTCTTCTCCCCCTTCAGGAAGATCCTGAGCTACGCCAGGCAATTGAATCAATAAAAAGGTGAGAACGTATATTAGAATTTTTAGAGGCATTTTGAGTGTGTTAGAATCAATTCACGGGGAATTGATGTTTGTAAATGTTGCATTAATGTGTTCCGGTGTGGCCGAAGCCGCCTGCTCCCCTTTCGGAACTGTTTAATTCCTGCGATTCATCCCATTCTGCTTTTTCATGTCTGGCAATGATCATTTGAGCAATACGGTCGCCATGTTTTACGGTAAATGATTCCTGAGACAGATTCACAAGTATTATCTTTATCTCTCCGCGATAATCAGCATCAATGGTGCCGGGAGAGTTGAGGACTGTAATTCCCGAACGGGCAGCCAAACCACTGCGTGGGCGAACCTGCGCTTCAAAACCCAGCGGCAGTTCAATGAACAATCCTGTTGGAATGATGGCCCTTTCCAATGGATTTATTAGCACAGGTGCTTCAAGTGAAGCCCTGAGATCCATCCCGGCTGAAGCTGTGGTTTCGTATGCAGGCAATGCATTATCAGAAGTATTGACAATTTTGATTCTCATGGCAGGTTTTTCGAAAAGGAAAGAAATTACATTTTATTTTGAGTACAAAAGTAAGCAATATGGTGATTTGAGCATCAGGCTTTGTGCATCACCTCTTTAATGAACTTCCTTTCTCTGAATGCTATCACCATCAAAAACACAAATAGCAGCGATGCATTGATTGTATAATTTACTGCCAGACTAACAGTATTCACATACGTTGATATAAAATAAAGCCCCAGCGATATCAGCAAATAAAAGGCGCCACCTTTAAGGTTGTATTCAACGGGATAATATTTTCGTCCCATCAGATAGGAAATCACCATCATGGAAGCATAGCAGATCAGTGTAGCCCAGGCGGCGCCCATATATCCCATAAACGGAATCAGAATAAAGTTGAGAACAAGGGTTATTAACGCTCCGATAACTGATATTAATGCACCTTTGCGCGTGTTGTCGGTAAGTTTAAACCAAATACTCAGATTGTAAAATACGCCAAGAAACAGATTGGCCAGAAGTAAAATGGGTATCACTCCCCTGCCTTCTCTGAATTCGGGACCGATAAACAGGATAATAATATCCTCAAACAACATCACGGACAGGAAAATCAGAAGACAAATAATGATGAAGAAGTGCATCAGCCTGGCATAGGTTTGTTTTGCATTGGCGCTGCGGGCCTGATCGAAAAAGAAAGGCTCTGCAGCATACCGGTAAGTCTGAATAAACAGCGTCATCAAAATAGAAATCTTATAACAGGCTCCATAAATCCCCAGTTGTGCCATTGGATCAGATGATGCAGGTAATAAGTGTTTCAGAATGGCACGGTCAAATGTTTCATTGATTATACCAGCCAAACCAAAAACAAGCAACGGCCATGCATAAGCCAGCATTCTGCGAAGTAACCTGAAATCAGGTTTGAGTTCTTTTTTTAGAATATCAGGGATAAGCAATACAAATGAAATAAGACTTGCAATAAGGTTTGAAATAAAGATATATCCCACACCGATTTCAGGATTATATATATGCTGAATCAATCCTGCAAAATAGCTGCCATTCTGATGTTCAGTTAAATACGGGCACAAGACAATAAAGAAAAGATTAAAGCCGATGTTGGCTGAAATATTGACAATTTTTATAAATGCAAACCTGAGCGGCTTATTTTCAAAGCGAAGATTGGCATAAG
This sequence comes from Bacteroidales bacterium UBA5197, assembly GCA_002412885.1. Classification (GTDB taxonomy): domain Bacteria; phylum Bacteroidota; class Bacteroidia; order Bacteroidales; family Lentimicrobiaceae; genus Lentimicrobium. The sequence goes on from DHVX01000062.1 coordinate 116,451, forward strand.
GAATGGTGCTGATGGCATCAGTTGCAAGAATCAGAATAAACCATTTAATATATTCAGGATGTCCGGGATAACCCATAAACTGAGATATTCCGTCAGCGAAACTAAATCCGACGATGGTAAAAACAGCGGATGTAACGATCAGCGAAACTACTGCAGTGCCAAAAACCCGGTTGTTCTCCTCTCCTTTCGTTGTAAAGCGAAAAAAAGCAGTTTCCATGCCATAGGATAAGATAACAAAAATGAACGCTACATAAGCATACATTTCAGTAACTATGCCATATTCGGCAGGTATAAAAGCGCGGGTATATAAAGGTACCAGCAGATAATTCAGCAAACGACCAACAATTGTAGGAAGTCCGTAAATGGCCGTTTGGCCTGCAAGTTTCCGTAAAGGGTTCAAAGCGATTATGCTTATTTATCAGCGTTGTATTCCGGCAGTTCAATCATAAAAGTGGTTCCAATGCCTTCCCGGGATGAAAAAGTAATATTTCCGTTTACCGATTCTACAATGTTTTTTACCATGGCAAGACCAAGACCCATTCCACTTGATTTGGTTGTAAAATTAGGCGAAAATACCTTATTCTGTTGTTCTTCAGTCATACCAATGCCATTATCCTGAATAATAATCTGGTGCTTTTGGTTCATCGATCTGATAGAAATTGTAATCAAACCTTTTGTTCCGGTTGGTATAGCCTGCATAGCATTGGTAAACAAATTGATGAAAACACGGGATAACTGTTTTTCATCGGCATATACAAAGCAAGGATTTTCTGGAAGGTTAAATATCATATTGATATTCGGGTAGTTGGAAAACAAGCCAATATTTGTACGAAGTATCCCCGCAAGGTCAAGTTTTGTGTTTTTGGCTGTTGGGAGTTTTGCAAAATCAGAGAATGCAGAAGCTATGGCCGAAAGTGAATCAATCTGCTGAATCAGCGTCTTGGTGGTTCTGTCAAGCCTCATCTGCCAATCGGGCGCATTATCGTTCCATGCTTTTTGAAGGTGCTGAATGCTCAGTTTCATTGGAGTCAGAGGGTTCTTGATCTCATGAGCAACCTGTCGGGCCATCTCACGCCATGCGCTTTCACGTTCTGATCGGGCAAGTTGTACAGCGCTTTCAGCCAGCTTTTCAACCATCAGATTGTATTCATTGATCAGATCGCCCAGCTCATCTTCGCGGCTGTATTCTATTTTTTCTATTCCGGTGTTCAGGTTAAGCTTGCTGAATCTGTCCCTGATCATTTGAAGCGGCCGTGTCAGATGATTAGCAACCACCAATGATATCATGATGGCCAGCGCTGTCAGAATTACATAAATGTTGATAATGGTAACAAGAAACGTGGATATTTCCTGCTGAATTTCCTGCTGCCTTGCAAAATATGGCAGATTTATAAAAGCAGTTGTTTTGTTCTGATTGTTCCGGAAAGGGATATAGGCAGACAGATATTGATAGCTGCCGATTTTTTCCTCCATTATAAAAAGAGTACGCTTATTAATGGCCAGTTCTGTGAAGGCTTCCCGCTGCATTTTTAATGATTTTAAGCCTTCCGTGAATATTTCTTTTCGCGATGAAGCCATTAAAGTACCATCGGGATCATAAAGGTTAATATCGCTGAAAAATATCAGTGAAAATTTGGTCAGCAATTCCTGAAGATAATCTCTCTCTGACTCATCCAATATGTCGGTTGTGGCCAGTTTGTGTTCAAGTTCAATTAGTACTGAGTGAGCTTTCTCACTCAATATATCCTGATTCTTTTTGTTGTTTTGTTGTATAATGTTGTTGAGCGTAACCATGCCAATTATAGCTGACGCAAACAATATAAGGGCTACCATCATCAGTTGCAGCCTGGTTTTCAGGTCGGGTGCTCTTTTAGAACCTGACTTGAAAATGGTGTAAATCACGAAAACAAGTAAGGCAATGATGATATGAAATGTCAATTGATACGTAAAAGGTGTCAGCTTGTCAATAATCCTGCTTTTCTTTTTACTGATTATAATCGTTCTTCCGTTTTCTATATTATAAACATAGTGGTTAAACCCTTGCCGGTCATAAAAATATCCATCTATGCTGTCGTCAATTGAAGAAGCATCAAAATCACTATATGTATATTCGCCTACATTTTTAACCAATTCCCGACCTGCAAAAATTGCATAGGAATATCCTGTAATATCAGTGTAGGCGGTTTCAGAATTATCGAGAAGCAATTCGGGGTATCCAAGACCTTTGGGAACATATTTTTTGTAGAATTCTATAATAATGGTAGCAGAAGGGCCATTATTGTAGAAACTGACAGGTATCCTGGCTATGTAACTGCTCACGTCATATGATTCCGAAATATAATACAAATTTGGCGAAAGCGTTGACTTTGCAAGTGTTTTTATAATTTCATCAAAATATTCATCACATCCGATCACATAATCGGTTGGTTTAATTTTTAGTTTTTTATCAGGAAAACATATCGTAGTCTGGGCCATGTATCTATTCCAGTAACCTTTAAAGTAGGTGTTTCTCATATATGATTTGATCTCCTTTTCAAGAGAAAAATCAATGGAGGCCGCTGAAATCATTATTCTTAAGTTTGCATCATTCCGGATCTCTTTTTCCATTTCAGCAAACAGATACTCGGCAATATTATCGCGGTCGGTAGATATCCTTATTGAAATCAGTTCTCTTTCATTTTTCTCTTTATATTCAAGGTTTTTGTAATGACTGTAACCAGAAACACCTGTTAAAATCAGAACACATAGCAATCCAAACGAGGCCGTGGAAATTTTCCTTTTGCCGCGTAAAAAATAACTGGTCAATGAGACATATGCAATCAGGAATACCAGATAGACTGCATCCGGGGAGTACCATCCGCAAAGAGCAGATATATATATAAGAGATATATAAATGAGAGAAAGTCCGGAAATTGATTTAATCAGCCCTGAAGAATTCAGAATATGTTTTAGCAATGGATATGAGATCAACAGGAAAGAAGCCAATGTGATTCCTATAACCACAAACCCCAGATAACTGTGTAAGGTAAAATTCAAAACATGAGAAAAGTCCAGTTGAAATGTCGAATTAATAAAAACAGAGTCAATTGTGTAAACGCTGAAGTAGAATGAGACTGCAATTAACAAATATGCAAACAGAAGAACCAAAATATTTTTACTCTTGTTAGTTTCGGTTTTACTATGAAATTTCTGAGAGTAAATGTAGCAGAATACTGCTGCCAGCAAGAGCATGCAGAGCGTAATAAGTGTATCGCCGAGATTTGGGAAAATTATTGATGAAGCATATCTGGAAGGGTCGAATATGTCGGAGAGATATAGTTTTGAAGGGATGCGGAAATAGAAGATAAGGTATCTTACTATTAAAATATCCAGCAAAAATAGCAGCAGATAAACCCTGTTGTGATAGAAATTTGGAAGTCTTTCATAAATCGTATAGATAAGCAAAATAGCAAATAGTAGGAAGAGCAAGCCAAAAATCCAAACCAGCGACAAACTTAAAGGAGAGATAAAGGGTGACGAGGGATCCTTAAGAAAGAAAAGGGTTTTCCCGTCTTTCGATTTTATTGGGTATTCAGTAACATCATTTGTAATTAGCCACGAAGCAGGAATATGATATGATTTATGAAATGAAGCTGATAAGTAATTGTTTTCATAAGGGTATTTATTCTTTATTAAATCGCTGACCACAATCTTATACTCACCTGACTCAAGATAGAAGTACTGATAAATTCCATTAGGTTTGAACTGAATCCGGTCAGTATTTTGAAAATTAGAATTGTTTTGTTTTTCAATAAATGAATTATCCGTCCAATAAATCAGGGAAGCATTTTTATATACCAATAATCCGAAATCATCAGGGGCCTTAAAATTTAATTCCATAAACATTTCTGAATTCTGCGAGATTTCATTTTCTAGAAAATCTACTGCAAAGTTTTCTGATTTCTCAAATCTGGAATTCAGGGTTGATTCAAAATTATTTCTGATTTTTTCTGGTGAATATTTTTTTTGAGAAATTCTTATTGTAAGAAATACCAGGCCGGCAAATAATACAGCAGCGAGGGTGAAAATCAGAAGCCTTTTTTTCTTTAAAGTAGTCATGTCACCTGTAAATATTGGAAATAACACAAAATCAATGAGTTGGCACCAATAAAAAATCAGCCCATTTCAGCAATTATTTTTGAATCTGAGGGTAAAGATACTAAAGAAGATGGTTTGTGCTTTAAATCGCTTTAAATCGGCCTAACTCTTCGAAATGATATAAATCAGGCTGGAATGTTGATTATTGTTTCGTCTTGCTTTCAGGTTTGACAAAAATCCTCTGAAAATGGCTTTTACCAACGATCCTTTTCCATTGAGATATTTTTCGCTCAGTAATGACACATAATAGGAATCAAATTCCATGGGCAGAATTTCCCTGACCTGAAATCCATTATTTTGGGCCAGCGTTTCGAAAGAAGATCTATTAAAATGAAACAAATGTCGCGGAACGTCATATGCGGCCCAGTACTCTTTGTAATATACTGCATCATGACTTTCGTAATTTGGCAATGCAATTATTGCTGTTCCGTCTTCACGAAGCAAACGAAAAACCTGCTCCATTCTTTTGTTAATGTCGTGTACGTGTTCAAGAACATGCCACATGGTAATTACGTCGAAGGAATTGCTCTCGCATTCATCTAAAAACGCCAGATTATTTATAGCAAGGTTATGGTTTTCAAGAGCAACTTCTCTGGCTTTTTCATTGGGCTCAACTCCAAAAACTTTGAAACCTTTCTGCTTGCAAGCGATCAGAAATTCACCGGTTGCGCATCCGATGTCAAGAATGTTTTTCCCTTTTGCCAATCTCTGAACGAGCTTTGCTTTGCTTTTTGTAGTAAAAATTCTGACAGTCTGATAAAGCAATTCAAAAGGGGATCCTGCTTTCGAAGAGTGCGATATATAATTGGCAGATTGATAATAGCGTCCAATTTCATCAACCGCGGGCGCTGGAGATGTAGAAATTAATCCACACGAATCGCATTTGTACAACAAAAAGGTTTCCCCTGTCAGGAAATGGTCTTTAACCTCAAAACGAAATGTAAACGACTTATTATCACAGAGTAAGCAATGTGAGGGTTGATTATTTTGTCTTTGTTCCACGTGAAACACAGGTATTAATTGAGAGAGATTTTACTTGGACAAAAATACAACTAAAACTGAGATATCAGAGGGGGAAACTCCGTTGATTCTGCTTGCCTGCCCAAGTGTTGATGGCTTGATTTTGCTGAGCTTTTCACGTGCCTCAAATGAGAGTGATGATAACGCATTATAATTAAAGTCAGACTTCAGAGGCATATCTTCGACAGTGGATAAGCGTTTGGCAATCTCACTCTCCTTATCAATATAGCTCTGATATTTTGTGAGGATTTCCACCTCCTCTATCACATCATTACGGATTGAACCCAATTCCGAAAAGTGCTCGTTCAGAAAAGGAAGTGTATCTATCAGCTGAGATAAGGCAACCTGAGGGCGCAGCAAAATACCATTCAATTTTACCTTCTGAGAAATTGATGCGGTTCCGAGAGACTCTAATAAACCATTTATCTGATCGGGTGAAACGCTGGTATTGGATATGAAATCCATTGAAATCTGAATTGCTTTTTCTTTGGTCTGAACCCGCTGAAGTCTTTCATCAGAAGCAAGTCCAAGCTTGTTTGCCAACTTGGTTAGTCTTATATCAGCATTATCCTGTCTTAGCAAAGTACGGTATTCAGCCCTCGAAGTAAACATTCGATATGGCTCATCTATTCCTTTTGTTATCAGATCATCGATCAGAACACCAATGTAGGCTTCTGAACGCTTAAGAATAAGAGGTGCTTCTTCTTTTAATTTCAGATGCGCATTAATTCCGGCCATTAAACCCTGGGCAGCGGCTTCTTCATAGCCGGTTGTTCCGTTTATCTGACCTGCGAAATAGAGGTTCTCAATCAGTCGGGTTTCAAGCGTGAATTTTAATTGGTATGGCGGGAAGTAGTCATATTCAATGGCATATCCTGGTCGAAATATCCGCACATTTTCAAAGCCGGGAACATTGGTTAAGGCTTTATACTGAATGTGATCTGGTAAGGATGAAGAGAAACCATTGATATAATACTCAATTGTATCCCATCCTTCAGGCTCCACAAATAGCTGATGCCTGATCTTATCGCTGAAACGATCAATTTTATCTTCAATAGATGGGCAATATCTCGGTCCGCGACCTTCAATCCTGCCTGCATACATTGGTGATTCGTCAAACCCTGTTCTGAGTACATCATGTACATCCAGGTTGGTATAAGCAAGGTAACAGCTCCTTTGATTTGTTAATGTTGGAGTATCGGTATAAGAGAATTTCCCGGGATTTTCATCACCTTTTTGTTCCTCCAGTTTACTAAAATCAATACTTCTCCCATCAACTCTAACCGGAGTTCCGGTCTTTAATCGAGCCGATTCAAAACCCAATTGAATAAGATTTTCAGTTATTCCATGTGATGGTCGGTCACCCATCCGGCCACCCCCAAACTGCTTGGTTCCGATATGAATGATTCCATTTAGAAAAGTTCCGTTAGTCAGGATAACAGCTTTGGATTTTATTTCCTGGCCCATGGCTGTTTTTACACCGTAAACTCTACTGTCTTTTGTTAACAATCCCACAACAGTATCCTGCCAGAAATCTACATTTGGAGTTGATTCAAGCATTAGTCTCCATTTCTCAGAAAACTTCATTCGATCACTTTGCGCTCTTGGGCTCCACATTGCCGGACCTTTTGATCTGTTCAGCATCCGGAATTGTATCATTGAGTGGTCGGTAACTATGCCCGAATATCCACCCATGGCATCAATTTCGCGCACAATCTGACCTTTTGCAATACCGCCCATTGCCGGATTGCAAGACATCTGAGCAATGGCTGCCATATTCATTGTAATCAGCAGAACCGAAGAACCAAGATTGGCTGCAGAAGCTGCAGCTTCACTTCCGGCATGTCCTGCCCCTACAACTATTACGTCATATTCTTTAAACATCATAAAAGGTTTCACGTGGAACGTAGCCTTTTGCTGTACTAATTACCCAGCTTCAGGCTGTTGAAAAACAATGCCTTTACGCTAGAGGTATCAAGCCAAAGGCATGCAAAATTACGAATAATAACAGTGTGGGATACGTCTTAATGTTGTTATTCCCGGGAAGCGGAATTTTTTGGAAAAGCTCTATAACTTTGGGTCAAGCAATAGCAACTTTTCATCTTCTTTTTGACGCATAAATTTTGAGTCTTTTGACGATTTATCTTTATATCCGCAAAGGTGAAGCACCCCATGTATCATAACGCGGTTAAGTTCTTCGATGAAATCCTTTGAATAAACTGATGCGTTTTCTTTTACCCTGGGAATGCTTATAAAAATATCTCCGGAAATTATTCCATCTTCTGTATAATCAAAAGTAATCACATCCGTGAGCGTATCATGACTCAGGTATTCAACATTCATTTTGTGTAAAAACTCATCGCTGCAAAAAACAAAACTTATATCTCCGTTCTCTTTGCCTTCAGTCGTAATACATTCAATAATCCATGTGCGTTTGGTTTTGATCTCACGCATTTTGAATGGGATATCTTCGGAGTAGAAGTTTATGTGGCCGGCCATTTCGATAGTTTTATGATGTGCAAAAGTAATGAAAGATCTTATTTTAGCCCGATCGAATTGTGAAATGATAAATCTAATTCTGATAAAATGAAAAAAGACGGCGAACCGTCTTTTTTTACTGAGAATATACTTAATTAATTTGAACCCGGAATTGAAATAAAATATTCATTTGCTTTGTTCCGGTAATAATTATTCATTGAAGGAGGAATTGTCCGAAGCAGCTCGGTTTCCCGGGATGGAAGTCCTTTCTGATCGAAAAACCGGGAAGGGTCTGGCCTTGGAATATCTTTTCCTTCATTTGATTCCCGGCGTTCTTCCTGTTCCCTTTGCATTTCTGCTTTTTCTGACTCCAGCAAACGGGTTAAAATTTCTTCCTGCCTGCGCATGGTTTCCTGATTCAGAATTTTATTCACGAGCTCGGTTTCTGTACGCTCCATTTCCTGAAGCATTTTATTCATCCCTTTATCTCCAAGTTTGCCTTCTTTCTGCATTTGATCACGATATTCCTGCAATTGTTTTCTTAAAGCTTCCTGTTCGGCAGCCATTCTTGCATACTGTTCGCTCATAGAGCCCTGCCCCTGCCCTGGTTTACTTTCGCCCTTCTTGTCTTGTTCCATGCTTTTTTTCATGGCTTCCATTTGCTGATTTAACTTCTCCTGCATTTGTCTCATCGATTTCATCGAAGGTTTTCCCTGCCCGGGCATAGGACAACTTTTCCCGGATTTTCCGGATGATTTCATCGACATATTTTGCTTCATCTGGTTGAGAGATTCTGCCAGTAAAAGAGCGAGATTATTTACTGAAGTCATTACAAATTGCTGCTTGCCCAACGCCACGGAAAATGAGCGAGCACCCAGTGCCTGCATGGTCTGATCCACATTGCTATTGATTGTGGAAATCTCACGGTTTACAAAAGATTCAATCATTGGCTGACGTTTACTCAAAGCGAACAAAGAGTCTTCTATCATCAATAAATTGTCTTTTATCGCTTTTTGTCTTTCGGTAACCTGGGCATACCGCGGATCATTCCTGCCAAGTTTGGAAAGATTATCCATCAATTCTTCCTGATCGAACGATGATTGAACGAGATTTTCCAGAATCATTCTCAAGGATTCAATATCTTCTCCGAGAGCCTCATCTTCCATTTCTTCCTGCATCTCAGCAAGCATATCGCCCATTTCATCCATATCCTCCGAGGCTTCTTTTTGGCTATCCGAGGCTTTTTTCATTTGCCCCTGCTTCAAATTTTCCTTGGAATCTTCCAGTTCTTTTTCAATTTTTTTCTGCTTTTCTTCAGGAATCTTGAAGTTATTGGGTTCCTCAAGCTCTTTATTTTTCTGCTGTAAATCTTTGAGATCCTCCCCTATTTTTTTAAATTCTTCCTCTATTTTTTTCTGCTCTTCTGTAAGTTTTCCTGCATCCTCTTTTTTACTCTCTTTTGTTTCCTCCGAAAGCTTTTTCTGATCATCAGCAAGTTTTTTAATGTTCTCAATGGTTTCGGTGAGCTTCTTGTCGAATTCCAGCTGTTTGAACAATTCAAGATTCCTATCCAGAGATTTTTCCAGATCTTCGGCATTGAACTTCATTTTTTCCATCACTTGATCAAGCTTATCTTTATCGATATTTTCAATCATTTTCTGAAGCTCTTCAAAGAGTTTCTTCATTTCGTCTGACATAATCTCCTCAAAAAGCTTCTCCAGTTGCTTCTGTTTCTCAGCAATTTTCTCATTTAATTCTTTATACTGAGATTCCTTTTTGTTGGATTGTTCATTCTGATTGATCATCATTTCGACTTGTTCCTGTAAGGTTTTCTGCCGTTTCAATAAATCCTCAATCTGCTTTTTGTCCTGATAATTCAGATTTTTCTTTTCAAACAGGTTTTTTTGAAGTTGCTCAACATCCTTTTGGATTTTTTTTGCCTCATCTATGCTCTTTTCAAATTCACTTTTCACCGTTTCCTGATTCTTCTTAACCATGTCGTTAATTTCATCAAGCGTAGGAACTTTGAATGTCATTTTTTGAGAACGTGCTGACTTATTGCCATTTATGCCATCATTATCCCATACTTCAAAATAGTATTCTACCTGCTCCCCGGGTTGAAGCCCAGCTTCGCTTAAGTCGAAATAGTGGTAGAATGATTGAGCTGTATTTGATTTTTCGAAATTTACAGGCATTGACATTTCAGCAGACGAAGTTTTATCTTCCCTGATCCTTGCCAGGCGATATTCAAGTCGGCTAAAACCATAGTCATCCTTAATTAACCCTCTGAAATACAGTCTGTTATCATAAACTGAGTCGCGATATTCCTCTATTATAATGGTCGGGTATAAGTCGGGAATTACATTTACACTAAATGTCATTGAATCAGCACCCTGAAGAAATTCATTGGTAAGGCTTACTGAATAATTCACGGGTTGCATGATTCTCTCTGTTGTGGTAAACGCATTTGAATTCCCTGATGATAGTTCTCTTAATTCATTGCCCAATCTGAAACTTAGCATCCGGGTATCACGTGTATAGAATTTCCAGGAAACAACAGTACCCTGCGGAACAACAAAGTCGCCGGAGTTTTTAATCAATTCAGAAGAAATGCCTGTATATGACGGATATTTAAGATCAACTTCAAAGTTCATTATACCAGGCCTGGGAAGTACAATCAATTCATAATCAGAAGAGTTATACCCGGCAGCAGAGATTGAAAAACGCTGAGATTTCTGAAGTTTTTTAAAATTGTGACTAAAATTAAGCTTGCCATCTTTTTTCATCATAATCTCACTTCCATTAGAAATCAGGAAGATTTGTTCAGGCAAAACATCTCCCTTTACGGAAACTTTCAGTTCAAAATCATCAAGCTGAATGGCTTTGAGTTCTTCATTTTCTATTTGAATTGTAAAAGGAAGTGGTTTTTCATAAGCCAAACCATGGTTTATAAGTCTGTTTCCGGAATCTGTTATTATGGAAGGTGCTGTAAACAATATGGTTAGCAGGATAAGGACCGGAGGAAGTGTGTAAACCAGATATTTTCTGTTTTCTGAAAAGTCAATTGCTGAAACAAATGGAATTGGTTTAAGCCGATCAGACTTCTGATTAATACTAGCCAGAACCAGCTCCTGATTGCCAGGATTAAGCTGAGATAAGCGATTGAGCTGCAATACATTCAGCAATGAATCCTTTACTTCAGGAAAGTGCTTTCCAATTATCTCCGCTGCAAACTCGTGCGAGATGAGTTTGCCTGCCCTCAAAAGTTTTAATACCGGCACAACCACAAAACGCGATAAAATAATCAATGCACTGACAATGTATGTATAAAACAAAATTGTGCGCACCGGCGATGAAAACCAGGCGACGGACTCCAGCAAAGTAAAAATCAGAAAAAAGCTTCCCAGAAGTGCGATACTGTAAAGTCCTCCCCTTATCAAACGATTCGTGTAATACTTCCGGATAAAAGCGTCGAGTTTACTGACGAGTATGTTATAGTTGTTGTTCATTTTGCTTTAGTTGTTTTGAGTTGAAACGGAATTTGTTCATCAACAAGATTCTTAAACAAACTCAGAGTCAGGGTATTCAGACTTACAAAAATAACCAATAATGTAATAGGGAATTAAATCTTTGCTGAAGGGTTGATATAATGACACTGAATCACTTTGCGTCAAAAATCTCAATACCGCTCCAATCGTCGGGAATTCCTTTGGTAATGTTTCTTTTGCAGCGGTTGATATAAAAAGCAGCTACACTGTCGAGTTGATTGATTTTTACCACCTGTGAAAAAACTTCAAGTGCTTCCTCAAATTTCTTGTTCTTGTAAAGATCAATTCCTTTTCCAAAGAGTCCTTTTGTTTCTATTTTCAGATTTTTTACCTCTTCTGGTTCACCATCAAGAACTTCAAAAACATACACCGCTTCTTTTTTGCCTTTGACACGGGCAATATCCAGAAAACGGAAGTTATATTTGGAGGGATTCTCGAGTTTTATCAGTGTATCTTCACTGATTATTATGGAAGTACGATAAATCTTTGTTAATCCTTCAAGTCTTGAAGCCAGATTAACAGCATCTGATATCACAGTTCCATCCATACGTCCTTCTCCGCCAACAACGCCGAGCATCAGATTTCCGGTGTGAATGCCGATACCAGAATCGATTGTAGGTTTACCCTGATCAATTCTGTCAAGATTAAATTTCTCCAGAGTACTGCGCATCTGAATGGCAGCATTGATAGCATCATCAACATTGACATAAAATAAAGCCATAATTGAATCACCGATAAATTTGTCGATAAAGCCATTATTTTCCCTGATTACAGGTTCCATATAACCGAGGTAGTGGTTGATGAAATCAAAGGTTTCCTTGGGTGTCATATCTTCCGAAAGCTCTGTAAATCCGCGGATATCAGAAAAAAGTACCGACATCTCTTTTTGCACCTGATCGCCCAGTTGAATATCCACAAAATTCTCCTTCCCCAGAAATTCAAGAAATTGATTGGGAACAAAACGGCTATAGGCCTCATTCATTTGTGAGATTCTGAAAATATAATCCCGTAAACGTGAAGTCATCAGATTATAACCTTCCGACATCACCCCTATTTCATCGTTCGTACGGACGATGGTATAGTTGTCGAGCATGCCTTCTCCAGTTCTTCTCATGCTGTTAACCAATTCATTTACAGGCTTTACTATATCATTGGTTGACCAGTTTACAAAAAACAGAATATAAATGAATGAAACAAAAATACCGCTGAAAATCCCGCCGAACATAAGGGCATTGTCTAATGCACTGATGTAATAAAGCCCTGAAAAACGACCCTTTCCAGCCAGTTCAGTGATGTCAGCTTCCGGGCCGAGAATATTCACAAGCCGGCCAAGAACAATTCGAAGTTCGTCCTGTGACATATCTCCCATATCCTTTACAGGAGTGAGGCTAAGTATCAGATAAAGCAAAACAATGGTGAGAGGAAGCAGCGTTGTCATCGCGCTGGCAATGTATAGTCTGTTTCGTATTCTTCCCTGATTTTTACCAAAAATCCTCTTCTGAAGTTCATCTCTGGTATAAATATGCTCAATGTAGCGAATCTGAACCCGGTGTTTTTGCCAGAAAAAGATAAACAGAACCGTCAGCAATGATGCGACCAAAGAGATAAACAAATAGCTTGAAAATAACCTTCGGCCAATTTCATCGCTGAATGCAGTGGAGAATTGCAGATTATAAATCATTATGCCATGCACAATTGTAAAAGCAAGCAGTACAATTCCGCTATTAATTATTGGTGTATAAAGAAGGAGTTTTCTGCAATAGCGGTAAAGTCTGGGTGATATACTCTTTCTCTGTCGTTTGCGACGGAAGTACCTTTTGAAGGGATAATTAATTACAATTCCTGCAAGTGTGCTGAAGAGCAGAACGAATTTGAAGAGATCAGAAATTGATGTTGAAAATGCATTTGACGTACCTTGTTTTTTTGTGGTTTCAGGATTCACTTCCTCTTTTGTCAGGCTGTCAGATAATTCCTGGTTAGTAAGAAGTACAAGGCTATCAGCTGAATATTTAATGGTGTCTTTTTCAACGCTTTCCTTGTTAGTTCCTATTCTTATACCAAGAGTGAATGGCTCATTATCTCCACTGGCTAAAATGGTTGAATCATTATCCATTCTGCTGATCTCAAATGCATCTTTAAACCCGCTTTTTTCTTTCAGTTCCGGAAAGCTTTTTAGCAACATAAAACCCAGCACAGGAAATACGAGCAGAAAATACAGCAATATCGGGAAAAGAAATATTCTTCCTATCCGGTATCTGGGAATACGAATCCTTTTACCAATCGGTTCAGCCATAATTGATTAAATGTCTTTTTAATATAACTCTATTTCATGTACAAAGTTACAGCAAAATGGTTCAACAGACTGTTAATAATTTGTAAACATAAAGCTTCTTATTTTAAAGTTTTCGATGTAATATCAATTCAAGCTGAACTGAAACCTATTTTCTATCTTTGCAGGCACTAAGAATGACCACAATGAAAGAAGTTCGAGTAAGATTTGCCCCCAGCCCGACCGGGCCATTGCATATTGGTGGAGTCCGCACCGCATTGTATAATTACCTGTTTGCTAAAAAGCACGGAGGTAAGTTTTTACTGCGTATTGAAGATACTGATCAAACCCGCTTTGTTCCGGGTGCCGAAGCATATATAATTGAGGCTTTAAATTGGTGTGGTGTCAGCTACGACGAAGGTGTTGGAATTGGTGGTCCTCATGCACCCTATCGCCAGAGCGAGCGCAAGGAATTATACAGGAAATATGCCGATCAGCTGGTAAGCGAAGGTCATGCTTATTATGCTTTTGATACTTCTGAGGATTTGGATCAAATGCGTGACCGCCTGAAAGCCAAAGGTGTTGCGACGCCTCAGTATGATGTTTTCACACGCGGCGAAATGGTTAATTCACTGACCCTGACACCTGAAGAAACATCATCAAGGCTTGAATCGGGCGATGCTTATGTCATCAGGATTTTGATACCTGAAAATGAAGAAATCCTTGTCAACGATCTGATCCGGGGAGAAGTAAAGGTACATTCATCGAGGCTTGACGATAAAGTATTGTTCAAATCTGATGGAATGCCAACTTACCATATGGCCAATATTGTTGACGATCATTTGATGGAGATTACCCATGTAATCCGTGGAGAGGAATGGCTGCCAAGTGCTCCGCTTCATGTGTTGTTATACAGATATCTGGGCTGGGAAGCACCTCAGTTTGCACATCTTCCGCTGTTGCTAAAGCCTGACGGAAACGGCAAGCTCAGCAAACGCGATGGCGACAGACTTGGATTTCCGGTGTTTCCGCTTCATTGGACTGATCCTGTTTCAGGAGAAATATCATCGGGTTACCGTGAATCGGGATACCTACCCGATGCATTTATCAATATGCTGGCCTTATTGGGATGGAATCCCGGGAGCGAAAAAGAAATATTTACCATGGATGAACTGGTGGAAGTTTTTTCATTTGAAAGGGTAGGTAAATCAGGTTCGAAATTCGATCCAGAAAAGGCAAAATGGTTCAACCATCATTACCTGTCAAATCTCCCTAATGAAGATGCTGCCAGATTGCTGGTTGCCATTCTAAACGAAAAAGGAATAAATACTACATTAGAATACGCCGTGCAGGTTTGCGCAATGGTTAAAGAGCGCGCTGTGCTTATTCCCGATTTGTGGGATCAATCCTGGTTTTTCTTTCAGGCGCCGGAGAGTTTTGATGAGAAAGTGATTCAGAAATTCTGGAAACCAGAAACGCCTGCTTTGCTAAATAAAATAAGTGCATTACTTGAAGATACCAGCGATTTTTCAGTAGAAAATCTGGATAATGTTGTGAAAGGGTTTATTCAGAATAATAACCTGGGTATGGGTCAGATTATGAACACATTAAGGCTGGTTTTGGTTGGCGGAAGTTTCGGACCTGGCGTAGCTGCAATTATTTCGTTGCTGGGTAAAGATGAAACCGTAAACCGCATTTCAAAAGCCCTGGAAAAGCTGGGATAATATGTGGCGGTTTGTGACAAATTAATCTTATACTGAAAAACTCAATGTTTGGCGATCCCCTACTCTACCGCAAACTCGAAAATCTTGCGATACCTTTTGAGTACCACGGGCATCCTCCCGCGCCCACCATTGAGATTGCTGTACAATATTGGAAAGACATAGTTGGAACAACCCATTGCAAAAATCTCTTCTTCCGCAACCATAAAGGAAACCGACATTATCTGGTGATATTTGATCACAGGCAATCACTTGCAATCCGCGATCTTGAGCAAAGGCTGAAGCAGGGGAAACTGAGTTTTGCATCAGACCAGAGAATGGAAAAATATCTTGGACTGAAGCCCGGATCGGTTTCACCATTTGGATTGATACACGATGAGATGCATCATGTATATCTGTTTCTGGATGAGAATTTGAAAAAACTTCCCAAAATCAGTTTTCATCCCAACGATAATCGGGCATCTCTTGTAATTGATTTTCAGGATTTTGTGAAATTCCTGAATGCTTCTGGAAATGGTTATGAGTTTTTGGAATTATATCCTTCTTCGTAGCTGAATATCAGAATTCAACAAGGTATAGCAGAAGTTTGGAATTGGAAATCTGTTTGTCGTATTTTGCACCCCGAAACACCAGGCATTAAATAATTGCCTGGATTCTCTAAATTATACTAAATGAAGCCCGCAAAAATATTCCTTTTTTTCTTTTTGGTGCTTGCTCTGCTGCTATTGGTAACTCTGATAAGTAAACCCTTGAAGTTGGATGGAATGCGCATGGAGGAAGGTTTCAGAGCCGGGAAACTGCTAATTAAGTATCCAACTGTTGAATCGTTTGCAGAATCAGGGAAACCGCAGGAGAATACCAAAGCCGACAGTGTGATTACCATTATAGGAAAAGGAGTTGCTGATAAGGATATTGCACCCGCAATTCCCGATTTCTCGGAAATAGATACCACTTCAATTGAAAGGATTTCATATCCTGCGGGGCCGGGAAAATTCCCGGAATCTCTCAGAGAATTGCTCGAAAGTGGTTCATGTAGAGTATTACATTACGGTGACTCTCAGTTAGAAGGTGATAGAATTTCGGGCTTCCTGCGAAACCGCTTGCAGGGAATATACGGAGGAAGTGGCCCGGGATTTATTCCGATAAGGCAGGTTTATGAGCAAATGTCGGCCGAAGTTATTGCCAGCGATAACTGGTTGAGGATAGCAGCTTTTGATCCGACACAGTCAAAAATTGCCGATAAGAATTATGGTCTGTATGCTTCGTTGTCGCGTTTTACACCGTACGATCATTTTTCGGTGGACAGTATTCGGTATGATTCTCTGGGAATATCCAAAGCAAATATTACCATCAGCCCGTCAAAAAGGTCTTATCCCGGATTACGCAGGTACAACAACATCGGATTGCATTATGGCAATGCGGCCTATCCGGTTAAAATTACTGTAAAGTCAGGAACAGAAATTATCAGCGAAAGCAGACTGATACCCGATAAAGCATACCACTGCTTCGAAATCAAAACAGAAAGCACTCCCGAAGTAATAACCATCGAACTGGAAGGTAAAGTCAGTCCCGATTTTTATGGGTTGACCCTGGATGGGAAAGCAGGTGTGAAGCTCGATAATATTGCAATGCGCGGAGGCTCAGGTACAATATTCAGTACATTGAACAGCGAAAGTTTCAGAGCTATGGCAGGTCGTCTGAATCCTGAAATTGTAATATTCCAATATGGAGGAAATACCATTCCATATGTAAAAGATTCACTTGGAATCACCAATTATACAAAATATCTGGCGGGCAATATCAAATGGGTGCAAAGGCAGATTCCGGGTGCAATGATTCTGTTTATCGGGCCATCAGATATGAGTACAATGATTGGCGGAAATATGGTCACCTATCCCCTGCTTCCATACCTTGACGCCAGATTAAAGGAAACCTGCAAGAACAATGGCTGGGCATACTGGAGTATGTTTGAGGCCATGGGCGGCGAAAATTCTATGCCACACTGGGTTGATCAGGGTTTGGCAGCCAACGATTACACGCATTTTTCGCCAAAAGGAACACGCATTATTTCCGAACTATTTTTTACAGCACTTTATCTCGACCTGAAAAAATGAAGAACCTGATTATTCTTCTGCTAATATATGTCATGCCTTTTTACCTGTCGGCGCAGAAGTATGTGCTCGACAGTATAAGACCTTTGCTGGAAAACCTGATACACGAAGAAGCCAATGTATTAGCTTATGCCGACTCATCTGCAAATTTTAAAATCTTCTTTAATAAACTGGATAGTTTACATAGCGGAAAACCTGAGAAAGTGCACATCATACACATTGGAGGTTCGCACATTCAAGCCGATGTATATTCAAACAAAATCAGAGAGTATTTGCGGAATATGAATAGCCATGATCTTGCGCCGCGTGGCCTGATATTTCCATTCCGGCTTGTGAGTACCAACAATCCGCAGAATTATAGTGTTACCGGCGATAAAACCAAATGGAAAGGCTACCGTTCAGCAGTCAGATCAGACAGCGCTCTGTGGGGACTGACAGGAATTACTGCTGTTTTGACCGGTTATTCTGATACCCTTCTCATTAAAGCCAATCATAAAAATACAGTCACGAATAATTTCTTTTTCGATAGAATCCGTTTTTTTACAGATGCTGACCCATCAACCTATTGTATCAGTTTAACCGACAGTTCGATAAATATTATTTCTGATTCAGGGAATACTGAAGCCGGCTTTCGGGAGCTAAAGTTGTCTGATACATTGACAGAAGCAGCATTTCTGATCAGTCATTCTGATACTTCAGCATGGGAACAATTCCGTCTTATGGGCATAGAACTGATGAATGATTATCCCGGAATCCAGTATGTATCGGTCGGTGTGAACGGAGCAAGCTTTGAGTCTTTTGCGCGATGTGCGCTGTTTGAGTCACAATTACGACTCTATAAACCTGATTTGTTTATCATTTCAATAGGAACAAACGATGCCTATACCAATGATTTCAAGGCTGATAAATTCAAAGATTATTATAATGCAATGATCAGAATGGTTTTATCGGTCAATCCTGAATGTGCAATTTTGCTCACGGTTCCCAATGACTCCTATTACAAACGGAAACATCCGAACAAAAACACCCGGATTCAGCAGGAAATCATTCATACAATTGCAAGAGAACAAGGGCAGGCCGTTTGGGATTTTTATGAAATTATGGGAGGACTTGGCTCTTCTCAGAAATGGTATCTGAATAAACTTATGCCCCGCGACAGGATTCATTTTACATCGCCGGGATACAGCATTAAAGCCGATTTGTTGTTAAATGCCGTTGTTTTGCAATGGGAGAAATCAACAGGCCGGGAGCCGGGTAGTATTCTAAACAAATTGACCGGGAAAAATGAATAAGCTCAAAGAAATATTCGCATTCTCGGAAGCGTTTCCCCTGATTTTTACCCAGGCTTCGTTCTGGATTTTCTTTACCATCATCTATCTGGTTTTTGCACTGGTTTATAAGAAAATCAAATTCCGGAATGTTTATCTGTTGCTGATTTCCTTATTTTTCTATTATAAAACCAGCGGACTTTTTGTCGGTCTGCTTATGTTTACCACAATCAGTAATTTTCTGCTGGGTGCGGGAATATTCAGAGCTACGAATAAACCCTTGAAGCTTTTGCTGGTTGCCTTCAGTGTGTTGCTTAACCTTTTCGTGCTCAGCTATTTCAAGTATGCTTATTTCTTTACCGATTCAATAAATCATCTTTTCGGCGCTCAGCTTGAAGTTGCTCACTGGCTGGCTGAGTGGGGGAATAACTTTAGTAATGTTAATTATTTTACGGTTGATAAAATTGTATTACCCATTGGAATTTCGTTTTTTACCTTTCAAACAATCACTTACTGTGTAGATATATACCGTGGAAAGCTAACTCCCATTAAATCGGTTTCTGATTTTGGTTTGTTTGTTACATTTTTCCCGCAACTGGTGGCTGGTCCCATTGTAAGGGCCGGTGACTTTATTCCACAGATAAATAAGGCAACACAGATCAGCCGTGATGATTTTAATGCCGGTACATTCCTGATTCTGAAAGGAATGATTAAAAAGATGATTTTTGCCGATTACATTGCCATGCATTTTATGGATATGGTTTTTGACGCTCCGGTAATGTTTTCAGGTTTTGCAAATGTTATGGCATTGATCGGTTATTCGCTTCAGATTTATGGTGATTTTTCAGGATATACCGACATAGCCATTGGATTGGCGCTGCTGATGGGATTCAAACTGCCCCAGAACTTTAATTCGCCATATAAAGCAATTAATACTTCCGATTTCTGGAGACGCTGGCATATTTCGTTGTCCTCCTTTTTGAAAGATTATCTGTACATTCCTCTGGGAGGGAATAAACGCAGTTCAACCGGGTCGATGCTTATCAGTTTACTGATACTTTCAGGGACATTGGTTGCCATTGGTGATCTGCAGATCGCATTGCTGGTAATTGGAATTGTACTGGTTCTTATTACCGTTTCATTGATCTTTCCAAAGGTAAAAATGGAGTTTATCATGAACATCAACATCATGCTGACCATGTTGATCGGTGGTTTGTGGCATGGTGCTTCCTGGAAATTTGTGATCTGGGGCGGGTTAAACGGAATAGGAATACTGGTTTATAAATACTGGCGAAGAATCAGTCCCTGGGAAAAATTTGACAACCGGCTGACTGTAGTCTGGAAAATAGTGCTCACCTTCACTTTCATTACTTTTACCCGATTATATTTCAGGGGCGAAAGCATGGAGCATATTTCAGGCTGGTACAATCAGGTTGCCAATAATATGGATTGGGGAAATGCATTGTTGGTGCTTAACCAGTACAGGATTGTTTTTATTGTGATGCTGGCAGGCTATGTTACGCATTGGCTACCGGTAAAAGTCAAATCAGGAATTGAAAATATTTACAGCAAAAGTCCTTTTGGTTTAAAGGTCATTTATGGAGTCGCAACCGGAATTATTTGTTATCAGGCATATTCAGCAAGTTTTCAGCCGTTTATTTATTTTCAGTTTTAGTTGAAATGAAGGAATGATTGAAGAACTTAATCTATCCAAAATCACATTAAAATAGGATATTTGAAGCATTTCAGACATCTATACCCTTAATTCTATGCAAAATCACGCTATAATGTGATTTTAGTTGCATAAATCGAAAAATTATGCTATATTTGCATCAAAATCACACTATAATGTTAGTTAAGCATCTTGGGGAAACGATAAAAAGCCGAAGAAAGGAGCTGAGAATAACTCAACCCCACCTGGCAGAATTGGCACAAATAAGCACCAATACGCTGTATAAGTTGGAAAGAGGACAAGGCAATCCTTCACTAGACATTTTGAACAAACTGGCTGAAGTTATGGGCATGGAGCTAAAACTGGAAGTAAGGAAGAATTAACAGATAGATGAGAGCAGTAAAAATATATCGCAACAGAATATTGGCGGGAACTCTGACGGAAGAAGGCCGTCGGACTTATGTCTTCACCTATGATGACAATTATTTCAATGATACTTCCCTGCCAGCAATCAGTTTGACCATTCCCAAGAACCAAAAGCAATACAAAAGTGAAATTCTGTTTCCTTGTTTTTATAACTTACTTAGTGAAGGTGTAAACAGGAAATTACAATGCAAACATTTAAGGATTGACGAAGAAGACAATTTCGGATTACTCATGGCAACAGCACAGTTCGACACCATTGGGGCAATAACCGTAAAACCAATTGCAGCAAAATGAACGTAAATGATTTGAAATTCTGCCCCGGAACTTTGGCTGAAGGTTTTGTAAGTTATAGTCCGGCTTGCTTACGGAATTTGTTTAACGGCAAAAGAGTAAATCATGTTTTACCGTATGAACAGCCGCAGCAAAGCGAAGAAGTTGCAGAGTTATTTATGGAAAATCGAAAACGCATTTCCATTTCAGGTGTACAGGAAAAATTAAGTCTGTTACTTGAAAAAAATCATTTGAGATTAACAAATGAGAGAGAACAAGGAACTTACATCCTAAAACCCATTCCTGTAGATTTAAAGAAAGTTGACCAGGTTCCTGCAAATGAACACCTGACAATGCAAATAGCCAGACAGGTTTTTGGAATAAATACTGCAGAAAATGCCCTGATATTTTTCAAGAATGGCGCACCAGCCTATATCACCAGAAGGTTTGATGTAAAAGATGATTTCACCAAATGGGGAATAGAAGATTTCGCAACGCTCGCAGGTAAAACCAGGGACAATGCAGGTGCCAATTTTAAATACGAATATAGTTACGAGGAATGTGGATTATTGATACAAAAATATGTTTCGGCCTGGCGGGTGGAAATAGAGAAATACTTTTCACTGGTAGTTTTCAATTTCTTGTTTTCAAATGGCGATGCACACTTAAAAAACTTCTCACTGCTTGAATCAACAAAAGGAGATTACTTGCTTAGCCCTGCTTATGATTTGATAAACACAAGATTACACGTTGATGATACCGATTTTGCATTAGATAAAGGGTTATTTGCCACTGATTTTAAAAGCGAGCAATACAAGAAAAGCGGGCATCCCTGCAAAAGCGATTTTTCGGAGTTCGCAAAAAGAATCGGTGTGTCGGAAAGCAGGGTTGACAAATTATTGAACCCCTTTTTGGAAAAGCATTCTTTGATAGAAACTTTGGTTAACCATTCCTTTTTAAGTGAATCCAATAAAAGAGGGTATTTGTTGATGTATAACACAAAACGAAATTATTTAATAGCTTAAACGATCGATGGAAATCGCCACAAAGAAACTTTTAGAACTTAGTTCTGAAATTGCCTGAGTTTAATCCCTGTCAGACAAATCTTCAGATAGACCTTATGCAAACATAACGGACCAGGAAAGGTGGACGAACTTCTGCCTGAAAATATTTAAGAAAATCCTTTGCAGTTTAAAAATGAAATTGTATTGTTGTATTGAATTAGTAAGAGTATTAACAGCAATATTGTGAAACCTGATAAACTATAGCAGTTATGAGATTATTAATGATGATTTTATGTTTTATTCCAGCTTTTTCGCTGATGGCGCAGGATTCTTCAAAGTACTGTTTTTCAACAGGATTTGGGTACGATTATGTGCGCAATGACGATTTTCGTCCCTCTGCATTTATATCTCAGGATACCTGGGATAAAGAGAATAACTTCAATATCAGCATTTCCGCTTACAGAAAGCTTTCTAAGCGATTATCGGCAGGAGTTGGGTTTGTGTACAATACCTCCCACAAGGAAATCTTTAAAAAAAAGAATCCAGGGAATCAGAGTTCGGGCTATGTTGGCTTGACCGGTAATTTTGCTTCTGAACAGAAAGCAAGAACATACAGTCCGCAGGTCTTGTTCAGGTATGATTATCCGATAACGGAAAAAATTTCGATTTGTGCTGATTTGTACACACGATTTGATTTTTATTATTCAAAGTATGAGAGTGAATACACGCCCTCAGGCCAAACCCTAATGATTGGCGGAAATCCTTACGGATACTTGTATGACAGTGTGTATGGGAATGTTGTCATTAATGATTCAACCCGGATTACGCGGCTTATTTTAGGTGAAATAGAATCGAATTATTATCAGGATACCCGGAGTCTTCGGGTGGGGATAAGGCCGTCAATAAAACTGGCGTTATTCAGGAATGCCGGCATTGAAGTAGCCTTTGGTGTGCTTGAATTTCGAAAAAAGCTTTTTGATTCGCGGTTACCCGATGATGCAAAACTTTCAAAAGGATTCCGGACCAATTTTGGTCCTGAAACCTGGATGATTGGTTTTTATCTGGCTATCTGACGTTAAGAATCTTTAGGTCGTCAGCTACTTTTTGTGAGTTCCCCCCAAAGTGTAAACAGCAAAACTTGCCAGCCAGTGTTCGCCGGCATAATCTCCGTCAGCCACATTGGGCAGGGCTGCATTGATGTGTTTGTCTGCTGCATCCAGTAATAGATTCCGGTTCATTCCGGGTTTTTCTGCGATATACTTCAAAGCCCAGGCCCGCGAAAAGTTAAGCCCGTCAAGGTGTACCAGTTTGCCATCACTTCTGTCGCTTACCCGGGCAGTTTCCCGCATGATTTTCGGGGTTCCCTGATTGATGCCAGGCATAAACGCTTCTATCCATTCTGCAAATTCAGCATCCGGAAGAACCCTTGCCATGAGTTCTGCTTCGGTGAGACAGGGTGAAAAGAAATCGTAGCCTCCGGGCTCCCACGATTCAGGGCAATTTTGGTCGTTAAGGAAAAAGTCCCTGGACCGGCTCACAATAATCGTCTCAAGGGCTTTATTTTGCGTTGCACGGGCATAATCCAGTGCAAATGCCAGCCCGAATGCTGTATTGCTGTGCTCCCCTACCCTTATCGGATAAACCAGCTTTGGTAAAAAATCCAGATAATAATTGCACAGCAGGTCGGTAAGCGGTAGCAGCGCAGCTTCCCACTCACGGGCTTTTGGATGGTCCCAGGTGTGCAATTCTTCAGCCAGCTTAAGAAACCACGCCCAGCCATAAGTACGCTCAAAAGTTTTGTTGTTGCTGTCGAGAAAGAAATTGAGTTCCACAGCAATGTTTTCAGCTGTAAGGTTCCTGTCAAGTGCAGATTTAATCTTTTCCGTTTCGGGCAGACCGGGAAATGTTTTCATGATCTTAACCAACATCCAATGGCCATGCACCGCCGAATGCCAGTCGAAACACCCGTAAAAAGCAGGCCTGTACTCCCTGACAGGCTTTACATCCTTATCGCTTCCCAATACTTCACCGGGTTTATTTGGGTACTCCTGATGTATGCATTTCAGGGCAAGCTTTGCAAAATGCGAAGCCTGTTCTTCAGAAAGAGATGACTGGCTATACGCGAAAATTTGGGTGAGCAGCAGAAAAAGGGTAAGGATGGTTTTCATTTTCAGTGTAGATTAAAATCCCATAATGCTTCGAAGGTGCTAAGTTACATAAAGAAAGGATTAATACCCGTTGCACAGGTTCGCATTTATAGCATCCCCCTTATTTTCGAAAAACGCAAAAAACGAAAATAAGAAACGGGCTTATTATCGTTTTGGAGAATAAAGTAAAATAGCAGGGTGGTGGATAGATCCCACCAGTTGCTGAGTTGCATTTAGTTTCTCCACAATAGGTTTTGGAGAATTCTTGGAATAATTCTTCTGTACTCGAAAAATAACAGAAAAACAAAATTTTTTCTGCTGTGTAAGAAAGTTTTTATATATATTCAATAGTGCCTTAACTCAAAAAGATGGCATGAATAAACATAGATATATCTTTACTGCCCTGGTTTAACCTTAACAAATGTTTAACCCACAAAAACAATTATTATGTCAGAACAGGAAGTCAGCGGAATCCGTATCGGAATAGGTACTTGCGTACCCGATGCAATCAGAGAAATGCCACTCCACCAATTAGAAGAAATTCTCGCACCTTTGTTTGTGTTAAGAAAATCGCTTACATTTTCATAATCAATCCTCATGACCGGATCACCTACCATAAAATAGCTAGTATTCTCAGTCTTGGTTCTGGGATTACAACTCAGAAAAATAATAGATGCAAAATGATAATAGCCAGTGGATATTTATTCATCAGTAAATGTTTTCGATATGAATGATTCTGCTTTCCAGTTCCTCTAAACGTTGTTCTGTTTCATTGTAAAGGATATCGACTTCATCAATGTTGGATTCTAATTGCTTGATAATGCTTTTCTGTATTATAATACTCGATCTTAAATCATTGATTTCAGAACGTTGCTTAATGAAATTTATAAGTAACGCTATCAATAATATAAAACCAAAGATTATAAAAATCTTATTGTGGTTCAATTTTATTATAAAACTATTGCTGGCTCTCATGAATTGAATATTTAGATACAAATCTTATTGACAAAACAATGCTGCACGCCAGAACAAAATAACACAGGTAAATAATATAAATTGATACCTCTGGAAGATCAAAAATGTAAGTGACTTCAGTCATATTAATAAATTCTGTTTGTCGATGGAAAGGTAGCGCATTCAGATAGTTTTTATACTGCATTTCTGAGGCATTCGTAATCCCATACCTCACCATTTCAGATGAATATCTTTTAGAAGTGTCCAAAGTAATTTGAGATAATAGGATTAAGAACAATAAGATCAAGTGTATCTTTATCCCAACTTTTGATAATTGTACCATGATAATAGAATTTTGGTTAAATATTGAAGGTTCAAAATGTTTAAGTAGAAGTGTTTTCTTGTTTAATACTCGGTTCGAGTGAGGTTTCATTTTCTCTATGTTCACTATGCCCAACTTTTTTCTTCATAAGTTTTAAAAGTAACGCTTTCACTTTTAACCTTGACAATCCTGAACTTTTCGATTGTTCATCGGCAGTTTTATTCAACCATTGGCTGAACTCTTCCCGATTCATCTTATTGCTATCCATCAGTTGGTGTTTCGCATGGTGTAATAAAAGTTTATCAACAATAAAATTATAAAAACTTTGATTACATCGCTCTAAATAAAACTAAAGCTTACAGACACACAGTATGATTGAATTATTTAATAGTGTCAGAATCATCTTCAATTATGATTTAAAAAGTCAACACTTCTGTAATGCTTATTAATAAAGGGTAGTATGAAGTATATTAATAGAAAGTTTATAGAGTTTTCATAGAATAATTACAAAGTGAAGGAATAACTAAAATTTATTTTTCGGGTCTTGCTAGGGGAGATAATGAAATAATAATGTTGAATTTCTTAATTGCATCGTATAAATAATCCATAACTTTGCTATTAGAATAACTGATAATCTTTGACAGACTTTTATTAATTCACTTTTAAAACGATACATTCATCAATATGAACAATGAGCAACATGAAATTGTCGGAAGGATACTTCAAACAATAAAAGATACAAAGTTGAGTAATGCGGCTTTTGCAAAACGCATTGGCACCGGAAGAGCAAACTTCTCTTCTTATTTGACCGAAAAGAGAACTGTGACTGATCGGTTACTCTTGAAAATTTCCCATGAGTTCGGAGTGGATTATAATTGGCTGAAAATGGGTACAATTAGAGAAACTTCCTCAGAGTTCAAACCAGCAAAACTTATAAGTAGGGCATCCAGACTAGAAGCTATTAGGAAGGCTTTAAACTTGTCTGTAAGGGATTTCGCTCTTCGGGCCAATATGACACCGGAGAACGTTAATAATATTGAGGATGGGAAAGTCAGCTTAACTGGTATTCAGTGTGAGAACATTGGTAATACTTTCAGCGTAAATGTCGATTATTTACTTGACGGTAATGGAGAAATGTTCCGTCAGCCAGAAATACCAGATGAAAGACGCATAGGGGATTTAACAGTAAAAGAGTTTAAAAACCTATTAAGGACTCTATGAATAGCCAATGACCCATTATCAGAGTTAACGTATAGTAAATGTAGTTAGCCTTAATAATGAATGTTAAATGGACTATTGATAGTTGAAAGTAGATTAAAATCTTTATAACAATGGAATAGGGTGTACAATTAAGGTGTGCATCAAACAAAAAACCACTCACAATCAAGCAAGTGGTTTTTCTCATTTTGTTGACCTACTAGGGGTCGAACCTAGACTCTTCTGATCCAGAATCAGACGTGTTGCCAGTTACACCATAGGTCAGTAATCGGGCTGCAAAAGTAGTAAAATGTTTTTTGTAGTTGCAAACTTTATTCAAAAAACTTTTTACCGGTTTTTAATTCTTTGCTTTGGCCCATGAATCCTTTAAAGCAACGGTTCTGTTGAATACCAGATGATCTGGTTTTGAGTCGGTATCGGTGCAGAAATAGCCCAATCGTTCGAACTGGAATTTGTCCAGAGCCTGGGTTCCGGCAACTGACGATTCAACATATCCTTTGATTACTTTGAGTGAATCAGGATTAAGGTTTGTTTTGTAGTCTTCGCCCTCTGGAACATCTTCGGGGCTTTCGCTGAGGAAAAGTCTGTCATACAGCCTTATTTCAGCCTGCAGCGCAAATTGAGCCGACACCCAGTGCAGGGTTCCTTTTACTTTGCGGTTGCTGTTGGCACGTCCGCTAAGGGTTTCAGGATCGTGGGTGCAATGGATTTCAGTAATTTCCCCGGTAACGGGATCTTTAACTACCGATTCGCATTTAATAATGTAGGCATATTTCAGGCGAACTTCACGGCCTGGAGCCAAGCGGAAGAACTTTGAAGGAGGATCTTCCATAAAGTCATCGCGCTCAATATATAATTCGCGGGTAAAGTTTACCTTTCGGGTTCCGGCTTCAGGATCTTCGGGGTTATTCACCGCATTCATCTCTTCAACCTGACCTTCAGGGAAGTTGGTGATGATAAGCTTTACAGGATTAATCACACCCATTACCCTGTTGGCGGTTTTATTCAGATCTTCACGTACACAAAATTCGAGCAATCCGACGTCAATCACGTTTTCGCGCTTGGCAACGCCCACCAGATCAGAGAAATTACGGAGTGATCCGGGTGTAAAACCCCTGCGCCTCAGACCGGAAATGGTTGGCATTCGCGGATCATCCCAGCCGCTGACAAAATTGTTCTTTACCAGCTCAAGCAATTTGCGCTTGCTCATCACGGTATAAGTCATATTCAGGCGGGCAAATTCAATCTGCTGGGGAGCAAAAATTTCCAGTTCGCGGATGCACCAGTCATAAAGCGGACGATGAACTTCAAATTCGAGGGTACAAATGCTGTGGGTAATTCCTTCGATGCTGTCGCTCTGGCCATGGGCAAAGTCGTACATCGGATAGATGCACCACTGGTTTCCGGTGCGATGGTGTTCAGTATGAATAATGCGGTAGAGTAGGGGATCGCGCATGTGCATATTGGGCGATGTCATATCAATCTTTGCTCTGAGAACACGGCTTCCTTCGGCAAATTCGCCGGCTTTCATACGTCGGAATAGGTCGAGGTTTTCCTCAACGGATCGGTTCCTGAAAGGACTTTCCTGGCCCGGTCGGGTAGGGGTACCTTTTTGCTCAGCGATCTGTTCGGCTGAGAGATCGCATACATAAGCTTTTCCTTTGAGGATAAGGTTTTCGGCAAACTGATAAATTTGTGGGAAATAATCGGAAGCATAAAATTCGCGCCCTTCCCAGTCGAAGCCGAGCCAATGAACGTCATACCGGATAGAGTCAACATATTCAACATCTTCCTTCACCGGGTTGGTATCGTCGAAACGGAGGTTGCATTTTCCGTTGTATTTCAGTGCAGTTCCGAAATTCAGGCAAATGGATTTGGCATGACCAATGTGCAGATAACCATTGGGTTCCGGCGGAAAACGGGTGTGTACACGCCCATCGTTCTTGCCGTTGCGGATATCTTCCTCAATAATGGAATGTATAAAATTGGTTGGTGTTTTGCTTTCACCAGTAAGTTCAGATGCCGGTTTATTCTCGCTCATTTTATAACTTTTGTTTTAAAGTGTGCAAAGATACGGAATTGCAATTTCTGAATTGCGGTTTCGGGCTTTTGATTTAAAAGGGATGTTGGAAAAGGTTGCTTCGGCGGGCTACAGATTGCTTGGCTTCGTTAAAACCAGAGGTGCTCTATCAATATCTTCACGCCTATCCCGATAAGGATAACACCACCCAGCAATTCCATGCGTTTGCCTAAATGATTTCCGGCTTTTTTGCCGAATAAAATACCTAGCATTGACATAATAAAAGTGACGGAACCGATTACCAGAACCGGAAGAAGTATCGACAGCCAGAGTGGTCGGTCAGGGGTTTCGATAAATGCAAAACTCACCCCTACAATCAGGGCATCAATGCTGGTGGCAACAGACATGGTGAGCAGTACAAGCGGTTTTAACGGGTGGAAACTATTCCGTTGCTCTTCTGATTTAAGGCTTTCGATGATCATTTTTACACCCAATGCCGAAAGCAATCCAAAAGCAATCCAATGGTCATACTCACCTAAATAATCGCGGATGGAAATGCCGGCCAGCCAGCCAAGCAATGGCATCATCGCCTGAAAAAATGCCAGCGTAAAAGCAATTATACAAGCTTTGAAGAATCTTATTCCCGGAAGCATCAATCCACTGCTGACGGATACTGCAAAAGAATCGAAAGAGAGGCTGAGTGCAAGAAAAAAAAGCGTAATAAATTCCATTTAACCGGGGATTGAGCCGGCAAAAGTAATGGTTTTTATCAGAAAATGAAGGTGGATTTATTTCAGTAAATTGTGATCCTGAAGTTTGCGAAGCATATTTAAAGAACCTGCTACTGACTCAGTAAGCCCATTGCCCGAAATGGTTGCTCCTGAAATTGCATCAATTCCTCTGCCATACTCAGGAATTGAATCCGGCGAGAATCCGTTAAATTTACTGAGCCACTTGCGCCCTGTAACTGCATTTCCATGCGTTGCCGCATAATTCAGCACCAGAAGTTTTGATATCTGAAAGTTGGTGTCAACAATCATGGCATAATCAAATTCATGATACCGGCCCCATGCTTTGTCAATATTGAGCCAGCCCAGAATTTCTCCTTTTTCGAGAACTGCAAACCACTTGCCTTCACTGTTAAGAATTTCCGGATCATCAATCTCCGGCAGATTCAGTTTTAACATAGAATATTCCGCCTTATTTTCAGGATAGAGCTCCTTCACGGATTTATCAATCTTTTTTATGCTTTCCTTAGATAAAGGTGGATTCCCGGAAGCAAGAGCCAGAAATAAAAATGTAATTATCAACAGGGTTTTCATGGTTTATTATTATGAAAATTCAGGGGAATATCCCCTGAATCTTATCAACGGCAATCTTTAATCGATTAATCAACAAAATGTAATTTTCCCCTGCACCTCAAATTTCATGGATTAAAAAATAAGTTGCGGTAGATTAGGGTCAATATCTTCAGAAATTGACGCCGATACCCGCGTTAAATGAAGATCCGAATTTCTTTACTCCTTCCTGACGGGTAAGCTGAATGTCAGTTTTTATCACTGCACCTTCAGATATTTTAAACCCGAGTCCGGTTGTGATTTCGGTCATATTGTAAGCTTTGTTTTTAACCATTCCGTTTTCAGTTGCGGCGTGAAGGTTATATTTTTCAAGTCTGGCAAACAGAATAAGAGGTGTGGCTGAATGACTGGTTTTGTGCAAAAGGTTATACGCAGCTTCGGCATACCAACCGTTTAATCGTGAACCAAGATCTTTGCCTGTGAAACCATTATACGCTGCACTGTTACTCACTGAATTCAAGATATATTGCCCCCTGAGTTCCAGACCGCCTATACTGTATCGGGCATCCAGTCCCAGCATCATCATATTTACAACCGATGAATCGGCACGCGCCTGCAATGATTCGTTTTCCTTTGGAAGGTTGTTGTATAGTGTTGATTGGGTGTTTCCGAAGTATCCGGCCAAACCTACGTTCAGTCCACTGATACCATAAAAATCAAGCTTTGCAGAAAGGTTTGGAGATGAAATATACGATTCAGCGCCTCGTTGTCTGCCACTGCGAAATCCATTCGGACCACCTAGTCTGGCGGTTCCGTCGTATCCGTTAAACCCATTTACGATATATAACTGATACTTGAGTGAGGCTGCACTTAAGTTCCCGGCGGCACCAACACCAATTTCACGCCATGTGGTAGGTACAATCCTGGTGTCGATCGAAGGGCGTTTCACTCCGTTATATGTTGTAGGTTCGTGATATTCATTCACAATTCCCATTGGAATAATCATCAATCCACCCCTCAGCATAAAAGCATCGTTGAAGCGATACTGCATAAAAGCCTGCTCAACCCAGAGTTCTTTAACATGTTCAAACTCAACTTCACTGAAGAACTCAAGTTTGTCGCTGAATTTATAATTCATAAGCAACACCAGGCGGGTAACATCCAGCTTGCCGTTTTTTCGCAGCGAATCGTTGAGCGGTTGGGTGTAATCTACATGTCCGTAAAGACCCAGCATCAGCTTTTTGTCGGATGGACGGTTCATAAACGATTCGGAAATACTCTGTGGAGCCAATGTTTCCTGAGCATTAAGAAGCTTAAAAAATAGAATCAGAATTATTATAAGTGAAAAAGGTTTCATGGTACTGCGTTTGTTTTAGTGAAAGAAAAACTGAAATTAAACAGCCGCAAAAGTAGTTTGATCAAATCGGTAACGAAATACCTAAAACAGGGTATTTTGTGAAGTTGTTTGATTAGGAGGGTTTTGAATTAAGTTATGGTCAAAAGAAGTATTATGTTAATTCATCTGGCTTGTTCAATGAAAACGAACAACAGAAAAAAATGAACGCAGAATCTTTGCAAACCACCTAAAATGTTGATAGGCTTTCGGATAAAAATATTGAAAAGGGGAGGGGAAAACAAAAAAACCAGCCCTTTTCGGAACTGGTTTTTGAGGTCTCGAGCGGATTCTACTATAATATTGAAAATCAGCGAAATAAAGATAACATGTATAACAATTGGTAAACATATTGAACTTTAATCAAATAAAGTTTTTTGAAGACGACTGGGTAAATGAGATGTCAATGTGTTAAGTAATGAACTCAACTTCAAATTTAGCAAAATTAATTCATCTCGAACCACCTTCATATTATCAGACAGAGTCAGAGACAATTTGAGTAAAGAATCTAATTCTTTAAAATTAATGTTTTCATTCAGCTTATCAAATACCATTCGATCCTGTTGGCTTAAGCTAACAATTGTATTTAAATGAGCTATTATAGCTTTTGCGATGGTGTTTTGAAGCTCAGAAAATTCAAGACTTTCATTCTTTAACATATGTGATGCATCTTTCGCTGATTGAACTATAGACTCTAACAATTTATAGGGCATATGGACTTTTTCTGCTCCTTCTTCAAAAAAATAATAAACAGATACATTCAAGGCCTCAGCAATCTTTTCGAGTGTTTTTACACTGATTGTTTCATTTTTTAGCGAAGTATAAAGTCCTTTGGAAGCTCCAATATGCTCCGCAAGCTGTGGTATTGATAATCCCTGTTGTGCACAAAGATCTTTTATCTTATTGTAATTCATGTAGTTAAAGTTTTTATTATAATTGTTGATAAAAAATATAACCAAAAGTTATAAAACAATAACCGAAAGTTATATATTTGTGAACGCAAATTTACAATTGCGTGTACAAAAGTAATAAATTAAAAATTGTTAAACAAAAATTTTATGGAAATGATTTTCACATCAGTTAACGAACTGAAAAAAATCGTCAAAGATGCACTTATTGAAATCGATCAGGAAAAGCATCGCTCCCTCGAAGGTCAAAAGACCTATTCAATTAATGAAGTTTCTAAACGCCTCAGGATGGCGCATAACACAGTCAAGAAATGTGTTCTTGCCGGGGTAATTAAATCAACCTCTTCCGGGAGGATAACTGAACAAGCCATCAATGATTATCTGGCTTGTAAATAATTTTCAAAATGTCACCATACAGGATACAGACAGCTCTGGTTTTTGAGATCGATGGTCTTAAACACGGTTAACTTTAAATTCAAGTGTAATATGAACAATCAGTTACAGCATGAAATTGGCCCGCATATGATGGATAAAAACTCAAGTGAAGTTTCGAAGAAGGTCACTACATCGGTTCTGGATTCTATAAACATAGAAGACAGCATTTCTGAGAAAGAGGACTATGAAAATTGCAGGTTCTTTAAAAGAGGTAGTAAATACTGGACAACCATTCATAAAAGTAAGGAATCTTATAATATTGTCTTATCAAATTTTGTGATGGACAGTTTATACCATTTAGTAAATGGCACCAACAATTCAATGAGATTAATACTGTTACAAAGGTTCTCAGGAGAAAAAGCACTTATAGAAGTATCGTCCAGTGAGTTGAAACTTGATGCCTTTGAAACGATATTAAAATCAAATAGATGTACCTTTTTAGGGACAGGCAATCAACTTAAATTAATTATTGCTCATCAAATGGATAATGAGATCCAGGCGATAACCCTACCAATGCTTGGCTGGAATGAGGAACATCGGATTTATGTGTTTGCTGATGCCGTTTTCACTTCAGATAATCAGATTATCTATGCCAATGAGTTAGGAATTGTCAAAGAAGGATCAAAGTGCTATTATCTGCCGACAGCCTGTCTGGCGAAGGTTGGAAACTCTGATCTTGAGGTTGAACGCTTGTATGCCTTCCAATCCGGGAAAATAGATTTTAAACAATGGGCTGAATTTACTTATAAGACATCAGGTTCCAATGCTGTAATCGGAATTCTATATTTAATATTGGCGATTTACCGTGATGTTGTTTATAATGCTGTTGGGTTTTTTCCTTTTATGTTTTTATTTGGAGCCAAAGGCACAGGTAAAACCAGTTTTATAGATAAGTTATTAAGATTATTTGGTCAGGATGTAACAGGTACTCCAATGAACAATGCTTCAATACCTGGTATGTCAAGACAGGTTTCGGGAAGGAATAATGGAGCCTTTTATTTTAAAGAGTATACCTCTGATACGGATAATCTTACAGAGGCTTTGATCCTTAGTGGCTATGATGGTGCCGGAAGGGTGACTGCTACTAAAACTGTTGATTATAAAACTAAATCTTACCCCGTGCGTTCTGCCATCTTTTTCGATGGCAATTATCTGCCTTCCAGGAACCAGGCGAATTTTTCGAGAATGATTATTCTGTTTTTCGAGAAAACCACTTATTCAGCAGAGGAACAAGCTATTTATAAAGAATTTGAGCAATTATCTAAATTTGGGTTTGGCGATGTTTTGCTCGAAATATTAAAACTACGAGCGTTTATTGAGGATGCCTTTGTTTCAACTTTCAAAAATGTTAGTAAAGCAGTCGCAAGTGCTACAAGCGGACAAGAGGAGCGAAGTATTAACCACACTTCCCTGCTCATTACAGTAATTACATTATTGGAGCATAAACTGCAATTCCCCTTTACAATAGAGGAAGCTAAAACTGTAATTCTTGAGAATGCAATTATGCATGCTGACCAACTTGTGGAAACAGGTCCATTGCATAAATTCTGGGAAGCTTTTGCGCATTATTTTAATAGACTGATAAGGTTTGACAATTCTAATGCTAAAGTCAGCCATTATAATATTAAATACCTGATGGATGATGAGGTAATTCTTCAGATAAAATTTCCTCAGGTTTGGCCAACGTACACTAAATATTGCAAGGAGAACAATATTCAGTTTCTGGATTCAAATAGTTTAAAATCACTACTTACCTCCACCGGTAATAGCAATTTTATTCCATCGGCCCAAAAAAGTCGAAGCAAGTCATATACAGACAAGAATTTCGGTTCATGCTATCAATTCAAGGTAAAAAGAACAAGCTACGGATTTGAAATTAATGGATTTGAAATTTATCTGTAAACCTTGTAAACCTTGTAAACCTTGTAAACATTTTATGAAGAGTACTAATATTCAAGAAGTTAAAGGTTTACAAAACGTTTACACAGTTTACATTTCATCAAAACAAAATATGTCCTATGTAAACCAAATCCAATAACTCGGATACTTGTGTAAACCGGCAAGTATCATATTGAGAGATACATAGGCCAATGAGTTTACAGGGTTTACAAGAATTACACTTTTTTAATGATGCGTTGTGTACAAAACTATAAACAATCAAAAACAATGAAATTCAGCACATTTAAAACAAAAGATTCCCGGAGACCATTTACCGAAATGCAATTATCGGATTTTGCTTCAATTGTTCATGAACCGGAACTCGGGGGGGCTGTATTTATTGAAGGGGCGCGCCTTGCTGAGCAGATAAGAGCAACGAAGGATCATAATGTTCAAAAACAATTGAAGCAATTTTTGCCTGCAATTTCCCCAGGAACACTATTTGGACAAGACAGGCAAGATATAAGATCATATACAGGGCTCATGCAGATTGATATTGATGAAGGCATTTCAGATCCTGAGCAATTACGTAATGATCTTGGAGGACTATCCTGGGTGGCTTTTTCCTCTTTGTCTGTGAGAAAAGGGGTTTGGTTACTTATAAGGATACCAGAACCGGAAAATCAGCCTTTGTACTGGGAGAAGATTAATGGCTGGTTGTTAGACAAACATGGTTTGACCGCAGACCCCTCAAGAAAAAATCCGAAGGACTTAAGATTTTTTGCTCCGGATCGGGATGCAATCTATAACCCCAATAGTAAAATGCTTCCCTTTATTCCGGCAGAAGAGTTACCCCCAAAACAACCTTCTTATAACAGAACCTGCAAGGTCACACAAATGGGAGAATTTGTATCTCCATTTGACGATTTTAACTGCAACGCGGATGTTTTAAGCATGCTTATTTCAGATGGATGGAAAATCAACCATAGAATGGGGAATAAAGTACGCCTTACACGGCCAGGAAAAAGATCTGGCACCTCAGCCGATTGGGACGAAAAACTGCGCCGACTTTATGTTTTTACAAGTACCAGTAATCTGGCTCATGATTCAAACCGCCATGCACTTTCGCCTGTAGATATTTTTATGAGACTTGAAAATATCACTACTACTCATCAGGCAAGGCAAAAACTTGTGGAAATGGGCTACGGCAAAAAATAAATCAACGCTTCAACCAACACTTATTAACCTAAAAACAAAACCAATGGAAAAATTTAAAAAATGCGACTACTGCGGGGAAATATTTATTTATGAGCGTATTTCAGCAACTTATTGCTCTGACGCCTGCAAACAACAGGCCTATCTGTTACGTCGTGATAAGCAGTTTATAACTATACTGGATGCGGAAGATACAGAGATTGAATCATACCCGGATCAACCGATCAATGAGAACACGGAAATTGTTCCGTTTGAGGAAACTATTTCTGAAGCAGAAGTATTAAATGAGTCAGAATCTCCGGAACCAATTAAGTCCAATAGCGAACCCACAAAAAGAAAGCGCAGAAAATCATATGTTCCCTCTTCAGGTAATGTGTCCGACAGCAAATCCAATGCAGATTCTAACGCCAACGGTTTAGGTGCTTTATTGGGTGCAGTGGCTATTGGTTACCTAATAAGCGAATTTGGCAAGACTACAAATACATCAACAGAACCAACAAAGCAAGCAGAGCCAACAGACAGTCAAAGTGATGTTGAACGCACAAAAGATGATGAAATCAAAGAACCAATCAAAATGGCAGATGAAATTCCCGATCCCATCCTAAACCAATCGGAAAATACAGAACCTTTGGCGTCTACTGCTCTCGATACTGATCCCATGGCCGAATCTGGAAATATCTTTGTGAAGATTTCAAAAGGTTTGAATATCCAATGGAAGAAATTGAACCCACGTCCAAACAAAAAGCAGGTTATTGAAGATTCTGATAACCTGCAGCGGGAGGAAATGGACATTATCCAAGGTCCGACTGTTGATTCACCAATTATTCCTGAAACAAATAATGAAAAAGAAGTTGAACAACCCCTGGAAACTAATTCAATCCAAAAGGCATTAGATGAATTTATCAGAATAACCAAAAAGAATAAAAATGAAAAAGATTTAAGAGAGCGTAATCTGGGAAATAATGAATTACCGCAAACTGAAAGTAATTTACAGTCAATTTCGGAAGAAAATATTCTGACAGGAACTGAAAAAAATCAAACAGAGGATGATTTACAGTAAAATTCTGTCAGTTTATTGTAAATCGAAAACCAATTAGCGTAAAAATGGAGATCGCAAAACATGCTATTTCCATTTTTAGCGTAAATAATAACCGAAAAATTGCTGATTCTTTGCAAAAAATATGATTTTTTTAGTTTTTTATGCGAAAAGAGCGCAGTTTATTCAATAAGAGGCTTTCATTAATCTGGATTGTTCATCGATAATGAAGCAGCTCAATTTTAGAAAAGTATCTTGATATTCTTTTTAAACTCAACTTACTGTCAATACCAAAGTTCGCGCAATCCTAAAGCAATCGAAAACATTTTTATTGAATGTTGAATACACAAAGAAAATCAATAAATTTACCCACTTAATCCACATAATCATTTTTTATTAACCTGTTTATAGCACATCAAAACAATCTTTATGAAAAACATTATTTCGTTTGTCTTTTTAATAATATTCTGCTTCAACGGCCGTGCACAAAATCCCCCATCTTTATTATGGGAAAATAATTATGGTGGGACAAGTCAAGAAGTAGCACATGGCATTCAACAAACTACCGATGAGGGTTTTGTAATTGTAGGGTATACTTTTTCGAGTGATGGAGATGTAACAGGCAATCATGGGAGTTCGGATTATTGGATTGTAAAAACGGACAACACTGGTACACTTCAATGGCAAAAATGTTATGGGGGATCAAATGCGGATCAGGCTTATAGCATAGAACAGACAACAGATGGGGGTTATATAATTGCAGGGCTCACTGAATCAAATGATGGAGATGTAACTGGTCATTCTGGATTCTATGATTTTTGGGTTGTAAAAACTGATCAATCTGGTACAATGCAATGGCAGAAATGTTATGGGGATTCTGACTCTCAAGTTGCCAGTAGTCTTCAACAAACAAATGATGGAGGGTATATCATAGCTGGTCATACTAACTCAATTATTAATAGCTATGATTTTTGGATTGTTAAAACTGATGATTCAGGGAATATTCAATGGCAGAAATCTTATGGAGGATCAAATCAGGACGATGCCCAAAGCGTTCAACAGACAGCTGATGGGGGTTATATAATTGCAGGTTTTTCTAGTTCAAATGATGGTGATGTATCGGGTAATCACGGAAATGCCGATTACTGGGTAGTTAAGACTGATGTATCAGGTAATATTCAATGGCAGAAAACTTATGGTGGTTCCGAGCACGACATTGCACGTTCTATTCAGCAAACTACAGATGGGGGTTATATTATTGCAGGAGAATCATCATCAAATGATGGTGATGTATCTGGTAATCATGGAAGTTCTGATTTCTGGGTTGTTAAAACTGATCCATCTGGCACTATTCAATGGCAGAAATGTTTTGGAGGATTAAATTATGACTTTGCAAATACTATTCAGCAAACAACTGATGGAGGATATGTAATTGGAGGGGCGTCCGATTATCCTGAGTATAATTCCCTTTATAATTTACTCATTAAAGTTGACTCATCAGGTGAAATAATATGGCAGAATTCATTTGGTTCATCTCAAGAAATTACAAGTGTTAAGGAAACAATAGATGGTGGATTAATACTTGGTGGAAACAGTTTGGAAAATTATTGGGCTGCCAGGTTATGTTACAGTGACCCAATATCTATAAACATTTCTGACACCTCATATTGCCTTTCTACCACACTTACAGCAACTGATGGATTTGAAAGTTACTTATGGAACACAGGTGAGACAACCCAAATGATTGATGTAACTATAGGTGGAAATTATAGTGTAGTTGCAACTAACTCAATTGGATGTACATCAAATACTGAAATTTATGCTCCAGCTCCTATACAACCTTATGACGGTGAACAAATTTGCATGGTAACCATGGACGAACAAACAGGGAACAATCTTATTATAATTGAAAAAACATTGAATGTTGGGACGGACTCTATTTTGATCTATCGGATGGACAATTATACCAGCCAGTACATATGTATCGGTGCTATTGGAATTGATGAGATTAGCATTTTCGAAGATGAAGATGCAATCCCTGAGCAACAAAGTTATCAGTACAAAATATCAGTTAAAGACATAGTCTGTGGAAAAGAAAGTGATTTGAGTGACGTGCATCGCACTATATTATTACAATCTAGTGTCGGAATAAACAATGATGTCAATTTGCTTTGGAATCCTTATGAAGGATTTACTTACTCAAATTTTCAGATCTATAGAAGTAATGCAAACGGAGCTTTTAATTTGATTGCTTACGTACCAAATAATAACTTTTCTTTTACCGATCTTACACCTCCATCAGGATTGAATAGATATCAGGTAAGAGTCTCACCAAATACTCCATGTAATCTAACCAGGTCAACTTATAACTTTGTATCTTCAAATATTGTTAATCCCCTCACAGTTGGTATTGATAAAAAACCTGCAACATCATTTTCGATCAAACCGAATCCTGTTAACGATCATTTGTCTTTGAGATCAAATAATAACTTGATAGGAGCAAAATTCAGGATTACTGATTTGACCGGAAGGGTGCTTCTAACGAGCATGGTAACGGCTGAAGAAACAGACATTGATCTCTCATCATTATCAGCAGGTGTATATATACTCATAGTTGAGGGGGAGAATAATCTGGCTACTAAAATAATAAAGAAATAGATTTTAGTCAGGAAAAATACAATAGTACGTGAAGAAACCTAAATCAATCCACGGAGCAAGAACAATCATGTTTTCTGAATTGGAAAAGGTGATGGATTTTTCCATTGATAATGAAGCATTTTTAGAATCTTTACATAGTAATGTGTTCGGAAAAAAATCTGCTGATGGTATCAGGCAAACAAGTAGATTTTTGAAAAGACTCTATAGCTTTGACTCAAACAATCCCCGATTCGCAGCCCTCAAATACTTCTGGAAAATTACAGAACCTGCCGAAAAGCCATTGATTGCCTTTGTTTTTGCTATCAATAATGACGTTATACTGGCGGAAAG
Organism: Bacteroidales bacterium UBA5197; assembly: GCA_002412885.1. Classification (GTDB taxonomy): domain Bacteria; phylum Bacteroidota; class Bacteroidia; order Bacteroidales; family Lentimicrobiaceae; genus Lentimicrobium. The sequence continues at coordinate 156,187 of DHVX01000062.1, forward strand.
CATCCAGGTTCTTCGTGACACAGCACCCGGTCACAAAGCAGCTATCGAAACATTTGAAGAAGAGATAGAAAAGTATCATCCCAATCAATACTCCCCGAATACATGTAAGTCAATGGCGCAAAACATTGCCAGCTCCTGGAAACAGGCAGGTTTTATTGTCGGAAAAGTGAAAAACATCAGGACACAACCTGAAATCGGGTACAAGGTCGCTTGCTTCGCATTCTTATTGGCTTATCTGAAGGGTGACCGGGGCGATTTTATATGGAACAGCACCGGTGTAAAATCCTTATGCCTTTCTGAAAGCAAACTTCGCGAATTGGCTATTGAGTGTGCAAAGAATGATCTGATTCAATATCAGTATGCAGGTAGTGTTACAGCATTAGGGTTTAATAATTTACTTAACAAAATTGGAATCAATGGCAACAAGGATTGATTTACTGATAGAGGCCTATGAAAAGGTAGTGAAAGAACCCTGGTCAACTGCTTTATCAGGCCAGGAACGCATCTGGTTTTTGGTGTACGATCCAGCTGAACAACGCAAGGTAGATTTACGGTTGGGCGATTTTGAAACCATAGCTGTCAGGTCCGGCAAAAAATGGAAAAGCATTTCGTTGAAGCAATGTTTCCCATCATGGATGGCCAATCATGAATACAAGGAAGACTATTTTGCCAATCCCGAATATATAGTTGACCAACTTGAGGCTGAATTTATCCCCTTCGCCATTAGTTTTCTGAAAGGTGAGTTAAATAAAATTGAGCAGGACCAGGATACGTTGATCGCGGTCAGAGATGTTTCTTCCTTATTTGGGTTTGGACGATTATCTGAAATACTCAAAAGTTGTGATAAGGATTTCAAAGGCCGTTTACTCATCTTTTTTCCGGGAGAATTCGAGCACAATCATTACCGTTTGCTGGATGCCAGAGATGGATGGGATTATTTAGCCAGGCCAATAACTTTATAATAGAACTGAAATGAAAAATAAGGAATTATTTACACTGAATCCGGAACTGGTAAACCTGAAAAATGAAGGGGTTGCCAAACTAAGAACAATCAATGAAAAAGATGATCTCACTATTGCCGAATATGAGCTGAGAACTTTTGTATGCGAAGGTGAGTACCACGATGGTTTAAAAAAGATGCTTGAATATTACCTGCAGAATTTTTCAAGTTCGGAACAGCCGGTATTTTGGGTAAGTGGTTTTTATGGCAGCGGGAAATCACATTTGGTGAAAATGGCCAGTTACTTGTGGAATGACTTTGAGTTTCCAAATGGTAAGTCTGCCCGCAATATAAAACCTTTACCTCAAGATATTCAGGACTTGTTTGTTGAAATAGATCGCAAACAGAAAATACAGGGTAAGCTATCCATTGCAGGCACATTGCGCGACTTCCCTTCAAAAGATATTCGTTATTCGTTCATTCAATTGTTGCTAAACAATCTGGGCTTACCACCTCAGTACCATCACTTCAAATTTGTCTATTGGGCAATGGGTGAAGGAATATATGAAAACCTTAAAGCATTGGTCGAAGCCGCTGGTAGAGACTTTAGAAAAGAAGTTGAGAATCTTTTTGTTTCCACAGTTCTTGCAAAAGCAGTGCTCGAATTGCTTCCGGAAATGGCCGAAAATGAGATGAAGTTAAAAGAACTCTTCAAAGCTCAGTTTCCAAGAGTGGAATCAATAGGCCGGGTCGATTTTGTAAAAACCATCCGTGATCAGATTCTACCTCTGTCTTTTGGAGATAAAATCCCTTGTACAATCATTGTTTTGGATGAAGTTCAGCAATTTGTCGGGCAGGATACAGTTTTAGCTGACGATGTTCAGTTCCTGGCCGAAGATCTTTGTTCCCGCTTTGATGGCAAATTCCTTCTGGTTGGTACAGGTCAGAATGCATTAACCGATACTCCCATTCTTCAAAAGTTAATGGCGCGTTTCCGTGTACCTATACAGTTAACAAATACAGACATTCAAACGGTTATACGCAAAACAATCCTTGATAAAAAACCTTCCGCTTTTTCAGTGCTCAATACCCGGCTGGATGCATCCCTTGGTGAAATATCACGTAACCTCGAAGGTACCGTATTTGGATACATTACTGAAGACAAAAACACCCTTGTTGCCGATTATCCCTTGCTTCCTTCAACCCGTAAATTGTGGAATAAGATTCTACAGGTTATCGATGTAGCAGGTACATCAGGGCAGCTCCGCAACCAGTTGCGCATTATCGACGATAGTTTGAAAACCATTGCCAATCTGGAAGTGGGCCAGACAGTCCCGGCAGACTTTATCTTTAATCAGAATCAAACCCAGCTTATTCAGTCAGGCCTCTTAATGAATGATACTTGCAATCTCATTCAGGGAAAGAAAGCAAAGGGCGGTGATAGCGAAATAGAAGGCAGGATTTTGAGTGCTGTTTTCCTTTTGGATCAGGTTACCTCAAATATTTCAGATACCGGGCTGAAGTCAAATGATATTACCATAGCCGACCTGCTGATAGACAACCTGAATGTGAACTCTGATGCATTTCGCAATAAGGTAAAAGAGCTGATCAAAAAACTGGTGGATGAAAAAGTGCTTATGCCAATCGGTAGTGAGTATAAACTGCAAACAAAGATTGGGGCAGAATGGGAGCAGGAATTCACCAAACAATACATCAAGCTGAATAATTCAGGCGATGATCAGATACAGGGCCTCCGCAGAGAAAAACTGGTGGCTCACTTTAAAGAAAAGACAAGGGGCATCAATGTAACCCAGGGAACTTCAAAAATGGTCCGCGACTTTGATCTCTGGGATAAAGACACCATGCCGAACACCGAGCATAAACTGAATTTGTGGATTCGTGATGGCTGGTTTGAAAGTGAGGGCATCGTCGAGAATGAAATTCGTGCAGCCGGCAACAATTCACCATTGGCGTATGCCTTTGTGAAAAAATTCAGAGATCCTGAATTGAGAACGGAGATTATAAAGTTCCTGGCAGCTGGTTTTACAATTCCGGCCATGGGTGTGCCATCAACACCAGAGGGAGAACAAGCCAAGAAGAGCATGGAAACCCGCCAATCACAGGCCAGAAATGCCATTCAGGAACTCATTGAAAAAATCTGTGATGAAACCACCGTTTTTCTTGCCGGTGGCAATAAAATACAAAATGGTACACTAAAGGAAAACATTCAGGAAGCCCTTAACAGCATTGCTGACCGGCAGTTTCCTGAGTTCAAAAGCAAAGCTGATTTTCTGAATTGGGGTCAGGCATTGACGAAAGCATTGGCTGGCAATCCCGATGCTTTGAGTGCCATCCATTACAACGCCGATGTGGACAAACATCCTGTAGCTTCTGAAATTTTGCGGTTTATGGGGAATTCCTCCAAAATGGGTAAGGACATCCGCAACCAGTTTATGAAATCTCCTTACGGCTGGCCTCAGGATGCCATTGATACCCTGTTGATCATGCTGAAAAACCTGCAGCACATTTCTACCAATGAAACCGATCTGAAGGTTGCCAAAATTAACCAGGCCTCATTCAAAAAGGAAATACACATCCTTGGGGCAAAGGAAAAAATCGCCATTCGCAAACTATTCCAGGATGCCGGCATTACCTGCCCGCCCAACCATGAGATTTTCCCTTACTCAAACGAGTACCTTGAAAAATTAAAAATCCTTGCCGCCCGTGTAAGCGGCGATGCACCCAGGCCCGAACCCATCAACATCGATTTCTTAAAGGAAATTGAAAACAAGGAAGGCAATGAGCGGCTTTTGGACATTCTGCTTCAAAAGGATAACCTCCATGCTAAGTTTACCGATTGGTCTGCAAAGGCAAAACTGGTTGACAAAAGAGAACCACTCTGGAATTTACTGGTCGATCTGACCAGCCATGCCCCGGACGAACCCGAAATGGAGCAACTCAAAACCGAAATCAGCGCCATTCGTGTCGATCGGCTGCTACTTCAGGAGCCCGACCTGGTTCAGCCCATACTAAATGCCATCGCCGAGAAACTCCTGTCAATTCTCAACAACAGAAAGTCCATTTACAATGCGGATTACGATAAGCGTATGGCAGAATTGCAGACCAACGATGATTTCAATAAGTTGACGCCTGATCAGAAACATATTATTCTGGTTAAACATCAGATATTGGCCAAGCCTCAGATCAATATGCTGGATGCAACTGCTTTACTAAATCAACTGAACAAAGCCTCACTTTACAACTGGGATACCAAAATCGCGGCTTTACCCGGGCAGTTTCAGGCAGCTTTAGAGGAGGCTATGTTGATAGTTGCACCCAAAGCAAAAACATTCACTCTCCCGCGAAAAACCATCGCCTCACAGGCTGATATTGAGAAATATGTTTCTGTATTAAAAACTGAATTGGAAAACCTGTTGAAAGAATCAAGTTCAATTATTTTGAAATAATGGCAGTACTCACTTCCCAACAACGCAATACGCTGGAAACAGCTGTTAAACTGGCCCGAAAAGCGGCTGAAACAGGTGCTTTCAATGCTTTGCACGGACTGGCCGTGGACCATCCTGAGCCATTTGCCCACATGAATCCAAGCCAGCGTGCGCTCCGAAATAACCTTCGCAGTAAAGCCCGTTTGCTGGGAGATGCCTTGCCTGCCAGCGGGGCACAACAAATTGCACACCTCAGTAACGAACTGGCCTACGAAACCTGGCATAAAATGCTCTTTGCCAAATTTTTAGAAACCAATGCCCTGCTTATGCACCCCGATGGTGTAGCTATAACCATGCAGGATAGTGAAGAGTTGGCAAATGACGAAGGGTATGTTGACAAATGGGATGCTGCCGCCAATTATGCCAGTAAAATGCTGCCGGCAATATTCAGAACCGACGACCCTTTAATGCAGGTACCTTATGCCACCGACGAACGCATAAAACTTGAATCCATTATTGATGCCCTTGAAAACCAAATCTTTATAGCCGATGATGCATTGGGCTGGGTGTATCAGTTCTGGCAAAGCGAAGCCAAAGCAGCTATTAATGCCAGTGGTGAAAAAATTGACGGAGCAAAACTTCCAGCCGTTACACAGCTGTTTACCGAACCTTACATGGTTCATTTTCTTATTGACAATACCCTGGGGGCCTGGTGGGTAAGCCGAAACCCGGGTACGAAACCACCGGTGAAATTTGAGTATTTACGCTTACTGGATGATGGCACACCCGCAGCCGGAAGATTTGAAGGCTGGCCCGAAAAGACTGCTGAAGTAACTTCTCTTGACCCATGCATGGGTTCAGGCCATTTTGTAGCTTCTCTGTTTCCGGTGTTTGCATCACTTCGTATGCTTGAAGAAGGATTAACAAAAGAAGAAGCCACCGACAAAGTAATTGCCGAAAACCTGCATGGACTTGAAATAGACCCCCGTTGTACACAAATAGCCGCTTTTAATCTTGCGCTTACTGCGTGGAAGTTCTGTGGCCATTACAAAGTACTGCCCGAGATGAACCTGGCCTGCAGTGGTATTGCCCCTAAAGGAAAAGTTGAAGATTGGTTAAAATTGGTAGGCAAAGTTGAAAGAAGTGAAGACAAGGAACGTATGGAAAATGGTATGCGGGCTTTATACGAGCATTTCCAATTGGCCCCTGAGTTGGGCAGTTTGCTTGATCCCACTACTATTAAAGCCGATGCATTTACAGCAAGTTTTGAACAACTACAACCGGTATTGAAACAAGCCCTTGAAAACGAAGCAGACTCTGAACAATTGGAAAGAGGGGTTATGGCTGCTGGGATTGCTAAGGCCGGCCAGTTACTTGCAAAGGAGTACACCTTGCAGATAACCAATGTGCCTTACCTGGGAAAGGGTAAGTTTGATAAAGTACTTTCTGATTATGTATTGAAAAATTATGTTGATGCTAAAGGTGATTTAGCCACTGTTTTCTTGAAACGATTGTTAAAAACAACTATAAAAAATGGTATCGCATGTTCAGTGATGCCCCAAAACTGGATATTTCTATCAACCTATAAAAAATATAGAGAATTGTTATTAAAGAATTACACATGGAGTTTTGTGGTTCGTTTAGGAGAACATGCTTTCGAAAGTTCAGAAGCTGCGGGGGGCTTTGCATGCTTGGTAAGCCTACTTAACGCAACACCTATCAATGAGAAACAGTTCATTGCTTTAAACGCAGCTAATAATAGAGGAGAAAAGCCTATTTATGCGCCTGAAAAAAAGGAGTTACTTAAAACAAGTATGTTGATACAGATAAGACAAAACGATCAACTTAAAAACCCTGACAATACAATTGTTTTTGGAGAGATTTCTAATCAGACATTATTGTCAAAATTTGCTAATTCACATCAAGGGGCACACACGTTCGACATAAGTAGATTTAGATTATTCTTTTGGGAAATGAATTCTCATATGACTAATTGGACTTTTCATTCAAGTAGTCCATCTGGTTTAGAAAATTATTCAGGCTATCATTTTATCAGTTATAAAAGAGAAGAGAATAATGAATTTGGTAAAATCATTAAGGCAATTGCGAATGATCCAAATGAAACAAGGTCTGTAATGTGGCGGGCTGGCCATAATGCATGGGGTAATTTGGGCGTTGCCTGTGCATGGATGGGCACTTTGCCGGTTTCTATATATATTGGTCAATTATTTGATAATAGTGTTGCTGTACTAATACCCAAGAATAGCAGTCATTTATTACCAATTTATACATTTCTTTCAAGTAAAAGTTATCTACAAGAAGTCCGAAAAATCAATCAGAAAACACAAGTTGCCGACAGCACTCTAATTAAGGTTCCTTTTGACCTTGACTATTGGCAAAAAATAGCTCAGGAAAAATACCCCAACGGCTTACCCAAACCTTACAGCGATGACCCAACCCAATGGCTGTTTCATGGGCACCCAATAAAAACATACAATCCATTACAAGTTGCCTTAGCCAGGGTATTGGGTTATCGCTGGCCTGCGGAGTCAGATAAAGAAATGGAATTGGCAACCGAAGCCAGAGAATTAATAGAGGCCGTCAAAACATTCGACCATTTAAGCGATGAAGATGGCATATTTTGTATTCCATCGGTAAATGCAGAACCGGCAGGTGCAGAAAGATTAAGAGATTACCTGCAACAGGTATTTGCACGAGAATGGAACAACCAGACCATTACGCAACTGCTGCAAAAAGAAGGTGCAAAATCCACCAATCTGGAAGCCTGGTTACGGGATGAGTTTTTTGCGCAGCATTGTAAGGTATTTCAAAATCGCCCGTTTATCTGGCATATCTGGGATGGCCGCAACGATGGTTTTTCAGCCCTTGTCAATTACCATAAGTTGAATAAGGACAACCTCTCTAAACTTATTTACACCTATCTGGGCGATTGGATTCGTATGTGCGATGCCAAAAAGAAAGCCGGTGAAAGCGGTGCCGAAGGTTTACTGAGTGCCGCCCAAAAGCTGAAAGAAAGGCTGGAACTAATACTCGAAGGCGAAGCTCCCTACGATATTTTTGTCCGTTGGAAACCCCTGGAACAGCAACCCATCGGCTGGGAACCCGATTTAAACGATGGGGTGCGGTTGAACATCCGCCCGTTTGTAGAGGCCGGTGTACTTCGCAATAAGTTCAATGTAAAATGGAGTGTGGATAGGGGCAAAAATCCGCCGGGCTCACCATGGGGGGAGATACGGGACAATGACAGGCATTTGGGGTTGGAGGAGAAGAGGAATGCAAGAGGCAATAATTCATAAAATAAGAAGCCATGGCAATAAGCGCGCAGACTTTATTTCATTTTACGCAGTATCAATACTTACAAAGTATTTTGAAATCAAAAGCATTTTTTCCAAGATATTGCTTTGAACCCTTTATTAATCAGGAAGACTTTATTGTAGCTTTCCCGGTATCCTGTTTTTGTGATATCCCGTTGTCTCAGATTTCTGACCACGCCAATACTTATCACCGTAATGGGATTGGCTTACAAAAGTCATGGGGAATTTCTAACGGCTTGAATCCACTTTTTTACCTTCAGAAGGAGTCTTACCCTTCGGCCATAATTCTTGACATATTCAAGTCTTTATTAGAAAAACGTAAAACGCTCAAGGATAAAACAATAGCTATAGAGACTACAGATCCAATATTTATTAAAGCCTTTTTTGAATTAATATCCTATTACAAGCCAAGAGAAGGAAGGAATTGGATAAAGGAAACTAATGATTTTGAAAAGTTTACAGGCGCTACTGCTAAATCAGGGGATAAGATTATAAATTTTTATGATGAAAGAGAGTGGAGATACGTTCCCAAAATCAATTTCATGGAAAAAACCGATAGCGTGCCACTTAATTTTAAGCTAAAAGATTATTTTTATGATGATAATATTTTTCGCGAAGATAAATTTAGAGAGTCAAATTCTGAATTAGAAAAATACCCGCTTACTTTTGAGGCCTCTGATATTAAATATATCATAGTCTCGAGATCATCCGATGTAAACAACATGGCAAAGTTTATATACAAACTTGATGGCTCTATTTATTCTGCAGATGAAAAGAATTTACTCGTTTCTAAGATCATTTCATTGACTCAGATAAAAGAGGATTTCTAAAAACTTTCGAAAAATGATAACCATAGGAAAAGTCAAATAATTAATGGCACAAAGCATCTACGATAAAGTCATACAGGCACTTAAGCAAGCCGAAAACCACAACAGCAATGTTATGGTAAAGCCGGAGGTTATCCTCTGGCCCGATCCTGAATACCAGTGGGTGGAAGTAATGGATGTACTAAAAGAATCCATCCCTCATCTGCTCACATATGGCACGTATGAGCCGGCTAAGAAACAAGGCCCTGCCATCTGGCTGAAGTGCATGATTTCTCATATGTTGCCCGAAGCCAACTGGAGTGAAGATACAATTCCAATCATCTATCTGCCCGGGGTAGCTAAAACAGATTTAAGAAATGTTGAAAATGCAGTGTTTAATTTTCAGCCGCTGCTGGAATATCAATACACCGGCACCTTATTCATTCAGGAGAACGGAAGGGAATGGAGCATCCTGGCTTTTGTCGAGAATCCGGTCAATGGCTTAGGGGTTAAAGTAGCCAAAGACAATGCCACCAGAGATGCATTGAAGAAAACCCTGCCCACCATATTTCAGGATAGGGAGGTATTAGTCCATAAAACAATAATAGATGCCGATTATCTGAACAATCAACTTTTCCCAGATATGATTCCTTCTATCCTCAAATGGATGTGCAAAGGCGATGTTTTCTTTCAGAAAACAGATGCTGCCAGGATAGAGGTATTTGCCAATCTGTGCAAATCACAATATGAATTTGAACCCGATCATAAAAACATCAAAACCATTGCAGAAAAGCTGGGTTCACAGAAAAACTCATGGAAGTACGTTTGGCAATTGTATGCCACAGCGCCACACAAGTACCCTGAAATAGAAGACTTGCTGCGTTTGGCAAAACCTGCTGACCTTGGCACTGGTATTTTTGCATTGCCCGATGAAAGCTGGCCCCAATTAAACGAGCAACAGGAAGAAGCACTGGCTCATGCCTTGACAAAAGCCGCCGCTCAGGATGCCGTAAAAGCATTGGCATTACTGAAGGAATTGGAGAAAGAACATGGAGTAAGACGGAACTGGGTTTGGTTTGAATTAGGAAAATCGCCATTGGCATCTGCTTTACAATTTCTGGTTCAGATGGCTTCTAAAGCCGGAGAAAGCTATTCCTCTTCTTCAATTGAAGATATCAAGACCTATTATACTTCCGGAGGATATTTAGTTGACCAGTTTATGCGGAAATCTTTGGCTGCTGTTAAAACGGAGAAGGATAAAAGCATCGTAAAGTCCATCATCCAGCTTTTTTATAAGTCTTGGCTTGAAAACATTACGAATAAGTTTCAAAAATTGGTATCACAGAATGCAGGTATTTTTACATCACAAACTTCAACTTCAGAAGAGGAAACCTTCGTGTTGTTTGTAGATGCTTTTCGTTATGAGCTTGCAGAAGAGTTCAGTAAGAAGATAAATGAATCAGCACATCATTTAAAAGTTGAATTGAAGGCTGACTGGTCTGCTATTCCATCCTTAACACCCACTGCAAAACCAAATGTGTCGCCCATTGCAACAGATATTTCTGTACAAAGTAACATTTCAGAATTCCGTCCGCAATTGCTAAATGGTAAGGATCTTATCACACCTGTTTTTCGCGAAGCACTGAATGCAAATGGCTTCAAACTTGTAACGAATACTGGAGATATAAATTCGGGAGGGAAATACTGGCAGGAAATAGGAGAAATTGATACGAAAGGACACGAAGAACAAGCCGGCATGGTTAAGCGGATAGATGAATTATTCGAACAGGTGCTGGAAGTCTTGAACACGGCTTTCGAACGTGGAATCAAACGTATTAAAATAGTAACCGATCATGGTTGGCTTTTACTTCCTGGTGGCTTGCCAAAAATGCAGCTTAATGCAGGATTGACTGATGAACGCTGGGGCCGCTGCGCTCTGATCAAAGAAGGCGCTCATGTGGATCTGTTGCATCTTCCCTGGCGATGGAATCCATCGGTTTTTATTGCCTATGCTCCTGGAATATCATTCTTTAAAGCAAATCAGGAATTTGCTCATGGAGGTATTTCACTTCACGAGTGTCTTGTTCCTGTTTTAATTATCGAGAATCCTGTAACAATGCATATCGTAGCAGAAGTAAAAACTGTGAAATGGGTCAATCTTAAATGTACAATTGAGACTACTGATGTTCCTGATGGATATTCTGTGGATATCCGGACAAAATATAACGATGCAAAAACCTCTGTGGTGCTGTCGCGGAATAGATTTCTGAAGAGCAGTGCTGTATCTTTGCTGGTTGATGATGAATCGGAGTCAAAAGCAGCAACCATCGTATTGCTCGATGAGAACGACAGAATAATGGATAAAAAACCTACCACCATCGGTGGTTGAAAATATTTGCAATATGGAAATGGATAAAATTGATCAGCTTGCAGCGAAAGCGTTTGAAGGTTATATCGTTCGAAAAGACCTCCTGAACCAGTTTAGAAAGCAATTTCCGGTACCCACCTATGTCATTGAATTCCTGTTGGGGAGATATTGTGCCACAATAGATCAGGATGAAATTGCAGAAGGCCTGGAGATCGTAAAGCGACAATTGTCAGACCGTGCAGTTAAAACAGGGGAGGAGGAATACTTCAAATCAAAAGCAAGGGAAAAGGGATCAATCAAAATCATTGACATCATCACCGTCCGCCTCGATTCACGTTCCGATTCCTATATAGCTAACCTGCCCAGCCTTATGCTGAATGATGTCAGGATAAGCGAAGAACTTGTGAGTGCCAATGACAGAATGCTTACCGGTGGTTTTTATGCTGAAGTTGAACTGGAATACGATGCAGCCATTGCTCAGGAAAACAGAGGAAGACCTTTTGGGATAAGAACCATACGGCCAATTCAGCTATCGAAACGCGATGTATTGGAAATTCTTTATAAAGGCAGAGAGAATTTTACATTGGCTGAATGGAAAGACTTTCTTATCCGGAGTATAGGAATGGAACCCGATGCATTGTCTGAAAAAGCAAAAAATGTACTTTTTGTCCGTATGATACCATTTGTTGAGCGAAACTACAATATGGTTGAGCTTGGCCCCCGTGGAACAGGCAAAAGCCATTTGTATCAGCAAATATCTCCCTATTCGCATCTGGTATCAGGTGGCAAGACAACCGTTGCCAAAATGTTTGTCAATATGGGGTCTGGCGAGCGGGGATTGGTATGTAAATATGATGTAGTCTGCTTTGATGAAATCTCAGGTGTTTCTTTCGACCAAAAGGACGGTGTGAACATCATGAAAGGTTACATGGAAAGCGGTGAGTTCAGCCGTGGAAAGGAGCCTATCCGTGCCGATGGAAGCATGGTCATGGTAGGCAACTTCGATGTGGATGTTGAGCACCAGCAGCGCATAAGTCATCTGTTTGGTCCAATGCCACCTGAAATGCGCGATGATACAGCATTTATGGACAGAATTCATGCTTATGTTCCTGGCTGGGACTTTCCGAAACTGGACAAAGGTTTCCTTACACAGCATTTTGGTTTGGTCAGTGATTTTCTGGCCGAATGCTGGACCCGCTTAAGAAATACAAGTCGTATCTCTCAATTCCTCCCACGGGTCGATTTTGGCGGAGCTTTAAGCGGTAGGGATACTTCTGCGGTGCAAAAAACCATCAACGGTTTAATCAAACTCATGCAGCCTAATCCTGAAGCTCCGATTTCTGATGAACTGCTTGAATGGGCAGTTAAAATAGCATTGGAATACCGGCGTAGGGTTAAGGAGCAGCAGAAGCGTATCGGTTCAGCAGAGTTTCGCAACACCCACTTTAGCTATCGCATCGGAGATAGTGGAATTGAAACCTTTGTAACTACACCTGAACTCCATAGCGAACATGCAATCTCTGATGATCCCTTGCCTCCCGGCCAGATATGGGCGCTTGGCACAGGTGGTATGGATGAAAATGCGGGACTGTATAGAATTGAAGTAAACATTGGGCCGGGTAGTGGTGTAAAGATCCTTAATCGTCCTGCACCGCAGCCATTTACTGAAAGCGTAAGGTATGCTGAGCAAAATCTATATACAAGGTACAAAGAACTGGTCGGAGATCGTGATCCCCGTTCACATGAATTTTCCGTTCAGTTGCGTTCCTTCGACACCGCTAAAAGTGGCTCAGGCATAGGAATGCCGGTTCTGATATGCCTATGCAGTTCACTCATTGAAAAGAACATCAAAGGAGGCCTCGCAGTAGTAGGCTCTCTCAACCTGGGCGGTTCCCTCGATCTGGTTTACAATGCCGTCAACCTGGCGGAACTTGCAATCGAGAAAGGCGCTAAAACCTTACTCATTCCAGTAAACTCCCGCAAACAACTCAACGAACTCTCTGATGAAATGATTGCTAAGATTAATATTCAGTATTACACTGATTTGAAGGATTGTTTGTTGAAGGCGCTGGTGGATTGACAATAACTGTTTGTTTAGTAAGGTGTTTTGATTTATTTACTTTAAAATATCGGAAAATGAAAAAAGGTAGTAATTTTCTAATCATCTGTTTGTCCATAAGTTTTTTTCTTGTTTCGTGTGGCAATGCTGATCCAAAGAGAGAATCCGTAATTGATGTCCCTGAAGAGTCCTTTGAAGAAGAGTCAATCTTATCAGATTTTGATTGCGATGATATGCAAAGTAACTTCACTACTTATGATGAGGCTAAAGAAGTAATTGAAGGAACCGTCTTTAGGATTGAAGAAACCGTTAATACATCTAAAAGTTCCTGGGTAAGAGGAGCTTCGTACTATAGTTGTGACGGTATCACAGGTTTCTTTTTAATCTTAACTGATAGTCAGGATTATTTGCATTCTGATGTACCGGTTAATGTATGGAAAGGATTTAAAAATGCAGAGTCATTTGGCAGCTATTATAACAAGTTTATTAAGAATCAATATCCTTTCACGTTGAACTAAGAACGGGTTGGATAGATCTGCCTTTTCAATGAATAACTTTTTAATCTAACTACTAAATTATTTGTTATGAAAATTAATATTTCACTGAGTCTTCTGGTCATGGTATTTTCCTTATCCTCATTTAGCCAAAAGATAACCTTATCAGATTTATTGGCTATGGGGAACAAGCAAAATTGGGAATCCGTAAATACCTATCTATCTTCCAAGGGTTGGGACTATTATGACTCTAAGAAAGGAGATTCATTTAAGCAAAGCGAGATAATTTGGTCTTACAATAAAGATAACTACAATGATCAGGCACAGGCATGGTTCCACTTATATACATATGATGAATTTCCGAATCAAATTGCATATTCCGTTTTCAATAAACCATCATATGAGATCATCCTGAAGTCATTAAGTGGAGCTGGTTTCAAATTGTTAGAAAACGAGATTGAGGATAATTCTATAGTAAACATTTATTCAAATACTAAATTCTTTCTCAAAGTTATCACAGCAAAGAGAGAGGATAATACCTATTCTAATAGCAGCACTACCGCATATAATTTTATACTTATAAAAAAAGGCGGATTTTACGATAAAGATAATGGGAAACGATATGAATACTATGATAGTGGGTCAATAAAAACCGAATTTAATCTAAAGGATGGACTCATTGAAGGCCTTTTTAATGTGTATCATGAAAATGGAAAACTAAAAAAAACCGGCAATTTTAGCAATGGGCTGGCCAATGGCAGATTTATGGAATATGATGAATCCGGCTTTCTTAGCGCTACTTATAAAATGGAAAATGGCAATATCAATGGATTAATGACCATCTACGAGAATAATCTTATATCACAGGAAGTTGAAAAACAAAACAATATTAATAATGGAAAATTCGTGGATTACTATTACGATGATGACAATACTCTGATTATGAAAATAGTTGGAGGCTTTGTCCAGAATAAAAAAAATGGAAAATGGGAGTCCTTTATTATTAGCGATGGTAAAGAAGAATTAAATTCTTACACGAATTACTCCAATGATGTTGAGGACGGTGATTTCATGGAGTATAACGACATAGGCGATACTTTGGAAATTGGCAGTTACAGCAATGGTAAATTACATGGCAAATATTCAAGAAAAACTTTACAACAAGTTTTGATAAGTGAGGGTTTTGAAGAAATGCCAATATGGGTCATTGAATCCGAAGGTCAATATAGTTTTGGACTCAAAGAAGGAAAATGGACCGAATATTATTATGGAATGAAGGAAGAGGAAGGTAATTATAAAAAAGGACTTAAAACCGGAGTATGGAATGAATATCTTACAATGGGATCAAAATTTGGTGAGATCAAATCTACTTTTGAATATGTGGATGGTAAAAAGAATGGCTTATCAAAAACATACTACTTTGTTAAATTGAGCCCTACGCCAATTGATGGAAGTAATATACTAAGTGTTATAACTACTCCGGTATTAGAAACTACTAATTATAAAAATGATTTAAAAAATGGTGATTATAGTCTAAGAGACTCAACAGGCAAATTATTATTGAAAGGCTCTTATAATAATGATCAAATGAATAGTACTTGGACGCACTATTTTTCAAATAACTATTCTACTTCTACTGAATATAAAAATGGAGAAACAATTAAAGTCAGCTACTTTGATGATGAAACACAGCTATTTCTTGTTGAAGCCTTTCTGAAGAATATACTCTCAAAATGTGATTACTATGTCAATAATAAACTCTCTGAAATCCATACGCTGCAGAGCCAAAAGGACGGGTATCTGGTCAATGTTGATTTATTTATACACGGAACACAGGATACAATAGTCCGAACAGGTTATAAGGTAAATAGCACAGAGCAATATACCTATGGTTTATTTCAGAAATATGGCATAAAAGATGGTGACTTTCAATTACTTGTTAATAACCAAAAGATTGTTGAAGGGAAATACTGTAACAATATTCGTTGTGGAAATTGGGTTTTTGATCATCTTTTGGAACAAATCTACATCGTTAGATCATTTCGTAAGGATACGATAGAAGAAGAACGTTATTTTGATAACAAAACTAAAGAACTTTACAGCGGCAGGCTTAATCTAATCGAAAATGGAAACAAAATGGAGATTAAAATTAAGAAAGGGTTAAGAAATGGAAAGTCATTGACATATAATAAAAATGGCAAACTTATTCTCGAAGAAAATTATAAGGAGGGAAAAAAAGTAGAAAAATAGCATTCATTCAAATTCACTTACCTCGTTCAGTAAATAACCTTCACTTACCTCAAAAATTATAGAGATCTCGGGATGCTATCTTTATTCTTCAACCCTTATCTGCATTTCGTTGTAAACGATAATTTCCGGCTTGCCCTTATACAACTTAACCTTGCCTGTAATACAGATATTTTTATTTTCCAGGAATTCAGCCGGTTTGTAGCTGAAACTCTGCACATCTTTCTGAAAAATAACCAGTGAAAAGGAATGTTTAGGGAAAGGTTCTCCAAAATTTATAAAAGTCGTTTCCGATTTTCCGGTAGATACATGAACGCCCGTCACAGTATCACATACCCTGATAAGCTGTCCTTCATAATAAGAAAGGCTATCAGCAGATACCGTATTTTGAGCCCACAAATGGCATGTGAATAAAACGGCAGCAATAATCAGAACAAGATTCTTCATAATTCAATTTTAGTGTCTCAAAAGTAGATTAATAAATAACACCAGGCAGAATACTCTCAAATTAAGCTCATTGATCTTCACAGCACATCCACAAAAGAAATATTTCGGATGAGCGACTTATCTGCCATTTATCTCATAAAGAAATGCTTGCACTTCAATTGACAATAGAATAATGAAAAACCGGGGACAACTTTTTCAAAAAAATGGAAGCCATGGCTGGATGGCAATCGGTTGTGCAAGAAAAATGACCATTGAACATTAGTTTATGCATCGCTAGTTTGAAAAAATATTAGTTGTTTGGTAGGAATATCTGATAAGTTACTACATTTGTATTGAAAGACTTATTTATACATTCAGGTTCAACAGGTTTAGATAAGTTGGATATATACGCATGTAACGTTATGCACATTGTTAGACAGACCACCAACGAAGTAAAATAACCAAAAAAATGAGGACGCCTATGCATTTTGACATTGACTTATTAAGTGACGGTAGAAATCATATTCACTTTCACGGACACGGACATTTTTCTTTAGATCATGACGAGGTAATTCTTGATCCTTCTGTTCTCTTCTATCTCACTTCACACAAGATTAAAGAAACTCAAATTAACTATTACCTACCTGACAATTTAATAAGATTAATAGAACGCTCTAAAGTAAGCAGAGAACACCAGACATTTTTAAAATCTTTCTTGACTTACTTTCGCTATGGCTATAGCAAACAAATTGAAGAAAATGATTGGAAATTATTTTATCAGAACATTAGTGTAATGAAAATAAAACCAATTTCACAAGAAGACATTAAATCCAATCAGAAAGACAATTATTATGAGCAATATTTGAAACTTTTTTCCGAACACGACTTTTATGTTTCATTGAGTCCGAGAATAAATTTTTTAGGGGACTGCATTGCGAAAATATTAGAGTTTAGTAAGCGGACGGGCAGGATAATTCTCAGTAAATCAAGAAAGCTAGCAAACTTACTTCGTGAAAAAATAATTTCGTTAGAATTACCAAGACGATTTGCTGAAATGCCCAATCATTTTGATAACGGTCTGAGAATAAAAAGTGAGTTATTAAATAGAATGTTTGAGTTTAGAGGTGGTCGAACGACAAAATTTTTCGTTGCAGCGTGTTTAGGAGTTGGTGGACTTGCTAATTCTGCAATTGGAGTAATAGGTGTTGCATTTATATTTATCGACCCTTGATAGATGGGAATAATAAACACTGTGCATAACAGGCATTTGGCTCAATGACGGGTTAAGTGGTTAATTGAACATTCTACCTTGTATCAACTTTTGTGGTGTATTGAAAGTGAAGTGCTCCGAAATCCGGCATTGAGCCAAGCGCCAAAACATTCACTAACCATTCCCGCCCCCCAAAAAATGCAAGAGCATCAATTTTGCCCTTATTGCAAAACCCACAGGCCAACGCTGAAACCAAAGCTTTGTCAAAGAGTGCAATTTCGTCGACCCACCATCAAGAATTATGAAATGTGAAAGCTAATTGTTTGAATACTCTATTTCTTCGAGATATATAAGTTTCTTATAGTTTGTAGATTCTCTAATACAGCCATTCTCCAAAATTAAAATCTCATCAGACTCTTTTAGAGTGCTATATCTGTGAGCGATTGCAATTAAAGTTGTATTACTATCAACAATCGAAAGCAAGTTGTTTATAATCAATTCCTCAGTTGTTATGTCAAGTGCTGATGTAGCTTCATCCAATATAAGTATTTGCTCAGACTGCCGATTTTTAGCATTAAGAAAAATTCGAGCTAATGCGATTCTTTGTCTTTGACCGCCTGATAGATTATTGCCACGTTCATTAATAATATAATCCAGCTTTTGGTCAATTTTGCTTATGTCATTTAACAAACAGACTTGTTCTAATGCCCAAAATATTTCAGAATCTGGATATTCTGTTTTGCTCCCAAAAAGCAGATTTTCTCTAATAGTTCCTTTGAAGATATAGGGAGTTTGTGGCATGAAAGTTATATAATCGGATATTTCTTCACGACTTAATTCATTAATACTTTGACCAAAAACTATAACTGCGCCACTTTTGGGGTGAATGAGATTCATCATTAAGCGTAATAGCGTTGATTTACCGCAACCAGTCGAACCTATAATTCCGTAATACTTCCCTTTTTCAAAACAATAGTTGATACCTTTTAATATTCCCTTTTCATTAAAAGAAAAATGTAAATTATTAATTTTTACTGCAATATTATTCTCTGCATTGTAATTATAAAAGTCTTGCTTATTGTCAAATGAACTATCAATAGGTATCGAAAGCAATTCTCGTAAGTCGGTGGTTTTAAGACTTGCTTCCTGTGCTTCATCTATGAAGCGATGTATAATTTGTAAAGGATTTAAAACGTTATTAAAAAGCAAATTAAATACAACAATTTCACCTGCTGTGATATGGTTTTTTGAAGCAAGAAATACCCCAAAACCAAGAATAACAATATGCCAAACAACAATATTTAATTTTTTCAATGAATCAAACGTTATCATTTTAATATGATGCTTCAATTCAACCTCTCGAAGGCTTTCATTTATACTTTCAATCCTTTTAATTTGTTTGTTTTCTTCATTAGCAACCCTAACAGACTCTATGCCTGTCAATAACTCTACTATATTTGCATCGTTTTCTTCACGAGCTCTTAAAAGTGAAATTCTAATTCCCTTTTGAGATTTTATTTGCTTTTGAACTGTAAAAAGACCAATTACAATAGCAATTGACAGAATAAATCCGATATAAGAATTTGTGAGAAATGCAATGCAAACGGCTAAAATAATCTGGAAAATGTTTGGAGCAAAATCCATACAAATTAGTTTTAAAAGCTTTATAGAACCTTCAACCGAACGTTGAATTCTCCCGTTCAATCCGCCGCTCCGCTGAGCTGAAATCCATTCTAAGTCCAACCTTATTAAGCGTTCAGATGTTTTAACTATTAATTCTTTTTGTGCTTTTGTTGCTGTACTTTCAATAAAATATTTTCGTACTACTTCAAAAGCAATATCGAAAGCAAATAAAATAGCGATTAAACTTATTGTCCAGTAAGCTAAAGATTTATCTTTAATTGTAGAGTCAATTATTTCACCGATATACTTCGGTATCAGCGAAACTATAAACGAGCTTGCCAAAATCAAAATCAAAGCAACAAACAGCTTAAATTTAGAAGATTTTTCCAATGGATTAAACACCCATTTGAAATTATTGATTGTGTGTAAAAATTCTTTCATGATATTGATAATTTGCGTATTTGTAATTAAAGTTTATAATAAATGTACAAGACATTGCAAGCGAAAATAACGGTAGCGCCAATAAAACCAGGGATTAAATAATCTTTAAAAGTGAACATATAATCCTTGCCATTTATTGACAACGCGTATTTTTCTGTAATTCTTGTTAAGAGAGGTCCAGCTGTAGCAGCGGTTAATAAAAGAGACGAACCAGCGCAAATAGATAAGCAGAAGCAAGTAATTACTGTGTTTTCAGGATATGAAGGTGCTATTTGCATAGCAATAGGAAAAAAAGCAACCGTAGCAGGACCAGCGGATACTAATCCTGTTATGAGTACAGTCGTAATAGAGAATGCAAGTAGCAAGAGTTTCGAGTCTTTTATTATTTTAAGATAATCTGCTATTGTAACCAATATTCCCGTTTGTTGAATTGACGCAATTACGATAAACAAGCAGATAAAATATATGAATATTGATGCATCAAGCAAAACAATTTTAATTTCGGCAAAAGCACCAATCTTTACAACTATTGCAAGCAGTGATAATCCAAATAAAGCAACTTTTGTTGGATTAAATCCATGTAACCAGAATGCAAACATGCCTACAAAAATCGTTGATGCCGGTAAAAGTAAACTCCAGTTTATTTTTACATTTCTGTAAAGTGCCTTAGTGTATGCCACGGTTAATTGTTCAGTTTGTTCCGAAACATTGATTGGTTTCATTTTATTGAAAATAATTGATATTGAGATAATAATTGAAGCAGCAAGCAATGCAAATGGCGTAGCATTTGAGAAATAACTACTAAATGTTATTACTCCTTGTGAAAGCAGATACAGTGCTGGAAAATCACCTATTGGAGTCGCCGCACCTGCTAAATTTGAGATAATCAGCACTGAACTTAATAGAATAATTAAGTAGCGGCGATTTAGATTTTCAATTAATTTTAGCAGCCCCATAAGTGCGGGAAGTATTAGCAAAAGAGCCTGGTAGTTGTTGAGAACACTTGACACAAGGAATACTATAATATTGAATACCAATATTATTAAATGTAGTTTTCCTTTGCAAAGCACTGCAATTTTTCTAATTAAAAAGTCGAAAACATTTGACCCAAAAATAAATTCGCCATAAATGGTAAGGGCAAATAGAATTAAAACAGTATCCCACGGCAGCATTCCAAGAAACGAACTCAATGAGTTATTTATGGTGCTTAATATTAGTGCGATAGCTGCACTCACGAACAAAATAACATGTCGTCTGTTCGGATAAACTGCTTGTAATGCGATTGCAACAATCGCATTAACAATAATAATTAAAGTTACTGTTGACATAATGTTTTGTTTTAAAAAGACAAGGTTTTATGGAAATATTTCCCTTCGATATTGCTCAATTCTCTTAATTCTGGAGAATATGGTGCGGTACGGTAATCCAAAGTTTGGATTGCTGGTAGTAATTCCAAAGCTAAACAGCAAAAGCTGTAATGAGCTACATCGCCACCCATGAATCGTCTTGAATAATTATACATAAACAAGGAATTATCATTCAGCCTAAAAATTGGCACGATTACCAATGTGTTGGCTCCGACATATTCAAGCGCTTGGTAAGGATTAAGAATGATTGAATTATCATTACTATAATTCAGCCTGATTCTATCAACATCAACATCAGTTGAGTTTGGAATCATTAATTTTAGCTTGTCAGGAATTTTTATCGACAAAAGATCGTTTAGCGTAGCTTCCATTCCCACAGTTATTATCTTCGATACTGAAGTAGTTTCAATAAAACTCAAAATGTTTGCAACAAACTCATTGTACTTGTTAGAAACTGCTTTAGTACCTATTTGCTGTACCTCCTGTTCGTAAGGCCATAGACCT
Organism: Bacteroidales bacterium UBA5197; assembly: GCA_002412885.1. GTDB lineage: Bacteria > Bacteroidota > Bacteroidia > Bacteroidales > Lentimicrobiaceae > Lentimicrobium. The sequence goes on from DHVX01000062.1 coordinate 177,453, forward strand.
GCCGAATAATCTATATTTCCTTTTTTCGCATCGAGTTGCACGATGGCCGAGGAAACAAACCCGAGCTCTTTGCACGGGTTTGGTATCGCTGAAATTTTAATTTTCACAGCTTTGCTTTTTTTCTTGATTTGACAAAAAGATATTAAAATAGTGAAGCGTTTGAGCTATCAAAGCATTGGCAAGAACCCTTTCGATTGGACCTTCCCCTATAAATTCTTCAACTTCCGTTGGCGACTTAGCCAGCGATAAGGTTTCAGCAGGGTAATTAAGAGGAAGCGTCATTTCAGCAAATCGTGGCGAAAATGAACGGATTGTAATACCTTCAATCGGCTTTATTTCGATTTCGCTTCCGATTGTAGTTAATATACTTTCACATTCCTTTAATAATAGGCCGATGCCGACACGTTCATGAATCGGTCCTTGGTTAGTGACTTGTTGGATAACAAACTCAAAATCACCCGTATTTTTGAAAAGTTTACGAATTGGCGACTCCTCGCTAAACGTTCCAACGAAGTTGGCACTTTTCCCTTCGTGGAAATCATGTAGTAGATGTGGTTTCATATTAACCTCCAATTTTTAATTATTAATAAATAAATGCTAAACCAAAATTAGTATAGTTTTATTCCTATAACAATCAAATACAGCGCAATACAACTCACTATATCAACAAGATACGTGTGTAGTTCAATTATTTTGTTCTTGTGCATTCTTGATTTTGTTTAAAAAAATATTGAGGAAAAATTGAGGAAAATTGTACAAATATTGGTACTTTTAGGAATTTATGTATCTAACTTTGCAAACCATTAAAAGATATGACACAGAAACAAAAAAAAATAGAGAATAATATTGAGGGACAGATAAAAACGTCCTTGCAAAAACTCTGTTTTCATTTAAGTCAGCAAGAAATTGCAAATAGATTAAAAGAAAAGGGAATTACAAGAATTGGAGACCCAGCTAGTTTTAGTAGATTCTTGAATGGTGAATATCTCCAACCGAAGTATTATAAATCGGTTATAGATGCAATTAAAGAAATTGAATTAGAGGAACCAGATAGAGACAATACTAATCTTTATAAAAGTTATTACTTTCCGATACTTAAAAAATCCCTTAAGAATAAATTGTCTGGGAAATGTCCATTGAAATTTTATTCTGATTTGCTAAATATTACAGAAGGCGATGTAACAACATTTCTATGTGCAAACCCAATTGTTTTATTTTCCAATATTCACAATGGTTTCGATAAATATTCTTGTAGCAAATTCGTTGAATATAATTCTGACGACGCAGAATTGGTGGCTGTTAGCGATGTTAGATCATTTTTAAATAATAATACAAGAAAAATAAGTTTAAAACACATAAAAAAATCTATACTAGGTCATGCTCTAAGCCCATTTAGCGATAGCATTTTACTATTATGTGAATTAGGTCGATATCTTCGATTGTGTAAAACTATTGGCATTGAAAAAATAGATATTTTAATTACTGATACCGATTGGGCCAAATTAAATTATTCAGTAATTGAACTAAAGAGTCAGATTTTAAATATTATGAGCAACTTGGATAGTTGTCTTGATTTCAGAAAAGAACTGTACAATAAATTAGGATTTAGTGATATCGAAGTATTAGCAAAACACCTTGTTAATTCATTAGATGGCAAAAACATTAGATCACTTGAAATAGAAGCAGCGGAATTTGAGTTGTATTGTAGATTATTAGAGCCAATTATTGAACAACTAGATTTTGAAAACAAAAAAATTGATATTCCGTCTTTAATCAAGAGGTTATCTGATGTTTCTCAAAAAGAAAAATTAGAGTTATTAAGCTTATCAATTGTAAATGATTTAAAGAACCTATATACCATCTCTGTTGTAAAGCAATATTTCAAGGGAACCGATAGTTCTACATTCCTATATGCATTATTACAAAGGTATACTTTACATGATAATAAATATAAATATGCTTTAAAAGTTGGTGTAGAAAGTGAGAAAAAATTTGATTTTGCCTTTGCTAAAATGGATGCATTTGAAGGAGTAAAAGAAAAAATATTGAATAGTGTTTATTTTAGTCATTATAGTTTCGAAAAGGGCTTAAATATAATACCTTATACATTCCCGAGTGGTAGTTTTAAAGAAAAATATAAGACAGGATACGAAAATAAAGCTATTTTGATTTTTGATTTTTTAACTGATGAAAGAAAAGAAAAAGTAAAAAATATTGTCTTAAAAATTGAAATTGAACAATTGGCAGTACAAGTTTCTGATTTGTTTTCATTTGCAAATTATTTTAAATTTGAGGATAAAGATGATTTTAAAAAGTCAATGTATGATTTATTCGAAAAGTACAATTTTCAAGAAGTAAAAGATTCATGGATAAACTATAACAACAATCCTGAATTGTCTACTCTTTTTAAAGCAAATATGTTTTCAATGTGGTTTGACTCTGCTGTTTTACCATATTATTTTTATCCATACATTATTGCTTTGAAGTGTATAGAGGAAAGTGATGTTAACCTTGAAAATATGTTTCGAGAATTTACTACAGAGTTTATTATCCTATTAACTAAAAATGTTTGTGAAACCCTAAAAATAAAAGACGAATGGCGATAATTGAGAAGTTCAACCCAAATCAATATATACAATTAATCGAGCGCACAGAAATTGCTTCTCTTCAAAATTACATATTAGAAGAAAAAGAATTTATCAGTAAGTGTTTGAGAAACGGTAATAGAGATTTAATTGATTTAGGTTCAGGTTATGGTAGGTTAGCTGATCTTCTAATTAATATTGGCAGACAAAAGGTTTTTATTGAACTCAATAAATTAATGTACGAAGCATTAGCTTCAAAGTGTTCAATTGATAAAAACACTAGAACAATCCTTGGCGATATTACAACAACTGATAGATTTGAATTTTCAAATGTTGAAAATCCAGTATTTTTATTATGTCAAAACACTTTAGGTGTTATCGAGGGGCAGTGGATAGATGTTTTAAATTCCGTAAAAGAAACTTTAAAAAATGATAAAAGAGAAATTATTATATCTTTCTTGAAACAAGCTGCATTGAAAACAGAAGGAATAAAAATTTATGGTAGTTTAAGCAGTATGCTTGGTTTTCCTAATTATAAAAAAACAAACTTTGAGCTTGGAATTTATCATGCTAATGATGATTATCAAGCCAAATGGTGGTCTGATATTGAAATTGAGGAGATTAAAAGAATTTTATCAGCTGTTGAATTAGATAGAGTAGATGGTGAAATATTTACAATTATTCATTTGAAATTCTAGTACAATGGCAAATTATGATTATATTGACATTATAGTCGCAACAATAACTGCTGCATTATTCTTTGTTTTCATATATTATACGCGTAAAAAAAATACGTTTGAAAACTATTCTGTTGCTGACAGGTCGGTAGGTATGTTATTATTATTTGCAAGTTCTTCAGCCAATTATATTGGGCCTGGTTTCACAATAGGTCTAGTAGGCAAAGGTTTTTCTACTGGTTATTTATTCTTTTTCATCATGCTAGTCTATGGTATGTCAAAAATTATTGAAGGTTTATTTATAGCACCTAATATTCGTAACAAATTCAAAACTTCATACACAATTGGTGGTATTATTGGTGGCAAAGACTCCCATAATAATAAAATTGTTCAATTTGTTGCTGGAGTAATTTCCTTTTTGCTAATGATAGGGTTCTGCGGTATAATGACAATGGCAGGTGGTAGTATTATAAACTCATTTTTGGGTGTTGACAAACTATGGGGGATAATTATTATTACATCAATATCAATTTCTATTGCTGTTTTTGGAGGTTTACAAAGCAGTATGATTTCAGACCTATTACAATTTTTCCTTTTCATTGTCTTATTGCCATTACTAGGGATTATTGCAATATACAAATCTAACCTTTCTCTAGATAGTTTTATTATGACTGCCAAGCAATTAACAACAATTGGTTATAATGACATGTCTATTATTGCAATTGTAGGCTTATTGGTAACTTGGTTTTTTGGTGAAATGCTAGTTCCTCCTACAATTAGTTGCATTCTTTCTAGTAAAGATTCAAAAACGGCTAAAAAAGCATTATCATATTCTGGCATTTTCATGATTATATGGCTTTTTATAATGCTAAGTATTGGTATTATCTCAAAAGTATCTGGTATTGATGATTTATCTCCTGATTCAGTATTATTTAAACTTGGCTCATTATATTTACCAGTTGGTTTGTTAGGTTTTTTCTCAATAGCGCTGCTGGGTGTTATTGTATCAACGCAAGATTCGTTAATTAATTCTGCTTCTGTTATATTTTCGGTTGATATTATTAATGTTATAAAACCAGGTAGTGCGAAAAGAAATTTATTAGTTTCTAGAATAGCTGGGATTTTTGTTGGTATTATTGCCATTGTTTTTGCGTTAAAAACGCCCTCAATACTAGAAGGTTTAGCAAATATCTATTCAGTTTGGGCTCCAACAATATTAATTGCTTTATTGACTTCAATTTTTTTGAAAAAAGTATATTGGCAATCAGTTCTTCTATCTATGATTTTTGGAGGGGCTTCTTCTCTTTTAGTAAAATATTCCAGTATTACTATACCGTCAATTATTATGGGTATAATTATTAGTTTAGTTGTTTATTTTAGTATGCATTTTTACATGAAAGCCAATGCTCAGTCATAAGCGCATTTGCAAGCCCCCACGAGCCAACGCTATTAAATTAAACCAAAGGCTTACAAATGAGCTTCCGTTTCTCCAGCCCGAGTAACCACCTTACAGGACGGTTTTTGAATTGCCCACGCTCAAAAAACAAAATAAATTTGTTCTTCGTGGATTGGTTAGTGCAGATTGAAAATGACATGAAAATGAAAGTTAAATAACTGACAAACAGACTTAAATGAATGAACACCTGACTATTACGGAGCAAACAGCGCCAGTAAATTCGGTGCAAACAGCTCCAGTAATTTCACTCCAAACGGCGCCATCTAAAAACGTGATTTTTTAGGATAGCAGCCGGTAAATGAAAGAAAATCACCACCTGACATTACGGCACAATCGGCGCCACTAAAAAAGAGAGTGGATTTGTAACAAATAGTACCTTGCTAAAACTCGGTACTATGTCCAATAAATCAATAACGATGTTACAAATTCGACGCATAATTCAACTTATGTCCAAGGGTAGTTCCAAGCGCGAGATATCTCGTGAGCTTCACTGTGGACGTCATACAATTGACGCTTATGTTGCCAAGATGTTGCAAGTTTCGCTGCCTTTAAGCGAGTTGTCTGGCAAGCCGGATGCAGAACTGGCGAAGTTGTTTTACTCTGGTACAGTGCTTTCCCTACCTGATTCTCGTTACGAATATTTGAGCACCATGCTTGATTATTATCAGCGTGAGTTAACTCGACACGGTGTCAACAGAAAAAAATTTTGGCGCAGAACTTGAAAAGCAATGGCTGACATGGCACTAAAAGGGTGAATCGGAAGTAGTATGTTTATTGAGGTAATAGTTTGACGGAATGAAAAACGTTATGGATGCATATCATACTCACATGCAAGATGTACCTACATTCTATGGTTGGATGTTAGTGAATCACCTGACCCTTCAAAGGTATCAGCACTTTTACCTTAAGTTAAAAAAAAAACCCTACTCAAATCATACTCAGTTAACGATTACATCGAGATACTAACCGATCTGATGATGATTAGAATCAATTATATATGGTACCTTCAATGAAAATACTAACTATGCCCAGAAAATGATCAAGAGAATCAGACAGACCACCTAAGAGGATAATACGTAATTCTTTCTAGGTTAGAATTTAATTGAACACCCGCAAAATTATACGATAGTTTTGTGTATTTCATTAAAGCTTTAGACTTTCATTATTTGCACTTTGGTTACACTTCTATTTTTGGAAGTCTCAATTATAAGAAAATACATTCCTGCTTTAAAATCAGATATAGGGAACTGTATTTGCAGCAAATTATTTGCTATTCTTACTTTATCAACAAACATTGTTTGTCCAAATGCATTTTTCAATTCAAAATTATACACTCCGTTTTCTATGTCTGAACCTGAAACATGCAACTTGTCATTTGTTGGGTTAGGGTAAACTATAAGTCCCTGACTTTTTTTTGATGCAGTTATACCAATGGGTACATCTACATTTACCAAAATACTATCAATATTGCTGCACCCATTTGCATCAGTAACATAAACAGTGTATCTTGTTGTATTTTGTGGTGAAGCACTTGGGTTTGCAACATTAGTTGAGTCCAATCCAGTTTCAGGATTCCATAGAAAAATGAAAGGGTCATATCCTGAGGCAGTTGGAAAGCCGCCAATTACAGTTGAATTACCTTGAATAATAGTAACAGGATTCCCAGCATCGACTGTTGGCAATGAATTTACTGTTATGGTAATAACCCCTGATGACCCTGAACAACCATAAGAATCTGTAACTTCAACAAAATAATTCCCTGAAAATGAAACAACAATACTTTGGGTAGTTTCATTTGTGTTCCACAAATAGTCTACACCTGAAATTGAACACGTAAGGGTAACGCTATCACTATAACAAAATGTTGTTGCACCATTTGCATTTACCAATGGATATGGGTTAGGATTTACAACAACATTAACTGAACTGGAAGTTGCAGAACAATTATTGAAATCAGTCACGGTTACGAAATAGTTTCCAGTTACTGAAGCAGAAATCGATTGTGTTGTTGATCCTTCATTCCATAAATAGCTAGCTGCAGCCGGAGCGCTAAGAATAACGCTATTCCCTTCGCAAAAAGTTGTGGGTCCCGAGACTGATATTATTGAATTCGGTAACGGAAGAACAGTTATGGTAACTGGTAATGAAGTGGCAGTACAATAATACTGATCAGTCACAGTAACTGAATAAACACCTCCGTTAGCCACTGTTATTGATGGTTGAGTACTTCCATTTGACCATAAGTAACTATTTCCCTGGCTTGCAATGAGTGTAACGCTACTTCCCTGACAAAGGGTTGTTGAACCATTTACTGAAATTGTAGGTAATGGAGAGCTAATTACATTCACTGAACAAGTTACACTTCTCCATAAATCATCGTGTTGGGCTTGCAAAATAAAAAATCCGTTGCCATTCCAGCATGCGACAGGAGTAATAAACAAAGAATCTCCAATTATTTGAAGGCTTAATTGTGAAGAGGTATTGCCTATTTGAAAATTCATATCATTCTGAATAGAATCCGGATCACTGAAAAAATAAGTCAAGGGCAATCGCAATGTCGCACTCTGGATTAAATTCAAAGCTGAAATGCTGTTGACTATTGGTGCCTGCTTTTTCATTATGACCAATTCTTCTTTCGCAGCTGTGCCATTATTGAAATTAATATAATTATACGTCAATTTTTGCACAATAGAATCATACCCCGCAATTTCTCCATTTGTTTCAAAAGGGATCTTTGTAAAGTCGAAATCATCAATAATTCTTAGAAGATAAATACTATCTTCAGATAAATTTTCAATTTGGTTAAGTACTGCTGCGAAACGGATTTCAGACCAGATTGAATTTAAATGGTGCATTTCAAATTTTCTGCTCTTGGGTATCAAACCAGTTCCAGTAAAGTTATCATTGAATTGCCTCATTGATATTACACTCAAACGTACACTATCAACTAAAGTTACATTTTTATGATATTGTATTTTGCCATTTAACGGGAAATTGAATATGGTACTATCATAAGAATAATAAGAACTATGTAAAGGCTGTAATGAAATATTTATTAGTCCGGTATTTGAACTTACATTGAATGTTGTATCTTGGAACCCAAACTTAGTAAAGTTTAAAGTACTTAAACCTTCATTTGGTAACAATAATTCATTTTGACCAGAGAAGATATCTATTGAAGAAACATTATTAAGGTATAGTTTTGCCAAGGAGCTGGAACTGTCAATCATTATTGTTTGATTAAATAGATTTGTTGTTTCATCAGGCAAGTAGATAATTTTTGATATGATTAAAGTATCAAATTCGTTTGTCATGCGGAATACTATATAATTAAAACCAGTATCAATTGGAGAGGTATAGACATGGTTGCTTAATGTCAAAGTTGAAAAGGCTGTATCAGATTGTTTTAAAACCTCATATTGATTTGCGTTTGTGGCACTTATGTAAAATTGTGCAACTTGATTGGAGGAAATGTAATGCCCAATCGTTTTTACTACTGGACACATTATCTTATCTGAAGGTAAAGATGTCTTTATCATTGGGATATAATGCTGAGATATTGTTTTGAACAAAGAATCAGCTACTATTTTAATTGTTTCATATTGTGGTGCTTCCAACAATAATGTGTCTCCAATTGTTAGATCACTCATTGAAAGAGCGGCAATGCCATTTTCATCTGAAATGGCATTTATATAATACTGATTGCTCTCTTGGCTAAGGATTTTTATTTCAGCTCCTGGCAATATAGATCCTGGTAATCCTATTAGGAGAATGTCTTCTTGGGGCAAGCAACAATTAGGTGATATATTATTATTTTCTATAAAAGAGATTAATTTGCTGTATGTACTTGATGTATTGCTATTACAAGCATCCCCGATTCCCATAGCGCAAGAAGCAGATTGGCTTCTTAGAAGATATGAACTTGATAAAAGAGTATGTAAGGACAGTCCATCAATAATTGCTTGGCCAAGTGTGCCACAGGTAATAATATTATTACTACCGCAATCATTAAACACTAAACATCTTAAGATATGGGAAGAATTCCCATATAAAATTAAATTTAATAGATCGTTCAGTGGGCCAAGTCCTTGACAAGCTGAATACTGATCTATTATTGATTCGAATTGGATTGGATTTCTAGGATCCTTAATAATGTATTTTCTCAATAATGCTTGATTGTGAATTCTAACGTCAGATGTTGTTGCGAAAGAATAAACTCCATCATTCAATATCCCTGTTATCATATTATTCCAACCACCTTTGTTCCCATAGCCTGCTATATTTGCAATTCTAATGCTACTGGGAACTTGGGTATTATTATTAAGGTATTGAATTAAACCAGAACTAGGTTTTAACTCAAAACCTGCATGCTTATAGTCTGGAATAGCATAAATGTTTGTCCCTGTATGAGGTGCTCCGATAAAAGTCACACTTTTTAATTTTCCATCAATGGTAGTATTTGTGAAGGCATTGGCAGGATACTGATTGGAGAATCCTACAACATTCGAAGTGGGGGCTCCCATTTCGGCTAACAAAATTCGCATTTCTAATGCGCTCTTTCCAAAAGCTAAAACAGATATCTCAGGTGAATTTGACCCGGAATTCATACAAAGACTCAAGATCTTTTCTAGTGCTATGCCAAGATCATATGCATTTTTCTGCGTCATGCCTAGGTTAGGTTGAGAAATATACCATATATTCCATTGTTTTTCATACCATATAGTATTAACAACGGAAAAGGGTATTTTTGACAGAGGATAGTAAGATAATTGAATGGTTTTATCTATATCCTTTCCAATTTCATTTCCAATATCCCCAGCTAATACAATAATCTTATTTTTATTTGATGCAAGATTTCTAGAATTAAAAGGGTTGCTGATTTTAGTTAAGTCAAAAGTTCCCTGTTCACATAAAAGCATAGGACTAAAGTAGGCATCTGTATAATATCCTATCGCAAATTCGAATATACCAGGAGAGAGAGTGCTGAGGTTATTAGTATTCCCAACATCAAGTATAAAATATCCGGAATTTGCATCAATTGTAGTACAAAATTGCGGATAAATTGGCGGATTACTGCTTGTACAGTATTCGCATGTGAGGTTATTTGGGAAAGTGCCTTGATTATAATGTTGGGTTTCCTCTATTGTCTCTAAGGATGTTGAAAAAGATTTATTGCGACAAAACTTTACCACAACTTTTGTTGCCCCTTCGACATACTTTAACGGAATTTTAAGCTGTTGACCAGGTTCATTCAATAGTATATAATTTTTATACTCCCATCTTTTTTCAATAATTTTCATACTCCCAGCTTGTGTTAATGCACTGTTGGCATTTAAAACAGCGAAAAATACAAAACTTCTCCCTGCTACTGAATTAGCAGCTAATTGAGGGTCTGTACTGTAAAAATTTTGAGTGGGAGCCGTTATCGTAGGGTATATAATTGCTGTCAGGTAATTGCCGCCTGCATCAAAAACATCAATTTCCAAATGCCAGGGAGCTCCTGACGGGTTAGAAGTAGAAACACTTACCGAACCCTGAAATGAATCGCCTTCCCTTTGCCATGGTGGAATTACTGATGATGTTATCGTAATGCCCGAACAAGTTCCGGTGGTTACTGAAATTGTATTTGAGTTACTACTACTGCCACAAGTATTACTTGAACGAACCCGATAATAGTACGTAGTATTACAATTTAAGCCTGTAACATTCAGACTTGTATTATTTCCAGCTGAAAGATTATTATAAATTAAGTTTGAGAATGAAGCATTGGTGGCAACATCGAGGTAATATGCTGTTGCATTTGAAACTGAACTCCAGTTCGCTCTGAAGGAATTTCCACTAATATTAGTGGCGGCTTGCGCTGTTGGTGGATTTGGAGCATTACAACAAGGACTTGTCCAAACACTTATTGTGGATGAATTTCCGCTCGTTCCGCAACTATTGAAAGCCCTAACCCTATAATAGTAGCGAGTGTTGCAAGTCAAACTTGTAAAATTATAAGTTGTTGTATTCCCAACATAAGTGTTGTTGTAAACAAAATTCGAAAAAGAAGAACTTGTTGATACATCCACATAATAACCAATAGCTCCGCTAGCGCTATTCCAATTTGCGTTAAAAGAAGTAGTGGTAATATTGGTTGCAGGATTTGCCGTTGGTATTGCAGGTCCCGAGCAATTACTTAGCACAAAATTTCTTGTATAATTATGGCTACTTGCTGTGTGTGAATAGGATACTGGATTTGAGCTACTATACCCTGGGTGGGTGCAAGTAATAATTCCTGACCAATTTGTAGCTAATTTATACTGATAAAATCCTTCTGTACTATTAGTAGTCCAACTACCAATAGTCACAGTTGCTCCCCAAATGGATACATTACTGCTGTTTGTTACTTGACCGCCAACATTTCTATAGTTTGACGTAGTATTGTTTATCGTCAGGTATGCACCACTGACCCAACCCGTAGATTGGCTGCAATCATTTGTCAAATAAACTTCATACCAACCGCTTGAGATATTTCCTGTTAATGCAACAATAGAGTTTTGTCCAAACATTGCATTTTGCCCGCCTATAGTGACATTAGAACTTGTGCACCCTGCACACGGGCGTATATTTAACGAAACTGCTGTAACTATTGCATAGTTATTAATCTCATTAATTCTTGCATAATATTGTCCATATAATATGTACCCATATCTAATATTTCCAGTTGTGGATGGCAGGCATGCTTTAGCCCATGTTGCAGTTCCATAGGATTCCGAAGATATTGCAAAGTTTTCTACTCCAATTTTTGCAGTAATACTTAATGAAGTAATGTTAGGCGAACTTAAACCAGCAGATTGATGTATGTATAAGTTGTTTCCACCAGAACCTTGACCATTATAATAAACTTGAGGGAACTGGCTAACCTGTGCGATAAGGGTTGCGGCAAACAAAGACATCGTTGTAATTAAGAATAGATACTTTTTCATTGACAAGAATTATTAAGTAAAGATTTGTTGTAATTACCCATTCGATGCAGTTTATTTTAAGCTTTCACAGGAATACTCCCAGTATCACTTTTAAGCTTTCAAGAATTTTATGAAAATTTTCTTAAAGTCATGTTCAGAGTTGGTTTAAGTATGACTTATTCCAGTAATTCTGAACTAATCTCGAAACATTCAGTTAAACTTTTTAGATAAAAAGTGTTAGTTAATTTTCTGCACTTTAATTCCTCTGCTTATTTTTCCATCATTGGATTTAATAACAATGAAATAATTCCCTGGATAAAATCCAGTAAAATCCAACTCTTTCTTGTCCTTGTTCTGAACTGTGGTTTTCAATTGATTCAGCATTTGTTGCCCTGTCTCATTGTAAATGTCAATTCCTATATCCAATGGTTGATCCAGCTGAAAAGCCAGGATAACCTGATTCCTCGCAGGATTGGGATATGCGGTGATTTCCATTTTAAAACCATCTTCCATAACTGTACTTGTAATAAGCATTGTATCAGGTTGCTCAAATCCCTGGGTAAGAACAAGACTGGTATTTGAGAATGTTGATATTATTGCTTCACCAATGTTTGATGAAGCTTTTACGGATCCTGAATTGGTCAGGTTACCTGTAGAACCAATTACCTGCCGCTCAACGCTGATCTGGGCAGATGTAATCTGCCAGATGAAATTAATGAATAGGATTAAGAATAACTTTTTCATTTTTGAGGTGCTTACTTATTTTTCTGTAATTGTTTTAGTTGAGTTTGTAGAACCTCAACTTGCTTCTTTAAATCTTCAATCATTACTTGTTGTTCTTGAACGGCCTTCACTAATGGAACTGTAAATTCTGCATAACGCAAACCCCATAAGCCATCTTCATCCTGAGGTTTGTCAATGCCACTAAAATTATAACCAGCTTTTTGAGCAGCTTTTTCCACGTCTTGTGCAAGAAATCCACTGAATCTTATTTTTTCAATATCATATTTTCCGGTCCAGTTAATAGTATCTTTCTTATCTTGTATTAAATTAGATTTTTCGATACTGTAATTATATGTTACCGGCTTTAGATTTATGATAAAATCAAGACCTTTTACATCATCTTTAGCTTGCATTTTAACTCGTTCGTCAGAAATAGTTGTCCAACTGACCTGTCCGCCTATAGATGACATCGAATTATTTCCAATTCTTGCCCGATTATTGCCGCTAAGTGACAAATCACCTGTTCCAGCTAAAATGACTGTGTTTGTGCGATCACTTGCATCTGTATCTGACCCTGACCCAATACAAGTATTGTAACTTCCTGTTAAATTTGTCTCGAGAGTGAAATTACCAATGCCTATATTGCGGTTTCCTGATATATTAAAATCAAGTACACTAAACCCGATGGCAACATTGTAATCTCCATCAATATTGTTGTGAAGAGCACTAGAGCCAATTCCTGTATTGGCATATCCCGTAAGATTATCATATAGAGAGCTTCTTCCTATCCCAATATTATCTGCCCCTTCAGTATTGGAAAATAATGAATTATACCCTAGTGCAGTATTTTCATCTCCTGTTGTGTTGGCCTGCAGAGAATGATCCCCTATTGCTGTATTATTATACCCTTCAGTATTTGAGCTAAGTGTATTTGAACCAATGGCTGTATTTCTATCTCCTTCCGTATTATCGTTTAGAGATAAATATCCGTAGGCGGTATTATTGTCACCAGATAAATTGCGAGAAAGAGAATTGTACCCGCCTGCAGTATTTCTATTACCTGTTATATTGTCTTCAAGAACTCTTCTTCCTATTCCCGTATTATTGTCCCCATCCAAATTGTTTGTAAGAGCCCTATCACCTATGGCAGTATTTCCGTAACCAACATTGTTTTCATACAAAGCCAAATTCCCAATAGCAGTATTACTGTATCCGGTTGTATTTGCAAAACCTGCGGAATCACCTACGAATACATTTTGATTTAATGTCAAATCGTCATTTGCTCCGGCTGCTTTTCCGATGAAAACAGAATTTCCGGTATTAAATATTTCAATTTGACCTTTGGTTGATATACGAGTAGTTAAAATATTGTTCGTCCGAAAATTTATTGGTTGCAAATCAGTTGTTCCAATGAAATTATTATTAGGATTTGTACTGGCATTTCCAATCAGGTTCCATGAGTTTCCAGACGAAGACATTGCTGGAGCCCAGTTACTTCCATTATAAGTTAGAACCTGCCCATTTGTAGGTTGAGTGCTACTTATACCAATATTTTGCATTTTAACAACGGTGGGATTAGGATAAGTGCCACTTAAATCGCCACCAGCTGTACCGTTTGGAGGCAATGCGACTGGCAAAGGTTGTGTTCCGGCAGCGGTTAACTGCCCTTGTGCATTGACTGTGAAAGTTGTGAAACTGCTGGCATTGCCATATGAGTTTGATGTAACACCCGTGCTTGCTAGAGATATTATTCCAACTGTAGTAATTGGTCCGCCAATTAGACCAGTACCTGTCCCAACTGAAGTTACAGTTCCCGAACCACTACCAGCTGGGAGTGTTACGGAATTGCCATTACTAATGCTAAGTTGATTACCTGAAATACTCAATTCCTGAGCATCGATATCATCTGCAGGGAACCACGAGTTCCCATTCCATTTAAGTGTTTGGTTGTTTAATGCATTTTGTTGAGCAACACCTAACGGATTGGCACTAGTCCCACTACCTGCCAAAGTTGCATTTGTCATAGCTGTTTGGTTTCCCCAGTTGTCACCACCTCCACCTCCACGAAGCACTGTATCAGCAACCATTGCATAAGGAACCGAAATAAATTGGGTAGTACCAAGATTAACAAATCCATTTCCAACATCTACCTGGACCTGCAGAAAATAACTGTTTGCGCCCCATTGTATTGATGAAAAGGTGCCAGTCGTTGGTGCTCCTTGTCCAATCTGTAAATTCACCATGCCAAAATTGTTCGTTTGTATAGGGCCCTGCGTTTCTTCATAAACAGTTGTACCATTAGGATTAGCCCGGTGAATTGTAAATTTCATCGTAACATTCTGGTTCTGAATTATGGTGCCAGATGCATTTCGCAACACAGCTTGATAGTTTATTCCCTGAGGTACTTGTGCTGTTAAATTGAAAGTTACGAGTAGACTAATGGCAACTGTAGCCAGGGTTTTTAATAAAGAGTCTATTTTCATAGTTAGAACGATTAGTGTAATTTACTGGGAAAATGTTATATATAATCACCAATTAAATTGGTGAAATATTTTTATATTTGATTATGCTTTATTAAAACTCAGCCCAGTTATTTTTATAGTAGGGGGAAGAAGTTGAAAACTTAAATTTTGGTTGAGTTATACAAAGATAAGTTATAAAGATGCAATTGTTACTTGTGTATAATAATATTTTTTAATTTCAAATATTGCCTTAAAATTATTTGCAAAAGATTCTCATAAAACCATGAAATTTGTCCATTTATCTAATTGGTTAGCCTACTTTTGTTAGAACACTAGCCATCCTCTCCATCGCACCCTTTATCATCTCCTCATTATCTTTCGTATAATGATTACGTATCACTTCCTTTGTATCGCCGACAATCATTTCCCGTACTTCAATGGGTACATCCAGAGATAACAAGATGGTGTTTACGGTTGATCGGGCGCTGTGAAATGGCTTGTTGCCGGTTATATCAAGGACTTCCTTAATGGGTTTAAGGTATCTTGCTTCGTTCCCTTTGACGGAGAATACTTTCTGTTTGTCAAAGCCTTTTTCGGGTATGAGATCAATTGCTTGTGGAATTAGTGGAAGTTTTCCGGGCTTTTGGGTTTTGTGCTGAATGAACTCAACCCAGGTTGTGCCATTTTGCGGTTTAATATTCTCCCACCTGAGTTCTTTTATGTCACGCCAGCGCATGCCGGTATAACAGGCAAATAAAAAATATCGGAGTACTTCCTGAGAAATAGGCGCCAATTCTTTCTTGTCATACAATGCACGAAGACTTTTGACTTCTTCAATTGTAAAGGGCTCAAAAGTTCCTTTAGGATTTTTTATAGTGAAATGAATAAAGACATTTTTAGTAATTCGCTCATCTCTCAGCGCCTGATTGAGAATCCTTCTGACAAATTCGAGACTTTTATTCCAGGTTATCTCCTGATTGCCCAATTTGTTGATAAGAAAATCTCGATATTCAATCACGAAATCCTTACTATTCACATAACCAATCGTAAGTGACTCACTGAACATTTTAAGTTTATTGGTCTGTTTCTCATAAAAGATCAGCGTTTCCGGTGCAAGTCCTTGTTTGTTTCTCTTTACCTCTGTGATATAATCATAGAAGGAATCATTGTTGAAACTATTCGAATTGTACAGCCTGACAAATTCTTTCATAGTCGGATTTGTATCACCGACAAGAAAATGACGTTCAATCGCATTTACTTTGGTATTTGCGGTAGTAATGGCAAGTCTCTTTTTATGGGAGTTAGTATCAGACGCTTTGACTGTTTCGTTTTTAATGTCAAAATCCTTTTTTAATACATCGAAGCCTAAAGGGAAATATTTGACTTCACGCTGAATGGTAACCCGGAGAACTACCGGGTAGGTCTTGTCAACCTTAGGCCTGTCAGGCCGGAACATTATTACCGAATTTACTTTGCTCATTATACAATGGTTTAAACTGGTAAACAATTGGTAAACATTTTCGCAAAGTAATGAAATATTTTCTTCTAAAACAAAAAACCAGGACTGTTAAAGTCCTGATTTTTACAACATTTAACATTTAAGTTTTCAATCCTTAAATGTCGTCTGAGGTCTCGAGCGGATTCGAACCGCTGTAGAAGGTTTTGCAGACCTCTGCCTAGCCACTCGGCCACGAGACCTTTTCAGGCTGCAAATTTAGTTAAATTATGAAAATGACAATAAAAAAAATATTTGCAACGGTTAAGACGCTGTAATTATGAACTTTAAAAGCTAATTGCCTGCATTTAGAGGAGTTTCCGCATACAACGGCAGGCATTCCGGACAAAGGCAATTGTCGAATTCTTCTCTCAGCTTTTTCTGATTTTCTAAGGATACGGAATAAGCAAAGCACCAACAACCAGCAGCATGAAGGCATTCAAACTGCTTTCCGCAGCGCGGGCAGGTTTTAAGAGTTGGTTTTTCGCTTTCACTCATAGATATCGTCGCTGCTGAGGGTAACGCATACCCGGTCGATTTTTCCGCCAAGTGGAGGATTGAGCTTTGAAATTTTCACTTCTGCGTCTGTTACATCAGTAAACTGTTCGTGCACCGCCATGATAATACGGTGGGCAACATGCTCGAGGAGATGTGAACTTTGGTCCATTTCCTTTTTAACAGTTTCATAAACAGCGAGATAGTTAACTGTGTCTTCAAGTTTATCGCTGTGCTCGGCGGTACTGGTATCTACCTGAATAAAAAGGTCAACAATAAACCGGGTGCCGATTAGCTGTTCTTCCTTAAAATGTCCGTGGTAGGAGAAAAACTCCATACCTTCAATTGAAATCATGCCCATAAGTTCTGGTTTTTAGCAAAGATAATTAAAGTTGAGTTATAAGAAAAACATAAGGCGACGTTTTGATACTATTGCCATGAATTTTCGGCGATTATGTGAGTTGACCTTTTATTGTTAACGGATTCCGGCTGATACAGTGAAAGCTCATCTTAACGCAAAACATCTAAATATCTACATATTAATGTTAAATATTTGTTAATGTATCTGTTTGGCTATCAGGTAGATTGAACCAAACTATAACCTATCTGGTTTATTGCATCAGATTAACCCATTTGGCTGATGATGACGGCAATTACTGCTGATCTCAACGTAAGCCAAACAACTCTCCAACAAACTCGGAAAGCCAAAAAGTGCAGCAGATAAACTCTGAAGCCTTTTTTCAGGTTCCTGCCGCACATAATCCGGATTGATAATTATTTTGTGATCAGTTGAAAGTAAGTAAACAGGTTCAATTTTTTGCCAAAGGGTAATTTTTGAACCATTCCTTAATTCAGATCTTCATTTAACAATTTAAGGAGGTAAATATGGCAACTTGTTTAGAATGGGGAGTGGAACGTCATCAGGAATGTTCCCAAACAGCAGACCAGGGATATAATTCATGCACCCAAACCCGCGACGATGGGTACCGCGATTGTTGCACCTGGTGGCCATGTTCATGGGCATGTAAAGCCTGGGTATGGGTTTCAAATATTGTGTGTGTAGCCTGGACATGGGTTTCGAATGTGGTATGCGTCGCATGGACATGGATAACCACCGCAGTTTGTTTGGTGTGGGATGTAATAACCACTATCGTCAATGCAATTCTGGTTACCATTGAATCAATCATCGGCTGGATACTATCGGCCATTGCATTCGTAATAGAACTGATTCTTTCAATTCCTTATTTGGGAACTATTTTAAAGTTCATCTGGAATTTTATCACAACAGTCATTGTAGTTGCTGCTTCGGGGTTTGATTTTATACTTGGAGCCATCGGCATCCGACCTGAAAAGCTTTTGCGGGTTTGCACAGTAATTCTCCGTGATGAAAGGGGTGGTGTAGTGGCTTCGAATGAGGTTACCCGAAGCCTGCTGCAAATGGCCTGTGACATATACAAACGCGACTGCAATGTCCGGGTAATTCCTTCAAAACCGTTTAAATATTCCTCAGGATTTGCCGGAGCTGAGCAGGTGAACGACGACTGGATAATTATTGACGGCAGCAATAGTGATGCCGATATTCTTGATGTTCCCTGTATTTCAGCCAATTCATCTCTTGGAACACCGGCTTCTACTTTCCAGTTCAAATCGGCCTTGCTTTGCTTTTTCGGAGCATGGCGAAGGGTTACGGGTTACGGAAGTCCGGTTACCTGTTTTATCATCAGAAGCCTGCCCGATGCCTTGGGTTGCCAGGTTACATTTACCGATTATGCAACTGTACAAGGCACACTTACGCTGCCGCATCCAAGTCCCAGAACTCTGGCCCACGAAGTCGGACATGCCTGTATGCTGGGCCACCAGTGTGTGGATAATGACAACGCCAATATGATGGCAACACAGGCCGAATGCGACCCGGATTCAAGCACACCTCCTGACAGAATCAATCCCCGGATTGATAATATGCAGACTTTGATAATCAGAGCTTCCAAACACGTTACCTATTTCTGATCCGCAAAAACACAAAAATATGAAAGAGCTCATCATCAGTCATCCGTCACAGTTAAATAGTCTTTCCACACTTCCTTTGGTAGGGATGAAAAATTTCGGATCTATCCGTTTAAGTGGAAATATGTCTGAACATCCGAATAAGACTGACTACGAAAAAACCTTAAACCGGCAATCCCGTGCCTGTGGATGCGACTCAAGTGCGAAAGGCTTGCTGATAGGCCTGTTTGCTTCAGGTGCATTTGAGATTTTCAGATTTGCAACCATGGAAAATTCAATTGGCAGTTCGGCCATTACCATACTTGCAACAACAGTATTATTTGCTGTGGCCGGGAAAGCTTATGGATTGGTAAAAGCCAACAGTAAGCTTAAGAGAACGGTTTCAGAAATCCAGAAAGAATGGAGACCGGAGAAGGAATTTAAAGAAGGGATTGTATGTGGATGATACGAGGACAAGGGGACAAGGTGAGGGTGGCGAGGGGCGGAAAAAAGGGACGAGGGACGCAGATTGGACACGGGGACACGAGGACAAGGGGACAAGGAGAGGGTGGCGAGGGGCGGAAAAAAGGGGCGAGGGACGGTAATAGGGGCGAGGGGCGGAAAAAAGGGACGAGGGACGGTAATAGGGACGAGGGACGGAAAAAGGGGCGAGGG
>DHVX01000062.1:197046-283424 GCA_002412885.1 Bacteroidales bacterium UBA5197
GGGACACGAGGACAAGGGGACAAGGAGAGGGGGCGAGGGGCGGAAAAAAGAGGGTCTTGTCCTGAAATAGGTTTACACAATTTGTAAACTAAAATCAGACACTGTCCCGATTGTCTATTTATTCCTTCACAAAGTACCCAAACGGATTGTAGCTGATTCCGGTATCATACACATCCACATTTTCTCTCTTTTTCAGGAAGCCTACAATGCGGTAAGTAAGCGGGGTAAACAGAATTTCAACACCCGATTTAAAGATATAATTCGAAATGATGATGGAGACGAGCAATTCATTGGGCAGGATTCCATAGAAAGCAATCATACAAAATATTGCAGTATCGATGCCTTCGCCTACAAGCGTAGAGCCAATGGTGCGAACCCACAAAAACCGGCCTTTGGTTTTGATTTTAAGTTTCGACATCATAAACGCATTTGAAAAAGCACCGGCGAAATAAGCAACCAGACTGGCCAGCACAATGCGAGGAACAAACCCAAGCAGCGATTCGTAAGCTTCCTGATTACCCCAGTCGGCTGCCGGTGGCAGTTCCTGCACCACCCATAATACAAGCGACATAAGTAAAGCTGCACCGAAGCCTGTCCAGATCACCTTACGCGAACGCTGATATCCGTAAACTTCGGTAAGAATATCTCCAAAAATATAGCTGAGCGGAAAAAGTATGGTACCGCCGTCGAAGGTAAACATCCACAGCGAAAGGATTTTGGTGGATGCCAGATTGGAAATCAGCAGCACAGCAACAAATAGTGCCATGATAACATCAAAATAACGGAAATTTCCTGAATGGTTCAGACGGGATTCTTGCATCTTTTTTAAAATTGGCTTTCGGGGGGCAAAAATAGTATTGTTTGACGAAGTACCAACCTCAATTAAGCATATAATATTCAACACATTGAATAATAATAAGTTGCAGAGTTCAACAGAAAGACTGTTTTAATTTCAGGATAACCTTGCCCGGCCGAGCCAGAACCAGACAGGTTTTAATTGAACCCACTAACCCCTGACAGGGTTTTGCTGATTATCAATAGGTTAGCGTGTATCTGTCTGGCTGCCCCTCTTAATAGGGTTCGTAACCCTGCCAGGGGTCGCCCCGGTAAAAATATCGAGCCAAAAACAGTATCAATTTTGAGTATAAGGTACAAAGTACTACATCCCAAAATACCACGAAGCAATGGTAAAATAGATCATTACACCCGTAATATCAGCAATTGAAGTAATAAGCGGAGCACTTGCTGCAGCCGGGTCGAGCTTTAGTTTGGTGAATATGAAAGGCAGCAGCATTCCTATTAAACTTCCGGCCATTACAGCAATGACCATGGTGGTTGCAACAATAAAAATGTATTCAGGTGCTCTGACGCTTGCAATCAGACTTACGCCGGCTGCCATGGTAACTCCCAACAGAAATGAAACCAGAAATTCCTTGCCGATAAGTCTGAACCAATCTTTCATCTCCACATCGCCAATGGCCAGAGATCGTATCATAAGTGTAGCTGATTGAGCGCCGGCATTTCCACCGCTGCCGATGAGCAAGGGCAGAAAGAAAATCAGGGAAACCGCTGATTGTATAACTTTTTCGAAACTCGAAAGCGCTGCGCCTGAGAAGATATTCATAAACACAAGAACAATCAGCCATACAATCCTTTTCTGATAAAGGAAGAATACTTTTGCCTTAAGCGGATTTACAATCGCAGCCTGAAAAGAGCCGAATTTATGGAAGTCTTCTGTGGTTTCTTCTTCAGCTACGTCCATCACGTCATCAACGGTCACAATACCGATCAGCAATCCACCGGAATCTATAACCGGAAGGGCTATTCTATCCTGATCCTGAAAAACACGGATGGCAACTTCCTGGTCATCAAAAGCATTCAGTGAAACAAAATGATCATCCATCAGATCTTTGATAAGCTGATCGGGTTGTGCAAGTATAATTTCTCTGATCCGGATATCGTCAATCAATTTCCAGTTTTCGTCAATAACGTAAATCAGGTTGAGTGTTTCAGAATCACGTCCATGTTCGCGTATGTGATTCAGGGCCTGAGCCACCGTAAATTCAGGTTTAACAGCCACAAATTCAGGAGTCATAAGCCTTCCGATGCTGTGCTCGGGGTAACCAAGCAGCTGAATGGCTATTTTGCGCTCTGCGGGTGAAAGCAACTGAATCAGACGCTGTGTAATATTCCCGGGAAGCTCTTCAAAAAAAGCAGTACGGTCATCCGGATCAAGGTCATTCAGCAAGCCGGATAATTTGCTCACATTTTTTGCGAGACCTTCAATTATCTGCTCCTGCTTGTCATGCGATAGGTACTGGAAGGTGTTTTTTGCCTGTTCGCGTGGCAGCAAACGAAACAGGATAATATCATCCTGATCGGACAATTCTTCAATTACATCAGCAATAAGAATCGGATCAAGATCCTCCAGTTCGCGACGGAGGGCGCTCCAGCTCTTATTTTTAATTAATTCTTCGAAATTGATTGTGGCTTCAATCATTTTATAGCCTCCTTGCATTGATTAACTGCACGGAGACATTGTTCACCCCTTGCAGATCAGTTTTTAATTAAATCACACGAATAGGGGTCGTCTTTCATGATTTGAGATTTTGGTTTGCAAAGATAAGATAATTGATAGTTTTGGGAAAGATGTGGCAGGGTTTTTATTTGCAGGGATGAAAAAGGCGGCGGAGGTGAGTTTAACATGTAATAATCGCCAGGACTTCCAGACTGGTTAAATTTTGATTTTATTATGAGTAGGGACAGGATGCAAAGCTCTAAACGCAAACGCATGGTATTAATTTTTTATTATAGAATTCATTGTTTGCGTAATGAAAAAAAAATATAATTTCAAATAGTTTCCTTTTTTTGCTTCTGTTTCAATTTTACTACTAAACGATTAAGTTTTGCGATTTCTTTATACAGTTTTTTATTCGCAGTCTCTAATTCATTATTTCTTCCTTTAGCATCTAAAGTAGATAAAATATTTTCGAGGCGTAATTCACGTAAAGCTTGTATGTGGTTTACTAGCTTCTCAATTATTTGAGTGAGTTCATGTTCTTTTTTCTTCAAGTCTGAAATATCTGTTGCAATAAGTATATAATAATCACCTTGCAGATATTGCGGCAAATGGTGAATCGACAGTCTGAGATATAATGTGTTGGTCAGTGAAACAATTAAAACATCATGCTTTTCATGAGTCAGTTGAACAAGGAATTCATCTAATTTTGAATAGTCATTTGGGGTGATGAAGCGTTTAAGGGATGAACCAATAACCTTTTCATACGGGGACTGTACAATTTTAGCAAATCTCGGATTACAATAAAGAATCGTGCCCTCTTTAGTAAGAGTAACTGCTCCTTCGCTCATCTTCTCAATAAAAGTACGATATGGTGTTTCAGCAGAACTGACAGAATAAACCTGTTCCCCCTTTTTGCCGGAAACCATAATCGCATCCACTTCTCCGTTTCGGATAGCTGATAGTGCATCCTCTATTTCAGCAAGGCGGGAATGTAATTCCTTATTTTCAATTATGAGCTGTTCTTTTGTTTTGACCATTTTTTAATATAATAAAATGCTTTAAATTTTTTGACCATCTTTCTTGTCCTGAACCTCTTTCAGGTCCAATCCCAAAAGTACTTTTTCTCTGTCTGACATATCGCCAATAATACGCCGGAAAGGAAGCGGTATCTTCTTTATCAGCGTTGGCGCTGCGATAATCTGCTCACCTTTTGCTAAACTTGGGTGTTGATAAAGGTCTATCACTTCAAGCTCATATCGCCCTTCAAGATATTCTTCGCAAATCTTTTTGAGGTTTGTTATGGCCAGGATTGATCGGCTCGTTGAACCGGTAATGTATAAGCGCAATATATATTTATCCTTGCCCTGATTAGCAATTGTCTGGTCAAGATCATCGGACGCGCTTTTTACTTTTGTTTTTTTCTCTTTCATAGCTGTATGCGAAATATTTAATTTACAAATCAGCTTACGGGTAGTAAATCCAGTCCGATAAGAACCCGTTCTGTATTAGAGAGGTCACCGATTATCTTACGAACAGGTACCGGTAATTTTCTTACCAGTGTTGGCAGGGCAAAAATTTGGTCAGCGGCTCCCAATTGTGGATTTTTTAGGAGGTCAATTACTTCAATCGAGTATTTTCCCTCCAATTGTTCTTCACATATTTTTTTCAGATTTGCAAATGCGGTTAGTGCTTTTGGGGTTTGACCTGCAACATACAAACGAAGGACCCACTGGTCATTTGCACCTCTTTCTGGTTTTTCTTTAGTTCTTTTATTTGAATTCACATCCATTTGGTTCATGTGTTTAATTATTTTTCAGGTTCTTTGTTGCAATTTTTCCAATTTTAGCTTTTCTGCTTACAGCCATTTCCATTTTGTCCTGTTCCAGTCTTTTAATCGTTTCCTGCTCCGTCTCTATCATCATAACCGCTTCGGTTTCTTCCGACTCAAAACCTGCACGCAAAGCCGAAATTTGTGTTTCCAATTCCCTTCTTTTCCGATCTATTTCACGTACTTTTCTTTCAACATTCTGCTTACGCCTCAATACTTCTGCATTTTCAAATGCTTCCTGTGCTATTCTGGCTGAGCCGGTTAAAACACCTTTTCCACCAATATAAACATCTCGTAATTCCACACCGTGGTTAGTTAATACAAATTCACGAATCTGGTTAGAATTGGCCATCCCGCGCGATTTTAGAACATACATACCCCTGTTTCGCTCGCCGTTTAGCTCTATATCACGAAGTAATAACCACGTATCAATAAGGGATGATATTCCAGCATCAGAACCCTCAATACTGCATTCAGCTGAAGTGAGACTGGTAAACAATGCTGTAATTTGGTTTACCTTAAGAAAATCAACAATGCGCATTAGTAAAGTTTTTACCTCAAACTCCTTATCACCAGTAACGAAAGTATTTATCGGATCCAGAATTACAATATCAGGTTTGAATTCATTAACAAATTTGTGAGTTACAGCAAGATGCATTTCCAAACCATAAAGCGTAGGACGGGTTGCCTGAAATCTTAACAGCCCTTTCTTAACCCATGGTTCTAATTTTATACCGATAGAAAGCATATTTCGCATTAACTGGTTTGGAGACTCCTCGAAACAGAAATAAAGAACACGTTCTCCCCTTTTACATGCAGCTTCAGCAAAGTGAGCTGCTGTGCTGGTTTTTCCTATTCCGGCAGTACCAGAAACAAGTACAGTACTACCCCGGAAATAACCCTTTCCTTCAAGCATTTCATCAAGTGCTTTTATCCCACTTGAAATTCTTTCATTAGATACAATATGTTCTAATCCTAAAGAAGTCACTGGTAATACTGAAATGCCAGTTTCATCAATCAGAAAAGGATACTCATTGGTGCCGTGAGTTGAACCACGATATTTTACAACCCTTAAGCGGCGGGTTGAAGTCTGTTCGGTTACACGATGGTCGAGCATAATAACACAGTCTGAAACATATTCTTCCAGACCTTGTCTGGTTAATGTTTCATCACCACGCTCACCTGTTATAATTGCAGTAACACCTTTATTTTTTAGCCAGCGAAATAAACGACGCAGTTCGGCGCGTAATATCAGTTGGTTTGGCAAACCGGCAAAAAGCGACTCTATCGTGTCCAATACAACACGCTTTGCTCCAATTGAATCAATTGCATAACCAAGGCGAATAAACAATGCATCTAAATCGTACTCTCCGGTTTCTTCTATTTCACTGCGTTCAATATAAACATGGTCAAGCGCAATTTTTTTATTTTTTATCAGATTGTTCAGATCAAAACCAAGTGAAGCGACATTATTGATTAATTCTTTATCGGTTTCTTCGAATGACATAAATACCCCGGGTTCGTTAAACTGAATTGCCCCACGAACAAGAAATTCTATTCCAAAAAGCGTTTTTCCGCAACCCGCTCCACCACAAACGAGTGTTGGTCTGCCAGTAGGTAAGCCTCCTAAAGTTATTTCATCAAACCCCATAATTCCAGTAGGAGACTTGGGAAGATTGATATTGGATATTTTGTTCTCTGCCTTTTTCATTTAAAAATTGTTATGGCAGTTATGGTAATAACCAACCGATTTTTTAGTCATTTAATCATTTTAAAATTTCGCAAAAGTTGAATTTTTCAATGAATATTTTGTTCTAAAATTTTTAGAAAAAGTATCAAAATTCACACATTTTTAAACCAAAATTTATTAAAGAAGATGGCATTCTTAGAAATCGAAGAAATTTCCAATTCACCTGCTTTTGATGTGAACGTCAATTAAAAGTGGCCATGAAGCGAAGAGTCTCAAAACGTCATTTCAAAAGTTTACCCTTCATTATTGCTTTATATCTTACTTTTACATTAAATAAAAACACACTTATGAATCTCCGTCTCACATTCAGTGTAATCTTCTTGCTGGTTTTCAGTCAGCTCTATAGCCAGAATTTTACCCAAGCCGAAAAACAACTGCTGCTTTCGGGCGATACAACCACCATGATGCGGATTCTGATCTACACCAATCCCATGGATATGGAGGTACTTGGCGCAGACAGTAAAGATATTGATCCTTCTGATCCTTTGCTTCAGCTCCTTTCTCGGAGAATGTTTCTCGCAATGCGCGATACGGCCAATCCCGGAGTGGGTATAGCTGCGCCTCAGGTGGGCATCAACCGCAATGTATTCTGGGTGCAGCGTTTCGATAAATCCGGCAGCCCGTTTGAGTTTTTTATCAACCCGGCTATTATCAAGCATTCAATTCTCACCCGAAAAGGTGGTGAAGGCTGCCTGTCGATGCCCGGAGAACGGGGCACGGTGTTGCGTAGCTATGCCATACATGTTGAATATCAGACTTTTGATGGCGGCTGGCACTCCGAAATGCTTGAAGACTTTACAGCCGTGATTTTTCAGCATGAATATGATCACCTGCGGGGCATGCTGTTCAGCAACAGAATGAGAGAGCAGCAAAACGCACTCGTGCTGCCATTGCCAGAGGGAATGGAATTACTTATCCGTCCAAACACCGCACCTTAAAAGTAAAGCTTATTGTTTTTTCGGCTAGTTGTTGCTGATTTCGGCAGTAGGGGTTCGATTTTATCGTGCTGAGAATAAGTGTTTAAGTGTTTAACAGAATGAATCTGCTCATCTCAGGGTTAATATTTGTTAAATGTTAGATCAACGGCTCATAGTTGTGAAATATTCATTTCGTAGTGCCGTTAAACTCAGAACCAATTCTGATCGATATGTCAAATCCATCCACTTTCAGCAAAATCAATCAATAGGCGCGGAATTCCATCAGCCTCAAATTACTTGTTATCGGTATTTTTGTGCTGATTCTTCTTATCCCTTCGGGGATGGTTCAATCACTGATCAGTGAGCGTGAAATTACCCGGAATCAAACCATCTCTGAGATTTGGAAAACATGGGGCGACAGGCAGGTTTTGTCGGGTCCGGTTGTAACTGTTCCGATTGTTACCAGGCAGATTCTTGCAAACAACTCACAGGAAGTAGTTACACGCCATTTGCACTTCCTGCCCGATGAGCTGGATTTTGACGGAGATTTAGAGCCGGTGGTGCGTTATCGCAGTATTTACGAAGTGGTGCTCTATTCGGCAAATCTGAAAGTCAGCGGAAAGTTCAAACCTTTTTCTCTTGCCGGACTTGGTGTAAATCCCGACGATATCCGATGGGAGAATGCATTCGTTTCGTTCGGAATTTCAGATATGAAAGGGGTGAAGGAGAATATTGATCTTCAGTGGAATGACTCGGTTTATCGCATGGAACCGGGTGTTCCCGCAAGGGATATCATTAATGGCGGTGTTAGTCTGCCAGTTGTTCTTGATCCTGCTCAATCGCATACTTTTAGTTTTGACCTGAATATAAATGGCAGTCGCTTGCTGACTTTTCTGCCGTTTGCTTCCGAAATGAACGTGAAGCTGGCCTCCACATGGAATAATCCTTCATTCGAAGGTGCATTTATTCCAGTTGAGAAAAACATTACCAAAGATGGATTTACAGCACATTGGAAAGTGCTAGAGTTGAACAGAAATTACGGTCAGAAAGGGATAGGCAGCTTTATCAGCGATGGTGAGGTGCTTTCAAATCCGGCTTTTGAAGGCGATCGCATAAATTCTGACAATCGTGCAGGTGGTTTCGGCGTAAACCTCTTGATGCCGGTTGATCAGTACCAGCGAACCACCCGGGCAGCCAAGTACGGAATTCTATTCGTAATCCTGACATTCGTTACTTTCTTCTTCTTCGAATTGCTGCGCAAAAAGTATGTGCACCCGCTTCAGTACCTGATTGTTGGATTTGCCGTTATGTTGTTCTACCTCTTGCTGCTTTCGCTTGCAGAGTACTTGCTGTTTGATCTTGCCTACGGAATTTCAGCATTGGTGGTAACGCTGATGGTTATGCTTTACGCCGGGGCAATTTTCAGCAACCGTAAATATGGTATCATCGTGGGACTGATCCTGTTTATGTTGTATGCCTATTTCTATACGCTGCTCCAGTTGCAGTTGTACTCATTGCTTTTCGGATCAATCGGTATGGTGATAATGCTCTCCATTATCATGTTGTTAACCCGCAACCTTCACCGTGAAAGACAATCTGAAGACCCTGAAGGGGATTTGTAAGACGTGTTTAAAGCACTTCGATTCGCCGCGGCGAACTCAGTGTTACATGGGGTTATAGATGTACTTGTTACTTTTTTAATGAATTAATAATCAACAACATACAATCTTGTACGATGTCCTCCTGAGCGGAGTCGAAGGACAATAACGCTTAAAGCACTTCGATTCGCTCAGTGTGACATTCGTGTCAGGTCAGCGTTATATTTTTAATAAACACATATTCAGACATATACGAAGTCATCCTGAGCGGTTCCGATAGCTATCGGAACGAAGGACTTAACGATCAAATTTCAAACCAAGAAATCCTGAATACGGAGTTAAAAGGACAATCTGTCATTGGTGTGGAGTCGAAGGACAATAACGCTTTAAGCACTTCGACTTCGCTCAGTGTGACATTGATTTATAGATAAAGTTGTTTCTTTTTAATGCATTATGTTTTCGTTTCCCATAATTCACTTATTCGCCGATGACATAAAGTATAATGTTACCGAAAGAAGCATCACATTCAGCACTTGAGTTATCGTCACCTGCGGAACAAATCCAAGGTATATATAATATGCAAACAAAAGACTGAGCAAAAGTGCCGAAACTACAGTTAATGATGGCCTTGAAGTAAAGCCTCCGGCGAAAAGCAAAACGCCGAATAAAACAAAAGCCAGCCCAATATAAAATGCCTGCGTTTCATATTGCAGGTCGAGTATGGTTTTTCCATGCTGCAGTACCAGGTAAGTCAGCAGCGAAATCCTTAATAGCCACCTTGAAGCAGGAAGCAGCGATTTGACCGGTTTCATTTTCTTTTAATTTATTTAGAGGTTATCAACTCGTCCTTAACCTTATCTTCTCCGGTCTCGACTGCGCTCGACCTCCGTTTCAACCTCAGCCTCATCCTTAACCTCGGTTGCTGAGCGAAGTCTAAGCACAACCTCAACCTTATTTTCCAGTATTCAACTTAAGTTTAAGTTCATCAAGTTGTTCCTGCTTGATTGGTGAAGGTGAATCTATCATCACATCGCGGCCTGAGTTGTTTTTCGGGAAAGCAATATAGTCTCGTATACTTTCTGATCCGCCAAAGAGCGAGCACATCCGGTCGAAACCAAAGGCAATACCGCCGTGAGGAGGTGCCCCGAATTCAAAGGCATTCATCAGAAAACCAAACTGAGCCTGTGCGTCTTCGTCGGTAAATCCGAGTATGGTAAACATTTTTTTCTGCAAATCTTTGTTGTGAATACGGATTGAGCCTCCGCCAACTTCAACGCCATTGATAACCAGATCGTAAGCATTGGCCCTCACTTTTCCGGGATCGGTATCGAGCAAATCAATGTCCTCAGGTTTTGGTGAAGTAAACGGATGGTGCATGGCGTAATAGCGTTTGGTATCTTCGTCCCATTCGAGCAACGGAAAGTCAACCACCCAAAGTGGAGCAAATACTTCAGGGTTACGTAAGCCAAGCTGATTGCCCATTTCAAGGCGAAGTTCCGACATGGCTTTGCGTGTTTTATTTGCTGCTCCGGCCAAAATCAGAATCAGATCGCCAGGTTTTGCTTCAAATGCTGCAGCCCATTGTTTCAGATCGTCTTCAGTGTAAAATTTATCAACCGATGATTTCAGACTTCCGTCTTCATTATAACGCAGATAAACAAGGCCGCTGGCTCCAACCTGCGGACGTTTTACAAAGTCGGTAAGAGCATCCAGTTGTTTACGGGTATATCCTGCACATCCGGAAGCATTTATTCCGACAACAAGTTCTGCATCATCAAATACCTTAAAGTCATGACCTCGGGTTAGCTCAGTCATATCAACAAAAGTCATCCCGAAACGGATATCGGGTTTGTCGTTGCCATAATACTTCATTGAATCGGCAAAAGTCATCCGCGGAAGCCCCGAAATCTCAACGCCTTTCACCGCAGTGAACAGGTGTTTGGTCAGCCCTTCAAATGTTTCGAGAATGTCATCCTGGGTTACAAATGACATTTCGCAGTCGATCTGGGTAAATTCAGGCTGGCGGTCGGCGCGAAGATCTTCATCGCGGAAACATTTCACAATCTGAAAATACTTGTCAAGACCAGCAACCATAAGCAATTGCTTAAAAGTTTGTGGTGACTGCGGAAGCGCGTAAAACTGCCCTTCATTCATGCGCGAAGGCACAACAAAATCGCGTGCACCTTCGGGGGTTGATTTGATGAGCACAGGAGTTTCAACTTCAATGAAACCGATGTTATTCATGTAATTCCGGGTTTCAATAGCCATTCGGTGCCTGAGCAAAAGATTGTCGCGCACACTGCTGCGGCGGATGTCGAGGTAACGGTATTTCATGCGTAGTTCGTCGCCGCCATCGGTATTTTCTTCAATCGTAAACGGAGGCGTTTTCGAGGTATTCAGAATGACAATTTTATCAACAATAATTTCTATATCACCGGTTGACATTTTCGGGTTTTTATTGCTGCGTTCGGCAACAGTTCCGGTGGCAGAAACCACAAATTCACGGCCAAGCCTGCGGGCTTCTTCACACAATGCGGCATTGGTTTCCATGTTAAAAACCAGTTGAGTAATTCCATAACGGTCGCGCAAATCAATAAATGTCATACCACCCAGATCGCGTGATCGCTGCACCCATCCTGATAAAGTAACCGTTTGACCTTTGTGTGAAATGTTTAATTCTCCGCAGTTATTTGTCCTTAGCATATTGATAAATTTTGAGGTGCGAAATTAATCATTTTTATGCAGTCAGGCTAAGCCTTTAGGAGATGTAATAATTTTCAGGTTTAGGGTATTACCTTTTGGCAATATAGTTATTAAACTGTATATATTTCGAGTATTTGCCGGTATGCCAGACGGTTAGTACCCTCTTAATTTCATTTAACTCCTTACTGCCATGCGGAAGTTATGGTTTTTCATATTTTTTCTGGCGCTCCCTTCGTCCGTGCTTTTTTCACAAAGGGTTGAGATTATTCCCTATCCCGACGCCGTTTCACTTTCGGCGGATGGGTGTGGTAAAGTATATCTTTCAAATACTGACGCCAAAGTGCTGATGGAATATTTTTCAGCAGAATTTTCCCCTGATAAGATTATCCCTGTGAAGGATGGATATTTCTCTGGTTACAGATTATGCTTCACTTCAGGGAGTTGCCATCCTGAAGCTGAATCAGCCGACTGGATTCAGATACTGACTATCGATCAGGATATTGCGCTGGCGTGGTTCAAAAAAAATTTTCCGGAATTGCTTTCATACCCTTTTGATGGTTTGAAGTCCTGTGTCGGATCAAATGGGTACAAAATGGCGGATTACAAAGAAATAGTTGAACGTTACAGATTCATTTCCTGTAAAATGTACCGGCAAACCATTGCACCCGATGGCTCTGAGTCTGATGAAATGACCGCATATATTCAAAGAACGGTCCTGAATATTAAAGGAAAAAACGAAGCGCAATATGTGTCAGTATCCTCAGGTGGAATTTTTTTGAACGAATCATCCAACAAACAAAACTCCGAGAATAACTCTGTTAACGAGTGGATCAGATGCTTCGATAATATTGAAAGGTTGGGGTACATCACCCTCATTGAATTTAAAGATCCGGTGACTGTTCCGTTTTAGCCCCTGGCAAGAAAATATATTTTCAGAAACCCTTGATTTTCTGCTAAATAAATCGTATATTGCGGGAATATAAAACTTAAACTCATGGCATCATGGCAACACGTATTTTGCTGGTGTCATTGTTTCTTTCTTTATTGATTGCCTGCGAAAAGAAAGAGGATGACGTTATTCCCGGCCAGAATTACACAGGCACCCTCGAGTTGGAGTACATCCGATCGTTTCCAACATTCTCAACATCTCTTCAGATTCCGATAACAATTTCTTCCTCAGGTCTTGTGGCTTTAGCACAACCGGTTCCCCTCGAATTTCAAGGAGAATCAGACAAAATGATTCAGGGAGAGCGCATCAGAATCAGAGAAGAAGGAATTATTAACATCTCCGGCATTGCTGCAAAGTGGCTTAAAAAGGAAGGCAGACAATACCTGGAGGTTTATCTTGACTTTGCATTGTCAGGACAACAGCAGGTATGGAAATGGAATGATTACTATTGGCGTCAGTTGTCAGAAGGTCCTTATTCTCTTATGGACCCCGTTGAATGCCCGATGATGTTCCGCATCGACAATGCAGTGCTTTCGGAATCTGTTTGCGCCGCCCGCTGTGAAGATTGCTGGGGACACAACAACTTCAGGTGGAGGCTTATGCTTACCCCTGAATGAGGAGGAAATGCATCTAAGAAGCTGTCTCCCAATCCAAAGTTTGTTTGGAATGATGAGACAGCTTCTTTAGTAATAATGGCTAATTGTTAAGGCACTTTCCCGCAGGTGCGGGACTACCAATGACAGATTGTTCGTCTGATCCTTCGACTCCGCTCAGTGTGACATCGTATAGGGTTGAATATGAGTTTATTAAATGAAGTAATGCTCCCCTAACACGAATGTCACACTGAGCGGAGTCGAAGTGCTTAAACGCTTGATTTAACTGTCATCTCCGCATTATGCTCAAATATTTTTTGAGTTACAACTCAGTATGACATTCGTGTTTGGTCAAAAATGTTTTTTGATGCAATAAATTACAATTACTAACAATGTCATCCTGAGCGGAGTCGAAGGACTTAATGATCAATTTTCAACCATTTAATCTTTAATGCAACGATGTAAAAAAAATATCAATTTTTACACCATTACTCAATCCTGATCCGTATTCCTTCAGAATGCGCCGAAAACTCCGGTGCATACATACATTGTACATTTGTTACGCCGTTTGAAAATTCCCCTTTTTGCGAAGCCACCAGCGGATATTCAAATACCCAGGCGCCTTTTGGCAGATGGTTGAAAAAGAAATTTGTGGCAGCATCGCGTGTGTTTTCGTAGTAACCCAGCCCACCGTTCCATTTGTATCCCGATAAGGTATTTATCGGCTCAAAGCCCGAAGCACGCATATCTTTCAAATGAACATATTCAAGGTTGCGGTCGGTGCGGAGTTCTACCCTGACGACCACCTGCGTGCCGATTTTCAATGGATTGGATGAGGTAATTTCTTCAAGCACAGGGCCTGCATCGGTATTGGTTTTGATGTAAAGCTTTTTACTGACGCTCAGCGGACTATCATGCGATGTTACCTTGTCAAGATTCTCAAAATACTGCCAGTAAACTGCTCCCCAGGCCGGGCCTTCGGTGGTTTTGCTGACATTGATTTTGCCCATGCCGGCTTTTATATCACCGCCGGTCCAGGCTGTTTTGAAATATGAAGTTCCGGCTTCTGATTTAATATCTGAAGCATCGGGATCAACAACCTGACCACCCAGACTTATTTTCACTCCCGAGCCGGTTTGCAACCAGTCACCACCACGCAGCAACAAGGCGTAAACTGCATCGGCAGTAGCCCGTGAGCTTGCCCAACGCTGCGTTTGTTTTTGCTTCAGCAGCCAAGTTTTCATCTGATCAACGGCTTTACGGTCATTGCCGAGTTCTTCAAACAATTCAATCAGCAAAGCCTGGGTTTCCACCGGTGCCTGATACCAGAAGTATCCACCTGAATTGTCGCGCCAGTACATTCCCATTTCCGGGTGAGTTGTTGATTTTTCGCGCAGCGATTTCATAATGGAGTTCGCGGTTTTTGCATCACCGCTCCTTCCTGCCCACAGTGCAATCATTCCCTGGGTAATCAGGCTCTGGCTTGTCCGGTATTTACGGGCCTGTCCGCCGAAATATGCAATTGCTTTTTCCGCTTGTTTCCCGGGTTCGGCAATGCCCTTGAGATAGCTCATCGCATACAGAAACTGAATTTGATCCTGTCCCGGATGGATTTTGTCGAAATCTTTCGGATGATCCTTCAATATGCGGTCATAATCTTCAGTCAAACGAATGCTCAGGTAATTAACCGCCTGCTGCACCATTTTCTTCGATGCTTCGTCCTTGTTCAGATCAATAACCTTCAGGTGGTGCATACGACCAAATCCGGTTACTATAAGTTGTGTGATGTAACGGCTTTCGGGCATACCTTCAAACCATGGCCATCCACCATTCACCGATTGGGATTGCTGTAATTTCCGGCTGGCCGATTCTTTTTCAGCAGCCATGCGGTTTATGTCAAACATAAGTGCAATTCGCTGTTTTTGCTCTGATTCATTGCGACCCTCCATCAGCCACGGGGTTTCTTCAAGCAGCAGAGCTTTCAGTTCCTGATTTTTTTCGAGGTTCGAAAGCAAGGCATCGGGCGTAAGATTCTTCCAGGTTTCAAAAACCGCCCTTATTTTCGGGCTGCTGTTGGCTATGTAGGCAGCCAGACTATTGGCATACAATCGATTAAATGTCTGGTCGGTATTTTCCTGGGTGCTTTCTGCAAGATAAGGAAGCGCTTGAACCGCGTACCATGCCGGGTTTGAAGTAAACTCAAGCGTAAGCCTGTGATTGCGCAGGGTTGTGCTTCCATTGGCCTGATTCAGCAATTTTTCGAAGCGGAAGTCTTTGGTTTCATTTCCATTGACGGGCAAAGGCAGGGTTTCGGTGACCAGCATACGGTTAGTGAGCACAGGCAGCATTACCTCTTCGCCATCGCTGTGATTTCCGGCTGTAGCCGTAATACGAACCATAACAGCATCAATTCCGGCAGGAATCTGTAAATCCCATCCAACCGTGGTATTACCTCCGGTTTCAAGCTCAAAAGGTTTTGAAAGTGCACTGTTGCTGAATAAATCATCTACAGGCTTCAGGGTAAGGGCATCAAAGATCTGCAGTTTTGCAACTCCCTGCAAAGGATTGACAGCCAGGTTGCTCACCTTGGCCTGAATTGTGATTTTGTCGCCTTCGCGGAAGAAGCGGGGCAGATTTGGAGTAACCATCAGCTCTTTGCGGGTAACAACTTCTTTGCTGAACTGCCCGTATCGCAATCCGGTGGTGTGCGCAAGCCCCATAAAATTCCAGCGGGTAAGTGCTTCAGGAACTGTAAATTCAACCCAAACTTCACCTTCAGCATTGGTGGTTAGCTGAGGATAGAAGAAAGCCGTTTCCTGAAGGTTTCGCCGGATTTGCAGCTCATCTTCCTTTGCGTCCTGATCTTCTGACTGTAATTCAACGCTATCTTCTGCAATCTCTATTTCACCAGGGGAGGGGGGAACCTGCATTGCTTCATTCATTTCTGCTTCGGGCGCCATGGCATCCGCCATTACGCCTGATCTCAGGCTTTTGCTCCGGTATAACATGCCTCCTGACATATAGTATCCAAACCAGTTTAACTGATCGTAACCCCGTGCTACGCCTTGTGCCATATCTCCGCGATCCCAGGGCAGGGAATAACCGTTGGCTGTTTGAAAAGCCTGATCTTTTTCCCAGAATTGGTTGTTATACCACTTTTCAAAAACCTGAAAATACCAGTTGTGCGGACTGAATGCATCCAGCGAAGCATCGTACATGCCGGCCAGCAATTCGGCATTAACCGGTTTGCCATCCGGATCGGTGATTTTAAGTTTCCATTTCTCTGTTCCGCTGGGCAGCAGAGGGCTGCGGAAGGTTTCAAAGGCAATATTCAGCTTGTGTTTGGTGTCCGGAATTTCCACGGAAGTGTTATAGACATAGCTCCGGTTATCGAAGATCATATTGATGCTCAGGAATAGACTTCCTGTAAAATCTGACGGAACTTTAAATTCGAGAACTTTCTGTTCCTGAGAAATGTTCACCCACTCCTGTTTCACGGCTTTGCCCTTTGCCTGAACTTCAAAATGAATTCGGGCATTACCGGCAGCGGTTCCGGCCAGCAGGCGGATGGTTTCCCCTGCCTTTACCTCCGGGGTAAGCAAATAACTCCACAGGGCTGTTTTTACAGGAGGTTTCTTTGATGCAGGAGCAAAAACAACCACCTCTTTGTCGGTACTTACTTTTTCGCCAAAAGCATCGGTTGCACTCAGTGTGATCAGATATCGTCCCGGCTCCCATTTTGATATTCCCGGAATCGCAATCATGCTGTCAGTGGCTGTATTGAAAGTACTTTTATAAACAGATTTCTCCTTCTCCGATGCCTGATTTTCTTCATCCATATACAAATCAGAAGGCAGTTGTTTTACAAACTCTTCGCGTGTGTATATGGCCATATCAGGCGTTCCCCAGTTGCGGCTGCGGGTGAAGCGCTCTTTTTGTTTCAAACGGAATGCCTCTACGGTAATATTTGCCGGTGTAGATTTTCCATTCAGATTGGTGGATGTCAGCTTATAGGTTTTTGAATCTTCCCTGTTCAGTGAAGCCGGGATTGCGAGTTCCAGCAACAGCGCTTTGTTGCTTACTCTTATATTGGTTGTGGATGAACGTGTTTCTCCGTTAATGTCGGTGACATCGGCATAAATGGTGTAATTATACACCGGATCAAGGTTTTGCGAAGCTGAAGGATCGGGCGCCGCATCAAATTCTATAAGGAATGTTCCATCGGGCAGGGTGGAAAGGTTGCCATTGGCAATTTCGCTTTCGGGAGCAAATCGTGGCCAGTAACCCCATCCGTAACGGAAGAAAGGATAGGAAACCGAACGTACCACGCGGTAAGAGACCTGCGCATCCGTTACTGGAATTCCGGTATAGCTTTCTGCTTTTCCTGAAAGGCTGACTTTCTCATTCAAACGGTAGCTTCCGGTAATCGGGAGAAATTTCACTTCAAATTTCGGCCGCTTGTACTCTTCAACGCTGAAATGGGTATTTCCGCTGTTGTTTTCAATCCTGAACTGTCCGCCAAGCCCTGAAGCCGGCAAAACAAAGCTTCCGCTGAATGATCCGAATTTGTTTGACACAACATCAATTGACGAGACTTTTTGCCCGTTCACATCAAACAAACTTACGGTTGAACGATTGTCTTCAATCACACGATTGTTGTCATCTTTACTTCCGGTCACAATTCCCTTGAAATGAACACTTTGTCCGGGCCGGTAAATTGACCGGTCGGTGAAGAAGAATGTACGCACTTTTTCCCCTTTCTGCGGGGGATCGTTGCGGTGCCGCGAAAAGTAGTTCTCAATGACCAAACGGTCATCCTTGATCGAAAAATCAAACGAAAGCCGTGTGTAATTCCGGTCACCTGTGCTTTTTATGGTAAATGAGCCATCAGCAGCAGTTGTATAAGTTTCAGCATCTTTGCGTCTGGTAGAACGACTCTGGTAATCATATTCGCGGGTGAAGGACTTAACAGAAACACCGGACATGGGTTTTCCGCTACTTCGGTCAAGAACATAGAAAAGTCCCGAGCCATCCTCATTGCGACGGCTGATGTAACTGATGCCGCTTGACCAGAAATCCTTGATTACGATGGGGGAGGTTTTGCGGTCAAACTTTTCATTACCCGAAACAATCATGGCATAAAATCCAACCCCGGAGGGAGGCACAATCAGTTCCGCGCTGTGCTGCCTGAAATCATCCGTTTCAGGCAATGTTACTTTCCATTCCTTTACGGCACTGCGCGCCAGTATTTTATCAGTCCCCCGCTCATTGTAGAGTTCCTGCCGTATATCGGCATCTTTATCATAATCGAGTTTTACAAGTCTTAACCACAGCTGTTTTGTATTTCTGAAATTCAGCAGCACCGGAAATGCCTGATCAGGTTCAACTTCCTGATGGATGTTAAAACCGAGAGAAGGTTCTTCGATGGATTGAAGGATGACGCGGCAGTTTTTGGCACCATCACTTTCCGGGAATTTTTCAATGGCTTTCAGGCACCATTCTCTTGCGATAACGTAGTTTTTATTGGCTTCGGGCTTCTCTGAACCTGAGCCTTTCTGGTAAATTATTGCTTCTCCCTGATACCAGAAACGGGCAATTCTCTCCATCACATCGGCTGAAACCGGATGACCGGTATATTTCTCTTCAAGGCTCAACAGGGTTTTGAGATACAGGCTGTCCTTGCCGGTGATATTCCCCTGGTTTTTAACAAAATCAAGCCTTTTGAGTATCGCATCCACAAGGGGAACCGGGTCTTTGTCTGACAAATGAAACTTTTCAACTTCCTGAAGCAGAACAATAGCCTGATAGTGAAACGAAAGATTATCGTTGGTTTTGATTTCAAATCCGGTGAAAGATTCCGGCAAGCCAAGCAATTCAGCATCATTTATTACAAACGGGTTGATGGGTCTGGTAATGGAAGCTTCATCGTTGCTGAAAAAGTCGATGGCACGGTGGGCGAGAAAATCAAAAAGTGTAGGTCTGAATTTTTTAGAACCATCTGCAGTTTGGAGTATGGGATCGTACATTTTCAAAGAAACCGACTGAAGTAAATCAGCATTGGAAACCGAAGCCATGTAATGTGCCGAGGTCGCTTCAACGAATTTCCGGGCATCCCAGGTGGCGATGTCGCCGGAAGTATTTTCAGATAGCACCGTTTGATCAAGAATGCGATAACGGTTTTGCTGGTAATATTGCCAGTAAAGGTCGGCGAGTATAGAGTGCAGTATCTGGCGGGCTGGCTCGGGTCTGGTGGAAAGGTTTTTCTCCGTTTCATCGATGTATTTTTGAACAAAATCTTCCTCAAAATCACTGCGCAACCTCAGCTGATAGATGGATGCTTTGAGAAATTCAGGCATATCTCCCTCTTTATCAGCTTTCTGAGAAATGGAATTGACCAGTTCCAGTGCAGATTTCGGGAGACCTTGCCCTATCAGTGAATCTACTTTGGTCCATAAATCTTTATTGTCGGCTTGCACTTGCATTTCGGGGCTGTTTTTTTGAGGAAATACCGTTGAGGTTGTTGTCAGGCTCAATGATGCTGCTGCAGCAATCAAAGCGATAAGGCTGAAAGCCAGAAGAATTTGTTTTTTCATATAATTCGCAATTTCAAAAATCCATCAAAGTCTCACGCAAAGACGCAGAGACGCAAAGTTAGGTTGATATTCTTAAGGGTCTCGCGCAAAGAGTTGAGTTATTTCTTGTTAACTTCAAAAAATAAGATGCAATTTAATTCAATTTTCCATAAACCCAATTGATTTATTTCAGCCAGAGGTTTTTACTTTTTCGATGCAGAACCATTGCCTTTTCCGTTAGTGACTTTTGAAGTAACGGGATTTCTCAGTCCTTCATAACTGATCAGCTCCATTTTTACAGAACCAACAATTACGGCAGAACTAACCATTACCGGCATACGGTTTTTATCATCGGTAATCCATAACTCCATGGGATAGGGTTCACTAAAAACATCTCCCTTTATAACCATGGGCTTGAATTTAAGGCAGTTGAAAGTGCCCACTTCAGTTTTTATCTGCTCACGGCCTAGGAAAACGATTTTTGAAACATACAAGGAATCGTCAAGAAAAAAGGAGAGCGGGAACGATTCATTGGGCATAACGCCTGATATATCAAGGGTTCGGGCATAATAGAAAACCGAAAGAATATCCTGCGAATTGGGTGGAATTTTTTTAACGGCATTGCGGCTTACCGCGATTCCTTTACTTTGATTAAAGGTAACCTCATCGTCCTTTTTGTATCCACCTTCGCGGGTGCGACGAATAAAATACCATGGAATTATTGCCTCTTCATCAATAAAGGTTTCGAAGCGATCATTCACTTTAAAGAAAAAGTTAAAAGCCCCTTTTGAGTGACCAGTGCCAACAATGTGGTAAGAATCACGTCCGTTTTTGATTGCCGGTTTATTCAGAACCTCCAGATTGGCTTCGCCGGCTGTAACCTTACCGGTAAGCATTGATTGATAATATACCCTGAATGTGAGTTTCTCACCCCGGGTAAATGCACTGTTTTCAACAGATCGGTAAGGCTGAGGTGAAGCAGCTAAATGCGAAAATGCAATGCCAATAAAAAGCAGCAAGTATCTTATAGCATGGGGGTAGTTCATTTTGAGTCCTTTTAATGGCTGGTTTGCAAAAAGCGTTCCAAAAACAGGGTAAGCAGCATTTCGCCTTTGGTTGACAGGATTACAACAAACGGGGTTTGTATAAGTTCCGGGGATTTATGGAAAGGGGGTTTGTTTTCAGTGTTTACGGTAACCAACGCATATTCATACACATTAACTTAAATGTTTATCAAATCGTGCACTGAATTTTTCCATTTCCATTTTTGGAATTTGTAATTTGACAGCCAATGTCTTCCATCTTTTAACTACATTTACCACTTCCTGAATAATTTCCGAACCTTTTTTCCTGTCAAGCATATATTCTTCGCATGATTCCAGCAATATTTTCAAGTTTGAATCATTCGATGTGGAGGAGATAAGCAGACTTTGGTATTCGCTTAATGAAGGATTTAAATCATAAGCCGGCGAAAGCGTCCAGCCTTTCGTAACGAGCAGAAAACCATGATTTCTGAAGTGGTCATCTGTATTGCCTATGCAGATATTAAATGCAACCCGACGGTAAAGTTCTCTGAGATTGTCTTCAACTCTGGTGCACCCTTTGAGGATGAAATCTACTATATCCAGATATCCATATCCATTTGCATAACTGTCTCCATCAGAACGTCCAAGCATGGTCATTGCCGAGGAAAAATGTATGCGATTGCCTTTATGTGTCCGGTCAAATCGCTCAGTCAGCAAAGAGTGATATTTGCTCCCGCTTGAAATTAATTTCGTAGTAGCTACATGAATACCAGCTTTTTGAGCCAGCAGATGTGAAAAGTGTTCCCAAAGCTCCACATCGTAATCGTCATTTCGGGACGGGAATTTCGCGATATATAGTTTTTTATCCTCATCAATAATGCTTGCTTTTGGGCGTGCACCCCCCAATGAAGATCCCGGTTGAAGCAGTTGATTAATCCATTTTTTGTCGGGCAATTCATTCTTTTCTTCACTATTCTCAATTTCCATACTTGCTTGCAACAATGCCCGTAAACTTGTCAAAGGTGGAATACGGAGCGATAAATGCTGATTGATAAAATCTCCGTTGGGATCTGTTTTGAAGCGAAATCCGCCCATTCTTGAAAAATCATCTATGCCCAACAAATGATCAAATGAAGAAAGTTTTCTTACCGGACGGTTTTCTTCATTAGCCAGAATTTGTTCCTTCCTGTTGAGCAACATACGCCCCCATCTGTCGGGAAGCGCATCCGAGAAACATCCGAAAATGTCTTTCCCTGCATGGGTATAT
The DNA here is from genome assembly GCA_002412885.1 of Bacteroidales bacterium UBA5197. Taxonomy (GTDB): domain Bacteria; phylum Bacteroidota; class Bacteroidia; order Bacteroidales; family Lentimicrobiaceae; genus Lentimicrobium. The sequence continues at coordinate 218,770 of DHVX01000062.1, forward strand.
TGCATACCTGGATAGTTATTGATGTCATAGCCCAACAATATATCGCTGTGATTTTTCAGCCATTCTCTGTCATATTGAAAGCCATAATTTTCCGAGCCCCGAATATTTTCGAAGTTCAACTCGCCGATTAATTCCACTTTTTTTAGCCAGTCGAAATCACCATAGACCCACAATTTCATCATATCCTATTCCTTTTTTGAAGCCCTTTTCCTTGTCTGTAAACCCAAATCCTGTAAAGTCTTGCCAATGGTATCATCTTTGGCCAAACAAAGAATATCGTCATCCAGCTGCAATGCATATAATACGCGAAGATAGATGCCTACCGATACAGTTGGAGTGCCTTTTTCAACGCGAGAAATGGTCAGCTCAGAAGCCATGGCACGTTCTGCAATCTGGGCAATGCTAAGATTACGCCTCAGCCGGGCCAACTTTATCTGTTCACCAACCGTTTGCATTTTTTGTTCCAGTTTTCGGGGAAGTTTGTTACCCATTGTGCTTTTTGTCATACGCTTAATCCATTATATGATATACAAAAATAGCTATTTATATTTATTATATGATGGGTTGGATAAAATATATTTCATCGTTCTCCACTTGGTTCGACCTCCGTTCGTTCGTCCCCCGTCCCTACTTTCGTCCCTCGTCCCTACTTTCGTCCCTCGTCCCTACTTACTTGTCCTTTTTACTTACCGCTCACCTCTCACCTCTCTTTTCACTTCCCAACTTCTCTAAGATCCACAACAATCAGCGCCTTTTCAGCTTTATCATATAAAAGATCACCATTTACAATTGCACCGGGAGTTGCCTTTAACTCAGCAACACGGTTGCCGGCTTCATCGATAACGGAACATTTGTCCGCTTTTGAAATCAACTTATAACCCGAATATTGATTGTGATAAAACATCAGCTCATCCTTTTCAATGGTTTCTTCTATTTCAAGCTGACTGTTTATCGAAAGTACTTTACCATCGGTTGTCACCACAAACAAATTTTCTGGCCATAGCTCAAACAAAGCCAATACTTTATTTTCACGTTCTATAAAGATATTTGAGCCGGTAAAATATTCAAACCCGATTTTATTTCCCAAATTAAAGTCTTTTGTCACTAATTTTTGTCCGTCGGCCATGGAACAAACCATTATTCTATTGGCAAATAGAAGGAATATCTGGTCGTTAATCACTTCATGACTAATAATCTGCAATTCCTTCTCTTTGATAAAGGAAAAGTATTCCTGAACGCCGGTTTCCCGGTTGAATGCCGCAACAAACGGTTCACCGATTTTGACCTTTCTGTTCCCCAGATTTCCCAGACCTTTGTTTATCATATAAACCGAATTGTCGTCAAGATAAAGTGCCGACTGACTTCCCATATCCTTGGGAATCGGATACTGCCATGCCAGTTCCCCGGTATTCTTATTGAGTTTTACAATCTCCTCCCGTGTGGCAAAATAGATGTAATCGTTGTCAATCAGGGTGTTTGAAACCAGATCTGTTACAACATCATGTCCTGTAGTAACCACAAAAGTTCCGGTAAGAAACCCCAGTGCCAGGCCGGCTGCGTTGGCTGCTACCATTCCGGTGTAGTCCTTTTTTCCGGTAAGGGCATGATAATCCCATCCTCTGCCGGTACGCAGATTTACTGCATGAAGGCCGGATGAAGCAACAATCAAAGTGGAATCGTTGATATAGAAAGCTTCGTTCCAGCCATAATCGTGTTCAAGAAAGCGTTCCCATTTTACTGCCCCGGTGCGCATGTCAATACCCCGCAGATCGTTGGTGTAGCCCGAGCTACCTTTATAACGGTATCCAATCCCGATATCGGCGGCTGAATTAGCCATCATAATCCCGTTTTTAATTGTCCACAGCTTGTTTCCGGTATTCAGATCAAGGCCTGTGCTCTTGCCACCAAAACCTGTTATAAGATTGTTATTGAAATGTTGAATATAATTGCTTGCATAATACATCTCCATACTCCAAATCACCTTGCTGGTTTGCGGGTCGAACTGAACGAGTTTACCGTTGTTGTCAAGATATTTCCCGTTTCTGCTCAGATTCCTCAGTTGAAGGCTTATATACCCGGTTGTAGTATCCAGAAAAAAGTCGTGAATCCGCTGGGGAAAGGTGTACAAAACCCCGTTAATATCTGTATTGCTGATGATGTTTGTACCAAATGACTGTTCATTTGACAAAACCTTTACTGATACTTGCTGGGCATGGGCTGCGAAATAAAAGGCCAGAAAGGTGATGACGATTAAAATGATTTTTTTCATAGATTTTTTTTTGTTTTGTTTTAAGCAATCCGTCTCCACATTTCATTTTTGCACTTGTACACTCCCCGACAATTTTCCTTTGCAATAATCCTGTTCCACTCCGACAAGTTCAAGACTATAACGCTTCCCATTGATAAAATTTACATCCATCCTCACGAATCCAAATTTTTCATTAAATAGCATTGTTGAAAGATAAGTAGTTCTTCTGTGCCGGGTCTTAATCCTGATATTTTTACAAAGAATATCTTCATCCATGTATCTGACAAGTGTATCTTTTGCAACAGTGTATTTGTGGGATGCCCAAACCATTTTCTTGTCTGATATTTCCGGATTGTTATTACCCATAATCAAACCATTTTTCCATTTCTTTTTACCGTGACGGAACTCGAAATAAGGAGAAAATGCAACTTCGTTGATCAGGTCTCGGGGTGGGTGAATCCATATTAATTTCTTATCCTCAATTAAACCAGTTAATTCTTCGCTAAATACAGAATCTCTTACAAGATATTCGTACTTAACCATAGTTTGCTCATGGTAGCAGTCTGGTAGTACCTTAAGCTTAAGCAACATCTGTTCCTGAAATATGTCTGATGGATTTGAATTCTCATAATATATGAAATCTTCTGGCTCCACAGTAGTTGTAAGAAGATATGTAAACTCCCTATATGCCTGATAGATTGAATTATCAGTGGTGTATCTGCAAAAAATTGTAGTATCGCACTCTTCATCAGACAGAGAAGAATTTTGACATTTACTGTTCTTTGGAAGAATTCCCAAACAAAGTAACAGTATGAATAATCCGTTTGATATCTGATTCATTTTTAGTATTTTAGTACAATACATCAATGTAATTCTAATTAATAGTTGTGATTTTGCACTATTCTAAAATCCATTGGGGCGTTTACGGTATAAATACAATTCAAACACTGCAATTGGCGGGTAAATTTACTACTTAATTATTCTTTCGAGATAGATATTAATAAATTTTAACACTGTTCAAATGTGCTTTAAAGGCCGTTTGAAAAGTATTAGAATCTGCCATAAACTCAGGGATGGGCTTTTCATAATAAACACAATGTTCAGATAAATGATTCACTTTCCCTTCCTATCTCACAAACTTACAACCTACACTTCTGTTGCCGACTGCCAGCCGGGCGATATACAATCCGGATGCAAGGTTTGGGAGAGCCACATCAAAACTTTCGGATTTGTCAGCGAAAACCGACTTATCCTGTCTGATGATTTTGCCGGTGTTGTCATAAATAAACAACGCTGCATCAGGCAATTTGCCGGATGTGACAATACGCAGCTTTTCTTCATCAGCAATATAAAATATTTTGACTGTTTCCTCAGGATTGATTTTTTCAGCCAGTCCGACCGGAGGACTGCTCAGGTTGATGTCCATTACCACGCCTTCAATCACAGTCAGATCATAAGGAATATCTGCGGGAGGCATGGTGTACCAGCCATTGGCCGAGCCTCCCCATCCGAAATTAAAATGAAAAAGTTCATCGGTATTGTAGCCATCAATAACCACATTATGGCCCACAGTCCAGTCTGCATTAACCAGTGCAAGGTGTGCCGGCAGGGCCTGCATAATGTTTTGGGCAAGTTGAGTGTTCAGGTCAGGATTGGTAGAACCTTCCAACCGCGCATCGGAATATCCGAACCTTATATAAGCATCGAAAGCCTGATCAACCCCATAAGTTCCAGAAACCGAAGAGCTGTAAACCTGTTTAGCTGCTGCTCCGCAGGCAAAAGTCAGGGCTGCTTTATCGGTATTGGTAAGCGGAACCCCTTGCAGGTAATGTGCTTCGAGGGTATCAAGATAAACGTTGAGATGATCCCATGAAGGGAATCCCCGGGTTTCCCAGTCATTGTCAATCCAGTAACTGTTTCCGGATCCAAAATTATGGTAATAGTCATCCGCATCAGAAAACCGTGTTTCATTGGTTTTGTGGTGAAAATTGACAATCTGAGCCATGGCAGTCGCCGGACATCCTGCATAACTTCGCATCTGGGTTTGGCCGTCAATGGGGCAAAGGGCATTGTAGGGAGAAGTCTGTGTCCAGTTGGTAAACAACCAGCCTCCGGTAGATGACCAACCTGCAGGGGGCCATTGCTGAAAATCGCCGGGAATCCTATTTTGATCGGTCAGGGAAGCCCATTTTTGCCGGTTGATGTTTGATTCTGACGATTCCGCACTTGCCAACTCGAGTCTGGTTTTAAGATCGTGCTGAAAGATCGGCAAAAAACTTTCCCAGGCGATCCCCTCTCCGAAATATCCTTCATCTGACCATGCCAGGACAGGAGGAAGCAAGCGGTTTGAAGAAATTACAATAAATCCCTGCGGAATGCATTGAAATACCCAGGCAATTGAATCATTTCCAGAAACAAGGGGCTCGGGATTAAGTAAGGTTTGGCCCGGATGTCTTAAACTGATATAAGATTCTGCTGCATTCTGCGCTTCGCTTCGATTGACTGTCTGTGCATGGGTTTTAATGTTGAAGATAAATACGCAGATTACTGCAACAAACAACAAACGGATCACATTTCTCATAATTAAGTATATTTATCAGGCAAATATAAGAACTATAGAAATCATATTCGGGTAATTTGCGTAATTCGAGGTTAAAATATTTGTTCCTGCAGGGCGTCATACTGAGTTGAAACTCAAAAAAAAATTGAGCATAATGCGGAGATGATAGTGTAACTAAAACGCTCAAAGATTACATTCAGCCTGGGGAATTGTAAAGCGGGATGTCGCAAATAATTGCCTGGCAGCAGAACAATGTAATTTGATATTGTAAGAATATTGTAATTATTCAATACAATTATGTAACACTATTCTATCTCAATCACCCCACCTTTGATATTCATAACAAGAACTGTTTTTCTGGTTCTTTTTAGGGTAAAAAAACCGGTTTGCCAGGTTGGCGCAACGGCATCAGGAACATGGTTATTTTCCAACCTTCTTACCATGACCAACGAAAAGGTAGTCGAGCCTGATAAACGTTAACCGGTTTTTAACCCTGAATTTCAGGCTTCCTATTAAATTAACAGGGATCGGGGCTTCGGGATTCATAAAATGTACTGCTGATCGAACAAATTATTGAACATTCCCTGAATCAAAATCTTATATCAAAAAAATGGACACAAATATGAAAGTATTAATCGTCCTTACATCGCACAGCGATTTGGGCAATACCGGTGAAAAAACCGGTTTTTGGATTGAAGAATTTGCCGCACCTTATTATGTGCTGGCTGATGCAGGTGTCGATTTAACCATTGCTTCTCCCAAAGGAGGGCAGCCGCCGGTTGACCCCAAAAGTGAGGCACCTGATGCACAGACCGCCTCCACTAAAAGATTTTACAGCGATTATGAATTAATCGACAAAGTTGCTCATACTTTAGAGCTAAGTGAAGTAGATGAATCGGATTATGATGCGGTTTTTTATCCCGGAGGCCATGGTCCATTGTGGGATTTAGCGACGGATGCACAATCAATTGAACTAATCGAAAACTTCGTTAAACGCAATAAACCGGTGGTATTTGTTTGCCACGCGCCTGCAGCATTGGTCAACGTGAAAGCACCAAATGGTGAGCCATTGGTGAAAGATAAAGAGGTTACAGGATTCTCAAATTCGGAAGAAGAAGCTGTAAAATTAACAGAGGTAGTTCCTTTTTTGCTGGAAGACGAAATAAAAAAATTGGGCGGCCAATACAGCAGCGGTCCTGACTGGGGGGTTTATGTGAAAAAAGACGGCTTACTAATAACCGGTCAGAATCCGGCATCTTCCGAAGCCGCTGCCAAAGCATTGTTGGAAGAGTTAAAGAAGAAGAAAGAATATTGAATTTGGAAAGATGAATAAAGTAATCCTGTTAAACAAAAGACCAGTTGGGAAACCGGTATTGGGTGATTTTAAATTTACCAGCGAGTCGATTCCATCACCTTCGGAAGGCGAAATTCTGCTGAAGACTTTATACGTTTCGGTCGATCCGTATTTGCGTGGCCGCATGAATGATTCCAAATCCTATGTACCTTCCTTCGAATTAAACAAACCTATACAATCGGGTATTATTGCTGAAATTATGGTTTCACATCATACCGGATTTAAAGTGGGTGATTTCGTATCCGGAAATTTAGAGTGGAAAGAATATCAAATCTTAAACGGCGAGGGTCTGAATAAGTTAAATGCCAGTGCTTCTGAATTGACACCTTTTTTAGGAATTCTGGGAATGACTGGTTTGACCGCTTACCTGGGTCTGACTGAAATTGGATGTCCGAAGCCAGGAGAAACATTGGTCGTTTCCGGAGCAGCCGGGGCAGTGGGAAGTGTTGTCGGACAAATTGGCAAGATTATGGGTTGCAATGTAGTGGGAATTGCTGGTTCGGATGAAAAGACAGATATGCTTCTGTCAAAATTTAAATTCGATCGGGCAATCAATTATAAAACCACTCCTGATATGCAGGAAGCAATCCGGGAGGCTTGCCCCAATGGCGTTGACATCTATTTCGATAACGTAGGTGGTGAGATTTCGGATGCCGTTCTGGCGAACATTAATAAATATGCCCGTATAGCAGTTTGCGGAGCCATATCGCTTTACAACGAGACGGAAATGCCGGTTGGACCACGGTTACAGCCAATTATTTTAACAAAAAGCGCCACAATGCGTGGATTTATTATTTCTGATTTTTCCGGAAAATTTCCGGAAGCAATTCAGTCGTTAGCCCATTGGTTAAAAGAAGGTAAACTCACTTATGCGGAAACTATTGTTGAAGGATTCGACCGCATTCCACAAGCATTTATTGATCTGTTTGAAGGTAAAAATGAAGGTAAAATGATCGTAAAAATTTGAAAAAATTTGAAAGTACTAATCGTCCTTACATCGCACAGCGATCTGGACAATACCGGTGAGAAATTATCGTATTAACGCAGATTAACATAGTTTTTAAAACTCACAAAAAGATGAAAGAGAAACGAGATAAGTTGAATCTGGCTGACAGTAAGTCGGACAACAAAGAAAAAAACGATCTGCAGGGGTATCCGACTTATCCCGCAAGCGAGGACATTTACAAAAACTTTCAGGAAGAAGAAGAAATAAACCCTGAAGATCTATCCAAAACAAAAGAACCAAACCGTAACAATGCCTTAAGAAGGAAAGCGCTTGATGATAAGTCCGGTGAAAATGATCTGGATGTTCCTGGAGCAGAATTGGATGATGAAATGGAAATCATAGGCAGTGAAGACGAAGAGAACAATTACTACAGTTTAGGTGGCGACGACCATCTCGATCTGGAAGAGGATCAGGGAATCTAAAACACCATTCTAACCTTGAAGGAATTACAAAAAAATTACAATCTTAGTTGAGCCTGGAGTTCATAGCAGTAAATTTGGATTTAATGTAGCTTATCTGGTTGGATATCCGGCTGAATAGATTTAAATCTGATTCACTGATTACATTCCCCCAAATGTATGGGAATAATGTAACCTTTTTCTTCAATTGTATAATGCTTTCCTGTTAACTTCGACTGAACTTTAACTTCTGAGAGTTATTTTCACAAATGCGCGGCCAGTGCGGAGATCAAAATTTAAACCCTATGAAAACAATAACAAAAGCACTCATTGAGCATCATAATGAAATGCGAAAATTGGTCAAGGAAATAAAAAAAGATCCATCAAAATTTATTTTCCTGAAGAAACATCTTGACATTCATCACGAACTGGAAGAAGATTTGCTGCTGAGCAAATTACACGTCAAGAAAGAAGTTAAAGCTGAATCACTTGAATCGCAGGAAGAACATTTTGTACTTAATATTTTACTATTGGATTTGGCTGATTTTCCGAAAGATAATGCCAGATGGATGGTGAAGTTTAAGGTATTTGAAGAAATTCTGGATCACCATTTGACCGAAGAGGAAGAGGATTTGTTTCCTGAAGCTGAAAATATTTTATCTAAAGAGGAACAAACCGCTTCAGGCGCCCAATTCATGGAATTAAAGGAAAGGCGTTTATTAGCTGCTTTGGAAACAAAACCTGTGAGAGAGTTGGAAAAACCCAAAAAAGCAGAATAAATCATTGCCTCACCTTGTTTTTACGGCTGTGCCTGCCAGCATTCATATACTGGCTTTAATCACCCTTTTTTTAAATCAGCCTTAGCGCTCTTTTCCATTTCAGCAAGCCTGGTATAGTAATCAGGAAACTCCTTTAAATGAGCCAAGGCTATTTCTCCGGTCAACTTTCCGTCGTTGTCGGTGACATTGGTTTGCGGATCTATTGATCCGTGCTCAAGTTCAACATTCATGCCCATGGTAAACTGTTCAAGGCTAACTTCTTTCCAGTCAATTTTGAGCATGTTGCCGATTTCTTTTGCTTCAGTTTCATTGAATTGTTTCATGACTTTAGTGAGTTTAACAGGTATTGCTGATCCGCTGATTTGCATCCAGTGCCTGGTTATCACAGTGTAAAATTCATAGACATTGTATTGATAAGCATTATATATTTCTAAAAATATATTATACAATTATCACATTTTCAGGGTGATGTTGTTTCCTTAAAATAGCAGCCAGCAGAAAGTGTGTAGCCAATTTAAATACTACCTCATTTATCTATCAATGTTATAATCCTGTTATATGTTGTTTCGGTTTCGGTTTTATCTTTGAAATTGGTTATTATTTTCTCCCCGTTCCTTTTTGAAATTATTAAAAATGACTGCCTAAATTTGTCCATAATTTTAATATTGTTCCTGTTTTCTAATTGCTCAACGATCAATGCCGGAGGTCAATTTTAGAAGGTCGCTCCCGCGGATACTGAAAATTTGAGCTCTTCTTAAAGGATGTTCGTTCTCTTTCAAATAACATCCAAATCATCGCTGCCAGAGGCTAGCCACTGAAACCCGAAACGATATCCGTGAAAACCATTTTAATCCATATCACCGTGTCTCGGCCTTAGACGAGATCCGTGTGCTATAGAAGCAACCTGACGTCGCCAGTAGGAATTTCCGTAATTCGCGGTTAAATAATTTCGCTCCGACGGTTATTGAATCAGGTAATCCTGCTACACGCGTCAGGGGACGCGCGTAAACAGCAGGTGGAAAATCCCCTAACCCAAAATAAATCAGCACTTAATCAAAAATTCAGGGAAATTTCCTAATTTTGCACCTCTTTTACAAATAGCCTAAACCCACAGGAGCATTAATGAAGAAATATCCTGAATATAAGCAACTTAACCTTACAGTTATCGGCAATGATGTGCTGAAAACCTGGGAAGATGAAAACGTTTTTCAGAAGAGTCTCGATATAAGGCGCGACAGCAAGCCCTATATCTTTTACGAAGGTCCGCCTTCAGCCAATGGAACTCCCGGAATTCATCACGTTATGGCCCGTGCCATTAAGGATATATTCTGCCGCTACAAAACCATGAAAGGTTTTCTGGTCAACCGTAAGGCAGGCTGGGATACCCATGGATTGCCTATTGAAATTGCCGTTGAAAAAACGCTCGGCATCACCAAAGAAGACATCGGCAAAAAGATTTCGGTTGACGATTACAACAAAGCCTGCCGCAAGGAAGTAATGAAATACAAGGATATGTGGGACGACCTTACCCGAAAAATCGGCTATTGGGTTGATCTTGAGCATCCTTACATTACTTTCGATAATAAGTATATGGAAACCATTTGGTTTCTGCTTGCAAAACTTTACGATAAAGGACTGCTTTACAAAGGTTACACCATTCAGCCCTATTCGCCGGCTGCAGGTACCGGGCTCAGCACACACGAACTCAATCAGCCGGGTTGCTACCGCGATGTAAAAGACAATACGCTGGTGGCTCAGTTTAAGGTAATCCGTGATTCAAAATCCGAAAAACTCTTTGCAGATCTGCATGGCGATCTTTTCTTCCTTGCCTGGACTACAACCCCATGGACACTGCCCAGCAACACCGCCCTTGCAGTAGGAAAAGGAATTGATTATGTGAAGGTTAAAACTTTCAACCCTTACAGCCACCTGCCTGTTACTGTAATTCTGGCCAAAGAGCTGTGCAGCAAATACTTCCCTGAAAAGAATGCTGAACTCTCTCTTTCAGACTACGAAGCCGGTCATAAGGCCATTCCTTTTGAAGTGATTGAAAACTTCAAAGGCAGCGAACTCGAAGGAATCCGTTATGAGCAACTGCTCCCCTATGCACAGCCTGAAGAAGGTGATGCTTTCATGGCAGTGACGGGCGATTTTGTGACTACCGAAGATGGAACAGGCATTGTTCACATTGCACCCAGCTTTGGAGCCGACGATTTTAAAGTAGCCAGACAGAACGGAATCGGAGCCTTAACGCTTGTTGATCGCCAGGGTCGCTTTACTGAAGAAATGGGTGAATTTGCTGGCCGTTATGTTAAGGCAGAATATGCCGCCGATTACGATCCCGCAAAGGAAGACAATGTTGACATTGATATCATTGTCAAACTGAAAAAAGAAAACCGTGCTTTCAAAACCGAAAAGTACGAACACTCCTATCCGCACTGCTGGCGCACCGATAAGCCCATACTTTATTACCCGCTCGACAGCTGGTTTATCCGCACCACGGCTTACAAAGAAAAGATGCTTTCGCTCAACAAAACCATCAACTGGAAACCTGAAGCCACCGGAACCGGGCGTTTTGGCAACTGGCTCGAGAATCTGGTTGACTGGAACCTGAGCCGTTCGCGTTACTGGGGCACTCCGATTCCGATCTGGATGAGCGAAGACAAAGAAGAAATTCTCTGCATCGGCTCGGTTGCTCAGCTGAAAGAGGAAATTGAAAAATCCATTGCCGCCGGTTTTATGACGGTTAATCCGTTGGCAGCTTACATCGCCGGCGATAACTCTGACGAGAACTACAATTCCTTCGATCTGCATCGTCCCTATGTGGATGATATTGTGCTTGTTTCGGCATCAGGTAAAAAGATGCTGCGCGAAACCGATCTTATTGATGTTTGGTTTGATTCAGGCGCAATGCCTTTTGCACAGTTTCATTATCCGTTTGAGAACAAAGAAACACTGGATCAGTATTTCCCCGCCGATTTTATTGCCGAAGGCGTAGATCAGACCCGTGGATGGTTCTTTACACTTCACGCCATTGCAACCATGGCCTTCGATACACTCTCATTCAAAACAGTGATATCCAATGGGCTGGTGCTTGATAAGAGCGGCAATAAAATGTCGAAAAGGCTTGGCAATGCAGTAGATCCTTTCGAAACTTTAGAAAAATACGGACCCGATGCCACCCGTTGGTACATGCTCACCAATGCGCAACCCTGGGACAACCTTAAATTTGACCTTGAGGGAATAGGAGAGGTGCAACGGAAATTCTTCGGCACACTTTACAATACCTACAACTTCTTCGCAGTATATGCAAACATCGACGGTTTTACATTCAGCCAACCCGAAGTAAAACTGAGTGAACGCCCGGAGATTGATCGCTGGATACTATCGGAACTTAACAGTCTGGTGAAAGCCGTTGACAGTTATTATGACGACTACGAACCTACCAAAGCCGGTCGTGCCATTTCTGATTTTGTGGATGCTCATCTCAGCAACTGGTATGTGCGTCTTTCGCGTCGCCGTTTCTGGAAAGGAGATTACGGAACCGATAAAATTTCTGCTTATCAGACACTTTACACCTGTCTTGAAACCATTGCCATACTTTCAGCACCCATTGCACCGTTCTTCAGCGATCGTTTGTTTATGGATCTGAATGGAATTTCGAACCGCAACCTGGCAACTTCGGTTCATCTGGCCGATTTCGTGGTGGCCGACGAAACCATGATAGATAAAGAACTTGAAGAGCGTATGCAGATGGCTCAGCGCATTTCGTCGATGGTACTAAGTCTGCGCAAGCAGCACCGGATAAGGGTGCGTCAGCCGCTCAGCAGAATAATGGTTCCGGTAAGTACCGAAATGCAAAAAGACCAGATAAACGCTGTTAAGAACCTGATTCTGTCGGAAGTCAATATCAAGGACATTGAATACATCAGCGGACAAGGCATTCTTGTGAAAAAGATAAAGCCCAACTTTAAAGCGCTGGGTCCTCGCTATGGAAAGCTGATGAAGCAGATTGCAGTGGTTCTGTCGGGAATAAGTCAGGAAGAAATCAATACTTTTGAAACCACAGGAAGCCTGAAAATCAGGGTGGAAGGTGAGGAAGTTGAGATGATTCAGGGCGATGCTGAAGTAATAACCGAAGATATCCCCGGCTGGGTAGTTTCCACCGATGGAAACCTGACAGTTGCGCTGGATGTGACCATAACTGAGCAACTTCGCGAAGAAGGCATTGCCAGAGAGCTGGTAAACCGCATTCAGAATATCCGCAAAGAGAAAAACTTCGGGATAACTGATAAGATAAAGCTCGAAATTGAGAAAAACAATGGATTGAGCAGTGCGTTGATTAATAATAATTCCTATATTTGTTCGGAAACCCTGTCGGAAACCCTTGATCTGGTTGAAGCAATTCTTCCGGATAACCGCATTGTTGTTGAGCTTGCAGAAGACCTGCAGGCAGCCATCAGTGTGGAACGCATCAGTTAAATAGTTACATCAGGATTTTGAACCAAACCAACCAAGACAATAACGAAGGAGGAATCAATGGAAGAGAATGTAAAAAACCGTTACGCGGATGATGAACTGGAAGAGTTCAGAGAGATCATTCTATATAAGCTGGAAAAAGCCCGTAAAGACCTTAAAATGCTAACCGAAGCTTTTGCCAACAGCAATGAGCACGACATCAGCGATACATCGCCAACATTTAAGGTTCTTGAAGAAGGATATCAGGTCAACAGCAAGGAAGAAAACAGCAAACTGGCAGCTCGTCAGGATAAGTTTATTAAAGCGCTGGAGAATGCCCTTATCCGCATTGAGAATAAAACTTACGGCATTTGCAGGGTAACCGGCAAGCTGATATCGAAAGAGCGTCTGCGCATTGTGCCTCATGCTACTTTAAGCATTGAAGCTAAGCTCAATCAACCCAAGTAATAGCGCGGAGATTGCTCTAACCTCGATGGATAGTCATTCTCGAACCGGCCACTTTAAACTGCTCCTGCGTAGGGAGGTGTTATTGATGTGCCCCTGTTATACTTTATTTCACTTTTGCCGGTAAACTCTGTTCCACTTGAGAAAATCATTGATTATTGTCAGTATTATCCTGTTGTTTGATCAGGTACTGAAATTCTGGATAAAAACCAATATGAGCCTCGGTCAGGAATTTAAAATTCTTGGCAACTGGTTTATCATTCATTTTACTGAAAATCCAGGGATGGCTTTTGGACTTGAGTTTGCCGGTGAATACGGTAAGCTGGCCCTGAGCATTTTCCGCATTATTGCCATTATCGGGATTATCTATTACATTTATCATATCACCCGCAGCAAAGTAAGTAATGGCTTAATTATCAGTCTTTCGCTTATTCTTGCAGGTGCCATGGGCAACATGATTGACAGTGCTTTTTACGGCATGCTCTTCAGCAGCAGCAATTATTTCGAAGTAGCCAGGTTTCTGCCTGCTGAAGGAGGTTATACCACCTTTCTTCACGGGAAAGTAGTGGATATGTTCTATTTTCCCATAATTCAGGGATATTACCCATCGTGGGTTCCCTGGCTGGGAGGCAATGAATTTATATTTTTCAGACCGGTTTTTAATCTGGCAGATTCATCGATCTCTGTAGGAGTTTTTCTGATGATTATTTTTCAGAAACAGTTTTTCCGCCACGCCGGAACAACCGAAAAAGCTGAGGTAGCAGAAAATCCGGAAGTTGTTGATGACCAGGAATAAAGGGATTGGTTATCAGGTACTCGATTTGCAGATAGCGGTTTGATTCAGTGATTTAAATAGCAGGATTACGTTAAATCTTAAAAATATCTCAGTTAATGAATCTGATTATCTGACAATGATTTTTCCAACAAACAAAAGGTCAAAGTCCTGATTGATAAGTTTCCAGTAGTATAAGCCTTGTTTATGAACCGGAATTTGAATGCTGTTATTCCGGATTGATTTTGACATGATTTTCTCTCCACTATTGTCAAAAAACTCAATAACCAGTTCTTCGTTACGGGGATTGCTCCATTTTAGCGAATCGGTATCCGGAACCAGAACAATGGCCTCGGTACTAACGATCACGGATTCACCTCTATGTGCATTCTGATAGCCGTTAAAAAGTTTCTCCAGTCTGTCGTCGGTTGAATAAAGGGCAAGTAGTTCTCCCTTTTTGAGGGATTTACCCGGCTGAATCTTTTCTGCATTCTTCGCTTTTTCTGCATGATCAGCATACGACCTTACAATTGAAGAATCCACTTCTGAGAATTGATCTTTGGTTAATTTCTCAGCATATTCAATACCAATCTCAGCATCTGCTTTGCTTTGAGATGGTGCAGACTGTTGACCCGGAAATAGTTTTAAAATAAGAAAAATCGCAAAACCTGCAGCGGCAACAACAACGGCCGGTAATTGCCATGGCCTGAATTGAATGCGTTTTCTCGTTTTGAAATCTGCATTATACTCTTTTGAGAAACTGGCTACCAGAGAAGCCTCTTCGGCGCATTCAGTGCATTCACTGATGTGGGTTTGAATTTTAGCAGCAACAGATTCAATGCAGCCGTCATTTATCGCATCTGCATAAATGGCAATTTCTTCCTCCGATAAATGTTTCTTGATTTCCATAACCAGTTAAAAAAACAGAATCAGTAAAATTGATAAAAGCGTATTTATTGCAGGTGCAGGTATAGCACGTGAGTGATGAAATTCGAGTAAAGTTTCAATATTATCTATGGAATATTCAGACTCATCGTATTTATTTAATTCGCTTATTACTGATTCAAGATGTTTGTTCATCCACATTCTGACAGCATCTCCTTTAATATTTTTGTGCTCTACAAGGTTTACGGCAGTTGCAAGAATATTATAAACTTCGCTTCTGGCTGTGGTTTGCTCTCTTTTCAGAAGAAGTGCCAGATCATCCGTTAAATGTTCGGCGTATCGTTCAACTTCCTCTCTGCTAATGGGCAAATCAAAGTAGAATTTCAAAAATAGCAGTAGCTTGCCTTTTTTGACAGGATAGGAATTAATGACTTGTTCAAGTCTCAGTTCTTCATGTTTGATGATTACATCTTTCTCGGTTTCAAATTTCATAGTTTTTGAATCAGATTCCTGCAGTTCTTTTGGGTATTCATTCTCTACCACCGTGTACCAGTATCTGTTTTCATGCCTGACTATTTCACAGCACATCCGGTTCATGATGGCAATGTAATAAGTTGTAAGTTTTGATTTTCCTTCAAAAGCCTTATCAATTTTTTCTCTTTGACTGATAAACTTTTCAACAATTGCCATTTTGACATCCTCATTTTCCCGCTTTGGAATAATGGAACGTCGCACATAACCAGAAACTACAGCATTGGCCAATTCCAGTAACTGCTGTACTGAAATTGCTTCTTTATATTTGTTGCCGGGTAGTTTCATTATTGAAATATTTCTGCAACAAAGTTGCGAATTTTCCTTAATTTCTAAGGACCTTATGCGAAAACATTAAAAAATGAACCGATCTCTTTAAAGTTCAGGTTGTTTTATTCCGGAATTGTTAATGGATTAATCCCGGATTTGAATTATAAAACCGTGAAAGCACAAGTGACCTTTGTTCAGTAATGACATATATAATTGACCTGTTTCAGATCCTTTAATTCGCGCAGGTATGTCGGTGATTCGTGAAAATAAGTGCTTGATATTTTAAGCTTTTGCAAAGTGCTTGTTTTTCAGCTCGTCAAACTCTGACTTACGGATTTTGGGCGGTTCATAATTCAAATACAAGGAAATCGTGTCTGACTGTTATCTTTGTGACCTATTTTAATTCTTATTGGAATGCAGGTTATGATTCGGGGTTTGTGTACTAAAATTGCTGCGAGATTACTTTCATTGAGGGTTTGTAAATTTAATCTGGTTTTTGCCCTGTTTCTTCTTTTGGTTATACCTGAGGGCTTTTCCCAATATGGGCCTCTATACTGGGATTTAAGAGGATATGACAGTATCCCGGATTACAGAAAAGCCATGAATGCTTTTAACCAAAAGGACTATCCAAAGGCCTTTGCTGTTCTTGATTCCATTGGTAATGAATTGTATGCCACACATGATTATAGAAAGTATTATGTAGTTAGAAATGAAAAAGGAGTAATGAAGTACATAATTCAAGATTTTGAAGAATCCTCACGTGTGTTTGATTCGAATCTTGAAATGATGATTTCAAATCATGATACGCTGAATTATGAGTTTGCAATTGCTTTGCGTATTAAGAGTTATCTGGCCATTAACTGGGATGGAATAAGTCAGTCACGAATCCATTTTCTTGAACGTCAATATCAGGTTTTGAAGCAAATGGGTGATGATTCTCCCATCTACATCGATTGTCTGGGCGATCTCGGGCTACTTTACATTAATTCACCCGAAACTGAGCTGGGAATCAATTATTTGCTGGAAAGCAAAAAACTGGCTGTAAAACATGGGTTAACGAATACAATTCTTATTAATGATCATACAATTACCAATAAACTTTCGGTTGAGCAGCCATATCTGGCGCTGGAAATCTTTGAAAATCAATTAAAAACATCCAGTCAGAGTTATTACCGGGATTCTGCCACGCGGGTCGTTCTTCTGTACACGATTGCAGATAAATATCAAAAAATCGGAAATTATCAGAAAGCAATTGAGTTTTTTAATCAGGCTGAAATTGTCCAAAAAGCAACAGCCTACCCTCATCTGAATTTTAAAGCAGCAGTTCCGCTCGAGACTTCTGCATGTTACAGTAAATTGGGTGATTACACTAATTTTTTGTTGTTTTCCGGACTTGGTTTACAAGCCTATGAGCAAATATCCGGCAATCGTCCTTTTCCCCGATCCTACCTCTATGCTAAAATAGCAGAGGGGTTTCTTCCTTTTAAGGCCGATAGTACACTTTTATATCTGGAGAAGGCCCGTACTATCATAGATTCACAGGAAAATCAGGAAGTGGATAAACTTTCATGGATTCTTGAATTTAAATCGCGGGCTCTTATGAAAAAAGGTTTGGCCCGGCAGGCGCTTGTTACTTTTAAGGAAGCTGTAAATCTTCTTAACGGAGCCGGGACTGACGAACCTGTTTCATTTATTTGCAATACATCGCATGAGGATGGATTAAGAAAGTTGTATTTATGGTCAAGTGAAGTTTATCTGGAAAATTACCTTTTAAAACCAGATAATGAAAGTTTGGAAGGTGCGATAAAATCAGCTTTCTGTTGCGATACACTTACCCGAAGACTTGCGCGAAAAATATCTGATGCCAATGCATTGCTTGACTATTCAAAAGCTTACAAAACGATGGTTTCGAAGATATTGGATAATGTAGAACTGGCTGAACTAAGTCCTGAAGTAATATTGCATTTTGTTGCTACGGCCAAAGCATATCAGCTCATGAGTGAGATTGACCGTTTTGCCTATGCACATGCCGCTGCCGGGCATGACAGTCTGTGGAAAAATAAGCTATTTCTTG
This sequence comes from Bacteroidales bacterium UBA5197, assembly GCA_002412885.1. Taxonomy (GTDB): domain Bacteria; phylum Bacteroidota; class Bacteroidia; order Bacteroidales; family Lentimicrobiaceae; genus Lentimicrobium. The sequence goes on from DHVX01000062.1 coordinate 236,570, forward strand.
ACGAAAGAGCGCGCTTACTTAACAATCAGAGGACAACAGCTTTATTATTGAAAAACAACGAATTATCTGATAGTCTGGAAGTGGAAATCCGAAATTGTCTGATTGAAACCATTGTTGTGAATCACAGTATTATCAAAAGGCAAACCATTTTAAACGAATATATTGATCTGGATATTTCCATACAGAATGATAAAACCGAAAAGCAGCAATTGGTTATTGATGTTTTTCATACCGACAAAAAGATCATATTGTCTGGCTTTGATCAGCACGGCACATCAGTTGCTGAGATTCATGACACCCGGCAGTTTGATGAAGCAATATTGGCGTTTCAGCGCGATATAAAAACCGGCAGCGATCATGCTGCTTCAGCAGACCAGCTTTCTCAACTACTCCTTTCGCCAATGGCAGACAAAATCGCCAGGGCAGAAAAAATTACCTTTATTCCAGATAACACACTGCTTTATGTTCCATTGGAAGTGCTTCCCGATCCCAATACAGGACGCATGCTGATTGAAAATCATGCAGTCAGTTATAATTATTCACTTCCGCTCTGGAAGAAATCAGCACTGAAAAAATTGGAATCTGAGCCGGGAATTCTTGCCATTGCCCCTGTATATGGAAATGCGCAGAGTGGTTTTAATTCTGTGAGTCCACGCGGTAACCATTCCGTTAAGCATGCTGCAAATGATGTTGAAGGATTTAACCTTGTTTCATTGCCTTACTCTGAGATTGAGGCAAAAGGCATAGACAGCCTATATAAATCAAGAGGTATTGATCATAAGATATTGTTAAATGAGAAAGCAACAAAGTCAAATCTTATTAATAATGCAGGTGATTACAATATTATACACATAGCATCCCATGGTTTGGTTTCAAGAGACAATCCAGAGCTTTCAGGATTATTTTTATCCCAGGATTTAATGCCTGATGGAACTGTAGATTTGAATGATAATGGGTTTTTGCATATTGGTGAATTAACCGGTCTGAAAACCAATGCAAGCCTGGTCGTATTAAGTGCCTGTAGCTCCGCGTCAGGTTCAATTATTGACGGAGAGGGTGTAATGGCTTTACCCCGGGCTTTAATTTTTGCCGGAGTTCCCAATGTTGTTGCATCTCTCTGGAATGTGAATGATACAAAAACGAGCGATTTGATGCTTTTATTTTATCGGCATCTGTTGGATGGCGTTTCATATGCTGAGGCTCTTCGTCAGGCAAAGCTGGATTGTATCTCCCAGGGATTTTTGCCTCTAAACTGGGCTGGTTTTGTATTAATCGGCAATTAGGGTAATGCTCATTAAGTTCAAAAAAAAGTGCCCTGATTGGAAATCAAAGGCACTTATATTTGAGCAAAACTGACTCTAAAAATCTTCAACAATAAGATTTGCACCAATATTATTCAGGTAATCAAAAAGAGCCCTGTTGGTTTTCATTCTGACTTTTGTATGGAAGTCAGGCATTATTGCATAATATTCATCTGCTTTGGGATAGTTTCCGATTAATTCATAGCACATAGCCGTGTTAAAAGCGGCTTCTTTATTCTCCGGCTCAGCCTGATAAATCCTCAGAAACAAGTTGCCGAGTTCCTTAATCTTACCCGATTCGAACAGATTGTCTGCAGTTTTAAGTTCCTCTTTCAAAACCTTGTCTTTTGTTTTGACATTCAGTAGTTTATACCAGATATCCTTATGACTGTAAAAAGTGAAAGTTTTGTAAAAATTACTCTTTAGCTTTGATTCACAATCAGCAAGTAAGTCTTCAACCGACTGAAACTTTTTCCCGGGTTTTCTTTCCGACTCTTCCTGAATAAAGATGGTGTCGTAGTCCACTTCTTTATTCTTGTATGTATAGGATATAACGACCATAACCTCAGCAGTATTCAGCTGTCGGGATTCAAAATATGGAATAGCTCCGCCCACACTGTTTCCTTGTTCAAAAAATAGCTGTTCCCCCGCACCTGCATTGGTCTTGATTTGATAGTGCCCTCCAATGGTTACATCAGCTTCAGCCTGACTGTTCACGGCTTCAAATCTGGGATTTCGGGTCCAGCTGATGTGGTTTTGTATTTTTTTTGCAGCTACCCCTCTGTATGTCTTGAAATAGAAGTCAATATAAGATTTCGCCAATGCATTAACATCAATCTGTGATTCAACGCCTTTGTTGGCAAATTCCTGAAAATAGATTTTGCTCCCCCGTATTTTTGTTTCTTTATCCAGAGAGAACTGATAGAATTGTCCTTGCTGGGCGTAAAGTGAAGATATTGAGAGGAATGACAGAGCCAACAGGCAGATTATTTTATTTGTTTTCATTTTTCCGGACTAAAAAATGTGAATGAGTTTCCATTTACTTGCCTCTGTTTCGGATTTAACCGCCAGATAAGATCCATTTGCATCAACTTTCAGGTAGGCGCCTGTACGGCTATTCTTCAGCAATATTCTTTCTCCCCGGACTGTAATCAGCCATTGCATAGAGGCTTTCATGGTAATAAAATTGCTTCGCGAAAAGAAGATCGTATTTTCGTCGGCATTGTCTTCGAGCACCCAGTCATACTCATCGCCGCCTGCGTTATTTACAAGATTATGAATGGTGAATATCCGTTGCTTGCCAGGGATATTTCCGGTTAAATCAACCGTAAAATAATTCATGGGCATCTCTTTGGAAAGATCATATTTTACAGGTGTTTTTGCAAGAACAAATTGGGTTTCATCATCAATCACCACGAATTTTGTGTATTTCTGATTTACCAATGCATCTTCTTTTTTGGTGACGATTGAATACAAGCCTCCGTCTAAACTGGTAGTTATCAGCAATACCGGAAGCAAAAAAACAATAAGATTCTTCATAACAGAAAAACTAAAGGGCTTCCGTTTCCGAAAGCCCCGGATTAAAAAATGTTTAGTATTTGAATGTTCTGTTGGCGGTATATGGACCTACTTTCATTTCAATCCAGTTTCCCTGTTCGTCATATTTAAAGGAGCATGGCCATTCCAGACTTGAGCTAAATTCAAAGGAATCCTGGCTTACTTTGCTTTTGGGTGTGCCACCCTGTGCATATGATTCAGTAAACCATTCTTTTAAACTCATTTTCTGTCCGACGTTAAGAGAACCAACCATTTCAAAATTATATTTTATTTTGGTTGGGTTTCCTTTTGCATCCTGTTCAAGCACAATAATTTCACGCAATAGTTTTGTAGCTTTGATCGATTGTTCTTTAGTTGAAAAACTTGCACCAAAAGTTGTTGTAACATCGCCATCCCACCTCCAGTTAGTGAAAACGCCTTCTTCATTGATCGAAGCTTTTGTTATAAATGTTGATTTTGTGTCAGTGCGCCTGGGCTCAATGCCATTGGATGTAAGAATATCCTTAAAAATGGCATTGGCTTTAAAATAATTGTTGTTTCCGGCGAAATAGATATTGCCATCAAGGTCAACTTTTAGCTGTACAATTTCATCAGCTGTTTTGCTTGAAAATACACCTGCTTTTTTGGTGATATTGTTTGCGCTGCGCGAAGTTTCTTTTAACAGCGGATCATACACATCGTTGAGCTTGCCTGAGAAATAGATATTGTTAGCCATGTTTCTCTGCCATACGCCGGCGTCTGTCACAATATCCAGGAACTTGCCGGTAATTTCATCGTAGGTTGGTTTTAGCTCTCTCGAAAACAGTTTCTCTTTTGATCCATCGTCCCCACGACTTATTTGTTCGGTTTCAAGTTGTTTTATTCTGCGATCAGAGTCAAACCTGACCTGGAAAGAAATCGGATCGCTGCCTTCTTTAAGAAGTGTACCATCCATTCTCTTGGGCGTTCCGGCAAAATCCTGTAAAGGGAAGAACTGGAAAGGATAATCAATCTCATACAGAGAGCAAAGCAAATCGTTGTGTGCATAGAAATCAACAAATTTTCCCAGATCGCGGTTGATGGTGGTCATCAGCTTTTCATACCTTTTTACTCCGGCTGCATAGTAAGTTACAAATGTTTCGATGTCTTTGTAATTTCTGAACTTCTTTTGGTCTTTCATGCCGATAACCAGTCCTTTTCTTTGTTCTTTAGGAAGCTTACCCTGAAGCAGAAGATTCCATTTAGCCATCTCGTCAATGGTTTCCTTAATTTCTTCGCCATACTTTTTATAATAGGCAGAAGCTTTTTCAGGCTCTTCCAGCCATGCATAACAAACCGAAAGGTTGTGTAGCGCAACCCAACGCGTTTTCTCAGAACAACTGCCGATGTTTGTTTCTATAATATCCACAAACATTCTAACCTGCTCTTTTTCTTTTGCGTTTAACAGGAGTGCATTTTTGTTTTCGAAAATACTGAGTACCGGCTCAATTAGTTTTTTTGAATCCTTTATTTCCTTAATTACTCCTAATTTGATTGGAGAAGAGAAGGTTCCAAAACCATAACGGCCAAAAATATCCTGACGAACCCGGTTGTAAGCAACGTTGATCCCAATTCTTTCTGATTCAGTAAGTTCATTACTTTCCTCAACAGTAACGCTAAGCATTCCTCCTGAAGAAGGTGCCGGCGCCTTGTAGTTTTTTGATTTCATGGTTCCGGAAAGTGTTCCCAGATTTTCTTCCAGCAAAACTTCGCCTCTGGGTGTCGTAACTTTATATCTGCAGTTGATGTAATACGGAATGTTATAATATCCGTTTTTATCAGGGCTCAGGGTTGACATTCCTGCACCTGGGCTGGGATCCTCATCATTGAGTACATATATTTCAACAATCATACTTGATTTGACGTCGGAATCAGCTATGATGTATTGAGGAACGAATGACCAGACAGCAAAACGCCCTTTGTCATCTTTCAATGCCTCAATTGCTTTTGACATTTTTGCTGAATAATCCATAGCATTGTTTGCAACACCGGAAACTGCTTGTCCTAATGCTCCAAATTTGGCACCCATGGCTGAGTTTTTTTCTTTTTGTGCTTCAAGCTTTGCTTCTTCAAGTGCCTTGTCTGTAAGAATATAAACATCTGCAAACTCATATTTAACACCTTGTGATGGTGCCTGAAAATATGAAATCTGATCAGGTCCTTTGATCGTTTGTGCGCCCAGATACCCGATTGTCAGGAATGCAGTTGCCAGCAAGAGAATTCTTTTCATTTTGATTAGTTTTTATTTGTTTTTATTTAGTTGAGATTTTGTTTTCCACCATTAAACTAATTAGACAGGTCTATTTAACTGTTACCAGTTATTGGTTGCATGACCGACCTTGTTTTGAAAAGTGTTTGTGCACTTTTTTTAATTATTTTTATTCTAACTTTTGCTGGATGTGTAATGCGAAGATAATCAGCGTATAGGAGTGTTCTTAATTGTTAAGTGATCTGTTCTAACAGAATATCTGACCATAAGATAAATGTGGAGAGAGCCTTAGGCTTGACTATTGATATAACAACTGACTTTAGTCCGGTAAAAAAGGAGAAATAACAATAATGAGATTCATTAGCCCGTAATACATTACTAATGAAAAATAATGTAAATGTGCACGTTAAGGACACAGCGTGAGATTTGCCTGTGAATGTTATTGTAAAATAAAATAGCAGGAACAAACTATTGCATTAAGGAACTCTGCGAAAGAAATCTATACGGTACTTTCGACAGGTTCACAACATCAATCTGCGATTAACTATTTTGTAAATTATCTGCAAGTTTCAGGATTTCATGCAAAATACCTGTCCCTGATTTTAAGAAATGCCTGCTCTATGGCCATTGAGAGCAGTATGCCAACCGAAATGGTAACCCCCAGGTAAAGAACCCCACCGGTTTTAAGGTGTAGCACTTTTTCAATAAAATCACTCAGCAGGAGGTGCCAAACATAAATGGAGTAGGAATAAATGCCAATGTATGAGGTTATCCTGATAAGGTAATCCATCGGTAAAAACTTTCTGAATCTGCTCACCAGATCGCCCTGAGCAGCATAAGCAACCAGCACTGCAAAACCCAGATGGACTATATTGAAGCCAATTGAGTTGTAAAAAAGGCTTCCGGCTTTAATATAAAACAGCGGACTGATCAATACAATGCCTGCAAGCACAAAAGCTGTTTTGTGCCTGTTGATGTATTGTGTAAAACCTTTCCTGAAGTGGATAAGATAGGATAGCAAAACACCCAGCAGCAGTCCGTCCATGCGCAGATGGGTATAAAATATTGCAAGATAGGGATCGTTCCTGTGGGAATAAATGTATTGCATCCGCATTGCAATAACGAGTATGATGGATGAAACCAGCATGGAAATCATCAATCTTCTGTTTTCTAAGGAATTAACAGACAATACAATAAAAACAAAAAGGGAAAGCAGCAGGTAAAAGTGCTCTTCTATGGCCAGCGACCAGGTGTGAATAAAACAACCCTGCAGATACGTTTGAATAAACAGAATTTCAGAAAGCATATTGCTGAGCGGGAAAGGGTGTCCGTTTACCCAGGGGTAAAAGATAAATGCTGCAATCAGAAAAATATAAAAGGTAGGATAGATTTTAAATGCCCGGCGTATCAGAAAACGTCCGATTATTACTTTTCCTGATTTCTTAAACTCATTGAACAGCAATCCGGAAACGAGAAAACCACTCAGCACGAAGAAAAGGTCAACTCCGGCCCAACCGGCGCGTGCAAAATTATTGTCCCACGCTGAATGCCGGAAAAGTACACCTATGATTGCGATGCCGCGTAAAAAATCAAGATCCGGGATGCGTTTGCCTGCCATGCGCTGGTTTGCGAATTAGATAAATAGCACTTCTGAGCATTGTTGTAAGAAAGTGCAAATATCGCAAGCTAAGCGCATTTTCCTATTGCGGAGTGATTTATTTTCTGTTTGCACTGAAACGATAATCAATGCCAACCATCACGTGCGGGTAAAAGATATTGGTATGATTATGGAATGTTGAAGAAATTCCTATTCCGGCACCGGTAAACGCGTGCAACCCTTTATATATCCTGTAGTCAATCCCTACGGATGTATATCCGCACCAGACAGTTTCCTTGTGGTTCCTTACACCGTGCCCCGGGGACATGCTGGAATAGTTTACCGTGAAATGCGAACCCTGGAGTTGGGCAAACATTCTTAGCCGTTTAATTATTTCGTTGGGATAGTACCTGTATCCGAAACTTAAACCCAGAGAAGGCTTGAAACTACTGTTTATCCAAAAGGGATTATTCAGAAAATGAGTATGAGTAACACCTAATAGTAAATCATGGTTTTTATATTCAATAAATAGTCCCGGTGTTGAACGCAAAAGCCAATAATCCATCTGGAAGTCATCTAAATAAATATTGTCGAAGTTAGCGCCAAATCTTACGCCGAAAGCCAGTTTGGATTCCGAAACATCCTGTGCTGATAATGGGCTGAAAAAGCCTGAAAACAGCAAAAAACTTAGTAGAATAATCTGTAATGATTTCATAACTAAAGTTTTAAATGAATAGAAAGAAGATTAGTTAAAAATCGTGATCAGGAATTCATTTGCAAGTCCTGGATCACAGCCTGAGTGCATTGTCTGAGGTTATTTTTTTCTGTTTACACTGAAACGGTAATCAATGCCAACCATCACATGCGGGTAAAATTTTCCAAAATATTCAGTAAAAGCGGAAGATATTCCGATTCCCGCACCGGTGAACGCGTGGAATACTTGATAGATTCTGTAGTCAATGCCTAAAGATGTATAGCCACTCCATACCACATCTTCCCGGGCATAATTTCCACTCCCTTGTGAGGAATTAGTTGATTTAACCAAAAATCGCGATGCTCTTATTTCAGCAAACATCCTAAATCGTTTTGCTATTTCGTTGGGATAGTATCTGTATCCGAAACTAAAACCCATTGAATTGGAATTAAATTTTTTTGCAGAAAACCATCCTGGATTGTCTATAAAATGTGCATGGGCAGGTCCTATTTGAAATTCATGGTTTTTATAAGCTATAAAAAGATCGGGGGTGGAGCGTAAAACCCAATAATTCATATCGTAATCATGAAAAAATAAATTGTCGAAGTTCGCACCCAATCTTACGCCAAATGCCAGTTTGGATTCTGAAACATCCTGAGCTGCTAATGGACTGAAACATCCTGATAACAGCAGGAAACTTAATAGAATAATCTGTAAGGATTTCATAACTCAATGTTTAAAAGGAATAAAAAGATAAAAAGATAAAAACCGTCAAAACCGGATAGTATAAATACCTCAGTTTAAACGGTAAATGTACAAATTATTATATGAAAGCGAAACTAATCTGAAATTCTGATCAGAGGCTGTTTTTCCATGTGTCAGGCGGCGTGCGGGAGCATTAACTAGAAAGTTATACAAAGGCGATAAAAGGATATTTGAAAAATCAGGCAATGTTAGTCCACGCGTCAGGGGACGCGCGGAAGCATCATGCAAAAGCAAAGAAAAATAATTTGAAAAAATAAAGTGATGCCAGTCCACGCGTCAGGGGACGCGCGGGAGCGTCATGGCGATAAAAGGATATTTGAAAAATCAGGCAAAGTTAGGCCACGCATCTGGGGACGCGCGGGAGCAGCACACAAAGTTAGATTTACTGCCAGGCCGATTCAAACTGTTGCAGGAAACGTACATCATTTTCTGAAAACAGGCGTAGATCCTTTACATTAAATGAAAGGTTGGTGATGCGTTCAACGCCCATTCCAAACGCAAATCCGGAATAGATATCAGGATCGATGCCGCAATTTTTCAGTACATTGGGATTCACCATTCCACAGCCAAGGATTTCTACCCATCCGGTGTATTTACAGAATCCACAGCCTTTACCACCGCACAGGTTGCAGGATATGTCCATTTCGGCGGAAGGTTCGGTAAACGGGAAATACGATGGCCTGAGCCGTATGCGGGTATCGGCGCTGAACATCTCTTTGGCAAAGTAGAGCATGGTTTGACGCAGGTCGGCAAAACTTACATTTTTATCTACATAAAGGCCTTCCACCTGATGGAAAAAGCAGTGTGCACGTGCCGAAATGGCCTCGTTGCGGTAAACCCTTCCGGGGAATATCATGCGGATGGGAGGCTGAGTTTGCTCCATTACCCGCACCTGAACACTCGATGTGTGGGTACGAAGGATAATATCCGGATCTTTTTCAATGAAAAAAGTGTCCTGCATATCACGGGCTGGATGCTCGGGTGCAAAGTTGAGCGCTGAAAAGTTGTGCCAGTCGTCTTCAATTTCCGGGCCTTCGGCAACGGTAAAACCAATGCGCGAAAAAATCTCAATCATGCGGTTGCGGACAATCATCAGCGGATGGCGTGAACCTGCATCGCTGAAATTTACCGGCAGGGTAAGATCCTGTGCAGGAGCCGAAGCAGATTCATCTCCTTCAAAAGACTCACGTTGGGAATCAAGTTTTTGCTGCATTTTGCCCTTCAAATCGTTGAGCAGCACACCCATTTCGCGGCGTTCTTCAGCAGCTACATTTTTGAAATCAGCAAACAGATCGTTCAGTATTCCTTTTTTGCCGGAAAACTTAATGCGGAACTGTTCGAGTTCATCTTTTGATTTGGCTGTAAATAATTCAATTTCAGCCAGGTATTGATTGATTTTTTCTTTCATTCAGAAATTATATTTGCCACACAGTAATTCATTCACAATAAATCCCTCATTTTTATTCTTTACCCTCCCCAACCCTCCCTACGCCTTCGACCAGGCTCAGGCACCGAGGGAGGGAGTGCATCCTGCTATGTTGTTACCAGATCCTTTTCACATGCTGACTTTTAGCTTCTCCCCAGTTTTTAGGGGATTCCACTAAGGGCCAGAAAGACAAGGGTTCACAAATAACACTGACAATGCTGATAAATTAATTTATCACGGTGATTTTCATTTTCACATCCTGCACTGGTTTATCGCCGGGGCCGGTTTGAACGGCGGCAATTTTATCAACGACTTCAAGACCTGAAATGACTTCACCAAAAACGGTATAATCATCATCAAGGTGAGGAGTTCCGCCTATTGATTTGTAAACAGCACGTCTTTCAGGGCTGATGGTTTTTTTGGTCTGACTTTCAAAAATACCCAGTTGCTGGTCGTTCATTTTTTGTCCCTGAACAATATAAAACTGCGAGCCTGATGAAGCTTTGTTCGGGTTTACCTGATCGGGTTTGCGGGCTGCAGCCAGTGCTCCTTTTTTATGGAAATATTTGGGATTGATTTCAGCAGGAACAGTGTATCCGGGATCGTTCATTTTGCCTTCCTGTCCACCGCCCTGAATCATAAAACGGTTGATTACCCTATGAAAAATCGAGCCATTGTACCAGCCCTGTTTCACCAGCTTCAGGAAATTGTCGCGGTGTTGGGGAGTTTCGTTATACAAAATGGCAGTCATATTGCCATATTCGGTTTCGATAAGGATTTTTGTTTGTTTCTGAGGCGTTGCAGCAGCTTTTGGTGCCTGGGCAAAAGTAAAACTTGCAGCAACAAGAATAATTGAAACAAGGATGCTTAGTTTTTTCATGGTTTTGGTTTTTTACGGGTAATAATTTTAACTGTCATTGGAATGTCGGCGACAGGACGATCGTTATTGTCTGTTTTTTCTGCAGCAATTGCATCAACAACATCCATGCCTTCAATCACTTCGCCAAAAATGGAATATTTTCCATCAAGGTGAGGTGTGCCGCCCACAGTGGTGTAAATCTTTCTATGCTCTGCGGGAATCCTGAACTCCGGGATCAATACGTACTCTTTGTCAATCAACTGATTAAGGGTGTCGAGGAGAAAGCGGAAGTGTGCTGAATCTTTTTTGGCATCCGGAGAAAAGAACTGGTTTCTGAGTGTAATGTTATCCGGATTGTCCATGATATTCACAAAAATCCGTTGTTTGGTCATGGAATTTTGTTCTTTTTCGATCATATCGAGTGCCGCCTCTGTAAAGACTTTTCCTTGAACGATATAGAATTGAGAGCCATCAGAAAGCCTGAGCGGGTTTTTTTTATCATCTTCACGGGCTGCTGCTAGTGTTCCCCGGCGATGAAAATGTGCAGGAATTATTTCAGCCGGAAGATTATAACCCGGGCCACCATTCCCAAGTTCAACTCCGGGAGCAGCTCCTTTTGAGTCGGGATCACCGCCCTGAATCATAAACCCACTGATCACGCGATGGAAAAGTGTGCTGTCGAAAAATCCGTCTTTGGCCAGTTTAAGAAAATTGTCGCGGTGTTTCGGGGTATCGTTAAACAACCGGAGTGTTATATCACCTTTCGATGTTGAGATTACCACCAATTCTTCCGCTGCAGTTTCCTGCGCATAGGAATAGGGTGACAGCAGAACACTCGTTAACAAAATGAAAAGTAGTTGTTTAAATCCTGAAAGCATTTTGACATCATTAAGTGAGGGCAAATTTACATAAAATCGTCTTAGGCTCTGCATATAGTGTGCCATGGTCTTTTTCAGGGCGGATTGTGGTGAAAAAATAGCCAGGCTTACTTAACGAAACAGAAAATTCCACCAACATCAGTAAGCGGGCCCTGATATAACTCCCTGATATTTAATCCTGATACATTTATAAACTCCCTGATTTGTTCCCCTTCAGGATGATAGGTCAGGCTTCCGGCTATAAGTACTTCGCCATTGAGTATTCCGCAGCAACCCGGGAAAAATCCATATTTCTGGCCTTTGAGTTTAACCGGGACAGGATCAGCAAACATGACATGTTTTCCTTCAGCCAGCAATGCCTTTTCAATCCCATGGTCGGAAGTAATAAAATGGTTGTCGTCAAGCGCCAGCAGGTTGCACCGTGTATATCCCTGATTTACATGCAGATATTTTCTTCCAGGGAAGGTTTTGAAAATTGCGGGATCAGTAATTTTCAGGTTGTGGATGATCAGATCTGCTGTAACAACGGCATTGTAGCGGGCTGAGTCCGGGTAAGTTTTTCCGGGATCGGAAATACCGTCAACCACCTGAACGCCAGCATAACCGAGATGTACAATAATTTCTTGCGGCTGGGAAGGAGCTGCCACAATGCCTTCGCTACCCTGGCACATAAATATATCAGGATGCCCGCCAATGGATTTATAAACAACTTTTTCTGAGTGAAGAAACAGCAGATTGGCGAACGATTTCAATGTGTTTTTCGCGGGAAGCGGTAACTTTTTATCGGTTACAATCAATGGCTTGACTTCAGACGAAAGGTCTTCAACAAAGAACTCCACTTTTTTAAAATGACTTTCCAGCATTTTACGGTTTTCGGAATTGTAACCGATGGCATAGCGGAGTTCGTGCTGAGGCGCCGGTATATGGATATTCCCTCCTTGCGGGTATTTATCAATGAGTTTTATCAGTTTTTGCTTCCAGATAAAGGTTTTTACCAGCTCTCTGAAAGATGGGTGGAAAGGTCCGGCAAGCATTTCGCTGCCGTCAAGCAAGCCTTCGGAAGGATGAAGTCCCACGCGAATGACATCGACACCCGCGTAATAAAACACATCCATTAGGCGGGCAGCGAGTTCGACGGCTTCATCAAGGCTTTGCGGCTGATATTCTCCGCTGCGCCAGCGTTGTTCCAGTTCGGTTCCCCGGATGACCAGCGTAGGATAAATGCGGGTACAGGAGGCTCCAAGTTCAACAATGCGTCGGGCAGTTTGAAGGGATAGCTGTGGTGTATCGCCGGGAAGTCCTGTCATCATCTGTAATCCGAGTTTAAATCCCGATGAAAGTATGAGTTCAGAAGCCCGTTCAACGTGGGCAACTTTGTGACCACGGCCGGAAAGCAGAAGTACTTCATCATTAAGTGATTGCGCGCCCAATTCGATGGTGGTTACGCCATAATGCTTCAACAAAGTGAGGATATCAGGACTGATGTAGTCGGGACGGGTACTGAGGCGGATTCCGTGAATTTGACCGCTGATAAGAAATTCATAAGCAATGGAGAGATATTGTTCCTGCAATGCTGGCTCAATCCCTGTAAAACTTCCGCCAAAAAAACCAATTTCAATATGGCAATCCTTTTCAGGGATTGTTTTAAGGTGTTGCAGAATGATTTCACGCACCTCTTCCGGCTCAGGCTGTTTCACACAACCCGAAATGCTGTGCTGGTTGCAAAACACGCAACGGTTAGGGCAAGCCAGCTCAGGAACGAAGATGGGGATGGTGAAGTGCTTCATCAAACAAAGATACAGGCAAACAAGAATTCAGGCATAGTTGCAAAGAAATGTACTTATCAAAAATTCGGAAATATAGTTCTTCAAAAATAAGTATTCACAGCAAATCGGAACTGATCAATGAAAATCTTTTTTATCCCCGAGATATTGTTCTGTTCATAAAAGAGAAGCATGGCTTTTTTGTAATCAACAGAATTTACGGTTCTGAATGAAATCGGACAATGTTGGTTGAACATCAGAACTGCATTGCTCACTATCCTGGCTGTTCTTTTATTGCCATCAACAAAAGGTTGAATGTATGATATCATTACTAGAAGAAGTAAAGCCTTTTCAAATACATTACTTTTGCTGTTTACTAATTTACACATATCCGACAGTGCTTCAGAAATCTGATATTCAACATCCAGCGGTTTGTAATTAGTACCCGATATTCCGACCCTTCCTTTTCTGATGCCTTTATCAACGCCAAGATCTTTGGTTAAAATACTATGGATGTCTTCAATTTTTGAAACGGATAATGGCAATAAATAATCAGGTTTATCAATTATAAAGTCGATGGCTTCTTTATGGTTAAGCAGCATAATTGCCTCTTCTTTGGTTTTGCCGGATGCTGTTTCTTTTTCATTCAGTAATCTTTCAGTTTCCAGAAGCGAATATGTATTGCCCTCAATCTGTGAAGATTTCCAGCTTAAATCAATTGCCAATCGATTCAGCTCTTTTTTATATTCTGTTTCTGAAAGTTGAGAAATGTTTAAACTGTATGATCTCTGCAATAGTGCTAATTGTTCCTGTTCGTTGCCTGTAAAAAAGCCGAAATTGCTTAATACCTCCGGAATGAGCTTAAAATTATAGCTATTCCTGATTTTTCTTTCGTCTATTTCTTTTTCAAAATATTTTTCTAAATCAACATGATTTAACAGCTCATAAGCAGGAGAGATTGAATACCTTGTAGATCTCCCCTGTCCTTTTTTTGATAATAAATTTGCTTCAATCAGTTTCGAAAGAATCCTTTTTACTGTTGCATAACTTACGTCAGCTGAAATATGTTGAAAAATTTCACCGGAAGAAGCTTCCTGATTATTGTTCAAAAACTCAAGGATTTTTTGTTCTATTATTTCTGACATAATTCGAAGATTTGCGGCTCACAAATATAAACATTATAGCTCATAAATGCGAAAAAATGAGCCGTATTGTTCCCTATTATGAGCCGAATTGAAAACAAGAAGACCTAACAAGTTTTCTTCCAAATTGTTAGGTCACTTATACTCGATTCTGTCATTCACTGAGCCACTTGTAAACAACAAGTGCCTGTCAATAGTCTTTAGTCTTTAGTCTTTAGAAATTGGAAATTCTAAATCCCCTTGTCCCCCCGTCTCCTTGTCCCCGTGTCCAGCTAACTCGTCCCTCGTCCCAAAACCGCCCCTCGTCCCTCCTTCTAACCATTCATCTCCACAATCTTCAATATGACCTGCGTAGCCTTCTCCATCGATTCCAGCGGTACAAACTCAAATTTACCGTGGAAGTTATGACCGCCGGCAAAGATATTCGGACAGAGCAATCCCATGTAACTGAGGCGTGAACCATCAGTTCCGCCGCGAATGGGCTTGATTTTTGGTTCGATGCCCAATGCCACCATGGCTTTTCGGGCTGTTTCCACGATGTGATATTCCGGCTCAACTTTTTCGCGCATATTGAAGTACTGATCCTTCATCTCAAGTGTGAAACAGCCTTCGCCATAACGAACATTCATAAAGTCAACACACTGTTTCATGGTTTCTTTACGGCCTTCAAATAATTTACGGTTGTGGTCGCGGATAATGTATTGGATGGATGCTTTTTCAACCGATCCATCCATTTTTATGAGATGGAAAAAGCCCTCATAATCCTGGGTAAATTCAGGCCGGTCGAAAACAGGAAGCAGCGCATTGAATTCCATAGCCATCAGCAGAGCGTTCTGCATTTTTCCCTTGGCATAACCCGGATGTATGTTTCTGCCCTGAATACTGATTTTCGCGTAAGCGGCATTGAAATTTTCAAACTCCAGCTCTCCGATTTCACCGCCATCCATGGTGTAAGCCCAGTCAGCACCGAATTTCTGAACATCAAAATGATCAACACCCCGACCAATCTCTTCGTCGGGCGTAAAGCCAACCTTAACCGGTCCATGTTTGATTTCAGGATGACTTGTCAGATATTCCAGGGCAGACATGATTTCGGTGACCCCGGCTTTATCGTCAGCGCCAAGCAGGGTAGTGCCATCGGTAACGATCAGGGTTTGACCGGCGTATTGTTTCATTTCCGGAAAATCGTTGGGCGAAAGCACAAGTTTCAGCTCCTCGTTCAACAGAATATCACCTCCATCATAGTTTTCAACCACGCGAGGTTTTATATCGTTGCCTGGCATATCCGGACTTGTATCCACATGAGCCACAAAACCGATTGCCGGGCCTGATTTGCCGTTATTTGCCGGCAGCGTGCCCATTACATAGCCGTTCTCATCCATGCTGACATTTTCCAGTCCTAAGGAAATTAACTCATCGTGCAACATCTTCAGCATAACAAGCTGTTTGGAAGTGCTTGGAAAGGTATCGGAGGAATCATCACTTTGAGTGTCGATGCTCACGTATTTCAGGAAACGGGATTTTATGTTTTCTTTCATGATTATTTACTGTTTTCAAGTTTAGGTTATTAAGAATTATGAGGTCGGAGGTCAGAGGCCAGAGGCCAGAGGTCGGAGGTCGGAAATCCGCAATCCGCAATCAAAAATCCGAAATTATTCCACTTCCACCTTAGCCCTCAAAGATTCCCAGATAACATATCCGCAAATTACGGTAAACATGAGCAAGGCAATTAGTTCAGCAGAATTGGAATTAAACCACTCTGCATTAACGTAATTAATACCGCCAAACCGCAGCATTGCACTGATAACACCCATCAAAGCACCGCCGGCAATAAATCCGGAAGCAATGAGCGTTCCCCTTTCTTTGCGCGATTGATTCAGTTTAACGTCTTTCGAACGGGTAGTTACATACCATGCAATAATACCTCCAACAAGCAAGGGGGTATTTAGTTCGAGCGGAATAAACATACCGAGTGCAAATGCCAGTGCAGGAACACCAATCATGGTGAGTATCAGCGAAAGGAACGCACCGGCAGCATAAAGTAACCATGGAGCGGGTTTGCCCGACATCATGGGTTCAATTACTGCTGCCATGGCATTTGCCTGAGGAGCAACCAGCGCATTTTCGCCGGTAAAGCCGTAAGTTTCATTCAGAATCATAATCACACCACCCACTGTAGCGGCCGAAACCAGCGTACCAGCAAATTTCCAGCTTTGCTGTTTGTAAGGAGACGATCCCAGCCAATAACCTATTTTCAGGTCGGTAATAAAACCTCCGGCCATTGAAAGTGCCGTACAAACAACACCCCCGATGATCAATGCTGCAACCATTCCGGCAGTGCCGCTCAAGCCTGACCAAACCAATACCAGTGAAGTGATAATCAGTGTCATCAGCGTCATTCCTGAAACAGGATTGGTTCCAACTATGGCAATCGCATTTGCGGCAACCGTTGTGAAAAGGAAAGCAATCACCATCACAATTCCGAGTGCAATCAGCGCCTGTGTAAGGTTGTTGACGATTCCGAACATAAAGAACACAAAAATAACGACCGCGGTTAGCAGGATTCCAATGAGGATGATTTTCATGGGAATATCGCGCTGTGTGCGTTTGGTTTCAGCACTCATCTGCTGCTTTCCGCCCAATTCCTTGATGGCAAGTCCGAATGCACCTTTGATTATTCCTGATGAACGTACAATTCCAATAATACCGGCCATTGCAATGCCGCCAATACCGATGTGTCTGACGTAATTACGAAAAATTTCTTCGGGTGACATATCCCCAATCATTGCAGTGATATTTGCGCCAACTGCCAGTGTTTGTCCATCAGCGAAATGCGAAATAACCGGAATTATCACATACCAGCCAACGAATGAACCGGCAGTAATGATGGCAGCATATTTCAAGCCGATAATATAACCCAGGCCCATTACCGCTGCACCGACATTCATCTTAAAAACGATTTTGTATTTTTCGGCAATCATTTCGCCAACCGGAACCACGCGGGTAGTAAATACCTCTGACCACCAGCCAAAAGTGGCGATGATAAAATCGTAAATACCACCAATCAATCCGGCAACCAGAAGCAACTTTGCCTGGTTTCCACCTTTTTCGCCTGAAACCAGCACTTCAGTAGTTGCGGTTGCTTCAGGGAAAGGGTACTTTCCGTGCATGTCTGAAACAAAATATTTACGGAAAGGGATCAGAAACAAAATTCCAAGAAAACCTCCAAGCAGAGAGGAGAGGAAGACCTGATAAAAATGCGCTTCAAGGTTGAGAATATAAAGGGCAGGCAGAGTAAAAATGGCTCCGGCCACAATTACTCCGGAACTGGCGCCAATGGATTGAATCATCACATTTTCACCAAGTGCATTTTTTCGTTTAGTAGCTGCCGAAAGTCCAACAGCAATAATGGCTATGGGAATGGCGGCTTCAAAAACCTGACCGATTTTTAATCCGAGATAAGCGGCTGCGGCTGAAAAAATAACAGCCATCAATAAACCTATCAAAACCGATCGCAGATTTACTTCGGGGTAAACCTTATTCGGTGACATCACCGGTTTGTACTCTTCGCCTGGCTTCAGCTCAGTGTAGGCATTTTCGGGCAAGCCTTTGATTTCGTTTTTGTGCTCTTCCATATGTAATTTTTATGAAGGATGAAAAAGCAAATTTAGAAGAAAAAGAGATAATCCCGGCTTTGGGTTAAGGAATGATCAAAAATTTTGAAACTTGATGTAATGTTTATCAGTCACGCAATAAAATAATCCGGCAACCATTTAAGTTGCCGGATTAAATCTTAGACATGGAATGCACAAGTCAGGGACTGACTAATTGGGAAAGGCATTTTGCAAATACAATCAACATCAAGTCAGGCCCTGACTTTCAACAAATTGCTTATTTGACTTTAAATCACAACGTTCACAATTTTCCCGGGAACCACAATCATCTTTTTGGGAGCTTTGCCTTCGAGCCATTTTGCAGATTCCGTTGCTTCCAGAACTGCTTTTTCAATTTCAGGAACCGGAATACCCAGCGGAAGCTCCAGAAGGAACCGCATTTTTCCATTAAAGGAAACCGGATATTTAAAAGTGTTTTCGGCGGTAAAACTTTCGTTAAACACAGGGAAAGTTGCCAGAGTAACGCTGCCCTTATTTCCAAGCAGGCTCCATAGTTCTTCGGAAATGTGCGGCGCGTAGGATGAAATCAACACGGTCAGTTCGCTGAGGATACTGCGGTTGTTGCATTTCAGTTCGGTGAGTTCATTTACACAGATCATAAAAGTACTGACAGATGTATTGAACGAAAACCTTTCGGTGTCTTCCTGAATTTTGCGGATGGTTTTATGAAGCACCTTTAGTTCTGCGGGAGATGGCGCGTTTTCACTAACCAGGAAGTTATTGTCAGCATCGTGAAATAATCGCCACAGCTTGCGCATAAAACGGAATACGCCTTCGATGCCGTTGGTGTCCCATGGTTTTGATTGCTCAAGCGGACCAAGGAACATTTCGTACAAACGCAGTGTATCGGCTCCGTATTTTTCAATCAGGTCGTCAGGGTTCTGCACATTGTACTTCGATTTCGACATTTTTTCAACTTCCCAACCGCAGATATATTTATCATCTTCCAGAATAAATTCGGATCCGGCAAACTGAGGCTGCCATTTGATAAATTCATCAATGTCAAGAATGTCATTGTGAACGATATTCACATCCACGTGGATCGCTTGAATATCATAGTCTTTTCGCAGGTTATAACTCACAAATTTGTTTGAGCCGGTAATACGGTAAACGAAATTTGACCGTCCCTGAATCATTCCCTGATTGATCAGTTTCTGGAATGGTTCATCCTTTACAGCAATTCCCAGATCGTAAAGGAATTTGTTCCAGAAACGCGAATAAATCAGGTGACCGGTTGCATGTTCGGCGCCTCCCATGTAAAGGTCAACATTCTGCCAGTATTCGTTGGCCTCCTGTGAGAAATATTCGGCATTGTTGCGGGGGTCCATGTAGCGAAGGTAATAGCCGCTTGAACCGGCAAACCCGGGCATGGTATTGGTTTCGAGTGAATAACCCTCTTTGGTAACCCAGTTTTTGGCGCGGGCAAGCGGTGGTTCACCACTTTCGGTGGGAAGATAGGCATCCACTTCGGGCAGCTCAAGCGGGAGTTCATCTTCGTTCAGGGTGTAAGGCATTCCATCTTTGTAATAAACCGGAAATGGTTCGCCCCAATAGCGCTGGCGGCTGAAAATGGCATCGCGGAGGCGGAAATTCACCTTACCATAGCCAATTCCCATTTCTTCTATTTTACGGATGGTTGTGGTGATGGCTTCTTTCACTTCAAGTCCAGTGATAAATCCACTGTTGATCATTACGCCTTCTTTGGAGTCGTAAGAATCTTCCCAGTCGGAAGGATCAACCGGGGTTTCTCCTTTTCGGGAAACCACCTGGCGGATGGGTAGTCCGAAATAACGGGCAAAAGCGAAGTCGCGGGTATCATGACCGGGAACAGCCATTATGGCGCCGGTTCCATATCCCATCAGCACATAATCGGCTACCCAGATAGGTATTTCTTCGCCATTCAACGGATTGATGGCAAATGCGCCGGTAAATTCACCACTGATTTTTTTGACCTCGGTCATGCGCTCGCGCTCTGATCGGTTTTTGGCCCAGTGCTGATATGATTGTACTTTTTCGCGATACTCCGGAGTTGTGATTTCTTCAACAAATGGATGTTCGGGTGCCAGAACCATAAAGGTTACACCAAACATTGTATCGGCGCGGGTGGTAAAAATTTCAAGATTCTGATCAAAGTTTTTGATGGCGAATGTTGCCGAACAACCTTCTGATCGTCCGATCCAGTTGCGCTGAATTTCTTTGATGGATTCGGGCCATTCGATGCGGTCGAGACCTTCGAGCAAACGATCGGCATATGCTGTAATGCGCAGCGACCATTGTTTCATGGTTTTTCGCTCAACCGGATGGCCTCCGCGAACTGAAAATCCTTCGCTCACTTCATCGTTGGCAAGCACGGTTCCCAATTCGGGGCACCAGTTGACCATCGTATCAGCCAGATAAGCAAGGCGGTAATTCATCAGCAATTCCTGCTGTTGTTTTTCGCTCATGGCAAGCCATTCAGCAGCTGAGAATTCAGTAGTTTCGCTGCAGGCTGCATTTATGTTTGAGTTTCCTGATTTGGAAAAAATAGCCACCAGTGCTTCAATGGGCTCTGCTTTCTGATTGTTTTTATTGTACCATGAATGGAACAATTTAATAAAAGTCCATTGTGTCCATTTGTAATAATGGGGTTCGCTGGTGCGGACTTCGCGATCCCAGTCGTATGAAAATCCGATTTTATCGAGTTGCTCGCGGTAACGGGCGATATTAATTCCGGTAGTAACCGCAGGGTGGGTGCCGGTTTGAATGGCATATTGTTCGGCAGGAAGTCCGTAAGCATCATAACCCATCGGGTGAAGTACATTAAACCCCTTCAACCTTTTGTAGCGCGCGTAAATATCTGAAGCAATGTATCCGAGCGGATGTCCTACATGCAAACCTGCCCCCGAAGGATAAGGAAACATATCCAGCACATAAAACTTTGGTTTGTTATGATCAATCTCTGTTTTGTAGGTTTTGTTATCAGCCCAGGCTTTCTGCCACTTTTTTTCGATTTCCCTGAAGTTGTAATCCATTGGATCTGCTTTGTTTTTAGAGGGCGCGAAGTTACGAAAGATTAGGGATTTCGGATTTCAGATTTCGGATTTTCGATTTACCTTCGGTGAACTCCGCTTCGCTCCGGTTCGGATTTCGGGTTGCGGATTGCTTCCTTTAACTTCATTTTCGGATTTCGGGTTGCGGATTTTATATTTCGGATTTCGGATTGACCTAACAAGTTTTCTTTTCTTAACTTGTTAGGTCTTCTTTTTAATTTCAGTTCTGGATTTTGGATTTTGAAAAGTTTTTTATCGTCCAACCAGGAAATCTCCACACATATTCCATACTTTAGCCTGCAAAATTGCTGTTAATAAAGGCGCTAACTTCCAAAACAAAGAATTATGAAACGCATGCTTATAGTATTCATTCTGGCAATCGGTTTTAATGTTGCAAATGCGCAGTGCATTGCGTGCTGGGAGCTCCGCAAAGTTGAAATAACCATGATAAGTGGTCAAAATATTACCGGATATATTAAGTGGAATGATGTATGGCTGAATGATGTACTTGATACTGCGGTCTGGAAGAACAGATTTCCTGAAAGTCTGCTTCCTTATTATGAGAATCTGGGCTATAAATGGGATCTTGAGTTGATCACAGAGATATTTGTGATCAACAATGATTCAATTGTTGAATTTCTTGCGACCAAAGCGATAAGCATCGGGAATCTTGATTATACCAAAATCAAATCCGTTCAGGAGCTTGACAAAGGGGCAAAAATCTACCATGGCGTGGGAGACATACAGATATTCACGCAAAGTGAAATTGATAAACTGAAAACAAATCCGGTTGCGGTTTTATTTTATACTTCTGCATATTTTGGAACCTATTTTCTGAGTTATAATCCGGCGATTACAGCCAAAGAGCTGAGCAGAATCAATGAGGAAAATTATTCAAAAATGGCAGTGGATTTGAAAGCGAAGGGAGTAATTGTTTACTCTGTCGGGTTTTAAATGAATACATTATCACAATCCAAAGCACAACTGATTTAACCTTTTTTGGCATGAAGGCTTTTTTACAAGCCTTCCCATGCTTCATTATTTTTTCTTACTTTCGCAGTCACAATCAAGCTTATGGCCCACAACGAAGACAGACTCAGTCGCAGGAGGTTGCAATCCTCAACCGCCACCACCATCATCAGCATTTCGCTGGTGCTGTTTATGCTTGGTTTGCTGGGACTTATTGTTCTTCACGCGCAGAAGCTTTCAGATTATGTAAAAGAAAATATCGGGTTTTCGGTTATCATTAAGGAAGAAATTAAAGAGTCAGGCATTATTGAGTTTCAAAAAAAACTTGATCTTGAACCCTTTGTAAAATCTACAGAATACATAACCCGTGAAAGAGCAGCCAAAGAGCTCACCGATGAACTTGGAGAAGATTTTGTTGACTTTCTGGGATTCAATCCATTGCTTGCTTCTATCGATATCAGACTTCAGGCCGCTTATGCCAACAACGACAGTCTGGCCATGCTTGAGCAAAAACTCATTGCCAATCCTCGGGTGAAAGAAGTGTTTTATCATAAATCGCTGGTAGAACTGGTAAATCAGAACATCAGGCGTATAAGTATGGTTCTTCTTGCTTTTACGGCGGTGCTGATGTTGATTTCTATCGCTTTGATTAACAATACAATCCGCCTCAGCGTTTACAGCAAGCGGTTTATTATTCGGAGTATGCAACTGGTGGGAGCCACGCAAAGTTTTATACGAAAACCGTTTCTGATTAAAAGTTTAGTTCACGGATTAATCAGTGCTTTGATTGCCATTGTTCTGCTTGCGGTTGTGCTGTATTTTTCGCGAAAAGCACTTCCCGAAATGGTTGATATGCAGGATATTGATATGTTCCTTTCCCTGTTCGGGATAGTTACGGTTCTTGGCCTGATAATTACCGGTTTTTCGACCTTGCTGGCGGTGCGTAAGTTCCTGAGGATCAGTCAGGACAGGCTTTTTTAGGAAATCTCAGAAACTGACAGTCGGGCTGAATAATGCAGGGCTTGCCAGATGAAATTGCTGAAAAATATTTATTGATCTTACACCTGAACCTTCAGGAATTAAAAAATAACAATCATGAACCTGAAAAAATCTGAAAAGCTTGCTGAGAAAAAGGCAACTTCTATGAGCGAAAAAGAATTGCAATTTGCATTCGGCAAGGAGAATTACCGTCTGATGCTGATTGGATTGGGCGTTCTGGCTCTTGGATTCATTTTAATGGTTGGCGGCGGCACCAACGATCCTTATGTTTTCAACGATGCCATGTTTAATTTTCAGCGTCTTACACTGGCTCCATTACTCTTATTGGCAGGTTATGTCATTGAGATATATGCCATTATGAAAAAGCCCCGCGACTAAAGCATGAGTATTTTCGAAGCCATTATCATTGCCATTGTAGAAGGAATTACTGAGTTTCTGCCAGTATCTTCTACCGGTCATATGATTATTACTCAGGAATTGCTGGGTATGGAGATCAATGATTTTGTGAAAGCTTATACAGTGAATATTCAGTTTGGCGCAATTCTATCGGTGATTGTACTATACTGGAAGCACTTTTTTCAGTCTGTTGATTTCTATTTTAAACTTTTTGTTGCATTTCTGCCTTCAGCTATAATCGGGTTTCTGTTGATTGACTTTATCGACAGCCTGCTTGAAAATGTTGTGGTTGTTGCGGTAATGCTCGTATTGGGAGGTGTTGTGCTGATTTTTGTTGACAAGTGGTTTAAAAATCCGGCTAAAGATCAAACAATCAGCTATCCTTCTGCACTGAAGATTGGTTTTTTTCAATGTATTGCAATGATACCCGGCGTTTCGCGATCGGCGGCCACCATTATCGGCGGAATGACCCAAAAACTCGATCGCAAAACGGCTGCTGAGTTCTCGTTTTTTCTTGCCGTACCTACCATGTTTGCTGCAGCCGGATATAAATTATTGCAGAATTATAAAACCATCACGCCTGAAAATATTGATATTTTATTGATTGGCAATGCAGTAGCTTTTGTAGTGGCCCTGATTGCCATCAAATCCTTCATTTCTTTCCTTACAAAATACGGGTTCAAGGTTTTTGGATATTACCGTATTGTTGTCGGCCTCGCCATATTGATTATGCTGGCGCTTGGCTATGATCTAAAAATTACTTGATGCTGACTCGTTTTGAAGAAGGAGAAGTGCTCCTGATAGATAAACCACTTACCTGGACTTCATTTGATGTTATCAACCGTTTCCGGAACTTTCTGCGGAAGCAATACAATTTAAAAAAGCTGAAAGTCGGACACGCCGGAACCCTTGATCCATTGGCCGATGGTTTGCTGATTGTTTGCACCGGCAAGTTTACCAAACGCATTGATGAATTTCAGGCGCAGGAGAAAGAGTACATCGGTACATTCCGGCTAGGTGCAACAACGCCTTCATTTGACCTCGAGCATGA
The DNA here is from genome assembly GCA_002412885.1 of Bacteroidales bacterium UBA5197. GTDB lineage: Bacteria > Bacteroidota > Bacteroidia > Bacteroidales > Lentimicrobiaceae > Lentimicrobium. The sequence continues at coordinate 260,897 of DHVX01000062.1, forward strand.
GATAGATCAGATATACAATACCGATCATATTACAGAAGCAATGATTTATAATGCTGCCCTTGAGCTTTCAGGCGATATTATGCAGATTCCTCCGGTTTACTCAGCCATAAAAGTTGGCGGGAAACGTGCCTATAAATTTGCCCGTAAAGACGAAGAACTGAAGCTGGAATCCCGGAAGGTGAATATCCGTGAATTTGAGATTACCAGAATTGCCATGCCCGATGTTGATTTCCGCATCAGCTGCAGCAAAGGAACATACATACGATCCATTGCCCGCGATTTTGGCGAAGCACTACAAAGCGGAGCTCATCTTATCTCACTCCGGCGCACACGCATTGGAGAATTCAGCGTAGCCGATGCCATGAAACTCGACGAACTTACTGCCGCAATTGCGTTGGAATATGAACGCGATAATCCGGAAACAAATATTCAAAACGAGAATTTATGAACGAAGCATTCTTTATGCCGATCTTCCAGCAGATTGAAAGCAGCAGTCTGGTGAAATTACGGGTTCAGTTTTACAAACTATCTGTGCGATACGCTCAGGTAAGAGCCAGCTGGAATTTTAAAAGTTTTGAAGAAATGGCTGAGGATAATTCCGAAAGAACCATACTGCACAATGCGTTGATAGACAGTGTGAACATACTTGCCAGAAATATGGAAAAAATCGGTGAGGATGTCACCTGGCGTACACAACTTGGTAACGACCGCAAAGTAATCGGAGACTTAGCCTGTTATGTAGCGGCATGGCTTGGGATAAGGCAGCGGTAAAAACAGGTAAATAACTGCTGTAAAAAGCTGAAACACAATTCATTCCCGCATAAATAAAAATTATTTAGGCAAGGCTAATAAATTATTTAGCTATAGTTAATAAATATCTTATCCAGGCACCAATTGCAGGTATTCTCCGTTTTGCAATCGAAAGTATTTCTCATTCAAGCCTTTATGCGGTTCGGTTCCTATCCGCCAGAAAATATAGTTTGTGCCGTCCAGTTCCCTGTAAACATCATTGAAATAGTAATCTTCGGTTGTGCAGATCGTTAGTGCAGCATCAGGTCCCGATTCTGCAGAAAACAGCAGACTTTCAATCGGATACGACCAGTTTGGCCCTGGGACACCTTCAATCTCAAGGTCTTTTTCATTTACCACAAAGTGTTGCCCTTTGAGTTGCCGGGCTTTTGAAATCATTTTCATCATGATTTCCGTTCTTTGCGTGTATCTGTTTCCTTCCTCACGAATCAGATTCACCCGGAAAGCAAAGAAAAGCACAAAACCCGCCATCAGCAGCGGCTTCAGTTTTTCAATCCGGCCGGTAAATTTTGTGGTGAGCAGCGGCATAAGCGCAATCACTGAAAGCGGAAACCACACTTGTTCATTGTATCGGCTAATTTGAAGTGTGCCGGTATTGAGTGCAGAAAGAAAGAAAATAACCAGAAAAAACACAAAGTAAACAAAAGCCCCCTTCACTGATTTATTGATGATCATTGCGGTCCAGATGCCGATTGCTATTATTAACACCGGCAAATAGTTGCTGAAAACGAAACCAATCATACCTCCCAGCCATGCCAGGTTATATTTACCCTCACTGAATCCCGAAATAATGGCCGCTGTTTTACCTGACTCATATTCCGAAGCATTGAAATATTTCAGCAGCAGCATGGCAAGCGTTATTGTGACGATAACTCCATAAATGGAAACTTTTTCCCATTTATGCTTCAGGAAATGAATCACCATCACCATAAAAAGTAGAACGATGCCAATGGGATGGCTGCTGATGATAAAGAAACCTGAAAGGAAAAGTATAATATTACTGGTCAGGCTTTTATGTGAAAAAAGTGAAGAAACAAACAATACCAGCAAACTTCCTGCATAATACAACTCAAACATCGGAACGAAAAAACCGGTAATCAGACTGGTTACCTGAAACAACAGAAGCACAAATCCTGCAATTGGTTTGTTGTAAATCTTTACAGTAAGGTAAAATACAAGCAAGGGGAAAATTACATGATTCAGGGAATAGAGCAACAGAATAACTTTCAGCGGAAGTTGAAAAACAACTCCCAGCCAGGGCAATATTTGCGAAAACACCAGAATGTAGCGCTGATGTTCCACCCATGGCCATCCGTGGTTTATCATCCTGAGAAGGTAGTAGCCTGAATCAACCAAAAGTCTTTCTCTGAAAAAAACAATAGCCATTGCAATCAGAACTGCAAAAAGTGCAGTCTGGAGCAGAATAAGCCATCTGTTTTTCAGGAAAATCATCTATGTATCAATAAGAATCCAAACTTACACAAAAAGACGAAGCTGTGTAATCCCTGGGACTCTATAAATGCAGATTTTTACCAGATAAAGGGAATCAGTTTATAGGTGTGCCGGGAGTATTCCAGATAAGGGATAAATGCTTTTTTCAGGTAATCTTCTTCGATATGAAGTTTAATGATCAGTACAATGGTTAACAATACCGCAAAAGCCAGTCTCAGGTAACTGAAATGGCCGGCAACCATCGGCCATATGGTAATAAGAATGGCGGTGTACATCGGATGTCGCATAACGCGGTAGGGTCCGTGTGCAATAAGTTTCCCGAAAGGTTTTACAAGCGGAGTGATATTGAAATTGCCGATACGAATGGTGTAAATGGAGTATAGACCCAGGGCAATGCCGGCAAGTATAGATCCAATCACCCACATTTTAAGACTGGTGAGCGGGCTCGTTATCACAATAAGTCCGATAAGCAGAAATTGCATAAAAACCAGTAGCCAGGCCAGATAGGATCTGCCGCGTCCCATGCGGGTGGTGTTGAACATAAGTGACGGGTATTAATTCATTAAAACAATCAGCAAATATGCATCATTTTACATATAAACAATGGATTTTGAAAAAATATTGTTGAGATTTGGATTTAAGGCAAAAAAACCACGGAATGAGATACTCAAACCGTGGCTTTAAGCAGGGCAGTAATTAAGAATCAGCTTTTCACAAATCTGGCTCTGGCTTTAAGTCTGACCATATAAAACAGGTGGTAAACTGCAGGTACAACAAGTAATGTGAGGAAGGTGGCAAAGCCAAGTCCGAAAATAATGGTCCACGACATTGGTCCCCAGAAAAGTGCATTGTCACCACCAAAATAAATGTCCGGGTCAAAGCGCTCGAAAAGTCCGATAAAGTCAATATTCAACCCTACTGCAAGTGGTATCAGTCCAAGAATGGTGGTTACAGCAGTGAGCAACACCGGTCGCAAACGTGTTTTTCCTGCTTCTATCATACATTCTATTGATTCTTTTACAGGAAGGTCATCATTGAGGTCAATGCCCATCTCGGCCTTCTTATTGGCTTTGAGCAGCGTGATATAGTCAATCAGCACGATTGCATTATTTACAACCACACCAGCCAGCGACACAATACCAATACCGGTCATAATTACCACAAAACTCATCCCGAAGGTAGCCAGACCACCGAATACACCGATTGTACTGAGTACTACGCTGATCATGATGATTACCGGCTTAACTACAGAATTGAATTGTCCGACAAGAATCAGCAGAATAATTGAAACCGCGATAAGCATTGCTCTGATAAGAAATGCCATTGATTCCTCCTGTTCCTGCTGCTCACCGGTAAAGCTGTAATTGTAGCCTTCGGGGAAGTTCAGATCAGCTACTATGGGTTTAATCATATTGTTGATTTCGGTGGCATTGTAGCCTTCAATTACATTTGACCACACGGTAATGGCTCTGTCTCCATCTTTTCTGAGAACCGAACCATAGGTAGAACTGAGCGAAATATCTGCAACAGCAGAAACCGGGACCTGCACAATTTTTCCTGATGCCTGATCGCGGAAAGTAATCAACTGGTTGAGTACGGTTGATATGTTGTATCGGTATTCATCTTTCATTCTGAGCTGTATCGGATAATCATCTTCACCCATCTTGAATTTTGAAACTTCAGAGCCAAAAATTGCGGTTCGGATGGTTGAGGCAATTTGCCCTGTTGAAAGTCCGAATCTACGTGCTTTGTCACGATCGATGGTAATATTGAGTTCAGGCTGACCAAGGTCGAGGTCAATCTGAAGGCCTTCAATACCCGGGATGCGTGATGCATTTATTGCATTCATCACAGAATCTGTTATCAGCAGCAATTGGTCAAATTCTCTTCCTGTAATTTCAATGTTGATGGGTTTGCCAACCGGTGGTCCGTCCATTTGTTTTTCAATGGTCATCAATACACCAGGATAAACACCCAATAGACTGTCAGATAAACGTTTGAGCAATTCGTCGGTATGAATTCCGCCGCGCTCCTGAAAATCTATGAACGTTACTGTTGTCAAACCGCGGTTTGGACCACCACCACGACCTGAAAAACCTTCATTTTCGCCCATTGCACCGCTACCTGTATTGGTAAGGATTGATTTAACAATGTGCTTTTCCGGCGCCAGTATGCGACCAATATGATCTTCAATAACTACCATTACTGAATCGGTGTAATCAATGTCCGTTCCCAAAGGAAGTTCAGCAAGTATATTGATGTATTTCGGTTCACCAGCCGGGAAGAACTCAACTTTTGGATTGGACCCGAAATAAAATGCTATGGTGATGAACATCAGCCCGAAGCTACCAATAAAAACCCAAAGTGAATTGCGCCTGCGAAGCACAAATGCCAGAGTCTTTGAATATAAATCTTCAACCCACACCAGCAGAACGGTCTGAAACCAGCGCGCCAGGCTGTTAAGAAACAAAAGATTGGCAATGCCAATGAGCGCAAATAGCACCAGCAGGTTAGCAATGATGTTTTGTTTCATAAAGTAAAAGAAAACAGCAACTCCTACCATGGCGCCGGCAACAATAATGGTTCTCTTTGCGTTGGGGCGATCATTGATGTCTTCTTTTTTATAGAACACAGCTGCAATAACCGGAATAATTACCAATGCAGAGAATAGTGAGGCAGTTAAGGTTATCACCAGAGTCATCGGCAGAAACTTCATAAATTCGCCCATGATTGAGTCCCAGAATATAAGCGGGAAGAAAGCAGCAAGTGTGGTTGCGGTTGAAGAGATGATTGGTACGGCAATTTCTCCCACAGCCCTTCGGGCAGCTTCAAAAACTTTAAATCCGCGATCGGTGTACCTATGTATGTTTTCAACAACCACAATGGCATTGTCAACCAGCATTCCCAGCGCAAGGATAAGCGAGAAAAGTACGATCATGTTGATGCGGAAGTCCATCAATCCCATAACCATAAACGAAATAAACATCGAAAGCGGGATCGAAAGGCCTACAAACAGTGAGTTTCGGGTTCCAAGGAAAAAGAAAAGCACCATTACCACGAAGATGATCCCCATGATTATGCTGTTCTCGAGGTTGCTCAGCTGGTTTTTAATTTCTTCCGACTGGTCGTTGGTGATGGTGATTACCAGATCCTGAGGAATGGCTTTTGTTTCTTTGGCATTTTTGAGAATATCAAAAACCTGTGAAGTGGCAGCTAAAAGATTTTCTCCGCCTTTTTTTACAACCTGAAGCGAAACAACCGGCTGTTTGTTCAGGCGGGCGTAACTGGTTGCATCCTCAAAGCCGAAGCTTACATCGGCAATATCGCGCAGATACACAATATCTCCGTCTTCATGTTTTACAATAATGTCTCCGATTTCCTTAACGGATACAAATTCTCCTGCAATCCTGACAGTACGCCTGTCGCGGCCAACTTTGAGTTCACCGCCTGACATTGAAACGTTTTCATTTTTAATGGCTGTTTCAATGTCGCTGAAACTAAGTTTTACGGCATCCATGCGATGCTGATCAACCTGAACCTTTACTTCGCGTTCGGTAATTCCCTTGATTTCAACTTTTGAAATTTCAGTAATGGTTTCAATCTCATCTTCAAGATATTCGGCGTAAATCTTCAGCTCATTGATGCTGTAGTCGCCCGAAATATTGATATTGATGATTGGGAATTCGGTAAAATCAATATCTGTAACCATAGGATCTTCAAGCAGATCGGAGGGGAGATCCTTTTTTGACTTATCCACAGCATCTTTCACATCCTGAAGTGCCGTTTTTATGTCAACATCCGTGTTAAATTCAACAAAAATGTTCGACACATCCTGGCTTGATGTGGATGACAATTGTTTGATGCCATCTACCGATTCAAGCTCTTTTTCAAGCGGCCTGGTAATAAGGTTTTCCATATCGATGGGCGGATTTCCAGGATATATGGTCTGAACCATTATTGTTGGAATAACAATATCAGGAAATAATTCCTTGGGAAGCGAACGGTATGAGTATATCCCGAAGAATAACAGCAACAGCATCAACAGGAATACTGTATTTTTATTTTTCAGAGCCCAGGTGGTTGGTGCAAAGTCTCTGGGTTTATTGGCTTTTTCAGTCATGATTCAGTTATTTGGCAGATTTTGAAGGTTCAATTGAAAGATATACCCCATCGCTTACCCGGTTAAAACCATCAAGAATGATTTTATCACCGGTTTTTAACCCTGAAAGAATTTCAGTTTTACCCAGATAACTTTTCCCGGCCTTTACATATACCTTGCGGGCAACGTAATCGGGGCTGTTATTAAAAGCAGCATAAATGTATTTGCCTTTCAGGTCTTCTTTGAGAAGGCGCGATGGAATTATCATTGCTTCTGAATTTGAATAATCATTGATAAGCAAGGTAGCCATCATGTTTGGCTTTATGGCTCCATCCTGATTCTTAAGTTTTACCTGCACTTCAAAAGTCCTGTTCCCCGGATTTATGGCACTGCCAACCCGGTCAACCTGAAGCTTTTTTGAAAATTCAGGATATGAAGGAAATCCGAGCAAAATGTCATCCCCTTTTTTCACGAAAGGCAAAAATGCTTCCGAGACATTTGCTTTGACATAAAGTTCGTCAAGATTTACAACATGAATCATTGTCATGCCCGGCATGGCAAGCTCCCCGTTTTTCTGATTCACGCGCTCAACTATTCCTGATACCGGTGTGGTAACCTTCGCCATATCAAGCTGTGCATTCAGGGTAGCCAGACGATTTTCGAGGTTTTCTTTGTTGTTTTTGGCTTCAAGAAACTGCATTTCCGATCCGATTTTCTGATCCCACAACCTTTGCTGGCGCTGATAAAGGTCAGTAGCCAGTTTGAGTGAAGTTTTCAACTCATCAACCGATTTCATGATAACCTGAGTATTTAGCTTTGCAAGCACTTGTCCGCGCTGCACCCTGTCGCCTTCTTTTACGTAGATTGCAGTAATTTGTCCGCTGATTTCGGGGCTGATCAATGCTTCGCTGACAGCTACTACATTACCGGTAGCTTCAACAAAGTGCTCAAAAACGGCAGGCTTGAGTTCTTCGAGTACAACAGGAACCTTATTCTGATCCTCATCGCCATTGTCCATGGCTGCAAGTTCTTTCTCAAGTTCTTTGATTTTAATTTCTATTTCTTTGGATTGCTTATGATAAGCATCCAGTTTTTTGCGGATGGCATCCGGGCCTTTTTCTGTGCTGCATGCAGCAAGGAATATTACAGCCACTAAGGATAATAGGAAAGTTAAGCGCTTCATGGTAGTTGTTATTTTGAAAGAGTTGTTCTTCATTTTTTTTGTTTGTAAAATGGGCAGTTTTTATTCGGGTATTTCGGTCAGGCTTTCGAGGGCAACACTTTTGTTGAGCACATTCATTGCTGCGTTTATGTATTGCGATTGTGTACTCAGGTATTGATTATGGGCATTCATGAGATCAAGGCTGCCGGAAATTCCTTCCTGATATTTAACGCCGGTTCTCCGGAATATTTTTTCAGACAGTGCCCGGTTTTGCCGGGTAGTTCCGTAAGTCAGCAATGCATTCCTCAATTCATTGCTGGTGTTCTGATATTGAATTTTAAGGCTGTTTCCCACTTGTTCTTCGGCAATCATGGTTTTTTCAACCTGCACTTTTGCCTGGTTTACTTTGGATCTTCTATCACCGCTGCTGAAAATAGGTATATTCATATTTACACCCCAAACCGAACTTGAGTACCACTTTCCTTTTGAATCAAAGAAGTTCCATTCTGCTCTTTGCGCCTGTGTCTGATAATTCAGGAAAGCCGAAAGTGACGGCAGATAGAGGCTCTTTTGTTGCCTGAGCTGCAAAAATGCCAGTTCCTGTTGTTTCTTCAATATCCTGAAATCGATGTTGCTGTTAAGGTTAAATGATTCATCCATCAAGACAGCTGGTTTTGTTTCATCAATTAACTCAGCTATGCTTTGAGTCAGCACAATTTCAGTAGTTTCGGGCAATCCCATATGATATTTTAGGTAACTACGGGCAATGTTGAGCTGATTCAGCGCATTTGTGCGACTAACTTCCAGTTCAGAAGTCATCAGTTGCAACTGGTCGTAATCGGTTTCTTCTACGAGGCCGTTTTCAAAGATGATCCGCGTTTCATCGGCAAGCTTTTTTGTGATTGCGTAAGTTGAATCAATGATTTTGATACTTTCCTCGGTTGCAAGAACCAGAAAGTAGGCTTCCGAAACGGTTTTCCGGATATCCACAACAGTTTTTGCCTGATCTTCCCTGCTTTTTTCGACAAACGCTTTTGCAGCCTGCAAGCCCACGAGATAAGTGCCGCTAAAAACAAGCTGATTGACATTTAATCCTGCATTTCCGCTGTATTTGGTTCCAAATGGTAACGGAACAAATTCTTCAGATTGCCCAAGAAACTCGCCTGGTATCAACTGAACAGGCAATGCAATGTTATCGTTGAATCCTATGGTTGCATCTATCTGTGGTAAACCGGTTGCTGTGAGTTCTTTTACCTGAAATCGGGCTGTTTCAATATCGGCATTGGCCTGCCTGACTGTATAGGCGCGCTCTGCAGCAATATCGCGGGCTTGTTTCAGGCTCACCGAAACTGTTTGCTGCGAAAATGCATTGCCTCCGCTTATAAGTAGTATCAGCAGTAAAAGAATTGCTGACGATTTTAATGCTCTTTTCATTGGTAGTAAAATTGAGATTTTGAGTGTGTGTTTTTAATCAAAGGTTTAATTCATTCATTTTTCTTTCGTAATATGCTATGCCTTCGGCATTTGAAATGCCCCCGATGTGATTTTCGAACATCACCTGAAATACCTTTTCCTGCGAAAATTCAACAGAGGATAGAAATTCGGGATCATGAACATCTCTGAGCTTCTGAACATAAAGTTTTGCGACAAGATCGGCATCAATGTCAGACCGGTAAATGCCTTCTTTAATTCCCTGATCCAGATTTTCTTTAATGTGTTTGTAAACATGTTCCCGTTTAGCACTTACAAAACTTCTGTACAAAGCCGGGTAGAATTTTTCAAGATCGAAAGCTACAACAGGGTTAAAATCCTTCATTTCTTCGCTCACTTTCATGCTTACTCTTAACAGAATATCAATGGCGTTCAGGCCTTCTCCGTCCTCAACAATGCATGCCTGACTGTCATCAACGTGGTGAGAAAGCAGTTTTTCAATCAAATCAGGTTTGTTTTCAACGTACTGATAAAGCGTTTTTTTCGACATTCCCATTTCTTTGGCAATGTCGTCCATCGATATACTCCGTATGCCGTACTTCTTGAACAGTTTTGCGGAAGTCTGCAGAATCAGAGTCAATTTTTCATTCATGATTTTTCATTCAAAATTTGTGAAAATTTATGGTGATGGTTTCCTTTTCAAACATCAGATTACCCGGCAAAGGTAAACTATACAAGAGAAAAGGAAACAAAGTACACCATAAACGTTTCCGGGTATATATTGTTCAGAGAGGTAATGTGTTTTATTTGTTTGCAAAAGTATTGTGTGATTGCGCTATGATAAATTTTAAATCGGTGAACTCCCGATTTTCCCGGATGAGTGGTTTCATTTGTGGGATGAGTTGATTGTCATTTGCAGAACAAAAATCAAAACATATAGAGAGAAAGATACAAAAAAAGATGCCATCCTTGATTAAAGAATGGCATTAGAAACAATTGCTATTGCTCTTGTGAAGCCCAGATAGGCGTTTTTCTTTCTATTTCAGCTCAAAGCTGGTTTGTCCGATTTCTGTATCATCGGCATAAACCGTGACCACATAAACTCCTTCCGGCAGGTTTTCCTTGGTTGATCTGTTTACCCAATAGGAGCATAAGTTGATGGCCAGATTCTGATAATTTGCGGTTTCACGGGTGGTGTATTGCAGAATTTCACCTTTATAACTGAAGGAATAGTCATCGCCCTTACCCTGCGAAAGAATCAGTTTATCAGGGCGCGCAATGCGGATGTAAACCAGTTTAGCCCCAGCTGAAAGCAGTGGATTTTCGCCCAACGTAAAACAAACTTTTATTCTTTCAACCCGCTTGGCTTTATCGGTTGGGCGTTCTTTGGTGCCGCTTCCACGCACGCCGGTAGCTGTTATCTGGTATGCCCTCAGCACAGCTGCCATACTTACTTTTTCGGTAAGGGCTTCTTTGTCTTTTTGGAGTGTGCTGGTTTTTTGCTGCTCTTTTTGGTAACTGGTTCGTATCTGCTCGTTTTCTTCTTTCAGTTCGCGGTTCACGGTGTAGAGGGAGTCTATCTGTTTCAGATAACCCTGAGAAATTACGCGCAGACGGTCAAGTTTCTTCTTGACTTTGTAAAATTCATACTGTGTGTCAAGCAGTTTTCTGATTTCCAATGCATTGGCCTGAATAATGCTGTCTTTTGCAGCCAGAGAATCCGAAAAAGTTCCGTATTCCAGCTTAATGTTGTTGTGTTCGGCAATCAGAGAATCGAGTTCCTGTTTTTGCTCTACGCGTTGCATTTCTTTTTCTTCGAGCAAACCTCCCAGCCTTGAGCGGGTTGAAAGATAAAGCCAGGCCAGAAGTGCCAGCGCTGCAATCAGAACAATAATAAGAATCCATGATTTATTTTGTCCTCTTTTGTTGACATTGATGTCATTCATATTTTCCATAAGTCGCTTTGAATTTGACTTGTAAAAATGCCTTTTAATTATTTAAAAGGTGTTGCACTGGTTAATAACGCACAATTGTATGCAAAATTACAGATTTTAGATGGAAAGTGGGTAGATTTTTATCCTTTTTGAGATCAATAGCCTGATATTTCTTTATATCGCTGCTTCTTTTTCAACTGATGAAAAATAAGGTTAGGAAGAAAAATAAGGTTGGAGGTGTCCGGGTGGGTTCATTGTTACTAAGGTTTAGAAGGTAAATTAAGGTTGGTCCTGCTCCAAATAAAGTGGAGTAGTACTTTCAAATTGTTCCAGACCTTTGAATAAAGATAACGATAACTGATGTCAACTATTGAAATAAGAATCGAAGTATTATAATTAGTGATACCAAAAAAAGGGACTGCTGTAATCTCAGCAATCCCTTTTTTGGTAAGATTCGTGGATCAATTTAATGACTTTCGCCGCCAAATTTAAACTTATCGCCGGTTTTTTCAAGAATCATACGGTAATATGACTCATCATATCCCGGGTATTTAACTTTGGGATTCTGATTGTTTCCGTCTTTTACTTTCACGTTTCCGTCAAGGTATTTTGTGAAGAGATAGCGATAGAGTTCTTTCCATCGCGTTACTGTGCTGTTTCCCTGATTTACAGAGTAATCTGTCAGAAATTCACGGGCTTTGGTGGGGTCTTGTTTATAAAGTTCAACGGCTGCTTTGTCAACGACATCGGTATAGGAAACAAACTTTCCTTCGAGTGCCGATTGAACTTTCTGAATGTCAACAATCATATCTTTATAACGGGTATAAGCCAGGTTTGAAACCTGATTAAATACCCAAAATGCTGCATTGTCAGAAAACTCCATCATACTGCCATTGCCAACAGCAAAAGCTTCAGGAACTGCGGTGATGCCGCAATACATCGGTACATAAACCGAAGTATATGAATCGTCAACTCCAAACCATAAGATTCCACCTACCGGGTCGGGCAACCATGAGCGCGATTGCGAAACAAATGAGAATCCGGTTTGCTGTGTTGAAATTGCCCTTTCGTGGAAATAGGTTTCTCCGTCCACTTTCCAGGTCATGGGTCTCCAGCGCACAATTGACTGATAAGGGCCTGCGCCAACATCTTTGGTCATATCCAGGTCAGTTCCCTGGTAATAATCGCGCATCATGCCGATTACATCCTGAACGCTGAGTTTTTTATCGGGTTTTACCCACAAAGGCATACGGTTTTTCAGGTCGTAACCTTTGGCATATTCAGCATATTTATCCATTCCGGTGCTCACTCTGTTGAATCCGGCCCAAACCCTTGCTTCACAGAAGCGGGCAGCACCAAAATCGACAGGAGCGTAGGTATCAGAAAAACTGAAGTCTTTGTCTTCGCCACTGAAATATTTCATTTCGCGGGCAAAACTGATAACATCGGGTGAATAGATGCAATTTTCGGGATCGTTAAGCGGGAAAGTAGTGATGCGGGCCTGATTGGCATGTCCTGAAATATAGCCATCGGGAATGCGCATAGCCACCCAAACAGCGCCTTTGTTGTGAACTTTGCGCACACGGCCACGCTTATCGGCAACATCACGCGGAGAACCTTTGCCAATCATTTCCATAACCCATACTTCGTTGGGATCGGCAATTGAGAATGATTCGCCTGAGCTGTAGTAGCCGTATTCAGCAAGAAGTTCGCCAATAACACGAATGGCTTCGCGGGCGGTTTTGGCGCGCTGCAGGGTAATATACATCAGGGTGCCATAGTCAATAATACCGGTAGTGTCAACCAGTTCGGGAAGTCCGCCATAGGTAGTTTCACCAATGGCAAGCTGGTGTTCGTTCATATTGCCAACCACCGAATAAGTGTGTCTGGCTTGTTTTATTTTGCCGAGGTACTTACCGGTATCCCATTCATACACATCAAGCATGGTTCCTTCGGGATAATCGGCTGCCGGCCTGAAATAGAGTTCTCCGTAAAGTACATGAGAATCAGCGGCATAAGTAATCATGGTTGAGCCATCGGTTGATGCGCCTTTGGTCACCAGAAAATTGGTGCAGGCCAGCAATGGCTGTGCAACCAAAAGCATGGCCGCGACAACGAGTGTTAAACTTTTTTTGAGCATATTGTTGGTTTTTAATGGATAAACGTCAAATGTGCAATTCCGTTCACAAATACAAATCAGCCGATTGCAACGAACGGGCAGCCAAAATACAAAAAGATTTTTTAATGGAGATGGTTTTTCGCAAAGTGGCAGGAATATCAAATTAACTTCCGCAAATAGAACACAGCTTTTATCCCCCTCTTATCCCCCTTTTGGCCTTCGACCCCCATTCGACAAGCTCAGGGCAGGCGGCTCAGGCACCAGGGGGACGATAAGCCCGGTTTCTTTTTGATGCATGTTGAATTATATTTTCGCAAAAGTGAATCGCCGGCTTAGGCAAGAAAAAAGTCCTGAAATTCATGACACTAATGATAAAAAATCTTAAAATATTCAGAAATGCTGGTGGAACGGTTCTCCCCCGGTGCCTGAGCCTGCCTGCCTTGCACTTTGGCAGGCGGAGTCGAAGGCCAGGGGGAGTTAGAGGGGGTAACACTGAATCGCATATAAAGCGGAAACCCTCAGTTAACATTAACTTTCCGTTTCATTTTTGCCTTTAATAATCTCTACAAGCTCACCGTCATACGATGCTTTATCACCCGGATAAAGTTTTTTACGTTTTTGTAATTCGGTTTGGCCATTCACCTCAACAAGGCCGGCAGTAATCACCTGATTGGCTTCGCCGCCGCTTTCAACCATATTTAATAGTTTAAGCAACTGGTTTAATTGAATATAGTCGTGACCCTGCAGTTCAAAGGTTGTCATAAAGTGTTTTTTGCAAAAGTAGTGTTTTCCGGGATGGCGGACCTTCCGGGTTTTTCCGCAGATTTAAAAAGACATATCCACGGATTACACGGATGCTTCAATAGGCTCACTTCGACACTTCGACAAGCTCAGTGCATCGCAGCTCAGTGCATCGCAGCACAGATTCCCACGGATTTAGTTTTGGCATTCAGTAACTACCGCCTACCGGTGGAGATTTGGGCGTTTTAATGGCACACAGATGACGGCAGCAGCAGATAAGTAATGAAGAAATGCAACCGACTAACTCCGGCGATGCTCAGAAAATTACCAGCAACTTTTACTACCTCCACCGATATATTGCATTTTTAAGAAAAAAGAGTTCAACGCATTTTGAAAGTCACAAAAAACGCTTATCTTTGGCGTTAGTAACTTGAAAAATAAGTATGATAATATCGTTTGGTTCAAAAGAAACCGAGAAAATTTGGAAGGGTGAACAAGTCAGAAAGTTGCCGATTGAAATCCAAAATATCGGAAGGAGAAAGCTCCGAATGTTGAACAACTCACAGAACTTTGACGATTTGAGACTACCACCATCGAATAGACTTGAAAAGTTGAAAGGAAGCGATTTTTACAGTATCAGAATTAATGACCAATGGAGAATCGTTTTTCGCTGGGAAAACGAACAAAGTTACGATGTCGAAATTGTTGATTATCACTAAAAGTTGGAAGTTGAAATGAAAAAACTTGAAAACATACATCCTGGAGAAATTTTAATGGAAGAATTCCTTAAACCATTGGAAATTACTGCATACAGACTGTCAAAAGATACTGAAATCCCTCAAACAAGGATTTCCCAAATACTGAAAGGAAACCGTAGAATCACGGCTGACACGGCAATGAGATTGAGTTCTTATTTTGGAAACACGCCAAAATTTTGGCTTGGATTACAAGACGATTACGATATCGAGGAAGAAAAGAACGTAAATTCAGAAATCTTTAACCGGATTCGAATGACAAGAAAGAACAAACCACAAAATCATATCTAAAAATTTGGGGAGTAGGTGTATAAATTGAGCTATTTAACCCGCTCCAACTTTATGTCGGCAAAGATATACGACGCCCGCAATCTCCAAAGTTTTATACACTCGACTAAGCGGAATTTAGCTTCGCTGAGCCTGCCCGCCTTTGGAGGGCTCATCCGTAATGGCGGCCTCGGTTGCAATTCCGCTTTGAATACCGTTGAATTTTGCAATTCAATCATAATGCAGATGCTGAAAATTTGGGCAGTTTGCGCCACACGTCAGGGGACTCGCGGGAGTGGGATGTGATAAAATTATCTGGGTTCTGCCAGGTGCAAATTTGAATCAAAGAAATTTATTATGAAAATTATACCAATTATTGGTAACTTTGCTTAAAACTTTAAAACATGAAAAACACTTCTATATCACTTGGAAATTATTTTGAACAATTCGTCAGTAGTCAGGTCTCTGCCGGACGTTATAAAAATGTAAGTGAAGTTATAAGAGCAGGACTTCGACTATTGGAAAGTGAGGAGAATAAAGAGATAGCTTTAAAAAATGCTATTGCAGAAGGCATTGATAGCGGAATTGCTCACACTTTTGACCCTGAAAATCATCTTAAAGAATTAAAAGCCGGAAGAAACAATGGCAAATTATAAATTTACCAATAAAGCCGTTGAGGATTTGGCTAAGCGGAATTTAGCTTCGCTGAGCTCCCTTCGGTCGGTTGTAATTCCGCTTTGAACACTATTGAATTTGCAATTCAATAATTTTGCGAGGCTGAAAATTTGGGCAGTTTGCGCCACGCGTCAGGGGACGCGCGGGAGCGGCATAAGAAAAATTATTTGGCTTTTACCTCCTTCGGCCAATGCCTGAGTCGCTTAATTGGTTATGCATTTCTGAATTTGGGAATGAATTGTATTGCGTATATCTTTGATTTATAATAAATATACGCAACTATGCCGATAAAAATAACAAAGGTCATCCATAGAGATGAGTCAAAGCTAAAGCTTGATTTTGCATTTGATTATCAGACAATAAGCCTGATAAAGCAGATTGATGGTAGCACTTGGAGTAGAACACACAAAGCCTGGCTGTTGCCGGATACAGAGGATTCGGTAAGAAGGCTGGAAGCGCTTATCCGACAGGAAGATTTGATGTTTGATAAAGATATTGATATTAAACCAGCAGCGATAACAAAAAAGGAGCTTATCCGACAGGAAGATTTGAAGTTTGATAAAGATATTGATGTTAAACCACCGATAATTTCACAAGCAGTGGATAAGCCTTTAGATGAAATTCAAAATGTTAAAATTGAAGTAATTAACCGTAAAATATTAATAAAATTACCCAAAAATGAGGATGACATTAAATTTATAAAAACGCTTCGATACTTCAAATGGTCAAAAAACGACTATTTATGGGAAGTGCCTGATTATCCCGGTAACCTTGATCTGATCAGAGATTATTTCGGGAAACGCATAGCTGACATTAAAATACACAACCGAATTGACATACAGCCGGGCAATGAAAATGCACGCAGCATACAAACCGATGAAGTTCTGATGATAAAAACCCGACAGGGCAGGGTTAAGATAATTTCGGCATTTAATAAGGAGTTGATTGCTGCAATTAAAGAAATGCCCTATAACCGTTGGGATGCGAAGAACAAATGGTGGACAATCCCATTTTCGGAAAGCTTTGTGAAACTTGTGACTGATGTTTGTGATTTGCAAAAACTGAAAGTAGTTTTAGAAGAAGAGCCTTCAGGAGAGGCAGGAACCAAAAGGATATCGCCACTTGATATTCCCAATTACCGCAGGGCACCTGAGAGTTACAAAAACAAGCACATTGAACTGCGAAACAGTCCGAATACCATAAAGAATTACATTTCGGCATTCGAAGAGTTTATTAACTATTTTTATCGCTTTGATATTGACAGCATTACTGAGCCGCAGATTCTCGAATTTTTAAGGTATCTGATTACAGAACGCCGGGTTTCGATTTCGTATCAGAATATTTCGATAAACGCCATCAAGTTTTATTACGAGAAGGTACTGAAAGGTCAACGCAAGTTTTATTTTATTGACAGGCCGCGAAAAGACATTATTTTGCCCGATGTGCTTAATATTGATGAGATTACAGCCATGATTAAAACGGCTGACAATATCAAGCATAAGCTGATTATAATGTTTGCTTATGCTTCGGGGCTAAGACTGGGCGAAGTGGTAAGGCTTAAATTGACAGATATAGACCGGCAAAGGATGCAGGTTAGGGTAGAACAAGGAAAAGGAAGAAAAGACAGATACACAAAGCTATCGGAAAAAATATTGCCGGTACTTGACAAGTATCTGGAAGAATACAAACCTGAAGAGTTGATTTTTAACGGGGAAAAGGGGAAACCTTATTCGGCACGTTCGGTGCAGGAGGTGGTAAAGAGCATAGCCATAAAAGCCGGAATAGCGCAAAAAGTAACACCCAAAACATTGCGGCATACATTTGCAACGCACTCTCTGGAAAATGGCATAGATTTGCGATACATCCAAAGTATGATGGGACATGCAAGCAGCAAAACAACGGAAATTTATACACATATTACTACAAAAGGTTTTGAGAATGTAAAAAGTCCGTTAGATAGTTTGGATATTTGAAATTTTACTATATTTGTGTCGAAAATCTGATTTGTGGATGCAAACCGATGGCTTGTTAACAAGTCAGATATATACGCAATATTGCGTATATCCACTCGTTAGCGTTCATTGTAAAAACACGACATCATGACACATAAATTTTCTCCATACATTCAAAACTTAATTCCTTATATTTAAAAAGATTAATTAATACACAATGGATTATAGAGATACAGTTTTTATTGCAGTTGCAGAAAAACTTAGCATTTCAAAAGCAGCAAACGAATTAAATATTAGTCAGCCAGCTGTTACACGACATATTAAAGAGCTGGAAGAGCGCTTCAAAACAAATATTTTAGAGCGAAAAGGCAACAAAATATACCTGACCAAGGCTGGTGAAAAAGTGTATAATGCTTTTAAAGATATTGCACAACAATATCGTGACCTCGATTTTGAAATCGGGCAAATGCACAACAGCATTTCAGGCGAATTTAAAATTGGTGCAAGCTCAACCATTTCTCAATATGTTATCCCAAAGGTAATGGCATCGTTTCACAAGCGGTATCCGAAAATCCAAATTTATCTGATGAACGGCAACTCATTTGAAATGGAGAAATTACTATTAGATAATCAGGTAGATATGGCATTAGTCGAAAACTACTCATCTCAAGCGGGCATCAGATACCAAGATTTTCTCGATGATGAATTGATTGTTGTAACCGGAAAAAATAGTGTTTATGCTAAACACGAAACCATTAGCAAAGACTTTTTGATGCAAATACCGATAGTGTTGCGTGAACAAGGTTCAGGAACTTTGGAAGTAATAAAGCAAATACTCACAGAACAGAATATAAACTTTGAAAATTTAAATACACTTATCCATTTGGGAAGTACAGAGTCGATTAAAAACTTTTTACATGATTTCGACGGACTGGCTATTGTGTCTGAAAAGGCTGTTCAGAACGAACTGTATATGAAAACACTTGTAAAACTTAAAGTAACAGGATTTACCCTTCTGCGTAAATTCCGTTTAGCATACAAACAAGGGCATAAAAGCAAACAAGTAGAATTGTTTGAAAATTTCCTATTCCATTATAACATATAGTTATTGCAAATAAACATTTGGCATTTGCTTTAATTATAATGAGCCAATACTTTTGTAAGCAAAAAGTATTGGTATGGAAACTGTAAAAGTATTTAACGAAATTGTTACAATTGAAAAGAAGCTTAAAAACTACAATTGGCTCTATTCAATTATTATAGGACTATGTTTTTTGCCGTTTATTTCGCCGGCAATTGCATTATTTATTGGATTAGTGCTTTCTTTTGTTGGGTTGAGGCATGAAAATATTCACAAATATACCTCGAAAATCCTACAAGCATCGATTGTATTCATGGGGTTTGGAATGAGTCTAAGTGCCGTCATTTCAGCTTCAAAAACAGGTTTTTGGGAGACAGTTATTTCGGTAATAGTAGTAATGGTACTCGGTATTTTATTAGGAAAGCTTTTTAAAGTTGAGAAAAACATTGCTTTACTTATTGCAACCGGAACGGCTATTTGTGGCGGGAGTGCCATTGCTGCCGTAGCTCCTATTCTTAAAAGTAAAAATTATCAAACATCGTTTGCTCTGATTGTGGTTTTTGTGCTGAATGCGGTTGCTTTGTTTCTATTCCCTTTTATCGGGCATCGATTTGGCTTAAGTCAGGAAACTTTTGGAAACTGGGCTGCCATTGCCATTCACGATACAAGTTCGGTAGTGGGTGCAGGTGCAATTTATGGCGATAAAGCCTTGCAGATAGCTACAACAGTGAAACTTATTCGTGCATTGTGGATTATTCCGCTTTCGCTGATTATTGTATTTATGAACAAAAGTGGCGAGAAAAAAGCAATTTCATTTCCTTGGTTTATTTTGCTATTTGTAATCGCCATCGTATTTGCTAATATTTTCCCTCAATTTCAGACAAGTTACCAGCATTTTGATTGGTTAGGTAAACGCGGAATGGTCGTAGCTTTGTTTCTGATTGGTTCGAATATAAGCGTTCATGAAATTAAAAAATCGGGGGCTAAAAGTTTTGCACTGGGTATTATTTTATGGGCTGTGATAGCTGTTGGTTCATTATTATTACTAACACGATAAGTCATGCCAAATATCTGGGTCATAATAATTATTATATTTTCGAGCCTGATTAAAGGGATTACCGGCTTCGGTTTTGCCCTTGTCTCTCTTCCTCTATTGCTAATGTGGTACACGCCTAAAGAAATTATACCGGTTTTGATGATTTGTAACCTCATTGCTTCAATCATGATAGTTTTGCAAAAGAAAGAACATAAGTTACTCGACAAACAATCCTATTATTTAATTGCAGCAGGTGGAATTTTCACAATTGCAGGCGTTATTGCATTAAGTTCAACCGACGGAAAATGGTTAATACGTTTTTCGGGAATACTTTTTATTTTTCTTACAATTTATTCATTGGCAAGAAAAAAGCCTAAAAACATTAACATGCGAAACCGTGCTTATTTATTAGCAGGTGCATTTATCGGTTTTCTTACTGGGGCTATATCGGTAAGCGGACCTCCGTTAGCACTTTTCCTTAACAAGGCAAATATCAGCAACCAGAAATTCCGCGAGATTTTTGCCGCATTCAGTATAATTACTGCTGTTATTGCCATATTAGGATATTATCAGGCAGGAATGATGACTTTGCAAACATTAGAATTAACATTCATTTTTGTACCATTACTTTTAATGGGAACTATTTTGGGAAAAAAGATAAATACAATTATGCCAATTGAAAAGTTCCAAACCATTAACATCGTCTTGACCCTGATTGCAAGTATAATTTTAGTGATGCAATAATTATAAGAATGTGAAAAACAGGTAATAGTAAATTGTATAAAAATAATTTTTAATAAATATAAATTGTGAAATTATGAATATTTTATCTTTGTTTTCGGATTTTTGTTTGGTGGGATTTTGCAATATGCAAAACTGAACAAATTCAACACGATTAGCGGCTTAGCATTACGAAAAGATTTTGCTGTTGCTAAAGCAATTTTGATTGCAATCGGTGTAGGTGCTATCCTTATTAATCTCGAGATTGATTTAGGATTTGCAAGTTATCACACAAAACCTTTTATTTTAGGTGGTATCGCGCTTGGCGGACTTATATTTGGCTCAGGTATGGCTATTTTGGGCTATTGCCCAGGCACACTTCCTGTATCAGCCGGACAAGGCTCAATAGATGCATGGATTGGGATTGCAGGAGGATTATTTGGTGGATTTATTTACACCGTTTCTTTGCCTTTTTTTAAAGACATTTTGGGACCCGATTTAGGAAACATTACCTTAAAATCAGCATTCGCTGAGAATACCAACTTGTTTAACTTGTTTGGTTTTGTGATTGCCGCCTCATTGATTGCCGTAGCGTTTTGGCTGCATAAAATTGAAAAATCAAAAAATAATAAATGGATGTTTGCAGGCATTGCATTGGCAGTATTAAATGCTATTATTGTATTACAATCCGTTTCCGACAGACCGATAGGTGCTTCAACTACATATCCTTATGCCATTGACACGGTGTTTGGTATTACCAATAATGATTACTTCCCGAAAATTCAAAGTCCCGGACACTGGGAATTGATTTTTTTAGCAGGTGCATTAGTCTCCGGTTTTTTATTTTCACTCGTTCGTAAAGACTTCAAATTAATTTTAATTTATGAAAATTGGAAAAACCATAAAGGAAATTCAAACCTAAATCGAATTATTTGGGCATTTATTGGCGGATTTTTGATTATAATAGGTGCGAGAATGGCAGGCGGTTGCACCAGCGGACACATCCTTTCAGGTGGAATGCAATTTGCATTAAGCAGTTTTGTTTTTGCTATATTTGTTTTTGCAGGTTTGTTGATAACAGGAAGTTTATTTTATGGGAAACAAACAACGAAACGCTAACATCGTATATAAAACATTTGGCAGTTAGTAGGTTATCGAGCATTTCAGTCTGTATCAAAAGTAAGTTGTAACTTGACAGGAATGTGCTTCGAAATGCCAAACGTTTCATATACGTAACCGTTGGCAACAAGTGTAAAAAGACAGTGCAACCAGACAGATACGATAACTATAAAATTGAAATAAGAAAGGATTTAGCTTTTTGATAGGACAGTGCAAATTTGATGGAAATTTATTTTGTTTTTTTCTTCCCCCCCCGCAAAAAAAGAAGAAGAAACCCCACCCACATTGCACACATTGCCAAAGCCCCACGAGCCAACGCTAAAACCAAAGCTTTGTCAAAGAGTGCAATCTTGCCAGCTTACCCATTACTATTATGGTACGATTTCCCATTTCTTGTCATTTGTGAAAAAAAATAAAAAGCTTGGATTGTAAAAAAAATATATTTATCTTTGCACCGAAAAACAATTTTAGTATAAAAATGATATGAGCATTGATAACACCAAAGAATCAATTTTAAGCGTTGCGAATAAGCTATTCAGTCGCTTTGGGTTCCACAAAACCTCAATGGACGAAATCGCAAAAATTGCGAGGAAAGCCAAAGGTTCCTTATACTACCATTTTGCAAGCAAGGAGGAGCTATTTAGGGAGGTAGTATCAATTGAAATGATAAACCTGAAAAATCAGCTGTCTTTTATTGTTAATAATCCTGATTTGACTTCTTCTGAAAAGGTGAAAAATTATCTCGTCACAAGAATGGAAATTCTCAATTCTGCTGCAAATTATCATGAAACGCTAAAAGCTGATTTTTTTGAACATTTTCATTTCATTGATGATTTACGGTCTGAATTAGATGCATGGGAAAAAGAAAATCTAAAAAAAATAATACAACAAGGTGCTGAAAAAGCTGAATTTACAATAATTGGAGATATTGATGTACTGTTAGACGTATTCATTATGGTTATAAAAGGGCTTGAGATACCCTTTTTTCTACAGAACAAATATGTGAAATACGCTCCTCATTTTGAAAGTTTAATTGGAATACTCACAAAAGGTTTGTCTTCATAATTTTTTTTCACTAAAACTGACTTAAAAACACATAAAGTATAATAATTGTAAAAAACAGAAAAAAATGAACAGATTCGCAGAGGGAATAGTAAAATTTAAATGGCTTATAA
>DHVX01000062.1:283432-464281 GCA_002412885.1 Bacteroidales bacterium UBA5197
GATATAATAAGCTCTTTACCCGATGACGACCCTGCTGCCCGGTTATACAAGGAGATAGGCACACAGTTTGGCGGAAACGATATGGGAATGATTGTTCTGGAAACCGATGATGTTTTTAAAGCAGAAGTCATTCAGCACATAAAGCAAATTACCGATAGCCTAAAATATACCAATGGTGTTTCAACCGTTACAAGCTTAACCAATATTCTCGATATCAAAAGCTCTGAATGGGGTATTGAAATCGGCAAGCTGGTTGACGAGTATGATTTGCCCGTTGAGCAAACGCAGTTAGACAGCCTGAAAAACTATGTTTTCTCCAAAGAGATGTACAAAGGAGCTGTTGTGTCTGAAGATGGGACGGCAACCGCAATAATGTTTACACTTCTCCCTGAGGGAGATAAACAGGCTGTTGCAAAAGAAATTAAGGATAAAATTAAAGCGTTGGATTTGCCTGAAACAATTTACTTTGGCGGTCTGCCCATGATGATGAACGACATTAACGACTTGATTATTTCAGATATGGTTTGGCTTATTCCCATCGTTTTTCTCGTTATAGCCATTATTTTATTGTTGAGTTTCAAATCTTTTAGAGGGGTATTGTTGCCGTTGCTCACAGCAGGTTTGGCCGTTATTTGGACAATGGGTTTAATGGCAGTAATCGGGTATGAGCTAACAATTATTTCAAATATAATTCCGGTTGTGCTACTTGCTGTAGGAAGTGCTTATACAATTCATGTTATCAACAGTATTAACCACAATAAACTTGCAGACAGAAAACAGGCATTACTTCAAGCACTTAGATATATCCTGGTTCCTGTAATACTGGCAGCAGTAACCACGGCCATTGGGTTTGTATCATTTGTTTTTGGGGCATACCTCACCATGATTAAAGACTTCGGGATATTTACTGCGGTCGGTACACTGATTGCTTTAATACTATCCCTGTTCTTTGTTCCCGCACTTATTTCAGGTTTATCAATGTATGGGAAAAAAGCTGTTATCGAAAACGGAGAAAAGCAAACCATATTAACCCACAAAATTCTGTTGCCCTTAGTGAAATTTCTGTTTAAACATCCCAAATATACACTAACAGGCTGGGGAGTTCTGCTCATGCTATGCATTGGTGGCATATTTCTGATGGAAACCAGTGTAAACATGGCCGACTATTTTAAGAAAGATAATCCAACAAGGGTTGCAGAGAATGTTATGCAGAAAAAATTTGGCGGCTCGTTACCGGTATTTGTTGTTTTTGAAGGTGATATGCAAAGTCCCGAGGTGCTGAAGATGATGATTAGTACCGAACATTTCATGAAGGAAGACCCGAATATTGAAATTACACAGTCGGTAGCAGACCTGATTGAACAAATGAACGATGCCATGGGCGAAGGTGAAGAAATACCTGACGACAAGGCAAAAATTGAACAATTATGGTTTCTGCTCGATGGGCAGGAGGTTATGCCCCAACTCGTAAATGATGACCTAAGCAAAGGAATTATCCAATCAAAATTTGCATCGGTTGACAGTAAAAAACTTGAGGTGTTTACTGCAAAAATGACCCGGTTCATAAAGGATAACCCGAACGAACATTGTAAAATTGAATTGACCGGGATGCCTTCTGTGTATGTTAAGCTCAACAGCAGTTTGATAAATAGCCAGTATAGCAGTTTGTTGATAGCCATTTTTATGGTTGTATTAATTGTAGGCTTGATATTGCGCTCCGCTTCAAAAGGGATTTTTGCCGCCATACCTGTTGTTGCCACTATTATTGTATTATTCGGGTTCATGGGTATCACAGGTATCCCCCTCGATATTGCAACTGTACTTGTGGCCAGCATTGCCTTGGGTATAGGCATCGATTATTCCATCCATGTAATTACCGGTTTCAATAAGCATTTGATAAGCCACGGGGATACTGAAAAAGCCATAGAAGAAACCATATTGCTAAGTGGGAAGGCTGTAATTATCAATGTCATATCGGTATCAGCCGGATTTTTAGTCCTTCTGTTTTCGCAAATCGTGCCCTTGCAAAACTTTGGGTTACTTGTTGCCATAAGCATGTTTGGTTCCGGGTTTGGGGCTTTAACGCTATTACCGGTTATTTTAATCCTTGTGAACAGGAAACGTAAAATAATAGCAAATAATCATTAACAATTAAAAATAAAAAGTATGAAATCAAGAATTCAAACAGCGGTAATGACCGCTATTATCGTAGCAGGAGGTATTTTTTCTGCCAATGCGCAAGACGCAAGTACAATCCTTAAAAAAATGGACGATGTGATGTACTCACCCAAAGACATGACAGGGAAAAATAAAATTATTCTGATTGACAAAAATGGGAAAGAGGAAATCCGAGAAGCCACTGTACAACAGAAAGGTAACGACAAGCGTATATTTCGTTTTACTTCCCCTGCCTCACAAGCCGGAATCTCCGTTTTATCATTGCCCGATGATGTGATGTATTTGTATTTACCTGCCTTTGGAAAAGAAAGGAGAATTGCAACCAGCGCAAAAAATCAAAATTTTGCAGGTACCGACTTTTCTTATGATGACATGGAGTCTGTATTATACTCAGCGAAGTACACACCAAAATTACTGAAAACCGAAGAGGATGCTTTTGTACTTGAACTTACCCCGCTGAACCGTTCCGATTATTCTAAAGTAATTGTACGCGTCAACAAGGCAAATTTCTACCCTGAACTTATGGAGTATTACGATAAGGCAAACAGTAAGGTTAAAGACGCCAAATACACTTTCGAAAAAGTTGGCAATTACTGGAATGCCTCTGAGATTGAAATGACCGACCTAAAGAAAAACCACAAAACCAAAATGCAAATGTCGGATGTAAAATTTGACACAGGGTTGACCGATGATGATTTTACTGTAAGGAAGTTGAAAAAATAATTTTGTCTGTTATGATAATCAATTTTGTTTCTTCATATACGCCTGATGCCATAGTCTCTAATCTGTTTTTTACAGAAAACTATGGTGTTTTGGAACAAGATATTTTTTCAAAAAGCGGTATCCGGGAGAGAAGACGTACAAGCCTAAGAGAAAATACTAATTCAATGGGCATTGAAGCTGTTAAAAAAGTATTTTTTGATTCGCCAATAACCTTAGATGAAATAGACTTAATAATTGGTGCAACCTACACACCTTACGACACAGTAGGTACTTTGGCTCATGCAGTACAAAATCAATTCAATATTGCTAATGCTAAATGTTTTACTGTTGATTCTGCATGTTCTTCATTTGTAAATGCTCTTGAAATGGTTGATTGTTATTTTGCAAATAATAAAGCAAGCAAAGCATTAATTATTGTTTCAGAAAATAACAGTGTATTTAATGACTATTCCGATGAAAAATCGGGTTTTTTGTGGGGCGATGGTGCAGCAGCAGTGGTTTTATCCAATGAAAGACATTCTGATGAAGACATGGAAGTGATTGATATAAATACCACCGGATTAGGCAACATTGGCAAAAGTATAGAAGGCGTTTATCTAAGACCTGGTAATGGAGGTCTAAAAATGCCTTTCGGTAAAGATGTTTTTCAATTTGCCTGCACTTACATGATACAGGAAACAGAACAAATATTACGCAAAAACGATATTTCTGTCAATCAGTTGAATTATTTCATTCCTCATCAGGCAAATGCCAGAATTACAGATTTCGTTGCAAAAAAATTAAAATTAGACTCCGCACAAATTCTTACAAATATTGAACAATTCGGCAATACAGGTTCGGCAAGTACACCAATCGTGCTATCCCAAAATATGAGAAATTTTAAAACAAACGATTTGATTGTAATTTCTGTTTTTGGAGGTGGGTATTCAAGTGGGGCTGTTTTACTTAAAAAATTATGATAATCCTATGAAAGAAAAACTAAAAAATATCTTTTTCAAGTTTTGGTACTGGTATGTAAGTGTCGTTGATAAAAACGCTGAGGTTATTTTCATGAATTATGGTTACTCAAAAGATAACCAGAAGATTGAACTTGACGAAAAAGATGAAAAGAATAGGTATTCAATACAACTTTACCATTTGGTTGCAACAGGTGTAGAAATTAAAGGGAAAGATATTTTAGAGGTTGGCTGTGGCCGTGGTGGAGGCTTGTCGTACATAAACAGAACATTCGCACCCAATTCAGCAATCGGTATTGATTTGAATAAGAAAGCAATTAAGTTTTGTAATAAAAAATACTCATCTGAAAAAATTAAGTTTTTTCAAGCAGATGCACAAAAATTAAACTTTGAGGACAATGCTTTTGATGTGGTAATTAACATAGAATCGTCGCACCGTTACTCAAGAGTAGATTTATTCCTAAGTGAAGTATATCGCATTTTAAAACCTGGGGGTGTTTTACTCTTTGCAGATTTTGGGAATCAGTATGATTTAAGAAAGTTAAATAGGCAATTTAAAAACAGGAATTTTAAACGTTTAAAAAATGAAATAATTACGGAAAATGCTGTAGAAGCGTTAAAATTATCAACACCAAATAGGGAAGAATTAGTGAGAAAACTGCTGCCAAAATTTTTTCAGAATTTAGGTGGAAATTTTGCTGCTATAGAAGGAACAACAACATTCAATAAATTTTTGACAAGAGAATTTGAATATGTGTTTTATGTCCTGTCGAAATATTTTTTCATCAACCTGACTCAAAAACGATATTAAACTAATTCACGAAATATAATGGGCTTGATTATCAAAGAAATATCAACAAAAAAAGAGTTAAAGGAATTTATCAAATTTCCGGATAGGCTTTATTCCGGCAATCAATTTTATGTTCCTGCTATTCATAAAAAAGAGCTCCAAACGCTATCCTTTGATAAAAACCCTGCTTTTGAATTTTGCAGAGCAAAATATTGGTTAGTATATGAAGATGGGGAAATTGTTGGAAGAATTGCCGGAATTATTAACGACAAATACAATGAAAAGCACAACGTTAAATATGCAAGGTTTGGATGGTTGGACTTTGCAGATGATAAAAAGGTATTAATATTATTGTTTCAAGCAGTTAGAAGGTGGGTGTTAAGCCAAAAGATGGAATACATACACGGACCGCTTGGATTTTCCTCATTTGATTCTTCGGGTACTCTTATAGAAGGTTTTGATGAAATACCCACTTCATTTGCTCACTACAATTTCCCGTATTACCCCAAATTAATTGAAGAATTGGGATATAAAAAGGACATAGATTGGGTTGAATATAATGTTAAAGTACCTAAAACGGTACCGGAAAAATTTTTGACAGGCTCTGAATTAGTAAAACAGAGATACAATCTGCATAGTGCTATACTCAAAAAGAAAAAAGACATATTAAAATATACCGATGACATATTCAGACTTCTAAATGCTGAATATAAAAACCTTTATTTATTCACGGAGTTATCAAAAAAGCAAATTGAAGCACTTAAAAAACAATTTGCCTCAATTCTCATGCCCGAGTATGTATCAATTATTTTGAATACTACAAATGAAGTGGTTGCATTCGGAATTACCATACCATCTCTTTCAAAAGCGCAGCAAAAGGCAAAAGGCAGGTTATTCCCATTTGGGTTTCTGCAAATAAAGCGGGCATTACAAACAAATGACACTGTTGATTTACTACTCATTGCTGTAAGAAAGGACTATCAGAATAAAGGTGTTAATGGAATTATTTTTAGTGAAATCATTTCAGAGTTCATTAAAAATGGAATTACAAATATTGAGACCACCCGGAACCTTGAGAATAACCTGAATATTAATAATTTGTGGCATAAATTTGAATATAGGCAGAACAAAAGAAGCAGATGTTATATAAAACAATTGTAGCAATGAACAAAAAATTGAAAAAATTCGACAATAAGGTTGTAATAATAACCGGAGCTTCTTCGGGCATTGGAAAAGCATGTGCTTTTGAATTTGCTAATAACGGAGCATCGGTTGTTCTTGCTGCCCGAAAAGAAAATGAATTAGAAAAAGTTGAAGCAGAAATCAAGAAACGTGGAGGAGAAGCATACGCAGTAAAAACAGATGTTAAGAATATTGAAGACTGTAAAAATTTAGTTGATAAGACCATTGAAAAATATGGGAAAATAGATGTACTTATCAACAATGCGGGTATTTCGATGAGAGCAAATTTCGAAGATTTAGACTTGAGTGTTATTAAAGAATTAATGTATACCAATTTTTACGGAGCTGTTTACTGCACAAAGTATGCTTTACCCTATTTGCTAAAACAAAAAGGAACCATAATCGCTATTTCATCCATTTCGGGGCTAACACCCTTACCCGGGAGAACCGGCTACTGCGCATCAAAATATGCAATGGATGGTTTTTTTAACACTTTACGACTCGAAAACATCAAGAAAGGGCTGAATGTTTTGATTGTTCATCCGGGTTTTACATCATCAAACATAAGGAAAGCCGCTTTAAACAAATTCGGATTACCACAAATCGAAACTCCAAGAGATGAAGGTAAAATGATGTCTTCCAAAGAAGTCGCTAGGATTATAATGAAAGCAGCTTTAAACCGAAAACGCGATTTGATTCTGACTCAACAGGGTAAACTTACCGTTTGGCTACATAAAATTTTCCCAAGTATGACCGATAGAATAATTCTACATGAAATGGCTAAAGAATTGGATTCTCCATTTTAAAACATTTAAAAAGAAACGCTGTGATATGAAAACAATTTCAAGATATATTTTAGTTAATCTGTTGGGTTGGAGAATAGCGGGCAAATTTCCAGAAATTAAAAAGTCTGTTATAATATTTGCACCACACACAAGCTACTGGGATGGCTTTTATGGAAAACTTTATCTAATGCAATTAGGCATAAATTACAAATTTCTTTCAAAAAAAGAATTTTTCAAATTTCCAGTGAAATACTTTTTCATAATTTTTGGTTCAATTCCCGTAGATAATACAAAAGAATATATTGATTATGTAGCCGGATTATTTAACAATAGCAAAGAGCTACATATAGTGTTATCCCCAGAGGGGCAATTGGCAAAAACTACACGTTGGAAAAAAGGGTATTACTATATGGCAAATAGAGCAAATGTTTCAATTATTGTTGGATACATTGATTATAAAAAGAAAGAAATCGGGATTAAAAAAGTGATTTACAATCCAACAGATATTAGTATAGTTAGAAAAGAGATTGCTGAATTATATTCTGCTGTTACCGCAAAATATCCTGAAAATTTTTCACTTGAACTAAAAGTATAGAACATGAAACAGAATGTGGCATTGGTACTATCAAGCGGTGGCTCAAGGGGGCTTGCGCACATCGGCGTTATCAACGAATTGGTGAAACAAGGCTTTCAAATAACATCCGTTTCAGGCTCTTCTATCGGGTCGGTTATTGGAGGGCTTTACGCCATGGGTAAATTACATGAATATACCGAGTGGGTAAGTACCTTCAACAAAATGGATATTTGGGGTTTTATGGATTTTACACTTACAACAAATGGTTTATTGAAAGGGGAACGGATTTTTGATAAAATGAAATCTTTTATCCCCGATATGAACATTGAAGATATGCCTATCCCCTTTGCTGCCGTTGCCACTGATATACTCAACGAAAAAGAAGTAGTTTTTACCAAAGGAAGTTTTTATGAGGCTGCCCGCGCATCCGTTGCAATTCCGGCAGTTTTTACGCCTGTAAAATACACTGATACCATTCTTGTTGATGGTGGCGTTCTGAATCCAATTCCTATCGAACATGTACTCCGAAAAAATGGTGACATACTAATTGTAGTGAATCTATATGGTGAAAAAAAGGTTGATATTCCAAAAGAAAAAAATACTGATAATGGATATTTAAACAGGTTGATAAACCCCTTATTAACCTTAATTTCAACGGGAGACAAGAGCAGCAAAGGATATTACTCCCTTTTAAGCAGTACTACATCGGCAATGATACATAAGATTGCAAAAATGAGCATCGAGAAACATAAGCCCGATATGATAATTAATATACCATACGATTCGGCAAATACATTTGATTTCTTCAAGGCAAAAGAATTGATAGAGTTAGGAGAAAGTGCAGCAAAAGAGGCAATCATAAATTATTCGGAAAACCGATAAGGAAATGAATGCAACAAAAGAAAATATCAATATTCACAGGCTTATAAAAGCAAGCGATTCAAAGCTGCTGAAACGCTTGCCCAACTTTATAATTTATCTGATTAAACTAATTATCAGGCAAAATGAGATAAATCGAATTCTATCTGCTTATGCTGATTACGATGGTGTTGAATTTCTGTCAAAAATAAAAGATGAGCTAAACATTAAGTTTGAAATTGATGGAATGGAGAATTTGCCCGAAAATGGGAAATGCTTTTTTGTGGCAAACCATCCCTTTGGATTTGTTGACGGCCTGGTACTAACAAAATCGGTTGGCAGCAAGTATGGCGATTTCAGGGCTATAGGTAACGAAGTGTTTATGCTAATACCACATCTAAAGTCAAAAATCGCTGCGGTAAATGTTTTTGGGACTAATTCAAGGGAATATATTATTGAATTAGAAAAAGTGTTTGCATCCAATCTGCCCATCACTCACTTTCCTGCCGGCCTGGTTTCAAGAATAAAAGAAAGAAAAATTGAGGACAGGGATTGGCAGAAGGCATTTATTACTAAGGCAATTGAACATCAACGAAATGTGGTTCCAATTTTTTTCTACGGACGTAATTCCAATTTATTCTATTTTATCTATATCATAAGAAAATTACTGGGGATAAAGGCTACGATTGAGTTGGTTCTTTTACCTCATGAAATTTTTACCAAGAGAAACAAAACAATAAAGGTGAAAATTGGAAAACCAATCATTTACCAAACATTTGACAAGTCTAAAACTCATTTTGAATGGGCTCAGCTTGTAAAGGAACAGGTTTATAATTTAAAATCATCACAATGAAAAAAGTTTCGGCAATAATATGTGCATATAACGAAGAGAAAACCATCAAGGAGGTTATCCTGTCTGTTTCAAAGGCTGTTATAGTAGGCGAAATAGTGGTTGTTAACGATGGTTCTACCGATAACACCAAGGAAATAATTGAAGTACTTAAAGAAGAAATTGAAATAACTTCTATCCATCTGGAAGAAAATAAGGGGAAAGGGTATGCAATGGCTATAGCTGTTGAGAATGCTGTTTTCGACATTATGGTTTTTATTGATGCCGACCAAAGAACTATACCTTCCGCCTACATTACCCAATTGGTATCACCCTTATTAAATAATGAGTGCGATATGGTTTTGGGTTATTCTACCGTAAATATTTTAAGTCAGGAAGTAAATCCATTAAAGATTTTAACAGGCGAAAGGGCTTTACTTAAAGAAGATATTTTACCCATACTCGATAAAATGAAGGAATCACGTTTCGGTGTCGAAACGCTCCTTTACTTCTTCTACATATCTCTGGGTAAAACCTTAAAATTCCTTCGGCTGGTTGAAATGAAGCATAACGATAAATATAAGAAAATGACTGCGTTAAAAGCCACAACAAGCTATATCAACGAGGGTTGGGAAATTGCCTACACAGCTATGAAGAATTATGATTTATTGCTAAAAGCTATTGAACGGCAAGTTAAAAAGGGGATTAAATTATGAGAAAAATATCAGCAATAATTTGTGCCTACAACGAGGAGAAAACGGTTAGTGAAGTAGTAACAACCGTGTGCGATTACTTCTTTGACGAGGTAATTGTTGTAAACGACGGCTCAACAGATGGTACAGACAAAATTTTAACCGAGATTCTAAATTTGCCCTCACTTAAATATATAGCACTACCTGAGAATAAAGGAAAAGGTTATGCCATGGCAACAGGCGTTGAAAATTCAACAGGCGATATTATCGTTTTCATAGATGCCGATTTATCTAACCTAAAAGAAGAACATTTTGAACAGTTAATCACACCTATTTTCAATAATGGGTGCGATATGGTTTTAGGACAGGCAACGGAGACCCTGATTAACTATAAATTCAACCCGTTTAAATCGTTTACGGGCGAAAGGGCTATGTTGAAGAAAGATATTATGCCAATTTTGGAGGAAATGAAAACCTCAAAATTCGGTGTGGAAACCTTAATCAATCTTTACTTTCAAGCACATGAAAAAAGCGTTAAATATATTATGCTTGAAGGGTTAAAGCACCCAACAAAATTTGATAAAGCCAATGGCAAATCGCAAGCAATAAAAGAATTTGTTTTGGAGGGGCATCAAATTGCATTAGCGGCGTTTAACAGCTTTAATTTGTTAACAAAAATCGTTAGAAATCAAATCAAAAAAATATAGATTATGAAAACAAGAAATTTATTTTTTTCTATGCTTCTGCTTGTTTCCGTTTCAAGCTTAACTAATGCACAGGAAGACAACAGCCTTAAACTGTCAGGAGAATTGTTAATTGATGAACGACTCCTGCTTAATGACGAAAATGATTGGGCATGGAATGAAAACCGCCTGACCTTGCAATTGGACAAGAGAATGGAGAATTCAAAATTTTTCACTGAAGTTTGGTTACGGAATATTGGTTTACCAAATATAACACAATCAAGCGATTTGTACAACAAAGGAATTGTTGACCCCTATAATCTCGAAGTCAGGGAAGCTTATATTCAACTATATGGTTTTCTTACCAAAAATTTAGACGTAACCATTGGCCGTCAGCGAATTGTTTGGGGAACAGCCGACAAACTTAATCCCACCGACAATCTTAATCCTTTGGATTTGGAGGATATTCTTGATTTTGGTCGCCGGAGGGGTTCCGATGCTATTAACATGAACTACTATATAAATAACGACTTTTCTTTGCAGGGCGTTTTTATTCCTTTTTTTCAGCCGGCAAATATGCCTATCGGGATTTTTGCCAGTGCACTCAACCCCCAAATGGAATTACCTCAAGGCATGGTGTTAAAAAGTTTATCAGACACTATCATTATGCCACGCTATAATTTGGGCGAAAGCTCTACTGCCGGTTTGAAATTTAAAGGCTTTGCAAAAGGAGTTGATTTTTCCGCTAGCTATGTTTGGGGCTACGATGGACTACCTTTATCCACAAAAAACACATTCATTCCTGTTGATGCAACGGGTGGAATAAATATAAACTCGCAACTTTCATTTGCAAGAACCCATATCATTGGTGCTGATTTGGCAACAAGTATTGCCGGAATTGGATTTTGGGCTGAGGCAGCAACATTTATTCCCGAAAAAGATGTGATAATGACCAATGATTTATCTGCTTTTTACCCAATGTCGCCCGTGCCTGTTACACAGGATTCATTAATCTTAGATAAAACAAAACCATACATTAAATTTGTAGTGGGTGGTGATTACAATTTTTCTGATGGTTCCTATCTTAATTTACAGTATATGCACGGATTTGTTCACGAACGTGGGGCTGAAAACCTGAATGACTATTTCTTTTTGCGCTTCGAAAAGAAATTTTTTAATGAAAAATTAAAAATTGCTCCCATCGGTGGAGGTTTCATTGTTACCGCCTGGAATAATATAAAAGACAATTATGCACTTGTTTATATGCCGGAAGTTTCGTACAAAGCCACAGATAATGCAGAAATAACCTTATCAACAGTTCTTTTTGACGGGAAAGGAGACAACTTATTTGCTAATCTGAAGGATTATAATATGTTAATGTTTAAAATGAAATATAGTTTTTAATATTATGAGCAATCAGGATAAAAACGCCATCACTCTTCAGGAGTTGTCAGGCGAAAAAGGATGGACAGAACTTGAAATTCCAGACTCATACGGTAAAGGACGAGCCTTTATTACAGGAGATAGAAGTAGTGACCGTATAAGAGTAAGGTACTTTAAAAAAGATAGTGATAATTCATTTATTGCGCGTATTTGGTTTGGTCCTTCGACTGAGGGACCAGCTGGATTTGTACATGGCGGTAGTATGGCAGCTGTTCTTGATGAGGCTATGGGAATAGCCGCCTGGATTCTTGGATATTCTGTTGTTGCAGCAAAGATGACGGTGAATTACCGCAATATGCTTCCTCTTGGAACAGTCACTACAATTGAAGCAAAAGTCGCATCGGTTAACGGGAAAAAAATAATAACAACCGGGAAAATTTATGATGAAGCCGAAACTTTATATACTGAATCTGAGGGTTTATTCATTAATATTCCGCCAGCAAAGTTCGGAAAAATGATAATGTACCGGGATACCTTCCTAAGGTCATTGCTCTCTAAAGATGAAAGTGACAAGCTTTTTCACTAAACTACCGAAAACAATACGACATTGATAAATCTTACGTGAGTTTTGGGTTAAGCGACTAATGGTAGATTGTTCAGGGTTAAATACTCCCGGAACCTTATACTCTTATTTTTCACCGATGGTTTGTGGTCAAGGAACGAGTATGCAGCCATGCCTGCCAGAATATTGACCATTGCATTTACCGGGCTTCTGTGCCTTGAATGCTCAATATCACAGATATGCTTTAACAGGTCGATCACCGATTCGATCACCCCCCGGCTTTGCAGCCACCTCTTGTCCTGGAAAGACATTAACTTGTTTTTCATGTTCTTTTTGGTTTTTGTAATTAGCAGAAGTCCCTGTCCTGCCAATGCTTCCCGGAGTTTTTCGCTGATGTAGCCTTTGTCGCCGAAAAGTTTTCCGCACAGGCCTTTACATAGTTTGACGCCCAATTCAAGGTTGTTGTCCGCAACATTTCCGGGGGTTATAATGAAGGAAACAATCTCTCCAAACTGGTTGATGGATAAATGCAGTTTCAAGCCAAAAAACCAACCTGTCGAGGTCTTCCCCCGCTTGGCCAGCCCTTTAAAAACTTTGTGTGAATGGATCCGCAGGTTATGGCAAACAACCAGCTTGGCCGAATCAATGTAATAAATTCCGGTACTGGCACCCATCCTGCAGGCCAGCATAAAACAGAAAATATAAAGGAACAACCGGGGCTTGAGTTGGACAAAACGGTTGTAGGAAGGCAGGCCGGGAAAATAACCCTTTAGCTGTGCTTCCACAAAATACCTGTAATAATACTTGAAACATTTACTCCCCTGTAAATGGTAAAACATTTCAATGGCCATCATCTCGCTGATCGATAGACCGCAGGGGACTTTGGAATTCTTGTTTAGCAATACCATTGGTATCAATTTATGCTCTATTTCTTTCTCAAATTGTTGGCAGAAATCGTCGGCACAACAAAAAATTTCAATTAATTTTAGTTCCAAATTTTCTGACATGGGAGCTTTGTTTTATGTTTGGCACTTAAAAGCTCCCATTTTTTTTATTACAACCTTCAACAAATCAATACAAGTTATTAACTGATAAATGTTTAAATCCAAAACTCACGTTAAATCTTATGAAAATTCTATATTTATGACATGAACAACCGAATCTGGTTATGAAAAAATATTGCACTTTTGAAGAACTGACAGCAACTATCTATCAAATAAAGATTTTTTAAAAAAAATATGCCTATTCACTAGTGTAAGCACATTTGCTGTTTTCCCACAAGCCCCGCAAAACCCTAAAACAGCAAAAGAGCTTCCGCCAATCCAGCCCGTGTAACCGCCTTTCAGGCCGGTTTTAGGATTGCCCACGCTCAAAAAAACAAAATAAATTTGTGCTTCGTGGTTAGGTTTGTGCAGATTGAAAATGACTTGAAAATAAAAGCTAAATAAATGACAAACAGACGGATATGAAAGAACACCAGTTGCCAACACGCGGTATAGTTAATTGCCGGTGCAGTGCGTATTCGGGCGGCACAGCTCGTATCAAAAGTAGTTGTAACTTGATAGGAAAGTGCTTCGAAATCGGCAACTAACCATACCGCCAACCGTTGTAGCCAATTTTAGGAAACCGAATTGCAAATGAGATACATATTTACAATACTGATTTTTTCGATTTCACTTTTCATTTACGGACAGAATCTAAATGACATTTCTGCTCGAATAAATAGTGAGCCACTTGATTCGTTACCCAAGTTTGTTGTCAAAATGAATGAGATTGAGTATTATTTTGATACTATTCCAGCTTCAATAAATCCAAATTGGATTGAGAAAATTGAAGTTTTAAAAAGTGAGGAGCAAAAATATATTTATGGAAACGCTAATGGAATTGTTTTAATTTATCCGCAGACAAAATATTTCAAACAGATTAGTTTGCTATTTGATACAATTCCGAATAATCAAGAGCAAATTGACAAACAGACATTGGATAGTATTTATATAAAAGCCTTAAACAGTCGGATTGATTTGCAATTATCAAGTGGATGGAAATTCATTGAGCCAAACGACCAGACAGAAAGGATTAAGAATAATTTTGACCATAATAGTGTTTATAAATTCCTTTCAACAGATGAATTATTTGATTATGCCTATAAGCACAGCAAGACTTTAAAGTTATATAGAGTTACGCATAAACAGATTTCAAAAGATACGATTGATATAAACTTCGGAGATTTGGCATTAAAAGTAAAAAAGGGAATTTTCTTTAAAGGTGGATTGCATTTTAGAGAAGCAAATTATACTATTGCTTGTGGAGGAACAAATGGTTACATACCTGATTATAGATTTGTTTATAACAAACAAACTAAGACTTGGAAAATAATTGGTGGTAGTTGTAAATCACCAGATTGGATAGATAATGATTAATAAAAAACTGGCTACAATAAATAGGACTCTGAGCGGTCTGCAAGACCCAGCGATGAGTCCATGTTGAACTACATCCCATGGGTGACTATGTACTTAAAGACGTTTTTTAATTGGATTGAAGTGAAAAAACAGACTTTGTTTTTTGATGTAATGCAGCATTATGTGTTTTTTCAGGTTCTTTTTGTGGATGAAACTGACTGATGCTGCAATGTTTCTTCACTATCGGGCATAGCATACCCGTTTACGCAGTTTGCGCAGAATGGAGTTGTTGATTTAATAAATCCTGTTGTCGTTTTTAAATATGGGCCAAGCCGGTGCTCTTATGCGGGGGAGTTCCCTGATGGCAAACATCCTTCCGGTTTTACACACCGGGCAAAGGCAGGGATTAACTCCTGTGAGCCGCGTGAAGCGTTGCAGGTTTGTTTCGGGGGTTTGTTGACTTTTTACTATCTCGTCAATGTCGGGCTTTTTCTGAGGGACAAACTGCAGATCAAGGTTTCGTTTTGTGGTGTGGTTATAAATACCGAACCTCCGGATCTTAACAAACCGCTTGGGCAGGATGTGCATGGTAAAGCGTCGCAGAAATTCAATGCCATCGAGGGTTACCGGCTTTTTGACAGCCCTGTCGCGGTAATCTTTGGCAATAAATGTCACTTCTCCTCCGGTAATGTTCAGAATGCGCTGATTGGTAATGGCTACCCGGTGCGTGTATTGTCCAAGGTATTTTACCACATGATCGGCACCTGCCAGCGAAGGTTCGCAGTGAACAACCCATTTGGTTTTATAGGCTTGCTGCACCACTGCATTGAACAATGAAAGTTCGTTTTGCTTACGCAGTGCACGTTTGAGGCTATCAAGGAACTTACCTTTAAAGGCTTCGCTCAGCTGATGAACCGGATAAAGATATTGTCCAGAATTGCCAATATTTTTCCATTGACCATTGAGCGTATATCCGGCTGCCGGCACAATACAATGAATATGCGGGTGAAGCGAAAGGTTTTGCCCCCAGGTGTGTAATACTGCAACTGCTCCGGTTTCAACACCATAATGAGAGTATCCGAAAGAGCGGAGGGTTTGCCATACAGCAGCAAAGAGAAGGTCGTAATACAACCTTTGGTTATGCAGACACACCACATTCAACTGATGCGGAACCGTAAATACGATATGAAAATGTTTTATAGGCAGAGTGGTTTGCACAAGGTCGTCAATCCAGAATGCCTGTTTGGCAGCCTGGCATTTGGGGCAGTGTCTGTCGCCACAACTATTGTAACTATAACGCACCGTACCGCAACTGTCACACACTTCTTCGTGCCCGCCAAGAGCTGAAGTACGACAGTTCGCGATTTTGTCCAGTACTTTTAATTGCAACGGAGCAAGCTTGGTTTTAGAAATCAGACCGGGGCCAAATAAATTGACCACATCGGCCAGCTCAAACCTTGTTCGCATTTCCATTGTAATTATAAAGCTGGTCGAGCGGGCTGTGAGGCTTTATAAGCGGGCATTGAGCTACATGAAGGTAAATCATGGTAGTGGTAATTTCGGCATGACCCAGCAGCTCTTTCAGGGTTACGATATTGAGTCCCTGCTCCAGCAGATGTGTTGCATAGGAGTGTCGCAACGAATGAAGACTAACCTCTTTGGTGATGGAGGTTTTTTTCATGTTTTCGCGCATTACCCAGGAAATTCCCTTTACGCTGTAGCGCCCATCGGCCTCTTTGCCATTGAAAAGCCAGATATGCGGATTCTCGGCATTGATGTATTTCTTAAGCCCAATAGCCATGCTTTCGGCCAACGGCACAATACGGTCTTTTTTGTATTTGCTTTGGCGGATGTGAATGGTTTTACGTTCAAAATCGATATCTGAAATCTTCAGGTTGATCACCTCCTGTCCACGAAGGCCGGCTGAGTAAATCAATGTCAGCACTACACGGTGTTTGAGCAGAGTTGGAGCTGCAAACAACTCTTTAAGTTCCATTTGGTTGAGGATAACCGGTAGTTTGGTGTCCTTTTTGAGCGAAGGAAGCGCAATAGCATTTTTATTCATTCCCAGCAACCTGTAATAATACCGCAAGCCGTAAACCATGTGTTTAAAACTGCTTCGTGAGGGAGATTTAGGGTCACGTGCCAGGGCAACAAGGTATTCGTTAATCTCCTCCGGGTCAATTTGCTCTGGTAGCTTCCCAAAGCGGATTACAAACAGGGCAATGCGCCTGATATAGTTATTTAATGTACTTTTACTCTGCCCGCGCAAAGCAACCTGTTGGTCCAGTTTACGGACAACGTTATCAAACTCCGGAACAAGCACAATGGCTTGCTCCACAATGGTAAAACCCGATTTCTTTCTCATATCAAGAATTATTTTGGTGAATAATTTCTTAATAACGGAAAGAATCGGGTATTTTTTTAAGAGCTAGCCCGCGAAGCGGGATTTAGTTCAACAAACGCTATAGCAAATGCGGGTATGCGTGTTCGTTGAAACATTTGAAATCTTTATATACATTTGTGCTGGCAGACAGTTGAGCAACAATTTAATCCCGCACTTGCCATAGCGTCATCCGTTATAATCAATCCACCAAACTGGTTTTGAAAGTCTGAATACTCATGCTAACGGGTAAAAATTGACAGAGTGAAAAGCAAAAGAAATGAAACAATTTAACAAACTATATACTATGAGAAACATACTGATTTGTGCATTCATTTTAATCCATTCTCTATGTTCAGGTGATGACATTATAAAAGGGGAAATTAATATTTCCGGAACGGCCTTAAATTATTCAGATAGTTCAATGTTAATTCTGACCAATGTAGATACTCATAAGCACATTGACACTGCCTATATTATAAACAACAGTTTCAATTTTACTGCTCCTAAATCTGAACCTACTGGTTATGGAATTTTTTTCAGAATGGAAAACCAGCCTCGAGATGAGTTCTTATTTTTCTGGAAAGAAAATGTTGACATTTCAATTAAGGGAATTAAAGGCGAGATGAAATATGCAAATGTTGAGGGTGGAATAGTACAGAGTCAACAAAATAACTTGAACAAAGTCATAAAACCATTAAGTATGCATTTCGATAGTATAAATGCAATCAGCAATGCCTGTGATGTAAAAGATACAGAAAAAATAAACTCTCTGAATTTACTATTAGATACTATAGTATATAAAAGAATTGCCTTAGAAGCAAAATATATAATGGAAAATCCCAACGCTTTTTTAAGTGCATCTAGGCTACTCAGTTTCACCTCTTTACTTCCAAAGGACGAAATAAAATCACTTTACGAAAATTTGTCTCCAAAAATCAAAGAGTCTCGTTACGCAAAAGCTGTTTCTGATTTTTTAAAACTAAGTAAAGATTTAGAAATAGGTGACATTGCCGCCGATTTTCTACTACCAGACTTAAATGGCAACAAAGTTGGGTTGAAAGACTTTAAAGGTAAGTTTGTTTTACTAGCATTCTGGGCAGCAGGTTGTGGTCCTTGTAGAATGGAAAATAAAAACTTATTGGCAAATTATAAACTTTATAATAGCAGGGGTTTTGAAATAATTAGTATTTCAAACGATAAGAATAAAAAAGATTGGGCTTATGCAACAAAGAAAGATTCCATAATTTGGGCATCCTTGCATGGGGATGCGGAGGTAGGCGCCAAATACAATGTTAGATTTATCCCATCAAATTTTCTAATAGATCCAACCGGAAAAATTATAGCAGTGGATCTAAGGGGAGACAAATTAGGAGAAAAACTAAAGGACATATTCGGTGAATAAGGACTGTTTATAACAAAGGCTATGAATAATGGCGGGTGAAGTACATAATTAAAAGCTCGTAACCTGCACCAGCATTGGTGTTGGTTGACAGCGGACAACCACGCAAACCGCCACTATTTATAGCCTCAACCGTTATAGGTCACCCAAAACGACACAGCAAGACAAACACGAACGACATTGAACAGATGAATTTTAATTGACAAAGACTCTGTTTATTATAAACACTATAAAACGACCATAAAATTCCTAAAAGTTTTTATATTTGAACAGTTTTAGGAATTATATTTATCTTTGCCCTATGCAAACAATAGCACGTAAACGTTACCTAGAAACACTTAGTGTTCTTAAAGACAAGAATTTAATTAAAGTTGCCACAGGCGTTAGACGTTGTGGAAAATCAACTTTAATGACACAATTTCAAGACTTGTTGCGTAAAGATAACGGCAAAGTTTCCATTTTGGCAATCAATATGGATATGCCCGATTTTAGGTTTTTAGCAGAAAAAAATTGGAAGGAGATTTATGATTACATCATTAAGCATCTCAAAAAAAACGTAACCAATTATGTGTTTATAGACGAAGTGCAAAATGTTCCCGAATTTGAAAAGCTGTTGGAAGGCTTGTACGTTCACCCAAACATAGATTTGTATGTTACTGGTTCCAACGCATTTTTATTATCAAGCGAATTGGCAACTTTGCTTACAGGTAGAGCTTATGAAATAAATGTATTGCCTTTTTCTTTTGCTGAATATTTAGAGTTTACGGGTAAAACCACAAACCCTGACCGTGCTTTTGCTGAATATGTGCGTACAGGTGGTTTTCCCGAAGCAGTAAGACTTTCAGCAGAAGGAAATCATTTTGCAAATGAATATTTGCAAATGGTTTTTAAAAACATTTACGACAACGATATTTCTAAGCGCTATACTATTTATGCCGAAGAATCCTATCAGGAAGTTGTAAACTTCTTAATAGATTCAGTTGGTTCAACTGTTTCAGCAGGGAACATTGCCAAAGTTTTAACGACAAACAAAAAGAAAATTGACAACAAAACAGTGTCGAAGTACATTGATACTTTGGTTGAAGCCTATTTGTTTTACAAAGTAAACCGCTATGACATCAAAGGCAAACAACATTTGGCAACGCTGGAAAAATATTATTTGGTGGATTTAGGTTTTCGCAACGCATTACTTGGAAAAGAATTAGCAAGCGATGCAGGACATTTACTTGAAAATATAATTTATCTTGAGCTAAAACGCAGAAATAACCAAGTATGGATAGGGAAAACCAATAATTTAGAAGTTGATTTTGTCGTTCGCAACAACGAAGGTTTTACACAATACATACAAGTTGCGCAAACAGTGCAAAACGCAACGACTTTAGAACGTGAGTTAGCACCATTTGACAGTATTGCAGACCATCACGAAAAACTTTTAATTACAATGGACTACGACACAGGGACATATAACGGGATTAAAAAAACAAACGCAATAGAATGGCTTACAAAGACCGAAAAATAAGGGCGAACCGATAACAAACAATATAGTGCAGCGGGGTGATTCGTTCCGCATCCAGCGTCCCGTCTCCGTTTCAGCTTTTGTTTCGGTGGATAAAGACGGACTTCGAAAACCCCACCGACACCATATTGTCAACTGTTAGCAGTTTAAAGACAGACAACTAATAAAAGTAAAATTCAAAAAATTAACAAAGAAAGCAGATCAATGGAAAACTTTATTTCATCTTCAGACAGTGTAAACATACACTATACAGAAACAGGAAAAGGAAACACTTCCATAGTTTTTGTGCATGGTTGGCTCGGAAACATAAATTGGTGGAACAGTCAGGAAACTTTCTTAAAAGAAAATTATAACATTGTTAAAATTGACTTAGGTGGTCATGGAAAATCGGGCAAAACGAGACAAAATTGGACTGGCGAGCAATATGCTGACGATATAAAAACGGTTATAAATCAAATTAATACATCCGGGATTATACTTGTTGGTCATTCAATGTCTGGAGCATATGTACTTGAGGCATCAATAGATTCGCCTAAAGTAAAAGCTATTATTTTGGTTGACACTTTAAAAGACTTAGATCAGGATTTTACTCCTGAACAGGCAGAGCAGTTTATGTATAGTAATTATCGTAAAGATTTCAAATCAGCGGTCGAACATATTTTACCGCAATATCTTTTTGTTGATGAAACTCCTGCAACTATAAAAAGTCAACTTCAAAACGAATTCGTTCAAAATGACGCTGAATTAGCAATAAATGCGCTTAAGCCGCTTTATGAAATGGATCTTCGCAAGCTGGCAAAACTCGTAGATATTCCCGTAAGAGCTATTAATTCCAATGCAACGCCAACAAATATAGAAAGCAATCAGAAATATTTTAAGAACTATAATTACAGAACCATCGAAGGGACAGGGCATTATCCAATGCTCGAAAAGCCTGATGAGTTTAATAAAATATTGAAGGAACTGATTGAAGAATTAACTGCTGCTAAATAAAATATGACAAGAAACGGTAGCTAATAAAACAGGACTCTGACCGGTCTGCAAGGCCGATACAACCTGAACCATCGATGCGTCCATACTTCGGTTGGCAGGCTTTACAATGCTTTTCAAATGATTTGGCTTTATGCATTTAACCGGATTTTTATGCGATAATCTCAAACTATTCACCTGAATTTGAAATTACCTCTCTTCCATTCAGTTTTACTACTTTTGCGCCTTAAGAAATTCAGTTATGCCTACACGCTTTTCTCCTACCAAATACACCCTTCAGTCACAGTTTACCGGCAACATCTACCAGGACAGCGGCTGGATGCTCGATGCTCCCGGCGAAGATAAACCTGCCCTGATACGGGCAATTTACGAAAATAAACAACTGCATTTGAAAGGGGCAGAGGCTGGTCTTTATACTTTTGCCGACTGGCTTCCGCTAAAACGCACCCTGCAGGGCTCCTCAGCGCCGATTACTTACAAAAGCACAGGATTGGCAGCTGCCCTTGGCCTGAGCAACCTGTGGATTACCTTCAGTGGCTACTGGCCCGAGATTGGTGCCGGCATGACCACCTGTTCATTTAAAGAAACAGAAGCTTACTCGGTTTGCGGACGCATGTCGCCCGATCAGCAGCAGGTTCTGGTGGTGGCTTCGGCCGGAAATACAGCCCGTGCTTTTGCCAAAGTTTGTTCCGATAACAACATTCCTCTGCTTCTTTGTGTTCCGCAGGACTACATCAGCGCGTTGTGGTTTGACAAACCGCTGAATCCCTGCGTTAAGCTTGCCGTTACTGCATCGGGAAGCGATTATTTCGATGCCATTCACCTCTCAAATATGGCAACACAGTGTGAAGGCTTTCTGGCAGAGGGCGGTGCAAAAAATGTTGCCCGCCGCGACGGAATGGGAACCACAGTGCTATCGGCGGTTACCACCATCGGCCGTATTCCCGACTATTACTTTCAGGCAGTTGGAAGCGGAACCGGAGCCATTGCCGCCTGGGAAGCCAACCTGCGATTGATTGAAGATGGTCGTTTCGGAAGCAACAAAATGAAACTGATGGTTTCGCAGAATGCTCCGTTTTTGCCGATTTACGATGCATGGAAAGCAAATTCCAGAGCCATGCTTCCTTACGATGATGATCTTGCACGTGAACACGTTATGGAGATTGCTGCCAAAGTTTTGTCAAACCGCAAACCTCCTTATCCCATCATTGGCGGACTTTACGATGCCATGAAAGATGCCGGAGGCGATGTGCTTAAAGCCACCAATGCAGAAGCCCGCTCGGCAAAGGAA
Organism: Bacteroidales bacterium UBA5197; assembly: GCA_002412885.1. Taxonomy (GTDB): domain Bacteria; phylum Bacteroidota; class Bacteroidia; order Bacteroidales; family Lentimicrobiaceae; genus Lentimicrobium. The sequence goes on from DHVX01000062.1 coordinate 305,609, forward strand.
TTGTTCCTGGAAAAGGAAGGAATTGACATTTATGCTGCTTCAGCCATTGCTGCCGCTTCGCTGATAAATGCTGTGAATGACGGAACTGTTGATAAAGATGCACTGATTATGCTGAACATCACCGGCGCTGGTGAAGAGCGGTTTAAACGCGAACATAATCTGCATTATCTCCAGCCATCGCTGCACTTTGATATTTCACCGTCGCAGGAGATCGTAAATGCAAAACTGTCCGGATTAAAGTGGTAAATGCCTTAGTGCGCTATTTAAAAAAACAGCAGAATATTTTGAATATAACAGCAGAAAACATCATAAGAAATTATAATCTACTTCCTCATCCCGAAGGAGGCTTTTACCGCGAAACATACCGTAGTCCGGCTGAAATTTCTATCGGTGGAAAATATAGAAACACAGCAACAGCCATATATTATCTGCTGAATGATCACGACAAATCACATTTTCATCGTCTGAGCTCAGATGAATTATGGTTTTTTCATCAGGGAGAACCGCTGGAAATACTTATGATTGACGAAGCCGGAAATTTCAGCATCAGCATTTTGGGCGTGAATGATATTCCGGGCAGTGTACCTCAATTGGTAATAAGGGCCGGTATCTGGTTTGCATCAAGGGTAAAGGGTGGTAATGGTTTCTCGCTGGTGAGTTGTGTTGTGGCTCCGGGTTTCGATTTTGCCGATTTTGAAATGGGAAACAGAGCAGCGCTTATTGCCCTGTACCCGCACCTGAGGGCTGAGATTGAAGAGATGAGTTTGTGATATTCAGTTAGATAGCCTTATGGCTTCTTTTAGGGTCATGGTATTATTAATTTTTAAGAGCCGGAAGCCAGTTGTTTAAGCACATTTAATGCTTGCTTTAACCCTGTAACGGTTATTCCTTCATGCAGCAAATATGAGTCGCCCTGAATGGGTGCAATTATAAAGGTATGAATGGGACTGAGTGCTTCAATTGCCCTATAGTTCCCTGCCGATAATCCGGGAGCTGAAGATGCCTTACATTCAACAGCTATAAGTTTGCCATTGATATTAAGCACTAAATCCATTTCGTCACCCTTTTCTGTGCGGTAAAAAAAGGCAGGAACCTCCAATTCAGTGAGCACTTGTTCAACCACTAATCCCTCCCATGAATATCCGAAAGCAGGGTGGGCAAACAGCATTTCAATATTTTTTATGCCCAACAGATGATGTAAAATTCCACTGTCACGAACATAAATTTTTGGCGATTTCACCAGTCTTTTCTTTATGTTCATTTCAAAAGGGGGCAGAGACCGGACCATATAGGTTTGTTCCAGCAGATCGAGGTATTTGCGCATGGTGGGATGAGTCATTTCCATAGCTCCGGCAATTTTACTCAGATTAAGGGTTTGAGCTTGATTGTGAGCGCAAAGGGTAAGAAACCTCAGCAAATGAAGTGCCGGAATCTGAAATCCCAATTGAGGAATATCTCTTTCTACATATGTTTTAATAAAGTTATCACGCCAGATGTAACTGAAATTATCATTTTCAGCAAGAACACTTTCCGGAAATCCGCCCCTGTTCCACAACGTCATAATATCTGTATCAGGTACTTCTGTGGTGAGAAAAGGAGTGAGTGCCAGATACCCGATACGCCCGGCCAAAGATTCGGAGCTTTTCTGTATCAAATCCCGTGAGGCTGAACCAAGTAAAATAAATCTGCCATTTCTTCGGTTTTTGTCAATTATACTGCGCAATACAGAAAACAACTCAGGCAATAGCTGGATCTCATCGAGGCAAATGATTTTATCTTCATGTGTGTTGAAGAACAGAATAGGGTCGCGCAACTTGTTCAAATCTTCCTTGCTTTGAAGGTCAAGATAAATGGCATTTGTTTTCTCTGAAAATAAATACTTTACTAAGGTTGATTTGCCACACTGACGAGGGCCAAGTATTGCAACTACCGGAAAGATCTTGCGGAAAATTTCTACTTCTTCTGTTAGTTTTCGCTGTATATACATCTTCAAACAGTTAAAAATCAATGGCAAAGATAATAAAAATTTATAATCTTCGTAAATTGAAAGTCATAGTTTCAATTTACGAAAAAGTTAGCGAGTATAGAAATCTGTCTGTGTTTTGTTGTTCCAAGCCCTAAGGGCTTCCTGCATAGCTACATCAGTTTCTGATACACCTGCCACCATCTGTCGGGCATTTCGTTGTTGCAGGCGGTTTCGTAATCATGGTAAGTGCAGGGTACAATAAAATGGTTTGAGTATTTCTTCTGGTTATCAGGACCACAAATGACTTCCATCCACCAGCGGTCGGTTTTTCTGCTTTTCAGAAATACGATTCCTTCGCTGAAGTCTGCTGCAGGCACTGTGTATCGGATAAACGCGTCTTTGTCTAAGCCAGGGAAGTCTTTTTTCCGTGAATTATAGCCTTCAAAAACATACCATATCATTTGTGCCAGCAAGTGGGCGGTTGTTCCTCCACGATCGAAAGATGGATTGAGTTCAAAAAACCCGATGGATGAAAGCTTGTCGCTCATGGCGGCGTATCTTGCTATCTGGCAGGCCTGATCACCTGTAAAGCCATTGGGCGATGCATTTCCGTTGCCGGGGGCATCAGCAGCGCGGATTGCGCCCATATCGAAGGAAACCAGATCGGCATTCCGGACCAAAGGCTCAGTTTCTTTAAGATCAGCAGTCAGCATACCCAGCCTGTAAGTGTCGAAAAGCAGTTTCTTCATCAGGTCAAGTGCCGGCTGATCAACAAAGTATGTTTGGAAACCCAGATTGGTATAATTAAACAGGAAGTTGGGTTTCTGCATGATGATCCGGCTCAGAAAAGTTTGCGAATTAAGCTCCTTTTGAGTTTCACCAAGATCAAACATCGGGTCAATTACCGCCATGTTTATAATTTGCTCCAGCTTTTCGTATGCTTTATACATTGCAAAAGTCAGATCCTGGCTTCCTCCGATAACAACCGGAAGAATGCGGTTTGCAATCAGATATTCAAGGGTGGAGGTAAGTGCAAAATAGGTGTCTTCGATGGTAAAACCCTGCCTTATATTTCCAAGATCTGCAATGCGGCAATTCCATGATCCCGGGAAAAGTTTATACAGGTATTTTCTCACTTCATCTGGCGCATTTGCGCATCCCTGGTTGTTGATTGAAGCACGGTCTTCTATCACACCAATGATGGCAACATCCATTTCCTGTGCTTCGGGAAAACCTGAATTTAAAGTATGAATGATGATACTGCGCTGAATACGTGGATGCGAGGCGGCCTCGTGCTCGTTGAAAAGTTCTTCAGATATAGGATCAAAATAGATTGATATTTCCATGAGGTAAAGCGTCGTTTTAAAGATTCAAACCTATGGCTTTTTCGGGAGATATGCAAACAAAAAGCGGTTGCCACTGACAACCGCTTAATAAATTCAATGATGCAGAATCTGCTATTTCTTCCGGAACTTACTTTTTCCTGCCGGTTTGGGATTTGAATCTGCCTGCTTTGCAATTTCGAGACATTCTTCGAGTGTGAGCGCAGCAGGATCTTTCCCTTTGGGAATTTTATAGTTGGATTTTCCGATCGCAAAGTAAGGGCCGAATCTGCCGTTTAAAACCTGAATATTATCGTTCTCAGGGAAGGTTTTAATAAGCCTTTCTGATTCTTTTTTCTTCTTTTCTTCGATCAGCTCGATGGCGCGTTCAACATCAATGCTTGCAGGATCATCGGTTTTGGCCAATGAATAAAAAGCCGATTTATGTTTGACATAAGGTCCGAAACGACCAATGGCAACGGTAAGTTCAGCATCTTCATACTCGCCGATAAGCCGCGGAAAATCAAACAGTTTCAGGGCTTCTTCAAGCAGCAGTGTTTCGATGCTCTGTCCTTTTTTCAAACTTGCAAAGCGTGGCTTTTCTTCGTCTTCTGATTCACCGATCTGAACCATTGGTCCGAAACGGCCGATTTTAACGTATATGTTTTTGCCCGATTCAGGATCGGTACCCAGCAGCCTTTCGCCTTTTACTTTTTCCGATTTTTCAAGAGTCTCCTTTACCTGTTTTGCAAAAGGCGAATAAAACTCTCTGATCATCTGATTCCAGACTTTTTGCCCTTGCGCTATTTCGTCAAATTCCAATTCTACACTGGCCGTGAAGTTATAGTCAAGGATGTTCTCGAAATGCTGAACCAAAAAGCCAGTTACAACAGAACCAATGTCAGTAGGGAAGAGTTTTGATTTTTCCTGGCCTGTGTTTTCGGTTTTTACAACTTCTGATATTTTATTGCCCTTGAGTTTGACTTGAGTAAAATCGCGCTGAACACCGGGGCGGTCTTCTTTTACCACATATTCCCGTTTCTGAATGGTTGAAATGGTCGGTGCGTAAGTCGATGGCCGGCCGATTCCGAGTTCCTCGAGTTTTTTCACCAGACTGGCTTCGGTGTAACGGGGTGGTTGCTGCGAAAATTTCTGTGTCGAAAGCATTTCCGAAAGATCGAGAATCTGCCCCGATTTAATCGGAGGCAACATTCCTTCGGTATCTTCATTGATTTCGTCATCGGTTGATTCAAGGTAAACTTTAAGAAAGCCGTCAAACTTAATGACTTCGCCTTTGGCAACAAATTTTTCGGAAGTGGTTGAAATTGTAATGGTTACTGTTGTGCGTTCCAGTTCGGCATCGCTCATTTGCGAAGCTATGGTTCTTTTCCAGATGAGATCATACAGCCTTTTTTGTGAAGCATCTCCGCCGGCTTCACGGTGATTCATATAGGTAGGTCTGATGGCTTCGTGGGCTTCCTGGGCACCTTTGGTTTTGGTTGCGTATTGGCGGGTTTTTACATATTTCTCGCCAAAAGTGGATGTAATTTCCTCTTTCGCGAGGTCAATGGCCATTTTTGAAAGATTCACAGAGTCGGTACGCATATAGGTAATGATACCTGCTTCGTAAAGCTGCTGAGCCACCAACATGGTTTTGGCAACCGAGAAACCCAGTTTGCGACTGGCTTCCTGCTGAAGGGTTGAAGTGGTAAATGGCGGTGCCGGAGACTTTTTGGCTGGTTTGGTTTCAACATCACTAACGGTGTATTGAGCGCCAACACAGCTCTTCATAAAAGTGAGTGCCTCGGGCTTTTCAGGAAAACGCCGGTTTAGTTCTGCGGCAATCTTCGATTTTCCATCTTCTCCCTGAATGGTAAAAGTTGCGGTAACGCGATAAGAATAGCTGCTTACAAATGCTTTGATTTCATCTTCGCGCTCAACAATCAGCCTTACAGCAACCGACTGCACCCGCCCGGCAGAAAGTGAGGGTTTTACTTTTCGCCACAAAACCGGAGAAATCTCAAAACCTACCAAACGATCCAAAACCCTGCGGGCTTGCTGGGCATCTACCAGATTTTTGTCGATGCTCCGTGGATTATTGATGGCTTCGGCAATGGCTGTTTTGGTAATTTCATGAAAAACAATTCGTTTGGTTTTCTTTTCATCCAATTCCAATGCTTCCGATAAATGCCATGATATGGCTTCTCCCTCACGGTCTTCATCGGAGGCAAGCCAAACCATCTCAGCTTCAGAAGCCAGTTTTTTCAATTCCTTGATAACTTTTACCTTATCGGAGGATATTTCGTACTGAGGTTTGAAATCATTTTCAATATCCACGCCAAGTTGCTTCTTCGAAAGATCCCTTACGTGGCCGAAACTTGATTTTACAATATAATCCTTTCCCAGAAAGCCTTCGATGGTTTTGGCTTTGGCGGGAGATTCAACAATTACAAGATTTTTTATCATAGCTTTTACAATATTATCTTACCGAAATACATGTTTTTCAGCGTATTTCCGTTAAAAATGGGTGCAAAGTAACGCAATAAAAAAATAACCACATCGAAAAAATTGATATATTATTTACAACAAATTAAGAATGAGGGGGTTCAAAAATGCTGTATTTTTGCATCCCTGTTGCAGAACAGGCATTTTGAATCCAATTTTTAAAGTCAAGCAATGAACATCAAAAAGAAACTATATATAGAAACCTACGGTTGCCAGATGAACTTTTCTGACAGCCAGATTGTAGGTTCCATTATGACCGATCATGAGTTTGAAACTACCGATCAGATTGGTGAAGCGGACCTGATTTTTGTCAACACCTGTTCCATTCGCGACAATGCTGAAAAGCGTATAAGAGCGCGGCTAAAGGAGTTTAACAGGTATAAAAAGAAAAAACCCGGACTTATCATCGGGGTATTGGGTTGCATGGCTGAAAGATTAAAAGAGCAGCTGCTTGAAGAGGAAAAGATGGTGGATGTGATTGTCGGACCTGACGCTTACCGCGATCTTCCGCGTTTGCTCAATCTGGCAGAATCAGGACAAAAGGCAATTAATGTCATACTTTCGGCCGACGAAACCTATGCCGATATTGATCCGGTGAGGCTTGAAAGCAATGGAGTATCGGCTTTTATTTCGATAATGAGAGGTTGTGAGAACTTTTGCACATATTGTGTGGTGCCATTTACCCGTGGCAAAGAGCGCAGTCGTGAGCCTGAAACCATCATAAAAGAAGCACGGGGTCTTTTTGAGCAGGGATATCGCGAAGTAACCTTGCTCGGGCAGAATGTAAATTCATATAAAAATGAAGCCGGTATTGGTTTTCCGGGCTTGATGGAATTGGTGGCTTCAATCAGTCCGCAGCTTCGGGTGCGATTTGCTACCTCTCATCCCAAAGATTTATCTGATGAGCTTTTAAAAGTTATGGCAGCCCATCCGAATATTTGCCGGTCGATTCATTTGCCGGTGCAGTCGGGAAGTGACGCTATGCTGAAGTTGATGAACAGAAAATACACCAAAAAGTGGTATCTGGGGCGTATTGAAGCCATCATGAAATATTTGCCGGATTGTGCACTTTCAACCGATATCATTGCTGGTTTCTGCAACGAAACAGAAGAAGATCACATGGAAACCATGCAGCTGATGGAAAAGGTTGGCTACGATTATGCCTACATGTTTAAATATTCCGAAAGACCCGATACCCTTGCTGCACGAAAGTATAAGGACAATGTTCCGGAAGAAGTAAAAAGCCTCAGATTGCAGCAGATTATCGATTTGCAGCAAAAGCTTTCGCTGAAAAGCAACAAAGCCGATATTGGTAAAACCTTTGAAGTGCTGGTTGAAAGCATATCACGCAAATCAGGCGAAGAACTGGCAGGACGCAACAGTCAGAATAAAGTCGTGGTATTTCCGAAAGGCAGTTTTAAGCCCGGCGATTATGTAAACGTGAAGATAGAGTCATGCACGACTGCCACCCTCAAAGGAACATTTGTTGCATAACAATGCCCCGGTTGAATGATTAATCACACACAAGTTATTAAGGTATAATAATCTTGGTGTGGCTGGAATCCATGGAAATTCAGACTAAATACTGAATTTAAGTCCTATACAGAACTTAAATCCCTTATAGAACAAAAACAAATTGTATTTTTGCATTGTCAACTGAAACTGAGAGCCTCAGAGTTCTTAAATGCTTTTTTAAACTTAAACATTGAAAATATTCTTGTTGGCTTAGTTCATTTATTGTGTTTACTAAAGCATGAATTATTTTAAAATTGTCCTACATCAACGATTACTTTATGAGAAAACTCCTTCTTTTTTTTTCCGTTTTAATACTATTGGGCTCCTGCGTATCGCTTAAGAGGGTTAAATATATTCAGGATATAGCCTCAAGTGAGCAATCCGACACAACATATTATCAGGCAAAGGCGCCCGATTACAAAATTCAGACTGGCGATCATCTTCACATTGATGTAAAGAATATTGATCCCAAAAACATGAATCCGTTTCAGTCAAATACAAATGTAAATATTCAGACTCAATCTGAGGCCGGGGTTTACCTTAACAGTTATCAGGTAAGCGATTCGGGTAATATTGATTTTCCGCTGGTAGGCAAAGTTGATGTTGTGGGGAAAACGGTTTTCGAGGTTCAGAGCAATCTTCAGCAAATAGTGAATGAGTTTTTTCAACTAACTACTGTAAGCGTAAAACTGATAAATTTCAGGATAAGTCTTCTTGGAGAGGTTATGCGTCCCGGAACTTACATGGTTTACCAGAACCAGTTAAATGTATTTCAGGCGATTAGTATGGGGGGCGACCTTACCAATTATGCGAACCGTAAAGAAGTCAGTATTATCAGGAAAACAGAAAAAGGCACCAGCGTTTACAAAATTAACCTTCTTAGTTCCCAATTGCTGAACTCTCCTGTTTATTACCTCCAACCCGGCGATATCGTTTATATAGAGCCGCTGAGTGGTAAGAATTTCACCTTTACAGCATTCCCATATGCCATCATATTCTCAACAATATCTACTACATTGTTGATTCTGAACTTTATAAAATAAGCACAACCGTGGAAAATTACATAAAAGAAATAAATCAGGAAGAATCGGTTGATTTTAAACAACTGTTCTTTAAGTTTTACAGATACTGGTATCTGTTTATCATTACAATTTTTACTGCACTTACCATAGCCTTCCTCTTTAATAAATATACTGAGCCGATTTATAAAGTCGCTACAACAGTAATGATTAAAGATGATAAGTCGGGTTTCGATCCTCAGGCTATGCTCGGACTTGGTAACCTCAGAGGAGCCCAGAATCTTGAAAACGAAATAGGTGTTTTGAAATCCAGGTCCCTGATAACAAGATCAATAAAGTCTTTGGATTTTAATATTTCGTATTTCCTTGAAGATAATTTCGTTACACGGGAGTTATATACCAAATCTCCTTTTACGGTTTTGTTTGATACTGCCAGTCTGCAGCCGACTGGCGTACGGTTTTCCCTGGTAATATTGCCTGATAATCAATTTTCACTTTCCTCTGAAGGAGAATTGGCAAGTCTTTATAGTTACTCAAAGGATAAGGCGGTCGAAGGCTCGGAGGTGAACCTTAAGTTGAGTGGCACCTACAAGTTTGGGCAGGAGATAAAAAGCGAGAACCACAACTTTAAAGTATTGCTCAATACCAATTATATTCCAAAGGAGCACCTGAATAAGAAGATGATTTTCGTTTTCAATAAAACAACAGATCTTGTTCAGGCGTTTTCGGGCTTTACCATTGAGCCCATAAACCGGGAGTCTTCCATTGTTGAAATTTCAATGAAAAATCCAAATCCTGAAAAGGCTGCTGATTTTTTGAATATGCTTACTTTGGTTTATCTGCAGCGTAGCCTCGAAAAGAAAAACCAGATTGCAACAAATACAATCAATTTTATTGATGAACAGCTTCTTGGAATTACCGATTCATTGCAATTGGCAGAGTCAAATCTCCAGCAATTCAGAACCACCAACGAAGTTATGAATTTCGATTTCCAGACAGAACAGGTTTTTACCATGATGAAAGAACTGGAAAACAAGAAAGCGGAATTGATAGTTAAGAACAAGTATTATGTTTATTTGCAGGACTATTTAATAAGAGACGGAGGAGATATTGACGGCTTGACGGTTCCATCATCCATGGGAATTGACGATCCGGTTCTTGCCACATTGATCAACGAGCTTACCAGACTCTATGCCGAACGTGGCGAAGCGCTGATGACGGCCCGTGAAAAGAATCCGATTATTGCATCATTCGACGACCGGATCAGAATCAACAAGAAAACACTGGAAGAGAACATCAAAAATATTATAAATACTTCAGCCATTGCAATCAGGGATATCGATAGCCGAATCAGATCTTTATCTTCAAGAATCAACCAGCTACCGGGAACCCAGCGCGCTTTGTTTGGCATTGAACGAAAATTCAAACTCAACGACGCCATATACACTTATCTGCTCGAGAAAAGATCAGAAGCTCAGATTACCCGCGCATCAAACCTGCCTGATAATGAAGTTATCGACAACGCGGTAATTGATAAAATCCAACCGGTATTTCCCAAAAAAACACTCAATTATACCATTGCACTTTTACTGGGTCTTGTTTTTCCGGTGATATATGTAATGGGTAAAGACTACCTCAACGACAAAATTCTTGACAAGAAAGATCTGGAGCAGCTTACCTCCATTCCGCTGGTCGGACACATTATCCACAACAACAAGGACAGCAATATTGTTGTTGCTGAATTTCCGAAATCATCGATTGCCGAATCATTCAGATCTGTCAGAACCAATCTGGGCTATTTTGCAAAAGGCAAAGATAAGCAAGTGATATTGGTAACCTCAACCATGGTAAGCGAAGGAAAGACTTTTACATCAATAAATCTGGCATCTATTTTTGCACTTTATGGTAAGAAAACCCTGTTGATGGGTTATGATCTTCGTAAGCCTAAAATTTATCAGGACTTCGGACTCACAAATACCGAAGGGATAAGTTCATTCCTGATTAGCCGGAGCGACGTAAGGAGTGTTATTCAGAAATCACCGCTCGATAATCTTGACGTAATGATGGCTGGGCCAATTCCTCCAAATCCGGCAGAACTTATAGCATCGGATCGCAATAATGAATTAATGGAAACGCTGAAGGAGATGTATGATTTTATTGTAATTGACACTCCTCCGGTCGGGCTGGTAACTGATGCGTTCCTTTTGATGAAATATACCGATGTAAATGTTTTTGTTGTTCGCCAGAATTACACAAACAAAAAAGTGTTTGGAGCTATCATTTCTGACATTGAAAAGCGCAACATTCCCAATATGGCCATATTGGTCAATGATGTGAAAATGGACAGGGGTTCAGATGGCTATGGTTATGGCTACGGCTATGGTTATGGCTATGGCTACGGCTATGGCTACGGCTACGGCTATGGTTATTACACCGACGATCAGGAACCTCAGAAAAAGGGAGTAATCGACAACCTTTTCGGAAAATCTTAGTGACATTCTTTTGTAATCAGGAGCCACAGTTTTTGTGGCTTTCCTGCATGGATTGAACTGTCCCTGAATCAAAAAAATTGTGTTAGTTTTGCAACTGCTTTCCTTTTGAGTGTATTATGAATAATCCAGAAACCTTCCGTAAATCAATGGAGCGTAAGCTTGGTCAGCAGGCAAAAGTGTTGTGGCTGACGGGGCTTCCCTGCTCGGGCAAAACCACTCTGGGACTTGGACTGGAATCGTTACTACTCGAAAAGGGCTTCACAGTCAGAATGCTTGATGGTGACATTACCCGCAGAGGTTTGTGCAGCGATCTGGGTTTTTCGGCGGCTGACCGGACGGAGAATATTCGCCGTGTAGCCGAAGTCTCGCGCCTGCTTGCCGATTCAGGCATCATTACAATTAATGCGTTTATTACACCTACTGATGAACTCCGGCAAATGGCTGCCGATATCATCGGTCGTGAAACTTTCATTAGTATTTACATTGATGCACCTCTTCACATTTGCGAAAAACGAGATGTAAAAGGAATGTATCGAAAAGCCAGACTCGGGCAATTGCCTGATTTTACAGGCGTAAGTTCGCCTTTTTATCCGCCCGCAAATTCAGATTTTACCATCAATACAGCGGAATCAACACCCGATCAGAATATTCAGGAGTTGCTCCGGTTTATATTACCCAAAATTAATTTCATACCATGACCAAGAATCGAATACTGAGTCACCTTGATGAGCTGGAGTATGAATCCATTTACGTAATCCGTGAAGTAGCCGCGCAGTTTGAAAGACCTGTGCTGTTGTTTTCTGGAGGAAAAGATTCAATAATCATGACCCATCTGGCTATGAAGGCATTCTGGCCTGCGAAATTGCCATTCCCATTGCTTCATATTGATACCGGCCATAATTTTATTGAAACTATGGTTTACAGAGATAATATGGTAAAAAAGCTTGGGGCATCACTTATAGTTGGTTCGGTTCAGGAAAGTATCAATAATGGACGGGTAGTCGAAGAGCGAGGCCCTATGGCCAGTCGTAATCTGCTGCAAACCACCACACTGCTCGATACTTTAGAGAAGTATAAATTTGATGCTGCAATGGGTGGAGGTCGCCGCGACGAAGAGAAAGCCCGCGCCAAAGAACGCTTTTTTTCGCACCGTGACGAATTCGGGCAATGGGATCCTAAAAATCAACGCCCCGAACTCTGGAACATATTCAACGGTCGTAAAAATCAGGGAGAACATTTCAGGGTATTTCCAATCAGCAACTGGACAGAAATGGATGTATGGCAATATATTCTGAAAGAGAATATTGAACTCCCTGAAATCTATTTTACCCATCAGCGCGAAGTCTTTAACCGCGATGGAGTATGGCTTGCCAAAGCTCCTTTTATGACACTCAAGGATGGTGAGACTTTTGAAGTTAAGACTGTCCGCTGCAGAACCATCGGCGATATCAGTTGTACTGGCCTTACCCTTTCTGAAGCCAATTCGCTCGAAGAAATTATTGCTGAAATCGCTGCTACACGGGTAACTGAAAGGGGAGGAAGAGCTGACGATATGAGGTCGGAAGCTGCCATGGAGGACCGTAAAAAAGAAGGATATTTCTAGCCCTCAAAACAGCCGGACAATAAGTTTTGCAACGGAAAACTAATTTTCATTAAAGTTAAGATTTGATTATGAGTGAGTTCTCAACAAACGGATACCTCGATATGGAATTGCTTCGCTTCACAACCGCGGGCAGTGTTGATGATGGCAAAAGCACATTGATCGGGCGATTGCTTTACGACAGTAAATCCATTTTTGAAGATCAGCTTGAAGCGGTAAAACGCGCCAGCATCCGCCGTGGCAATGAGCATATCGATCTTGCACTGCTCACCGACGGACTCAGGGCTGAACGCGAGCAGGGAATTACCATTGATGTTGCTTACCGCTATTTTGCTACCCCCAAACGCAAGTTCATTATTGCCGATACTCCCGGGCATATTCAATACACACGCAATATGGTGACCGGCGCATCAACTGCAAATGCCGCCATAATCCTGATTGATGCCCGCAATGGGTTAACCGAACAAACAAGACGACATTCTTATATTGCTTCTCTGCTCAGGATTCCGCACGTTATCATCTGCATCAACAAAATGGACCTGATGGATTTCAGTGAACAACGATTTAACGAAATCAAGGCTGATTTTATAGATTTTGCCGGAGTCATTCAGTTGGTTGACTATACATTTGTGCCAATCAGCGCGCTTCTGGGCGATAATGTTGTTGATGCTTCCGTAAATATGCCATGGTACGATGGCGGCACGCTCAGGCATGTGCTGGAAACTCTGGAAATTGGCAACGACAATAACCTGGTTGATCCAAGATTCCCGGTTCAATACGTTATCAGACCATTATCGGATGAGTTTCATGATTATCGCGGTTATGCCGGAAGAGTTGCCGGTGGCATATTTAAGCCCGGCGATGAAGTGGTAGTGCTTCCTTCAATGCTTAAAACCCGCATCAAGTCAATTGACAGGTACAATGGCCCCTGCGAAGAAGCCTGGGCTCCGATGTCAGTTACTTTTACGCTCGACGATGATATCGACATCAGTCGCGGAGATATGCTTGCAAAAGCAGATAACCTTCCAATAGCCACTCAGGATGTTGATATGATGATGTGCTGGATGAGCGAACAACCCATGCAGCTCAATGGTAAATATGCCATTAAGCATACAACCCGCGATGTTCGCTGTGTTATTAAATCTGTGAATTATAAGGTTAATGTCAGCACACTTGAGCACATACACGATGGCTCAAATGTTGGGTTAAATGACATTGCTTCTGTTTCAATAAGAACCACCAAACCGCTGTTTGTAGATTCATATTCCAAAAACAGAAGAACAGGCTCTCTCATTATTATTGACGAAGCAACCAACCGCACGGTAGGTGTTGGAATGGTATTGTAAAACTGTGTTTGATGCGATGAAAGGGTTTTAATCAGAGTTTGCTTAAAACTCCGTTAGGAGTTTCCCTTTAATAACCCCCGGTGCCAACCGGGGGTTAATGGATCGGCAAACAAAACAACCCTGTAAGGGTTGCCCTTTATCATGGGGGAACCCACTCCGGGGTTCTGTTTTTAGCTCGTGTTACACAACCACCTATTGCATCGGGGTTTCCGAAGTATCGGAATGTCCCATATTATTGGGCAATCCCTAAGGGATTATGCATCTTCTTAATTAACTTTGTAAGATGCTGACAATATGACCTTTGATTATTTTAAAGCAGTCCCTAATTATAAAATCCGGCACCAAAATCCAGGTTAATTACAAAATGAATTCCAGGGGAAAGCACCAATCTGAATACAATCAGAATAATTGCTGCCGTTATCAATACCACTGATCCTTTGGTAAATGAAACTGTTTTTCCTCTGATCTTTCCTGAATATTTCAGCAAATGTTTTCTGAAGATCATGGGCATAATTGCAAAAACCATTGATGCCAGAATAATGGTATCGTAAGCAAAAATGTACTCATGTTGGGGAGTTTTGTCGGGACTTCTGACCAGAAACAGAAGCAATGTACCCAGCAGCCAGGGTATAATATAGGTAGAAAGCATTGCGCCAATTCTGTTTTCATATTTGCGTTTACCGTGAGGGAGGTTGCTCATGGCGGCATTGGTTGAATAGTATCCGGCCAAACTTAAAACAAACAGAAATATCAGAGAAACCAGAATCTTAAAGAAAACATTCATAAACATCCAGTTTGCAACATAGCCAAATCCAAGATTGGTAATTATGCCTGCAACAAAAGCCCCCAGAAAATGCGCTGCTCCCTGAAATGCAACCCACAGCAGAAACAACCGTAGTATGTGATTGTCAATTCGTTTAGCCTGTATTATCCTGAAAAGCAATACAGAAAGTGAGCCACATACCAATGGACCAATAAGCGTGATGGCAATGATGTTGGTTTTAGTCCATAAGCTGCTTGTATTGCCGATAGGAAAATATACTTCGTAATAATACAGCACAGCATCAATTCCGTAAACAGAAGCCACAACAATGGTAGCTGCCTGATACACTAGATAGATAAACAGATAAGAGAGAATAAAAAGACCAAGAGAGTTAAGTATTGCACGCAGATCAATACTGCCCATTATCTTTTTTAGCCTGACTAAAAACAGGGTGTTGTCTTCAGCTGCTTGTTTTTTTATCGGACTGCCTTCTGATTCAAACTGTATCAGACTGATTTTCCGGCGGACGTGCCTGTGTGCATGTCTGCGGGGAGAGGAAACCCGTAACTGCCTGTTGTCTTCTGAATCCATGCCTGATGCCGGATTCAGATTTTTATTTATTGCATTGGCAGCAAGACTTTCAGGTTTGATAACCTTTGCTGTCTTCTTTTTCCGGAATACTTTTATAATTCTTCGAAACCACTTCTGTAAAGGTTTGGAACGCCGGGCCGGTTTACGGATTATGCTGACAACCTCAGTTATTTCATTCTTTCCGGGTTCCTGCTTTAAAGTTTGATCCTGAAGTGTGTTCGTATCAACAGAGCTGATTACAGGCGCCGAATGAACTGTTTCCGGATTTGTATTCAGATTTTTGTTCGCAATATTGGCAGCAAGTTTTTTCGGATTAAGTGTTCGGACTTTCTCTGTTTTGTGAAAAAGTTTCTCAATCTTCTTAATCCATCCTGGCTTGACTCTGCTTTTGCGTTTTCGGGGTTGAGGAATACTTGTGGATTCGGGCCGTATGAAATGAGTGGATTTGCGCTTTTTGCCAGGTTTTCGAAAGAATCGCCTGACCAAAGAGCTGAAAGATGTCGGCCTTCCGGACTTTTTCCCGTTCATTCCCATTTTGTTAGGCCTAGTATTCTATAACATTAGCTGAATGATCTTCCTGTAGTCGTCCTGATTAAGTTTGTGAACAAAAGTAGCGGCTTTATTCAGCTCCATTATTCTGAATATCTCATCAGCATCCGGCTCAATTCCTTTAATATCACTCAATCTGATCGGACAATCCAGACTTTTGAAAAATCCTTCCAGATGATTTATGGTTTCATCAACATCTGAAGTGCCAAAGAGGTTTTCGCCCAGTAGTGAAATCCGTTTGCCTATCCGGTCTTTTTGCAGCCGTAGCCATGCAGGATAAACGATTGTAAGTGAAGCCCCGTGCGGCACATCATATAAAAGCGAAAGTACATGTCCGATGCTGTGAACGCCCCATTCACCCGAAACCCGGCCGTTCATGGTCATTCCATTGAGAGCCATGGTGGCTGCGTACATTATTTTTGCACGCAGCTTGTAATTTGAAAGATCATTAATCAGTTCAGGCCCGTATTCCATTGCTTCAAGAATGATGGAATATACAAACCTGTCGGACAATGTTGCCTCTTCACCGTTGCCAAAAAAAGCTTCCAGCGAATGAGCAATAAGATCGGCTACACCAAACGCCGTATAGTCACGGGGGACTGACATTGTAAACTGCGGATCCAAAAATGAGTGTTTTGGATACATCAGCGGACTGCTGAAACTTCCTTTATTTTCGGCTGCATGATTTGAAATTACTGCAAATGGATTCATTTCAGTTCCGGTGGCTGCCAGTGTAAGTACCGAAATCAAAGGAACAGCAGTGCGTGGAAGCGCCCTTCTGACAAAGAAATTCCAGGCCGGGGTTTCAACAGGAATGGTGATTGAAATAATTTTTGCTGAGTCAATCACACTTCCACCGCCAACAGCAAGCACAACATCCACACCGTGTTCACGGCCGAGTGCTGCTGCTGCATCCACATCTTCAACAATCGGATTAGAGCGGATTCCGCCATATTCAAATACTTCGGCACCAATTGATTCCAATTGTTTAATAACCAGATCATAAAGACCATTTTGTTTGATTGAACCGGTTCCATAAACAAGCAAAACGTTCTTGCCGAAACGATTGATAACCTGTCCGAGGCCATTCAGTACATCCTTGCCAAAGTGAAGACTTGTGGGATTATAAGCAACAAAATTTTCCATAATTATTGATTGTTGTTTTTAAAACATTTTTTTGAAGAGCTTTACTTACTGTAAAGAATTGTCAAGCAATGTCGTTTAGTTAAGGTTTCGAATTTTCAGATAAGTGAATCAAATATCCTTCGATTCCACTCAGGATGACTGTCAGTCTGAGTCCCGCACGTGCGGGAAAGACAATATTCCTTAACTAAACGACATTGAATTGTCAAGCACAAAATCCATTTGTTTGCGTTGAAGATCAACTCGTTTTACACGGATCTTTATCGGAGCTCCCAGCTTAAATTCGCGGCCATGATGTTGTCCGATAACACGGTAATTGTCTTCGTCAAGGTAATAGAAATCATCATCCATGTATTTCATGGAAACCATTCCTTCGCATTTACTGCCTTCCAGTTCCACAAAAATACCATACTTGCTGACACCCGAAATAAGGCCATTAAATGATTGGCCTATTTTATCCTGAAGATACTCTGCCTGTTTGTATTTTACCGAAGCACGTTCAGCCTCAACTGCTTTGCGCTCCATTTCTGAGCTATGCACGCAATACTCTTCGTATTCTTCTTTGCTTGCTGATCCCTTTCCTTCCAGATACCATTCGAGAAGCCGATGTACCATCAGATCGGGATACCTGCGTATGGGCGAAGTAAAATGTGTGTAAAACGGGAAAGAAAGTCCATAGTGACCAATGTTAACCGTTGAATATTCAGCTTTTGACATGGTGCGGATGGCAATGGTTTCGATCATTGTTTTTTCGCCTTTGCCGGCTATCTGTTCAAACAAATTATTGAATGAATTGGCAACACTTTTATGCGATCCTAAATTTAATTTATACCCGAGCTTGGTTAGAAACTCTGAAAATTTGGCAAGTTTATCGGGGTTAGGTTCGTCATGAACTCTATAAACAAATGTTTTAGGGGTGGATTGTCCTTTCTTTTGCCCGATTTTTTCAGCAACACGCCGGTTAGCCAATAGCATGAAATCCTCAATCAGCATATTGGCTTCTTTTTGTTCTTTAACGTAAGTGTCGAGGGGTTTGCCGTTTTCGTCAAGAATGAACTTCACTTCTGTGGTGTGAAAAGCAATCGATCCCTTTTTAAATCGCTCTTCTCTCAGTTGCTCAGCCAGTTGATTCAGTATCAGAAGTTCATCTTTGTATTGGCCTTCAGCGCCTTCAATCATCACCTGAACTTCCTCGTAGCTATATCGACGGTCGCTGTTTATGATGGTTTTTCCAAACCATTCGCTGCTGATTTTTGCCTTTTCGTCTAGCGTAAAAACGGCCGAAAAACAGAGTTTGTCTTCGTTGGGGCGAAGCGAGCAAACCATATTCGACAATTTTTCGGGCAACATCGGAATGGTTCTGTCAACCAGGTAAATGGATGTCCCTCTGTCATAAGCTTCCTTATCAAGCGCAGTCTGAGGTTTTACATAATGCGAAACATCAGCAATATGAACGCCGACTTCCCATTCTCCTGAATCAAGTTTCCTTAGTGATAATGCATCATCAAAGTCTTTTGCATCCGGCGGGTCAATGGTACATGTCCAGATATTCCGGAAATCTCTTCGTTTAGCAATTTCTTCATCGCTGATTTTTTCAGGGATTTTGTCGGCTTCTTTCAGCGTTTCAGGCCTGAACTGCAGCGGAAACTCAAAGGATGCAAGTATGGAGTTCATCTCCACATTGTTATCTCCGGGTTTGCCAAGCACATCAGTTATTTCGCCATAGGGATTTTTCGACCGTTCCGGCCATTCGGTAATCCGCGCAATGGCTTTTTGCCCGTGTGTTGCTTTATTGAGCGACTCTTTCGGAATGAAAATATCAATGGGAATTGAAACATCATCGGGAATCAGAAATGCAAATTTGCCGGTTACCTGAACTGTTCCGACATACTGAGAACGACCTCGTTTAAGCACTTCAACAATCTGACCTTCCACCTTTCGCCCCTTTCTGAGCGGGAAAAGATGAACCTTTACTGTGTCTCCATGCAGGGCGTGACCGGTTTGTCCGGCTCCCACAAATACATCTTCATCCAGATCAGCAACACTTACATAAGCTTTGCCGGTTTGTTTCATATCAACAACGCCAATGACTGTAGCTGTCAATATTTTGTCGTTCAATAAATCGGGATTATATTTGAATTTGCCGCGGTTGAGCTCTATGATTGTTTCTTTTGCTGAAAGTTTTTCAAGAATAATCCTGACATGCTCTTTGCTCACCTTGTCGGAAATTCCTAAAAGTTTGGAAACCTGCCTGAAATTGAACGCCTTAAACGGATTTGTTGAAAACAAGGCTTCAACTGTACTTATAAATGGGTCATTCTTTGAATGGGCGACTCCTGACCCTGACTTTTTCTTTGCCATATTTTATTCATATTATCTGGTAAAGGTAAGAAATTAAGCCCGAATTCTATCTATAGCTAAGAAACTATCATTCTGCACAGAAATTAAAATGAAAATAATTCATCTATTGAAGTTACTTTTTGTAAAATCGTTGATGAATGGTTGAATGCTTAAGATGGATTGATCAGATAACTCTGATTCTCCCACTTTAAATGCAGGTTGCTGCAATCTTAATACCCTGAATATCATGGAAAAGAAAAGAATTTTAATCGCGGAAGACAATGCAATCAATCAGAAAGTTGCTTTGTTGTTACTTCAGAAGTACGAGCAAACCATTGACATAGCTGACAATGGTCGCATTGCGGTTGAGAAATTTTTGATTCATGATTACGATCTGGTACTAATGGATTTGCATATGCCTGAATTGGATGGTTTCGAAGCAACGATCAGAATCAGGGAGATTGAAGAAAGCGAAAACAGAACAAAGAAAGTAAAAATATTTGCCATGACGGCAAGTTCTATCACCGATGAAAGTGAACGGTGTTATCAGGTGGGCATGAATGGTTACATTTCAAAACCATTTAAAGCTGAAGAAGTTATGAAGGCACTTAGTTAGTGTCTGTTGAAAAACTCAACTGTGATCATGGGTATAAGCTCAATTTTCCCGGGCTGTTCAATAGATTTGTTTATCCAACGTAAATTGCACGCAAGAAACCTTAACTTAGATCAAGATAATCCCCTAGCGGACAATGCTTTTATACTTTAAAAGCAAACCCTATATTACCGGAAGCAGACAACAAACCTATATTCCACTTAGCCGGGCAGGCTCGCCAACTTCGGAAGTAATTACTACGGTAACTTCCTTTTTTTTAACCACGATAAAAGCCTCAGAAATTCTGAACGGAGTATTTTCTCGTCAAGGCCGTAAAAGAGCTTATCCAGCGAATCAAGTGCAACACGTTTTGCATTTACTTTATTAATTGACCGTTCAAGTCTTACAAATATTCCTTCATGATCGTATATTCCTGCTGTTTCCAACTCATCTGTGTTGATCACTACCTGATCGATGTATAAACTATTATTTTCAATATAATTATTCAGATCGTAACCCAATGATTTAACATTCAGAACGAGCTCGTCCTTATTTTCTTCAAACGTCATAAATACACCGTGCTCATTATAAAAATCAATTCCATTGTTCAAAAATTCCATTGCCATAATGGTTTTTCCACAACCTGAACTGCCCATTATCAGCGTGGACCGGTTCCGGGGAAGACCTCCAAAAGTAATTTCATCCAATCCGGTTATACCGGTGGCAGATTTTGGAATTGTAAATAAATTTTCGTTGTTTTTTTCTCTTTTGGTTGCTTCATAACTGCCGGCATTAATAATCGGGTAAATGGATCACTATTTCCAAAATTATAGTTATTACCGAAGAGAATTGTTATATAATTATTTGAGAGATTTCAATAATTCATACTTTCTACGAAATCCAGTTTTTTTATTGAAAGGTGCTGCGAAATTTTGAAAACCAATTTTTTATCTTCTTAAACCATTTGCCTATAAATTCATTATCACTCTTATTGGAATTATGCTCACCCATCAGCAATGCTATGGGTTTAAGTTCTTCATACTTTTCGCAAACCACTTTTAACATGGCGGCGAAGGGTAAAAATAAAATCATACCGGCTATTCCCCAGATCGAAGCACCAATGATAATGCATAAAATTGAGGCTAACACGTTAACTTTTAGATTTCCTCCCACGATTTTCGGGGACAAAAAATTACTTTCAATAAACGAAACAAACCAAAAGAAAATAGCTACGGTTATTGGCATCCAAAGAGAATCATAGGTCATGACAGAATATAATACAGCAATTGCAGCGCCGACATTGGTTCCGACATACGGAATAATGGCTAAGATTCCGGCCAAAAACCCAAAAAGGAAAGGGTTGTCAATGCCAATAATCCAAAGCCCGATGCTGTTCACAAATCCCAGTATGAGAATAATTACCATCATTCCAAAAAGATGTCGTTGTCCGACCTGCTGAATAGATTTAAACATTTCTAAGGCCTTTTTTCTGTTTTCTTGTGGATAAAAACTAACTAAAGCGCGCACCATCCCTGTTCTATAAAAAAGTATCAGGAAAGTGAATACACTTGTAGTCAGTAGCCCGATTAAGAAATCAGCCGTGCCACTAAAAGTTTTGCTTAACAATGTTACACCCGACTCGTTTAACCAGTTTTTAATCTTATCCAATAACTCTCCTTTTTCCAGTTGTGGTATAAACCCAATGTTTTCATTAATGTGTATTGTGGCGTCAGCAAAGACATTGAGGATTTTACCTTTAAAATCAGTTAAGTTTTCTGAAAGTTGGATGATTTGATTCGAGAAAAGATAAATGCCTCCCCCGATTATCAACAATAAGCTTATAATGGATAATAGTGCCGAAACCGTTATATTTGCACCTAATGATTCAATTTTTCGGGCAACAGGATAGAGTATAAACGCAAGTAAAAAGGCAAATGCGATAGGAATCAGCACGGCCTTCGCCAGAATTAAAATAGCAAATAAGCCTATAACTGTGGCAATGAAATAAAATACTTTTTGAAAAGACAGGTGCATAATAAATTAGTATTTAGTTTACTCAGCATTAACTGTTGAATCAAAGTAGATTTATTGGTGCAAACTTTATTCATCACTGTTTAAATAGATTCAGCGAATCCTCCTTGCGACAATTTGTACCGGGTCCCAAACGGTAGAGAATGGAGGGGCGTATGCCAGATCTAGGTCCATTAATTGCTGTACGGTAAATCCGGCGGTAATAGCCGTGGCAACGGTGTCTATGCGCTTGGCTGCACCTTTGAAGCCAACAATCTGTCCGCCCAAAATTCGTTGGCTTTGTTTGTTTACCACAATTTTAACGCTTATTTTTCCTGAACCGGGATAATAGCCTGCCGGGGTAACTGAAGTGATTGTCTCAGTCTCGTAATCAACTCCCAAATCTTTTGCCTCTTTTTCGGACAAGCCTGTACGTGAGATTTCCAGTTCCTGGAATTTTGTAATGGCTGTTCCTAAAACGCCGGGAAACTCAGCGCTTCCGCCACTGATATTTATGCCGGCAACCAATCCATGCTTGTTGGCAACGGTACCAAGGGCAATGTGAACCTGTTTCTGAGTAACCAAATGAAACGATTCGGCACAATCGCCTGCTGCCCAAATATTGGGTACAGATGTTTCAAGGCGCTTGTTTACCTGAATGGCATCTTTAGCACCCAGTTTTATGCCGGCCCGGCTTGCCAGCTCAGAATTGGGTTTTACGCCCATTCCCAAAATGACAATGTCGGCAGGAATGGTTTGTTTGTCAGTTATTACCGATTTTACGCTACCATCGGCATTCTTTTCAAACTTCACCAATTTCTCCTCCAGAAAAACTTTTACCTGCTGTTCAATCATGTACTCAAGAATCAGATCTGCCATGTCCTTATCAAGGGTAGCCATGAGCTGCGGAGCCATATCAATCAGGGTAACATCCATAGAGAGATCGAGAAAAGCTTCAGCCATCTCAACACCAATATAACCACCGCCCACTATTACTGCCTTTGCCGGTTTGTTCTCCTCAATGAAGTTGAATACATCTATTCCGCTTTGTAAGGTTGAAAGGGCAAAAACACCATTGGCATCAATATTTTCCATTTTGGGTACAATTGGAGAAGCGCCTGTTGCTATAAGCAGGTCATCCCATGATTCCCAAGACTCCTTTTCTTCGTCAAGATTTTTGACCTTTACGCGCTTATTCTCAATGTCAATATCCAAGACTTCGTGGCGAATCCGAACATCAATATTTTGTTTTTGCCTGAACACTTCAGGTTTACGGGCAATCAGGTCTTCTTCGGATTCAACCTGCCCACCGATATAATAGGGCATACCACAGGCAGAGTAGGATGTATGATTTCCACGTTCGAACACAATAATCTCACGCTCAGCTTGCTCCCGCCTGACTTTCGATGCAGCTGTCATACCCGCAGCATCTCCGCCTATTACAACCAATTTTCTTTTATTCATCACGTTAACCCCTTTCTTTAAAAGCTATAAACCTTTTTTTTATATCATACAGATCGCGCCTTTCCGAAAACGTTTTTTCAGCGGCATTCATGATCATTTCAGCATGCTGTAAGATGAGTTCTTGTTGGTTTTTGTTTCTTGCAAATGCGTTTAAGGTATTCATAGCCTCCATTAGCCTTATCATAACTGATGGATTTCTTTCAGCATATTGCCTGAGTTGGTTAAATGACGCATTCAACATACCGGAAAAGGTATGAATATCGGCAATAACCCTTAATTTGTCTTGCTTATCGTACCGGTATGGAGATGGAAACTCTACTCCGGTAAGATAACACATCACAGATGTTAAGTTATCAATGCAGGCTATGGCCGTGTAAGGGTCGTTCACTCCGGGTGATAATGCCCTTGCAGCAATCTCAACCATCTGATGAATGGAAAATTCAGCATCCTGCAGCGGAGTCCGGACTTTCCCGATAATGAAATCAGCCTGTATCTTTTTATGCACTTCTTTATCGCATTCTACATTGCTTAGAACATCGCAAAGCACCATGTCCTGAACCAGAAAATCGCCAGGGCGGTGATGCAAAATAATAGTGCAGTCATTATCTTTTGCGATATTCATCAACCCTTGTCCATCAACAGATTGCAGATAGCCGCTTTTTTTGCTCCTGATCTCCGTTTTGAAAGTATATTTTTTCTCCAAAGAGGCAATATCGGGAACCTGCTTCTCTTCTTCATGGCCAATTCCTTCTGGAAAGAGCTTTCGGATACTCTTTGACATAGCTTCAGAAATATCAGAGATCACCTTGTCGGATTGAATACTCATGGAAACATGATGAATAAATATAATAAGCAGGACAATCCCTGCAATTGCTAATGCAATGGCAACTAAGACAGAAATGGCCGGAATAAATTCAAAACTATCAATTCCCTTAAGCGAACTCAATATAATAAGGCAATACACAAAAGAAGAAACATAAGAGCCCAGAACAACCTGATTAAGTTTATCGTACATAAAATTCCTCACCAGGCGGGAACCCAGCTGAGAAGATGCCAGCGTAAGCACCACAAGCGTAATGGAGAAAACAGTACCGGCAACACCCATCATTGCCCCGGCTATGATTGTAAGTAGGCTTCTTGCGGAATCAACACTTGCAGGCAACAAATACCGTAAAACACCATCGTGAGATAATTGGATCCGGCTATCGAGGTATATAAAACCAATGGCCGAGCCAATGGTAATCAAAAGCATCATTATGGGTATAAACCAGAAACTTGCATTCAGTTTTTCCCATAAATATTGTGGGTTTTTCATCCTTATCTGATTAAATTAATTTCCAGACTGTTTGTCAAAAACCAGTATGGGCAATTGGGCTTCCTTCACAAGTTGTGTTGTAAAACTGCTTTTAAATAAACGCTCAAAAAAGTTTCTGTTTTCTTTTAAAACCACAATCAGGTTTGCTTTTGCTTTTTCGGCTTCGTTTACAAGACTTTCAACAGCATCCTTTCCACCATCGTCTGAAATTATCTTAACCGAAACCTTGTTGTAACCTGTTTTTTCGCTGAGCAAAGCAGCAAAGCCTTCACTCATTAGTTGTTTCTCAAATTCGTCATCATTTGAGATATGCAGTGCCACGATTTCCGGATCAAATGGTTTAGTAAGCTCAATCAGGTTTTTCAGTGTAGCAATATCTTCTTCGTTGTAATCTGTGGCGTAAATAATTTTCCTCATAGGTTGATACCTGGCATCAGGCGGTATGATATAAACAGGACAAGGTACATTTCGGACAACATTCATATTTACAGAATCCTGCAACCAGAAATCCTGCTCAGAGTGGCCCTGAAGCATGAGTATATCATAGGTTTTGTTTTCAACTTTTTCTTTAAGTGTTAATGATGCGTCGCCAATTTCAGACCTAAATTCAATGGGGGAAATTCCGGTGTGTTCTGCTTCGATTTCTTTAATAAATCCGTCAACTTTCTCTTTGATATCATCAGATATTTTTTGATACAGTTCCGGATCAGGTGGAATCTCAGTACCGGTTAAACCATCTCCGCCATAAGAATATAGTGTAGTTTGAAAATACAAAACATGAACCCTGGCGTTGATATCTTTTCCTAACAAAGCTGCAAATCGAATCAATTCCTTTGAATTGTCAATCTCATCAATTAAAAAGGCTAGTTTTCTCATTTTTCTTAAATTTTTAGTTAGTAATTTACAATTAAGGAATTGGTTTATGCAGTCATTCCGCCATCAATCGGGTTGACGGTTCCGGTAATGAAACTGCTTTCATCGCTGGCCAGAAATATTGCCAATGCTGCAATTTCATCATTTGTGGCATAACGCCCAAGTGGAATGGATTTCTCAAAATTTTCCTTTGCTGCTTTTGCTTCTCCCGGGGCAAAACCTTCTTCCAGCGAGCGCATCATACGGTTGTCAACAGGGGAGGGATTAATGGTATTTACCCTGATTTTATAAGGAGCGCCCTCCAGTGCTGCTGAACGCATCATACCAATTATGGCATGTTTACTTGTTACATAGGGCAACACATTGGCTGTTCCACCCATTCCTGCAACCGAGGAGGTTATGATAACTGAACCACCCTTTTCCTTCATCAAAGGGAATATATGGCGCAATCCATAATAAACGCCGTTTATATTCACTTCAATAATCTTATGATATACATCCAGCGGATATTCATCCAGCGGTTTCACCTCTCCTTCAATCCCGGCATTATTGAAGAATACATCAATATGTCCGAAAAGTTCCTTTGCCTTTTGGGCATAGGTCTTAACCTGGTTTTCATCCGTAACATCGGCTGCGATGTAAAATAAATCAGGTGAGTTTATTTCTTCTGAAACTTTCTTCAGCCCTTCTTTATCCAGGTCGGTAATTAAAACCTTTGCCCCTTCTTTAATCATTTTTTGGGCGGTAGCTTTCCCTATTCCACCTGCTCCCCCTGTTATTACTACCGTTTTGCTTTCAAGTCGTTTCATCGTTTTGCTTTTTAAAGTTTGCAATATGTTCGTAATTCTAAGAAACAGTAACCATATTCGGGGATGCTTAAAGAATTTAAATTATTCCGGCGTCATTTTTTCAGATGCGTTAAATTTCTCAATTTCTTTCTCAAGAAAGTAGCTGACAACTGTTCTGATGGCCACGGTGCTGGCCAGAATGGCAATCTCCTCAAATTTTGGATGTATTACCGTGGCAATGATATCAGCCGCAATCAGAAACTCCAGCGCCAGTAGCAGGTAGGTAGCAAACTTATGGCGCACCGATTCCCGCTCACGGTATATTGACTTATGTTTCAACCTGCTGAATTCCAGCTTCAGCAACCTGGAAACGGATAATATCACACCCCATACAATGATTGCCACACCAATGCTGCCGATGGTAATGTACAGATATTCAAAAACAGTTTTGAGCCAGGCTTCCATAATAGGTTGAAATGTTAGAATCCTGCCCTTTCAATCCAATACAGCAACAGAACTATCAGGGCAACTGTTGGCACAACCACCACCCAGTCGTTCACCTTTAACAAGCGAGGAATTGTAATATCTCCGAAATCGCCCATTTTCAGGATGCCATCCTTTAATCCGGGGTACATTACTGCAAAAATCCATGTACCCAGAAGTATGCCTGCCAGACCACCAACTATGGCATCCAGATAGCCGTTACCAACCGCACCGGCAATGGTCCCCGGGCAATAGCCAAGCACGGCAAACCCAACACCAAAAATAAGGCCGCCTATCACATTTTTGCCCACCGAGCCTTTCTTGAGCGAAAGCTCAATCCAGCCCTGCGATTTCATAAAATATATCCCGATCATACCTGTTGCTACTGCCGAAAACATAATTTTCAAAACCGTAAAATCGGTGAGCAGTAACTGGCCTACAATTACATCATATTTGGTTGCACCGCCTTTGTGCAGCAGAAAGCCAAACAGTATGCCAAAACCCAGACCAAATAACAATGGCCTTTTATCTTCTTCTGCATCCTTTGCATATTGCGATGTTTCTGAAACTTGTTTTTTTGTTTCCATTACGACCTGGTTTGAGTTAAGCAATAACAAGATAAATGATGTGAGCAGTAATTATCCCCCCGACAAAAAAGAATATGGCCGAAATCCAGCTTGAAACGGCAAGTTGCAGCGTGCCGCTGATGCCGTGACCGCTGGTGCAACCATCGGCAAAGCGCGAGCCGAAGCCTAGAATGATGCCTCCTGCCACAGCAACAAGCACGCGCAGAAGTGCGCTGTCACCAAAGGCAGATGCCCAAAGTGATGGCACCCACACACCAAATTGGAAATCACCCGAGATAATTGCCGAAATAAATGACCCTATTACAACACCCACAACCAGCATCAACTGCCAGTTAATTTCAAGTTTGATTTTTTTATAATAGGGTCGCTTTTTGACATTTTCCCCGGCAATCACCT
This sequence comes from Bacteroidales bacterium UBA5197, assembly GCA_002412885.1. Taxonomy (GTDB): domain Bacteria; phylum Bacteroidota; class Bacteroidia; order Bacteroidales; family Lentimicrobiaceae; genus Lentimicrobium. The sequence goes on from DHVX01000062.1 coordinate 333,268, forward strand.
CTTCAATCATACCACCAACGCGGGCAAATGTGGTAGATGTGGCAATGGGTTTGCCCGATATTAAAAAACTCAGCCAGCTTAAAAGCCCAATACCTATGCCGACTGCATAGGGCGACCAGTAGGTATCCGTAAAAATTGAAGTAATGGTTTCCATGTTTTTCTGTTTTAAATCAATGTAGTTTAGTGAAGTACCCTTTCCCGCAGGTGCGGGACTCAGGGTGACTATCAGTCTGAGCTGTTCTGATTGCTATCTGAACAAAGGCAATTTCTCAGTAACTAAACGAAATTGAGTTGTAATTTTTTTCACCTCCTAAACCTTTGAATAAAACCTTGAACCGTGCGGAACCTGACAAACATCACATTGTTTGGCGTGTCCTGCAGCGCTGTATCCGGTCATGCCTCCTGCAACATTGTATAGGTTTTTAAAGCCGTTCTGCCTCAGAATGCTTGCGCCCAGGCTACTGCGGTTCCCCGAGCTGCAAATCATCAGAATAGCATCTTCATTATTGAGTTCTGTATGTTGTTCACGCAAATCGGCCGCAGGAATATTGATGGCTCCCTCAATGTGCGCGTCTTCGTACTCCAGTGGTGCCCTTACATCGAGCAAAATGAATTTTTCAGAACCTGTAACCATGTCGTGTAGATCTTCAGCTGAGATTTGTGTTACATGATTGGTTTTATAACCTTTGGTTACCCATCCAGACATACCGCCATCCAGATAACCCACAATACGGTCCATGCCAACACGTCTGAGCCAGACATTGGTTTCTTCGGCTTCTTTAAAACTGTCAGATACCACCAGCAGGTCTTTGTCAATAGGCAACACCCATCCTGCAAAAGTGGGAAGGTTTCCGTTGATGTCCAGGCTCCATGCATCGGGAATATGCTGGCTTCCAAAAGCAAGATAACTGCGGGTATCAACAACAGCAATGTTTTCTTTTTCAGACATTTCTTTGAATGCTTCCGAGTTAAGCTCTTTCATGCGGGGAAGGTCCGAAACAAGGACAGCCCCTTTGCGGTTGATGTCGGTACAACGGCTAAAATGGTCAGGTGCAGGGGGCATATCTTCGGTAAGTGATTTGATGAACTCAGCCTTATCCCTGAATTGCAACGCCTCGTTATATTTCCTTTCATATCCGATGGTTGAGCGCCACTTGGCTCCCATTGCCCGTCCGCAGAGAGAGCCGGCACCATGTGCAGGCAGCACTTCGCAAAAGTCGGGAAGCTTTAAAATCTTATCAAACAGACTGTGATATAATTTACCGGCGAGCTCTTCTGCCATATCGGGGAAAAGATCGGGACGCCCCACATCGCCGACAAACAGAGTATCGCCCACAAAGGCACATACAGCATCTTCGCCGCGGGAAGTATCCACAACCACGTAGCACAGATGTTCAGGAGTGTGCCCCGGAGTTTCCAGCACTTTGATAACAATGTCTTCGATCTCAATGGTATCGCCCTCACTTAAGGCCACATGATCGAAAGTGCATCCGGCCGCTTTGGCCACATAGATTTTTGCGCCCGTTTTCTCTGCAAGATCCATTTGCCCCGATACAAAATCGGCATGCAGGTGGGTTTGCAGGATATGGGTGATTATTACGCCCAACTCACGCGCCTCATCAATGTAAACATCAATGTCGCGTTGTGGGTCAATAACGGCACAAACATCTGATCCGGCCAGAATGTAGGAACTGTGCGCAATTTTGGGGATGAAATAATGTTTAATCAGCATGGCAAAAGATTTTTAGTTGGTTAGAAATACATAATGACTACTGTTCGGTAAATAATTCGAGATCTCTCGCTCCGCCCGAGATGACAGAGCATTCGGAAACTTTGGCAGGAGAAGAGGTTCGGAGCGGCTTCGCCGCCGAACCTCTTTCCCAAAAAACAAAACTACCTGTCACTTCGAACGTAGTGAGAAGTCTATCTAAAAGCAATCTGAAGTAAAATCTTTTCATGATCATTTATGTTAAATCATGAAAAAATAGAACAGAGAAACTGTAATTGCCAGAAAAAGGATTGTCATTCCACTACCAGCCTTTATATAGTCAGCATTGCGATATCCACCCGATGACATCAGGAAAGCATTAACCTGATGTGTGGGCAGGATGAAGGAGTTTGCGGCACAAACCGCTGCCATAAGTACAAGTGGCCTGGGGTCAATACCGGCAATCGCTGCCATGCCCATAACCAGTGGAGCCAGCACTACAATTGCTCCCACATTTGACATGAAAAGCGAAAAAACGGTTGATAATACACCAATCATGAGCACGATGAAAATGAGGTGCAAATCAATAACTACACTCATGATGGATTCGGCAAGGAACATAGCTGCACCGGTTTTTTGCATGGCAACACCCAATGGAATTAAACCTGCCAGCAGAAAAACCACTTTCCATTCAATGGCTCCATAGGCTTCTCCGATATTCAAAACACGGGCAAGAACCATACAAAGAGCACCGGTAAGAAATGCCATGGAAATGGGAAAGCCAAACATTGCCAGGGTTATGGCAAATACAAAGCAGCCTATGGCAGGCCAGGTTTTTGACTTATCTTTATTATCCACTTCAAATGCGGTGAGCACCACAAAATCAGTGCTTTCTTTCACTTCCATTATTTTTACCCAACTGCCGTAAACAATCAGGGTATCACCCGGGCTGATCTCAACATCAGAAAAATCCCCCTCTACTCTTTCTCCCTTGTTGAATAGGATTAACGGCTCAACAACGTAGCGTTTCCTTAAGGAGTATTCTCTTATACTTTTCCCGGCAAGTTCTGAAGCGGGAGGAATAATGATTTCGGCAAAACCGCTGACATTGGGGTTAAAGTTGTCGGAGAAATGGCGTGATTTAGAAATATCTTCAAGCTGAAAGTCTTTTGAAAACTGCTCAATGTTCTCTGCAGAACCCAAAACTGCTAGGGTTTGACCATCCTCAAATTTAGTTTTACGCCAGGGAGCGTAAACTACATCCTCCCCCTTTCCTATTCCTAACAGATTGACATGGTATGTTTCCCATAAGCTGGCCTCTTCTGTTGTTTTTCCAGTTAATGAGCTTTCATGGGCTACGGTCAGCAACTTGATGTTATGCGGTAAATTAAGCTTCTCTACCAGTTTTTCCTGGGCTGTTTTACCTTCTTCTCCGGTTTCTTTCTTAGGTAAAACTTTGTTTCCAAACAGCAGAAAATAACCTATGCCCGACAACAGAAGCACAATGCCTACGGGGGTTACACTAAATAAGTTGTAGGCTTCATGCCCTTCGGTTTTTAACAAGTCGTTTACCAGGATGAGCGGACCAGATCCAACCATGGTAAGGGTCCCCCCCAGTATGGCTGCAAACCCTATGGGCATAATAAGCGACGATGCAGGAATCTTCGTGCGGCGCGAAACCTGCATAATTCCGGGAAGAAAAAGAGCGGCTGAGCCAATGTTTTGAATTAAACCCGATAGTAAACCTGTTGAAAGTGAAAGTAAGCCTACCAGGTTCCGTTTGCGTGTGCCAGCCTTGCTGATAATAATTTTTGAAAATTCATTCATGATACCCGTGCGGGCAATGCCTCGTCCCAATATCATTACGCTCAGCATGGCTATTACGGCATTGCTTGAGAAACCCGAAAACGTCTCAGCCGGATTCAAAATTCCGGTCCAGCCCAGCGCCAGCATACAGCCAATGGCAACAATGTCAATGCGAACGACATCGATTACCAGCATGATTGCTGTTACACTGAGGATTACTAAAACTACAATAATACCTGAATCCATTATTATTAGTTGAGATTTTGAGTATTTATTTCAAACCATTCTGGGTTTGTTGTTTCTTTGTCTTTCGGTAACTGGTTCTTCATAAAATGACCAAATTCAAAATTATTGTTGTTCATTAAGTTAAGCCTTATATAATTTCAGAATAATATTTCATAATCCTCACTTTCTGAGTAACAGAAAATAAATAATTGAAACTTAAGCATTGACCGAAGGAGGTATAAAAACTACCGGGAAATACATTGAATTGCAAATTCAATGGTGTTTAAAGCGGAATTGCAACTGACCGAGGGGAGCTCAGCGAAGCTAAATTCAGCTTAGCGAGAGTTAGTGCATATTTAATAAAAGATATGGCACCTGGTCTGTTGACAGGAGCTTCTGATCAATTTTTATTCTATGATATCCTATTCCAAATCTCTCTTATGAAATGAATCGTTGAACTCTTCGCGGTCATAAAATCCCTTAACATCATTCGAGCTCTGAATAGTTTTATCTCCTTTATAATTTCGAATTACATTTAATTCGTACCCAAAATCAAGAACATCTCCTTTTTTGAACCGTTTGGTTTTCGCAAAAGTTGAACTATCAATCTGGTTTGTGCTCACCAATTTATTTTTCTCATCAATCTTTGCCATTCCAATGGGAATAATCAGGTGATTTTCTCCGTCCTTATTTAAAAACTCGTGCACACCGTCGCTTACAAGATTTTGATATGTATTATGCTCATCTTCTATCATCGATTCAGCAACTTCAATATCGAGATAAACCACACGTTCGGCAGTCTTATTTACAAGCAAATGATCCACTTTTCCAATGGTGCGGTCATTTGCATCTTTAACATCCCAGCCCCTTACATCGTGGTAATTTTCGGCCACTTTATAACCGGATAATTCATCCAGGTTAAAAAGATTCTTGTTTTTATCTGTCATAATTCTATTGTTTTGAAAATTAATCAATTCATTTTTTGAAGAAGGTCAGATGCCCTTACAAAGTAATTTTTAACTGCATCTTTTTGATCAAGCACAAGTACTCCCGGTTTTATTGATTCTGATGCACTTTTTAATTCTCCAACTTCACTTGCCAAACCTGGATACTCTGCCTTTTGGATGTTTTGCATTACATTGGTTAAGATATCAACCGCCTTTCTAATGCTATTCGCATGTGTTGTTGCATAAGGATCTTTTGTGATCATTTTTGCATATTCCCTTGCCTTTTCAATATCTGCACTAACTTCGTATCCAACCTCATTGGCCTTAGCATTTATAGCCTCAATTAGTTTTAATAGCGCATCATTTGTATAAACATGGTCCAGACCCATCTTTTCCTTATTGTCTTCGGCAAAATTTACATAAGCCGCAACAGCGCCGCTATTTTCTTTTACACCTGAAGGGGAAGTTTCATTCGTATTGGTGATATAATCTGCTTCAGTTACTGCTTCTGTATTCTTATTGTTGTCATTAAATATCAGGAAATACACAAGCAATGCAGCTACGACAAGGCCAGCAACTAGCCACGGCCAGATCTGTTTTTTCTGTTCAATTTTAATTTCAGCCATAATAATTTATTTTTAATACTGTGAATATTGAAGACAAAGTTCACAACCTATAAAGAAATAAGTGTTATACAACTTTTGTAAATGTTTATATAAATCACACATTAAGACCTCTTTAGATTAATTAGGTCGCTTGGAGTTAGACGAACCACGTAAGGTAACCTTTACCAATGAACACTTCACCTCTTACGACTTTGAGTCGGAGTTGCTTGAAGCATGTTTTGAGGTCTGTATAATTGAGATTCCGGAAGTAAAAGAAACATATTCGCCGCACGCATTCATGCAGCTTGTTTATCATTACAGACCCGATAGGCGACGGCAAACATTAAAAAAGCTGGGTAAACCCTCCCTGGCACTCTCCCCTCCGGTTTTACAGTTTTAAACACAGCACATTATCCTGGTTACTGTCACATTGTGTTGACAGCAAACCGCAATTCAAAGTTTAACCCTGTAAAACAAACGCCATGCGTTACAAGACAGACAGAATCACCAAGTACAAAGCCCTGTACCAGATACTCAATCAGTATGCTGAGGCATTCGAAGGCGAAGCATTGGCTTCAGTAGAATCATTAGGAACCCTCAACGACAGGTTCAGCGCCCTTGTGTCGAACCTCACCCGGCCGGTCAGCCTGGTTTACCAAAACAAAACAAGCCACCGCGACAGCTTTATTGAATCGCTGCAGCAGGCTGTTAAGCTGGGAATGGCCGTCGCGCGTAAAACGGGCAATACAGCGCTCATGGATGCAGCCACAAATTATCGTAGAGAAATAGGTCGCACTTCCGACCATAAGCTTTACGAAATGGCTTTGCACATGAATGAGTTGCTTACACCCCACAGTGAGATGATGGGATCACTTGGCAATCAGACTGCTTTTATGGTGCAGTTTGCCAATCAGATTCAGGAGTTTTCGCAAACACTCTCGGGCACCGGCCTTTCGCTCAACGAGCGCAAATCGGGCAGAAGAGAACTGAATGCACTGCTGACAGAGTGCAACAAGCTTCTAACTCAAGAGCTCGATGGCCTTGTGGAAATGCGAAAAAACACACATGGTGAACTGTACAACCTTTACACCACCATGCGTATGAAACGCAGATCCCGAAGCAAGGTTGGAGAAAAGCCCGGCCTGTCCGACATCAGCGGCATAGTAACCGATGCAGTAACCGGGCAGCCGATTACAGATGCACAGGTTACATTGGCCCAGCATGCCACAGTTACCGAAACCGATGAAGATGGTTTCTTTGCCCACGAAGAGCTGCACGAAGGCAGTTATACTGTGGGTTGCTTTGCCACGGGATACAATGTACCCCCATCTGCAACGGTAAAACTCGGCTCCGACGACAGTGTTGAAATCAATTTCGCCCTGCAGCCCATCGATCCCATGCTGAACTAAGTTGATGCATATTCATGAAACAAAGGTGCGGGAGTCTGCACCTTTGTTGTTTTATGGGATTTGCGAATTGCAATGGCTGCTTGCTTCGCTGAACGGCATTTGCAATGCTGCTCCAAACTGCTCTGAGATTTTCAAATTTTCTATTCGTGCTTTCGCGGCTAATACTTTATGAATGACCTTCGCTGAGCGGCATTTGCAATGCCGCTCCAATCTGAAGCAATGCCGCTAGCGCGCGTCTCCTGACGCGTGCTTCCGAATTCCATCCAGCTGAGTTCCCTCCAGCTTTAGCTGGAGGAATGACAAAAAACCTCAACCCCATTCCGGGCTTTAGCCCAAGCTTTATGCCATAACTTTGGGCTAAAGCCCCTTGAAATCATCATCCATTTCTTGCCACAGGCTAAAGCCGTGTGGCAATTCATTTGATTTTCTTATAGCATTTTCTATCATCACCCATGCCGCTAGCGCGCGTCTCCTGACGCGTGCTTCTGAATCCCTCCTGCTGAGTTCCCTCCTGCTTTAGCTGGAGGAATGCCAAAAAACCTCAACCCATTCCGGGCTTTAGCCCAAACCTTATGATATAAAATTTGGCAAAAGCCCCATACATCCAGCACCTTCGCTGAGCAGCATTTGTTATACTTCTCCGATCTGCGCTGTAAGTCACCCCGTATAACGGCATCTGCTAAGCTTTACCTGATTAACATCAGGCACCCCTTTTGTGTAAAAAGCTTTCCACTGGCATCATAGGGCGAATACAAAATTCTGTAAGCGTATATGCCGGAAGGTGCAGGTTTGGAAAGGTACTTGCCATCCCACTGATAGACGGGTGATCTGCCTTCAAAAACCAGTTCTCCCCAGCGGTTGTAAATCAGAAGACTTTGTATAAACATATTGGTTTGTACCGGGCCAAATGTATCGTTGAGTCCATCGCCGTTTGGGGTAAATGCATTCGGGAAGTCAATAACAGGAGGACACACATCCACAAAAATTTCGTCACTTACCTCACCACAGCTGAAATTACTGCTTAATTTATAAATGCCTCTGCTGTCAACTGTGGTTTGCATGGTTGTGTCTCCGTTGCTCCAAAAGTAATTGGGCAGTTCGGTATTGGCTGAAAGCAAAATGGGATAATCTTTTCCGTTTTGGCAAAGAGAGGTGTCGTTGCTAAGTTTAATTATACCGGTTGGGATGGTATCAATCATAACTTTAACCGAGTCAAGCTGTGTGCCACAGCGGTCGGTGGTAACCAGGTAGTAGGTTCCACCAAATGTTGTGCGCAATATTTGTGATGTATCACCATTGCTCCAACTGTATTGTGTAAAGCCAGAAGGGGCAGAAATAATTGCTGTATCGCCCCTGCAGATTGTTTTCTCATTGGTAAGACTGAGCATCGGAGTATCAAATGTTATAACAATTTCATCGCTCAGGCTGCCGCAATCACCGAGAGAACAGGAAAGTGTGTATTTCCCCTGATTGTAAACATCAATGTTCTGGCTGGTTTGTCCGGTACTCCAAAGGTAGGAATCATATCCACCAGGTGCATTAAGTCTGTAAGGCATTTCACTGCGACAAAGTATGGTATCGGCCCCTAGCACGGGGGCTTTAACTCCGGCAGGTGCTACGCTTACATCATCCAGAAAATAATGTACGACGGTGTGACCCGTCTGGCTCCAGCTTTCTTTTGTGGTTCTATCTCTTGACATAAAATTGCCAATGGTAATATATTGCTCTCCTCCCTTGGCTTTATACAGATCACTTACCTTCATCCAGTTTATGCTATCGTTTAATATTTGTTTTGACCTGATCTGAGCTGGTAATTCCAGCAATAATTCAGGTGGCAGCCAGGGAGGATAAGCGGGGATGGTGTCACTCAGGTAAGCGTCAACATTCATAATGGCTCCATTGGAACCGAGCTCAGCAAGAACTAAATAGTATTCAACACAATAAACAGTATCCATTTGCAATAAATCTTTGAACTCTCCTCTTAAATAACCTCTAAAATCACCAGCATCTTCGTAGTAATAAGCTATAAAACCAGTGTATCCGTTACCAGTTTTTGGATATTGAAACCCTAAAGTATTTCTTGGTATATTATAAGATAATGTAGGGTCATTTGCGCAAATGTTAAAAAAAGCTGTTCCGGAATATAAAGAGTACCACTTTGGCAGATTTGTGAAACTAGACTGCATAGCACCGAAATTCACGGAATTGCAATCATTGGTAAACTCTTCAAATGAAGGATTGTAAACCAGGTTTTGGGATATTACACAATTGGGGGAACTCCAAAGAATCAGCAATATAATGGAATACCAATGCAATTTCATAATTGTAATTTTGGTTTAAAAGGGCACATCTGATTCAATTGGAATCAGATGTGCCCGACAGTATTAGTATTTAGAGATCAGTCCGGTTTTAATACATGTTGCTGATTTAACCCGGTAAGAATAGATGCCACTTCGGAGTATCGAGATATCAAAAGATTTTTCAAAGATACCCTGCTCTATTTTTGTTTCAGGTAAAAGCAATAAAACCTGCCTGCCAGTCATATCCACAACATCAATCTGATAATTCTCTTCGGTAAGATTGTTAAATTGAACTGTTATCTGATCAGATGCAGGATTGGGGTAAACCAATAATTCTTCAGCCCAATTGATGACTGTTTCATTATCGGCTGTTGTCATTTTGTTGCCTATTGAGTTCACTTTCAGGTAACTCCAGTTGGTACTTGAACCACATTGGTTGCCAACAGTTATAGTTAATTTAAAAGTTTTGTTATACGATAACAACCCATTGGTGTACGCGAAATAACCGGTCCATCCTGTATAGCTACCGGTATTACAAGATTCAAACCCAGAATATTGGCCCCAAACAGTTGAATTGATACAATAATTGTTCAGGTTTTCATAAGTGAGGTTATTTACCCCATTTACAGTGGTTGTTCTGTTATAGATTAATTTGTAAGGAGAGACTTGCTCAATTAAAACAGTCAAATAAGTGATAGTACCGATACTATTATTAATTCTGTAGCCAATAGAAGCACTGCCGCAAGGAACAGGCAAATTTATATTCTGAGATGGGTCGAGATAAGTCTGGGGGTTGTTCTTATTGTATATTTCAAGGGCAACAACAGGAGGTACCGGGACATACATGTTTACAACTTTTGATCCTGTGTTGATTGTACCACAAGCATCTTTAACAGAATAGGTAATCATTACTAGTCCGCCCTGACAGTTTCCCAGGTTTACCCCGTTTGAAGTCAATGTACGCAGATCAAGATTTGTCGGTGGAGTGCCATTCGTCCAGGCTCCGTGGTAGTTCATTAATCCCGCACCGGTAATAAAGTTACAACCCCAATCAACAGCCTGAATGTCGAATTTGTATTGCACCGGAGTGCCGGATGAATACGTTGCATTGAAACTTAATGCACTATTCTGGCAATAATTGCCATATCCTCCTTCATCACAATTACCGACAGGAACACTTCCGTTTATGGTAAAATTTGAGATTCTTACTGCGGGAGTTCCATTAAAATAAGAGTAATCTTCACCGTCTATTTGTTCTGGCAGGGTGAATACACCCTGGGTATATGATCCTGATTCTAAATATCGGGAATCAAATCCTGCATTGACTGAAGTAAAGGTATTATTGCCCCAGTTAATACCAACCAGAGTTGTAGCTATCAAATTACCTTGCCCGTCATAAGTTGGAGAAATTCCGTAAATCTTGTTATTTTTAGCATACTCAAGTTGTGTATTTGTCAAATCAAATGTGCCGGTTGATATCAACGATTGTGTCTGATTTGAAGTAAGAATCTGAGTAAGACCATTTCGTCCTGAAACATAAAGCTTGGGATTGGTTTCATATAGCGTGAATTCAATTCCTTTAGCCCCAGGGATGGCATAGCTTTGATGACTTCCAGATACATAATTACCACTTAATGGGAAAATGTTAATTACATGTACCTTTCCATTATCGGAAGACCATGCAAAATAATTGGTACCCCAAGAAAGCTCAGCTTCATAAGCTTCAAAATTTAGAATATCAATCTGTAGTTCAGCAGCTGTCACAATAGGTATGCCAGCAGAAATTCCGGAACTGGTGATTTCACTTCTAACGACTTCGCCATTACCGACTGAAAACAGAAATCGCTTTTCTGTCGATCCACTTCCTGTAATTACTTTTGAAACAGCCATTCCTGTATTGTCCCATCCTCCATGATTAGAAACAAAAAATGGTATGGAATACCAAGCGGAGTAATACCCGCCTGAGGCATCCGGGCAACTGGCATAGACCGATCCATTATAAGTAACAACCGGTGTAGTACCTGAACAGTTAACTTTTACATATAAAACAGGGGAATACCCGGTTGGGTTGTCCATACTGTAAATTACATAGAATTGACGACAGGTACCAGGTATAGGTACTATATTAATTTCGGGGTTTAAAATTGTATAAGCTTCATTGCAAACACTCATATTATACCCGGGTAGCACACCCACACTTTGTCCGGTAGGGCCATAAATATTGTAATCGCGAACATAGAACAATATGTTCCCATTATCATCATAAACCCCGTTAGCAACAGAGTAAGCACCACCAGGGCCTGGCAATGCAGTTGATGATGGGGTAGAAGTTGACATGTTAAACTTTAAAGAAGGTGTGGTCCAGTATTTCATCTGTGCTTGTGTAATTGAAGCAGAGAACATTACTGCAAAGAAGAACGCAAAAAAGAATAGTTTATTTTTCATAGTTTTAGTAATTTTGCGCTCGTTACCGGTTGGCAGGGGAGTGGTTGCTTATCAGCTTCCTAGGGCAAAGGCAGCCAACTCCCCGTGGCCGGTAAAAAGCCGGTTAAAATTATTTAATTTGTCTATGTTCCGGGGTGATGTTACAGCGGCATTTCCTGCCACAATGAGTTTTCCTCCTTTCTCAGTATTTATGGTTTTTATGGTTTGCCGTACTACAACGGCCCGGTTTTTTTAAATCTGAATTTATTTTTTTAATATCTTCTGGATTTATCCTTTGTTTACATGGTTTAAATTTACCTACAGAATTCGTGTTAGAACCAAACGAATTATTGGCTGAACAATTTTAGCACAGCCATATTCTGTGAATGCAAACAGGGGAAACTTGCTCCAAATATTATCATCAGCATCCTTTTATAAATCCAGAAAATTGAAAAAGTTAATACCGTTTTTAATTGTTTTTGTAATAATTTTTATATGATTCAATTTGAGGGCTATAAGCAAAAATATTTCAAAAATTCAAAGCGGGTTTGCAACCGGGGCTGCCTATTCGAACGAGCCATCCCAAAGCGGAACTTGCTTGGCTGAGCGGCATTTGCAATGCCGCTCCAATCTGCTCGCGCGCGGCTCACGCGAATCGTGCTCACGCGCGTCACCTGAGGCGTGTATTAATCGCTTAAATTATTACCTGTTGTAAACCCTCGCCCTTCCCATGCAGCTCACGAACGTTGCAATACTACTATAAGGCCTCAAAGGCCATAATTTATATTTAACTCCCAGGTATAGCACGTATCAACTCACGGGTATAAGTCTCTTTCGGATTATTATATAGCTCATCAGCTTCGCCTGATTCAACAATCTTTCCATTCCTCATCACCAATATTCTGTCCGACATAAATCGCACAACCGAAAGGTCATGCGAAATGAATATGTATGTAAAGCCAAAATCTTTCTTTAAGTCATTCAGCAGGTTAAGAACCTGAGCCTGAACTGATACATCCAGTGCAGAAACGGATTCATCGCAAATTATAAATTCCGGATCCAGCGCCAGAGCACGTGCAATACTGATTCTTTGCCTTTGTCCTCCCGAAAACTGATGGGGGAACCGTTCAAAACTATTTTCTTCCAGTCCAACCCGGCTTAGCAGGTGCAGCACTCTTGCCCGGCGTTCTTTGTTGTTGGCCATCAATCCGTGTGCGATCATGGGTTCCATAATGGCATCACCAATAGTAATTCTTGGGTTGAGTGCCGAATAAGGATCCTGAAAAATGATCTGGATACGCTGACGCATTTTTCTTAACTGTTCGGGATTTAATCCGGAAAGATCTTTGCCATCGTAAAACACTTTTCCTTCGGTGGGTTCTATTAACCGGAGTATAGCCCGGCCAAGCGTGGTTTTCCCACACCCCGATTCGCCAACTAATCCCAGTGTTTCTCCTTTGTAAACCTGCAGACTTACATCATCAACAGCTTTGAAATATTGTGGATTGCGATTAAGGAAGCCGGATTTTGTTTTGTAATAAACCTTTAAGTCATCCACCTGAAGCAACGGAACTCCTGCGTAAAGTTCACGGTGAGCCAATGCACGTTCTTCCGAAGTTATGGATTCAACAGCACTTAATTCTGATGTTTTTCCATTCAAAAAGTCGCTGACAACAGGCAAACGTTTAAGTCGTCTGTCAAGCGGAGGGCGACAGGCGATGAGTCCTTTGGTGTAGGGATGCTGAGGATTCCGGAAAACATCCGTCACGGAACCTTGCTCCACCACTTTTCCCCTGTTCATCACAACCACATTATCGGCAATTTCAGAAATTACCCCAAGATCATGACTGATAAAGATCAGGCTCATGTTGTGCTTTTGCTGAAGGGATTTCAGCAGCAGGAGTATGTTTTTCTGAACCGTGACATCAAGGGCAGTGGTTGGTTCATCGGCAATAAGAATATCCGGACGGCAGGCAATGGCCATGGCAATCATAACCCGCTGCTTTTGCCCGCCCGACAATTGATGCGGATAGGAAAGATATATTCTCAAGGGATCGGGAAGCATAACTTCAGCAAACAAACCAAGTACATATTTTTTGGCTTTGGTGTTGTCGTAACCCAGATGTAGTTTTACCGATTCTGTAATCTGGCGGCCGCAGCGCATCACCGGATTAAGCGAAGTCATTGGTTCCTGAAAAATCATGCTGATCAGCCGTCCCCTGATTTTTCGCATGTGTTTTTCGCTCAGGTTATGGATTGAAACCTGCCCTTGCTCACTGCCCGAATAGAGAATTTCGCCCTGATGAATCCGGCTGTAACCTTTGGGAAGCAATTGCATGATTGCCAGCGAAGTAACCGATTTTCCCGATCCACTTTCGCCGACAATGCCAAGCGTTTCTTTTCTTTTCAGCGAAAAGCTTACATTGTCAACAGCCGTAACCCATTCATCTTCGTTTCGAAACGAAATACTCAGATTATTAACAACGAGAATTGGGTCGGACATAAGATTGATTACTGGCCTTTTTGTTGATTTAGGTTAAAGCAAAGCTGTGCGCCGGGTGTCAAGTTTAATAAAGATGAAAAGCAATATGGTAAAAGCCCAAAGCGACGAACCTCCATAGCTGAAAAACGGGAGCGGAATTCCGATAACGGGAACCAGTCCGATGGTCATCCCAATATTTATGGCAAAATGAAAAAACAAGATAGAGGCTACTCCGTAGCCATAGAGAAGTCCAAATGTTGATCGCTGCCTTTCAGCCACTTTAATTATTCGCATCAGCAGCAGAACAAACAGAACTATCACCGTTGTTGTTCCCACAAAACCCCACTCTTCGCCGACTGTGCAAAAAATAAAATCAGTACTTTGTTCGGGGACAAAATTGTATTTGGTTTGTGTTCCCTGTAAGAATCCTTTCCCGATAAATCCACCTGAGCCAATGGCAATTTTTGATTGATTCACATTATATCCGGCACCCTTCAAATCGAGTTTTTTACCAAGCAGCACCTCAATGCGCGATTTCTGATGATCGCCCAGGAAGTTATCGAAAGCATAATCAACTGAATATATAAAGCCAACCGTCAGAAGCAGCAGACCAATGAGGTTAATGATATTGGACCTGTTGCGTTTGATAAAGAACAACAGTGCACCTGCAAGAAGTCCTACAAATCCCATAACCCAGTATTGCCCGACCATCAGGGTTGAAAGAGCAAAAACACCAATCATAACGCCAGCCAGCAGGTAGTTTCCTGACAATCCCATACGATACAGCACAAGAACAAAGGATGAATAAACAAGTGCCGATCCGGTGTCGTTTTGCAGAAGTATCAGCAGAGCCGGTGCGCCGAGAATGAGTAACGGGATAAATTTGGTTCTAAAGTCTTTAACATCAATATGCTGACCGCTGAAAAACCTGGCCAGGGCCAGATTGGTCGCAAATTTTGCAAATTCGGCAGGTTGAAGGCCATAACTACCTATCTGAAACCATGATTTTGATCCCGATATTGTGCTGCCAACAGCCAGTACTCCGATTAACAATAAAATGGTCACACCATAAATTAAAAATGCAAAAGTGCTGAAAAACCGGGCATCTGTAAGCAGAATAACCAAACCGATAAAAAGTGAGGTTAATATCCAGATCATCTGCTTGCCATAACTTTGCGAAAGATCCAATATGCTGCTGTGTGCTTCATTATAAACAGCTGCATAAATATTTACCCATCCTATCAACACCAATGCAAGGTAAAGCAGGATGAGTGTCCAGTCTATATCACCGAATATCGGGTTTCTTTCGCGCATCGGTTAGTATAGTTTTTGTTTGATCATTCTTTCTTCAAGCTCTTTTCGTTTAACTTCTCCGTTGATATATTTTTCTATCATCAGCGAGGCAATCGGAAGAGCCCAGGTTGATCCAAACCCTGAATTTTCGATGACCACCGCAATGGCAATCACCGGGTTCACATCCGGAGCAAAAGCCATAAAGAGTGAGTGATCCTTTCCGTGGGGATTTTCGACAGTTCCGGTTTTTCCGCACATTGTAATTCCCTCAGGTTGATACCAGCGGGCTGTTCCCATGGTTGCTACCTGTCTCATTCCTTCAATTGCAACTTCAAAATGGGCAGGGTTTATTGTTGATGTTACCTTGTTAAATCTATCAGGGACTATACTACTGTCTCCTGTAGATTTTACGATATGAGGAACATAATAAAACCCACGATTTGATATAACAGCTGCTGAGTTTGCTATTTGAAGCGGGGTAGTCAGAATTTCTCCTTGTCCGATTGACAATGATCTAACAGTCATTGCATTCCACCGGCCCTTACCGTAAATGGCATCAAAGCTTTCAGCAGAAGGTATATTGCCACTGAGCTCGCTCCCGATATCGGTGCCGAGTTTGTGGCCGAAACCCATGCTCATAATGTGTTTACGCCAGGAAATATAGTTTTCGCGGAAGCTGCCATGACCAGAACTGGTTAGAATGGATCGAAATACCTGCCAATGAAAAGGATTACATGATTGCTGAATAGCTACATAGACATCAAGTGGCGATTGATGTGAGTGAGTACATCTTATTGGCGATGAGCCAGCTCCCTGGCAACTGTAACGGGTGGATGGCTTCAAAACGCCTTCCTGCAGCCCGACCAGATCGTTGACCATCTTAAAAGTTGATCCCGGCGGATATTGTCCCATCATTGCCCTGTTCAGCAGGGGTTTAACCGGATCTTCTGACAGAGCCCTGAAGTTCCTTCCCCTTACCCTGCCAACCAGTAAATTGGGATCATAGCCCGGAGATGACAGAAATGCCAGAACTTCACCGGTTGATGGTTCAATGGCAACCACACTTCCCATTTTGCCCTGCATAAGTTGTTCGCCATATTCCTGAAGATCAGCGTCTATCGTCAGATACAGATCATTGCCCATAATAGCAGTTGTGTCAAGCGCTCCATCCTGATAGCTTCCAACTTCTCTGTTGTGCACATCAACCATTCTTACCTTAATTCCTTTTATCCCACGCAATTCATTTTCATACGATTTTTCAATACCGCTTATCCCGATGTAATCACCGGATTTGTAGTAAGGATTATTATCAATGATGCGTTGGTTTACTTCACCCACATAGCCCAGCAAATGCGCGGCAATGGGTTTTGGATATTTTCTCAGCGTTCTTGGCTGAACATAAAATCCCGGATAACGATATAGTTTTTCTTCAATAAAACCATAAGCTTCTTTCGATATTTGCTTTTCGAAAAGGCTGGGCTTAAAGCGGCTGTATGTTCTGGCTTTCCTGAACCTTTCCCGGAATCCTTCCGGTGATATTTCGAGCAAACGGCAGAACTCAAGCGTATCCATTCTTTTAACCTGATTTGGAATTACCATCAGATCGTAAACCGCCTCATTGTAAACCATCAGCTTTCCGTTTCTGTCGTAAACCAATCCACGCGCCGGATACTGAGTTACATAACGAAGCACATTGCTTTTGGCCGAATGTTCATAGGAGTCATCAATTACCTGCAGATAAAACAACCGCATCATAAAAACCACACCAACAACCATAAATATGGCAATTACTGATTCTTTTCGTGAAGACAGGGATTTCTTGGCCATCAGGTAACCTAAACAGTTTTATAGTGGTCGCAAATTTACTGATTAACAAGGTTCACTGCACAGGCTGAGAAAACATATAGTTAATCTTTTTCATCTAATCCGGACAAGCCAGAACCAAAAAGGTTTTTACCAGCTAACCCCTGACAGGGTTTTGCTGCCTGTCAGGATGTTAGCGTGCATCTGCCGGGCTGCCCATTTTGAAATGGCTCGTAACCCTGTCAGGGGTCTGCCAGCAACAGGAAAAAATATCGCGGTAAAAATAGCATCAATTTTGAAGAAAAGGTACTAACTGAAAAACCGACGGCAGAGGCTTCAGCAAACGGTTTAAATCCATCCTTTCAGTTTATAAAAACCCAATGCAATGTATTCTCTTATCACAAGGATTTCATATTTGAGGTGATTCCAGAACTGATAGCGGAACTGAAGATTTCCACCGATTGGCGGGACAACTTTATTGCCTTTAAGATCTTTGTCAATAAAAGTAAGATCCTCCGATAACGAAGTTTCGAAGGTTGGCAATCCGCTTACCCATGAAAATCCAGCCCTGTTGAAGGTTTTTACAGCTCTGGTGATATGCTCGGGAGATGTCACCAGTATGATGTAGGTGTTTTTTAAGTCTATGCCTGATCCATTGGCAAGATTAAGTGCCTGACCGCGTGTATTTTTGCCTTCAGGTTCAAAATAAATTCTGACCGGATCAACACCCCTGAGTGCAAGCTCCTGCGCTATTCTTACCGGATCGCTATTCATATCACTGGTATCACCCGGTGCTGCAATCAATACAATTGCCTCGGGATATCTGGCAGCCAGAGTTGCGGTAAAATATGCCCTGATCAGTCCGTTCTCACTGGGAATCCCTGCACCCGATAGCATCACAATTGCCTTTGGAGGTAATTTCCCCGGCAAAGAGTAGGTAGCAAGTCTATGGTACATGTGAAATGGAAGCGTTGTAAATGCCAGAATGCACAGAAGCAGGAATACTCCTCCGGAAACAGCCAGCAACCATTTCGTGACCTGAATCACCTTCCGGAAAAATCTACGCATGGCTCACAGAAATTATTTCACTTGACCTTGAGCCGGTTGTTGGATCAGCATTGCTCATCCTATTGCTTTTTAATTACTATGGGTGGCGTTTGTATCACATTGCTTTCGTTCAGATCTCTGTCCTTGATAAATAGTTCAAACATTATTGTATCGAAAGGAGAAAGCGGATTATTCACAAACAGGGTATCCTCAATTTCGCCACTTATGGATTTGTTTTTACCGGCCGGCATCAGAATCGGAATTCGTCCGTTGAAAGTTGCAGTATCATAAACCAATGTGGAATCATCTTCATAACGTGAGGTAATTAAAAAGACTTCCTCAAAAGTGCCGTTCTTTTTTTCGAAGTAGCGGATGAAAAGATTGTAATCGAATGGTGGCAGGGATTCGTCATCGTAAAGCCCGATATTCCCATCCCCATCAGTAAACGAAAACCTGAGGACACCACGCTGATCAATTCCCTGCGCATCCCTGAGCACAACGAAATCCATGAACTCAATGCGGGGTTCGGGTGGATATTCCTCGTATTTTTTGCAAGAAATAGCTGCAACAATGAGGATAATGAAAAGAAATACAACCGTTTTTCTCATTTTTGACTTTTGAAACAATAACGCGCAAATGCTGTGCCGCATTATATTGTGATGATAAATTATTCAGGTTGACATTACGAAGCAATGCTTTGCCATACAATCTGAACCCACTGCTAAATTACGAAAAAAGATCAATCTCACGAACCGGAACTATCAGATCGGGTCCTTCGTTTTTTA
Organism: Bacteroidales bacterium UBA5197; assembly: GCA_002412885.1. GTDB lineage: Bacteria > Bacteroidota > Bacteroidia > Bacteroidales > Lentimicrobiaceae > Lentimicrobium. The sequence goes on from DHVX01000062.1 coordinate 352,102, forward strand.
CGGCGTTAACTTTTTCGGAAACACGGTACGATTTCATTTTTTCAGAAGGAAAGGGTTTCAACAGGCTTTTCAGTGTTGTTTCGTCGGCGGGTTTGAGCCATGCTTCTGACCCGTCTTTGTCGAGAATTACAGGCATTCGATTATGAATGGGTGCCATCAGTTCGTTGGGTGCCGTGGTGATGATGGTAAATGAATTTACTTCCTCGCCATTTTTACCCTGCCAGGTATCCCAGAGTCCGGCCATCGCGAAAAGCGAATCATCAAGCATGGTAAACCGCAATGGAATCTTTTTCCCTTGTCTTATCCATTCATAAAACCCATCGGCTGGCACCAGACATCTTTTGCTTTTGAAAACCTTTCTGAATGCCGGTTTTTCGTCAATTCCTTCTGCCCGGGCATTTATCAAAGGCATACTTCGGGGTATTTCCTTCGACCATAAAGGGATAAGTCCCCAGCGGAAAAACTGCAGTTTCGCAGGATGCTGATCCGTAATAACGGCCATGGTTTGAGTCGGAGCGCCATTGTAGCGGGGAACATAAGGTGATTTCCCCCCCGCCAGGTTAAAAAATTCATTAAGCCGCTGCTCTTCTGCTGTAAGTGAAAACCGTCCGCACATAATGTCAGGGTTAAGCGGTTAAAAGTAAATATTAAACAAATAAAAATTCCATTTGATGGATTAATTTGAGGCATAGATGGTGGAGGGGAGCGGGGAAAGTGGTATGTTTGTGTTGATAAAAAGTTAGGCATTAATTTAAATATGGATACAATTTATGAAAACACTTTTAATGTTTCAGATTTTAGCATTGATCGCACTGTCTTCTTTTGGACAAAAAAAACCTGTTGATTTAAATGAGATTAAGGGCATAGCAAATAGTACCACTTATAATGATTTGTTCGATCGTTATAGAGCGAATGACACCACGCTGACATTAGATGAATATATAGTAATTTATTATGGCCAGGCTTTCAGAGATGATTACAAACCCAGAGCAAGACACGATTCTGTCAGAGCATTAAATATGCATCTCAATCACTCTATAGATTCTATAGATTTTTATAAAGTTCTTGATTATACCAGGCTGATCTTGAATGATTTTCCATTTAACATTGAACAGATTTATATTGCGGGTATCGCATATGAGAATTTAGTAGTTATTGATTCCTCATACATTTGGTTTTATAAATATGACAAACTTATCAGGACAATAATGTCCTCTGGTGATGGTAAGAAAGAAAAGACGGCATTTATTGTCACTAAAATATCAGACGAATATTCAATTCTTAGTGCGATGGGACTGCAATTTACAGGACAAGCATTGACAAGTAAGAAAAAGAAGCATTATGATCTGATGAGTGTTTCTCAAAATGAATATGGAATTAACAAGCTTTATTTTGATATAAATCTTTTTTTTGGAAAAAGGTGATAAACTTTATCATTGTTGTCCGGAGAAAGTTTCGAATATTATTGCAAATGACTGATATTGTTGCTCTTTGACAAAAGTTGCAGAATGGCACCTTACTTTATTAAATTTGCCACCAAAGCACTAAAACACCAAAAAACACCAATGTAATTTATTCATTTGGTGTAATTTGGAGTCTTGGAGACACTTCGGCAGGCTCAGTGCATCGCTTAGTGGCAAAAATTTTTCGATTTTTTCCAGACAATAGTGAAACTTTATATAGTTTTAAAAGTTGGCTGCATTTTAATAGCTAAACATATAAACTGATACTGACAGAGAAAAATGAGCAGAAAAAGGGTTCTTATAATTACTCCGTTTACAAAAGCAATAATTATAGAAATGGGGCTATTTAACTTTTTAAAAGAAACAACAGTCGTTTCGTTTCAGAACATCAACACAACAAGAATGTTGCAATGCAAAAACAAATGAACGCAAAGGTGCTCGAGCAGCTAAATATGCAAGGAGTCACCGACAATTCGGAATTAGAGCTGGAGTTTTTCTTCTATACCAATAAGCAAGACAATGCAAGTAATCTTGCTATAGATTTGATGAAGCTTAATTACCAGATTGACCTTGTTGACCATTCAGCAAGCGACAGGAATCAATGGGTTGTCATTGGTTGGACAACCAAAATGAAGATGGACTTACAAACTATTACAAAGTGGACAAACCAAATGCGTAAACTCGGCTGCGAGAATGACTGTGATTTTGATGGGTGGGGAACTCAAGCAGATTAGGATGGTGAAGTTGAAGTTTTGCTTAAAGGTGGAGACAGTAAATTAACATTATTTAATTGAAAACCAAAATTATGAAATTAAAGGTGCTTGTAGGTAACGGAAGAAAAATAGGGCTTTTTACCTTGCCATTTTTAATAGCAGGAATTCCTCTGAATATTATATTCCCTGAGTTTTTCATTGTGAAGGATACATCCGGAATATTATTCTGGATTTCGCTTTTGTTTTTAATAATCGGTATTGTCAATTGGGTATGGACCGTTGTATTGATATTAACAAAAGTCCCCAGGAAGCAACTCATTACAACCGGACCCTATGCAATAGTCAAACATCCTCTTTATGCAGGTGTGGCATTGTTGGTTATACCATGGGTAGGATTTATACTTAATACATGGTTGGGGCTTTTACTTGGAATTGTTGTCTACATCGGTTCCAGAATATTCTCTCCCGAAGAGGAGAAATTGCTTTCTAAAATATTTGGAGTTGAATGGGATAACTACAGCAAAAAAGTCAAGCTACCATGGATATGAAAAATAAATACGAATATTTTAACATAAGGGATCGTTGCAGAATGCGGCTTGTAAAGTATTTAGAACAAGTACTTAACAACCTGCCTGAATTCAATAATCCAAAAATACTTGATATTGGTTGCGGAAGCGGTGTGCCAACGCTTTGGCTGGCTGAAAAATACACAGGAACAATAACGGCAATTGATACCGACAAACATCTGCTTGATTTCCTTGAACACAAAATTCAAAGAAATAATACTTCAAGCAGAATTGAAACAAAAAATGTGTCATTTTTTGACCTTGAAACTGATCCTGAGTATTATGATCTTATCCTTGCTGAAGGTTTTCTTAATGTCGTTGGTTTTGAAATGGGGTTTAAAAAGGTGATAGCAACAATCAAAAAGAATGGCTATTTTATTATTCATGATGAATTCAAGGATAATGACGAAAAAAACGCGCTGATTATTAAAAACAATTGCCAAATAGTAAGCAGCCTTCTTCTGGATGAAACCATTTGGTGGAGAGATTTCTACGGTCAACTTGAGATTGAGATAAATAAACCGCAAAACGCTCATTTAAAGAGTTTATTTATCAACGAAATAAATGAAATAGATCAGTACAAAAAGGATCCTTCTCTTTTCAAATCAATTTATTACGTTGTTTTAAAATCATAGTTGAAAAATATGAAACGAAATCTTAGAACAATTTTACTTTCTGCCGGAATGCTGGCGGTTGTAATTTACCTTTTGCATATCCTGATTGGAGGATATTTATGGAAAACATACAATCACCTTCAGCAGCCAATAAGCGATTTAACAGCAACAGGAGCGCCCAACAGATTTTTGTTGATGCTGTTTACCAATATCTACGGGGGACTGGCGTTGATATTTGCTGTCTCATTTACGTTTTTCGAAAGGAAAGAACGCCACAATTTGGTTTTTTGGGGTGGAATTTCTTTTATAATCTTACATGTTGTTTCCATTTCGTATAGCTTCTTTCCTCAGGATTTACCTGGTGCAGAACCTAGTTTCGCCGGAATGATGCATCTTGTGGTAACTGTCCTGATTGTACCTTTCACCATTCTGACACCATTGTTAATAGGTTTTGGACTTAAGAAAGAAAAAGCATGGAAAACATTAGGTAACTTTTCTTTGATTTGCGGAATACTTATCATCATTTTTGGCGGAATGTCAGGATTCTTTTTCACAAAAGGGCTTCCATACTTTGGTTTGGTAGAACGGATAAATATCGGCACACTACAAATCTGGACATTCGTTTTGTCTTACAAAATATCAACACAGAAGTATGAAGGGCATTAAAATAATCTTGGTTCTACTTTCAGTATTCGTTTCAGCATCATCTATTTACGCACAGGGGCCGAACGATTCACTTGTTATCAAAAACAAAGTAAAACCTTTTGTTATGCTTTACCATCAACATCACGATTTTTTCGGAAAAGCCTTTTCATTTCAGGGCATTGAAGGAGGTGTCATCGTTCAACGGAACCTATATTTGGGTGTATATGGTGCCTTTTTTGCGTCAAATCTGAAGGCCAAAGTAAATAATGATATTCAAAATGTGTGGATTGGACAGGGAGGTGTAAATGCAGCTTATGTCATTCGTCCTGAAAACCGATTTCATCCGGGATGCCAATTAAATATTGGAATTTTTACATTGCGACACGATGCTGATAACTTTGGGCTTTTCGAAACGGGAAATGCATCATTTAAATTAAACGGTCTGATTGTTTCACCTCAGATTTTCGGTGAGTTGATTGTTGCCGAATATTTTAGAATCAGGACTGGTTTATCATATAACCTTTACAGTTTTAAAGACAATTTAAACATAGAACCCTCTGAACTAAACAATTTTTCTTTTACTTTTGGGTTGGTTTTCCAATGCAAATAGGGGAAATCTAATTGCTGGCATTAAAGGAAAAAAAAGCTGAGGCAACCAAATTTAAGTGATGAATGACAAAATTCAGAAAATTACAAAAAGTATTGAGCCGGTCGTATCTTTGACTGACGAAGAATTATCGATATTCTGTAATGCCTTTGAATATAAAAGCATAAGAAAGAATGAGTTTTTTCTAAAATATTCCCTTAAAACCGGGAAAGCAGTAAGTTTTAAAATAATCAGCCTACCGCCAATTGAACAAATGAATATACAAACAAGTTGAGCAATGAAATTTATTGAAATGTCTGCTTTATGAACATATTACTCATCATTGGCTTTGTTATGTCGTGTTTTCTCGGTTTTCTTTTGATCGTGAAAAAGAATAAATTGCCGTCTGATAGATATTTAGTTGGAATTTTTACTATTTATGCAATAACTATCGGCGGTACATTTATAGATGGTTATAATCTCGAAAACGGTTATCCTTATCCGCATTTGTTGAATTTTAGCTGGTTATTCCTTTTGCTTCACGGTCCTTTCCTCTGGCTGTATATTAAACATCTTACAAATGAAAATATGAAGCTTAGGCGCATTCATATGCTTCATTTTGCCCCTTTTATCTTTTATTCGGTATTCCATTATTTTAATTTTTTGAGTTTGCCTTCCGATGAAAAAATCCTGCTAACAAATCAATTATTTGCAACACGAATTGCACCCAAAATTGGTACATTAATAATTGGCTTATCTACAGTGGGTTATAATATTATAGTGTTATTTATGCTAAAAACACATCGAAAAAATATCAGGAATAAGTTTTCAAACATCGAAAACATTGAATTGAATTGGTTAAGAACCTTTGTAGTTGCATCTCTTGTGATTTTTTCCATAAATGTTCTGCTCTTCATTCTGAATAACCATATGCAATTTACCGAAGACCATAAACTTTCTCAGGTTGCTTACAGCTTTTCTGCAGTTTATGTGTTTTACATTGGTTATTTCGGCATCAGGCAGGGGCAAATATTTGTGGACAACCCTGGTAAAACAGTTGAAAAAAGCCATGAAAGGCAATTGCAAAAGGAAACTGTCAACATCGAAAAAAAAGATTATTCACATATAATCAGCAAACTAACTATTTTCATGGAAATAGAGCAACCGTTTTTAGACCCTGAATTAAGTCTGGCAAAGCTCAGCGATTTATTACAAATTAAGCCCGAGATACTTTCAGAAGTTTTAAATGCTTCGCTTAATCAGAATTTCTTCGAATATATCAACAAATACCGGGTTGAAGAATTTAAGATTCAATGTTTGAAGCAAGATAAAAAGCACTTATCTGTAATTGGCATTGCCTATGATTGTGGTTTTAACTCGAAAGCAGCCTTTTACAGGGCATTTAACAAATTCGAGGGAATGTCGCCAACAACCTATATTTCAAAGGTCTCATAAAAAAGTGAAACTCCTTTTTCCCGAAAGCGAGACTTCAAAACCCGAAAGTGAAACTCCAAACAATGTAAACCAAAATAGTTTTGCAGCAAGAAACTTTTAAAAACGCAAAACTATGAAACGAATTACATTTTTGAATATAACAAAATCAGCATTGATGCTTTTGATTATTTTCAATTTGTCAAATGCCCATTCTCAAAACACATTAACTCAAACGGTAAGAGGTACAATCAAGGATGCTGATATAAAAATCCCCCTGATTGGCGCAACTATTATTGTTGACGGAATCGAACCTCTAATGGGAACAACTGCCGACCTTGACGGAAATTTCCGTTTAGAAAGAGTGCCTTTAGGAAGGTATAATTTCAGGGTTAGCTACGTTGGGTACGAACCTTATACACTTTCTGAAATCCTGGTTGGTTCGGCCAAAGAGGTTGTGCTTGAAATCGAATTGAAAGAATCCTCATTGACACTTGGCGAGGTAGTGGTAAGGGCAAGTTCAAACAAAGACCGCCCGGCAAACTCAATGGCAACACTAAGTGCCCGGACTTTTAGCGTGGAAGAGGCAAGCCGCTATGCTGGTGGATTAGACGATCCTGCTCGCCTGGCGGCTGGTTTTGCAGGAGTTGCTACCACTCAAACCACCAACAATGCAATTATTATCCGTGGAAATTCACCCCGAGGTGTTTTGTGGCGCGTTGAAGGTGTTGATGTACCGGCAACTTTCCACTTCCCCAATGTTGATTTTGTGGGAGGAGGTGGCTATACAGTTTTCAGTAGTCAGATGCTCCGTAATTCCGATTTCTACACAGGGGCATTCCCTGCTGAATATGGCAATGCATTCTCCGGTGTTTTTGATGTTAAAATGAGAACCGGAAACGCCGAAAAACGCGAATACACTGCCGGGATCGGAATTCAAGGCGTTGACTTTGCTGCCGAAGGGCCTTTTGTAAAAGGCAAAAAAGCAACCTATCTTTTCAACTATCGCTACGGAACGCTTGGTTTGATAGGAAAAGTGGTGAACTTTCCCAATTTGCCCACTTTTCAGGATGTAACCTTTAAGTTTGATTTTCCAATCGAAAAAGCAGGAACATTTACACTCTGGGGTATGGGAGCCGATGATATTAACAACAAAGATGCGAAGGATGACTCAACACAATGGGAAACCTCAATCGATTATATGACCCAGAGTTATAAAAACCGCTTCGGTGCCATTGGGTTATCGCACCGTATTATCATTGGAAAGAATACTTATCTGAATACCATACTTAGTGCTGATGGCATGAAATCTTCCTTTGATAAAAGTGAGTATTCCATTGATATGCGCATGCTTCCTGTACTTTATTCAAAAAGCACCGAAGGTAAATATACTTTCAGAAGCACATTAAATCATAAGTTCAGCTCAAGAATTAATTCCCGTTCAGGCATAACCGTAAACAGTCTTTTTTACAACAATGAACTAAAACTGGCATTTTATACTAATCCCGACAGCTTGATAAATTTTGTAAATAACAAAGGTACAGGGCTGCAAACTCAGGCATTTACACAGTTTAAAATTGACTTGTTACCCAATTTTTCAGCCAACTTGGGTGTGCACTCAATGTATCTTAATGTAAATAATAAAGTCAGTTTAGAGCCGCGCGCCGGGTTAAACTGGGGTCTTACCGAAAAGGATGAATTAAGCCTGGCTTATGGCTTGCATTCGCAAATGGAGGAGCTGCGCACCTATTATTCAGAAGTAAACAATAACGGAGTAATTGAACTGCAAAATAAAAATCTTGGTTTTATGAAATCACACCATTTTGTAATCGGTTACAACCGGAAAATAAATGATGTTGTTCGTATTAAAGTGGAACCGTATTACCAAATGCTTGAAGATATTCCGGTTTATCCAAACAGTTCATTTTCTATCATTAATGTTACCAACAACTGGGCGATTAACCGCAAAATGGAAAACACCGGAACAGGTAAAAATTACGGGATTGATTTTACCCTCGAGCGTTTCCTGAGAGATGGCTATTACTATCTGTTCACCGCAACCATTTTCGACTCCAAATATACCGGTGGTGATGGGAAGGAGTATAATACCGTTTACAACAGGGGGCATGTTATTAATCTGCTGGCTGGTAAAGAGTGGATGATAAAAGATAAAAACATACTTGGTGTCAGCGCCAAAGTTACTTATATGGGCGGTATGCGCTATACTCCTGTTCGTTACGATGAATCAATCGCCGCTCAATGGGCTTTACCTGACCATACAAGAGCTTACGAGGGGCAATTTCCATCAACAACTGGTGTGGACTTATCAATCACCTACAAAGTAAACAAAGCAAAATATTCCGGCACGTGGTACCTGATGATAAAAAATGCCCTGATGCAACCCGATTACAGCGACCCGTTTTACAGCTGTATGAAAAACGATGTAGTTATTGATGAAATGAAAATGCCTTTCCCTTCATTAGGATATAAAGTTGAATTTTAATTGAAAAATGAGCAAAATGATACCAGAAGAGGTTTTTTTAAAAATTGTTCGCAGTGCAGTTAAAGCACCGTCAGGTCACAACACACAGCCTTGGTTGTTTGCCAAAGAAGAAGATGGCATTTGTATTATGCCCGATTATAGTCGTTCATTACCTATAGCCGACCCCATAAACCGGGAACTATTTATTAGCTTAGGTTGTGCGGCCGAAACAGCCATGATTGCAGCAAGGTTTTATGGTTACAATGCTCAATTGAACAATGATTTATTGGTAAATCAAGGTACAATCAAAATTATTCTATCAAAGAATGATGCGTTGGAACAACCAGAGCTGTTTTCGTATATAAACCCGCGGCAAACAACCCGAAATCTATATGGCGACAGCCCAATTTCAGCCGATGACCTGATTAAGTTAAAACCGATAGTTAAAGAAGCGGGTATTGATTTGGAGTTCATTATCGGGCAAGATAAAATCAATAAGTTCTTGCCTTATATCTTTGAGGCTAATACCATGCAAATGAGCAATCCCTGCTTTAAGCACGAGTTAATGAAATGGTTGCGTTTCAGCGAAAAGGAAGCCTTGCTAAAAGGGGACGGACTATATGCTGCTTGCATTGGGATGCCTTCGCCGGGCAAAACTATTGGCAATTTTATCATTGAATATTTTGTGACAATAAAAAGTGAAGAAAAAAGATTACAAAAACAGTTGGTCGCTACAAATATGCTGGTAATGTTCACTTCTGAAAACAATGATTTTTTGAGTTGGATTAAAACAGGGATAAACCTCCAGCGATTCGCATTAACTTGCACGCAACTCGGTTTGAGCCATTCATATGTTAATTTACCTTGTCAGATAAGCCAGGTCAGAGATAAAATGAAAAATGATATGGGTCTGACAGGATTTCCTCAGCTTTTAATCCGTTTAGGCTATTCTCGAAAAATGCACTTTTCTTTCAGACGCAGGGTTAATGATGTAATACTTAAATAACATATTAAGTTATTTGAGCACAAACAAAACCAATGTCATGGAAATTATTAAATTGGTTGATGCTTTAAAAAGTAAAAACGCCGCTAAACGAGTTGCAAGAAAAATCAAAAAAGTCAAATGGCAATGACAATGAATTGGAGTGATGAGGAAATCGCGAGGACTTTTTACAAATTTTTTAAAAAATATCAGGAGGAAAAAAATGTTGTATTTAATTAGCGGAACATCGAGGTCTGGAAAGACGATGATTGCAAAAAAAATCAAATTGCAAACTGGAATTTCTTATTTATCACTCGACTGGCTTGTAATGGGATTTACAAACGGGATTCCGGAATATGGTATAAACGACAAACTATTTCCAGATGAAATAGCAGAAAAAATATGGAAGTTTTTTAAAGCAGTTTGTGAGAATATTATCTGGAGCGGTGTTGATTACATTATTGAAGGTGAAGCGATGCTGCCGGAATTAATGGATGAATTATTGAAGAAATATCCCAACAAGATTAAAATATGTTTTGTTGGATATTGCGAAGTCGATATAAATCAAAAATTTAAAGACATCAAAAATTTTAGTGAAGGAGATAGTGATTGGTTAAGTAATGAGTCAGACGAATATATAATCAATCACTTAGAAAACATGAAAAATTATAGTAAGCGAATAAAAAATTCCGCAGAGAAGTTGGATATCAAATATTTTGACACCTCTCAAAATTTCACCGAAATTATTGAGGCAGCCGTTGATAGTTTATTGTAATAATTAAGACAATCAAATTAACAAATCAGAGTTTTAGTGGACGACAGTGATTAGAAAATTTTATATCAACCAAAAGTTAAAAAAAGAGATTACTAAAGCAAGTTTACAAAACTGATTTGGTGGCCATGTTTACCAGGCAAAACAACAATTTCTTGGATTGGGTTAAAACCGGGATAGTTTTCCAACGGTTCGCATTAACTTGAACTAAAAAGGTTTTGAGCCATTCTTACATTAATTTATCTTGTCAGATAAGCCAGGTCAGAGATAAAGTGAATAACAATATGGGTCTGATTGGGTTTTCTCAACTTTTAATTAATCCGATTGGGCTATTCACAAAAGAAGCACTTTTCTTTCAGGCGCAGAATTAATGATAGTATCCTCAAATAATTTATCAAATCTTAAAACACAAACAGAGCCAATATAATGGAAATTATTAAATTGGCTAAAATTTTTAAAAAGCAAAAACGCTGCTAAAAGAGTTGTAACAAAAATCAGAAAGTCAAATGGCAATGGCATGGAATTGAAGCGGTTCGAGAATCGGGAGTACCTTAAAAATTAATAATAGGATCGTGGACAAACGGAATATTGACAATGGTTTACGAGTCCGGAAGACAGAACCCCAGGCGGCAACAAAGTCTGGCATCAATATGTGGTTCAGTAGGTATTCAAGCTACTGCCCCGTTTAAAATTTCGTGTTGGTGGACAGTTTTCGAGATCTAAATCCCATACTGCTGCTAAACGTAGCCCTTTGCGGTCATCATATTAACACCATAGAACAAGAAACAAATACAACAAAAAAAATCTACATCTATGAAAGACTTTTTCTTCATCAGGCAACTGTCTATTGCATTGATTTTAATCGTATTATGTAATGATGGTTTATATGCTCAATCAAAAAAAGATTTCGTCTTTGATTCGGAGATGACCTACAAAAAATATAGACAGAAAAAGAGTGATAGAGTAGTTTCTCGGTCAGAATACTTAAATAAAATGTATGGATTTTGGCTTGGGCAATGCATTGCAAACTGGACAGGGCTGGTTACCGAAATGGACAAAATTGGCTCAATAGGAGAAATAAAAACTGGTGCATTTTATACGCGTGCCGATTGGGGGAAACCAGATCAACCAAGCATTTGGGGACAAGGCGTACCAAGCAATTTATCCCCTACCATCGATTTCGTTTTCGCAGAACCAGATAGTATCTGGGGATCTGATGATGATACAGACTTAGAATACATTTATCAGGAACTTTTAATTTTAAATAAGCAATCTATTCTTACAGGAGAGCAAATCCGGGATGGTTGGATGAAACATATAAAAAAAGAAGAAGAAAATTATCTGTGGGTATCAAACCAGAAAGCCTTTGATTTGATGCATAATGGAATGGTGCCTCCTGCAACAGGAGACACTACAAATAATCCTGAGTTTGAAATGATTGATGCTCAACTAACTACTGAAATATTCGGTCTCTTTGCGCCTGCAAGACCCGATTTTGCTCTAAAAATGGCAATTCTGCCCATTCAGACTACTGCAAGGTTCGATGCCCAATGGATCTCAGAGTTTTATGTTTCTATGCATTCTTTGGCTTCTTCTATAGATAAAAAGAAATCAAAAAAAGAGAATATTCTTTGGATGGCTGATGAATCAAGAAAAACACTACCCAATAATTCCTATTCATCAAAAATGTATGATTTTGTTAAAAGCAGATATTTGGCAGATATACCTTGGGAACAAACAAGGGATGAAGTATATCAAAGATATCAGGTGTTGCAAGCAGATGGCTACAATATTACTTCCCAAAACAGGTATTGCAATGGATGTTTTGCAGCAGGAATTAACTTTGCGTCAAGTTTGATCAGCCTCTTTTATGGAGAAGGAGATATAGTTGAAACCATAAAAATTGCAGTACTTGCTGGCTGGGATTCTGATAATCCAGCAGCAACCTGGGGTGGGCTGCTTGGATTTATGATTGGAAAAGACGGAGTAGAAAAGGCCTTTAATAGAGAGTTCTCGGATAAATTTAATATTCACAGAACAAGAATTGGTTTTCCAAATAATGGCATTGATAATTTTTACAATATGGCTGCAAAAGGTATTTATATAATTGATAGAGTTGTTCAAGAGCAATTGGGTGGTGGCGTTGACTTAAAAAAAAATGTATGGTATATACCCATCATTAGTCTTGAATAACAACGAACCGCTGATAAGGGTATTGCATCAGGCGGAGTGAAGTTCAAAATTCAAGTTTTTGCATCTAATAAACTTTCGTGTAACTTGACAGGACAGTGCTTTGATTTCGAAGGCTTTCGGAACGGCAACAAAAACATATCGCCAAACCGTTGGTTGACAGTTTAATAAAGAATCGCTTCGCGGAGGACTATAAGTTGATTTTGTTGAGGAAATTTTGAAGTTTGAGGGCTTTGCCGCCCGGCCTTGTCGCCCTGATGGAAGATTCTGTTCGGCAGAAATTCAGGTTCATGGCTTAAACCTCTCCCCGAAATTCAGGAAACCGTCAACCAACAAAAGCCTTAACCAAACAGGTACATTCTGGTATCCGGGAAATTTGTATTTTTAACGGGCATTCTGTAAACCGCGAAGATTGGGTAAATTTAATGCCTGCCAGCCCAAAGCCTCAACATTTAGTCTCAATTAAAACAATCATATTATGTCATTAGATCCTTGTAAAAAAAACAGACTGAAATTATCAACACTAATTTTAGTCCTTTTTACTTTCCAATCAAACATAGTGTCAGCTCAAAATGCAATAAATATAGACGATTACAATCGAGCTGTTGGGTTCATGTATGAAAATTATCACAATAAAAAAGCATTTAACACATACATACAACCAAATTGGTTTCCGGATAGCAGTGGAGTGTGGTACGTGAATCATGCAATTAGCAACAAAAGGTATCTAAAAATAACGTTTCCAGATCAGGTTCAGTCTGATTTGTTTGATCATCAAAAACTTTCTCAAATATTGTCAGATTCTTTAAAATTGGACATTAAGGCAAATGACCTTCCGATTACAAAAATTGAATATAAAGGCCCTGCAGAATTTATAATTGCGACTGCTAATAGAAGTTTTATTTTAAATACAGAAACCTATGCCCTGAGTACACCGCCAAAGGATGAAAAAACAAACGAGAATGAGAAACCTTCTCCTGACAAAAAATGGATTGCTTATGCAAAAAATTTTAACCTCTATATTAAATCGACAGAAACAGAAGAGATCAAACAGCTAAGTACCAGGGGAGAAAAAGGATATGAATATGCTACATGGTATGGATGGGGTGATATTATTGTAGGAGAAAATGGAGATCGGCCGAATCATTTTGGTGTCGAATGGTCCGAAAATAGTGAATGGATTTCAGCAAATATTTGCGATTTCAGATCTGCACAAAAGATGTACCTGTTGGACTGGAGCATAGACACCTTGTACAGACCGAGATTACTTTCATACTATCGTGGATCACCCGGCGATACAGGTATGGTATATGTTGAACCAGTATTTTTTAACGTTAAATCTGGTAAAGAAATTAAAACAGGCTTGCCAAGAAGTACTCATATCAATAGCATTGATGTAAGCTGGTCAAAAACACCTGGAAAAGCTTTTCTGAGAAGTATGTCCAGAGGATATCAAAATATCTATTTTCATACATTCAATCTTGAGTCCGGGCAACTTGAATTGTTGTACTCGGAAACCAGTAAAACCAATATTGACAACTTTACTCATGAGTTTGCTGAAAAAAGCAACCTAATGTTTTTTTTATCAGAGAAAAGTGGTTGGCGGCAGCTTTATAGCTTGAATTTGGAGACTAAAAAAGAAAAGTCAATAACAAATGGGGAATATTATGTGAACAGCATTGTTAGAATTGATGAAGAAAATAAAAAGGTGTTTTTCATGGCATCTGGCAAACAAGAGGGAGTTAATCCCTACTATCAGTTTTTATATAGTATATCCTTCAATGGGAAAAACCTGACACTTCTCACTCCTGAAAACGTGCACCACGATATTAGTATTTCTCCAGATGGAGAATACTTCGTGGATAATTTTTCTACAGTCAATGTTCCTACAACAACTGTATTAAAAAGTGCTTCTACCGGAAAAATGCTGGCAGAGATGGGGAAAGCGAATATCGACCTCTTGCAGGGCTGGACACCACCTGAAATATTTACAGCAACCGCACGAGACAATAAAACCACCATTTATGGAGCGATGTGGAAACCAACCAACTTTGACCCAGCCAAGAAATATCCAGTAATTGAATCGAGCTATACCGGTCCACATACGCAAGTATTTCCAAAGGAATTTTCCAGAGCTTTTAGTTTACAATCATTTGCTGAATTGGGTTTTATTGTAATCGTTGTGGATGGTCTTGGTTCGGCAGGCAGATCAAAAGAGTTTCACAATTATTCTTATAAAAATTTAGGTGGTGGTTTAGAAGACCATATTATCGCCATAAAGCAGTTGGGTAAACAATACAGTTGGATTGACACTACCCGTGTAGGTATTTTTGGTCATTCTGCAGGTGGTTATGATGCGGGACGTGCTTTGCTGAATTATCCGGATTTTTATAAAGTTGCAGTAGCGAGTGCGGCAGATCATGACCATAGAATGGAAAAGGCCTGGTGGCCAGAAATGTACATGGGTTGGCCTGTTGATTCTGCCTATCATTTGCAATCGAACGTTACAATGGCAGGTAATCTTAAAGGAAAATTACTGATAATCCACGGTGGTATAGATGAAAATGTTAATCCTTCAGCCACCTTCAAACTTGCCGAAGCTCTGATAAAGGCTGACAAGCAATTTGATATGCTCATTTTGCCCAGTCAGCGTCATGGTTTTCAAGGAGCCCAATCGAAGTATTTTACAAAAATAAGATGGAACTATTTTGTGGAACATTTGCTTGATCTTGAACCAATCTGGACTTTTGACTGGGGGAAAATTGAAAATTAAAAAAGACTAACAGAACCTGCCCAAAAGTGATGGTTCAGTGGTTAAATCAAACTTTATTTCAGCCTTGGGCAGAATTGTGCCTGGTTGTCAGTAATATGCTTCGATTCAGATTTCTGATAAAACCAATTTGCAGACTTTTTTAACATTTTTTCAATAAAAGCTTCTCGCAACTTTGCTCCCAAATGACTATTTTTGCCCATATGGCTGACAATGTCCGGATTTTAATCCATGTATGCCAAAACACCTAAAGTCTTGCATGTAACCAAATACAACGACATATGAAAAAGTTTGCAGTAGTCCTTTCAGGAAGCGGAGTTTACGATGGAGCTGAAATCCATGAAGCAACCCTTACATTATTGGCCATCAAAAAAAATGGTGCGGATTATACTATTTTCGCCCCCGACATTCAGCAACACCATGTAATCAACCATCTTACCGGAAATGAGATGTTAGAAACCCGCAATGTTCTGGTTGAATCGGCACGAATTGCCCGTGGGAAAATCAGCAACCTGAATACTTTCAAAGCCAGGGATTTCGATGCTTTGATTTTTCCGGGAGGTTTTGGAGTTGCCAAAAACCTGTCGTCCTGGGCATTTGACGGGCCGGATTGCACCGTAAATGCAGAAGTTGAAAAGGCAATCAAGGATATGATTTCACTTCGTAAACCCATTGGAGCACTTTGCATTTCTCCCGTTTTGCTTGCCAAAGTTCTTGGCAATGTTGATGTTACCCTTGGCGATGATGATAACGATGCCGCAGCCATTGAAAAAACAGGGGCAAAGCATGTCATAACCTCACACGGGCAGGTGGTACGCGATCCTCATCAAGCCATTTTTACCACACCATGCTATATGCTCGATGCAGATATTGTGCAGATTGCCGAAGGAGCTGACAATGTGACCAAAGCCATACTGGCAGAACTTGAGCAGAAGCAGTCGTAACTGGCGGCAATTTGCGAATAAACTCAGTTAACAAAGCAATTCCAGACATTTCAGTCATTCACTGATCTATGCTTTGCTTCAATTTCCTCAATGCACTTCAATAACCCCCGGTTCGGTAAGCCTCGTCGGGGGTTTTTTAAAAGAACTCCGGATGTAGTTTTTCAGCACGTCTTAATTATTGCATTCTGATAAAGCAAATTAGTTGTACTTTTGCCCTCCCGGCTTCAGGTAGAGTGTACATGAGCCAATCATCACAAAATCAGATAGGAAGCGGACTTATTAATCAACAGAATATGAAGATAGCCTTAATCGGAGCCACAGGTTTGGTTGGAAATGTTATGATGAGGGTGCTTGAAGAGGGCAAGTATATTCCCATTTCCTCTATTTCGGGTTTTATTCCGGTAGCATCTGAAAAATCGTTGGGCATTGAAGTTGTTTTCAATAACCGGAAGTACAAAATACACACCCTTGCTGAAGCCCTGGAGCAAAAGCCTGATCTGGCACTTTTTTCAGCAGGAGCGGAGGTTTCCAGAGAATGGGCTCCGCGTTTTGCAGCGCAAAACTGTTTTGTTATCGACAATTCCTCCGCATGGAGAAAAGATGCGAATGTCCCTCTGGTTGTTCCTGAAGTAAACGGAAATGCCATTTCAGGAAGCCATAAAATTATTGCAAACCCCAATTGTTCAACCATTCAGATGGTGGCTGTGCTTGCTCCGCTTCACAGTAAATATGGAATTAAACGTCTGGTAATTTCCACGTATCAGAGTGTAACCGGTACCGGTGCAAAGGCAGTGCGTCAACTCGAAAATGAAAGACAAGGCATCAGTGGCAGCAGGGTCTATCCTCATCCCATCGATCTTAATATTTTTCCCCACGGAGGCGTTTTTATGCCAAACGGCTACACATCCGAAGAGATGAAGCTTGAAGAAGAAACGCATAAAATTATGCAGGCTCCCGAAATCAGGATTACTTCTACCGTAGTCAGGGTTCCGGTTTATGGAGGTCATTCCGAAGCGGTAAATGTTGAGTTTGGTAAACCATTCGAAATGGATGAACTGCTCAGGATTATTTCAAGTTCAAAAGGAATTGTGTTGCAGGACGATATTGACAAGGCGGTTTATCCGATGCCCAGATATGCGGAAGGTCGCGATGAGGTATTTGTAGGCCGGGTAAGACGTGATTTTTCTGTTGAGCATGGCATAAATCTCTGGATTGTGGCCGATAACCTCAGAAAAGGCGCTGCAACCAATGCCGTGCAGATCGCCGCTTTATTGCTGCAAAAGGAATTTATTAACGCCTGAGACTGAGCAGTGGAAATAATTACTGATCTTTCAATTCCTTTATCGCTTCACCGCCCGGTAATTACCGTTGGCACTTTCGATGGTGTACACATCGGGCATCAGTCCATTCTCAAATCGGTTAATCAATTTGCTTCAGAAACCGGAGGTGATTCTGTGGTGGTTACTTTCCATCCGCATCCCCGAATGGTTTTGGGAAGCCATGTTTATTTGCTCAGCACGCGCGACGAAAAGAGGGACGCCCTCAGAAAAGCAGGAATTTCCCACCTTGTTGAAATCCCATTCACAAAAGAATTTGCCGGAATAAGCGCCGCACAATTTGTTGAGTACATAGCCACAAAGCTTAAACCGGAAGTTATTGTAATTGGCTATGACCATGGTTTTGGTCAAAACAGAAGCGGAAGCATTGAGCATCTGTATCGTTATGGGAAGGATTTCGGTTTCAGGGTTGTGGAAATTGGCGAACTTGAGTTGGGAAACCACCATGTAAGTTCCTCGGTTTTACGCTGGCTTTTGCAGGAAGGTGATGCTGTGATGGCAACAGCATTGCTCGGGCGTTATTACAGCATAAGCGGAAAGGTGGTCAGAGGCAACCAGATAGGAAAACTCATCGGTTATCCCACCGCCAATCTTTATATTGAAGATCCCAACAAGCTTATCCCCGCCATGGGTGTTTATGCGTCAAGAGTGGTTTACAAAGGTGAATTATTCAATGGCATGACAAATATCGGGATGCGACCCACCATCAATGCACATAAGCTTACCATCGAAACCAATATTTTTGATTTTGACAGGGATATTTATTATGAAAGCATTACGGTTGAATTGGTTAAGAGAATCAGAAACGAGAAGAAATTTGGCAACCTCGATATGCTCAAAAAGCAACTGGGAACCGACCGCGAAAAAGCAGTTCAGTTTCTGAACGAAAATACTGACTTAAAGAGCCATTAATCTCTCGTCGGTTTAATCCCTTTTCTTTACATAAATCCCTATATCCATCAGGCCGGCAATGCCCATTTTTGGGATCAGATTTTCAATTTCAATGGTGTAAACTCCTGTTTCTGAAAAGTAAAACGAAGGCCACAACACCTCTTCAAAGTCCCACAGATCACCTGCTACGCTTCCTTTGAACTTGCCTTCGGGATCCTTAAGCTTGATGTCTTTTTCAATGATTCTTTCTTCGCCCGAAGGTGTATTCAAAATTATATAAATCGGAAGGTTAGGATAAGGATATTGTGTGATGTGTCTGACGGTGAATACTATATCGCCGGAAATTCCATCTTCCTCAACAGGTATTTCAAACTTCACCTTATCAAATCTTTGCCAGGTGTAATTGTCAAATTTGTAATATTCCTGATAAATTTTTCCACGCTGACAGGAAGAAGTCATAATAAACAGGAAAAACAGAATGAGTGGCATTATTTTCATGATTCGGAAAGCTTAAGCCACAAAAATACAGATATTGAAGATCACTTCGTACTTTTGCAGCATCACAGCAATCACAAATTATTTATATGGGGAAAAAGCCAAAGTTTTATGTAGTGTGGAAGGGTAGGGAAACAGGTATTTTCCATTCATGGGATGCTTGTGAAAAGCAGGTCAAAGGGTTTGAAACTGCCCGTTTCAAGTCCTATGAAACTGAGAATGAAGCCAGAGAAGCTTTCAGTGCAGGTGTACCTCCGTTTAATAAAGCGGCCAAAAGTGTTAAAAAGAGTTTCGATCCTGCATATCAGCCCATCATGAACAGCATTTCGGTTGATGCAGCTTGTTCAGGAAATCCTGGCGTAATGGAATATCAGGGCGTAGAAACTTCTACAGGCAGGCTGTTGTTTCATCAGGGACCGTTTCCTGAAGGCACTGTAAATATCGGCGAATTTCTGGCCATTGTGCATGGGCTTGGCTATCTGAAGCAACGCAACATTGATATCCCCATTTATACCGACTCAAAAACTGCAATGGCTTGGCTTAAAAAGAAAAAAGCAAATACAAAGCTTGAGGCCAATCACATTAACGCTGATCTCATGTTGATGCTTGGCAGGGCGGAAGACTGGCTGAAACGAAACAGCTGGAACAACCCTGTTTTAAAATGGGATACCGCTGTGTGGGGAGAAATTCCTGCTGATTTTGGAAGAAAATAGATCTGACTTTTGAAATAACATCTAATAAATTGCAAAATGCGAAAAACCAAAATTATAGCCACCCTCGGGCCGGCAAGTGCCAACGAAGTCAGCATCAGAAATCTAATGCTGGCAGGTGTAAATGTTTTCAGATTGAACTTTTCGCATGGGTCTCATGATATTCACGAAGCTTCCATCGGATTTATTGATAAGCTGAATGACGAACTTGGTATGCATGTGGCAACGCTGGCCGATTTATCGGGCCCCAAAATCCGTACAGGAGAGGTTGCCGGTGATTCTATGATGCTCATTCCCGGCGAAGAAATTACCTTTACCATACATAATGAATTGTGTGCTCACCGAACCATTAGTGTGAATTATCAGGGCTTCGCACTCGACGTTAGGCCAGGTGAAGATATATTGATCGATGATGGTAAATTGCTGTTGAAAGTGATTTCTTCCAACGAAACCGATCAGGTTATTGCAAAAGTGGTTCAGGGCGGTTTGCTTACATCTCGTAAAGGAGTTAATCTTCCAAAAACTGTACTGCGCCTTCCCAGTTTATCGGAAAAAGATCTGAAAGACCTCGATTTTATTATGACCCGTAATATTCAATGGGTTGCGTTGTCGTTCGTTCGCTCTGCAGCGGATATTGAACAGTTGAGGAAGCGTATACAAGCTTATTCTGTAAAGAATCCTCCCCGCATTATTGCCAAAATAGAGAAGCCGGAAGCTGTTCAGCAGGCTGAAGCAATCATCAATGCCAGCGATGCCATTATGATTGCCCGGGGTGATCTGGGTGTTGAAATTCCACAGGAACAGGTGCCGGTAATTCAGAAAAAGTTTGTGCGTTTATCGGTTGCCGCTTCAAAACCCGTTATTGTGGCTACTCAGATGATGGAAGGCATGATTACCGGAATGCGCCCTACGCGTGCCGAGGTGAGCGATGTTGCCAACTCGGTAATGGATGGTGCCGATGCACTAATGCTGAGCGGAGAAACCTCCGTTGGGCTTTATCCTGTGGAGACGGTTGAGACCATGAGCCGGATTATTTCAGATGTAGAGAACAGCGAAGTAGCTTATCAGGATATTTCTCATCTCGAAAATCAGGAGCGGCGCATTTCTGATTCTATCATAATGGCAGCCTGCGATCTTGCCCGCAAGGTAAATGCCCGCGCCCTCATTGCCATGACAAACACCGGTTACTCTGCTTTCAGAATAGCTAGCCACAGAACCGCTGCCGGTATTTTCATCTTTTCTGACAACCCAAAACTATTGAAATCGCTCAGCCTTGTGTGGGGAGTTACCGGAACCCACTTTGCCAGATTTATCAACACAGATACGGCCATGTTTGATATGCGCAAATCGCTCATTTCGCGTGGTTTTGTGAGTAAAGGAGATTACATTATTTACATCTCGAGCATTCCCATCGGACAGCCCGGCAAAACCAATATGCTCAAGTTGAGCACCATCTGAAATATACGCAAAGATCAATTGTATCAGCGGACCGCACACGCAATTGAAGCTACGCTGATTTTCACATCCGGAATTTTCATCAGCTCATGACCGGCCGCTTCGAGTGTTGAGCCTGTGGTGATTACATCATCCACAAGCAGAATATGCTTTCCGGCAAGTTGTTCCGGATTATTCAGAAGGAATATCTCTTTCACATTCTCCCATCGCTTGAATCTGGTTTTCCGGGTTTGGGTTTCAGAAGAATGCACCCTGAGAAGCGTTGTAATATCAAGGGTGATTTTCATAGATTCAGCCAGACCCATTGCAAACCATTCGGCCTGATTATATCCGCGTATTGCCTCCTTCTTAGGATGCAGCGGAACCGGAATCACCGCCGAAACACTGCTGAACAACGGCGATTTTTTAAGTTCAGGGCCGTATATATTGCCGATGTGAGAACCTATTTCCTTATAACCCTTGTATTTTAACTGGTGCACCAGATGCTGAACCTTGCTCCCTTTGCTGAAATAGTATAAAGANNNNTGATAGTGACAGGAAAAACAGAGCATATGCTCGTTTTTATAAAGTGTGTTTCCACAAGCCAGGCAAATCCTGGGATAAAATAATGATATCAGATCCTGAAAATAATCTTTTAGCATAAATAGATATATTATGGAATAACCTTAAATCCACAAGAATTGTAACTTACGGATTTAAGAATAAAGATAAAGATATTTTATTCATTCGGGGAAATTATTCCCATAAAAAAAAGAAAGGCCCGTGAGGACCTTTCTTTTTTATCTGAATAGCTTGCGGAGTCTAAAAATTTTTGGTTTAGTAGAACATCAAGCGATTATCTTCAATTTCTGCTTTACGTTTCAAAGCTTCGGTGGTTTCTCGTTGTGCCCTTGTTCGGAAAGCATTTGAAATCATCCTCTTTTCAGCTGTAAGGTCATCTTTGGGAGGAGCCGGAGTTATTTTGTCAGCAACTACTACAAAAACAGCCTGATTGCCTTTTATGGGTTTCGATAACTGTCCTTCTTTCAAGGTGAATAAAATACCCATTACCTGATCTTCTTTGCCATATCCGGGCAGGTTTGATGCAGCAAAAGCTAATTCGCTTGTGTCAGCTTTCATTCCAAGTGATCTGTATCCCATATCCAGGTCAGCAAGCGAAGTGATGTTTTTGTTGATTTCAGCTATAAGTGTTTCCGCTTTTTTGTCGCGTTTAACCAATGGTTCAATAAACTCTTTTAACTGATCAATGGTTGGTACACCTTTCTCGCGTTTTTCTTTGAGCAGGGCAACCATATAACGTCCTTCGATATCAAAAACAGGGGATATGGCTCCGATTTTGTTTTTTTCATCAAACGACCACCTGATAATTTCTCTGGCCTGAGCAATTCCCGGAAGATTATTCTGATCAATGCTGATTCTTTCTGCGAGCCTCTTTGTAAATCCCTTCTCTTCAATCTTTTTGTTGAATCCTTCGGCATCCTTTGATTCAATGGCAAACTGACTGGCTTGGGTGTAAACGTCCTGTATGGTTCTTGAACTTGGTTCAATGCCAATTTTAACCATTGCAATGCGTACTTTTTTAACAGGAGTAGTTTTCCCGGTAATCTTTATAATATGAAAGCCAAATTGAGTTTCAACTTTTACAACATCGCCGACTTTTCCATTAAGAACAGCGTTATTGAAAGCCGGAACCATAGCACCATCTACAAACCAGTTAAGATCTCCGTTTGTTTTGGCTGCAGTCTGATCATCGTTCATGCTTGTTGCAAGTTCATCAAATTTGGCAGCACTCGATTTTACAACATTCAATATGCTGTCAGCTTTTGCTGAAGCCTGAATTTTGTTAATAGTTACAGCCGGATTCACATTGGTACCTGCATAAGTAACCAGGATGTGACTTGCCTTTAATGAATCGGGGCGTGTTTGAACATCAACCAGCCGCGCCATGTTGTACATGTTGTTCTCAATGTATGGACCAAAAGTTACACCAGGAGCGGAGTTAAACATTATTGAGTCCATCTGATAAGGAATTGAACCTTTTTTCATCCAGGTGCTGTCGTACCTGACGTCGGATGTTGTATTGACAAATGAAACTAAATTATCAGTTGTTACAAACTCAGCATATAATTTCTGAACATCCCGTGAAATTTTTTCACGGTCTTCGGCCGAAGGCAGAATATCGAAAGTCACGTATTCAATATCTCTGGAAGCTTCCTGCTGATATTTGTGCTTGTTTTCTTTGTAGAATTTTTCGTAGTCGGCATCGGTAATTTTTACCACACTGTCGGCAATACTGGTATAAGAAGCTCCATAGTATCGTGCACTAATTTTTGCAGTGCGGGCTTCATAATCCCGTTTTGCAAAAGCAGCAGGTACATAAAATCCTTTTGAAACCAGGTTATTATATTTGGTTTTCAACCTGTCGTCTTTAATGGCTTTTTCAATGGTGAGATACCTCTGTTTCATCTGAGGATCAACATTGTCGAGATTCTGAAGAAAGCTCAGCACATTGGCAGGGTCGAATGCACCGGTTTCCGGATCGCGGAAACTCTGCTGAATGTACGAATGCGGGTTTCTTCCACGAATCTGGTCGTCAAGCTCTTGTTTTGAGATAGTAAGACCAAGTTTGTTAACTTCATCAAAAAGGATGCTTTCATTAACAAGCTGTTCCCAGGTTGATTGTCTGATCTGAAACTGCTCTTCAGCTGTAAGATTTTCGTTGCCGGTATTCATTTTACGGGCCTCGATATTTTCATCTACCTTCTGATTAAAGGTTGTAGCCAGTATCGGTTCCCCGTTAATATTGCCAATGGTATTTACACCTTGACGCGGGCTACGGTTTGATAGCAGGTCTCCAAGGATGAAAGCGGCCAGCGCAATACCAATTATTGCAATAAGCAGTCCTGATCTTTTGCGAATATCACCAATTAATGCCATTTTGTAAGTATTTTTAAAGTGGGTGCAAATTTACAATAATTGTTTAAGGATAAAAATAAAAATGGCAACTGCCTGAAAATTTGTAGATAAACCGTGAAAATCTGCCCTCAGCGAGTGAGAAATGAGTATTTAGAGGCTCAGGTTGGATTGAATTTCATTCTGACTTCTTCAATACGGCTTTCGCTGGCACGGGTTATTATGAACAGGAAGTCGTGAATCTGTATTTCTTCGTGCTCCGCAGGGATGTCTTCATGGTGCGAAATTATCAATCCAGCGAGTGTTTCATATTCATCAGATACAGGGAGCTCAAGTTTATATTTTTGATTCAGGTAATCTATTTCAAGCCGGGCAGAAAACAAAAACTCATCCTCACTGATCTGTACTTCAGCAGAATCTTCAACATCATATTCGTCGTCAATTTCTCCGAAAATCTCTTCAATTATGTCTTCAATAGTCAGCATCCCAGCGGTTCCTCCAAATTCATCAACCACCAGAGCAACACTTTTACGTTCACTCATAAACATACTCAACAGTTTATTTGCTGGCATTGATTCCGGAACGATCATAACCGGCTTGGTAATTTCGTCAATTGAGCCGGGCCTTCTGAAAAGATCATGCGAATGGGTGTAACCGATAATGTTGTCAATGCTTTCCTGGTATATCAGTACTTTGGAGTGCCCCGATGAAATAAACAATTCTCTGAGTACTTCAAGATTTTCAACATTACTAACCGCTATTATTTCGTTTCGGGGAACCATACATTCACGCAATTTGACATTGCCTAAATCACGCGCATTCTTAAACATTTCAAATTCCTGATAGTCTTCACTTTCCTCAGGCTGCTGTGATGAAGAATCTCTCAGATAATGATCCAGATCAACCACCCCAAATGAATATTCAGGGTGAGAGATTCTTGCCTTAAAAATGTATTTCAGAAGTATTTCGGATGCTCCAATAAAAATTATTATGACCGGATAAGATATCACATAAAACAATTTTAACGGGACAGCAGAAAAATTGAGAATCCTGTTGGGATTTATCCTGAAAAGGACTTTAGGCAGGAATTCGGCAAAAAGCAATACAATGAGAGTAGAAATGATGGTTTGTGAAATAAGCAGCAAAGCAATAGTTGCAGAGCTTTCAGGTAACATTCTCAGCAGCATCGGCTCAAGTAAAACCGCAATATAGATTCCATAAATGACCAGTGCAATATTATTGCCTAAAAGCAATGCAGCAATAAAGCGCGAGGGTTTTTTCAGAAAGCCTGATAAGAGCCTGGCAGGCAGAAATTTCTTGTTTTTCTCTACTTCAATCCTGAGTTTGTTCGCTGTAACAAATGCTATTTCCATGCCTGAGAAGAAGGCTGAAAAAAGAAGGGCAATAATGATGGGAACAATTAATTCCATTTAGATGGCTGGTAATATGAATGCAAATTTAGTGAATTAGTTGGTTGTATGCATAATTGATCGAAAAGAGGTTTCGTAACAAAGGTTTCTTTTCGAAAATTATAAACTTACTAGAATGATAGACTGCGACTGCATGAACAAAGTGCAGGCAATTGAAGCAAATTGGCTGAATGGTTCAATGAAAAGCTGGCATAATCTATTCTTTTTCATGTATATACATTTCGCCTCGTGGTTTTTTGATGGTCCAGTTGTAGAAGTTTTCATCTGAAACCATGCCTTCTCCATATAGAATTTTATCTTTTGTGTTTATGGTTACCATTTTGTCTGATGACACTTTTTTGGTGTTCTGATCCCAAACAAGATGTTCGGTATTTAGTTTTTCATCCTTCAGGTAGTTTATCACAACTACATTTCGGGAGGCTTCCATAATTCTACGACCTTCATTGTTTATGCCATAATCAGCAGTAATTTCTGTTCTGATTACTGAGGGGTTAAGCGAATCGAAGAAAACCACCCTGAAGCCTTCAGGGAATTTGAGCACTGCACCACCCTGCTCTTCATAGCGATTGAGCAATGGCGCTGAGAGCGTATATTTTAATCGACCTGATTCACTTTCCGAAATGGTAACATCTTTGGCATACATCACCGGAATGGTGTCAGGTTGATTAAGCCTTGCAACTTCATCAAGGGAATTGCTGCAATTACAAAGCGTTGCTGCAAGTGAAATTACAGCAACGCTTTGCAGCATTTTAGTCAGAAAGGGGTATTCTCTTTTACTTTTCACCAGGATGCTTATTATTTAGCAGCCCTTACAGTGGTACTTTCATTTATCCAGCATCCTACAGTGTAGGAACTTCCTTCCTGCATATCGCGGAAGAACAGGTCGCTGGCAGCAGGATAGAATTTGGAGAACTGAGCAATTTTGGCATTGGCATCTGATTCAACAGAAGGATCAACACTTTTGGCTCTTATGTATTTATCAACTGCAGCCCAGAATACTGACTTTCCACCAAGATCATCTTCGGCACACATGGACGCACTTGAAGAATAAAGATCACCGATGAGAAGATATGCTTTGCCGTAATTGGGGTCGATCTGAAGAATTCTCAGTGCATTTGACCTTGCCTGTGCATAATTGCGCTGGTTGAAGTTAATGTTAGCCAGAATGTTGTAGGCCTTTACTTTGTCTCCATTGCTTTCATATAGCTCGGCAGCCTGTTGCATGTACTCTGCTGCTTTGCTCAGGTTATTGCGCTCCAGATTGAGGGTTCCCATCAGGTAGGCTGATTGAGCTCCCGGCTCAACTTTATGAAGTTTTTCGGTAGCTTTAAAGAAAAGTTCTTCTTTTACGCATCCCTTACGTTCAAGTATGTTGGTTATTTTCTTAAGTAAATCAACATTTTCAGGAGTTTGTTCGAATTTTTTGGAATATATGGCAACCAGATCAGGGCAAGTGGCAAAGGGTTCAAAGGTTGACTCTACATTTGCTTTGATATTTTCCCAGTTTGCAAGATTTTTTGGTTTTTCAGCATTGGCTTTCAGGTTAAAGTCGATAATCTCGCTCAGCTGGTCATAGGTGTCAACAATAGTTGATTTCTCCAGTTTGTTGAGCTCAACCATCCCGATTACAGCCCTGAAGTAATAGACCAATACAGCTCCTTCTGATTTATTGCCTGAAAGTTCAACTGATTTTTTGAAAATATGGTACAACTGCTCGGTTTTGTCAGGACGATAGGTATAGAGGTCAATACCTTTACGGCCCAGTACATACCCTTCACGGTTAAAATGCTTGATACGCTGATCGTACACGATCATAAGAGTGTCAATCATTTTCTCGCGAAGTGCGGGATCTTTAGTTTCATCAATTTTTGCTGTAACCATTTTAGCACCATCTATATAAGTGTTTTGCGATGCAATTGGGCAGAATTGAAAGACCCATCTCCAGTGAGGGTATGCATCTTTATAATTCATTTGTTTGTAAAACTCCCGATAAAGAGATAGGTGCATCACACAATTGGCTGAGTCTGCTCCGTATCTTGGTCCCGATATGGCTCCGTTTTCAGACTCTTCTTCGACCTGTGCATTGACAGATACTGATGAGAATAATCCCATCATTATAAAGAGGAAGAATGTTTTGATACCCGTTTTCATGACTTTTGTTTTTAATTGATTAATCATATTTTCTGATGATGAACCAGCGCTCAAATATTGAGAGGCCTAATGTAAATCTTACAAAGTTCTCTTTGATCAGGTTTTCGTTGGTTGTGCCCCTTGTTCCAATCTCTGCGGCTAGATTAACTGTAGATCTGGTTCGAGGAATCGGTAACCCAAGACCAAAACTTATGCCAAACTCATCAATCTGTTGTCCGCGCAATTCAAGGAAGCTGTTACTATACCTGACTCCTGCCCTGTAAGTTATGCGTTGCAGGTAACCCGAAACCGTTGATACGGATGGAGTGTACTGGCCTCCTACTGAGATTCGCATGCTGTTTTTCAGCGAATCAGGCACTCCAAAGTACGAATATTTATTCCACATTTGCAATTGGTAATCTGCTCCAACCAGCCATTTTTCTGTTTTTCCAAAAGTAAATCCACCTCCCACAGCAGCTGGTAAAAAGATTTTACCTTTAACCTGTGGTTCGTTTAGTACAGTATCAATTACATTGTCAACGCCTGAGCTTGAAAGGAAGTACCTGTATCCAAGCCGGTCTTCGGTAGCATTTATATTGGTTCCATTGCTAAAAACCAGGCCAGCTCCCAGATGATATCCACTTTTGCCCTGCCATTTGTAAAACAAGCCGTAATTTAAACTCAGATCGTGCACCTTGGTTGAGTTTATCACCTTGTAATTCATCCTGTAAGCTGAATCGGGGAAAGTTGTGGCGCTGGATTTTTCAAGGGTGCCAAAAAGGTAAGTAAGGTTAAACCCGATGCTTAATTGCTTATTGATAGCAATACTGTTTCCAAGATAAAACTGGTTGATACCTCCATTGCCTTGGTAGTTGCGGGTTACGCTTCCAATGTTCTCTTCTACCCGTGCATCAAGCATCTGATAGCCTGTGTTGCTATAAGGTAAAAGCCCGAAACTGCTTCTCCACCAGCGGGTAACCGGAAAGCCAAATTTCAGGTACGCAAGTGATGCAAAATTTGCGGTCTGGCTAAGATTGGTAGTTATCAGTTTGGTTTGACTTCCGTATGCTCCAACATCAAAAACAAATGAAAGTGTGTCAAAAGCAGCATAGGTTGCCGGATTTGCCGGATTCACAAAATAGGGCGAACTGAGTCCATAGGAAATGCCCCCCATGGCCATATTCACCACACTATTGTTGTTCATCAAATCACCAATCCCAAATCTGGAGTATGGTGAACTTATCCGGGTTTGTCCGGATACCTGAATGGTGCAAATGAGCAAAGCCAGTGCCTGCAGGGTTTTTAGAGTGCGGTTACTTTTCAAGGTTGTATTCAAGTATTAGATTTAAGCCGGTTAAAACCAGATTAGGGGCTGCAAAGATGTTATTTTTCATTTTTTTTTCAAAATAAAACATGTCCCCACCTGTAAATATTGTAACGAGTTCAGGGTACAAAAGTTTGTACTCGTGAATGATACCGTCGAGTTCGGCCCTTATTCCATTCATCACACCCGAAAGTATAGATTCATGGGAACTGCGCCCGATCAGAAATTCAGGGAATTCTGCTTCAACTAACGGCAAACGTTGAGTAAAAGTGTGAAGTCCCTTGAAACGAACAGATACGCCTGCTGTAATTCCACCTCCCAGATACTCTCCCTGTTTGTTTATAAAATCGAAAGTAATGGCTGTGCCTGCGTCAATTACAAGTGTATCGCTCGTCGGATACAGACTGTGTGCGGCGACTGCTGCCGAAAGCCTGTCGGCCCCTAATGTTGACGGACTGAGATAACAATTGGTGATTGGAACGGGGGTATTGCTGTCGAATTCAATAAATGTCAATTCAGGAAAAACCTCCCGGTAACCTGCAGTCGGAGAGGAAACGGAACTGATGATTGCCGCCTTAAAACTGTGATTCATCAGGTCAGATTTCAGAATTATTTCAGGAGTCGGATTTTCAAAAATACGCATTTCAACCAAATTATCTCCCTGATAAACAGCCACTTTAGCCCTGGTATTTCCAAGGTCAATGATGAGTTTTTTATAATCGCGTTCAGGCGGCTGGGGCATATATGTTTTACGATATTTCAACTGGCCAGAATAAAACATTGTAAAGCCTGAGGTGAAATAAGTTCCGCAAAAATACCTGATTTTCAGGCGCAGTAAGTATTTTTTTTTAAAATATTTGTTAAATTGATTAATTCTTGTTTACCTTTGCAGCCTCAAAACGGGGTATCGTAGCTCAGTCGGTAGAGCAATGGACTGAAAATCCATGTGTCGCTGGTTCGATCCCGGCCGATACCACCGAAAAAAACCGGCTTATGTCCGGTTTTTTTATGTCTTTGATTTTCAGTTTATTATCCCGAAGAAAGTCACTTAACGAGCTGGTATTCATTATCCTGCAATCACTATTTTCATGTGTCCGCTCCTTTTATCCGACATAAACCGGATCAGATAAACTCCATTTTTGCATCCCCTGAAATTTAACATAAGTTTCTGACCATTTATAACTTCTGAATAATCAGCAGGACTAAGATATGAACCATCAATATCTAAAATTGAAATATTGATATCTGATTCGCCCGGGAGTAATTTTATAGAAGTCATATCTTTTACAGGATTGGGAAAGGCTTTAAGTTCAGGAATCTTGCTGAAAGCATCAACCGGAGTGAAGAATGATGGATGCATCAATATAGAATCCAGAAATATCATTGACCTGTCAAAGAATATATCCGGCATCGAATGCCCGCCTTTATGGCTTAAAAATTCAAAACTCAGGTTATAGTGAATCAGTGAATCACGAATTGTAAGGTTTGGGTAATAAGCCAGCGTTTCATCGTTTGTGCCGCATCCCAAAAGAATACTTACGCTATCAGCAGGGCTCAACTCACTTATCCTTTGGCCGATATCATAAGTTTTCCATTTATTATAAACAGAATCAATCATCATGCCCCACTCATTAAAGGGGTAGTCAACAATCCGCGGATTTATATATGTTTGAGTTGAATTCTGGTTTGGTGAAAAACCGCTGGCTGCCAGAAACATACTCTTTGTAAAAAAACCGGGAATTATTTCGGGGAGGTCCGTGTAGAAGCCAAAAAAATTATAATAATAGGGTGGTTGCCCGTTCTCAAGAATTATCATAATTCTTGCTGCCGGTAACCAGATATCGTTGTTTATGTGTCCGGCATGTGCTGATATTGCCCTGAATCTGTCATTGTGTTGCAATGCCAGCCAGAACGCGCCATAGGCGCCCAGCGATTGCCCGAATAGTGCCCGGGCGTTTTTCTCAGGCATTGCCCTGAAACTGCTTTCCACCCATTCAACTACGTCGAAGGCAGCAAAGTCTTCAAAATTACCGGTAAGAGGTGAGTTCACATATACCCCGGAGCCAAATGGCAAAGAAGAGTGGTCGGCACAAATGATGATTACCGGCCTTATGGTGCCAGACTCCAGCAATTGATCCAGCCGTACCTGAGCCGGATTCAGCGATTGATGGTTGCCTCCCCAGCCATGCAGATAATATATTGTTGAAAAATGCTCATCCTGATCTTTGTAGTAATCATCCGGAAGAAAAACAGTAACATTTCGCAACTGCTTCAGCGAAGGGCTGTAAAATGATGTATCTATCCTTATGAATTGCGCAAATAGCTGATTTTGAAAAGACAGGGAGAGAAACAGGATTAAAAAAAAGACGATTCCATGAGAGATGTGCTTTTTCATCACTTTTTTGTTTTGAGATGGAGTTCGTATAAAAAGATCAAATCAGGCCGATTGATTTGTTTCGCCAAAGTTGATTTGATTCATCAGCAATACAAATGCATATAACAAAGCTACAAAAATTCGAATAATTTTAATGAAAAATTCAAGATTTCCGAAATAATTATATTTAAAGTACGGGAATGTTTATTCTGTTATTAATCGGCAACTGAAGATGGAATCGATATGGCTCATAATAAATAAGAGCCAAACTGATCCATGAATAATTATTTGAACAATCCAGATCGGGAGGCGTCCGGTAATAAGCGGATGATATGTCATTTTTACTTCAGAAAACCGGAGGTTGACTAACAAAAAAGCCGCTGATGTTCAACGGCTTTTAATTTTGTTTTGCTTCCGGATTTTATCCGGCAAGAATAAGAATGTTATTATTTTCAACTTTAAGGGTTCCCCCTTTAATTTCAATAAAGCGGGTTTGCTTGTCGTTACCCACCAGCTTTACTTTCCCCTTTTTCAGTATGGCTATCATAGGTGCATGGTTGTGCAGAATTTCAAATGAACCCGTTTTCCCGGGAAGCTGAACCAGGCTAACTTCTCCTTTGAAAATGGTGGTTTCGGGTGTGATGATTTCGAGAGTCATTTTGTAGAATTGATTTTACTTGCTTTCCATCATCTTTTTCCCTTTTTCAATGGCTTCTTCAATGGTGCCAACCAGATTGAAAGCAGCTTCGGGGTATTCGTCCATTTCGCCGTCAAGAATCATTTTAAATCCTTTTATGGTATCTTCAATGGCCACAAAAGTTCCCGGAATGCCTGTGAACTGAGTAGCTACAAAGAAAGGCTGAGAAAGGAAGCGCTGCACACGTCTGGCTCTTGATACAACCAGTTTGTCTTCGTCAGAGAGTTCATCCATGCCAAGAATGGCAATGATGTCCTGCAATTCTTTATACCGTTGAAGTATTTCTTTAACTCTTTGAGCAGTATTGTAATGTTCTTCTCCCACAACATCAACATTGAGTATTCTTGAGGTTGAATCAAGGGGGTCAACGGCAGGGTAGATTCCTAACTCGGCAATTTTCCGGCTTAATACTGTGGTTGCATCAAGGTGGGCAAAAGTTGTGGCTGGTGCCGGGTCGGTAAGGTCATCGGCAGGTACATAAACAGCCTGTACCGAAGTAATTGAACCACGCTTTGTAGAAGTAATACGTTCCTGCATGATACCCATTTCTGAAGCCAGCGTAGGTTGATAACCTACTGCCGATGGCATTCGTCCTAAAAGCGCAGATACTTCGGAACCGGCCTGGGTAAAGCGGAAAATATTGTCAACAAAGAAAAGTATATCGCGTCCACCTGTTTTTTCGTCTCCATCGCGAAAATATTCGGCCATAGTAAGTCCCGAAAGGGCAACTCTGGCACGCGCTCCGGGAGGTTCGTTCATTTGTCCGAACACCAGTGTAGCTTGTGATTTCATCAATTCTGCACGGTCAACCTTACTGAGGTCCCATCCGCCTTTTTCCATGTCTTCAACAAAGGCATCGCCATAGCGGATAACCCCTGATTCAATCATTTCGCGCATCAGGTCGTTGCCTTCGCGGGTTCTTTCTCCAACACCTGAAAATACCGATAGTCCGGAGTACCTTTTGGCGATGTTGTTGATCAACTCCATGATGATAACGGTTTTTCCAACGCCGGCACCACCAAACAAACCAATTTTTCCTCCTTTGGCATAAGGCTCAATCAGGTCGATTACTTTTATACCGGTATAAAGAATTTCCTGCTGAGTGGTTAGGTTTTCAAATTTTGGCGGATCGCGATGAATGGCATACCCTCCCATATTGGAAACATCGCCCAGCCCGTCAATAGGAGCGCCGATCACATTGAACAAACGTCCTTTAACTTCTTCGCCAACAGGCATGGTGATAGGTTTTCCGGTTGAAACAACCTTCATGCCCCGATACAATCCATCGGTTGAGTCCATGGCGATGGTTCTCACGGTGCTTTCGCCAATATCCTGCTGACATTCAAGTACGATTTTGTGCCCGTTTGCATGGGTTACTTCAAGGGCATCGTAAATATTGGGAAGGGTTGTTTTTTGATCGAACGATACGTCAACTACAGGTCCGATGATCTGTGAAATCTTGCCAGCGATAATTTCGGCCATAATATTCTCTTATTGTTTGTAGATTGTGGGCAAATTTAACAAACAATCCTTTGTTATAAATGTTCAGGAAGAGAAAGTTTCGTATTTCAGGGATTGTAATATTTCAAAATCATTGTGTATTGTCTGTGGCGGTGGTTTTAATATGGGTTATCATTTTTTCGTCAATTTGCAGTTGAACTGATATTGAAATCGTGAAGTATTCTTGAGTCTATTTTATTAATTCACGTTATTTTATCAATTGGATTGTCTGGCAGCAAAGCAAAGCCATAATAATTAAATTTGCAGCGTGGTCCACTTTCCTATTCAGTCAGAAATCACAGACTCAGATTTATTTTAAGTACCAGATGATAAAATTGCCAGCCGCTAATATCCGGCGTATAAAACAATCCGGTTTATGGATGCTCATTTTATTGTGGGCAATGCTTACTTTGCTGAACATTACCAAGGCATTTCACATCGACGATACTTTTCATCTGGAATCTGCTGAATGGATCAGAGAAAATCCATTAACACCCATGTCGGGGCTTATAAACTGGGCGGATAGTCCAACTCCGCTTTATACGCACAATCAGCCTCCTTTGTTTTTTTATATGATTGCACTGATTGTTTATTTTGCCGGTACCGGAGAAATTCCACTTCACCTTTTTCTTTCAATCTTCACTTTTTTATCCCTTTCTATTTTCGATCGCTTAACTCACCTTTTAAAAATCAGAAACAGCGGGTTACTTCTCCTGCTTTTTGCTTTTTCTCCTGCACTTATTGTAAACCAGAATCTGATGACAGATATACCTTTGTTGTCGCTGATTCTGGGGTCGGCTTATTTTCTTGTTGTTGCATCTGAACAACCCAAGGCAAGGTCGTATGTTCTTGCTGCACTGCTTCTGGGGATCGGATTACTTATCAAATATTCCGTTCTACCGCTTTTGGTTGTTTTGATACTGGTGTTAATTATCAGGCGAGACTTCAGGTATCTTACAGTTCTGTTGATTCCGATGGGTATGCTGTTTTTATGGTCGGTGTGGAACTATACCGAATATGGTTCCGTTCATTTTTTCGACAGGCCCACAGGCGGACTGCATATCAACAGGATGTGGTCGTTTATGGCAGTGATTGGTTCGGTTTGCCTGTTTACGGCATCCCTGTTTCATGGCAGCTGGCCCTTCAGATTTGCGCGCTATGTAATTGCAGCCGTCATTCTTATGTTTCTGGCCTTACTCTTTTTGTTTATTTCCGGATTGGTTTCTGAGCAAGCAACAGCCAATATTTTGAACATTGGATTTATCCTGAATGGCTTTTTCTTATTTTTTCTGATGATACGGTTTGCAGTGAAGTCTATCAAAGCAAGTGGTTTCCGGCAAACAATTGAATCAGATGGATTTATAATGTTTCTTTTTGCGGGAGCCACATCGGCTTTTATCATGCTGTATGCACCTTTTATGGCAACCCGGCATATTTTGCTGATTCTGCCTTTCTTGTTGCTGTTTTTATGGCCTTTGATCGAAAAGTCAGGGAGAACAATTAACCGTGTTTCATTGATTTCAACCGTAATTCTGGGTATTGCCCTTGGGATTTCAGATTATACCTATGCCGGATTTTATAGAAAGATGGCCTCTGAAATAAAATTTCCGCAAGGAACAAAGGTTTGGACAGCCGGACATTGGGGCTGGCAATGGTATTCAGCCAAAAACGGGATGATACCCTTTGCGGGAAGCACATCTGAAATGAATGAAGGCGACTTGTTTGTTTATCCCGGAAATATTCCCCGTCAGTCATTTGAGAATAGCCTTGAATTAACTGTTGTTGAGAAATGCTTTGAATCGGCAACTCCGCTTACATTTTTTTCGGGCAACAATAATGCAAGCATGTATTCATCTTCAATGAAAATACCTCCCTGGACTTTCTCAATGCGTCCGATCGATACCGTTTATGTTTGCAGGGTAGTCAGAATTTTAAAAGAGTAGAAAAAAGGCATTTTATCCCCTCAGGTTTATGCCCTCAAGGCTTGGTAAATCTATAAGTAATACGTTTTTATCTTCCAGCTTTATCAGACCTTCTTTTTCGAAAGTTTTAAGCAATTTCACTGTACTCTCCGTTGAAAGTCCTGCAAAATCAGCGATATCTTTGCGACTGAGGTAAGGAAACACATCTTCAGTCACCTGCTCTTTCCACAAATACAGCAAAGCTCCGGCAAGGCGGCCGTTCATTTGTTTGTACATCAGGTCATGTATGGAGATGTATAGTTTACTGTTTTGTTCACAATATCTGTTTATGATGTTGTAGGCAAAATTCCCGTTG
This sequence comes from Bacteroidales bacterium UBA5197, assembly GCA_002412885.1. Lineage (GTDB taxonomy): Bacteria > Bacteroidota > Bacteroidia > Bacteroidales > Lentimicrobiaceae > Lentimicrobium. The sequence goes on from DHVX01000062.1 coordinate 387,793, forward strand.
CCTTTGATAAGTCCGGTTACAGCTTCTTTCTCTATCAGACAGGCTGTGGTTTCGCGCAAAGCAACAACCGAATAATTGTAGGTGTGATTGTCAAATGCCACTGAAAGCCCCACAAATTCCCCGCTTTTTACCAGCCGAAGATTGAAATTACGGGTTGCGTCTCCTTCAACATATTGCTTTGCCAATCCGTCTAAAATAAAGAGCACGCTCGATGCAAAAGCACCTTGCTTGGTTAGGTTTTCGCCTTTCCTGAAAACTACCCTTGTTTTGCTGTTGCGCGCCAACTCAACTTCTTCAGGCAGCAGATTACGGAAACAAGGGGCATCAATATGGCTGAAAGAACAATTGTCAGGAGGAATATAAGTTTTCATTGGATGGCATTTGTATGCAAAGATAGGGATTTGAGCGGATGTAGGAAGTCAGAGGTCGGAAGTAGGAAGATATGATGTCGGAGGCCGGATGTGGGAAGTCAGAGTGGGATTGTCAAAAGTCAGTCCTGAAATCAATAGGGCTCAGAGGTCGGAAGTCAGGCATAAAGTGTTTGTTTTGATGTTGAGTATCAAGAGATTTGAGTTTTGTCATTTCATTAACCTGAAAAAACAAAGTATTTCAAATGGAATCTTAATTTTGCCTTTTATTGCGAGAATAAAACTTAAAGGACATGAGATCAGCGATTATCATTTTTTCAGCATTCTTTTTGGGTGCAATATTGTTTGCCCAAACCGTTTCGGCTCAGAATGAAATCATCGTAAACGGATTTGAACGAAAACTCACCGGCGACGATTTTTCCTATCACTCTTCAATTCCCATTGCTACCGAAAGTCTGCTTATCCGGGCAACCGACGGCAACTCAACTATGAAATGGGAAACTGCTCCGGTTCCGGTTAAGTTTGAATCGGAGTTTGTAACCTTTGCGTGGTTGGCCGGCATCGGTTCTTCGCCCGGCAAGGCAAGCTTTGATCTTTCGATAAACGGTGTTGAAATGTTCACATTCTGGGCTGATGGCTCAGATGAATGGAATCTGAAAGCCAGGGACGGATCTGCATTATCCTTCAAAAAAGATATGGTTGATCAGCATGGTGACAGGTTTGGATTTATTTATCTGACAATTCCGGCGAACAAACTTAAGGCCGGTCAACCGCTTGTGCTTGAAGTTACAGGAGGTAACTTCAATAAAACATCCTGGTATATGACGTTTAAGTTTGCCATAGAAAATGGATTGACCGTGAAATCTCTGCCGGCTATTTTTGAGTCAGATGGCAAACAATATCAGCTTGGTGTTGCCGGAATACTGCACTTTGGGGAAAGTGCTCAGGCAAAAGTTTTTATGGATGGAAAGTTGATCAGCGACACTCAGATAAACTTTGGTTACAACTATGTGAAGCTTAAGTTTCCGGCTGTATCGCGAAAAAAAATTATAGATTATCGCCTCGAAATAGCTGGTAAATCAAGCAAAGGGAAACTTGAACTTCAACCGGTAAAGAAATGGCGCGTTAACTTCGTGCAGCATTCACATACCGATATCGGTTATACACGTTCGCAAACGGAAATCCTGGCAGAGCATCTGCGTTTCATCGACTACGCACTTGATTATTGCGACAACACAGACAACTATCCCGATGAAGCAAAATTCCGATGGACCTGCGAAGCTTCATGGGCGGTGGATGAATACCTGAAGTGCCGGCCCGCAAAGCAGATTGAGCGTTTGAAACAAAGGGTGAAAGAGGGAAGAATTGAAATTACAGGCATGTATTTCAATTTTAATGAGCTGCCTGATGAACAGATTTTGGCCGCTTCTCTTCAGCCCCTGTCACGCATCCGCGAAAGCGGAATGGATGTAAAAACTGCCATGCAGAACGATGTAAACGGTATAGGATGGAGTTTGTGTGATTATTACAGCGATATGGGTGTTAAGTATCTGAATATGGGAACTCACGGCCATCGCGCATTGATCTGTTTCGATAAGCCTACCCTTTTCTGGTGGGAGTCACCTTCGGGCAAACAAATGCTGGCCTATCGCGCAGAACATTACATGATCGGGAATACGGTTTTCAAAATTCATGCTGGCGACTTTAATGTTTTTGAAGGTGAGTTGCTTACTTACCTTTTGAACCTTGAAGCAAAAGGCTATGAATACGATCTGATTTCTATTCAGCACTCAGGTTATCTGGTGGATAATGCTCCGCCTTCAACCATGGCCAGCGACATGATCAGGCAATGGAATGAAAAATATACATGGCCTAAACTGAAAACAGCATCAGCGACATCTTTTTTTGAAGAGATGGAAGCAAAATATGCATCGGAATTTCAGGTAATCAGAGGTGCATGGCCCGATTGGTGGACTGACGGTTTCGGGGCTTCAGCGCGCGAAGTTACAGCCACGCGTATTGCGCAAAGCGACCTCATTGCAAATACAGCTGGCCTTTGCATGGCTGCTTTGCAGGGTTCTGTGTTGCCTGAAAAAATCTCTGACCGTATTGAATCCACCAACTCCGCCCTGCTTTTTTATACCGAGCATACCGTAGGATATAACAACAGTGTGCGTGAGCCATTTCATAAATATACCATGGAACAGCGATCCCTTAAGGAATCCTATGCCTGGGAAGCCGGCCGCAGAGCCAAAATGCTGGGTGAAGAAACCATGGGCTTGCTGCAAAGTTTCATCACCCGGGAAAAAGATCCATCTTTGGTGGTTTACAATACCCTGAACTGGAAACGAAGCGGACTTTTTAAGGTGTATATCGATCATCAGATACTTCCCAGATACACACCATTCTCAATAATCGATCAAAACGGAAATGAAATCAAAGCCCAGCCGGTGGAACACCATTCCGATGGCACTTACTGGAGTGTTTGGGTGGATGATATTCCGGCTTTCGGTTACAAAAAGTTTGTCATCAGAACTGATAAAAATAAAGCGGTGCAATCACTGCCAAAGGAAGTTAAAGAAATGCAAAGCATCGAAAATCAGTGGTATAAAATTCTGATTGACAATCAGAAAGGCGCAATATCCGGTATCTATGATAAAGAGTTGAATCAGGAACTGGTTGATCAGGGTGCTGAATATAAATTCGGGGAGTTTATTTATGAACTCCTCAACAACCGGTCACAGATGGAGTCCTTTAAACTAGACAATTATACCCGTGAAGGTCTTGAAAAAGTATGGTTTGATGGCTTTGAAGAAGGTGAAGTCTGGAACACGGTCAAATTCAGGGGCAATACCCGGGCAGCCAACCGCGACAATACCTTTGAATTTGAAATCAGGCTTTTTAACACCACCAAACGAATCGACCTTGCATATGCCATTGAAAAAAAGCTGGTTACAGATCCCGAAGGCATATACATTGCGTTTCCTTTTGCACTTGAAAACGGACAACTTGCTTTTGATGTGCAGGGAGGTGAAGTCAGGGCAGGAATCGATCAGATCAAGGGTTCGGCCAACGACTGGAATACTGTGCAGAATTATGCCCGGCTTTCGAACAACTCTTCACAGATTATGCTGAGTTCAGAAGAAATTCCGCTGATGCAGTTTGGCGGCATCAATACCGGAAGGTTCAAAGCCGGAGCAACGCCTGAAACCACGCATATGTATGGTTGGCCCATGAATAATTATTGGGTTACCAACTTTAATGCTGACCAGCATGGCGGGCACGACTGGGTTTATACCATCAGCAGTCAGGCAGGCAATGCCATGCAGGATGCCGTCAGATATGGATGGGGCAACCGGACACCATTTCTCAGCCGTATATTGCCGGGTGGAGGTAAGGGTGAAGCCAGATGGGAAGAATCATTCATTACAGGATGGCCGGAAAACCTGCTGCTGATCAGTGCTACACCTTCTCAGGATGGAAAAACATTGTTGCTTCATGTACGCGAAATTGCCGGGAAAAGTTGCCTTCCAGGATTGCAGAACAGCCAAAACCGTGAGCTTTTGAACTGCATACAGGTGGATGTAACCGGAAAAGAAGTGATGGGTGGAAGCGTGGAATTAAAGCCATTCGAGTCGAAATTTCTTCGGGTCGAAATTTAAAGAGGTTTTCATTACATTTGAACTGAGAAAGATAATAGAGTAAGTAGGACTCTCCTTATCCGTTATTGCTGTTGGGTTTGTTTGATTGATTTTTGTCTGAATGCCCGAATGTAACCATTTTAGCTTCAGATATATAAATTCTTTCATATAACCAGAACAATTTTGTAACTTTGAATCAGATAAACCCTCTAAAAAGCCCTTGTATGAAAAAATATATTACCCTGCTTTTAATCAGCTTTCTGGCAGTAACTCTTGCTTTCGGGCAATGCATTCCCGACCCGCAATACACACAGCCCGGCATCTATCCCGATAGTGCCACCGGTTTTCCACCTGCAATTGCAACCTATGAATACAATTTTGTAATTACTGCAATAATTCCGGCTGATACCATTGTTTTTCCATTTCCCCGGATGAATATCGACTCTATCGGTGTTGCTGAGATAACCGGAATGCCTGAAGGCTTTCAGGCTATTCCCAGCCGGCCTTCAGGTTTTTGGCTTGGGGGAACTTCCGGGTGTATGCTCATCACAGGTACACCCACCGAAGCACAGGTCGGAGTATATCCATTAGCCATAACTGTAGTTGGATATATGGGAGGTCTTGGTTTGCCAATTCCTTATACCATTGATTATTACAGCATTACAGTATTGCCTGCCGCTTCATACGGAATTGATGAAGCAGGCGTAAATGGCAATATCAGGATGAAAGCTTTCCCGAATCCTTCTTCAGATATTTTTAACCTTGAATTTTATGCTCAATCAGCAGGAAATTTTGAGTGTCTGATTTATGACAGCCGGGGAAGACTTCTGAAAAGTGAAACCATTTCAACAGACGCGGGTAATCAATCCTACAGCATTGATGGTTCTGACCTTGAGCCCGGAATTTATTTTTGCAGGCTCAGACATACAGAGAAAAATCTGTCGTCTGTGATCAGGTTGATCAGGCATTAATCGCTAATATTGTTTATTAATCAGGAAACAATAGCCACCAATATGGTCATTCGATTTTTGATGTTCTGCATTTTTTCGGCGGCAGGTATTGTTGCAGCTCAAAACGCTGTGGTAGAAGGTCGTGTGACCGATGCTGCGAACGGTGAGCCATTGGTTGGTGTGAATGTGCATTACAGCAACAAACAAGGTGTGGCAACAGATGCATCCGGGAATTATTCTATTTCTTCCGCGCCCGGGAAAATTATCCTGCAATTCCGGTTTATCGGATATACAACCATTGAGAAGGAACTCATTCTGAAGGAAGGGCAAAGGCTATCCCTGAATATAACAATGGAGGAAAAAGCCAGTCTTCTCAACGAAGTGGTGGTAAGTGCTTCGCGTTATGAACAGAAAATATCCGATGTTATCATTTCAATGGAAGTGTTAAGTTCGGCCAAAGTTGAAAATACCCATACGGTTTCCATAGAAACAGCCCTGCAACAGGTGCCCGGTGTGATGTTTCTGGATGATCAGGTGAGCATACGCGGAGGCAACGGTTACAGCTATGGAGTAGGATCGAGGGTTTTACTGTTGCTTGACGATCTGCCTATGCTCACCGGAGGTGGTGGTGAGGCCAAATGGGATTTTATTCCGCTTGAGAACCTCAGCCAGATAGAAATTCTAAAAGGTGCATCATCAGCGCTTTACGGTTCTTCAGCCTTGAACGGAGTAATCAATATCCGCACAGCATTCCCCGGAGTAAAGCCGGAAACATCCGTTATGGCTTACAGCGGCATTTATGGAAATCCGAAAAGAGAGGAAATCGCATGGTGGGATACTCAACCGTACTATTCGGGATTGAGGTTTTCGCATAGCCGGAGAATAGGGAATTTCGATCTGGTTGGCGGAGCAAACGTGCATACCGACAAAGGATACCGCGAAAATGAAAACACCAAATACATCCGGGCAAACCTGAATACCCGCTACCGAAGTGAAAGAATCAAAGGCCTGGCTGCCGGCATCAATGCAAATGCAATGTTCAGTGAAGGAGGCAATTTTCTGCTCTGGCTCGATGGCTACAGTGGTGTTTACCGCGCCTCACCCGACTTTGATCAGCGTTTCAGGAACACACGCTTTAATCTTGATCCACACATTACGTATCACACCGAAAAAAACAGCAGGCACACCCTGAAAGGGCGTATTTATCAGGTTACTTACGACAGCGACTCACTGCACAATTATGATGATTCTTATTTTGCTGAGTACCAATACATGAAGCGCTGGGATAATGATTTTTCGGTTACCGCCGGATCCAGTGCCACCTACATTCAGTCGCAGTCGAATCTTTTCGGAAACGATAAGCATACCGCCAACAACCACTCTGTTTATTTTCAGACTGAAAAGCGGCATTTGAACTGGCGGTTTTCGCTGGGTGGGCGATACGAATGGCACACCATCAATAATACGAGCCAGGAATCAAAGCCACTGCTCCGTGCCGGAATCAATTATCAGGCCGGGAAACTTACTTTTTTGCGAACAAGTTTCGGTCAGGGTTTCCGATATCCGGCCATAGCCGAAAAATATGCAGCCACCGAAGTAGGTGCATTGAAGATTTTTCCAAACGATACACTGAAGCCTGAATATGGCTGGAATGCTGAAATAGGCGCGAAACAGGGATTTCAGATCGGCAGCATACAGGGTTATGCCGATGCTGCAGTTTTCTGGACGGAATACGAAAACATGATAGAATTTACATTCGGCCAACATTATCCTCCCGATCTGACAAACCCGACTTTGATTGATTTTTTCAATTATACCGGTTTTAAAGCCTACAATATTACCAATGCACGTATCGCCGGGTTTGAATTGAATTTTATTGGAAAGGGAAAAGCAGGCTCTGTATCTTATAGCTTTAATGCAGGATACACTTACACCAATCCGGTGGATAAAGATTTTGGCAAGCGCGAAAATACTGCTTCAAGCGATGTAAATATGCTGAAATACCGCTTTTATCATAATGTTAAGCTTGGTGCTGATGCCAGCTTTAGGAAATTTTCAAGTGGTTTCAATATTGATTACCACAGCTATATCGTCAATATCGACCTTGCTTTTGAAGATTCATTGAGGGTAAACGGCGTTGGGCTGCCGATTTTTATTTTACCCGGCTTGCGCGAATACCGTGAGGAAAACAATAAAGGTGATGTGTTGGTAAACTGGCGTTTTGCCTGGGAACCATCCGCAACATTGAAGTTGTCGTTTTTTATCAATAACCTGTTTAACCACGAATATATGACCCGCCCGGCCGATGTTGGACCACCAAGAACTTTTGCAGTGCAGCTGGGGTTGAAGATTTGACAATCAGTAAAGCAAACGATAATTTTTTATTCCCCTGCCCATCCGCCAGCCCTTTTCACGGCATCGGCCCATCGGAGTTTCATATAAGCTGTTATTTCCGGATCTTGTTGATGATCAAATCTTTTGTTGATTTGCCATTGCTCTTTCAGGTCTGAAATACTTGTCCAGAAACCTGTAGCCAATCCGGCCAGAAGTGCAGCTCCCATAGCCGTTGTTTCTGTTATCTGTGGGCGCACAACCGGAATTCCCAGCAGGTCGGCCTGTATCTGCATCAGCAGGTTATTGGTTGAAGCACCGCCATCAACACGCAACTCACTGATGTTGATTTGTGCATCCAGTTCCATTACCCTGAGTACATCCATGGTTTGAAAAGCAATTCCTTCAAGCGCTGCCCGTGCAATGTGGGCGCGGGTAGTGCCACGGTTTACGCCGATCATAAGGCCGCGGGCATGTTGATCCCAATAAGGAGCGCCCATGCCGGTGAATGATGGCACAAAATACAGATCGCCGTTATCATTAACCGTCAGGGCAAGTTCTTCGGCTTCAGCAGCAGTTTTAATGATTCCCAGTCCATCGCGCAGCCACTGTATTACTGCTCCGGCCATAAATATACTGCCTTCGAGGGCATAAGTGGTTTTTCCGTTGATCTGCCAGGCAATGGTGGTCAGCAGGTTGTTTTTCGACATTCGGGGAGTCTCTCCGGTGTTCATCAGCATAAAACAGCCGGTTCCATACGTGTTTTTAACCATCCCTTCTTCAAGGCACATTTGCCCAAAAAGAGCAGCCTGCTGATCTCCCGCAATGCCGGCAATGGGAACTTCAGCTCCAAAAAATTGATTTTTTGTATATCCGTATATTTCGCTGCTTGGCACAGCAATGGGCAGAATGGATGAAGGAATAGTGAGCAATTCAAGCATTTCAGCATCCCACTGCAGGGTATGAATATTGAAAAGCATGGTTCGGCTGGCATTGCTGACATCGGTGATGTGAATCTGGCCACCTGTGAGTTTCCAAACCAGCCATGAATCTATGGTGCCGAAAGCGAGCATGCCATTTTCGGCTTTTTCTCTGGCGCCTTTTATGTTATCGAGTATCCATTTTATTTTTGTGCCGCTGAAATACGCGTCAATTACCAGTCCGGTTTTTTGTCTGATCAGTTCCGACAGCCCTTTCTGTTTGAGTTCATCGCAATAAGCAGCGGTTCGCCGGTCCTGCCATACAATGGCATTGCATAATGGTTCACCGGTCAGGCGATCCCACACCACGGTTGTTTCGCGCTGGTTGGTAATGCCAATGCCGGCAAGCTGAGCTCCGGAGATGTTGATTTTCGACATGGCTTCAGCTGCCACCGACACCTGTGATGACCAGATTTCGTTGGGATCGTGCTCTACCCAGCCTGGCTTCGGGAAGTATTGCTGAAGTTCTTTTTGTGCGACTGCACATATGTTGCCTGATTTGTCAAAAATCAGCGCACGCGAACTGGTTGTTCCCTGATCAAGTGCCAATATATACTTTTCCATAGCTGAATTATTCAACGGTCAGACTGTTTGCCCAATCGGTCATGGCGCTTATAACTTCATTCTTTTCGGGTTCGTTATGAATCTCATGAAAGGCTTTTTCCCAAAGAATCAGACTGCATGTTTTGCCCAGCGGAGCAGCAAAAGCAATACTTCCGGAAGCATATGTTATTATATCGGCCTTGCCATGCATGATCAGCAGCGGGAGCTGGAAACTGGCTGCATTTTCAATCGTCCAGTTGGTAACTTCAAGCATAACTTTTCCCAGGCCCATGGTGATGCGGTTATGAATCAGCGGATCGTTTTTGTAAGCCTGAAGCATCACAGGATCGCGTGAAATGCCTTTGAGATCCAATCCGTTGGAAATGGACATATGCGGGAACAGGCTACCCAGTATTCTGGCAGCCATTATCAGCAAAGGTTTCTTTTGCAAGGCATTATGCAGTCCCGGACTGTTTGATATTACCCCTGCAATATCAGGTTTACGTTCCAGCGCATAATACAAAACCAGAATGCCTCCCATGCTATGTCCGTAAAGGATTACAGGCAGGCCGGGAAAAGATTTCCGGGCATTTTGCAGCAGCAGGTCAATGTCCTGCAGAATTGATTCCGGGGAGGGAAAATGTCCGCGTTGCCCCTCTGATTGACCATGTCCGCGCTGATCGGCAGTGTAAAATACAAAACCTGCATTTGTGAAAGCTTCTGCCACGTGGGTATGCCGCGAAGAGTGGTCGCCAATGCCATGCACAAAACAAACTATGGCTTTGGCAGGAACAGCATCCGATTTCCAGTACTGAGCGAAAATATTCAGCCCGTCATTTGTTTTCCATTCGGTTTGGAAATGCTCCATCATGGTTCGATTATTAAGTTACATGGGTTTCCGGGAAACCGGATAAGAAAGAAATGCGGAAATATCAGTTCAAAAACATTGTTCTGACAGAAATTGTCCTGACTTACAAATGCAAAAATAGGGAAACCATTGACAAAAATGTGGGCGCACATGATTAACCGGAATCAGAATCATGAAGAGATGGTCATTTTTCCTGAAAACAGGCCGGTTCTGTTATTGTTTAATAAATCTGGCTGAAGCGGTTATTATTCCTTTGCCATGGGCATGCAGAATATAAATTCCACCGGGCAGGTCATTTACTGAAAGTATGTTTTTCCCTGGTTTTATATCCTGCGTTTTAATTGTTTTCCCTGTGAGGTTTAAGATTGAGATGCTTGAGGTGTTTTCAGGAATATCAATCACTTCAATAAAATCAGTTGCAGGATTTGGTTGGATAATCATTCCTTTAAGATTATTTTTTTCTAATTGCGGCAATCCAAGCGAATAAGTTGGATTAGCTTTGAATATCCAGCCATCAGCTAAACCATAATTAGCGGGGACATCACCATCAGATGAATTGGAGTTACTGGCGGCAATGGCATTTGTGCCATCAAGAACAAAATTTCCGTTTTGCCCGGACATTCCTTCATTAACACTTCCCCCGAAGGGACGGGTATGAACCAATTCAAAATCGTTACTAAAGAGCGCGTAAAAGAGGTCATAGCCACCATGGCTGCCTTGAAAGGGTGAGTAATTGGTATTTGAGGTAATCAGGCAAAGAAGATGATTGTTGTCGTAGGGTTTCATATCCAGAATCATATCGCTGCCACCGGCTCCGCCTGTTTCAATTGATCCGACTAAATCCAGGTTTTCATCAAATTTGTAGATTATCATATGCCGGTCGGTAACCCGGGATATCACGTTATTGGTGTTGGCTGCAACATAAAAATGCCCGGCATGGTGCTGTATGCAAACCGGGAAAACCCCGCTCGCTTTTTCAAATCTTTTCTCAGTAATTAATTCGCCTAAAGAATTGGCTTTCAGAAGCCAGCCTGTATTTTGAGTGGTTTGATAAACACTTCCCAGGAACAACAGATTTCCATCGGGCAGGGTCAGAGCGTCAACAAAGCCGTCGTTACCCTTGGTTCCGAATTGTATTATCCAGGCTACCTGTGAATTCTGGGTTAATCTTATACAAAAACCGTCATAACCACCATAATGGTTGGGAAATGTTCCGTCTGAACTATTTGTGCGCCCAATAATCAGGTGTCCACCTGCCGTAGCTGGAATTAGTCTGATGGCGTTATCATCACCGCTACCGCCAAAATGCAGTGAGCCGGCAATACTTCCGTCCAAAGAAAAGCTTTTAATCCAGACATCTGAATTGCCAAGGTTGACAGGGAAATCACCATCTGACGAATAGGAGTCAATAAGCATCAGATAATGAGAACCATCAACCTCAACAATGTCTCTTGCATAATCAGAGCTGGATCCACCCAATACTGTGACAAATTCTTTCTGGCCGGTTTCGTTGATTTTTATTGCCCATGCATCATAACCTCCGTCATTGGAAGGGAGATCAGCGTCAGATGACATTGAGAACCCGGAGGCAAGAAACCCGCCGGAACTGCTGTTTATAATGCGGGAAAGTACATCTGCGCTTGAACCGCCATAATTAAACGACCAATCAACGGCTTGTTGTGCCATTGCAAAAGTGGGAATAAAAAATACTATCCACAGAAAGTTCATTCTGATTTTTTGGCTCGCTTTCATAATTTCTTGTTTTTCGGAGTAATATTTTTGGTGGTCTAATGGCCTGTTTATCAACAGGTACAACATGTTTTCTAACAAAGGTAAAGAGTTGTTATCAGAAAAACAACACTTGGGTTAAATTATATTTTTATGTGTTTTATTTTCCTTCTGAACCCCAGATTCTAATGCCTGAAAACCTTTATCAGAGCTAACAAATAACCATTTGATCTTCATTTTTGCGCGTTCAGCCCTATGAGGTGCGCTTTCAGCCAGATTTACTTTTGGGAGGAATGCGCTCTATATACTTTTGCCTCGTGAACCAGATGATCAAAATTAAAATCAAAAGAACATGAAATCAAAATTATTGCTTGTACTCGGAATGGTGGCAGTATTTGCCCTGAACGGTAAAGCACAGAACAACGAAAAGAAATTCGGATTTGAACTCAGTAGCGGAGCATCCTTTGCTACCCGTCAATTGGCTGGTACCGATCTGAAAACCGGTTTTGGCTTTGAAGGAATTTTTCACTACCAATTTATGCCTCACTTAGGTGCATATGCTGGTTGGGGATGGAACCGAAATTCAGCCAAAGAATCGTTTGCCGGAAGTAAAACTGATTTTGAAGAAACCGGATATGTTTTCGGACTTCAGTTTAAACAGCCGATTGGAAATTCACCAGTTTCATGGTATGCAAGAGCAGCAGGTTTGTATAACCATGTTGAGATTGAAAATGAGGCTGGCGACATAATTTTTGACAGTAAGCACGGATTTGGCTGGCAACTTGCCGGCGGTGTGGATGTAAAACTTGGTCGCAACTGGAGCCTAACGCCCGGCATAAAATTCAATGCATTGAATAAAACCGCTGAATTTGAAGGTGTTTCTAAAGAATTGAATCTGAATTATCTGTCAGCCCGCGTGGGCATCCTTAAAAAGTTCTGATAACTACAAATCCAGCCGGGCTCACTCTGGTCCGGCCGGATTTAACTCAAAAAAAACTGACGAAATGAAAACACTACTCCTCCCTCTCTTCGCGATACTCTTAATGCTGAATACCTCCTGCGAAAAAGATCAGCCTGTACAATATGGATTCAGCTGTCCGGTTGATAATCATTCCAAAGGACTTACTGTGATGGCAGTTGACAGCCGGGCAGAATCGGTATTTCTCGAAGGTATTATTTCCGTTCAATCAGGTGCGCTTGAAATCTTTCTTTACAATCCTCAGGGTGAAGTAGTTTATACCAATTGTATAATCGCTCCTGATCAGTTGAATATCAGGGAGGTTTTTCCGGCACAACCGGGTTTCTGGAAATTAAAATACATTAGCACCCAGGGCATTGGTTCTTTGGATCTGCAAATGAAAATGCAAGGTATTCAGTAGATTTAGAACTATATTTGAACCGCTTAACTCCGTTGATGATGTTTTTCAAAGAGATACATGCCTACTTATCATTCAGGAAACTTCTTTTTCTACTTCTGGGCATATCTGTTGGAGTTCAGATAATTGTGATAACCTATAATCATCTTACCGGGTATTATCTGCTAAGCGGATATCCGCACTTTTTTATGCGACTTCTCCGCGGAAGCCTGCTAAGTATTTTTGCTGCATTTTTGATTGCATACCCTGATCTTTATGTAATACGATATTTTAACCAGATGGCACCCTGGGGAAAGAGGATTGCAATGAGACTTGCTTTGCAGCTGAGTTTTACCATTACCATTGCAGTTGCTGTTTCGCTGGGAATTACATTGCTTGCTCATTCAATACGTCCTTATTCCGAAGACCTGACAGGTGTTATCATAAATAACATGATGATTTACAGTGTTGTAAATATTCTGATGATGGCTGTGCTTGAGGGATGGGTCTATTTTATTGAAGGCAAACAAGCCACACAAATGGCCGAAATATTAAAGGAAGAGTTATCCCAGATCAGGTTTGAAGTGCTGAAAAGCCAGATTAACCCCCATTTTATGTTCAATAGTTTGAACGTACTTTCGGGGCTTATAAACAAGGATGTTGTGAAAGCGCAGCAGTTTATTGATGAGTTTTCGCAGGTTTATCGTTATGTGCTCGAAACCATAGAGCAGCCGGTCACCAGCCTGGGAAAGGAGCTCGATTTTATGCAATCCTACCTGTTTTTACAACAAATACGGTATGGTGAAAATCTGACTTTCACGGTTAATATCCCTGCCGGACTGCTTGAAAAGGTAATGCCCCCGCTGTCATTACAGGTAGTGCTTGAAAATGCCATCAAGCACAATATTGTAAATGAAGCGAAACCTTTGAAGATTGAAATTTTCAGCGAGGGGCAATTTCTGGTTGTAAAAAATAACCTTCAGCCCAAGATTTCTGCTCCTGTGTCAACCGGTTTGGGATTAAAAAACTTGGTTAAAAGATACGCACTGATTACAAGCGATGAACCGGTGTTCAGCATTGAAACCGGATATTATATTGCCAGACTTCCTTTAATAAATACCGATAATGATGAACGTACTAATCGTTGAAGACGAAAGCCTTGCTGCTGAAAAGCTGGAACTTATGCTGAATGAGGTCGACCCCTCCATAAACGTTCTTGCCAAATGCGGCTCCATCAAAGAATCGGCGAAATGGCTGATGGAACATACTGCCGACCTGATTTTTCTGGATATACAATTATCAGATGGGATCAGTTTCAGTATTTTTGAGCAGGTAACTATAAATACACCCGTCATTTTTACGACCGCGTATGACCAATACGCCATCAGGGCTTTCCAATTGAACAGCGTGGCTTACCTGTTGAAGCCTATCCGTAAAAGTGACCTTGCTGAGAGCCTGAGAAAATTCCAGACCCTGAAATCTGCTTTCAGCATTGATTTTGACGCACTGTTAGCGGGAATTCAGGGGCGTGAACCTGAGTTTAAGAAAAGATTCCTGATTCAGATAGGAGAGAAGATACGGAAGATTGAAGTGTCAGAAATTGCCTATTTCTATGTGCTGGAAAAGGGAATCTACCTGAAAACCTTCCAGGGGAACTCTTACCCGGTTGAATTCACCCTTGATAAACTTGAAACCATGCTGAATCCTGAAAAATTCTTCCGGATAAACCGGAAATACATGGTTAATATGGATTCGATAGCCAATATGGTTGCTTATTCGCGCGGTCGGATAAAGCTTGAATTAAAACCCAAAGCCGATGAAGAATTTGAAGCCATCGTGAGTGTTGATCGGTCGTCGGATTTTAAGAAATGGTTGAATAGTTGATTTCAGAGGTCAGATGTCAGAGGTCAGAGGCCGGAGGCCGGAAATCCGCAATCCGTAATCCTTATTCCGAAATCATTTCATCTTCAGAAACAGAATTAATCAACAAAAACAGCTATGAACAACATCATCTGGTCAACAGGCCATATTCTTAAATTTGGCAATATTGTCGATTCTGACAATTGTTTTATTTATGACAGTCAGGGCAATCGCATGGTTGACCTTGAATCAGGAGTCTGGTGCACTTGCCTCGGGCACAACAACAAGCGCATCAATAAGGTAATAAGCGATCAGATCAACAAAATAAGCCATACCGGATTTTGTTTTATTCATCCGCAGATTGAGAAAACAGCCCGAAAAGTGCTCGATATCAACAATTTGCAGGGAGGTAAATGCGAATTTATCTGTTCAGGAAGCGAAGCTGTGGAATACGGAATGCGGATAGCCAGAATTTTGTCAGAGAAACCTCTGGCACTCACTTTCGCTGATTCTTACATGGGTGCCTATGGCGATGTTGCGGTTAAATCTGCGGATAAGTGGTTTATTTACGATCGCCTGAATTGTTCATGCAATCATTCCGGATCAGGATGTTTGGGAGATTGTGAAGAATTTTCAAGAATTCCTTTCGACAAGATAGGAATATTCCTGCTTGAACCAGGTAGTTCATCGGGATTGGTGAGGTTTCCTGATGCGCGTCTTATCAAAAAAATAAGTAAAAAAGTTCAGGAAAGCGGTGGAATTGTGATGTCGAATGAAATCACAACCGGCATTGGAAGAACCGGAAAATGGTTTGGATATCAACACTATAACATCCAGCCTGATATTGTAGCCATGGGTAAAGGTATCGGCAATGGATATCCGGTAAGCGTTACCGCGGTTTCAAAGAAGATCGCAGATCAGCTAAAACACAAAGGATTTCATTATTCCCAATCCCACCAGAATGATCCCCTGGGTGCTTTTGTAGCTGCTGAAGTCATTGATATAATTGCCGAAGGTGCTTTGTGTGATGAAGCCAGAGAAAAAGGGTATTATTTATTTGGGAAACTCACTGAAATGCAAGAGGAATTTCCGCTTATTCGCGAAGTGAGGGGCAGGGGTTTAATGCTTGCGGTTGAATTTACCAGAGATGCATCCAGGATTTATGAAGCTCTGCTAACTGCAGGCTTTATCGTTGCCCTGAGACCCAATACCGAAGTGCTGAGATTAGATCCGGCACTTACCATCGAAAAAGAAACACTTGATTTGTTTCTGGTGGCTTTGCGCGATGTGCTTGTGAACCTTGCGCCAAATAAACCTGATCATTAAAACTAAGTTTACTTTCTTTAAACTCATTAAACGATGAAAAAATCGCTTTTACTCGCACTGCTGATTTCAATTTCTCAATTTCTTTTGGCTGACAATCCTAAAGAAAACTGGATTTTCAGAACCAATGGAAGAATTTATTCTTCACCGGTCATTTCCGGAAATATTGTGCTTTTCGGAAGCGGAGACAGCTGTTTTTATGCGGTCAATAAATCAAATGGGCTGGAAATATGGCGTTTCAAGACCAATGGCCCGATACATTCTGATGCTGCAATCAACGGCAGTTCAGTAATTTTTGGCAGTGCCGATGGCAATTTGTATTCACTGGAAATTGCGACCGGCAAATTAAACTGGAAATTTTCATCGGAAGGCGAAAAAATGCTCGACATGTGGGATTATTACCTCTCTTCTCCGGCAATCAGCAATGCCTATGTTTACTGGGGAAGCGGAGATGGCAACCTGTACGCAATTGACAGGCAGTCGGGAAAATTGAAGTGGAAATTCAAATCAGCAGGAATAATTCATGCAAGCCCCGCTATTGCTGAAGGCATTGTTTATGTTGGTGATTATGCGGGTTATTTCTATGCGCTTGATGGTGTTTCAGGCGAACTGAAATGGAAATCAAGAACGATTGGTGAAACCTATTTCCCGAACGGGGAAGTACAAAAAGGCGCAGTGGTCGTTGATGGTGTCGTGTATTTTGGTAGTCGCGATTACAATGTTTATGCCCTCGATGCAAAAACCGGCAGAGGCCGCTGGAATATGAAAGAAACCGGAAGTTGGGTAATTGCAACACCCACCGTTTATGATGGACATTTATTCTTCGGAACATCCGACACGCACAAATTCTATTGTCTGCGAAAATCTGACGGTAAAATAATATGGCAAATATCCTTGCCCATGAGGGTGTATGGTTCGGCTTTAGTGAATAATGATATTCTTTGGTTTGGCTGTTTTGATGGCAAACTGAGGGGTGTTGACCCTAAGTCCGGGGAAATACTTCATGAATACCAGACTGAAGGTTCAAAAGAAAACTATTCAAAGGTTTATGGAGATGACGGCAAGTTTCGGGAAGGCTTTGAACTTTATGGAAAAGATTATCTGGAAGCTGAGAGAAGCATTCATAAGCTCGGAGCCATTCTGTCAACAC
Organism: Bacteroidales bacterium UBA5197; assembly: GCA_002412885.1. Lineage (GTDB taxonomy): Bacteria > Bacteroidota > Bacteroidia > Bacteroidales > Lentimicrobiaceae > Lentimicrobium. The sequence continues at coordinate 404,890 of DHVX01000062.1, forward strand.
CCGTTGTTGACCTCAATGTAATATACTTCGGCAGCTCTGATGGTGGGATGTATGCCGTTCAGGTTGAATAAGCCCGCTGACATTGATCAGGGTTCAACCCCCTTATCTGCGCTTTCACTCATCAAATATACCTGATCAACCTATTTGATTTTCAGGCCACCACATCATGAAATAAATTTGCAGCTCAAACAGGAATAATCTTAAAAACAAACTAAAATGAGCTTTAGAACCACTGCAATTTCGCTTTTTTGTGGCATGATGATGCTTGCTGCAAATGTCAATGCAAATCCTGATGGATTTACCTCCATGGACAAAAACCTTCAGCAAATGATCAGCTTTTACTCAGCGGATACCATTGTTGTTGTTTTGCCTGACGGCTATTCACTCAATACACGCGACGAAGAAGAAATCAGAAATTTCGTTTTCTGGAAACATAAACCAGCTTACGTATTTAAATGTGAATCGGAACTGACACCTGCTGATCTAAAAAAGAATCTCCAGTTCTTTGGTCCTTGTACAAGATTTACCCGTTCTTTTGCTTCAGAAACACCATTTACAATTGATGATCAGGGATTTTCATTCGATGGCGATAATTATCATAATCCCGAAGATGCATTTTACTTTATGAGCAATTCGGGCAACAGACTTTACACCTGCGGAAATGGAGATAACGCTCCGCTAACCTACACAAAATTTATGGCTGGTGCTTATCAGCTCTATATTTTCAGTGGAAACAAAATGGTTTTACCGGTTGTGCCCGAAGAAATGGAGCAACGCATAGCATCAAGGGTGTGGTTTCATATCGGGCGCATGAGCTCGGTAGCTCAAAATTAAAACAGGCAGTGTATTTTCATTTCAAACATCTGGCATTTAAAAGTTGCAGATAGATTTTTAAAAGTGATAAAAATGGGTAAAGTTTTCAATTCAGTTCTTGTTAAAGTTTTGCTGCTTTTGCAGATGTCAATTTCAGTAAATGCCTGGTCGCAGCCTGCCGGTTTTGTAGCCATGGATGACAGTGTAAAACTTATGGTCAGGTTTTATGAAACCGATACCATTGTTGTGGTTTTGCCTGATGGTTACAACATAAAACCTGAAGATTCAGTTGCGGTTTGTGGTTTTGTTTTCTGGAAGGAAAAGCCTGTGTATGTTTTCATTCAGGAGTCATTGCTTACTGCATCTGATTATGAAAAACACCTGCAGTATTTCGGACCATGTTTCCGTTTTTCAACTGCTGCAATGGATGGTCTTCCCTTTGGAATTGTGCGCAATGGATTTTCCTTTAACGGCAGGCAGTTTGGGCATCCCAACGATGCTTTTTATCACATAAACAATCAGGCAACCCGGATTTATACCTGCCGCAATGGTGAAGAACATCCGCTGGCATATATAGGTTTTATGGCCGGAGCTTACCAGTTCTACGTATTCAGCGGCAATCAGATTATTTACAGCGGATTTCAGGCTGATGGCAAAACTAGTTTGCAGTTGAATGATATGGATACCCTCCGCGATGCCTATTTCAGTAAACGGGTTAATGGCCTTTTTGCCGATTTTTATATTGCATCCTCAATTTCTGACACCATCGGTTTTAATAATTCAGTAAAGGACTTTAATGACTTTGTAAGCGGGCTTTGTCAGTATCTGGAGGCTGATTCATCAACAATCCCTCATTTCATTACTTACTTTTATCAGACAAGAGAGGAACTGCAATATTTTATTGCTGCTCCGCTCTGGTCAACCATTCATGGGAAATCATTCGGAGATATCAATCACATCACCGGGCTAAGCATGGATATTTGCAAACATGAGGCCGGTCACAGCATAATTGGTGCTGCCATCGGTAAAGCGCCATCAGCCTTTTTTGATGAAGGTTTTCGGCAAGCCACTGATTATCACTTCAGCACTGAAGCCTATAAACGCGATCTTGAGGTTTTCAAAGCGCATCAGAATAACCTTTCCGTTGAGCTGATTACCGGCGAATCCGTGCTCTTTTTCAGGGGAATGGAGAATTATAGTGTTGCCGGAATCTTTACCCACCATTTGATACAACTCACAGGAATAGAAGCATTTAAAGTTGCCTATCGTGACAATCGCATGGAAGCACTGATAAGTGAGTTGGGGTACGATTGGCAAATGCTTATCGACGACCTGAAGGAGAAAACAATGAACCGGTAATTCGGCAGTATAACATCAGCAATATGAATCAGATCATGAGCAAATCACTAAAACCTTTAGCCTTGTTTTTTGCCCTGGGAGGTGTCTGGGATACCATAGCAGGTTTTCTTTATATTTTTGTGATCGGAACAGGACGAAGCATCGACAACCCGCCGATGGATCCTTTTTATTCCATTTTTCTGGGATCTTTTTTTCTTTGCTTTGCTTACCTGCAGTTTATGTCGGCCTTGAATATCAAACGTTATGCTTTTAATGTGGGATGCTTGATCATTGGCAGGGTTTTCTATATTGTTTTGCTTTATTCGTATATGGTTTTTGTACCCGGCTTTCCAGACTCTTTCTGGTTTACCGGAATCATTGACGGATTTCTGACGATAAGTTATCTTATTTTTGCTGTGAAAGGTGGATTGAGCCTAAGGGAATTATTCCTTCCTGAAATTAAATGATCATAACTGATCCCGGATTTAAATCAAAAAATTAAACTTTGATTGACCATGAAAAGAGTATTGTTTTTTTCTCTGTTTGTTGTTTTGATATCGGGGAGCCAGGCTCAGGACAGGCTTGTAAAAACAACCGACGATGTGGAATTATTTGTCACGGTTAAAGGAAAAGGCATCCCATGTCTTTATCTGCACGGAGGCCCGGGCAGTGGGAGCTATTGGGTTGAAAAGTTTGCCGGAGATTCACTTGAGCAGCACTTTCAGATGATTTATCTCGATCAGCGGGGTTGCGGCCGGTCTTCAGGACCTAAGGATAATAATTATTCAATGAACAGAATGGTGGCTGATTTTGAGGAGGTAAGGATAGCACTCGGAATCAACCAATGGCTTGTTATGGGTCATTCTTTTGGTGGCCTTCTTCAGATGGGCTATGCCAAAAGTCATCCACAGGTAATCAAAGGGATGCTGATGATCAACTGTACCCTTGAGTGGGAAGCATCCTTTGAAAAAGGGTTTTGTCCTAAGGCATGTTCTTTTCCTGAAATGGCAGGTTCAAAATGGTGCAAGAGCGATTCGGCATTTTTTGTTGACAGGTTCGGGGCACTGATTGGTGAACTCAATCAAAAGAATCTGATGTGGAAGCTTGGATATGCTTCATACGATAATTATTTAAAAATGGGAGAAACCTTCGGCGAAGTACCTGACTGGAATTGGGGTAGTGAGGAACATATTGTTTACAATACCGAATATCATGAAAACTTCAAAAAATATGCTCCTGAAATGAACATGCCGATTCTGTTTTTCTATGGAAAATCTGATTGGACCATTGGCCCGGAACATTATAAAGATATTTATTTCCCTCACATGATTCTTTGGGGAAGCGATGTCGGGCATATGCCCTTCCTTGAAAACAGAAATGATTTGTTTAAGGCGATAAAAAGTTATCGCGACAAATATAAATTCTGACCCAATCTGATTTTTATAATCACACTTCAGTTAATGAACGTTCAAGCAACAAAATTCGAGAAAATATTCCGCGAGTCAGAAATTGTCCTCACCGAAGGAGCATTGGCTGTAAGATTAAAATCGGAATACAATATCACCATGGATAAACACATTGCCCAGGCTGGTATAATTTATTCCTATCCCCACCTGCTTGAGAAACTTTACAAGCAATATATTGACATTGCAGTCAGGCATAATTTACCAATAATGCTTATGACTCCGACCCGAAAAGCAAATTTCATTTCAGTAGCGGAATCTGCTTACAACAGTGAAAATGTAATTGCTGACAATTGCAGATTTTTAAATGAGAAAAGGGATCAATATCCGGGATTCTCCGGTAAAATTCTTCTTGGCGGTCATATGGGTTGCAGGGGCGATGCCTATAGCGGTGAAAATACACCCGGAGTTGAAGAATCGTTTGAATTTCACAGGGTACAGGCGGGCGTTTTCAAATCACAGGAGATAGATTTTCTATTTGCCGGTATTATGCCTGCAGCCGATGAGGCACTTGGAATGGCCATGGCCATGGCTGAAACCGGAATTCCCTACATCATCAGTTTTATGATTCGCGGCGATGGTTGTCTGCTCGACGGAACCCCAATAAGCAATGCCATCAGAAAAATAGATTCCGCAACTGAAAATAAGCCCTTTGGCTATATGACAAACTGTGTACATCCAACCAATCTCCGACGCTCACTCGGCAACGGAAAAAATATCGGGAAGACTGAAATGTCAAGATTTATAGGGATACAGGCCAATGCTTCATCCATGAGCCCTGAAGAACTTAATAACTGCAGCATAGTGCATCAGGATGACTTTAACACCCTGGTTGAAGAAATTATATGGCTTCGCGATAATTCCGGATTCAGGATTTTCGGAGGGTGTTGCGGAACAGACGATGTATTTCTCGAAAAGCTGACTGAAAAGCTGGTAAACGGGGTCAAATAGCATTTTTTAGCAGACAATACTGTCATGACCCTGAAAGAAGCAATTGAACACTGGAAAATTACTAAAAATGAGCCTGGAAGCAATCAATATTCGCGTCGCTGAATTAAGCGATATGGCCAACCTGGTGGTTTTAAAACAGCAGGTTTGGGTAGCCACTTACGCAGAAGAAGGGATTAGATCCGAATTTTCAGATTATCTGCTTACAACATTTACCCTGGAAAATGAAAAAGCTTTGCTGGAAAATCCACTGAAGAAAACCCTGGTAGCTGAGCAGAATGGCCATTTGATCGGTTGTGCAGTCATAGCCTTTGATGAAGAATGCCCCATCCCGGATAAAGGACATAATCCAGAAATAGCTGTTTTGTATGTTTTGGAGCGTTTTACAGGAATGGGTTTTGGAAAGCTTTTGCTGGATAAAGTGCTGCAGGAAATAAAAAAATCGGCGTTTGATGCCGCCTGGCTCACCGTTTATCACAAAAACGACCGGGCTATAAAATTTTATAGAAAACACGGATTCACCGATATTGGTCAAGCCTTTTTTGAAATGCAGGGAAATCAATACGAAAACAGGGTTTTGATCAAAAGGTTCTAAAAATCAGTATAAAAAGTCCTGAATGGATAATCTCAAAAAGAGCATCGATGCACAAATTGCTTCCAATCAGGGAAAAAATCTTTTTCATGATGGAGTGCCTGCTTCCAACGAATTTATTGAGTTATTGGTTGATAACCTGAAAGAAATAAATAACTTATCGGCTCAGCAGGTAGAGGAACTGATTAGCTACACTGCCAATAAAGTTCTTCAGGAGTTTTGCCGGATTAATCAGTATTATTCATTTGGTGCGGATGAAAGGAAGGCGTTAAGGGATATTTATACAGTACTTTTTTCAAACATCAGAAACAGCAACTCATCCATAGCGGCATTGTCGGAAGCTCATTTTACGAATCTCCGGAATTTCATTTTTAAAACCAATCCGTTTGCCGGGAAAATTTACCCGCAAAAGGAAAAGGATCTGGACCCGGTTGTTTGTCATGAATATAGTGTGGAACTTCAGCTGGATATTCTGAAATTAAACACAAACGGGTTGATGTCACCAGTGCTTGATATTGGCTGCGGCCGGCAGGGCAACCTGGTGAAATATCTGCGGGCCAAGGGCATCGAAGCTTATGGATTTGACCGGCTACCCGCTGATCTGCCATTTCTGACTTCTGGCGACTGGCTTGAATTTCAATATGGCGCATCAAGATGGGGCACCATCATCAGCAATCTTGGGTTTTCAAACCATTTTCATCACCACCACCTAAGAGAGGACGGTGATTTTTTAAAGTACGCAGAAAAATATATGGAGATACTCCGGTCGCTGAAGCCGGGGGGGTGTTTTCATTATGCGCCGGGTTTGCCATTTATTGAACAACATCTCAATCAGGCAGAATACCAAAGCGCTCAACTCAATACTTCACTCCCCGATTTCAAGGCAACCCTTGTCTGCAGAATGAAACAGAAGTAATTCAATCATTTACTGCGTTTTTTTTCAAACAGCTGATCAGATTCTCCGGTTCAATTCTCATATTGACTGTTTCAGTCCCTTATCAGACACTTTCGCCAGGTATTATTTTAGGATCGTGTCCACCTGCGATACTTTTGCACAGAACTTTAAAAAACTAATTTTTACTATGAAAACTAAAACATTACTCATTGGCATTGCAATGATGTTATTTGCAAGTGCAACACAGGCAGATTCAAACAGAACAGTAGTTTCTGCCTCAATTAATCCTACGGAATTTACTTATTATTCCGGCACCACAGAAGAAGCCTACACAATAATTACATGGAACGATGCTTCAACGGTTCAATTAATCACATGCATGGTGTGGGGTTATGTAACTGAGATGGAAGAAAATATTGATTACACAATCACCGATATTGATGGTGAAACTGCCCGGCTTACTTTTTTGAGAGAGGAAAAATTTCGGACTTCAAAGTCAACCGAATCAGATGACGACTTCGTCTTCACCATTAATTTTAACATAGGTGATTCTGCCATTTTTACCATTATTCCAGAGGTGGAGATTATGTATGGTGTATATTTCTGGGTATCCGACCCCGATGGAAACAGCATTGAAGATGCCACACTAACCTTCGATGGATATACTTTTGAGCCCGGAAATTATGATGCAGGTCTGCATCTTCCGGGTATTTATCCGTACAGCATTTTTAAAACAGGTTATATTACAGCAGAAGGAACTGTTGAGTTGACTGATCCTGCAAGTGTTTCGGTAACACTCTTCCCTGAGGGAACCACCGGATTGCCGGAATCAATCAAATTTGTGTCACGAATCTATCCAAACCCGGCCATTGATAATGTCACAATTGAATTCCCGGAATCTGAAAATGTCATAATCGACATCTGTTCGATAGAGGGCAAAATCATTCAACGTGCAAATGCCTCCGGTAGATCAACTACATTAAATATGAGTGAACTGCAAAGTGGTGTTTATATTCTTCGCGTTAATTCGGCGATAGGAATTCAGGCTATCCGGATGCTTAAGAAATAATATTTGTTGCTTGTTAGTTAGAGCCCCGCCCGGTTATTGGCGGGGTTTTTTTGTCATGTTTTTTTAAGCTCAGGTCCCAAAATTACGTTCTTCCTCAATTTAAAACTTAAGCAACCTCAATCCCGGGCTTGTTTTAAGCGAAGCCGGTTTCCTTGTGAGGTATTGCAGACGGATGTAATTTTGCAGCATCAAATCAAATGAACTATGAAACAGACTTTAAATACCTCCTGGAACGGCAATATGCAGTTTGATGCATTGGTTGGCGATCATCATGTTATTATGGATGCAAGTCCCGAAGTGGGCGGCAGCAATGCCGGCGCAAGACCAAAAGCCCTGATGCTGGCTTCGCTTGCAGGCTGCACCGGTATGGATGTAATCTCCATACTGAAGAAAATGCGTGTTGAGCCTAAAACATTTAACATTAAGATTGAAGCAGAACTCACCGAAGAGCATCCGAAACATTACACTTCAATGCATCTGATTTACGAATTCTCGGGAGAAGGACTGGAAGAAGATAAACTCAAAAAAGCCATTGAACTTTCTCAGGAAAGGTACTGCGGCGTTTCAGCGGTTTATCGCAAAGCAATGGAACTCACTTATGAGATCAGGATACTTGAGATGGAATAAAGGAGAATAAGAAAATTTCTAATTTCTAATTTCTAATTTCTGGCATCTGACTTCTCTCGTTATCGCTTCGCGCTCCCGAGACAAGCGACATCTGACTTCTGACCTCTGACTTCTGACCTCTGACCTCTGACTTCAATTTAAACCAAACTAAAAACAAAATATAATGCTTTACACAAACCTTCATCACTTACTTACAGCTGCTGATCATCAGAAGCTGATCAACGAACACGAAAATGTAATGATCTGCTGCGGCCGTATGGGCCCCATGTGTATTCCGGTTTATGGAATTATGGAAGATCTTGAAGACGAATACAAACACGTAAAATTTGCCGATATGGAATTTGATAATCCAGAGGCACACGTTATTCGTAATGCTCCTGAAACACGCGGTTTTATGGGAATTCCCTTTACCATGTACTACAAAAACGGGAAACTTGTAAAAGCAACTTCAAGCATTCAAAGCCCTTCACAGATCAGGACCATTCTCGATAAAGAGTTTGTACCTGTAACTGTAAGCTAATTCTGTAAATCAGAGATTTTAAAAGGGTGGAAGACTTTATAAAACCTTCCACCTTTTTATTAATGAAAACTCAAAAACGACTAAAATGACTGAGAATAATCATTTTGATGCCATAATTATAGGAGGTGGTCCGGCTGGAATGACTGCTGGTATCTACCTTTCCCGCGCAAGGCTTAAAACCCTCATCATAAGCGATGGAGTGTTAGGCGGACAAATGGTCCTTACCCACGAAATAGCCAATTATCCGGGCGTGGAAAGCATTTCAGGATACCAGCTTTCAAACATTATGAAGAAGCAAGCCAAAGCATTTGGCTGCGTTATAAAAGGTAATACATCGGTTGAAAGCTTTAACCTTGAAGGTGAAATTAAAGAAGTAACACTTTCTGATGGAAATACTTACACTGCAAATGTTGTAATTCTTACCCCTGGCGGACGTTCGCGCACCCTGAATATGCCAGGCGAAGCACAGTTTAAAGGCAGAGGTATTTCATATTGTGCCACCTGCGATGGTGACTTCTTTACAGGCAAAGAAATAGTGGTTGTAGGCGGAGGAAACTCAGCACTTGAAGAAGCGGTTTCACTTACCAGATATGCCACCAAAGTTACTATTGTTCATCAGTTTGACCATTTTCAGGCTTTTGAATATGCAGTGGAAGAAGCCAAAGCAAATGATAAAATCAATTTTATCATGGAGTCCTCTATCGTGAAATTCAATGGAGATGACAAGCTTGAAAGTGTTGAAATAGAAAACCTGAAAACCGGTGAAATTCAAGATTTTAAAACAGATGGCGTGTTTATTTTTATTGGCTATGTTCCAAATACAGAATTTTTGAAAGGAACAGTAAATATGAACAAATGGAACGAAATTATTGTTGACAGCGATATGCTCACCAGTATTCCCGGCGTTTATGCTGCCGGTGATTCCATAGTGAAACGTTACCGCCAGGTTACCACTGCAGTTGGTGATGCTACTGTTGCTGCATTAGCTGCATCAAATTATATCCATCAATTAAAAACCAAACATTTACACGAATCATTAACCCACTGATATGTCAACAGGACTCATTATTGCCATTGCACTGGTTTCGCTTTTTGTCGCTTACATGCTTTATTCATTCCGAAGAATGAAAAGCATGGGTGCAGTTCCGGAAAGTGAAAAAATAGTTACCCTTACCGATAAAAACTTCCAGAATCAAATCAAAAAGGGAGTAGTTATGGTAGATTTCTGGGCCGAATGGTGCATGCCTTGCAAAGTGATGGGGCCGGTATTAAATGAACTGGCCGAAGATGAAAATTTTAAAGCTACTGTCGCCAAGCTGAATGTAGATCACTTTCAGTCTGTTTCGCAAAAATTCGGAATAAGAGGAATTCCTACCATCGTGGTGTTTAGTGATGGTAAAGAAGTGGACCGCATTGTCGGGGTAAAACCAAAAGATTTCCTGATAAAACAGGTGAATAAGCATTTATAGCAGCTGAAAATCCATGCTTCAATTGACCTGAATTATTCAGTTCTGCTGAATTCTAACCAATCAACAAAAAAACCAGAACCATGAAAATCAAACAACTATTCACCATTTTTTTAATTTCAACTTCGCTAATGGTAACAGCTCAAACCGATGTCACAGAAAAGTCGGGTGTAATGATTGAATCCCGGAGCAAATACGACTTTGATAAAACTGTTGACTTGTTGTCGCAATCAATTGTTGAAAAGGGCTGGAAAGTCACAACAATACATGATCTTCAGGAAACCATGAAGAAAAACAGCAAGGAAGTTTTGCCTGTCAAGGTAATTGAACTTTGCAATCCCGGACACGCATATCAGATACTGTCAAAAGATACGCAGCGCGATGTAACACCTATGCTTCCCTGTCGTGTTTCAGTATATGAAAAGGCAGATGGTAAAACATATGTTTCGCGTATGAACGCACCCGCTTTTGCCGGTATGATTGGAGGTGATGCCGCCAATACCATGGTACAGGCATTTAATGAAACAGAAGAGATGTTGAAATCGGTACTGTAAAAATCCTGCTTTCTGATTCTATCTAGCCGGGTTCATTGATTTGGATCCGGCTTTGATTTTTCAGGCTTTTCAGGAAACTATTACTGCAAATCAATGAATTTAATCAATAAGCGCCTCCTTTGTCTTAGAAGGCGCTTATTAATTTTAACAGATTTAGCCGGTTTAGTAATCCAGTGTTAAAATCCTGCCTTTGGTAAAGCTGAAAAACACCTCTTTTTCGGCAAGCTTAACTCCGGGCATCAGATCAGCTTCACTTTTTCCGACGGCTTTGAGGCATGCAGGACAGGCAAAAACGGTGATTCCTTTGTCTAAAAGTTGCTTCAGCGATTCTTTTGATGTCGGGAAAGTAGGATAACTTATGTCCTGAGCATCGTTAAGCACCACTTCAATGCCTTTGATGTCGAAATAAATCAGCACATCTTTGTCTTCTGCCATCATTACAGCCTGTTTCAATGCCATAACTACATTATGCGGGTTCTCAGCGCCACTTGAAATGTGATAAAATACACCGTCGCGGGGAGCAATGGTTACAGTATCCTCAATTATTCTTACTTCTTTTTCAATGGTTTCATTGCATGAAGAAGCCACAAATGCCAGGACAATCAGTCCGAAAATCACTTTTTTCATAATTACATGTTTTATGAATTAAAGGTATAGCGGATAAATGGGAAATGCAATTCGATTTTTAACAAAAATGATGGACATTTATTTTGATCATCTGAAATCATCTGAATCAAAATTTAAAAGATATTTTATGATGACTGTATCAATGTCGTTTAGTTAAGGATTCTGAATAGAAAAAAATGAATAAATATCCTTCGACTCCGCTCAGGATGACTGTCAGTCTGAGCGGAGTCGAAGACGATATTCCTTAACTAAACGACATTGGTTTCAGTATCCTAATTGAGTGCCGCACCCACCATCATATGGCATTTTGTACTTATAAAAATCCAAAATCAATTCTTACCTTTGCCGCATGGCAAACTACGACGAAATTTTCAAAAAAATAATAGCCCATGCCAAAGAGTATGGGTTTGTTTTTCAATCGAGCGAGATTTACGATGGCCTTAGTGCCGTTTATGACTACGGACAAAATGGTGTAGAACTCAAAAACAACATCAAGGAGTATTGGTGGAATGCAATGGTACGCTACCACGAAAATATTGTTGGACTCGATAGTGCAATTTTTATGCACCCGACCATCTGGAAAGCTTCAGGGCATGTGGATGCTTTCAACGATCCGATGATCGATAATAAAGATTCAAAAAAGCGTTACCGTGCCGATGTTCTTGTTGAAGATCATCTCGCGAAACTTGAAGATAAAATCAACAAAGAAGTTGAAAAGGCAGCCAAACGGTTTGGTGATGCTTTTGATGAAATTCAGTTCAGGGCAACCAACCAAAGGGTACTTGAAAACCAGATAAAAATTGACAACATCAAGGATCGGTTGTATAAAGGTCTGGAAAACAACGATCTGGCTGATATCAAGAAATTGATTGAAGACCTGGAAATTGTATGCCCCGTTTCAGGTTCGCGCAACTGGACAGAAGTTCGTCAGTTTAACCTGATGTTCTCAACCCAGATGGGATCGGTCAGCGAAGATGCAAATACCATTTTCCTGCGCCCCGAAACGGCACAGGGAATCTTTGTTAACTTCCTGAATGTCATGAAAACCGGCCGTATGAAAATACCGTTCGGTATTGCTCAGATTGGGAAAGCATTCCGCAATGAGATTGTTGCCAGGCAGTTTATCTTTCGTATGAGAGAGTTTGAACAAATGGAAATGCAATTCTTCGTCCGCCCCGGCACCGAACTTGAATGGTTTGAATTCTGGAAAAGAGAGCGATTGAACTGGCATCTTTCATTGGGTTTGGGTGCAGAGAATTATCGTTTCCACGATCATGAAAAGCTTGCCCATTATGCAAATGCAGCTGCTGATATTGAATTCCGCTTTCCTTTTGGATTTAAGGAAATGGAAGGGATTCACTCACGCACCGATTTCGACCTGAATGCACATCAGCAGTTTTCGGGAAAGAAAATGCAATATTTCGATCCGGAGCTGAACGAAAGTTATGTTCCCTATGTTGTCGAAACCTCCATTGGACTTGACCGCACTTTCCTCGCCATTCTCAGCAATGCTTACACCGAAGAAAAGCTTGAGGATGGATCGGATCGTATTGTGATGAAATTGCCTGCCATATTGGCTCCGGTTAAAGCTGCTATTTTGCCGTTGGTTGCGAAAGATGGATTGCCTGAAAAGGCCCGCCAGATCATGGATGAGTTGAAATACGACTACAATTGCCAGTACGAAGAAAAAGACTCCATCGGCAAGCGCTACCGCCGTCAGGACGCAATTGGAACTCCGTATTGCATTACTGTTGATCACCAGACCCTTGAAGATGGCAAAGTAACCATTCGTGAGCGCGACACCATGTTGCAGGAGCGGGTTGAGATATCACGTCTCAGTGAGATAATCGCTAAAAAGCTAAGGATCAATTAATAAAAAAGCCGGTCATTTCGACCGGCTTTTTTTATGTAACTTTTCAATATAATGAGCAATGCAGCAATTCGAACTGATGCTTTGTAAGTTACTTACTTATTGTTGAAATTGTTCATGGTATTACCTGCGCCTGAAGCAATATAGCTTTTGATCATTTCAACTGCTGCCGGAATTTTTTCCATGAAGATTTTTTCCTCATCGCGTGTAAATCTGCCCAGCACATAATCTACCTGAAATCCTCTGGCAAAATTATTGCCGATTCCAACCCTTAGCCGTGGGAAATTATTGTGCCCCAGCATTTCAATAATATTGTTGAGTCCATTGTGAGAACCTCCGCTTCCTTTGGTTTTTAGCCTGAAAATTCCTGGTTCAAGGTCAAGGTCGTCAACAACAACCAATGAGTTTTCAATTTCAATATTCTCCATTGTTAACCAATAGCGGTAAGCTTTGCCGCTGAGGTTCATATAGGTTGTTGGTTTAATAATGACAATGGTTTTTCCTCTGAAACGGGCTTCAGCTTTAGCTGCCAGGCGGTCAGTTGTAAATTTCGCACCAAGATCGGCTGCCAATGCATCCGCAATTATAAAACCAATGTTATGCCTGGTATTGGCATACTCATCACCAATGTTTCCAAGTCCGGCAATTAAATATTTCATTGGTTGGTTGATGTTTTTGAGTTAGATTGAAATAAACCGGAGGCAGGAAAACTATTTTCCTGCCTCCGGTTAAAAGGTTGTTTATGTCAGACTGTTATTTTCCCGGAGCTGCAGGCTCAACATTACGTGTTGATTGTACGGTAAGGATTACAGCACTCTTAACATCAAGGAATTCAACATTTTCAAGTTTGAGGTCACCAACTTTTACGGTTTGATTCAGGTCGAGGTTACTGATGGAAACTTCGATATCATCCGGCAAATGCTCAATTAGTGCTTTAACTTTGAGTTTACGGAACTTTTTGATGAGTTTTCCGCCGCGCAAAACACCGGGAGATGTTCCGGTTACACGAATAGGAATAGAAATAATTACAGGTCTTTCTTTGCTCAGTTCCAGAAAATCAGCATGTAAAATGCGATCACTTACCGGATGCGACTGGAGGTCCTGAAGAATTGTAAGATACTCTTTACCATCAACTTCCACGTTGATAAGGTGAGAATTCGGGGTGTAAAGAATGGGTTTAAAGCTGGTTTCATCCACTGCAAAGTGAATCTGTTCTTTACCACCATAAATTACACAGGGAACTTTGGCTGCAACACGCAAAGCTTTAGCATCTTTTTTCCCTACGTTCTCGCGAAGAGAACCGCTCAATGATACTTTTTTCATTTGTTTGAATTTTAATTAAGGTTTGATATTAAATAGCCCCAAAAGGCTTAGTCGAATTTAAAAAGAGTTGAGATTGACTCATAGTTGTGTACTTTTCCAATGACTTCAGCAAGCAGACTGGCAGTACTCACTACTTTAATTACCGGACTTTCCCGTTTCAGGGGAATGGTATCGGTAACCACAACTTCGGTAAAAGTTGATTTTTCAATCTTATCAATTGCATTTCCGGAAAGTACCGGGTGAGTGCAAAAACCTCTGACACTTGCAGCTCCCTTGTCAATCATAAGTTGAGCAGCTTTGCAAATGGTGCCTCCGGTATCAATGATGTCGTCAATCAGAATCACATCTTTTCCAACAACATCACCGATTAATTCCATTGTATCAACCTGATTGGCTTTTGAACGTTGTTTGTAGCAGATTACAAAGCTTGTGTTCAAAATTTTGGCGTAGGCTGCAGCTCGTCTTGTACCACCGGTATCAGGCGATGCCATCACCATATTTGGAAGGTTAAGCTGTTTGATGTACGGAATAAAAATGGATGATGAGTAAAGATGATCAACCGGAACATCAAAAAATCCCTGAATCTGATCGGCGTGCAAATCTATTGTAATGATGCGTTGAACGCCGGCAGCTGTTAACAAATTGGCAACCAGCTTGGCAGCAATTGAAACTCTGGGTTTATCTTTGCGATCCTGACGGGCAAATCCGAAATACGGAATTACAGCAATGATGTGCCTGGCCGAAGCCCGTTTGGCAGCATCAATCATCAGTAAAAGTTCAAAAAGGTTGTCGCTTGGCGCAAAAGTAGATTGAACAATGAAAAGATCGTTGCCCCTCACATTTTCTTCGAAAGAAGGCTGAAATTCGCCGTCTGAAAAGTCTGTAACCAGCACATCACCCAGTTTCTTGCCGTAACTGACTGCTATCTTTTCGGCCAGATAACGGGTGGCTCTGCCCGAGAAAATGTTAACCACTGTTGACATTTTTGCTGATAGATAAGGGGTTAGAAAATCTGATTTGAGCGTGCAAAACTACAAATAAATTCCTGATAAAGGATAAAGATTTAACCCGAAGTGAAAATAACT
Source organism: Bacteroidales bacterium UBA5197 (assembly GCA_002412885.1). Taxonomy (GTDB): domain Bacteria; phylum Bacteroidota; class Bacteroidia; order Bacteroidales; family Lentimicrobiaceae; genus Lentimicrobium. Next base: position 420,080 of record DHVX01000062.1, read on the forward strand.
CTCTAAGTACTTGATTTTTCGGCAAAATAGTATTACTTTTGCACCCCTTTTGAGGGAAGCAAAAGTAACATAATGCCAGAATCCGGCCATTAGTGAAAATTATTGCATGGTGCAATCAACGGCAAACTTACATTGTTTTTTAACTTGTCCGACAATTTTCTTAAAATCCCGGTGAGCCTGCTCAAAGGATTATTCCAAACATAAACAAATTACCGAATGAAACTCTCTCAATTTCGCTATCACTTACCCAATGAACTTATTGCGAGGCAACCCGTAGAAAACCGTGATGATTCCCGGCTAATGGTGCTGAACAGAAAGAAACAGACCATCGAGCACAGAAAGTTCGGTGATATTCTGGAGTATTTTGGCGATGGTGATGTATTTGTGATCAATGATACCAAAGTTTTTCCTGCCCTGCTTACAGGTGAAAAGGAAAAAACAGGTGCCAAAATCACTGTTTTTCTTCTCAGAGAGCTTAATGCTGAAGCCCGCTTATGGGATGTTCTGGTTGATCCTGCCCGAAAAATCAGGATTGGCAATAAGCTCTATTTCGGCGAAGACGATGCTTTGGTTGCCGAAGTTATTGACAATACCACTTCACGTGGACGTACTTTGAGATTCCTTTTTGATGGCACTTATGAAGAATTTAAGAGAACCATCGAAAGCCTGGGCAAAACACCGCTTCCTGAAGAATTGCAGGCTTTGCGTGAAATTATGCCTGAGGATAAGGATTGGTATCAGACCATCTATGCATCTAAAGAAGGTGCTGTTGCAGCACCTACCGCTGGAATGCATTTCAGCCGCGAGCTTATGAAAAGACTCGAACTTAAAGGTTCTTCTTTTGCTTCTGTTACACTCCATGCCGGAGTTGGTAACTTCAGAGCTATTGATGTTGAAGACCTTACCAAACATAAAATGGATTCGGAAGAAGTCATTATTGAAGAACATGCCACCAAAATTGTTAACCTTGCCAAGGAAAATCGCAAGCAGGTTTGCGTTGTTGGTACCACTACCATGAAGGCTGTTGAAACTTCAGTTACCATCTCAGGCATGTTGAAACCTTACAAAGGCTGGTCAAACAAGTTTATTTTTCCTCCTTACGAATTCAGCATTGCCAGTAGCATGATTACCAATTTCCATTTGTCGCAATCGCCAATGCTAATGATGACTGCCGCTTTTGCCGACTTCGACTTCCTGATGAAGGCCTATAAAGAGGCTGTTAATGAGAAGTACCGCTTCTTTACATACGGTGATGCCATGCTGATTTTGTAATCAGGGTAACCGATAAGATAACTTTAGCCCCGTTTTAGGGGCTTTTTTTGTGACTTTTTGGGATGACTCATTAAATTTGCCACCAAAGCACTAAAGCACTAAAATACACCAATTTAAGTTTGGAGTCTGGGAGACACTTTGGCAATTTGACACTTCGACAAGCTCAGAACGAAGACATTTTTTAACTAAATGGCATTGGCTTGTCATTTGTGAATTTGGTCGATTTCATGTAAGTTTGCCTAAAAATCAACATTTTGACACGATATGCTTTAATTGTTGCCGGAGGCTCTGGTCAGAGAATGGGTGCACAGCAACCCAAGCAGTTTTTATTGTTGGCGGGCAAGCCGATGCTGATACACACGATTGAGGCATTTTCAAAAGCAGGAAAGTCTATCAATATTTTTCTGGTGCTTCCGGAAAACCAGATACAGCATTGGGAAAGCCTTTGCCGTGAATATGATTTCAGAATACCACACAGCATTGTGACAGGAGGTGAAAGTCGCGGAAATTCTGTTAAAAACGGGCTGGATTCGATAAATGCGAAGGATGGTTGGGTTGCGGTGCATGACGGTGTTCGCCCTTTGGTTGACAAAAACCTGATTAACCGGGCTTTTGCAGAAGCAGAAATGAAAGGCAACGCGATTCCCTGCGTTAAAGTAAACGATTCGTTGAGGCTGATCAGTGGTTCAGCAAACGTTCCGCTCGATCGCGAAAAAGTACGCGCTGTTCAAACACCTCAGTGTTTCAGACTTGACCTGCTTCGACAAGCTTACCAAAGGCCTGATTTTGATGCCTACACCGATGATGCTCAGCTTTATGAAGCCCAGGGATTTGATCTGGCATTTATTGATGGAAACAATGAGAATATAAAAATTACAACTCCCGCAGATCTTCTTGTAGCCGAATCCATTTTGAAATCGCGTTTTATAAACAACGAATAAGTTACCTTTGTACTTACATCAGGTAAGCGATTTATTAATTTCAATGAACAATAATCATAAACTTGCTCAAAAGGAGGGATGGGTTTCCATAATTGGAAATATCAGTCTGTTTGCATTAAAGATGTGGGCCGGAATTGTTACGGGATCCATTGCCATTATTGCCGATGCATGGCATACATTGTCTGATAGCCTCACCTCTGTTGTTGTCATTGTTGGTGCAAAAGTATCGTCAAAGCCAGCCGATAACGAGCATCCTTTTGGACATGGACGAGCCGAGCTGATTGCCGCTATGATTATCGGGGTAATGCTGAGTGTTGTGGCTTTTAGTTTTGTAATTGAGGGTATTTCTAGCCTGCGCGAAAGGAATGAAGTGAATTATGGAACGCTCGCCATTGTAGCTACTGTAATATCGATTGTTGCAAAGGAGGCTATGGCTCAATATGCTTTCTTTGTCGCACGGAAATCAAATTCCCGCTCAGTTAAAGCAGATGCCTGGCATCATCGGTCTGATGCCATTTCTTCAGTTGTAATCCTTGCCGGGATTTTACTTGGAAGCCATTGGTGGTGGATTGACGGAGTTCTTGGAATTCTTGTTGCTTTTCTCATTTTTTATGCCGCTTACGATATTCTTCGCGATGCCGTTCATCTGATGATGGGAGAGGTTCCTGAAAATGAACTGATCGACTACATCAGAACTACTTGCAGCAAGGAAAGCATGCTCGACCTTAGGCCTCACCATATTCATGTTCATCGTTATGGTGACCACATTGAAATGACTATGCACATTAGGTTACCTGATGATATGACATTGAATGATGCCCATGAAATTGCAACAAGAGTTGAATTAAGCCTGAAAACCGAGAAGGGAATTGACTGCACCATTCACATGGAACCCGAAGGGCTTATTCACCGTTGATTCTGCGGCCTTTCCATTTAACATTGATAAACTGGCCAGCCATTCCGGTAAAGGTGGTGTAAAGCGCAACCAATGGCTCTGCTGGCAAAAATGCCCACAGGTATTTCTGCTGACCTGAGAATTTTGCATATGCCATCATCAATGGAAAATCAATCAGCGTTTTGATGAAAATTATTACCAGAGCTGCCGGCAGAAAGTGAATATTAACGATAGCCATGATTATCATAACGCTGATAAACGCATTCATCAACAAAACCGACAGTGCAGTTAAAATGGTTGGTAAATCTCGGTATGCTTTGCTTTTTGAAGTCCACCGAAGCCGTTGCTGCATAAATTCACCGAAATTATTTATGGGATTGGTGTAAACCATTGCATTTCTGTCCTTTACAAATGCTATTTTGTCTTTTCCGAACTTATTGGCAAATGCCATCATCAGAAAAATATCATCACCGGAAGCCAATTCCGGTTTAATCTCATTTTCAGATAGCTGTCGGTAAGCACTGAGCGAAAACCCAAGATTTGCGCCATTGCACATCATCGGGAATCCGGCGCCAATTGAGCCGGCACCTGAAGCCACCAGCGACATAAATTCGAGATCCTGTAATGTTTGAAATATCCCGCGTGGTTTATATAATGACACTGTCCCGGAAACAAAAACTGCCTTATCACTGATGAATTTTGAAACCATTGATTTAATCCATCCTTGTTCGTGAAGGCAGTCAGCATCTGTGATTAGAATATATTCGCCTTTTACCTTTGTCAAAGCCAACCGAAGTGCAGATTTTTTGCCCGTCTGTTTTGTTTGTTTTAAGAGTCTGATATTGAAATTCGTATGATTTTCAATAAAATCCTGCGTTATGCCGGCGGTTTGATCTGTTGAATGATCATCAACAACAATGATTTCAATACGCTGAGGATTATAGTTTTGATTTGAGATGCTTTGAAGGCAGTTAAGTATGTTTTTTTCTTCGTTTCGGGCTGCAACAATTACGCTGATCATTGGCTCATCTTCCGGGACTGTATTTTGTTTCAGGTTAAACCACCCCCACGTAATCAGCATGATCACAAGTGCATAAGCAATAGTGACCAAAACACAGACAATTAGAAAAACAGAATTTTCAAAGATCATTTGGTTCGGTTTTTTTTATGAAGCTCAAACGATGAATAAAAAAGATTCCCAACAGAGCAGGTATTGCAAGATTAATCGTCCAGATAAGTGTTGAAGCCGATAAAATTTCAGTGGATGAAACTATGCTTCCACCAAAAAAAAGGCCGATGAAATAAATTGAAACAGAGCCCCTGATTCCCAGATCTGCAAGTGCGATGGTTGGAATGGCGGCCATTACAAAATAAGTCATTGAAATTAAGATCAATGCCTGAAAATACGGAATATGTAGTCCAAATGCCCTCAAAAGAAGATAGAACTGTCCTGAAAAGATCAGGTATCTCAACATACTCATTAGCAATACATTGATGAGGGTTCGCCTTCGGATACGTTCAATAACAATAATGTAAAGGTTAATCCGTCTCCACTTTGGCTTTACCATTTTGTAAAGTTTTCTGGTAATTATCGGAGCCCTGAGGAACATCATAATCATCAGAGTGCCAAGAAACAATGAAATTATGATTAGTCCGAGATACAAATAGATCAGCCAGGTTTCCGACAATTCTGTGTATTTAGGTAAGAAAAACAGAAGTGCAATAAGTCCTGCAACCAGAGTAACCAACAGCTGACTGATACTTCCGGCAATTGTAAGCAATGAACTTTTAACCCGGTTTGCTCTTTTAAGGGTGAAGATACGACCCAGGAAATCGCCTATCCGGTTTGGTGTAAAAAGGCTGAAAGTAATACCGGTAAAAACTGATTTCAGAGCGTCGGACAGTGAAACATATTCGATATAGCTGATAAGCATCTTCCATTTAGCAGCTTCAATTACCCAGTTTAAGGGCATAAGCAGAAAAGCAATGCCCAGTAACAGCAAAAAATCTGTTGAGCGGAGATTATCACCGAATTGCTGTTTGAAAAGCGCATAGTCGCCGCTGGCGAATACCTGCCGGTAAATAAACCAGCATGCCATCGCAACAATTATTATCCGCGACAGCGTATTGAGGGTTTTCCTTAACTTTGCGTTGATTTTCATATAGCCTTTAAGCGGACAAATGGCAGAAGAACGGATAATTCTTGGAATTGACCCCGGCACCCAGGTAATGGGTTACGGGCTTATCGCCGATAAAGGTAAGAAAATCGAACTGATCGCCCTCGATGTGTTTAAATTCACAGCCAAAGATTCGCAGCCATTGCGCCTGAAAAAGATTTTTGAATCGGTTCTTGAGCTTATAGATACTTATCATCCCGATGAACTTGCCATAGAAGCTCCGTTTTATGGCAAGAATGTGCAATCGATGCTTAAGCTGGGTCGTGCACAGGGTGTGGCTATGGCTGCAGGTTTATATCGCAATATTCCTATTTTTGAGTATGCGCCGCGCAAAATAAAGCAATCCATAACCGGAAACGGCAGTTCTTCGAAAGAGCAGGTGGCAGGGATGCTTGGTAATCTGATGAAATTGGATGATTCGCCAAAATTGCTTGATGCAACCGATGCCGTGGCAGTGGCGGTGTGTCACTATTTTCAGCGCAAACCAGCTGAAGCCGGTAAAGCTTATACCGGTTGGAAAAGTTTTTTAGATCAAAACCCGGGAAGGCTGATGAAAAAGTAAATTTTTCAGATGAAGCCTAAGCATTTTTCAACCTGATTGTTTGATCAGGATTATTTTCTGAGTACAATCCTGAATGTTGTTCCCTTGCCGGGAAGGGATGCTTTCACAAAAATCTTCCCATCATGAATTTCGCGGATGATGCGCTGGGTAAGCGACAATCCGAGTCCCCATCCCCTCTGTTTGCTGGTATAGCCGGGATTGAATATGGTTTCAAATTTCTTTTTGGGAATACCTTTGCCGGTATCTGAAATATCAATGGTAACTGTTTTGTCTTCTTCAGTTAGTTCAATGGTTATGATACCCTGGCCTGCCATGGCGTCAACAGCATTCTTTACCAGATTTTCAATTACCCAGTCGAAGAGCTGATAATTCAGGGGAATCAGTATAATTGAGCCTCTGGCTGGCTGAATAACAAAGTTTACCTTGCTTGAGGTTCGGGTTTTAAGATACGAGACGGAATTGTAAATTACTTCTACCAGGTTTTCCGTTTTCAGGTTGGCCGCTGAACCTATTTTCGAAAACCTTTCGGCAATCGTATTCAGACGATTTACATCTTTTTCCAACTCCTCAATGGTTTCGGTGCCAACATCTTTGTTACGTAGAAATTCTACCCAGGCCATCATTGATGAAATGGGTGTGCCGAGCTGATGAGCGGTTTCCTTGGCCAGCCCTACCCAAACCTGATTTTGTTCAGATCGGCGTGCAATGCTGAAAAGCAGGTAGGACACCAGTAGAAAAATACTGATGATCGCCAGCTGAATTACCGGGAAATACCTGAGCTGGGTAAGCAAAAATGAATCTTTGTAAAAGATAAAGTGTTTACGGTCAGCGATGGTAATTTCGATGGGAACATTATGAGCTGCCATTTCCAAAATGATATTCTTTACAAATGCAGTATCATCAAGCCGGGTTGTATCAATATCGCCCCACGAAACAAGTTTAGTGCGGGTGCTGTCGGTAATAATCACAGGAACCGAAGCAGAATTATTTACTACTTCATTGAAAAATGACTCCACCAGATCGTCAAGAACTACTTTTAACTCAGAAAACAAACGGGAGTCTTTGTAATAAAAGTAAATGATGTTGCCTGAATAGTAATCAAGTTTTAGCGGAGGATATACCGAAAACTCTTCTAATAGCTCGGGGGTGAATAGTTTAACTGTATCCGGATCAAAGTCAACGTTTCGTGCTTCTTTTATTCTGCCCTGCGGATCGGCGAGAATAACAGGAATTGATGTGTTGTTTGAAATTATGCTCAGGTAAAATAGTATGTTTTCGTTGTCGTCGGCCATTACCATTCTCTCGGTTGCTTCGGCCAGTATTTCAACGCGTTTGCGTTCTTCGGCCCGAATCTGGTCGAAGAAATCTTCGGTGTAATTTACCAGACTAACCCTTTGCTGAATGGCATTTGCCCAGGTTGTGATTTTATCGCGCTCATCCCGGGCTATGTTTTTTACCAATAGGTTGGTGTACCAGAGCGAAACTCCGACTATAAGTAAAGCCATCAGGAACAACCAGCGTTTCCAGGTTTTCTTTTGTTCGTAAATGTTGGTTACTTTTGGTTTGATCAGTTTACGCAAGGTCATAAATGCAAGGCTTTATTTTACAAATATCGACATTTTAGTCTATAAACGATATTCAGATTCAATTCATTATTCAAACCTCAACCCTGTCTGACTGGCGAAATTAATGTAACCACTCAATTTGATTTGTCCGCCAGGCAGCCTGCCTGACTGCGCCACGCAGGCAGGGCTTAACCTTAACCTTAACCTCAACCTTAATCTCAGCCTCAACCTTAACCTCAATCCTCATCCCATTCAACTTCAAACTTCGGGGCTGTTTTACTTTTGTTGACTACCGGCTCTGTTTTGTTCTTTCTGAATTCTTCTCTCAACACTTGCCGTAATTCTTGTTTCTGGTTTTTAAAGTCATCGGCTATTTTTTTTGCAACGGCCTGGCTATCGTATCGGAACTCAGGATTGTCAACAGTACCTGTCATGTGCAGAAAAAGTCTGGTTTTACCTGAATTGTCCGTTTCAAAGGCATTTGCCGGTGGAATGTTTCGGCGGTTTTTCTTCCTCCCTATATCTGAGAGCAGGACATTGAAATGGTAATCAATTTCATTTCCAAAAGTATGAGAACCATATCCTTTAAGTCCCATGACCGATGAGTTAATGTCCATTGCCGGGATGATAAATGTTTTTCGGGCAATCTCAATCCGGTTGCTCAGGGTTGAGAATTTTACATTTTTAAGTTCATCGGCATCCAGAAACCGTGAGAGCTCCTGTAGTGGTTCGAATTTCAGCAACTCACCATCGCGTATTTCCACATCTGCAACAGCACTAACGCTGCCTGCATCAGTTTCAAAGCGGTTGTTAAGTGTTGATCCGTATTGAACTACTGCATCGCCTCGTCCCCGGATATGTTTGCTTTGCAGGCTGGATTGTCCGAAATCATTGAACTCGTAAAACATACGGCTGATGTCCACATTGCTGAAAGTGGCATTGCATACAACCTGGGCATGACTTCCATAACGACCATTCAGCAATCCGTTGGCTGTAATGCTACCATCCAGCGCTTTAAATGACAATTCATTAGCCCTCAGCACATTGTCACTCAGGCTGAGCTTGCCTTTTATCGATTGAGCTGTGAACTTCTGGTATGAAAAATTATCGCAATTGATTTCTGCATTAAAACCAAGTCTTTGAGGAAAAATACCGGCTTCTTTGCCGGGGGTGGTTTTCTCTACAGATGCGGTCAGGGTCAGATCTTCAAGTTTAATATTTCGTGATGAAACATTTGCTTCAAAATGCATCGATTGATCTGCATTTAATAAATATCCGAGCAGATTCTGTATTCTTCCGTTCATTTTAAAATCACTTTTACCGGTTTCGAAACTGAGCTGATCAACCATAACCGAGCCGTTGTTTAATTCGAGCTGTGCATTGATGCGTTTGATTTCGCGGTTCTCCTGCTTCAGGGTAATGCTGGCATTGGATAGCGAAATCAGCCCTGAAGCTTTTTCAGCGGCATTTAAGTGATTTGAATAATTGCCATGATATTTTACATCTGCAAGTAATTCTCCCCCGATTTTAGCGATATTACTTTTATTGAGATAACCACTTATATCGTTAAGGTCGAGTTTGGTACTGAGATTTAGTGTCAATAATGGGTTTTTAAAGGCCTGAAGTACAAGACTTCCTTTAAAATTACCTTGCCCGATATTTCCTGAGAATTGCTCCAGGGTAAGATTCTCTGGTTTATTACCACCGGGATATGTAATTGTGCCCTTAATGTCAATATTGCTGAGTTTGGTTTTGCCCGGGAGATGTGTGATAATGCCACGGTCAACATTGAAGACTGCAGTGATTTCGGGGTAAATATTTTTCCCGAACGGGCCGTTAAGGTTTGCCTCAAAAGTAATACGCCCCGAAGGTTTAAAGTCACTGAATTTGCCGGAAATAGATTCAGGAAGCAACTCAGCAATGCTTTCTATGTCAGCTTTTTGGGAAGAAATGCTAAGATTCAGTGCTGTATTGTCCTTCCCGAAATCAATATTCCCTGAAGCCAGAAAAGTATTGCCTGAGAGACTAATGTTGCAGGTTTCAAGATCGACGGAACTGGTTTTTTCATTTACACTGAGTCGTGCAAAAACTCCGGCATTAATCAGCTCAGGATACCCGGAATTGTTGATTATCAGTCTTTGTGCAGAAAAGCCTCCATTTATATTCAAGTTGTAAATTCCATCAGTTATTTTACCTCTCAGAACCATTTCGGGAAAAAGAATTGCAATGTCGGTATTTGAGGCGATGTCGCGGTAAAACACTTCGGTATTTTTTATCTGGATACGCTGCACATCAAAGTTCACTCCATCGCTGCTGCTGTCAGTGCTTTTCTTCCATACATTGAAGTTATTCAGGCCTTTGTCGTTTTTCCAAAGCGTTACGGAAGCTCCGTCAACGGCAAGGCTTCTGATCTTGTAATTATTGGTAAGCAGGCTGAAAATTCCGAAACGGAGCGAGACACTCCGCGCATGCAGAAGTCCGGGCGCTTCCGCAAGTTCAGTTGATGCTTTCATTTCAACATTCCTGAAAACTACCGATGCATCCGGAAAACTCCTCAGGATGGTAAACTCAACCTGACCAATTTCAACAGGGACAAGAAGGTGACGGTTGATTTCATCAACGATCATTTGTTTTGCCTTATCGCCATAAGCGAAACCAGCAATAAGCAATGCTGTTGCTGTCGTTGCTATAATCAGCGCGATGGCAATTGCAATTTTAATAACACGTTTTTTTTGATCAGATCCCGGCAATTTCAGTTTCTTAATGGTTTAAGTGATAAACTAACGGGGTAATTATAAGTTCATTGCATGGAAAAAAATGAAAACTGCAAATTGAACTTGAATTTGATTTGCTCAGTGAAGACCTGGGGCAGGTTTTGCCAGCAGATTATATCGGTTTTTTCTTAGAAACCAGCATCTCTTTTGCGGTTTTTACAATGCCATTTGCATCAAAGCCACATTCAGCAAATAACTCATCGGGTTTGCCATGGGAAATGTACCGATCGGGAATGCCAAGCCGGGTAACTTTTGCATGATAATCGTGGTCAGCCATAAATTCAAGAATTGCTGATCCGAATCCTCCGTTGACGGTTCCATCTTCGACGGTGATGATATGGCTATATCTGCCGAAGACTTCATGCAGCAATTTCTGGTCGAGGGGTTTCAGGAACCGCATATCATAATGCGCTGCCCTGATCCCTTCATTCTCAAGTTCGTTGCAGGCATCGCTGGCAAAATTTCCGGCATGACCGAGGCTGAGAATGGCTATATTTTCACCATCGCGGAGTTTTCGTCCGGTGCCAATGGTAATTTCAGTAAAAGGTTTTTTCCAGTCGGTGGATATTCCCCTGCCGCGCGGATAGCGGATTACAAAGGGGCCTTTACCATCAAGTTGAGCTGTAAACATAAGATTTCTCAATTCTACTTCGTTCATGGGTGCCGAAATGGTAAGTCCCGGAATAGCCCTGAAGTAAGCCAGATCATAGGCTCCGTGGTGAGTAGGCCCATCTTCGCCGACCAAACCACCGCGATCGAGGCAGAATACGACGTTTAGCCCCTGAAGTGCTACATCATGTATTACCTGATCGTAAGCCCGCTGCATAAACGAGGAGTATATGTTGCAGAACGGAATCAATCCGCGGGCTGCCATTCCGGCCGAGAAAGTAACTGCATGTTGCTCAGCGATACCCACATCAAATGCGCGGTCGGGCATTACACTCATCATCATATTTAACGAACAGCCTGAGGGCATGGCTGGTGTGACACCAACAATCTTCAGGTTTTTTTCTGCCAGTTCTATAATGGTTTTGCCAAAAACATGCTGATATTTAGGAGGAAGACTTTTGCAGGGTTTTTCAATGATTTCGCCGGTGGTTTTATCAAACATTCCCGGGGAGTGGTATAAGATCTGATCCTGTTCGGCTTTTTCAAAACCTTTGCCTTTAACGGTGATAACATGCAGCAATTTGGGCCCGGGAATATTTCTGATATCCTGCATCAGTTTGCTGAGCCTCACCACATCGTGTCCGTCAACGGGGCCAAAATATCTGAAATTGAATGCTTCAAAAAGGTTGCTCTTTTTCAGGATGGTTGATTTAACTGCATTGCCGATCTGCTTAACCACAGCTCTGGAATTCTTTCCGTAGCGGGAATTGCCTCCCATAAGCTTCCACACCTTGTCCTTGAGTTTATTGTATGCCCTTGAAGTAACAATATCGAGCAGGTATTCGCGCAAAGCCCCAACGTTTTTGTCGATGGCAATGCCGTTATCGTTCAGGATAACCAGCAGGTTTGCATTAGAGACACCTGCATTGTTAAGCGCTTCCATAGCCATGCCGCCGGTCATGGCGCCATCGCCGATTACAGCAATGTGATGTTCGTTTTTGCCGTTCAGCATTTTTGCGGCAACTGCCATGCCCAGGGCAGCAGAAATGGAAGTAGAGGAATGCCCGACTCCGAATGCATCGTATTCGCTTTCGCTTATTTTGGGGAAGCCACTGATTCCGCCGGAAGTGCGGTTTGTATGAAAGCTGTCGCGGCGGCCGGTGATAATTTTGTGGGCATAAGCCTGATGCCCGACATCCCAGATAAGTTTATCAACCGGAGTATTATAGGCGTAATGTATAGCCACCGCCAGTTCAACAGCACCGAGGCTTGCACCGAGGTGGCCTGGATTTGCAGAAATGACTTCAATAATAAACTGCCTGATTTCGCTGCACAATTGAGGCAGATCATCTTCCTTAAGCAGTCGGAGATCGGCCGGGTAGTTGATGGTTTGAAGAAGTTTGCCTTGTTGTGGTGACATAATTCGTATCTAAAACATTGCATTTCTGCAAATCACAGATTGTGTGAATTTGCAAATAAAAACAGCGGCAAGCCGGATTTATTGTGATTGACAAAATTACAAATATTCATCATGCCGAAGGTGACAAATCATATGATGAAGATGACAATCAATAAACATAAACTTAAAATAACGCAATTTACCTTACAAAGCTAAAGGCATTCTGATTTCTGAATACAACGAAATCAGATTCGCATGTCAGGGTTTTTGAATCCTTAACTTAACCAGTATCATTTATCAGGCCTTACTTATTATTTTTTGCTTAAGGCTATTGAAATATAGTACATTTGCGGGTTGAATTTCAATACGAACTGAAATGAACATTATCATAGCCGGTGATGGGGAAGTGGGATTTCACCTTGCCAAAATGCTTTCCGGTGAAAACCATAACATCACCATAGTAGATCCGCATCAGGAACTGCTGAAGATGATAGAAACCCACACCGATCTGATGACCATTACGGGTGATTCTACCTCAATCAGTGTGCTTGAGCAGGCCAATGTGCGCCGTGCCGACCTGTTGATTTCGGTGGTACACGATGAAAAGATCAACATTACTACCTGTGTGCTGGGAAAAAAACTTGGCGCAAAACGTACCATTGCCCGCATAAACAACACGGAATACCTGTCAGTGGAGAATCGTGAGATTATGCGATCTCTGGGCATTGATGCCATGGTTTGTCCCGAACGTATCGCTGCCAAGGAAATTGTTCGATTACTTGGACAGACTGCTGCAACTGAAATTTTCGACTTCTCAGAAGGACGTTTATCACTCTTCCTTATCAAGCTTGACGAAAAAGCCCTGGTGCTGAATAAAACCCTGAACCAGATTGCTCAGGAATATCCCAAACTCAATTTCAGAGCGGTGGCCATACACCGTAATAACAAAACCATTATTCCAAAAGGGAATGATGAATTTAAAGTCAACGATCTGGCATATGTTATTACGCGGCCCGATGGTATTGAAGCCCTGCTCAAACTCGGAGGAAAACAAAAACAAGAGATCAGAAATGTAATGATTGTTGGCGGTGGGCGCATCGGACGCAAAACTGCCCGGCGACTTGAGCGCGATATGAATGTGAAACTGATTGAAATGGACAAGGAGCGTTGCCTAAGTCTGATTGATCAGCTGGAACACACCCTTATCATCAATGCCGATGCACGCGATATTGAGCTACTCGAAGATGAAGGAATCCGTAATATGGATGCATTTATTGCAGTTACCAACGATTCTGAAACCAACATTCTTACCTGCCTTCTCGCGCAGCGTTTCGGCGTAAAAAGAGCCATTCCGCTTATCGAGAATATTGACTATATCGATATTTCTCAAAGTATTGGTATAGAAACAATTATCAACAAAAAGCTGATTACTGCCTCGTATATAGTCCGTTTTACCATGGATGCTGAAGTAACTTCAATCAAATGCCTGAGCGGGATTGATGCAGAGGTGCTTGAGTTTGTAGTTAAGCCGGGAGCTTATGTAACCAAAAGGCCAATTAGTAAAATTGACATTCCCAAAGGGAGCATCATCGGAGGTATAGTTCGCGGAATGAACAGCTATATTGCCATTGGTGATTTCCAAATACTTGCAGGTGATAAGGTGGTTATTTTTGTGCTGCCCGAAGCCATAAGTAAGGTTCAGGAATTGTTTAAATGAGTTTTTGCAGGATTTATAACTTGTTCTATATATCCGTTTATGGCCGGTAAAACCAGGATTAACCTGAATGCGATCTTGAAGATCATGGGAATTCTCCTTATCATTGAGGGAGTATTTATGATTTCATCATTGGGATTTTCGGCATGGTATGATCCGGATTGCCTGAGTCATTTGCGTTTTTTTGATCCCTTACATGATTTCCTGCCCTTGCTGGTGTCAGGGAGTGTGATTTTGTTTATTGGTGTTATTCTTTGGCTGTCGAATAAAAAACTGGACCAGAATTCGATTGGGAAAAGGGAAGGTTATGTTATTGTTTCAATGGCATGGGTCATTATTTCGTTGTTTGGAGCTATTCCTTTTATGCTGAGTGGCGTTACTGATAATTATACCGATGCTTTTTTCGAAACCATATCAGGCTTCACCACCACCGGAGCAACCATTTTCAGTGATATTGAATCAATCCCAAAAGGCATTCTCTTTTGGCGGAGTATGACACACTGGATTGGAGGTATGGGAATTATTGTGCTTTCTCTTGCCATTCTCCCTATTCTGGGAATTGGGGGTATGCAGTTGTTTGTTGCCGAAGTTCCGGGCGTTACCCCCGATAAATTGCATCCGCGCATTACCCAGACCGCCAAACGCTTATGGATAATTTATGTAATTCTCACCCTGCTGCAAACCGGATTACTGGCTTTGGGAGGAATGAGCCTTTTCGATTCACTCTGCCATGCATTCGGAACCATGGCTACGGGTGGTTTTTCTACAAGAAATGATTCTATAGCCGGGTTTTCACCTTATATTCAATATGTGATAACCTTTTTTATGATAATGGCCGGAATGAGCTTTACTCTTCATTATTTTGTTTTGAAAGGGCAGTTTAAAAAGGTGATAAGCAATGAAGAACTAAAACATTACTTATATATTATCCTCCTTTCCACCGGAATGATTGGCATTGCTCTGCTCCTTGTGCAAAATCAGTCTGTAGAATCAGCATTTCGCAACTCGCTGTTTCAGGTAGTTTCTATCGTAACCACTACCGGTTTTATCACCAGTGATTATTTACTTTGGCCTTATTTTACCTGGCTGCTTCTTTTCCTGCTGATGTTTACAGGTGGATGCGCAGGCTCAACCGGTGGAGGTATAAAGATTGTAAGGATTTTATTGCTCTTCAAAAACAGTTCCATGGAACTGAAACGGATTGTCCATCCTCAGGCTATCCTTCCGGTCAGATTGAACGGGAAATCTATATCACAGGGCATAATATTCAACGTGCTGGCCTTTTTTCTGATATACATCATAATCTTCGCATTCGGGTCATTGGTTATGTCAATGCTGGGACTTGAATTTGAAACTGCCATTGGCTCTGTTGCCGCCAGCCTTGGCAATATTGGCCCTGGGCTTGGAATGGTTGGCCCGGTTGAAAATTATAGTGCAATTCCCACAGCGGGCAAATGGATTCTCGCATTTTTTATGTTGCTGGGCCGGTTGGAATTATTTACTGTTCTTATACTTTTCTCGGTTGCTTTCTGGAAAAGGTAAAGTGACCATCTGGAATTTCCAGTTACTCCGGAAAAGCTTACCTTTGCCGCCTTATGAGTGCGCACCATTCAATTCCCTCGTACAACCACATCTGGAAAATCTCCCTCCCGATTATTCTTAGCCTTATAGCTCAGAATGTTGTGAATGTTACCGATACAGCTTTTCTTGGTCGGGTAGGAGAGGTTGAGCTCGGAGCTTCTGCAATTGCCGGTTTGTTTTATATTTCGATTTTCATGCTCGGCTTCGGATTCGGAATTGGAGGACAGATTTTGATTGCACGACGGAATGGTGAACGGAATTACAGCGATATAGGCCGGATAACTGACAATAGCTTGTATTTCCTGTTCGGACTTGGATTGTTGCTTTTTATTCTGGTTAAGTTTTTCTCTCCGGTCATTTTGCGCCCGCTTATTGCTTCAGATGATATTTATCGTGCAAGCATAGATTTTCTTCAATTCAGAATTTATGGAATTTTCTTCGCCTTCGGGAATGTGCTTCTCAGGGCATTTTTTATTGGCACTACCAGTACCAAGGTGCTGACATATAATGCACTGATCATGGCAGGTGCCAATGTTTTCCTGGATTATGTACTGATTTTCGGCAATTTCGGATTTCCTCAAATGGGAATTAAAGGCGCAGCCCTTGCTTCTTCAATAAGCGAAGCCATTTCCGCGGTCTTCTTTTTTTCCTATACCATCTATATGGTTGATCTGAAAAAGTATAACCTTCTCAGGTTTGCCCGATTCGAATGGAAAGTTGTCAAAACTACACTGGATATCTCATTTTCGGTTATGCTGCAATACTTTCTTTCGCTTGCCGGCTGGTTTGCGTTTTTTATGATCATTGAAAAAATGGGAGAGCGATCTCTTGCCATTTCAAATATTGTTCGCAGTGCATACATCGTGCTGATGATTCCCGTTTTTGCTTTCGGATCAATCACCAACTCACTGGTGAGCAATTTAATAGGAGAGGGTAAATCTGATTTTGTTATTCCGGTAATAAAGAAAGTTGCTATTCTCAACTTCGCACTCATCGGAAGTGTTGTGTTAATCTCTGCATTTATACCACGAACCCTGATATCAATTTATACCTCCGATCCTGAATTGATCACTCAAACCGTGCCTACCTTTTATGTGGTGATGTCGGCGCTGGTGATGTTCTCATTTGCCAGCATTCTTTTCAATGGAGTCAGTGGCACAGCCAACACCGCCACTGCGCTATGGATTGAACTTGCAACCATTATTATTTACCTTGCTGTTGCCTGGATGCTAGCTGTTAAGCTTCAACTGAGCATTGAACTCGTGTGGACCAGCGAATACATTTACTTTCTGGTAATGTCAATACTTTCCTATCTTTATCTGAAGTCAGGGAGATGGCGGAAAAAGGTAATATAACTCCCGGGATTGACTTATCAGAATTCTTTTTGACGAATCCGATCCGTCATAATCATACTTTTACTTTTTAGTGCGCATTAACCCATCTCTGTTTATATTTGCAGATTACTACTCCACACATGGTCTCACTTTCGGTTGTTATCATCACCTATAACGAAGAACGAAACATTGCCCGCTGCCTTACATCAGTAAAAGGCATTGCTGATGATATTGTGGTTCTTGATTCCTTTTCAACCGACCAGACAGAAGCAATATGCAGATCATTCGGGGTTCGTTTTTTTCAGCACCGTTTCGAAGGCCATATTGAGCAGAAGAACCTGGCAATTACCTACGCATTATTTCCCCATGTGCTTTCGCTTGACGCCGATGAAGCCCTGGATGATACACTGAAGCAATCAATTGCATCGGTCAAAAGCAACTGGACAAAATCCGGGTATTACATGAACAGGTTAACCAATTATTGCGGCAAATGGATTTATCACTGCGGTTGGTATCCCGACAGGAAACTCCGCCTGTGGGATTCCCGGGAAGGTAAGTGGGGAGGTGTAAATCCTCATGATAAATTTGAGCTTTTTCAGGGCGATAACAATGCCGGCCATTTGAAAGGCAACATACTCCATTACAGTTATTACACCCTTGATGATCATTACAGACAGGTGAATTACTTTACCGGTATTCTTGCAAAATCGCAATTTGAAGGTGGAAAGCGCACCAATCTGGTGATTATGTACCTGAGTCCGGTGGTTAAATTTCTGCGTGATTACATCCTCAAACTTGGTGTACTCGATGGCAAGGCAGGTTTTACCATTTCACGGATTTCGGCCTATGCTACTTTCCTGAAATACAGGAAAATCAGGCAATTTCAAAAAGCCCTTAAAAGCAAAATGTGAAGAAGGATAATCAATATAAAAAGATTCTTATCAGCCGCACCGACAGTATCGGAGATGTTGTTCTTACGCTTCCTTTGGCAGGATTGCTCAGATTGCAGTATCCCGATGCACGGATCGCATTTCTTGGGCAGTCTTATACCCGGTCAGTGATTGGGGCTTGTTCGTTTATCGATGAGTTTATCGATTGGCAGGAGATTTCTACACTTCCGGTTGTGGAACAGCTGCAACGATTCAGGGAATTAAAAGCAGAATTGATTATTCACGTTTTTCCCCGGAAGGAGATTGCCAGATTGGCCAAACAAGCAGGTATTCCTGAACGGATTGGTTCAACCGGAAGATTATACCACTGGCTTACCTGTAATCATCTGGTAAGACTTTCGCGCCGTAATTCACCGCTTCACGAATCACAGCTGAACCTTATGTTGGCTAAGGATATTCTCAGTAAAGCCAATCTGTCATTAGAAGAAATCCCATTATATTATGGCCTCGATAAGCATGCAACATTGCCTGCACATTTGAATGATGTAATTGACAGGAGTCGCTTTAACCTGATTTTACATCCCAAATCAAAAGGGAGCGCCAGAGAATGGGGAAGTAAAAATTTTGCCGCACTGTCGAAAATACTTCCCGTTGACAAGTTTAAAATATTTATCACCGGCACAAAAGCGGAAGGTGAATTATTGCGAAGCGAAGGTTTTTTTGAGCAGGCTGGTGAAGTTAACGACTTAACCGGAAGTATGAGTCTGGGCGAAATGATTTCCTTTATTCAGTCTGTTGACGGCATGGTTGCTGCAAGTACCGGGCCTTTGCATCTGGCGGCTGCTTTGGGAAAATTTGCACTTGGAATCTATCCACCCATCAAGCCCATGCACCCGGGCCGATGGGCTCCACTGGGCAAAAAAGCAGATTATCTGGTGGCTGACAAAGATTGCAGCGATTGCCGCAAATCAGGTCCCTGCCTGTGTATGCTCAACATCACACCTTTGCAGGTGAAACAAAAACTTGAAATCATGGTTTACCCTTATCTTCAACACCCTTGAATATGGAAGCAAACGGAGACTGGTTTGTAATTGTTAATCCCAATGCCGGAAGACGAAAAGGCGAAAAAGACTGGCTGGAAATTGCAGCATTGTTGGATGCTGCAGGAATCCGTTATACCAATGTTTTTACCGAACATCCGAATCATGCGGTGAAACTAGCCCGTAAGTATATTGAGGCAGGTTTTCGTAAAATTATTGTTGTTGGGGGGGATGGCACCCTGAATGAAGTTGTAAACGGCGTTTTTACTCAGAATAAGTATCCCACAAAAGAAATAACCCTTGCCATGATTCCGGTTGGAACCGGCAACGATTGGGGGCGATCTTTCAATATTCCTTCCGGATACAAAGAAGCTATTCATCTGATATCCAGAATGCACACCCGTATTCAGGATGTTGGCA
This sequence comes from Bacteroidales bacterium UBA5197, assembly GCA_002412885.1. GTDB lineage: Bacteria > Bacteroidota > Bacteroidia > Bacteroidales > Lentimicrobiaceae > Lentimicrobium. The sequence goes on from DHVX01000062.1 coordinate 439,253, forward strand.
AAGTGCATTATATGAACAATGAATTGCCCAAGCACCGTCATTTTATCAATATGGCCGGGCTGGGATTCGATGCAATGGTTGCCAAACGAACCAATAAAGTAAAACAGGAGGGTAAAAGCGGCCCGTTTTCTTATCTGATTAGTCTGTTTACCAGCCTGATAAGTTATAACGACAGTAAGGTTAACATAATAGTTGACGATAAAGAACTAAATGCGAATGTTTTTACCATGAGTGTCGCCATCTGCAAATTTAATGGCGGTGGTATGATGCAGGCGCCCAATGCAATCCCCGACGACGGGTTGTTTGATGTAACGGTAATTACCCGCGTGAGCCGGTTTCTGGTGATCAGAAGCGTGAAAAAGTTGTATGATGGTTCTTATCTCAAAATGCCTCAGGTAAAGACTTTCAGGGGCGAAAAAGTAAAAATTGAATCCAATCCTCCCATGTTTCTTGAAACTGATGGCGAATCTCTGGGCCACACGCCCATGACTTTTGAGGTTCTGCCGCTGAGCATTCAGGTGGTGGTGGGCGATTAACCAATCCAATGGCAGGCATTTACATACATATTCCGTATTGCAGGCAGAAATGTCACTATTGCAACTTCTTTTCAGTTGCAACACCAAAGCATTTGCCCGAAGTCATGGATTCAATATGCAGCGAAGCCATCATTCAGAAACATTATCTCAAAGGCAGTTCTGTTGATTCTATCTATTTTGGAGGGGGAACTCCATCGCTTATTAATCCATTGCTTCTCGCGAAGATTATGGAAACCCTGAAATCTGTTTATTCCATTAATTCCGGAGCTGAAATTACACTCGAAGCCAATCCGGATGACATTTCTCCCGCAGTTCTGGAAGATTGGAAACAGATGGGAATCAATAGACTAAGCATAGGAATCCAGTCTTTCAGAGATGAGGATCTTAAATATCTGAACCGGGTTCATAACGGAAGCAAAGCAGTTGAGTCTATTGAAATGGCTTCACAGGCCGGTTTCCAAAATCTTACCATTGATCTTATTTATGGAATACCAACATTAACAGATGAAGCGTGGCAATTAAATCTCGATACCGCACTAAAGCTTGGCATTCCTCACATTTCAGCATATTCGCTCACAGTTGAACCACGCACCGCACTTGATGTGATGATCAGAAAGGGAAAATATGCTCCGGTGGATGAAACGCAGTCGATCCGGCATTTTGAAATGCTGATGTCATTTATGGAGAAACATGGATATCTTCACTATGAAATCTCAAACTTTTGCCTTCCCGATATGTTCGCGAAGCACAATACAGCTTATTGGCAAAGAGAGCCTTATCTGGGATTGGGGCCTTCTGCACACTCTTTTAACGGAAATTCAAGGCAATGGAATGTCTCAGGAAATGCGGAGTATGTGAAATCCATTTCTGAGAAGAATTTCCCGTTTGATTCGGAGCAATTATCAAATGAGCAGCAATACAATGAATACGTAATGACCGGACTCAGAACCATGTGGGGCTGCAATTCTGATGTGATTAGCCGGCAATTTGGCGAAACCTGCCATTCGGAATTTATCAGCCGGATCCGCAAATTTATGGAATCAGGCATGGTGGTTGAAACAGATGGCGTTTACAAACTCACCTTGTCAGGGAAACTTATGGCCGACGGAATTGCCTCCGACCTGTTTATTACTTAGCCTTAAAGCGAATTTCACGGAAGTTACTTCCTCAAAACAAATTTAATGGTAACCGGTTGGTGATCAGATTCGGCAAAGCCTGTATCCGTCGTTTTTACCGATATAAGTTTAATATTGGGAGAGGTCACAAAAAAGTCGATCAGTGTTGTTTGTGTGATACCTGCTGTGTAAGGTATTTCCACATTCCGGTTGGTGCTGTGCAAGGGATCGTATACGTAAAGCCAGCCATCAGGAAGGTAATCATCGGGAATCGGTGGTTCGATAACTTTTGGCAGGTAATGAGGTAAAAGTAAAGTGGTGTCAAAGTCCGGAGGATTCTGATTCCAGTCCCCTCCGATCAAAACGAAATTTCCTTTTGAATATTCGGTTTCCATGAGCTCTTTAAGCTGAGCCAGTTCGGTTTTCCGGATTTCAGCAGCATCGCTGAATGCGGAATTATGGGTATTGACAAGCACAAAATCGTTTCCATAGCTGGTTTTATATCGGCTAACCAGAAAACACCTTTTGAGCATAAACAAGCTCATAGGCCATGAATATCCCGATTTGAATGCCACCCGCTCTACCTCAGCAGGCATGTGAGCACTCATTGTAGCAAGTCCGGCCCTTACCTTTCCCATAGGATTTGTAACAGGCATAGGAACCCATGATTTGTAATTTAAAGCAAACCAGATATCATATTCCGGGAAGCCGTCGGATATCTTAGCCAGCTGGTTTGAATGCCAGCTTCGTTTGGCCAGGGTATCTACTTCCTGAAGCAGTATGAAATCATTGTCAGAGAATCCGCGCAATCGTTCAATTACGGCATTTTCATATTTATCGAGCAGCGCTTTCTCTGGTCTGGCCATCTTGCCACCTTCGTAAAAGAAATCCATTTCAGCGCCAAGTCCGCAATAGCCAATATTATAAATGCTTGCCGTTAGTGTATCGGGCAAAACAGTAGCTTCACCCGCAACAGCTAATTGTATAATTGGTTCAGGTTTAAACTCCCTTGCCGTTTGCCAGATTAGAAAACCTGCGAAAAAAAGAACAAGAATGGCAACGCAAATTAAAGCAAGCCTGATAATTTTTTTGAATGTGGATGGTGCCGACATATCGATTGATTTTAAAACAAACATAGTGAATTTTGCAATTGTTTGTTACGCAGGACAGGCATTTTGAAAATTTTAAACGACTGAATTGTTCTAAAATTGCGGCAAACCAAAATTTAATTAATTTTACCCGCTGATATAAGCTTTTCAAATAAAACTATGACCAATGCCAATTCTTGGATCTATCATTAAGAGTGCAATTGAGTTCCCTAGTAAAATACCCTTCGAAAAAATGAGGAGGCAAACGCCTGAAAAGCAGCAGAAGGCGACGCTTAAGAAACTTCTGCGGGAAGCTCAGTACACCTCGTTAGGGGAGGCCTATGAATTCAGTAATATGTTGAGACAGAAGGATTTTGTGACAGCATTTCGTCAAAAAGTTCCCCTTCACGACTACAATGCCATTCACCAGAAATGGTGGTATCGAACCTTGAATGGCGAAGCTTTTGTCAGCTGGCCCGGGAAAGTGAAGTATTTTGCATTAAGCTCAGGAACCAGTGAAGCTTCAAGTAAGTACATCCCGGTAACGGACGATATGCTTAAAGCCATTAAAAGGACCAGCATACGACAGATTTTTTCACTGGCAAGATATAATTTCTCCCGCGATTTCTACGAACGTGGCATACTTATGCTCGGAGGAAGTACCCATCTTCATTATAACGGAACTTATTACGAAGGTGACCTTTCAGGAATCACCACCAAGAATATTCCTTTCTGGTTTCAGCATTTTTATAAGCCAGGCAACCGTATTTCGAAAGAGAGAGACTGGACAACAAAGCTTGATGAGATTGTAAAAAATGCCAAAAACTGGGATATTGGCGTCATTGTTGGAGTTCCTGCATGGCTGCAGATTCTGATGGAGCGCATCATTAAACATTACAATGTCAAAACCATTCACGATATATGGCCCAATCTCTCCATTTATGTCCATGGAGGTGTTTCGTTTACACCATATGCGAAAACCTTTGAAAAACTGCTGGCAAAACCCATAACTTATATTGAGACCTATCTGGCATCTGAGGGTTTTATTGCATACCAGAGCCGGCCCAACACCAACTCAATGCAGCTGGTACTCGATAACGGACTGTTTTTTGAGTTTATTCCTTTCAACGAAAAGAATTTTGATTCGGAAGGGCACTATCTCCCCGAAGCCGAAACCCTCACCATTGAGCAGGTAGAGGAAGGCAAGGAATATGCTTTGCTGTTATCATCCTGTGCCGGTGCCTGGCGGTATCTTATCGGAGATACAATCAAGTTTACTTCAAAAGAATTATCAGAGATTGTTATCACCGGCCGTACCAAGCATTTCCTGAATCTTTGCGGTGAACACCTTTCTCAGGAGAATATGAACAGAGCTGTTCAATTGGTTGAAGAACAGATGAATATTTCATTCCCGGAATTTACCGTTGCAGGTATAAGACACGAAAGCATGTTTGCCCATAAATGGTATCTGGGAGCAACCAGTGAGATTGCAAGCCTTGATATTGAAGCCATACGCGAACGTATCGACCAGAACCTTAAAGACCTGAACGATGACTACAGGGTAGAACGTATTGCTGCCATCAGGGATGTAAAGGTTGAAGTACTTCCGCTTCAGTTGTTCTACGATTATATGAAGCAACTTGGCAAAGAGGGCGGGCAAAACAAATTTCCAAGGGTGATAAAGAATGAAAAACTTACCCAATGGGAACAGTTTCTTGATAATAATTATCGGAAATAGATGTTTTGATATGCAGGCAAACGAAAAATGGCGGCTCAGGCAGAGTAACCCACACAGCTGGAAACAGGATTTTTAAAATCCGTCTAAGGATGTAATGAAATGATTATCAGATCAGAGGCTGCCGGAATAGATTTTACTTAATGAATTATCAGCCTGCGATTTTTTAATTTTCACTTAAAACGCTTAGCATTTTATATTTCACTTCAGACTTTAAACTTTTTTCTGACTATGCACCCCTTTCTTGAAGGCATGATTCTTGGGTTTACGCTGGCAATTATGCTGGGCCCAGCCATGTTTTCGCTTATTCAAACCAGTATTCACCGGGGATTGAACAGGGGGATGATGCTTGCCGGAGGGATTTTTCTGAGCGATCTGGTTTTGGTAGTGCTTTGCTATCTGGGCGCACTTCAGGTTTTTGGGAACGAGCGGAATTATTTAATGTTCGGCATTATCGGAGGAATAATTCTGGTGGTGTTTGGCGTAGTTACCTTTTTGAGAAAGGTTCATGTAACTGATAACAATAGCCTTATTGAAGTCAAAAAACCGGGAGTACTTACCTACATATTCAAGGGCTTTTTCCTGAATTTTGCAAACCCTTTTGTCTGGATATTCTGGGTTTCAGTTATGGTTACGGTAAGTGCAAGTCATGGAGCCGATTCATATGCGACCATTGCTTTTTTTGCCGGTACTCTTTTTACCATTTTCACCACCGACATAGCCAAAGTTATCGTTGCCAGCCGGCTGAAGCGCTATCTTCAGCCCAAGGTTCTGATTATGGTTAATCATGCCGTTGGAATACTTCTGGTACTTTTCGGTATTTACCTCGTCATCCGCACTTTCATGAATTTTTAAGCTGCTGTCAGGTAAATCAGTTGCCCTGATGCACAAACCTCCATTCTTTCTGAAAAGAAATTACTTACCTTTGCCCTGTTGCGAAACTCCACTATGAACACCAACCTCGATGCTACTTCCGAACACCTGACTCCTGCCGAAAAGGAGATTGAAAAAGTATTGCGGCCCGGTGATTTTGAAGATTTCTCGGGACAACCCGGGGTTATTGAAAACCTGAGGGTTTTTGTTCAGGCAGCAAAATTACGTGGCGAATCGCTCGATCATGTGCTGCTTCACGGTCCTCCGGGATTAGGAAAAACAACACTTTCGCATATTATTGCCAACGAACTCGGGGTAAATATCAGAATTACCTCCGGGCCTGTACTCGATAAACCTGGTGATCTGGCCGGATTGCTGACCAACCTTGAGCCAAACGATGTTCTTTTCATCGATGAAATCCACAGATTAAGTCCGGTGGTTGAGGAGTATTTATATTCCGCCATGGAAGATTACCGTATCGATATCATGATCGAAACCGGCCCCAATGCCCGCAGTGTGCAGATTGCCTTAAGTCCCTTTACTTTAATAGGAGCCACCACCCGCTCCGGGCTGCTCACCGCACCTTTACGGTCAAGGTTCGGGATAAATGCCCGCCTGTCGTACTACGATGCCGCCACACTCGAACGAATCATTCACCGTTCCTGTGGAATATTACGGGTTTCAATTACGCCTGATGCTGCTTCCGAAATTGCCCGACGCAGCCGTGGAACCCCTCGTATTGCCAATCTTTTGCTTCGACGGGTAAGAGATTTCGCGCAAATAAAGGGCAATGGTTCTATCGATCTGGCAATTTCTCAGTTTGCGCTCGGTGCACTGCAGGTGGATAAGAACGGCCTCGACGAAATGGATAATAAAATACTTACCACCATTATTGATAAATTCCGTGGTGGGCCTGTTGGTCTTACCACCATTGCTACTGCGGTTGGCGAGGACAGCGGAACCATTGAAGAAGTTTATGAACCTTTCCTGATTCAGGAAGGTTATCTGATGCGCACTCCCCGTGGCAGGGAAGTTACCCCAATGGCATATTCTCATCTGGGTAAAATCAGACCAGGCAGCCAGCCGGAATTATTTTAAAACAATTGCTTATTTTTGTTGATTAACTGATTGATAGCATCTTATGCTGATTAACCGGTTTTTATATTTTCTATTTAAAACCAGTCATGAACCAACAAGCCACACTTTCAGCGTTTATCAAGGAAAAGGCTTCTGAGCTTGGATTCTCCTCTTGTGGCATCAGCAAAGCCCGATTTCTTGATGAGGAAGCCCCGCGCCTCGAAAAATGGCTTAAAGAGGAACGCCACGGGAAAATGGCTTACATGGAAAATTATTTCGACAAACGGTTAGATCCCCGTTTGCTAGTTGATGGCGCGAAATCAGTTATATCTCTCATTGTCAATTATTTTCCGGGCTCAGCCTTCAATTACACATCCCCAAACAAGGTTTCGAAATATGCCTGGGGCGAGGATTATCATACGGTGATTAAGGACATGCTTTTTACATTGGCTGATTCGCTGAAAGCCGAAGCAGGTAACATCAATTACCGGGTTTTTACAGATTCGGCGCCTGTACTGGATCGCGCATGGGCAGTTAATTCAGGGCTGGGCTGGATCGGAAAAAACACAATGATGATCACCCGACGAAACGGTTCCTTCTTTTTTATCGCAGAAATAATTACCGACCTTGAGCTAGAATACGATGCTCCTTTTGGCGGAAATTATTGCGGCGACTGCACCCGCTGTATCGACGCCTGCCCAACAGGAGCTATAACCGGTCCCCGGCAACTTGATGCCTCGCGTTGCATCTCTTACCTTACCATCGAACTGAATGATGAGATTCCTCAGGCATTCGCCGGATCGATGGAATCATGGGTTTTTGGTTGTGATATTTGTCAGGATGTTTGTCCGTGGAACCGAAGCTCACTTCAGCACAATCAGCCGCGGTTTGAACCTTCAGGCGAGTGGATTGAATGGAGCCGTGAAACCTGGGATGCCCTCGAAGAACCGGTTTTTAAGCTTGTTTTTGGCAAATCAGCATTAAAAAGAGCGGGTTTCACCAAACTGAAAAACAATATTACCTTTGCAAACCAATCTGTTGACAGGAAATAGCATTATGGAGCAAGTTGCAATTGATATTAATTCGGAAATAGGCGTGCTTGAGGGTGTGGTGATTCACACCCCCGGAAGTGAGGTAGAAAACATGACCCCCAATATGGTGCAGAAGGCGCTTTACAGCGATATTCTGAACCTGAGTGTGGCCGGATCAGAATACAATCAGTTCAGCAAAGTGCTCGAAAAAGTAACCCGGACTTTTCAGGTTAAAGATTTATTGTTTGAAATTCTGAAAAACGATAAGGTTAAGTCAGGGTTGATTCATCGGATTGTTGATCATGAAAGGGTGGAAGGACTGCGTGATGATCTGCTTGATATGGAGCCGGGCTTGCTTGCCACGGCATTGATTGAAGGTGTCGAACTTAAGCGAGACAATCTCTCAAGCTTTCTGAGCAAGGAAAGGTATGAGCTCGATCCGCTGCACAATTTCTTTTTTACCCGCGATGCATCCATTTCAATCGGTAATCAGGTGTTTATCAGCAAAATGGCAAGCCGGGTACGCGATCGAGAATCAATGATAATGGAAGCCATTTTCGATTACCATCCCAACTTCGTTGCACAGACTGTAAACCCACTTTCAAGTCGTCATCTCTGCAAAGACTTTAGCTTTGAAGGAGGCGATTTTCTGATAGCCCGTGAGGATATCATTCTGGTTGGCACAGGTTTAAGAACTTCGCCCAAATCCATTGACTTCCTGATTGATTATTATAAAAAAGAGCGCAAAACCAAACATATCATTGTTCAGGAATTGCCTTACGAGCCCGAGTCATTTATCCATCTCGATATGGTTTTTACCTTTCTGGATAAGGATAAATGTATGATTTACGAACCGCTGATCATGCATTCGAGCCGGTTTCTTACCATTCACATCACCATCGACAATGGAAAAGTGAAAATTGTGGAGGAGCAGAACATTTTAACTGCGCTGCGAGGACTTGGAATGGAGCTGGAACCCATCAACTGCGGTGGCTCCCGTGATGTAATTTCTCAGGAAAGAGAGCAATGGCATAGCGGAGCCAACTTCTTCGCCATAAGTCCCGGAAAGGTACTGGGCTATGGTCGCAATGAAAATACGCTTCAGGAGATGAATAACCACGGATTCTCAATTCTGCGTGCCAAAGACGTGATAAACGGTAAAGCTGACATTAACGCACACGATAAATGTGTAATTGCCATTGACGGAACCGAGCTTTCGCGCGGAGGCGGTGGTTGCCGCTGTATGACTATGCCGGTGCGCAGAGCAGCAGTAGATTGGTAATCAAAGGAAGTTGAAAAGATTGAACCATTTTCATTAACCCTCATTATAATCTCAGTATGAAATTATTACTCAAACACTTGTCTATGACATTATTAGCAAGCCTTGCTTTAACAGGACTCCCTTTAGCTAACGCCCAGAATGTTGCTGGAAGCAGCTTTAAAGTGGAATATGAAAAATACAAACTTGAAAACGGTCTCGAAATCGTATTGCATCAGGATCATTCCGATCCTATCGTTTCGGTGGCCATTCTTTATCACGTGGGTTCCAGTCGCGAAAAAACCGGCAAAACCGGCTTCGCACATTTCTTTGAACATATGTTGTTTCAGAACTCTGAAAACGTGGGTAAAGGAGAGTTTTTCAGAAAGATTGATGACCTTGGCGGAACTTTCAATGGCGGAACCTGGAACGATGGAACCGTCTATTATGAAGTTGTGCCCAACGATGCCCTCGAAAAAATCCTCTGGATGGAAAGCGACCGCATGGGTTTTCTTATCAACACCGTTACCCAGCTTGCGCTGGAACGCGAAAAGGACATCGTGATCAACGAAAAAAGACAAAGGGTTGACAACCAGCCATATGGACACACCGGTTATGTGATTGATAAAAACCTTTACGGTGACGGACATCCATATTCATGGCAGGTTATTGGTTCAATGGACGATATTAAAGCCGCTACCCTCGACGATGTACGCGAATTTTACGACAATTTTTATGGAGTGAATAATGCCACCATGGTTATTGCCGGTGATTTTAATCCTAAAGAGGTAAAAGCGTTGATAAACAAATATTTCGGTGAATTTAAACCGCGAAAAAAACCGGAAACATTCAAAGCAATGCCGGCCACGCTTACCGAATCCAAAATCTTTTACCATGAAGACAATTTCGCCCGTTTGCCCGAACTGACTGTAATTTATCCTTCTGTTGAGAATTATCACCCTGATTCATATGCGCTTGAAGTTCTTGCTGATCTGCTGGCCGATGGCAAAAAAGCTCCGCTTTACAAAGAGATTGTTGAAAAACGTAAACTGGCTCCCAGAATTTCGGTTTATAACAATCCAATGGAGCTTGCCGGGAAATTTCAGATTGGCGTTAGGGCATTCGAAGGCGTTGACCTGAACGATGTACAGGCTGCCATCAATGAAGGTTTCAGGCAATTTGAACTGAATGGTTTCAACGACAGTGACCTGCAAAGGATAAAAAATCTTCGTGAAACTTCGTTTTACAACAGCATTTCCAGCCTTCTGGGAAAATCTTTCCAGCTTTCACAGGCCAATGTTTTTGGTGGTGAACCATCGCGTATGATGGACGATGTGCGTTTACTGAACGCGGTTACCCGTGAGGATATAATGCGTGTTTACGAAAAGTATCTGAAAAACGCGAACTTCCTGGCAACCAGTTTTGTCCCGAAAGGAAAACCTGAGCTTGCACTTACCGGTTCAGTTAAAGCCGAAGTAATTGAAGAATCGATAGAAGAAACAGGTTCGCAGGCCGAAGGTATTGAAGAAACTGACGAAACATATCCACGTACACCGAGTGCGATTGACAGAAGCATTGAGCCTCCTCTGGGTGCAGAACCACTGTTGAATTCTCCGCAAATCTACACCCACAAATTTGCAAACGGAATGCAGGTTTACGGCATTGAAAGCACCGAACTTCCGCTCGTACAATTCAGCATCCGCTTAAAAGGCGGTCAATTGCTCGATAATCCTGCAAAGCCCGGTGTTGCGCGTCTGCTTTCGGAAATGATGATGGAAGGTACTGTCAATCGCACCCCCGAAGAACTTGAGGAAGCAATTGGTCAGCTGGGTGCTTCAGTGAATGTAAGCGCATCCTCTGAGTTTATCAATGTTTCAGCAAACTGCCTTGCCCGGAATTACGATGCCGTTAAGGCGCTGGTTGAAGAAATTCTGCTGGAGCCACGCTGGGATGCAGTTGAATTTGAACGCATCCGCCAGGCAACATTGGGAACCATCGCTCAGCGTAATGCCAATCCAAACGCTATTGCAGGTAATGTTTTCAACAAATTACTTTATGGACAGAACCACATTCTCAGCTATCCCGTTACCGGTGATGAAGCATCAGTGAATGCAATTACACTGGATGACCTGAAAACCTATTACAAAACGGCTTTCTCGCCTTCAGTGGCTTCCATTCACATAGCAGGTGACATCAAACGTGAACGTGCAATTGAATCAATGCAAATGCTGGCTAAAAAATGGCAGAGCAGCAAAGTGGTTTTCCCTGAATATGCACTTCCTGAGGAAACTTTGGCTACGCGACTCTATTTTGTGGACATTCCTGATGCAAAACAATCGGTAATTATGGCCGGTTCGCTGGCAATACCACGCAACCATCCTGATTTTTTCCCGGCTTCATTTGTCAATTACAAGCTTGGCGATGGCTCAGGATCGAAATTATTCAGTATCCTTCGTCTCGAAAAAGGCTACACCTACGGCGCATATTCTTTCTTTATGCCACGCACTGTATCCGGGCCATTTATTGCCAGTTCAAGTGTGCAGTCAATGTTTACACTCGAATCAATTCTGCTGTTTGATGAAATCCTATCTGCTTATGGCAAGGAATATTCAGCCACGGATCTTGAAACAACCCGCAATGCAATGATTCGCTCAAATGCCGGCAAATTTGAAACCATCAACAGCCTTATGGGCATGTTGAGTGAAATCAGCACTTACGGACTTCCGGTTGATTATGTAAAACAGGAAGAAAAGATAGCAGGCAAAATCAGCCTTGAAGAAGCCAAAGCCATTTACGACAAATACATACGTGCCGATAAAATGGTTTATGTAGTTGCCGGTGATGCCCGCACCCAGTTCGAAAGATTAAAAGAAGCTGGACTCGGAGTTCCGGTTTTGATTGATAAAGACGGTAATGCGGTGAAGTTGTAATTTCAGGCATTAAGTTATAATCTGCCGGATGTTTATGCTGTTTTTGAAACAGGCATAGGCATCCGGTTTTTATTTGCAGGATTGGGATGGGTGAATTATCAATGCTTTTTAAGTGAAGGAGAAACTAAAATTGCCAAAGAAACAGAAGCATTTTAGCTAAAATAAAGGTATATTTGCATTACGTATTTAAGTACGTTACAAATTTTGCAATTTGGTCTAAACATTTAAATTATGTGTTAAAAAAAAGACAAATGACAAAAGGAGGATTCTGCTCATTTCATCAACCAACTGTTTCAGACCTTCTTTTGAGCTTTTTTTTTAGATTTCAAAACAAGAAATTATGGTCACAACATATCATTTAGCATCAGCACAGGATGTAAGCCCTGATATTCTGGATGCTATCAAGGCTACCTTTAAATCCCGACCCATCACTATTATTGTGGAAGAGGATAACAGCGATCTGGATCTTTCGGCAGATATGAAAGCCGTTTTAGATGAACGCGTTCAGGAAGATGAAAGTTCTTATCTCTCTGCCGAAGAGTCGATAAATCAAATTAAAAAAAGGATTATAAAGCAAGTAGTTTTAAATGTACCGGACAACAAATATCCCTTCTTTATGGAACTGGTAAAGAGCCTTGGTTTTGTTAAAGTTTCGGTTGAACATAAATTGGACAAAAAACAAAAGGATTTTGTGGATGGGACTAAAAATTCACTGGAACAGGTAGAGCAGCATTTAAAAGGGAAAATCAAGTTAAAAACTGCCGACCAGTTGTACAATGAGCTTTAATGTTTGTCTTTGAGGTGGGTTTTGGTGAAATAAACATTGGTTCGTCCAATATACCCGTCCTTCATCAAAATTAAGCCATGCAGGGGTGATATAAAATAACAGACATAAAAATCATTCTATTTCAACATCCAGATTAATTCGCCTCCATTCTTCCCCATTGTGCAAATTATACTTAATAAGGCCATATTCATCGTGCCAAAAGAGGAATTCGATATCTTCCAGTTTTGATTTAGGGTGAGAATCTGTAAAAACATAAATGCTTTCACTTTCAATCCGTTTTATATCCTGAATGTCATTAAATAGTTCCATCATCTCTGGGCTATCGATACTGAACCCTTTGTTTAAATAAAAAATATGTATTGAAGTTCTGTCTTTATATTTTACAACACTAATAAGTTCTTTTCCACCCGAGCTGTAATTTAGTTTACTGTTTTGATAGTAAATTCTAGCGGTTTGATGCTTATATTTTGCATCGTGGGCAATGGGATTGCATTCAGGGTAATAAATTACCTTTTGAACTATCCATGATGTATCCATCTCGCCTGTTGACGAACGAAATATCAAAGTATCTCCTTCTTCGTATGGATCTATCCATTTTAGTTCTGCTTCTGAGAATTCCGTCTTAATTAGACAGCATGAACTTATAATAACTACTAAAATTGCCAGAATACTGAGCTTTGGGAGTTTTTTCATGCAAGATTTTTATTGAGCAATTGTATCTTGTATATTTTGGTTGAGTTTTTCACAATCCTGAATTTGAAAACAAATCTACAAAAATTGCAGGATTTTGCGCCCTTCTTGAGGAGAAGGGCGGGGGGATGAGGTGCTTCCCGTCCTTCATCAAAATTAATCCATGCAGGGGTGTTAACAAGAACAAAGTTAGAGATAAAATCGGTGTGGGTTGGTTAGATTTTTGGCAACAATACATCCTGACGCAATTTATTTCCCCTGGCTATTACTTTTTCCTTTCATATATCTCACGATTTGCAGAGAAAAAGAATATCCCAGGTAAAACCCCAGCAAGAGCCAGAAAGTAAAAGTTAAAACCTTATTTATCTTTACATTAAAAACATCAAGAGCAATAATAAATAGGAAATATGACCAAAAAACGTAGGCCACAATTCTGTACGAATAATCACATAACCAATAAAAGAATCTTTCTTTCATTTTCTTCTTGTAAGTATTTCTAAAGTTACAATTAACAATACCTGTACTCCGGCTGCAATTAATAATCCATTATTTATTTTATCGGAAAAATCTTCTTTGAAGAAAACTATTGCTATTAAAAGAATAGCTCCAATTATGTACAAAATATTAATAGCTTTCTTCATCGATTCTTTATAGAATTATTAACTCTCGTATTGTCAGAAGGCATATTATAGTCAGTTAGAGGAAGTATGTAGTTCTTGCCATGCAGGGGCGTTGTTGATGATGACAAAGTTAGAAAAAATCACCTCACCCTGCCCTCTCTTGAGAAGGGCGGGGGGATGAGGTGCTTTCCATAACTACCCGTCCTTCGTAAAAATTAATCCATGCAGAGGCGTTGTTGATGAAAACAAAGTTAGAGATAAAAGCGATGCGTTTGGTTATGGCAACAGAGGCTTTTCTGAGATATGAAAACCCCTAAAACACTTTTTAGTTTGTTAAAAAAATGTTTGTTAACGAACGTGTGGCCACTATCGAACTTTTCATTTTTCAATGTATTTTTTCAGAGGGAAAGATATATGTTACATAAAACCTTGTTTTATCCACTTTTTCTTTTCATCATCCCAAAATTTTACACTTACCAATCTCCCTTTTTTGTTATATTTATAAATCTTATTAAGACCATAATCTTTTGAATAACCATATTGAAACCATTTGCCAATTTCATTTCCATTTTTAAAATAACCTTTTTGGCTTATTTGACCATTTTCTGAATAACAAATATTTAGTCCATCTACTATTTTCCCTTCATAGTAAAGGAACTTGCACCATATTGCACCATTTTGATGAAATTGTTCATACCAACCAGTCCTAAAACCATTTTTATAGAAAATCCGATAGAAAAGTTGACCGTTTTTATAAAAAACCTGAACAATGGAATCGCAGTTAAGAGTATCTTTGATAACTTCATACGAAACAAACTCACCCGGTTCAGTTCTATTGGTTATTATCCCTTTGCTATCCTGAGCATAGGAAAAACTAAAGAGAAAAAATTGCAATGCAAATATCAGTTTTCTCATTTTTTGTTATTTTTTTTGTCTATATTTTTTCTTGTCGGTAAGCCTCCTCTCCTGAAGGATTACCTGCAACATGACCTATCCTATCTACAGATCCTTTTGGCTTATTCTTAACTCGCATTAGTAGAGAAGTGCGGTAGGATGAGGTCTTAAGACGTCTTGTTTACTTCACTCTCGCTTCTTCCTCCCCCTCCTCAAATCCGTATAAAACATCAATCCCATCAGCAACAAAATACTTATAATCGCTCTTAGCGTATAAACCAAAGCCAGATCGCCGCTTGAAACCGGCAGGGCCATTCCCGCGGCCAGCAACATTCCGCCCCATATCAGGTAGCTTTCATGGTTTTCGCCCGATCGAACCATTCTATTGATTACCGGAAAGTACGCCACCACCAGTATTCCCTGCACCAGCAGATTGGTGATAAAGTGATTGTGTGTAAACATCCAGAAAATCACAATTCCTATCACCACAGCAAGACAGCCGATATCAAAGCGATTAAATCTGCTGCTGCGGTCACCGAAAAACAATATGGTTAAGGTAACTGATCCCACAAAAAACAGGTCGGCGGTATTGAGAATATTGTCCCAGATGCTGTAGTCGCCTTCTTTCAGATACGTAAACAAACTCAACGCAACTGCCAGAAAGAAAAATACCCACATGGCCAATGCCGGCCTGATTTTCTTCAAGGAAATCAGCCGGAAATAATAAATTGCCAGAACTACATTCAGCAATGTAACTGCACCAATAATTATTAGTTTCACAAGAAAATGGTATTGAGTTGATTATGCGCCAATGCTTTGCAAAACAGCCTCCACATTGCGATCAAGATCGCAGATTGATCCATTGTTGTCGAATACAAAATCGGCCATTTCTATACATTTCCTCAGGTTCTGGTGGTTTGGGTCAGCGGAAGTCATTTCGCGGTTTTCGTTGGCTATAAAGGTCTCAAAATCTATCTGATCGGTTTCTGATTGCCGTTCCTTTATTCTTTGGTAACGGGCTTTTGCATCGGCATCCACAGCAAAAAGATAGAAGTTTCCTTTTGCTTTAAGTGATTCCACTTCACCCGGGGTGCGGATACTTTCAATCACGCAGTTTCTCCCTGAAATCATGGCTTCGGTGTGCAGGCAATCTGTGATGTAGGACGGGCTGTGGGTAGCACGTAAATCATTGGCAACCAAAACCATGCTATCGCGATTGACGGCTAGCCCTCTCTTTACTATTTCACGGGTGATAAAACCCCGGACCGAAAAATGGGTAAAGTCCTTTTCATTAACAAGAAATTCCACAATGGTTCCTTTTCCTGCGCCAAGCGTTCCGGTAATGCCGATGATGATCATTTGATTTTTTTTGGCAAAAGTAATCTTTTTGAAAGGATAGTAAAGCGTGGAAAACGGATAATGACGACTGGAAAGAAACACGCAAACCTGCCCGACTGCGGCAGGCGGGGACGCAATGACGCAAAGTATTGAAAATGATATTTAAGCGTTAGCCTATTTATTTAAGTCAGGGTTTGACTAATTGACCCAAGCATTTCCTGACTATCCAGGAGAAAATTTAATCATAATTTTGAAATTGTTGTCTAAATAGGTAACATTGCGGGGAAATTGAAAAATTTTATGCGAAAAACGAAAAATGAAATCGAAAAGCAAAACGGTTAAAAAAGAGATATTATGAAGAAAAATCACGAAAATAATCTTGTTTCCTGGGACGATCATATCGACAAGAAATATGGAAGAATTGGCACACCAACAAGAGTTAAATACGAAGAAGATTTCGAAAATTTCAAAATAGGTGTGCTTATTCAAGAAGCCAGGAAACAACAAAACCTGACTCAGGAAGAACTTGCCCTGAAATGTGGGACAACAAAAAACTATATTTCCAGAATTGAGAATAATGCCAGCGACATTCGTCTATCGACACTGATGAGAATAATTCGGGAAGGACTTGGTGGTCATCTTAAACTGAGCCTTGAATTATAGGAAAACTGAGCACGATGGCATAACAAACCCTATAACAAATGTGGGTATTCGTGGTCGTTTGAGCTTTTGGAATCTTTACCTTCATCTGTTGTGGCATGAAAATGCTGAACAATCTAATCCGCAATTGCCATAAGCATCCGCTGTATGGAATTGACTAATTATAACAAGCATTTTGCATAAAAGGTAAAATCGAGTCAGGCCCTGACTTACAAAATGAAAATATCTACCTTTGAAGTACTGATTTTTCATGTCTTACAATCTGTTTAAAATGCAAATCATCAGAATAAAACCCACCGATACTGATTACCTTCTGACCACCAGAGACATTCGTTTCAAGGTGTTTGTGGAAGAGCAAAATGTGCCTTCCGATATGGAATATGATGAGTTTGAGGATTCAAGCCATCATTATTTATTGCTTGAAAATGGCGTTGGTGCAGCAACCTGCCGGTGGCGGGAAACCAATAACGGAATAAAACTTGAAAGGTTTGCAGTATTGTCTGAACACAGAGGCAAAGGATTTGGAGAAGCTTTGGTTAAACGATTGCTTGACGATGTTTTACCATTGGGGAAATCAGTTTACCTTCATTCGCAGGAAAGAGTGCTTGGATTTTATGAAAAGCTGGGTTTTATGGCCCAGGGAGAGAGATTTGAAGAAGCGGGAATTCCACACTTTAAGATGTATTTTAACGCTTGAGTCTTCCGAAAAATTCCAAAACAAAATCAGGAAATAAACTATCTTTGCGTTTGTATGAATATTCTGATTCAACATATCGACCAAATAAAAAAGCCTTGTGAATTAAACAAAGTCATTTCACTATTTGCTTTTGGTTCGGTGACAACTGACAAATTTTCTCCCGACAGCGACATAGATCTGGTTGTTGAAATTGATGATAATGACCCTGTTTCTTACACTGACAAATACTTTAACATTAAGTTTCAGCTTGAAGAAATATTGAAAAGGCAAATTGACCTTCTCGAACAGAAAGCAATCAGAAACAGATTTTTAAAAAGTGAAATAGACCGAACCAAAGTTCAAATCTATGGAAGAAGTATAAATCTGGCTTGAAGATATTACCTGAAAATTAGAAAATTACATCCATCGTTACGTGTTTTTTTTATCCTCCTCATTTCCCCCTTTCGTGAAAGGGGGACGATACGTTGTAGTTTTTCAGATACTTGGCGAATGCGATTTGATAGCCTTAAAAATCATTACACTAATGAGATAGTTATCGCTCAGTGTAGAAAACCCGAACATCAAAATGACATTTGGAAAAAGAGTAAATTTGTAACTTATAAATTATTAATTATTGGTAGTGACATCAGAATCGCAAAATATTGAGTTCAAAGTAACTTGGAGAGACGAATACCTGAAATGGATTTGTGGTTTTGCAAATGCCTTTGGTGGAACTATTTTTATCGGGAAAGACGACACAGGAAATGTAGCCGACTTGAAAAATGCTAAAAAACTATTGGAAGAAATCCCCAATAAGGTCAGAGACACTTTGGGTATTTTGGTTGATGTTAATCTGCACCAAACCGATCAAGGGAAATTTATTGAAATTCTTGTTGAGCAATACCCTTATCCAGTCAATTACAAGGGGCAATATCATTACAGAAGCGGAAGCACCAAACAGGAATTAAAAGGTGCAGCACTTGACAAGTTTCTCCTTCAAAAAAAAGGAAAAAGATGGGATGGAGTTCCGGTTCCAAATGTTTCAACTAATGACCTTAAGCAAGAAACATTTGATTTTTTTCGCAAACGAGCTTTCAGAAGCCAAAGAATTGATGAAGAAAGTTTAGCCGATAGTAACGAACATCTTATTGAGAATCTTCAACTCAAGGAAGGTAAATTTCTTAAGCGTGCATCTATCCTGCTTTTTCATGCAAATCCTGAAAAATATATAACAGGGTCTTACATAAAAATTGGATTTTTCGAAAGTGACAGTGATTTGAGATTTCAGGACGAAATCCACGGAAATCTTTTTGAACAAATTGAAAAAACCACAGAGTTACTTTTCACAAAATACATCAAGGCTTTGATAAGCTATGAAGGGTTGAATCGTGTGGAAACCTATGAATATCCGAAAGAAGCAATAAGAGAAGCATTGCTAAATGCAGTTGCTCATAAAGATTATTCAGGTGGCGCTCCAGTTCAAATTAGTGTTTACAAAGACAAGATGATGATTTGGAATGAAGGGCAGCTTCCTGAAAATTGGACAATTGAAAATCTATTGGAAAAACACGCTTCAAGACCATATAACCCTGACATTGCAAACGCTTTATTTCGCAGTGGTTACATTGAATCTTGGGGACGAGGAACTATTAAAATTATCAACGAATGTAAAAAAGCAGGAATCCCCGAACCAGTTTTTACTTACGATTCAAGCGATATTTCCCTAGAGTTCAGAAAAGACATTTACAATGAAAAACATCTGCAATCACTTGACTTGAATGAACGACAAGTTAAAGCAGTATTATATGTGAAAGAGAAAGGTAGAATCACTAACAAAGAATATCAGGAAATAAACAATACAACAGATAGGACTGCATTAAGGGATTTAGAAACACTGATTCAACTGAATATCATTAAGCGAGTTGGTGAAAAAAAAGGTGCTTATTACGAATTAGCTTCTTAGATGTCGGATATGTCGGATAAATGTCGGATAAAGCGAACTATATTTTGATTGGCTCATAATTGGCTCAATTGGCACATTAGACAAAACTAACAGACAATTAAATGGACAGATAAGAACACTGAAGCTACAACAAATAAGACTTAAACGCAGTCGCCTCACTAAAGTAAAATCTCAGCCGCAACCTTTGTTGCGACTGCGATTTGAGTCAGTGTTGTTCAAAACAGCCGGGGGAGGCAGAGGGGGTACCAGGCAATGGGAGTTGACAGTGCTTCCCTTCTTAACCCCCTTTTCCTGCAGCGTGTCAGTAATTAAATTGCCATCTTTTTCCATGCTGCATTTTCCAGAAAACACAACTCATTAATGCCGCACTGTTTCAAAACAGCTTTGGCTTCCACAAACCAAAGGCTGAGTTCATGCGGCTGGTGTGCATCGCTGCTTAGTATGACGGGTATTTTCTTTTCGCTGAGTTTGCGGAGTATATACTCTCCGGGGAAAAGGCTTTGACTTCGGCCTTTGTAAATGCCGCGGGTGTTAACTTCCACAATTACACCTTTTTCGGCAATCAGGTCAATGGTTTCATTTACCTGATCAGTGTACCACTTATCTTCTTCGCTGAACCACCTTCCCTGATTGTGCATTTTGATTTTGTCGAGATGACCGATAATATCAAACAATTCATTTTCAAGCATCTGATTAATCTGATGCCAGTATGCTGTAACGCCTTGCCGGATATCTCCGTTAAAAAATTCGTTCAGGCCATTGTCATAAGTTTCGCGTTTGGGACCATCAATAAACCATAGTTTTTCAGGGTGAGCGGTTTTG
Organism: Bacteroidales bacterium UBA5197; assembly: GCA_002412885.1. Taxonomy (GTDB): domain Bacteria; phylum Bacteroidota; class Bacteroidia; order Bacteroidales; family Lentimicrobiaceae; genus Lentimicrobium. The sequence goes on from DHVX01000062.1 coordinate 459,346, forward strand.
ACAAGATGCACGCTCCCGATGATATAATCGAGTCCGAATGATTGTTTTAATCCTACAAATCCACTGCTGATGCCGGGAACATAATCGGCTTCCATGGCCACATGGAGTTTTATCTGGTCTTTGTATTCACTGCGAAGGCGGTTAATTTCAGCAATATAGGAAATTTCGCTGCCCGGCTTCAATGCGAAGGAGTTCTCAAAAGGCAACACGGAATGCTCCGAAAAGCCAAGAGATGAAAATCCCTGCCTGATAGCTTCTTCCACATAGTCAACTGGTGCTGCAGAGCCATCGGAGAAATTGGAATGCGTATGAAAATTGTTAAGTTTGTACATATCTTACAATTCTTCAGTGATTTGATTTCAAGTCAGCAGGCAATAGAACGAATTCAATTCTTCTCACTCTGCACCTGAAACAATGCATGACCTGCATCTACCACCAGGTAAACTTTATCGCCGCGTCGAAGGGTTTGACTCACTGCAATGGAGCAATTATCGCCTTTAACAGCTTGTTTCACCGGATTAAGATCTACCCGTATTTCTTCAAGTATGGACTCATAAGCTCCGGTTGTCGGACCAATGATCAAAATATTATCGCCAATACTAAGCGAATGAGTTTCTACCTTGATTTCAGCTACATTCAGATTGCTGAAAAAGTTGACTATTTTTCCAACGTACACTTTTTTCTGTGTAGCTTGTGATCCGTAACGTTCAGACCATTCACCGGTTTTTTCGCCCAGGTAATATCCACCCCAGAAACCACGGTTATAAACCTTATTTACTTCATTGGTCCAGGTTTCAACATTTTCGCGGGTATATTGCCTGTTTTTCCAGGCTTCAACAGCTTCATGGTATGTCCGGGTTACAGTTTTTACATATTCTGCTGAACGACCGCGACCTTCAATTTTCAGCACAGTAACCCCTGCATCAAGTATGCGGTCGAGAACCGGAAGTGTCATCAGATCTTTTGGCGACATGATGTATTTATTATCCACCTCAAGTTCTATCTGACTGTCAGCATCCTTCACGTTATAAGCCCTGCGACAAGGTTGCAGACATGCGCCGCGGTTTGCCGATGAGTTAAAATTATCGAGGCTGATGTAGCACTTTCCGGAAACGGCCATGCACAATGCCCCATGTACAAATACTTCTATCTGGACCAGTTGCCCTGATGGACCGGTGATATATTGCTCTCGAATGGCCTTGGTGATTTCAGCCATCTGATTTATATTCAGTTCGCGGGCAAGCACCATCACGTCAGCATATCTGGAATAAAACCTTACAGCTTCTATATTGGTGATATTGCATTGTGTTGAAATGTGTATCTCAACCCCTTTTGCTTTGGCATATTCAAGCACCGAAAGATCAGAGGCAATAATTGCACTTACGTTGCTTTCTTTTGCCAGATCAACCATCTGACGCATCAACGGAAGTTCCTCGTCGTAAATTATGGTGTTGAGTGTGAGGTATGATTTTACACCGTGTTCGCGGCAAATGTTTGTGATCTGACGGATATCATCGGTCGAGAAATTACTCGAAGAACGTGCACGCATATTCAGTTGCCCGGCTCCAAAGTAAACCGAACCGGCACCGCCCTGTATGGCTGCCATCAGCGAATCAAACGAACCAGCTGGTGACATTATCTCAATTTCCTGCATTACTTTTTTAGTTTTTGCAAAGGTAAGTTATCCTGAAATATCGGGAGGTTACTTTATTTTTGAATACCGCCAATAAGCTTGCTCATGAGAACCACCGCTAAATATAAGGTGAAGTGCAGTTTCTCTCAGTTCGGGTTTATTTTCAGTTTTATCCAATCCTAAGGCTTACTTTCACCGCTTTTGTCCATTAACTTACAGAGAAATTGCAGTCTCTGCTAAAAAATTATCATTTTCACACGATTAACTGCAAGACTTTTAACCACTTATGAGAAATCCTCCTCTACTCACTTTGCTGATTTACAATGAAATACCTGCGCTCGAAAGTGCAGCTATCTCTCTCTCCTTGCCCGGAATGTGCATTCTGAAAATAAATTTGTCCGAAACCGGCGACCAGAATTTCGAAATGCTCCATTTTTTTCCGGAATCGGCACAAAGATTTGCAACATCATATGATCTTGATGCGCTGATAAATCATATTGCGGATTCGCAAAATTCAATTGCAAAAAATCCAGGATCATCTTCATTGTTTCTGGGAAATATGGAGGCTGTTTCACACGAAAAACAAGCTGTTTTTGCTTTGGCGAAGGTGTTAACTGAGTCTGAATCAGGGCAGGTTGTGTGTGTTTATTTTAAAGATACTGATATTTTCAGTGAAACAGAAAAATCCTGTTTGCAAAGTTTTATTGAATTGGCCTCCGGGTCGGTCCGGTTAAGGGCTGCTGCCGAGTTGCTTAAGTCAGAGAAAGCCAAATACAGCCACTTATTCTCTGCTGCACCCGAAGCCATTGCTATGCTTGACGAGAATAATAGAGTTATTGATGTTAATCCTGAGTTTGAAAAGCTATTTCAATACAAAAGGGATGAAATTGCAGGATTGTTTCTTGATGAACTGATAGCACCAACCAGCAAATTTGATGAAGCAAAAAAGCTTTCCCGCGAAAACTGGGAGGGCAGAAAGGTGTTTTTGGAATCCATCAGAAAGCGGCGTGATGGTAAACTTTTGAATGTTTCAATTCTGGGAGTCCCTTTCGATCATGGCGATGGTCATCTGAGGGTTTTTGGAATTTACCGCGACATTACCGAAAAGGTTAAGGCCAGCGAGAAAATGCAAAACCGGCTTGCCTTTATCGAAAACCTTGGCCGCTTGTCGTCGGAACTGATCAATACCGATATCAAAAATATTGATACCTTAATTGAGCAAGCGCTGCAGATGGTTGCTCAATCACACTTCGCCGAAAGGGCTTATCTGGCAATAGTAAACGAAGATGAATCTGCAATTGAGATTTCGCATGAATGGGTTGATGATCCAAGGTATTCATACATACATAATCAGCCCCGGATTCAGGTAAGCGAAGTCAATGAATACCTTGATTCCCTCAAGTCAGGTGTGACTTACAACCTTAGCAGACATGAAGCAGGTAAAGTAAAGGGAACCAGTGGACTGGAGTTCTTTTTCGATTTACTGAATATTGAATCACTGGTCAATATACCTCTTTTTATTGATCATACATTTTGGGGTTATATTGGTTTTGACACTTACAGCAGAGCCATTAAATGGGACAAGCAGAGTGTGGATTCTCTCCGGCTGACGGGGCAGATTCTCATCAATGCTCAGGCCAGAAAAAAAACAGAAGAAGTGCTCAAGGATGCGCTGGAACAGGTAAAGTCTTCCGACAATTTAAAATCGGCATTTCTGGCGGGTATTTCTCATGAAATCCGCACGCCAATGAACCATATACTTGGTTTTGTTGATTTGCTGTCAGAACCTGATATTTCTGCTTCAGAGAAAGCAGATTTCGTGAAAATTATGAAGTCAAGCGGAATGAACCTGCTTCATCTGATTGATGACGTTATCGAACTTGCAATGATTGATTCAGGGCAAACGAGAATCAGGGAGGAGCAATGCGACCTCAACCGGTTTATGCAATCACTGTTGGTTGAAGCAAATGCCACAAAATCAACACTTCAGAGAAATGAAGTTCAGTTGATTATCAATGGCGATCCCGTATCTAACCCGCCTGTGATCCTGACCGATGAGCATAAAATCAGGCAGATAATCAATAATCTTTTATCAAATGCACTGAAATACACCATTAAGGGAAGTGTTGAAATAGCTTATTCCATTTTGGATAACAACAGGATAGAATTTAGTATTAAAGATACCGGTATTGGAATCCGGCCTGAAGATCAGGACATTATTTTCGACAGGTTTCACAGGCTTGATAATGGATTTTCGCGCAATTATGGAGGCGCCGGATTGGGTTTATGCATAAGTCAGGGTCTGGCCAGATTGTTTGGAAGTGAAATATCCATTTCATCTACCCCGGGAACTGGCTCAACCTTCAGATTCAACGTCCCATTTAAGCCTTATCTGGCACCGCTTTCACCAGCTTTGCCAAACAGCATCGGAAGCATTATTTATAACTGGAGCGGGAAAAATATACTCATGGTTGAAGATGATCCTGTGAATATGCGCTTTCTGGCAGTGTTGCTCCTGAAAACCAATGCCCACCTGCTATATGCAGCAAATGGCGAAGAAGCAGTTGAAATGGTTCAGAAAAACCCTGTGGATATTGTGCTTATGGATATGAACCTGCCGGTAATGAACGGATATGAAGCCACAAGACGCATCAGGTTGCTCATGCCCGATTTGCCGGTTATTGCCCAGACAGCGCATGCACTGAGTGGCGACAGAAAAGAGTGCCTCGACGCAGGCTGTAATGAGTATCTTGCAAAACCCATCGATAAAAACCTGCTTTACAGCATGATGGATCTGTTTCTGAAAACCGGGAAATCCTGATTAATTATTATCGCAGGCAAACCATTCTGCCCATGATGATTTGGTCTCTCTTAACCTGAGACTGATTAATTTTATGTGTTCAGGAAGCAGGCCTGTAAGCCGCTGAGAAAAATCAATCAGCAGATTTTCGCTGGTAGGAGGATAGTCTGCAAGAATCAGTCGTCCGACAAATTCACCCATTTTATCCAGCTGATCAGGCGCTGTTTCTTTGTGCAGAACCAAAGCATGGTCAAACTGACTGATTATTTCCTTTTCTACCAGTTGTTTCAACTCCTTGAAGTCCATAACCATACCAAAGATCGGCGATTCAGGATTGTTAACAGGCTCACCCGAAATGGTGATCATAAATTCATAGGAATGCCCGTGAATATGCTTGCACGGACCATTATACCCTGCAAGCGCATGTGCCATTTCAAACCTGAACTCCTTGGTTAACCTGATTACTGCCATCTAAAAAACTCCTGACTTCGACACTTTTTTAG
>DHVX01000061.1:0-128627 GCA_002412885.1 Bacteroidales bacterium UBA5197
CAATTTATTCTTATCCCTCATTGCCATGGCTGTGCCATTATGCAGCAATCGTTTCCCATATGGACACATAATTCCCGTTTCGGGACGGATGTCCATATATTCTTCCGTTTTAATCAGCTTATGTCGTTTGGATCAGATTAGAATTGATGGTTTCGAGAGAAGTTTGGAAGGACAAAGGAAATTGCACAGCTATCGCTCAAGCAATAAAGTCTATTAAATCAAAAGTGGAAATGAAAACTTGTTATTAAGCCAGAAAGGAAATACCGCCTAGTCCCTTATAATTTCATAAACGCCATTGGCATAAATACGAATAATGGTAGAAGCTTTTGCCTGATTAAACTGATCGTGCGAAAGCTCAACAACATAATCTACCTGATCAATAATTCTTTGCGAAATCTGGCTAAACACCAGCGGAGTTGCCTCTCCTGAGATATTTGCCGATGATGAAATCAATGGACGCCCGAGTTCTTTAATCAATCGCCTGCAGAATTCATTTTTTACAACCCTGATGGCAACAGTGCCTGTGGATGATATCAGGTTTTTCGGAAGGTTACGCGCATGATCATATATAATGGTAACCGGTTTTTCGATATTTCCTATCAGGTCCTCAACTATATCAGGCACTTGTGCTACATATTTATTAAGATTTTCAAAGCTATCGAGCAGCACAATCAGGCTTTTACTCACCGGCCGCTGCTTTATGCGATACACTTTGTTTATGGCACGCACATTCAGGGCATCGCAACCCAAACCCCACACCGTATCGGTCGGATAAAGGATTACGCCACCACTCTTCAATATTTTCAGTGCTTTCTGAATTTCAATTTCAATTTCTTCGTCCATCAGGGTAATAAATCGGTTAGTTGGTTTGTGGTAATGTTGAGTGCGCATTTAAAATGCCCTTCCGGACATTCCGCGTGTCCATGTAACCCGCATGGCCGGCATTGTAAAGCTTCCTTTGTTTCTATGATGTGTGCGATGTCTGACAACGGCCCAAACCCGAAAGCAGGTACCGTGGAACAAAACACTGCCGCAACTGTAGCATTTACGGCTGAAGCCAGATGCTGAGGTGCAGAATCATTCACATAATTCATGGAAGCACTTCTCATCAGGGCTGCCGATTGAAGGAAGCTCAACTCACCGGCAAGATTCACTATCTCACCTCCGGCTTGTCTGCTGATCCTTTCGCACATTAATTTGTCAGCTCCAGATCCCAATAATATAACAGTGAATCCCGATGAAATGTTGTTCAAAAAGTCTATCCATTTTTCTTCCGGAAATTGTTTGGTAAACCAGAGCGAGGCCGGTGATATGGTGATATAACTTCCAGTAGTAAATTTTGAAACAAAACTAAAGTCTTCAGGTGTGGGATATAATGCCGGGCGCAAAGCAGGTCCTGAAACAAGTGTCGAAATCAGCGCATGGTTCCTTTCAATTTCATGGGGTTGAGGAAGAACAGAACCAATCTCATGCTTATATTTATGTGTAAAAAACATCGAAAGCGGATTTTTCTCAAATCCTGAGCGCATTCCTGCTCCCGATAAAGCCGTTATTAATCCTGAGGAAGCGAACCGCTGCACATTGATCACGGCATCATAACGATTTCGCCTCACTTCACGTATCAGCCTGAAAAGCCCGGCATACTTGCTTTTCGCCTTGTCCCAGATCAGGACTTTATGAATAAACGCATGTCCATTGAAAAGTGATTCGTACCCTTTCTTTACCAGATAATGTATCTCAGCACCTGCCAACTGCGCCTTCAGGGTTTCGGCCAGGGCGGTTGAAAGTATAACATCTCCAAGGGATGCTGTCTGAATAATAAGAATGCGTTTCTTCAAGGGAACGTTGTTATCTGTTGAGATTCGTTTTACCAAATATCAGTTTTATCAAACCTGCAGTCCGTATTCGCGTAATGCATCATTAAGCGATGTTTTAAGATCGGTAGATGGTTTTCGTTGTCCGATAATTAATGCACAGGAAACCTGGAACTCTCCTGCGGGGAATTTTTTAGGATAAGTACCCGGAATCACTACTGAGCGCGGAGGCACAAACCCTTTGTATTCAACAGCTTCATCACCTGATACATCAATAATCCGTGTGCTGTTGGTAATTACAACATTGGCACCCAGAACTGCTTCAGCCCCGATATGAGCGCCTTCCACAACTATACAGCGCGATCCGATAAAGCATCCATCTTCAACAATAACCGGCGCTGCCTGAACAGGTTCCAGCACCCCGCCAATACCCACTCCACCCGAAAGGTGAACATTTTTACCGATCTGCGCGCAGGAGCCTACCGTGGCCCAGGTATCTACCATGGTGTTGGCATCTACGTAAGCACCAATATTTACGTAAGAAGGCATCAGAATAACCCCCGGAGCAAGATATGAACCGTATCGGGCAATTGCGTGAGGCACCACCCGAACCCCCAATTGTTTGTAATTCCGCTTTAAAGGTATTTTGTCGTGAAACTCCAGCGGACCGGCCTCACTCACTTCCATCTGCCTGAGCGGGAAATAGAGAATAACTGCTTTTTTAACCCATTCATTCACTTTCCATTCTCCGCCAACAGGTTCGGCCACCCTTAATTTACCCTGATCCAACAGAGAAACTACTTCATTTATGGCATCCTGATAAGCTGCCTGACTTAAAAGTGAGCGATCGTTCCATGCTCTTTCAATATATTCCTGCATCTGCTGCATACCAAATCTGTTAATGAGCGTCAAAGTTAGTGCTTTTTGGCAAAAAGAATCAAAGCTTCGTGGCCAAGCTTTCTTGCTTATTGACACAAAGACTCTAAGGGACAAAGTGATTAACTGCCTTTTCTCAGTAGTGCATGGTTTTTAAACTCACGCAGGCAGACTCAGGCACCGGGGGGAGAACCCAAATTCACAATAGAAATAAACATTAACAACTTAGCAGGTTGCACCCCCTCCCTCGGTGCCTGAGCTTGCCTGCCGCCCTTTCAGGCAGGCTTGGTCGAAGGCCAGGGAGGGATGGGGAGGGTAAAAGAAAACAAAGTAGGTATTTTATTTTGAAACTGAATTCATAAATTCCTGGCAAACTTTTAAGCCATTCTCTCTCATTTTTTATTACTAATTTTGCAGCCTGAAACGTGCAATTCATCTCATCTACAAACTTTGGCCAGAATTCTTGCGATTGATTACGGACAAAAACGGGTAGGCCTCGCGGTCACCGATGAGGGGCAGATTATCGCCACTCCGCTGACAACAGTCCATTCAAAAGACATCATCGCTTATCTGAAGGACTATCTGAACCGCGAAAAGGTGGAACTCTTCGTGGTTGGAGAACCCCGGCAAATGAACAATCAGGCATCGGAGTCGGTTAAATTCACCGAACCTTTTGTGAGGCTGCTGGCGAAAACCTTTCCTGATGTGAAAATTGCCAGAATCGATGAAAGGTTTACTTCCAAAATGGCGCAAAAAGCCATTCTGGATGCTGGTACTAAAAAGAAAGAAAGACAGAACAAAGAACTGATTGACATGGTAAGTGCGGTTATTATACTGCAATCGTATCTGGAAAGCAGATCCTTTGGAAACTTCTGACAACGCACTATTGAATCACAACAAAACAAATTGAAATGATATTACCCATTCTTGCATACGGCCATCCCAACCTGAGGAAACATGCAGAGGAAATCGACAAAGACTATCCGGCTCTGGAGCAGTTTATTTCAGATATGTTTGAAACGATGTACGAATCAAATGGTGTTGGATTGGCTGCGCCACAGGTTAACCGGAACATCCGTCTGTTTATAATAGATGCTACCCCTTATGCTGAAGATTTCCCGGGTGAATCAAATCTGAAAAGGGTGTTTATCAATCCCAGAATCACTGAAGAAACGGGAGAGGAATGGGCTTTTAACGAAGGATGCCTGAGTATTCCGGAGATCAGAGAAGATGTGATGCGCAAGCCAAATATTACAATAGAATATTATGATGAGAATTTTGAGTTTAAAAAGGAATTGGTTACAGGAGTCCTGGCACGCGTCATTCAGCACGAATACGACCACCTGGAAGGAGTTCTTTTTGTTGACCATATAAACCCGCTTCGCAAAATTATTCTGAAACGCAGACTTGGCGATATCGCAAAAGGCTTTATAAAAACCAATTACCGGATGATTTTTCCGATGATTAAAAAGAAAGTTTTTTAAAACAATTATATTAATCCGTAAAACATGAAAAAACAGTTAGTTCTGGCTTGTATTGCAATTCTTGGCTCAGTTATCATTTTCTCGTGCACTTCAGAGCGCGATCGTGAAGCCAAAGGGATCACTAAATTAGAGGATGAACTTACCGCTCAGGCAGCACGCCCTGAGCCCGAAAAGCTGAATGAACTGATGGATCTGTACCTGAACTTTGTCGCCAACCATCCAACTGACTCAACGGCTCCGCAATATCTGTACAAGGCTGTAAACCTTGCTATGGGAATGAATAACGGCGCAAAAGCCATGGAACTTGTTGACCGTACTTTAAACGAATATCCAAAAAGCGAAAGACTGGCAGAAACAATTTTCCTGAAGGCTTACATTTACGAAAATCTGCTCAGTAATCTGGGACTGGCCCAAAAAACCTATCGTGACTTTCTGTCTCTCTATCCCGATCATGAGCTTTCTGACGATGCAGAAGCCGCGCTGTTGAACCTTGGAAAATCACCGGAAGAATTGGTCCGTGAGTTTGAAGCAAGGGCTGCTGAGCAGGCTGCCGCTGCTGGCAAGTAGAGAAAATTGAGCTCAATATCAGGCGACTTATTTGATCTTGAAAAACATCCTCAAGAATAATTTCCGGTTTTCCTTATTCCCATGATGAAAGTACAGGCTAAATTTCCATTTCCCGGAAATTACTGAACCTGATTCAATGTCGTTTAGTTAAGGTTTCGAATTTGCGGAAAAGTGAATCAAATATCCTTCGACTCCGCTACCAATGACAGATTGTTCGTCTGATCCTTCGACTCCGCTCAGGAGGACATCGTATAGATTTGATAATTAGTGCATTAAGATGAATCAGTGTGCCCTCTAAGCGAATGTCACACTGAGAGTCGAAGTGTTTAAACTCTTGATTACCTGTCATCTACGCATTATGCTCAATTTTTTTGAGTCTCAACTCAGGATGACTGTCAGTCTGAGTGGAGTCGAAGACAGTATTCCTTAACTAAACGATATTGAAACCTGATTCATCATTTCTGTATCAAAATCATAATCTGATTTCCCTCAGGACTTTCAAATGTCGAAATCCTGGAAATTTGTCGTAACTTTATGTTTCGGAATGTGGTTCTGACCATTTCCCTGAATGATCGATTGTAAAGATCTTAAGTTAAAAACATATCGTCTTTAAAATCAAAAGTTATGACAAACACAGCACCGTTTGCCACCATTGTTATTTTTAGCCTTGCCATAATACTGCAACTCACCTTTGTTTTAATGCCTGCCACGGCACAGGAAGAAACCAGGCCAAAAAAGGGAACGCTGGAAATCGGATTCGGGGTCAGCACGCTGGGGCCTACCTGGCAAATGGCTACTCTGATGAAAAAATATAATTTAGACGGGAGCCACATGACTATATTCCTGAACAAAAGGCAATATCCGAGATATCAATGGTTAGGGTCAGAATTTCACCTTGCTTATTTCAGGCAGATTGCTGAGGGAAGGCGATTGGGTATTACTTTCAATTCTTTGGAAAGAGGCGCTGTGAGTGGATATTCCGCAGCGGGCAACGGACTTCTCAAAATCAGATTTTCTCAAGGCTCTATTGCCCTGCTATACCGGCATCAGCTGGATAAGCAATTTGACTTTGAAGCCGGACCTGCCATCGTTTTCAATGATGCGACCACCGACACCAACGAAGATGACTCTCAGGATTATACTGCAGTATCTCCCGGACTAAAGTTGGGCTTTAACATGAAAATTATGGACTTGAAAAAGTCAAATCTGAAATCTGATATTAAGTTTATATACTCCGGATCGCACACCATGGGGCCATTTTCAGCCAATGGTGACTATGGCCCCATAACCATACCTAAAAAAAAGCTCTGGTTTAACTTCCTGCGCATCGGGCTAATTTGGGGGATATCTATCTGAGTTGCCCTACAAAAAGAATTCGTCAAAATTTTTATCATCAATAGCCTGCCGGCCCATCGGTAAAGCTATATACGGGGTTTTCATTTCAGCAGCCGGATCATCAATTTCTTTTGCGAACAATTAAAAATCCCGAAGGCAAAGTATTGTCAGTTTTCCATTAAAGAACTTAAGAAAAAAGCCGGCTAAAAACCGGCTTTTTCTTTGCTAAAATAACAACAGATTACTTCACTTTACGAAATTTGAGCGATCCGTCATCAACAATGGTATCCAGCCATTCGTAAGTTCCATCGGAATAAACTACTGCAAGCACAGGATAGGTCTCATTGTATTCGGTGTTTGTAAACATCCGGAATTCAATATCGCCGATTTTTGCATTCAGCGCCACATGAATCAGTTCCATATCGAGTTGGCTGTTTAGGTAAGTCAGGTTATAGGAACCTCCGTTATCTTCAACTGTTTCCATATGGTCTTCGATTGCAGCTACATTTATCCAACCCTGAACTTTGAGTGGAGAAACAGTATAACTGCCGCTGAATTTCTCAACACCTTCCATATCAGAAGTATAAACCACCGCCACATCGTAAGCCACCAGGACATTACCACTCATCTTAAAGGAGAGTTTTGAATTGAAATTTGTACCGCTTCCTGATAAGCTGGCGGTAAATTCATAAGGAGCCATGGTCATACTGGCGGTCATGGAGGTTGGGAATCCACTATTGTCGTAGGTTGCAGCATAGGTCATAGTCATTAGAATGGTGCCATCAATTTTCAGACTTACATTTGCACTCAACGGAATTACTTCCTCATATTCCTCAGTAACCCAAGTCTGATTCCAATCATCCCAATAGGTCTCAGAATAGGTTATGGTTTTATAGGAAAGGTTATCAACCAGAAGCTCAGCATTGTTTTGCTGCGAATAATAAGCAGCCTCATCGGCAGGAAATAAAATTTCTAGTTTGGTGGTGCTGTTCTGAACCAGTTCAAAATCGTCAATTACAAAATTGAAACGGTAAACTCCATATTCTCCTACCTCATTTGCGCCTCTTTCAGCCGCATTTTTGCGGAAAGCAGATTTAACTTTTGAAAGGTGAAGTTTGCCAGAATTAAAGGCCAGATTTTTAACGTTTGACTTCCAGTCTTCGTTATCCATAAGAGTAGCCAGAAAATCCAGTGATACCATCGCTGGTGTGTTCATCATCTCAGTCATGTCGGTGGTGATTGACTGACTGGCGTTTCTTAACTCAGTTTTTGCCTCGGTGGCAGTAATTTCTTTGGGCTTGTCGTCCTTGTCTTTTTTACATCCAGGGCTAAAGAACAGGATAGTCACGAGCAGAATCCCTGCTAAATGTCTTGTTTTCATTGTTGGTTGGTTTTAATTTGATATTGTGAAATCAATAACAAATATACGCCCGGAATGGAAAAAGTCAAAATTTTTTAACGTTTTTATTTATTTGTAGCGACCTTTGCAGCTTTGTGTAATTCAGGTTTATGATTAAACCAATACAAACTTCATTCGTGGGCAAGCATAAAATGCTCATATTGTATATGTTATCGCTTTTTCTGTATGCATGTAGCGAAGCTCCCCTTCCTGAAAGCGAAAATACAAATCCGGCATCAACACTTATTTTCAAGCCCGGCGATACCCTTGAATTGAAACGAGGAGACTTTCTGGTAAGACCAAATCTGAATATTCTGCCCGGAACTTCTCCGGTTAACGGCGGAAAAAACTATGGTCATGCTGCAATTGTAGTCAAAGGTTATAAACATTGGCATCCCGACAGCCTGCTGGCCGGAACCATCATTATCGAATCTATTGCCAAAGATGTACCTGCTGAATTTCAGGTGCGCGAAATCAAAGCACTGGTTTCCAATAGAATGGAATCGTTCGACAATCACAACTTTGACAACCGGTATAAGGGTCATAGATACCGGCTCAGGCTTCCCCTAAGCGAAAGTGCAATTGACAGCATAATCTATTTTGCTCAAACTCAGAAAGGGAAACTTTCCTCATGGAATGCTTCGAAGTTTATTCCCACAGATCCAAAGCGGAGCAATTCCCCATCAAATCTGATGGAAAATGAAACCTGGTATTGCTCACTGCTTGTGTGGCAATCGGTGTTTAACGTTACCGGAATTGACCTTGACCACAGCGGCGGCTACATGGCCTACCCCAACGACCTGATTAACAGCCCCTATTTTGATAGTTTGCCTGATGGCGCAGGGCGATTACGGTTTTAATCCGGCCGATTTCGCAACACTATCCAACAAGGCCGGCATAATATAAGAGCATTTGCCCTTTACCACCATCATCGGGGCATGGTGGTTTTCATATTCAGAATCTTATTGATGGTCAATAAAAAATCCTCCAGATTTTCAGAACTTCCATCGTTGTAATACATCATCAGATTAACGCGGCTTCTGCCTTTTGCCTGCACCAGCTTCACATTTCCGAGCAAATTGCCTTCGCTGTCAGTCAGTTTAATAGTGGATAATTTGTTGAAATCGCTGAAAAAACCAACTGCATCGCTCTGCGAAAATTGATAGTCAGACTCTATTTCTGCCTTTAATGGAAAAATCTCAATTTCGATGTGCTTGCCGTCGTAAGCCATGGCACCTGTTGCAGTTTGTGTAACCTCTGAATCTATATTAACTTTTATCCGTTGATTACCAGATTCATGAAGGGTAAACTGAACTTCAACCGACGACTTCTTTTTACGGAAAGTAGTTTCCAATTTCATTTCAATATCAAAACCGCCCGCTTTCAAATTAAATAAAACACTGGCCGGCATTCTGTGTTTGAAGGTTGCTGAATAACTCAGGTTTCCAACCTGGCGATCTCCTTTATATATTTCCGCATCAAAAGTTTCAGGAAACAACATACCCAGATCAGTAAGAATTTCGCTGAATGAACTTACCACGATTCTGAAGTCCTCAGCCTTCTTTTCATTCCCGGCAGGAAAAATCAGAATAAGAGAATCAGATTGCGCAATCTTTTCAGGAAGGCTATCCACTGAATGGTAATAAAAAACACCTTTAGCGCGCTGAATATTAAAAGTCTCCAGTTCAGTTCCTTCAAGGGTATCATTAACCGAAAGAAAAGGCAGCTGAATACCAGGCAGTTTACGTGCAATCATTATTGCCTCAAAAGATTGTGTATTGCTGAATCTTCTGGCAATCTGCATTAACTCAGAATCAAATGCTTTGAGAATTTTACGGCTTTGGTCGGGAGTTGCTTTGCGGTTACTGCAACCAGCAAAAATAAAAATCAGCACGGCCGCTATAAACCAACTTTTCAAGACTGTACTAACGGTAAGTTTTACAGATACCAGACTTTTCAACTGACTGAAGCTGGGAAAAAGGCTTAAAATACCTGATAAAATCACTTGCATACAAGTATGTGTCAAAAACACAATAAAACCCCAAAAGTAAATAGATTACCGGAAATTACGAAATCAGAATTCCAATTCAGACGGAACTTCCATCACCACCCCTGACAGGGTTTTCTGCTCTATCAAGGGGCTCGCCAGCATCAGCGGGGTTACTATCTATGGCGGAACAACAAACCCTGTCAGGGGTATCGTAGCCTGCATATAACTACCCAAACACCTCCTCAAGCATTACCTTCAGTTTCGACGGAGGAATATTTAATTGCAACTCCCCGGCTTCACACCACGAAATCTTTCCGGTTTGCTCTGAAACTACTATAGCAACTGCATCAGATTTCTCGGTAATGCCCACCGCTGCACGGTGGCGCAAACCAACATGACCTGGTAAACCATCGTTGTTTGAAACCGGCAGAATACAACTTGCGGCTACAATTGTATTGTTGCGAATGATGACGGCTCCATCGTGAAGGGGCGCATTTTTAAAAAAAATGTTCTCAAGCAATTGATCAGAAATGCGGGCATTAAGCAGTTCCCCCGAATTGACATAATCTTCAAGTTCATTAATGCGCGACATTACAATAAGTGCACCTGTGCGGGAGTTTGCCATATGAAAACAGGCTTGAACAATGGGATCTATATCGGTAAGGTTCTTGTTGGCAACCTTAATTTTCCAGAATAAAAATCGGTTTCCTTTTTTGCGGTTAAAGGCCGAAGTTCCCAACAGCAATAGGAACTTTCTTATTTCAGGCTGAAATACGATAATCAACGCAATAAACCCAACACTGATAAAAGCTCCCAGAATTTCGGCAAGCAAATCCATTTCGAGAATACGAACCAGTCGCCAAACCAGAAAAACAGCAATAATTCCCAACAGAATATTTATGGCAGCAGTTCCTTTAACCAGATTGTAAATGGCATAAATCATTATCGCAACCAATACAATGTCAACAATATCAAGAAGGCGGATTTGCAAAAAAAGAGGGATCAGCATAGCAGTCATAATTTCTGGCTTTTTGCAAAATTACACAAATGCGGGAGAAATAAAGAAAAGACAGATCTCCCAGAAGGGGATTATTTAAAAAATTATATCTTTACATAATTAATCTCAGATATATGAAACTATTAATTACTGCTCAATTTCGAATAATTATTCTATTGATACTGACTCCTGTAATCTTATCAGCGCAAGGGAAACGAACAAATAATCCGACTTTTGGAAACTTCACGCAATCATCTCTGAACGACTATTCCTTTACTACAACCCAAAATTGTTCTGGTCTGCCGACTTATTTTACCATCGACAATACCGAAGGAATAGATTCAGTGTTCTGGAATTTTAATGATGTCGGGAATTTCGGGAATGACACTTCTACCCTTCTTAATCCATCTTATACATTCTCATCAACAGGAACTTTCTATCCTGAACTTACTGTTTTTTCAGGTAACAGTCAAATTATAGTTATGGATTCTATATTCATTTATCAGAATCCGGCACCCAACCTTGGCAATGATGCAATGTTTTGTCCTGACGACCCCATTAATCTTACCCTAAATGCGGGCCCGGGTGAACAATACTTTTGGAATGGCTCTGGTAATTCAGGACAGTCAACTTTCCAGGTAACTGATGCCGGAACTTACACTGTCAGGGTTATGGATCACGGATGTTCAGGTTACGACACAATTTATATAGGCCGATATCCTGAACCAATAATAGATAATACATACCTGATGGTTGTCCCCTCAAATTGCGGGAATTCTGATGGATCAATCACAGGAATTGCCATTAATGCCAGTTACCCATATACTATTGAATGGAAAGATAATTCAGGTAATGTTGTTGGCACTAGTCTGGATCTCATGAATTTACCAGCAGGATTATACTATCTGCAAGTTCGTTATGGCGAAAACTGTCTGATTTCATTTGGCCAGTATATAGTTAGTGATATTGCTGCACCTTTTATTTCTCATATAGAAGTATTCCCTGATTTTTGCGGTTTGGGAACAGGAGCAATTACCGTTATTCCTGAAACAGGTGATCCAAATGAATATTGGTACAGTGTGAATGGTGGAATGGACTTTATGCAAAATGGAGGTTACTTCACAGGACTTCATGCAGGGATTTATATTGTAATGATCAGGAATGAGGCTGGATGTACAAACAGTACCGAGCCAATATTTATACCAAATGAAAATATTCCTCTTGCTCTTCAAATAGAAGTAATGCCTGATTATTGTGGCATGAACACAGGAGCAATCACAGTTATTCTAACAGGCAATTCAAATGAATTTTGGTACAGTGTGAATGGTGGTTTAGACTATGTACAAAACGGAGGCTACTTTACAGGACTTGCTGCCGGGGATTATGATGTTGTAATCAGGAATGATGTTGGTTGTATTAGTGCTAACCATCCAGTTCTAATTGCCGGCATTCCTTGTCCAGAAAATGTAACCGGACTTCCTGATCTGATCAATACACCTTTGGCAGAAGGTATGGCTGTAATAATCCCGCCGGGCGGAGGCCCATATACAGTTGAGGTAGATGGAAGTATGCAAACGGTTGTGAATGATACAATAACCGGCCTTTTCGAAGGTTCGCATTCCATAACAATCACCAATTTATACGGGTTTACCTTATCATTAACTTTGTATATTGAAGGTATCCTAGGCCTTGATGAAACTCAGTATGCGGGTAGTTTTACATTATTTCAGGAAGGAAGCAGCGATATTATTTATCTTGATTCCGGAACAGCAACAATATCCGGCAAAGCAAATGCTGAAATAAGAAACATTAGCGGACAGCTCATCCGCACACTACCCATTAATAAATCCAGAACAGAAATAAACCTCGGAGCTATCCCAAAAGGCATCTACATGCTTACTGTTTTTTCTGAAAAGGGAATATGGAGTGTGAAGTTTGTAAGATGAAAGGTCTAATTATCATTCTACGTTTAATATGAAAAATTCAATAAAGAGCATTTTCTGCCTGCTGATCATTCTTTTTTCAATATCCTGCGAAAAGGAGAATAGAAATGACACCCCTGAACCCGATATTTTATCAGGTACATGGAGATTCTCAGGTGGTGGTGGCAGTTCAACTCCCATCAATAATAATTTAGCACCTGTATTTGTTGTTATGATAGCAGATGTAAATGATAGCAGCATTCTGATTGAATTTAAAAACAACCGTGAATACTTTTTTACATATCAGGATTCAATAACAGAGTCGGGTGAATACGAGATTATAAATGACAACCTTGTTCATTTTTCACCACAACCATCCAGATTTCTGAATTTTTGTTTTGGAAACATAAATTATACTTTTGTGCCCGATACCTCACTACAAAATACATTCAATTGGTATGACCATAATTTCAGCTTAGATACACTTACATTCAAAATCACTGACATTTCTGAGATGGAGATTCAGACTTTCAAAATGTTTGAAAGACCGGTCTCTTTATTGCCAGACTTTACAGAAATAGACACGGTCGCATATATCTCCGAATTTGAACGTTCTTTTATAAAATTATAGCGTCATCCCTGACAGGGTTACACGCTCTGCAAAGATTGGCAGCCCCTTAGATACTGGTGAACTCCTTAATTGGAAGTAGAACCCTGTCAGGGGTTTAGGCGATAAAAAGGGGCACCCCGCTAATTGCAAACGAACTACATTATTGAAATCAGAATCCTGATACAGTTAGCCCCACCCCTAAAAGGGTTATGAACTCTGCCAGAGGTTGGCAGTCCGTTAGATGCTGGCGAACCCTTCAAGAGGATGGAGCCCAACCCTTTCAGTGGTTAGCCGAACTGTCAGGGATTGGTACAATTACCATAAAAAATGTTAAGAAAACTATTAAACCGTAAAAGTTTTATAGTTTTGCACCTCCAAATCTCAAACCTTTCATGGACACAAGAGAAAGAATCATCGAAAAAGCCTCAGCCCTGTTTCTGAGCATGGGCATACGTAATGTTACCATGGATTTTATAGCCAGCGAGTTAGGCATATCAAAGCGAACGATCTACGAACTGTTTAAGGACAAAGACGATCTGGTAATTCAGGTGCTTCGCGAAATGATTGTGAGAAACAATGAAGAAATGATCGGCATTATCTCAAAAACCGAACATGTAATTGAAGCCATTTTCCTTATCCTGAAAATGGAAACTGAAAGACGTAAAAGCTTTGCACGTGTCTTTACCGAAGATGTCAAAAAGTACTTCCCGCTGATAAACGCAACCATGTATGCCGACGAAAAGAACCTGAAAGAATTTTCAGCTTCATACACACTTCTTGAGAAAGGCATAAGAGAAAGTATCTTCCGGAAAGACATAAGGATTGACCTTGTTGATACTTTTCTGCATGAGCTTATCGGTTTGATGCACAGCAGCGAAAGGCTCAAGGCATTGGAGCCGACTGAACCCGATGCCCTTAACTGCATCTTTCTGCCTTACTTCAGGGGAATCTGCACCAGAAAGGGAGTTGACCTGATGGACAAATACTTTAGCACCAACGAAACTACATAAACAGACCCATGAAAACCAAACTATTAACCCTTCTCTTTCTATTGGGCTCAGCAGGTTTGCTTCAGGCTCAGCAAAAACTGACCCTCGATCTCGACGGCGCTAGGAAACAAGCCATGGAACACAATAAAACCATTCTGAATTCCAATCTGGCGCGCGACAAAGCAGAACTTGCACTCAGGGAGACCATTGCCAACGGATTGCCGCAGCTGAATGCAGCCGTGGATTACTCAAACGCGCTGGGCGCAAAAATGTCCATCAGGTTTGCCGAGAATATGCCGGCTTCTGAAATCGAGATCAAACCCCAAAGCAACTTCAACCTGAATGCCACACAGCTGATATTCAGCGGAAACTACATTGTGGGCATACAAACAGCCAGGCTTTACAGAGATATGGCCGGTATGAGTATCGAAAAAACTGAACTTGAAGTAATGGCTCAGGTTACTGAGAGTTATCAGTTGGTGCTGCTCTCTGACGAACTGCTCAAACTTCTGCGTCAGAACCTCAGCAATCTGCAGAACCTTTACACCAAAACCGAAGCGCTGGAGCGTGTGGGAATCATCGAAAAGAATGACCTCGACCAATTGTTTGTGCAGGTTAATACCTTGCAGAATGCCGTAAAGTCATCGGAACGCCAGATGGAAATGGCCACCAATCTGCTTCGCCTTCAGTTAGGCGTATCAGCCGATACGGAAATTGAACTTACCAGCCCCATTGATCAGATGCTCGACAATGCATTGGCTGCTTCAGCAAACGGCAGCAGTTTCCGGATTGAAAACCACATAGACTTCAGACTGATGAATCAACAGGAAATAGTAAGCCGTAAAATGATCGACATGCAAAGGGCCAACGCTTTGCCTACCCTTTCGGGATACTATCGCTACACCTATAAATTACTGAAACCCGACTTCGACATGACCCCGGCCAATATGCTGGGCTTGCAGATGAACATCCCGCTATTTTCAAGTGGAGTGCGCAACGCACAGGTAAAACAATCGCGCATAGACCTGGAGACCACACAAAACAACAAAAGTCTGCTCAGCGATCAGCTCAGGATACAGGAAAAACAACTGCTTTACAATTACAACAGCAATCTGGAAACCTACATCAATCAGAAAACCAATGTTGAAGTTTCGCGTAGGGTCTATTCTAGCCTGAAACTTAAATATGAGCAAGGACTGATTTCAGGACTCGACCTGATCAATGCCGATAACAATTACCTGCGCTCAGAAACGGACTACATCACTGCAATTATGCAGTTGTTGCAGTCAAGGGTGCAATTGCAAAAACTTTACGGACAACTGAACTAAAAAATACATCTGTTACAATGAAAAGAACATTTAAATACTTCGTGCTGGCAATGGCTGTAACCGCATTTTCCTGCACTACAGAAAAGAAAAACAACGAAACAACGGCCAGCAGCGATAAAGCGGAGATGGTAAAAGTTGCCGAACTCAGCCTGCAGCAGGTTGCACGATCGGTAGAATACTCGGCCAGTCTGCAGGCCTTTGAAGAATTGCACATGGCTCCGGCTGCTCCCGGCAGAATTGAAGCCATTTATGTTGAAGTCGGAAAGCGCGTCAACAAAGGCGATCTTATTGTGCAGATGGACAAAACCCAGCTTCATCAGGCAGAAATACAGCTCAGAACCCTTGAAGTGGACTTCAAACGATTCGACACCCTGCAAAAAGTTGGAAGTGTGCCTCAGCAACAGTACGATCAAATGAAATCGCAACTCGAAATCGCCCGCAGTAATGTTGCATTTCTTCAGGAAAACACAAAACTGAGGGCACCATTCAGTGGCGTAATCTCGGGCAAATACTTCGAAGCCGGCGAAATGTACTCGGGCGCTCCTGTAGCTCCCATTGGCAAAGCAGCAATTGTTTCGCTGGTACAGATTGACCGCCTGAAAGCCATTATGCCGGTTTCTGAGAAATATTTTCCTCTGATTAAAAACGGGATGGAAGCAGGTATTGTATGCGATATTTATCCTGAAAAAACCTTCAAAGGACGCATCTCAAACATATATCCCACCATGGATGCCGGCAGCCGGACTTTCAATATTGAGCTGCAGGTCGAAAACCGCGAAGGTCTGCTGCGCCCGGGAATGTTCAGCCGTGTAACCCTGGAACTTGAGCATGTTGAAGCCATACTCCTCCCATCCATTGCCGTGCTGAAAATGCAGGGATCAAACGATCGTTTTCTTTTTGTTGAGGAAAACGGCATCGCGAAAAGAATACCGGTCACCATCGGAAAACGTTACAACGATCTGGTGGAAGCCAACTCTGACCAGCTTAAAAAAGGCGACAGAATAATTGTGAGCGGGCAGGCACGTTTGCTCGATGGCATGAAAGTAAAAGTGGAAGGCGAATAGTGCACCTGAGTCAACAATTTTTTAAGACAAAACAAAATGAGCATATATAAAACCGCTGTAAATAAGCCCATTTCCACTTTTATGGTTTTTACTGCTGTAATTGTGATGGGATTTTACTCCCTTTCGAGGATACCGATCGACCTATATCCTGAGATTGATCCGCCCTTTCTTTCGGTGATGACAACATACTCCGGTGCCAATGCCGCCGATATTGAAACCAACATCACCAAGCGCCTCGAAGATGCGCTGAATACAGTTGACAAAGTGAAGCAGGTAACCTCTGTATCCAGCGACAACATTTCAGTAATCACCCTCGAATTCAGTTGGGGCGCCAACCTTGATGAAGCCACCAACGAGGTGCGCGATGTTATTGACCGCATTTACGACTATATGCCCGATGGTGCTGACCGGCCATCCATCTTCAAGTTCAACACCAACATGATGCCCATCGTTTTTTATGCGGTTACCGCCGACGAAAGCTACCCCGGTCTCGACAAACTGCTTGAAGAAAAAATCATCAATCCCCTCAATCGTGTTGAAGGCGTCGGATCGGTTTCAATGATTGGTGCTCCGAAACGCATTGTTTATGTGGATGCCGATCCCAAAAGACTGGATGCCTACAACCTAACCATTGAACAGATTGGCAACACCATCGCCGCCGAAAACATGAACATGCCTTCGGGCAACATCAAAATGGGCGAAATGGATTACCAGCTCAGGATACAGGGTGAGTTTACCGAAAGCAGGCAACTCACCAATCTGGTGGTAGGTAATTTCAGCGGAGTACCGATTTACCTGCGTGATGTTGCAACTGTCCGCGATTCGCTAAAAGATCTTTCACTGGATGAAAAAATCAACAGCCGAACTGGACTCAGGATGTTTGTAATGAAACAATCCGGCGCCAACACCGTAAAAGTAGCCCGGGAAATCAACGAAAACCTCGAAATCCTGAAAAAGACACTGCCTCCTGATGTAAAGATTGACCTTATTATCGACACATCAACCTTTATCAAAGGCTCCATCAACAACCTGTCAAAAACGCTGATGTGGGCATTCTTCTTTGTAGTGCTGGTGGTTCTGTTCTTCCTTGGCAGATGGCGGGCAACATTCATCATTGTACTCACCATTCCCATATCGCTGATTGTTTCGTTTATTTACCTTTTCATTACGGGAAATTCCATCAATGTAATTTCACTCACATCACTCTCCATAGCCATTGGTATGGTGGTTGACGATGCCATTGTGGTGCTCGAAAACATCACCAAACACATCGAACGGGGCAGCAGTCCGCGCGAAGCCGCCATATATGCAACCAACGAAGTGTGGCTATCGGTAATCATTACCACACTCGTGGTAGTGGCTGTATTTTTCCCGCTTACCATGGTGGGCGGCATAACCGGCGTTATGTTCAATCAGCTGGGCTGGATTGTAACCATAACCGTAATTACATCAACCCTGGCAGCCATCACCATTACTCCAATGATGGCATCCAGAATGTTGGTTTTACGGGAAAATAAAGAAAAGCCCCGTCGATTCGGATATGAGTCAACCATTGAGCCAATACTCGCATCCATGGAGAATGGCTACGAAAGAATCCTGAAATGGGCACTGCATCACAAAACCGTTATTATGGCAGCAGCGCTGGGAATTTTCGTTCTGTCAATGTTTCTCATACGATTTGTCGGCACGGATTTCATGCCCGAAACCGATGAATCGAGAATAACCCTTGCCGTTGAACTGCAAACCGGAACCCGTGTGGAGGAAACAATAAAAACCACCCGCAAGCTTGAACAAATGATTACTGAGCGTTACCCGGAAGTAATCATCATGGCTTCATCCTCAGGATCAGACGACGAAGGAAGCATGTTCTCACTTTTCAGCACTACCGGATCAAACATCATAAACATTATGATGCGGTTGAAAGATGTGGGAGATCGCGACAGAACCGTGTGGCAGATTGCCGATGATATGCGTCCGCAAATTGCCTTATTCCCCGAAATAATAACCGCAAGTGTAGCTACAACCGGTGGCGGCATGAGCATGGGCGGTTCCAACACAGTGGATGTTGAAATTTATGGATATGACTTCAACACAACCAACGCCATTGCCGATGAAATAAAGAAAAAAATTGGTGCAATGCCCCATGCTACTGATGTAACCGTTAGCCGGAAGAACGACAAACCCGAGCTTCAGGTTATCCTCGACAAGGAGAAAATGGCCTTACATGGAATGAACAGTGCCACGGTTTCAGCCATGATCCGTAACCGTATCAACGGTATGACAGCTTCGCAATACAAAGAAGAAGGTGATGAATTTGAAATCAGGGTAAGGCTTTCAGAGCAGTACCGCAGCTCCATCACCGACCTCGAAGAAATTACCATTGTTAGCCCCTTGGGTAAAAAAATAAAGCTGAAAGAAATCGGCCGTATCGAAGAGTACTGGGGACCACCAGCCATTCAGCACAAACGTAAAGAGCGTATTGTTACCGTGGCGGCCAAGCCAAACAATGTTTCGCTGGGCGAACTTGCCTCTGAAATCAACAAAGTTGTAAAAGAAGTGAGCGTACCTCAGGAAGTGCTGATTCAGGTGGGCGGTGCATACGAAGATCAGCAGGAATCATTCATGGACCTAGGCTTGCTGATGGTGCTCAGTCTGGTGTTGGTATTTATTGTGATGGCATCTCAGTTTGAGTCGTTCACCATGCCTTTTATCATCATGTTTTCCATTCCGTTTGCATTTACCGGAGTAATTCTGGCACTGCTGATCACAGGAACCACCCTGAGCGTAGTGGCTGCGTTGGGAGCTGTACTGCTCATTGGCATTGTGGTAAAGAACGGAATTGTGCTTGTCGATTTCACCAATCTGATGCGCGATCGCGGATTAAAACTTTACGAAGCCATCGTGGTTTCGGGCAAATCAAGGATTCGTCCGGTATTGATGACTGCACTCACCACCATACTTGGAATGCTTCCACTGGCATTAAGTACCGGTGAAGGATCTGAAATATGGCGCCCGATGGGAATAACAGTAATCGGCGGACTTATATTTTCAACCATAGTAACCCTGGTGATTGTACCGGTAATGTACGGAGTACTGGCCCGCAGCGGCGAACGCGACAAAGTAATGAAAATCAGAAAGAAATTCCAGAACCTGGATTAAAACCAAAGATATGAAAGCAGTATTTATTGTATTTAATCAGGCGCACACCGAGCGTGTGGAATACATTGTTGATCAGCTGGGCATAAAAGGCTTCACCTGGTGGAACGAAGTAAAAGGGCGTGGCTCCGAAACCGGCGAACCTCGCATGGGCACACATACCTGGCCCGAAATGAACTCAGCCATGATGACTATGATTCAGGAAGAAATGCTCGAACCACTGCTCGAAAGAGTCAGAAAAATCGATCAGATCAATCCGGAAGTCGGAATAAGGGCCTTTGTGTGGGATATTCTGCAGAGTGTGTAGATGAGGCCTTTAATACCTGACATGGTTACGGGATATTGTCTCTACCCCTGCCAGGGTTACGAGCTCTAAAAAAGGGGCAGCCCGGTTGATGCAGGTGAGCTCCATGATTGAGAGCCAAACCCTGTCAGAGGTTGTCTCCCTCTCCGATGATTAACCTAAGGCCAATCTGTCATACTTCACTGACAAGCCGTTAAAAATGCAAATATTTGCATTTATACCCTGATAAAAGTGTTGTTATCTTGCACTTTTATCAGGATAAAAGTGTTGTATGACGGCCTGAATGACACCTTCAGCCCGGTTGCAAATAAAGACCTGATTCGTCAGTTCAGCATGGTAATTTACAACCGCTGGGGGCAAATGATCTTCAAAACATCCGATTATTCCACAGGCTGGAATGGGAAGGATGCCCCGGCAGGGGTGTATAGCTGGTTGATCAGTTATTCTGATATGGTGGGGAAGGTTGCGAAGTTGAGGGGGAGTGTGATGCTGGCGAGGTAGTTGATGATTGGTTGACACAGTGGCAAGAAATAACACGATGTGATATTATTGTACCAATAGTATACATTTTATCCCCTTTTTTGTACTATATTTGTACAAATTATCCCCAATGATAATCAGAAAAGCATTTCCACTGCTTGCCAGACATCTGTCGAAAAAGCAAATTACTGTTATCACCGGCCTCAGGAGGGTTGGGAAGTCAACGGCCCTGAATTATCTGCTTGATCAGGTTTCACATCAGAATAAACTTTACCTTGACTTTGAAAGAATAGAAAACAGGGCATTGTTTAATGAAGATTCCTACAAAACGATAGAGCAGGGCCTGGAGTTCCTTGGTTTGGATTTGAGCAATTCCCCGGTTTTGGCACTTGATGAAATACAATTGGTTCCTAATAGCACCAGCGTAATCAAGAGTCTCTATGATTCTTTTGATATTAAGATCTTAGCAACCGGATCGAGCTCTTTTTATTTAAAAAATCATTTTTCTGAAAGTCTGGCAGGTCGGAAACAAATATTTGAATTATGGCCTCTCGATTTTGAAGAATACCTGCTTTTCAATGATGTAGATACAAGGACATTGAATGGTGCTGCACTGTTAGATTTTCATCCGGTGTTTTATCAGAATTTTAATTACCATTATGAGCAGTATGTCAAATATGGAGGATTTCCGGAAGTTGCATTGACACAAGATCCCGAAGATAAAGCCAACTATCTGAAGGACATTCTGAATTCTTATATTGAACTTGATATAAAGCTGCTATCAGATTTTTCAGCAAGTGAAGGTTTATACAAATTGATCAAACTTCTGGCAAACAGGGTTGGAAGTCGTGTTGATTATTCAAAGATTGCTTCAATCACCGGGTTGAATCGCCATAAGGTGAAAGAATATATCAACCTGCTGGAATATACTTATTTCATTAGATTGGTAAAGCCATATACTTCGGGTATTGATAAAGAAGTAAGTAAACAGGCAAAGATATATTTTACTGACAACGGTATATTAAACATAACAGGTACCTTGAGCAGCGGAGCTATGTTTGAGAATGCAATAAGTGGGCAACTTTCATTAAAAGGAGACTTGAATTTCTTTAAAAAGTCATCAGGAACAGAGATTGATTTTATCCTTGACAGGCAAACAGCTTATGAGGTAAAAGAAACCTGCACAGCGTCAGACCTTAAAACTCTTGAAGCAAGAGCTGCAATGGTTGATTTGAAAAACTATAAACTTATAGGTCGCTATCCTCCACAATCAGGTTTCAGGGACTTCATCTGGGGAGGGAGTATTTATTAAGATGAACAAATACAACCCTAATTCAATTATCATTAAATGTAAACCTACTGATTCTCAGTATCCCAGTCGATAATCAGTCACCTGAAAAATGGCATTTACCCGGTTAAGATTACCACTAAATCAGGGAAGACCTTGACTTAGAAGCATTGTGCGTTTTCAAATAAATCAATATTTTTTCCCTATATTAAACCCTCCCCGGATATAGCTATCAACATCGACTGAACAACGTCTTCCGACCAGTAGCAACCACCGATCTTATTCGTCAGTTCAGCATGGCAATCTACAACCGCTGGGGGCAACTGATCTTCGAAACCACCAACCCGGCTGAGGGCTGGGATGGGAAGGATGCAATGGCAGGGATTTATAGCTGGGTGATCAGTTATTCGGATATGGTGGGGAAGGTTGCGAAGATGAGGGGTGGGGTGACGTTGGTGAGGTGATACCACCGGTAATATAGTTTTCTACCTCCTTCGGCCACTGCTTGAGTCGCTTAATCCCGTTTTTCTGTCACAATCGCTGTCTGTTCTGCACAAACGAAATACAAAGCCAATAACATGTACCTTTAATCATTAAAAAACTAAACTTGCTAAAACGTTCAATTTTACCTACTTTTGAACTTTAAGACGAGCAACACCGGCTGCTGAACTATCTGAAGATAACGAATCAAATGATTTCGTAGAGATCACATGAAAAAACTCCTGACCATAGCCATATGCATCCTGTCTCTTCAGCTTTCAGCCCAACGCGAAGCTGATAACTGGATTTACGGGTGGGATACCTGGATCAATTTTTCGTCAGGAGCACCGGCTTATGTTCCTGATTACACCGGACTCATTGCATTCTATGGTTCCACTTCTTTATCGGATAATCTGGGAAATTTATTGTTTTATTCTGACGGCGTTGAGCTTTTTAACAGAAACTATCAATTAATGTTGAACAGCGATGGGTTGATGGCTGCAGCATATGCCACCAACCCGTGCATTGCATTTCCCAAGCCGGGCGATCCGGGCAAATATTATTTTTTCACGGTTGGGGGAAGAACAGGCTCCACCAACAGGGCAGGCTCAGAATACTCGGTAATCGATATGGCCCTTGACGGAGGTCTGGGCGGAATTATAGTTGGTCAGAAAAACATCAACCTGATTGCTGCCGACAGCACCTATGAAACCATTCAGGGAGTTAGACATGGGAGTCGCGATGCCTATTGGGTCATCTTACGCAACCATCGCAGCCCGAATAAGTTTCTCAGTTTTCTGGTTGATCATTCAGGGGTAAACCAGACTCCCGTTGTTTCAAACAGCATCCTCAACTTTCCGGCTGAAGGGAATCAGTCGGAATACATGAAAATTTCGGCTGACGGTAAGTACATGGTGTTTGCCGACCGCAATGGAGGTGCCGGACATCAGGGAATGACTGAAATATACCGCTTCAACAATGTTACCGGACAGCTTACGCCGGCACTGCTTTTCGATACAGGCGCTGAGTCAATTCAGGGCATTGAGTTTTCTGCAAATTCCGACTTCCTATACATGACTGAGGGAATCCATCTACCAATAATAGCACGGCGCGAAAGATGGGTTGCACAGTATGAAATGAGTAAGATAAATGATCTCAACCAGTTTCAGAATGCCAAAATTGAGATGATCAAGGACACATCCGTTTGGGGTTACGGCAACCTTCTGCTTGCAAACAACGGGAAAATATATTTCGCACACTCCGAAGATGACGGAATCAACTTTTACGGATTTCTGTCAGCCATCAACAATCCTTCGGCAAAGGGCGAGGAGTGCAACATAGAATTGATGGTTGTTGAAACCTTTAATTTTTCTGAAGGGCTCCCTACATTTATCAGTTCATTTATGGCCGAATTTGACTGGACAGGAAGTTGTGAAGGGGATACCATAAAATTCGATTCAAGATTTTCGAACGAAGCGGTCTCCTGGCTCTGGAATTTTGGCGATCCGGGAAGCGGCGCAGCCAACACAAGTACTGACGCTGACCCCTGGCATATTTACCTGACCCCAGGTGAATACGAGGTGTCTGTTACTGTGGTTTTCCTCAATGGCACGCAGCAGACCTCCAGCCGGAATGTTCAGATTTTCGGCTTCCCCGTTTTTTCATTGGGCGATACCATAAAAATGTGTGCAGGCGCAAACACTTTACTGACCCCCGGACCCGGATATGCTTCTTATCTGTGGAGCAATGGCTCCATCAGTCCGCAAATAACCGTGAACACTCCCGGCGAATACTGGGTTGAGGTTCGTAACGAAGGTGATTGCGCATTTACCGATACCGTTCAGGTAGTGCATCACCCTGCAGCCGTCCTTATAACAGACAATCTTGTTGTAAGCCCTACCACCTGTAGCGGACAAACGGGGGCCATTACCGGCCTCAGCATCAATGGGCAGCCGCCATTTGTTTACAGCTGGACAGAAATTATCTCCGGCACCACTGCGGGCTTAACGCCAAACCTTTTTAATCTGGGTGTGGGTGTTTATCAGCTGACTTTCACCGATGGAAATGGATGCAACATGCCTGCAACAAATTTCGAAATCAAGGATGTAGGGGATCTTTTAATTGACACAGTTACGAATACAAACGCATTATGCAATGAGGCCAATGCGGAAATATTTGTCATTGCCGTATCAGGGCTTGGTTCAAGAATACAATACTTCATAAGACATGAAAATGATACATTATCTCAATGGCACAACGGTTTGTTTACCGGCCTTGAAGCAGGTGTTTATTATGCCTGGGCCTCTGATTCAACCGGATGCACCAGCGTTTACGGACAGCCTGTAATAATCACAAGTCCTGACGGTCCGGAGATCACAGACCACCTGATGCTGCCTGCAACGGCCGGACAAGCGGATGGTACAATTATCCTTATAGCACAATCCGCTGCAGGCGACACCATCTACTTTACCGTGAACGGCATCACACAGATCAACGATGGTTACTTCGACGACCTTCCTGCCGGGGATTACCTTTGCGAAGTTACCGATGAAAATGGATGCAGTACCTACATTTCCATTACCATTACCACCCTCGATATTGTTTATCTGAATGCAATTGCTGGGGATGGATCAGCCTGTACGGACAATCTTGCATCATCACCGGTCTTTGTCAGCAATTTCAACGGAGTAAGGTCTTTTACCATTTCGCTGAACTATGATCCGGCAATCATGGAATGCCTTGGATATACCAATGTCTACTCCCTGCTCGAAACCGGCATTCAGCCTTATCTGGTTCCCGAAGCAGGAAAAATTACCATTCAATGGTCAGGCGCTTCAGCGATTATGCTGCCTGATAACACAAAAATACTTGATCTGGTTTTTGATGGCAGTTTAGCTGGAATCTCTAACCTCAACTGGGAAGCTGCACCGGGAGTCAATCTGTTTCTGGACAACAATGGACTGTCAATACCGGTTGAATACACCAAAGGAAATATTACCATAACATCCACCCCTGAAATAGCAGCGTTGGTGTCGGCGACAATATGCGAAGGCAGCAATTTTGAAGTTATACCCGAGGTTTCCGGCGGTTCCGGTGAACTGGCCTTTACATGGAAATCACCTCTCGGTGAAACTGCCGGACAAGCTGAACTTAATCTGTTTAATGCAATTCAGAGTGATGCAGGAATATATACTTTCTATGCTACCGATGCCCTTGGCTGTACCGATTCAATCCTGCTCACCCTGCAGGTTACGCCCAACCCACGCGACTGGTTTTTACAGGACACCATTTTGTTTGAAAACCAATACCTGCTTGCCGGCCCTGCGGGTTATGCCTCCTACCTCTGGAGCACCGGCGACACCATGCCCGAAATCACCGTAAATACCGAAGGGCTTTACACCCTACAGCTCACCACCCACAACCTATGCGCGGGTGCTGATTCCACCTACCTCAAACTGCTGGAAGCCGAATCACCTTTTCTGGTCCCCAATGCCTTCACCCCCAACAACGACGGCCTGAACGATACCTTCCGCCCGGTAGTTGATTACGAAAGGGTGCGCATGTTCAGCATGGTAATCTATAACCGCTGGGGGCAACTAATCTTCGAAACCACCAACCCGGCTGAGGGCTGGGATGGTAAGGATTCACCGGCAGGAGTTTATAGCTGGGTGATCAGTTATTCGGATATGGTGGGGAAGGTTGCAAAGATGAGGGGTGGGGTGACGTTGGTGCGGTGATACCTCAGGTAATATAGTTTTTCAACCTCCTTCGGCCACTGCTTGAGTCGCTTAATCCCGTTTTTCTGTCACTCAGGCCGTTAGGCCTCGTATCTGTCCCGTTCATATTATTGATATTTATAGCTATCAGGATCAGGAACGGGACGACTACCTAAAATTTGACCGTAATGTAATTAATGCTGAGGTTTTAAGAATTATAAAACAAAGCTTCCGGTGGTCAATTTTAGAAGGTCGCTCCTGCAGATACTGAAAATCTGAGCTCTTCTTTACGGATGTTCTTTAAGCCCTCCAATGAATGGTGAGTTTTTTTTGTTAAGATTAAGTTCTAACGTCAAATAGTCGGGACCGGCCTTCTAAACCGAGGGCCGTTTTTCACGGACCGAGCTCCACCCGACCTATTTATTCAGATTATTGACGGGTAAAAATGGCGTTAAGAAGGCAGGCTACAGGTAAATAAAGAAGAAATGCAACCGACTAACTGCGGCGAAGCACAGAAAATTATTGTACATCGGTGTAAAGTAGAGGGAGAATGTATCAACCTTATTTCTTCCTACCAAAACCGTAGCCTGATCTCGTCAGAAAAGAAACAGTATGAACCATTTGACTTTTCTGACGAGACCAATTTTTAGTAAGCCTTGATTTTTGGTTACCTTTTGACCTGTGCTGAGCGTAGTCGAAGTATCAAGCAAAAGGTAAGATAAAGAAAAGAGATGCATCAGATACTCATCCTTATTAAGAAATTAATGCATAAATTTAGCAGGACCTAACTCCCTCTCCTTTGGTGCCTGAGCTGGTTGGTGAGCTTTTCGTCGAACCATCGCCGAAGGCAGGTGAGGGTTGGGGTGAGGTGATATGAAGCGGCGGGGGTTTATAGCTGGGTGATCAGTTATTCGGATATGGTGGGAAAGGTTGTGAAGATGATAGATTATCAAAACTATCAAAAAACGCAAGTTTTGATAAAAGAGAGGATTTCCATCCTCAATGTGGGGAGGTATAGAAGGAAGGTTGTAAAGATGAGGGGTGGGGTGACGTTGGTAAAGTAAACCCACCACGTCAATCCAACAAAGGAGGAATCTCTCCCGCCATCTAACCCTGACAGGGTTACGAGCTCTGCCAAAAAGCGCAGCCAGGTTGATACAGACGAGCTCTATGAGGGAGAGTCAAACCCTGTCAGGGGTTATATTCCTGCAAAGCGCCAAAAAGCTTCACGGCTTCCACAGCCTCCTTTACATCGTGCACCCTTAAAATATTTGCACCATTCATTAACGCAATGGTATTGAGAACGGTGGTTCCGTTCAATGCCTGCGAAGGTTTGATCTGCAACACTTTATTGATCATGGATTTTCGTGAAACACCGGCCAGCAAAGGAAATCCAAACGCTGCAAAATCAGCAAAGCATGCAAGCAGCTGATAATTATGCTGCACATCTTTACCAAAGCCAAAGCCGGGATCTAGAATTATATTCTGCTTCCCTCCGGCTACAAACGACTGAAGCTGCTTTTCGAAAAATGATTTCACTTCCGCAACCACATTGGTATATTCGGGCATTCGCTGCATGGTGGCAGGTGTCCCCTGAATGTGCATCAATACATAAGCCGCTTCAGAAGTAAGCATAAAACCATACATATTTTCATCCATGGTGCCGCCTGAGATATCATTGACAATAACCGCACCGGCATCAACTGCCAGCTTAGCAACTGAAGCGCGATAAGTATCTGCTGAAATCATTGCTTCTGGAAAATGCCGGCGAACCAGTTCAATGGCTGGAATCAAGCGATCGGTTTCCTCTCCGGCAGTACCACCGTATGTTCCCGGCCGGGTTGAGAGCGCTCCGATATCAAGAATAGCAGCTCCGGCCTGCAGCATCTCCCCTGCCCTATCGCTTATTTGTGATGGAATTAAATATTTTCCACCATCGAAAAAAGAGTCGGAAGTAACATTCAAAATGCCCATCACTACAGGCTTTGAAAGGTCGAGCACCAAACCACCGCACCTGATGGAGCGTGTTTGCGAAAAATATGTACCTTTATCCGCCCAAGCGGCATGTGTAGCCGTCATTGCAATCAAACAGTTAGTTAATTAATTTTCAGTCCTCTATGACAAATGATACCGCTTCGCAGTTCGATGCAACCATTCGTGCCTGCAAAGATATATTTTTAACCAAGATGAAGGATTACGGTACCGCCTGGAGGGTGCTCCGTCCTGAATCGCTTACCGATCAGATTTACATCAAGGCAAACCGCATCCGCAGCATTCAGGGTAAAGGTTCGCACAAAGTTGTTGAAAACGAATGGCCTGAATTTATCGGAATTGTCAACTATTCAGTTATTGCGCTGATTCAGCTTGAGCTTGGAAACAGCGATGACCTGAATATGGATCACACCGAAGTGGAGAGACTTTACGACAAATACATCAACGGCGCACGTAGCCTGATGATGGACAAAAACCACGATTACGACGAAGCCTGGCGCAACATGCGGGTAAGTTCACTTACCGATATTATTCTCATGAAACTGCTCAGGGTTAAGCAGATAGAGGATAATAAAGGCCAGACTTTTATCTCGGAAGGTGTTGATGCCAACTATTACGACATGATCAACTACGCACTTTTTGCCCTAATCAAACTCGCAGAATTAAAAGACACGAAAAGCTGAAACCTGATTTTTTTCTAATTTTTTTACCATGCGCATCGTTCATTTTATCTCAAGAATTTTAGTAGGAGTTGTTTTCATTTTCTCAGGCTTTGTCAAAGGCATTGATCCGCTTGGCATGGCATACCGTCTCGAAGATTATTTCTACGCCTGGGGAACCGACTGGATGCTGCCCGCAGCACTTTCACTTTCCATACTGCTCAGCATTATGGAGTTTGTAATGGGTGTGGTTGTGCTTTTTAATCTGAAACCAAAAGTAAACGCATGGTTGCTGCTTGGAATTATGACATTTTTCACGGGCCTCACCTTTTACGACGCACTTTACAACCCGGTGCCCGATTGCGGCTGTTTCGGCGATGCCATTACCCTTACCAACTGGCAGACATTTTATAAAAATGTGGTGATGATGGTTCCAACTCTTTTGCTATTTGCATGGCGCAAAAAAACAAAAGATCAGTACAACAATCTTAAGGCATATGGGACTGCCGGAATTTTTGCTGTAATGTTTTTTGCCCTCAGCCTCTATTGTTACCGCCACCTGCCCATTCTCGATTTTATGGACTGGAAAAAAGGGAATAAGATGTTTGTTGAGAACCCCGAACCTGTAAGATATTACCTCACTTACAGAAACTCAGCCACGGGCGAAACGCAGGAATACCTCTCACCCAACTACCCTTTCAGCGATTCAGTATGGATGTCGCAATGGGAATTTGTGAGTCAGCGCACCGAAGATCCAAATGTTTTCCTTGGACATGACCTGCAGATTCTCGATATGGAAGGCAACGATTATACCGATCATTTTATTCAGAATCCCGGCTACCAGTTTCTGCTTACAGTTTGGAGCGTTGAAAAGGCAAACCATGCAGCCCTGGCTGCAGTTGAGAAGTTTGCCCTGGCTGCTGAAGCTGACGGCCATGGCTTTATTGCGTTGAGCAGTTCACTCACCGAAGAAATCGACAGTGTGAAACAATTACTTGGTCTCACTTATGAGTTTTATCAGGCCGACGACATAACGCTGAAAACAATGGTCAGAGCCAATCCCGGGTTATTATTGCTGCACAATGGGGTGGTTATTGAGAAATGGCATTACAACGACTTCCCGGAATACGAAGCATTTAAAAGCAAATTCATCACCAAACCCACCGAATAGCAGACAATGACCGGATTTATCCTGAAACGGCTTTACTACGGATTTTTTGTACTGCTGGGTGTGGTAACTCTGGTTTTTATGCTTTTTACCATACTCCCGGGCGATCCGGCGCGGATGATGCTGGGGCAGCGTGCCGACATTTCATCAGTCGAAGCCATCAACCGTGAACTTGGGCGCGACAAGCCGGTTATCGTTCAGTATTTTGCTTTTGTTAACGACCTTTCGCCGCTTTCGTTTCATAATATGTCTTCACCCGGCTCATTGTTTTATCCTGACAGTGCCCGATATGCGCCATTTGTTACCCTGATTTCGTCCGGCGAAACACGGGTTTTACTCAAAAAGCCTTACCTGCGGCGCTCATATCAGAGCAAACGAAAGGTTTCAGACATTCTGGCCCAGTCATTTCCCAACACCATGTTGCTGGCGACCGTAGCCATGGGTTTTGCCGCTATTGTCGGGATATTTTTAGGTGTTGTAACAGCAGTGAGAAAAGGAAGCTGGCTCGATCAGCTGATTATGTTCATTTCGGTGTTGGGCATGTCGCTGCCCTCCTTTTTTGCGGCTATCGTCATAGCCTGGCTGTTTGCTTTTGTACTGGCCGATTACACCGGGCTCAGCATGTTTGGCACACTTTATTCGGTGGATGACTTCGGGCGCGGTGAATATCCCGACCTGAAAAATCTGATACTTCCGGCCATAACGCTGGGCATACGGCCACTTGCCATCATCATTGAACTTACACGAAGTTCCATGCTCGAAGTGCTTTCGCAGGACTACATCCGCACCGCAAAAGCCAAAGGACTCGGATTCAAACGCATCATTTTCCGCCATGCATTGCGCAACGCACTTAACCCGGTAGTAACCGCTGTTTCAGGGTGGTTTGCATCGCTGATGGCGGGTGCCGTTTTTGTGGAATACGTTTTCGACTGGAAAGGCATTGGGGTAGTAATTGTGGAAGGCTTAGAGAAATACGACTTTCCGGTGGTAATGGGCAGTGTGCTTTTTATCGCCGTTTTGTTGGTGATTATTAATATTTTTGTAGATATTATTTATGGCCTGCTCGATCCGCGCATCCGGCTGGCCTGATTCAATAACAACACTGTAAAACTTTCAAAATGAGAAGAAAAATTGTTGCAGGAAACTGGAAGATGAACAAAACTTTTGAAGAAGCCGAAGAATTGCTTTTCGGCATTGCCGAAGAACTGAATACAACCCGTCCTGAGGATGTGGATGTTGTTGTTTTTCCTCCGGCACTTTTTCTTGAACTTGCCAATGATGTGGGAACCGAAAACGATTTCTTTTGCGGGGTTCAAAACATAAGTGAGCATGAATCCGGTGCTTACACCGGCGAAATATCTGCTGCCATGGTAAGTTCTGCCGGAGCATCACACGTAATTCTCGGTCATTCTGAGCGCCGTACATATTATGGCGAAACAGATGCTGTAATTGCAAAAAAGATCACCCAGGCGCTTAAAAACGGCCT
Organism: Bacteroidales bacterium UBA5197; assembly: GCA_002412885.1. Lineage (GTDB taxonomy): Bacteria > Bacteroidota > Bacteroidia > Bacteroidales > Lentimicrobiaceae > Lentimicrobium. The sequence continues at coordinate 31,105 of DHVX01000061.1, forward strand.
CATCCCTGTGTATTGCTGCGGCGAAGTGCTTGCAGAACGTGAATCGGAAAGGCATTTTGAAGTGGTTGAAAAACAACTGACCGAAGCACTTTTTAACCTTAGCGAAACAGATTTCAGCGAAGTGATTGTTGCTTACGAACCTGTGTGGGCCATAGGAACCGGTCGCACAGCTTCTCCTGAACAAGCGCAGGAAATGCATGCTTTTATCCGTAAAGTGCTAGCCGGGAAATTCGGCGAAGACGCTGCTTCTGAAACATCTATCCTTTACGGCGGAAGCTGCAATGCTGCCAATGCCCGCGAACTGTTCGCTAATCCCGATGTGGATGGCGGACTGATCGGTGGTGCATCGCTTAAAGCTGCCGATTTTGCAAAGATTATCAACAGCTTTTAATTTATCGAAATAAACGAAATTGAACCTGCCGGCTTAAAAAACTGGCAGGTTTATATTTAAATTTTCATCCATGAATTACGTAGAACTAAATTGCAGCCTGCCCGAAGGTGAGGCAAACATTGCTGAACTGATAATGGCAGCGCTTGGTGAACTGGGCTTTGAGAGTTTCGTTGAAAATGAAAATGGACTGCTGGCATATATTCAGGCACCCGATTTCGATGTCTCGATATTGAATAATCAGGAATTGTGGCCCGAAGGCTCCACCCCATCCTACACATGGCAAATCATTGAAGATCAGAACTGGAATGCCCTGTGGGAATCAAACTTTGAGCCGGTAATCATTGATGGGCGGTGTATGGTAAGGGCACCTTTTCACCCCAAAAACAACGACATCGAATTCGACATTGAGATTGAACCGAAAATGTCGTTCGGAACAGCCCATCACGAAACTACTTCCCAGATTATCTGCCTGTTGCTTAACACCGATGTAAAAGACAAAACCGTGCTCGATATGGGTTGCGGAACCGGAGTGCTGGCCATACTTGCTGCCATGAAAGGTGCAAGCAAAATTACAGCCATCGACAATGACGAATGGGCATACCATAATTCAGTTGAAAACACGGCGAAAAATAATTTACCCCATATTGACGTTTATCAGGGAGATGCGGCCTTGCTGGAGGGTAAACATTTCGACATCCTCATTGCCAACATCAACAGAAATATACTGCTCAACGATATGCATCACTACCGCAAATGCATGACACCCGGCAGTATTCTGATGATGAGCGGATTTTACACCCAGGATGTTGAAGCCATTACAATCCGCGCCAATGAGCTCGGCCTAAGCTTTATCTCGCAAACCAAAAAAAACAACTGGGCAACTGCCACATTTGTGCTTTAATCCAGTAAATGGATCAGGGGACAACTTAAAAAATTACTCCATATGCCTCAAAAACTCAGATACATTTCAGCTTTAATTGCAACAGTATTTCTTTTGATCAGCAACTCCTCATTTGCACAGGGGGTAAAGCTGTTTTCAGAAGAACCCACAGCATTTCTGGTTGAACTTGGAGAGTTTATGAAGCAGGCAAGCGACAAAGAATCCCGGCAGGCAATGCAGCAATTCACTGCCCGTTGGAGCTCGGGTGAGTATGAGCCATCTGTTCAAAATAAAATCATATCCACATTCAATGTCATGATGGCGCAACGTATGCGACCAACGCCGGCTTTCAGAGATTACCTGATCGCATTGAATTCATTTCAGCCAAACACCGGCACAAAAGGCATACTTGCATGGCACAAAGGGCTGGAACCCTTTCTGGATGGGAAAAGTCTGAGAATGTTGAGCACCTTTCTTGGAAATACAGTTGATCTGAACCAAAATAAAATACTCTTCCGTTCTTATGCTAACTCATGGCAATTCAGAAACGGAGATTTCACTTATGATTTTGACACCACTCTTATTGTAAAACTTGAAAAAGTAGATCTGGTTTGTATTTCAGGTCGCGACAGCATCCGGATTTTTGAAACCTCGGGAGTACACTTCCCACTGCAGGATAAATTTGCCGGTAACGGAGGGAAAGTTATCTGGGAAGATTTCAATTTTGATCCACAAAAAGTTTATGCCACTCCCGGCAATTATCAGATTAACCTCAAACAAACTGCCTGGTCTGCTGATTCAGCAAACTTTTATCACAAAGATTTCTTTAGTTTCCCCCTTACCGGGAAGCTTGAAGACCGTGTAACCACTGGTGTATCCATCGAAAGAGCCACTTCTCCGAAATTCGTTTCCTATCAGACCGATCTTGAGATCAAACAGGTTTTTCAAGGGATAGACTACCGTGGTGGATTTACATTGGAAGGGTCGAGAATAATTGGTTCCGGCTATGGAGATCAGGACGCCACACTCTGGATATCGCGCAAGGGACAACCGGCGCTTAAACTGACATCGCGTGATTTTGTCATCAGACCCGATCGCCTTTCTTCCCAAAGAGCTGCCGTTACATGGTATCACGAAGGCGACTCCATTTTTCATCCGGGAGTTCAGCTCAGATACAACCACGAAAACCGCCAGATTCTGCTCAACCGTTCTAACGGCGGCGCTTCGGCAAGCCCGTACTTTAATTCGTACCATAAGCTCGACATGTATTTTGAAACCCTTGCATATACGCTCGAAAGCGACAGCATGAACTTTGAAATGCAGAAGGGCATCCGGCAACAGGGCGATGCATTGTTCGAATCTTCAAACTTCTATTCTGAGGCCAGATATGCCCAGCTTCAAGGGATAGATGAAGTGAATCCCATCAATGTGATTTACAATTTCGTTGAAAAAAACGACAACCGCAGGAATTTTCACCTGAGTGAACTGATCGAATTTATGAAAAAACCTGTAGCTCAGGTGAAAGCTATGGCCATTAACCTTTCGAACAGAGGATACATTATCTATAACATTGACAACGAAAGAATTGAAGTCACTGACCGGCTGTTTGACTACCTTATGGCGCGCAGTAAAAAACAGGATTACGATGTAATTCAGATCAACTCTTCTGTATCCGGAACCAGCAATGCAACCTTAAACCTCAACACCTTCGACCTTATCATCAGGGGAGTGCCCGAAGTTTCAATCAGCGATTCGCAGGCGGTTTACATCTATCCCCGAAACAAGGAGATTCTTGTTCAAAAAAATCTTGATTTTGTTTTTACCGGCAAGGTTAAAGCCGGTTATTTTGATTTCTTTGCGAATGAAAGTTCTTTTGAATATGGCAAGTTCCAGTTGAGTATGCCTCAGATTGACTCCATCTCCTTCAAAGTTGATCTCCCCCAAAAAGACAGACAACCTATGCAGCAGGTTGTGGTAAAAAATGTATTGGCAAACCTCAGCGGCGATCTGATGATTGATGCACCTGATAATAAATCCGGCATAAAATCATTGCCTCAGTACCCGATATTTATCAGCAAGAATGATGCTTTCGTCTTTTATGATTACCATCACATAGAAAAAGGAACCTATAAACGCGATGATTTTTATTACGTTGTTTATCCTTTTACCCTCGACAGTCTGAACAAGTTTACAACTGACGGGCTGAAATTCGATGGACACCTTTATTCGGGCAGCATCATGCCCGACATAAAGGAACCGCTCAGGGTAATGAAAGATTACTCCCTCGGATTTACACGCACACTCGCACCGGAAGGGCTTCCTGTTTATGACGGGAAAGGAACCTTTTTCTCCGAAATATCTCTCAGCAACGATGGGCTAGAAGGTTCCGGAAGCCTGAAATTTATGACATCCCTTTCGGAGTCTGACCATTTTCTCTTTACACCTGACTCACTCACTGCAAATCTGAATCGTTTTACAATGCAGGAGCAAGCGGTTTTCCCGGCTTTCCCTCAGGTAGAAGCCGAAGGCATTACGCAGTTCTGGTTGCCGTTTCTTGATGTTATGCGCCTCAACACAATGCCCGGTGAAGAGTTTGAGATGTTTAATAAAAAATCATATCACTCAGGGGCATTATCTCTTACCTCAGCCGGTCTGCTGGGAAGAGGCAAAAGCAGACTCGACAATGCTGACATTGAATCAGGTACCTTTGTTTTCAGCAATCAATCATTCAATACCGACACCACCAACTTCCAGCTTTATTATCCCGAGCGGCCAAACCTTTCTCTTTCTGTACGCATCCATCCCGGCAGGGTCGATTTCAGAAACAGTCTGGCTACTTTTGGCACTCCCGGAAAGAGTGTAAAAATCGATCTGCCGCAAAGCCGGTATATCTGTTTTATGGATAAAATTGAGTGGAGAATGAAAAATGAGGAACTTTACCTCACCAATTCACTTGCGCAACGGGCTGCCCTTGCCGACACCGTCAGCCTGACTGATCTAGTTGATTTCGATTTTTCAGGTTCGGAGTTTATTTCAACAAACCCCGCCATGGATTCACTGCAGTTTTTTGCGATGGAAGCCACTTACAGCATGAAAGAAAACATCATCAATGCCAAAGAAGTAAAGATGATAAGGGTGGGCGATGCGGCAGTATTTCCCGGAAACGGCGAGGTTACGATACTGTCTGACGGTGTGATGAAACCACTTGAAAACGCAAACATCATTGCCAGCAGAAAAAACAAAGCATTTCGCATTTATAATGCGGCTGTCAATGTAAAATCAAGAAATGATTATTTCGCTTCGGGATATTATGATTACACCGATGATCTTGGTGCCGTGCAGCCACTCTATTTTGAAGCCCTTACAATTGATGCCGGAGGAAACACTTCTGGTCTCGCCAAAATCGAATCAGAAGAATCATTTGCCTTGAGTACTCACTTTGATTTCACGGGTGAAATCAGTCTGAATGCGTCACAACCTTTGCTCACTTTTACCGGAGGATACCGCCCCCGCAGCGATTGCTTTGAGGAAAACGGGCCTTGGGTTTCGTTCAGTGCACCTGTAGATCCGAATTACATTAAACTCCCCGTTTCTCCCGTCATGCGCGACTACCTGGGCGATCCGGTTCTTGCAGCCATAGTTTATTCCGACTTTTTCAGCAGCGTATATCCTGCCATGTTCCGCAAACCCAAAGCATGGGGCGATACACTGGTGGCATCGGTAAGTGGTTTTATAACCTTCGACCGGAAATCAGAGGCATTTCTTATGGGCTCCGAAAACAGGCTGAACAACAGCACCACTGAAGGAAATCTGATGACCATCGACACACGGCAGTGCATCATTACTTCTGTCGGCGAAATTGAAACTGGCGCAGGACTTGGGCAGGTCAGTCAAAAAAGTTTCGGAAAGGTAACACATTACTCCATTGCCGATTCAACAAGGTTTAATCTGGCAATTGCACTCAACTTTTTCTTTACTGATCTTGCACTGGGCAAACTTCGCGAAAGCCTGCAAAAAGCTGAACTTCAGGGAACGGACGTAAATTCTGACACTTACCGGACCCTGCTTACGGGCTTGCTTGGCTCAAAACAGGCGGGAGATGTACTTAACGAGCTGAACAATACAGGTCAATTAAGAAGACCACCCGCTGAAATGGTGCGCAGCATTACCCTCACCGACATTGATATGGTTTGGGATGGCAACCTGAAAAGCTTTGTGAGCGAAGGACAAATAGGAATTGCAGGAATACTCCGCGACCCCGTTAACCGAAAAGTAAACGGGTACGTTGAAATCGGCAAACGGCGCACCGGCGACATACTTAACCTGTACATCGAAATCAGCAGTACCGAATGGTATTTCTTCACTTACGGAAATGGAATTATGCAGGCCATTTCGTCGAACAACGATTTCAATAATATTATTGCCGGCCTTAAAGAGGACAAACGAACACTAAAAACACCAAACTCTGAAGAGGGCTATCAGTTCATCATTTCAACACCAGAGCGCAGAATAGCATTTATGCGAAAAATGCAATCGAGGGGAGGCTGAACAGAAATGGATTAACATCACACTGATCAGCAAAAAAACAAGAAAATTGTTTCAGACATTAACAAACAAAATATGGCATATTTCTACATCGCGATGGCTTTTATACTCGCTTATCTGCTTGGATCAATCCCTTCATCGGTTTGGGTAGGAAAATGGTTCTACGGGCTGGATATCCGTAACGAAGGCAGCGGAAATGCAGGAGCAACCAATACCATCAGGGTACTGGGTCTAAAAGCGGGAATTCCTGTATTGCTTTTTGATGTTTTTAAAGCATGGCTGGCAGTTGGTATCGCGAACTGGATTACATACGACGGATTCAGTCAGAATCAGGAAGTAATTTACCGCATCCTGCTTGGTGCTGCAGCCGTTATCGGACATGTATATCCTGTGTTTGCAGGCTTCAGGGGAGGAAAGGGCGTTGCCAGCCTGGTTGGAGTGGTAATTGCGCTTTATCCTGCTGCCTTTCTGATTATTCTCGGATGTTTTATTGTCGTTATGGTGTTTACCCGTACCGTATCACTGGCATCAATTATCAGCTCGCTGGCTTTTCCGGTTGTGGTAATATTTGTTTTTGGCGAAACCCGCGTCCCGTTGATCATTCTCGCAGTTGCTGTTGCTGTTTTTGTTCCTTACACCCACCGTGAGAACATCAAAAGGCTACTCAATGGCACAGAAAAGAAATTTGATTTCGGGAAAAACAAGATCACAAAAAAAATGGGTTAATAAAGTGTTGATAATTTTCTTTAATGCCCTGTCGTATAATTGGTGCATTGTCAATTAATTTTATAATTTTACCGGAAAGTTCAACAGTCACTACAACAAAGAAAATCACTTAATTATGAGATTTATAGTTTCAAGCCAAAGTCTTCTCAGAAGCCTACAATCAATCAGTGGTGTATTAAATTCAAGCAATACACTGCCCATTCTTGACGATTTTTTATTTGAATTAAATGATAACACGCTTCAGATAACGGCTTCCGATCTGGAAACCACCATGCGGGTGACTATTGAAACAAATATGGCCGAGGAAGGTGGTTCAGTTGCCATACCTGCCAAAATCCTGCTGGAACTGTTAAAAACTTACGGCGACACACCGCTTACTTTTACCATTGATAAACTTCTGGGTATTGAAATAGCTGCCGATGAAGCCAAATTCAAAATAGCCGGACACAATGCCGACGAATTCCCCAAAGCGCCGCAAATGGATGAAGTTGCTACCATTGTCCTTCCTGCTGAATTGCTTCTTACTGCCATCAACAAAACCATTTTTGCTACCGGCAGCGACGACCTCCGGCCAGCCATGTCAGGCGTTTACTGTGATCTTTCACCCGACTCTGTGATTTTTGTTGCCACCGATGCCCACAAACTCGTGCGTTACAAACGCTCCGATGTCAGCGCTTCGGAAAGCACCACTTTCATAATGCCTAAAAAACCGCTCAACCAGCTTAAAAATATCCTTTCAGCCGACAATACCGAGGTAAATGTAGAGTATAATGGCACAAATGCACGTTTTTCTTTTAAAAACACTGATCTGGTTTGCCGCCTGATCGAAGGCAGATACCCCAACTACGAAGCGGTTATTCCTACTGACAATCCGAATACTCTGATTGTTGACCGTCTTTCGCTGATCACCACGCTGCGCCGGGCATCCTTTTTTGCCAATAAATCAACAAATCAAATCAGGCTCACCATCTCAGGGCAGGAGCTCTATATTGATGCCGAAGATGTTGATTTCGCACATGAGTCAAGACAGAGACTGAGTTGCAGTTTTAATGGCGAAGACATGGAAATCGGATTTAATAGCCGTTTTCTGGTAGAAATGCTTACCAATCTGAACACCGAAAACATCCGCCTCGAAATGTCAGCTCCGAACCGTGCCGGCATACTCCGTCCGGTTGAAGGCGAAAATCCTGCTGAAGATATCCTTATGCTGGTAATGCCGGTGATGCTGAATTCATAGATAAATTTCTTTCCTAAAAACGGGCTTCATTTCCAGGAAATGATGCCCGTTTTTTTTAACCTTTATGAATCAATTATTCCGCTCAATTGTTATAATTACTAAACAAACAATCATGAAAACAACATCATCACTTCCACTGATTCTTCTAACTTTTTCAATTGGAATTGTACTTTCGTTTTCTTCATGCGAGAAAGTAAAAGACCTCGCCAAATTCGATATTACCTATTCAAATCCTGATATCAGGTTCACCCTCGATTCGATGGACTACCTGCCAAAATCCGAAAAATTACTGCTCGAGCAGACTCTTACCGTCAACATCGACAGCATCATTGCGAAACACGAACTTGATGGCATTGAAAATGCAAAATTTGAGCAGGTAAGCATTGAAATTGAATCTCCCGCACAGGCAAACTTTAACTGGCTTACTTCAGCACGTGCGACAGTAAGCGCTCAGGGGATCAACGAAACCGAAGTTGCTGCAACCACCTCAATAGCCGCTGATGGCCGATCAGTAGACCTCACTTTAAGCAATACCGAAGTAATCTCACAGATTTCGACAGGTAGTTTTACGTTGAGACTCTACGGCAATGTTACCCCTCCGCTGCCAGCCGGCACTTTAATGATGCTGATCAAATCAAAGATTAAAATGACAGTTAAGCCCTTATAAAAACAAAGAGGATGATGCAATTAACCCTCCATATCCAAAGGTTTCGTTCATTATGTTCATAGTTACATGGTTCTGCAAAGCAAAAGCTCTGAGATGAGGTAATTGTCAGTACTGGGCCAAACTCGAAAAGACGATGGAAACAGTTTTTGATTTTTCCATGATAGCTCCATGCGGCATCAATTGCGGCACATGTTATGCTTTTCAGCGAACAAAGAACAGATGTGTTGGCTGCCTTACTCCGGAAGGAAATAAACCCAGACACTGCAACTTATGCAGCATAAAAAATTGCGGGCACCATCCTCAAAACGGCTCAAACCATTGCTATGATTGTGAAATCTTCCCCTGTAAACGACTGAAACAACTTGACAAACGTTACCGCAGCAAATATCACAGCAGCCTGATTCAAAACCTGAAAGATCTGAAGGTTATGGGTGAGGATCTTTACATGGAAAGGGAAAAGGTCAGATGCCGGTGCAAGGTGTGCGATGCTGTAATCTGCATTCATGCAAAGGAATGCCAGACTTGTAAAACACCATTACCCGAATTAATTTGATTTTTTCGGGCGATAACAAGTAAAAAGGAATCGTTCTGATTATTCAAACAATTCGCTAAGTTCAAGCCAGCGGTTGGTTTTCTCTTCGAGGTTTGTTTCTGTTTCCTGATAATTGCGACTCAGGTTTTCAAGTTCTTCGGGGCTGCAATTGCCGCTGTTCATTTTTTCGAGCACTTCGTGTTTCATGGTTTCGAGCAACTGAATCTCGCGGTCAAGTGCTTCAAATTCGGTTTTCTCTTTGTAGGATGGCTTTTTGAGCTTTGCCGAGGCATCGACCTCTCTTACCGGTTTTACGGCTGCCTGAAGCTTCTGTTTGGCTGCAAGAGCCTCCTCGGCCATCTTTATTCTGTAATAATCAGAATAATTGCCATAGTAATCTTTCACCTTCCCATTTCCTTCAAAAACAAAGACGTGGTCAACAATTTTATCCATAAAGAACCTGTCGTGCGACACCACCAGCAAACATCCTTCAAAATTCATAAGAAAATCTTCGAGCAGGTTCAATGTATGAATGTCAAGATCGTTGGTGGGCTCATCAAGAATCAAAAAATTGGGATTTTTGAGCAATTGCATCAAAAGAAACAATCTTCGTTTTTCTCCTCCGCTAAGGCTTGAGAAGTAATTATATTGCAGAACACCAGGAAAGTTAAAGTGGGTGAGAAAAGCAGAAGCCGAAATCCTCCCTTTTCCCATCGGCATTTCCTCGGCAATATCGCGGGCAATGTCAATCACACGCCTGTCTTCCTGAGACTGAAATCCTTCCTGTGAGTAATATCCATAAACAATGGTCTGACCGGTAGTAATTTTGCCCATATCAGGGTGCAGAGATCCGGTAATCATATTGAGCAGGGTCGATTTTCCGGAACCATTTTTACCTACCACCCCTACTTTATCTCCCTTTTTGAAGGTGTAAGAGAAATTGTCGATCAGTCGGTTTTCGCCAAATGATTTATGAATGTTATTCATCTCAAGAATTTTACCGCCAATACGCGTCATACGCACTTCGAGCGGCCCGGAATCCTTTTCAACACGCTTGCCTGCTTTTTCCTGAATCTCGTAAAAGGTATCAATTCTGGCTTTTGATTTTGTAGTTCGCGCTTTGGGCATACGACGCATCCATTCGAGCTCTTTTCTGAACTGACCTTTTGCTTTTTCCGTTTCGGTTTGCTCAATGACTTCGCGTTCAGCTTTCTTTTCAAGGAAGTAGGAATAATTTCCTTTGTAGCGATAAATCCGGTTGTTATCCATTTCTAGGATTTCGTTGCAAACGTTATCCAGAAAGTACCTGTCGTGGGTCACAACCAGCAGACTGAGGTTTTGCCTTGAAAGATAATCTTCAAGCCATTCAATCATTTCAATATCCAGGTGATTGGTAGGTTCATCGAGGATGAGCAGATCAGTTTCTTCAAGCAGTGCTTTTGCGAGTGAAACTTTTTTGCGCTGACCACCCGATAACTCACCTGCTTTTTGATCGAGATCGGTAATTTTAAACCGGCTGAGTATTTCTTTAATTCTCACATCATAATCCCATCCATTCACCCGTTCCATGGCATTGGTAGCCATTTCCAGCATTTTATGGGCATCGGGCGAATCGTCGGTTTTAAGTCGGTTAATGCTGAACTCATAATCGCGGATGGCCCGCATAAATTCATTTTCAGCATTAAAAAGGATATCAAAGACGGTTTGATCGTCCTGCATTTCAGGATTCTGCGACAAGTATCCCCATCTGATGTCTCTGCGAAAAGTAATGGAACCACTGTCGGGCAGGTCGAGCCCGGCTATAATATTGAGCAGACTGCTTTTTCCGGCACCGTTGCGGGCAATAAGTGCGACCTTACTACCCTGATCGATTCCGAATGTAATGTCGCTGAAGAGTTCTTTCTCTCCGTATGATTTGCTTAGTTGTTCAATGAGAAGATAATTCAAGGCCAGGTATTTTATGGCAACAAAGATAAACCATAACCTGAAGCCAAAGGGCAGGATAATGCAATTGTGATTCAGAAAAAAGCCTCAGGCGAGGCTTTCTGGCATTACGAAATAGAAAGCTATACCTTTTTTACATCTACGGCTTTCTTTCCTCTTTTGTCCTCTGCAATTTCGAAAGTTACAAGATCATTCTCGTTTACTTTCTCCGAAAGGCCGGTGGCATGAACAAAAACATCATGCTGGGTTTCATCATCAACGATAAAACCAAAGCCCTTACGTTCATTGAAAAATTTAACTTTACCGGTAGGCATAACAATTGGAAATTAGAGATTAACATTACAAATATAACATAAAAAACGCAAAAATCAAATTAAGGTTCAATTTTAAGATAATATGTTGCAGCGACGAATTGATTTACAATACATGCATCCGACTTTTAAACAGACAACGATCTTAAAAAAAACCAAATATCCGGCAAGTGGCATTGCAGTTTGTTACGATAAATGAATACCAAAATAAGTCAGATTTAGGCGAAACTGAAGGAAACAGGAACGCCGAAAAGTGATTTTCGAATGTGTTATTTTGATAAATGTAAATTATGTTTACAAATATTTTGCTTTTTCAATTGCATTTACTGTATATTTTATTTACATTATTAATATGCATCATTTTTATATGATACTCTATTTCAGTGTCTTAAAATTATAGTGATATTTATTTTCACTTATAGGTAAATTTTTTCACTTTTTACTTGACAACGCACATATTGTTGTTGTACATTTACATAAAAAAAAAAACATCCATGAACTCCCGCTCATTAACCACCCTAATTTTCCTTCTGAGCATTTCAGTTGCCGGAGCGTGGGGACAGGTGCGGGTTACTGGTCATGTTTTTGCAGAAGTAGTTGAATCTGCCAATGCAACTTTTAACGGCGAGACTTCTTTCCAACTCAACGAAGTTGAAAGCATGAATAATGTTAGTGTCGGAAATATCAGCATTTCAGGCAAACCACAATCACATTGCAACTTTACCATCAATGATGGTGTAGTTAAAAACCAAAACGGAGAAGAGTTTACTCTGCCCACAACTTCGGACAATACTCAGGGGTCACTGACGACCAATGAGAAAGGAAAACGCAACCTTGCAATGACAGTGAAAACTGATAATTTGCCAAAAGGTGATCAATATTGCGGTAATTACAATATTACGTTTGCATACAATTGATTCTTACTTTTCCTATTTTCGCAGATGCATTCTATTACGGGGAGAATGCATCTGTTTTTTTTTGGATGATAAGACCGGGAAGATGCAGAACTATATAAAGCTATAAAAAAGAGCCCGCTGTGGCGGGTTAGAAAAACCTGAAGAACCCTTAAACAGAAAAAAAAGAAAAGTATCAGACAGCGAAAGAAATGAAACCCTTGAATCTCAATGATTCGCAGGCGCAGTATTTATGGCAGAGACATTAAAATACATTCCATCAATTCCAAAGTCATTTTTTGCAACTTTAAGATAACTGATCTTTGATCCGGCCATCATCTGCTGCCCTCCGAAACCAAAGCCCAAAGCGCGCAACATATCCTTCTGATGCGAAATTGAAACGACATGAAAAGCGGTTTCTTTGGTGAGTCCATTGCCCGAATTAAAGATGGTTTCAATGATACGACCAAATCTGAATTCGAGTTTTGCCGCAAGTTCATTTTTGCCTTCCATCCGCAAAGCATAAATCAAAGGATCAAGAATACTGATTTCAAAAGGATATTCATTTAATGTGGATGAAGCCAGTTCAATAATACGGATATATTCTCTCTCCTCAAGGACTTCGCGGTTCATCAGCGCCAACAGACTATCCTGAGCAGATTTCACCTTTTCGGGTGCATATCCGGGCTGAAGGACATATCCGAAATACAACAGATGATATTCGCGTGGGGTAAGCGTTGTGTCGTTGGCTTTTAAGCGCTCCATGAGCACGGGATAGTATGCAGAGCTGCTTTTTTTGGCGATGGCTTTGCCTATCTTTTTATAATCGGGAACTGAAAAATTGCTCTTCTGCGCATAAGCGCTGCTCAGGCTCAGTAAAAGAATGATTGAGACAAGTATTCTTTTCATTTCACAGGATTAAAGGTTACTATGGCAAATGTAAATTCACACAAGGGAAGTAAAACTAAACCCAGGCATCATCATCTGAATAACCGTCATTTTCATCGCTCAGGCTGATCCAGGTATAAATAATTGAATCTATTGCATCAGCATCCGGCTCTGACATATCTGAGAAATTGGGAAATGCCTTCACCAAATCAACAACACGGGTAGGGCTGATGGCCAAAAGATCTTCATCAGGATAATTCTGGTTAAGCAATATTGCTATTGTGCCGTAATTGTTCCAGTTGAGAGGAGCCATCGCTGCGAGCTTTAATTCTGCTGCAGACATAAAATCATTCAAATCAATTTCGTCAACCTTGTAACCGGTTATTCTGAGCGCATCTTTTAACATGGAGAAGTTAAGCGGAATATCGGGATACGAACAGGGGAAAAGGTGCTTATTTTCCAGGAGTATCAGAGCTGCAACTTTGTTTAATTCGTCATCATTCATCATCATAAAATCAACCCCGGGTTTCGACCTGTAAAGTTAACAACTATATCAGCAGCTCACCGAAATTTTTTAACATTTTTTCACAACTTCAAAAAGTGATTTAATCTATCTGGAATTCACGCAATGCAGGTAAAAGAATTATTCCTGAATTTTAAATTTTGCAGCCATCTGAAAGAACTTCTGAAGGCAATGCATGGTAAGTTGCGAATCCTCAAGGGCATTGTGCGTTGTACCTTCGCGTTCAAAACCAAACCAGGCCGAAATTGATTTCAGGCTAAGCGAGCGTGGCACTGATTTGCCATTGGCTTCCAGAATTTTAAAAGTATAGAATGCAATGGTATGCAAATCAATCAGTTTGTTGCTGAATGGCCAGTCGAGGTTTTCGCCGGAGTATGCAAACTTGAGGAAGTTTACATCAAAAATCACGCTTTGACCACAAATAACAAGATCGCGAAGATCACCACTCTGCCGCTTCAGCATTTTTCTGATCCACTTTTCGAAATCTTCGAGCACATCATAAATCATTGGTGCTTCCTGAAGTTCATCCCACGACAAACCATGTACTTTTTCGGCTGATGCAGTAAAGGCTTCTTCGTTTTCGGGAAAAACATTGGTCAGGAAAGTACCGAGTTCTACCCAATTATCGTTGAGTAAAACAGCGCCAATCTGAATAATTTCATGGTAACCCGGCTCCGGGCCACTCATTTCGAGGTCAACTACGAGGTAAGGCATAATTCGAAAAAGTCAGAGGTTTGTAAGACGATAAAATTGTTGGGCTGATATTTCTGTACAAAGATCATCATTTTGCAACAATATCACCTTACATGTTTACCGATATACCTCGAATTCATTATTCTGAGAATACCCATGTAATCCATTCCAAATTCGATAAGATCGCCGGTTTTATAATTCCGGTCATTCCTTCCAAGATCCATCACAATCATATCAGAGCTGGAACCAGCAAATGAAATATCTGCATCTACAGGCTTAAGGTGTTCACTTTCAACATCAAGCAGTCCAAGATCAAGAATAGCCCTGAAGGATGTTTTGCCATGATCATCACTGTTGAACTCAAAAGAATGTCCTTCAACATTTGTACCCATCTCCCCCATAGGCTGGGTTGGTTTTTCAATAAGTTCAATAATTTCGGCATAAAGCCTGAAAATATCATTGTGCATTCCCGGCATCACCGAATCATGATAAACATCAGTACCAAGAAACAAGGTTTCACCAACCCTGAAATGATTTATCCCCTTAGGCAGTAGTTTCTCATAAATCAAAGGAATGGAAACCGAAGAGCCTCCGGATACGTAAGGAATCTGCCGGTTAAATCTGGCTTCGACAAGCTGCTCATAAAGGCTGAGCTGAATAAGTTTATCGTGATTTGGCAACACGCCATACAAACAATTAAGATTGGTTCCTATACCAACAACACTTATATTGGGCAGCATAAAAACATTCTCATAAAAATCGATGAAATCATCGCGCATCACGCCTTCGCGCAACTCGCCCATTTCAATCATAATGATGACCTTATGAAGCTTTTTCTGCTTTCCGGCTTCATCTGAAATCAGCTTGAGCGTTTTGAATTCGGTATTAAAACTTACATCGGCATATTTTACAACATCAGAAACAGACCTTACCGCAGGCGGTTTTATGTAAATTGTTTCCACGGTTGGAGCCAGCTTTTTGATTGCCCGAAGGTTTGAAACCCGCGAATCGCACAACTGCTCAACACCCAGATTGATAAGTTCCTGCAGGAACAATACATTTCCACAGAGCAATTTAGAAACAACTGCCCATTGAATGCCTTCACTTTTGAACATATTATCCAGAAAAGTGAAATTCTCTTTCAACTTTGCCGAATCAAGTGTTACATATGCCATCAGACTGCAGATTTTTTCAGTCGCATTTCAAGGTATTTGTTGTCAAACCCAAGTTTTTGGTACAAATGACGTGCAGGATTATCAGGTTCAACATGCAGGGCAATATCTCCTTTGGCCAGATTTATGGCTTCTGTCATCAGGACTTTGCCTATCCCCTGCCCTCTTAAATCGCGGTGAACAGCAATGTAAACCAGAATATTTTCCGGGATATACCCCTGCATTCCGGTTTGATTCACAACGACTGCACCCACCACATTCTCACCGTCTGTTGCCATTAAAGTAAACCCACCAAACGATACACTATCCTTTACTGAAAAATCTATGGCTTTTAAAATATCTTCTTTCTTATCACCAAACTGATCAAGATGATCAAAAAGAAAATCTACAATTTTACTCTTTTCGTTAATGTCAGGTTTTTGAACCGCATTAAAGACTTGCGTATGAAACTTCATAGTATTTGTTTTTTAGCTTCGCAAGATACGCATTTTTGGCGGGCTGACCAAATATATATTTACTATTGATGATTTTATATGCATTTATTTATGCATTGTATCAAGATAAATATCATTATAACACACTGTTTATGCGCTATTTATATAATATGACCAGAGCTGATTCATGAATATTACAAAAATCACACAAACACAAAAAAAAATCGATCCATCATTTCAGATGAATAACCGGGAGATATATTTAGAAAACCAGATGCTTCAATTTAGGTTATCTTTACAATCACCCAAATAAAAGAGTTACTTTTGATCAAACATTTAACCGATTATGAAAAAGAAAAACCTCCTTCACGATACCGCCATTTTGGCTAAACCAGGAAAAAAAATAAAAGTCAGTGATTTTGACCCTTCCTACAAAGGTGTAATCGAAGGTAAAGAGGATGGCGTAAGGCTGCTTGAAGAAAATACGGCACAAATGCGGGAGCTGCAAAGCAAGTTTTATGCACACAACCGTCATTCATTTTTATTGATTTTTCAGGCAATGGACGCTGCAGGCAAGGATGGCACCATAAAGCATGTAATGTCGGGCCTAAACCCGCAAGGTTGTCAGGTTTACAGCTTTAAGGCGCCATCGGTGAATGAGCTTGATCATGATTATATATGGCGTACCTATAAAAGTCTGCCGGAGCGTGGAAATTTCGGCATCTTCAACCGTTCGTATTACGAAGAAGTGCTGGTGGTAAAGGTGCATCCCGGATATATCCTCAGCCAGAATTTACCGGGAATTACTTCCGTGGATAAAATCAACGCTGATTTCTGGGCGAAACGTTACCGGCAGATCAATGACATAGAAAAGCACCTTACCGAAAACGGGACCATTATCCTCAAGTTTTTCCTGAATGTATCGAAGGAAGAGCAGAAAAAACGCTTTATTGAACGCATTGACGATCCGGCCAAGAACTGGAAATTCTCTTCAAATGACGTAAAAGAGCGCCAATACTGGGATGATTACATGAAGGCATATGGCGATATGCTGACTGCCACATCTACCGAACATGCTCCCTGGTATGTAATTCCGGCCGACCGCAAATGGTTTATGAGGTATGCGGTAAGCAATATCATTATCAATCGCTTACTGGAACTCAAGGTTGACTATCCAGTTCTTCCCGAAAGCGAAAAAGCAATGCTTGAAGAGGCAAAAAAAGCATTGATGTCGGAATAACCGAACCCCAGGCTCCCATAACTTAAATAATAGAAATGGGAGCCTGAGGCAGTGTTTTATGGTTGCAACATTTCAATCGCTTTTATCGATTGCCTGATGCTTTCATCACTTACAAGTTTTTCTCCATTCAGTTTGCCCGACATAAACATTTCGTAGGCTGCCATATCGAAGTAGCCATGTCCGCAAAGATTAAAGAGTATATTCTTGGTTACCCCTTCTTCACGGCAACGGTTGGCTTCGTCGATTACAGTAGCAATGGCATGGGTGGCTTCAGGCGCGGGAATAATGCCTTCGGTTTTAATGAATTGCATGCCTGCTTCAAAGCATCGCTGCTGATTTTGCGAAACAGCTTCAATCAATCCATCCTTCAGCAACTGACTTACAATAACACCTGCTCCATGATATCGCAAACCTCCCGCGTGAATTGGAGATGGCATAAAATCGTGACCCAGCGTGTACATTGGCAATAAAGGTGTAAGACCAATGGTATCGCCGAAATCGTACTTAAACTCACCCCGGGTAAGTTTCGGACATGAATCAGGCTCCACTGCAATACAGCGAATATTTTGATTTTCGGTAAGATTTAGCTTGAGAAATGGAAATGCAATACCGGCAAAATTGCTTCCTCCGCCAAAAGGCGCAACAACAATATCGGGCATTTGTCCGGCTTTTTCCATTTGCACCATGGCTTCCTGTCCGATGATTGTCTGGTGCAGCAGCACATGATTCAACACAGAGCCGAGCGCGTAATGTGTTGTCGGATCAGAGGCTGCCCGCTCCATGGCTTCGGAAATGGCAATACCCAGGCTGCCAGATGAAAGCGGATCGGCTTCAAGAATACTGCGTCCGGCGGCGGTGAGCACCGAAGGAGAAGCATGTACTTTACCGCCAAAGGTATTCATCATAATTCTGCGGTAAGGCTTTTGGTCGTAACTCACTTTGACCATAAAAACTTCACATTCCATATCGAACATCTGACAGGCATAGGCAAGCGCGGTTCCCCATTGCCCGGCACCGGTTTCGGTGGTAATCTTTTTGATGCCCTCAATTTTATTGTAAAAAGCCTGAGCCACTGCTGTATTGGGTTTGTGCGAACCAGCAGGGCTTACACCTTCATATTTATAATAAATACGGGCAGGAGTATTCAATGCTTTTTCAAGATTTATGGCCCTGAAAAGCGGGGTTGGCCTCCATTGCGTATAAATCTTCCTCACCTCTTCAGGAATTTCGATATAGCGCTCAGAGGACACTTCCTGTCGGATCAGTTCTTTGGCAAAAAGAGGCTCCAGCATATCAGGTGTAATGGGTTGCCGCGTTCCCGGATGCAAAGGAGGCAAGGGCTTGTTGGGCATATCTGCCACGATGTTGTAGTAAAAACGGGGGATTTCCTGTTCAGTCAGGTTTATTTTACGTTGCATTTTCATGAGTTTTTAGAAGAAATAAAATGTGAAATGTTAGGAATGATCGGAATGATTTCAGGTCTCAGAAGTTATAAACTTCGCAGAATCAGGTAGCTGACATATAAAATCAGCATTCCGAAATCAAAATTCCGAAATCGAAAAGGAGCATAATACTCCCACGGGGGTTAAGATAAATTTAGGAGGCCTGGTTTGGCCACCACCATGACCATGATGTGAAAAAGGAGGAAGTAAAAACAGCAACAGCTGAATTCATGGTGGTTTTTATTTGAAGTACAAAAATAGCGAATTACCTGACAGCAAAATAAAAATGAGTGAGAATTAACGAATTTTTAACGTTATGAGTTAAAAAGAAACGGAATAAGCGATTCAAGCCTTTGATCGAAGAAGTTAGAAAAGCTATATGTCCGGCGGAAAATATTTGAATTACAAATTCAAGATGTTTATAGCCGAATTACAGGTTCCGCTTAGCGGGGTTAACGAAACCCCTTTTAAAATCTCAATTCACTATTTATCTTATGTATCATGTTGTTTTTCTTTAAGCTTTCTTTTTCAACTTTCTTAATTGCATTTTCATTGCTCTTTTTTAACCATATCAATGGAATAAAACTTAGTGCCCCCAGGATAACGGCAATTAATTTTTTGTCAATAGTTCCTGATGCGAATTCAAACCTTATTTCGTTTGAATTGAGGATTATTCCAAAAACAGCCAGAGCCAACAGAGTCCTGATAACAAGCTCTTTGATAATATTTTCCCTTTTTATCTTTTGAGGTTCTGTATTATATTTTCGTTTAAATGCATCTTCCATTGATTCAATTAATTCTTTTTTGGTGTTTTTAAGTGACTCAAGGTCGTATTTTCTTTCGAAAAGCAAATTGCCGGCAAAAATCTGAGGGTCTATATTAATTCTCTTTTTCTCAGAAAACAATTCAAACAATCTATGATTGCTTTCATCTTTGAGCTGATCTTTCCAATTGAGTTTCATTTGTGTCATTTAAATTTAATTAAAACGTTAGATTCCCCCCTTACTCCACCACCAATTCATCAATAAAAATCCAGGCAGGCTGATTGGCTCCGCGGTGCCAGTCGGGGCAGGTTTTGTGGCTGATGGCGGTCATTTTCAGGTAGCGGGCATTGGTTTCCTGAAAATCAAAGCTGAAATGGACTGGCTTCTGTCCGAAATTTCGCACAGGTTCGGGAATTTTCTCGCAGTAAACCTGCGCAAAGGTTTGCCCGTCTTCAGAAACTTCAATAATAATTTCCAAAGGGAGAAATATCCAGCTCACCAGATCGAGGAAGAAATTTGCTTCCACTTTGCTGAATTTCTCTATGCTTCCGAAATCGATCAGCAGTTCCATATCGTTTCCCTGATAACCCAACCAGTTCAGCCTGAAATGCTGTCCGCCAAAAAGACCATCGGTGAGCGCTTTTTCACCACCCACATTATAAAGCGGACTGTAAGTGGTAAGTGAAGTAATGCTTTTGCCCGCCGCTTTGTTGGGTTTGATGGCCATTGCAGCAATATTCAAGGCCTGAGCACGGTATTGTGCAGGGCTGTATCCGTTTTCATCAATGGAAAGAATGCCTGTTTTTTCGCAGTTTTCAACAAAACGATCAAGCAGAACTGCCATCTCAGGATTTATCTCCTTAACTCCGTTTGTGGTGCGGTAAAACGACAAAACAGGATCGTTAAGATTCAGGGCAATATCCAGAAAAGCAAAATCGAAGCTGCAACGCTGACGCAAAACCCGGGTAAGACTGATCGGATCACCGGCAACCAGTGCTTCAGCATTATCCATCAAAACTTTGTATTCATGCATCAATGCCGGTTTCAGAAACCAATCTGAATACATGATGGGATAGCCATAGATATCAAGTCCGCGTTCATGAGCACGAACCTCCATCTCATGTTGAATCCGGCTGAAATATTCAAGCATTATCGGTGCCGCGGCGCCATAAGATGCATTGAAAAACGTTTGCCGGAAAGTGGGTTCATCCAGATTCACATCCCACAATAACCTTGCGATAAGTGCCTGTTTGTATTCGCTGAAATCAGACCACGACCCGCCACTCCCCTGCTGAAACATCATGGGAACACCGTGCTTGTGAAAAAACTGAATGTTTTTCGGAAGCACCTCAAAATTCGGGAAAGGGCAGGTATAGGTTTTAAACTGCACCACATAATCCCACATAAAAATATTTTGAGTAAGCGCGGCCCAATCCTTCATATCCTTCACAAAATCACGGCTGCGCAAATCGGTCTCCAAAGGCTGACTCCGGTTGCATTCAATGGAGCAGAACATGATATTTACATTGCTGTCAGGAACAATGGCCGTGGGCGCTGAGCGGGTAAACTGGTAGGCAAGTGTGGAAATGTGTTTGTGAGGAAATTGCCTGGCAATCTGGTTAGCCATAGACACATAAGCTCCGGAAATGCTGCCAAATTTATCGTAAAGTGCCTGACAATGATCACATTCGCAATAATTGATGCAATCGTTCTGTGACACCGACCAATACTTACATTCCGGTTTTGCAGCCATTTCCTTACTCAGGTTTTCCGAAAGCAGATCAATAACCGATTGATTGCTCAGGCACAACTGACCATCGCGGATGCGTTTTCCGTTAACCAATGAATAATATTCAGGATTTTTGTCAAAATAAACATCAGGAGGCATCAGCTTGTGAAAGGTATGCACAAACATGCCCCAATCGTCCATAAGCTGGGTGCGGGCGGGCAGGTAGAACTCCGGATTTTCTTTATCAGGAAAGTGAGGATGGCGGAAAGCGAAATCGGGCTGCGTAAAATGGCTGATTTCAGGCAGTGAAAAAGTGGTGTTAACCGGAATGTATTGCTCTCCATTGCCAAACCAGAAGCAGCCGGCATAATCCTGAAGCAGGGCATACACCGCATAAACATTGCCGGTTGAATTGTTGCCGGCAAGGTAAAAGTTGCCGCTTTCGCTGAAAATGCAGAAGCCATCGCTGCTGAGCGATTTCAGTTTACCGAACTGTGATTTCAAGGTAAACCATTCACTGCCAACGAAAAATGACTTCAGGCGTTTGTCAGGTTTGTTTGTTATTTTCACTGCGGCGCCAGTAATTCTGTAAAGATAATCCTGCAATTCGTTGGCTGCAAAAAAAGTAGTGGAATCGGCATCCTTATCAACCACAATGTTGTAAAGTGATTTACCTTCAGCAGCAATGCGGTGATTGATTTCCTGAGCCGGAAGCATGTTGTAAATCAAACCAAAAAATAAAAGCAGGATATTTTTCATAACATCGGAATTTCTGAGCCAAAGATGAGAAAAAATGAAATACTTTTTAAAATTTTTCACTATTGATTTTAAGTGAAACCATTTCTTCCGGTGAAGCCGTCCACAGTACAAGGCTTATTTGTCCACGGATTGATTTTTATCACTATTGTCAGGTAAAAATCGAAAAAATACTTGCCACCAAATCTCCAAGACTCCAAATTACACAAAATGAATAAATTATATTGGTGATTTTTGGTGATTTAGTGCTTTAGTGGCAAATTTAATAAAGTAAGGTACTGTTCTACAACTTTTGTAAAAGGGCAACAATATCAGTCATTTGGAATAATATTCGAAACTTTCCCCGGACAACAATGATTTTTTATGCTTCTCCGGTTCCCATGGAAGCTTTTTTTGTCAACGGATTACAGTTAGCCGAAATTCAAATCTATGTTATTAATAAGCCTTATTTAGAAGTCTTATAAATAGCAGAAATGAGGATAAAGGCAATTCAATTTCCTATATTTGCTATGATAACCGGAGCTACCTCGTGAACTTCGGTCATTTGCAACAATATTGTTTACTTCCTTATTAAAAATGCGATTATGAGAAACGCCTTCTCCATACTCCGCAAAACCGTGATGCGCCTGGCTATTATAAGTGTCGGGCTGGTGTTTTCAATATTTATTTCTGCAGCAGCAACCTCATCGGTTGACACATCACTTATTGCTCATTTCCCACTCAACGGAAATGCAAAAAATTCAGTTACAAGCGGAGTCAGCGGAAAATCAACCCGCGTAAAAGCCACTGCCGACCGTCACGGATCGGCTAAATCGGCCAGTCTTTTTCATCCGGGGCCGGGCATGGAATTCAGTATGATGGAATTTCCGCTGGATATTTCGCCAAAAAAATACCCCGAAATCACCATCACTTTCTGGATAAAAGCAGAGGAAACATTCAAAAGCCTTGCTCCGCTGCAAAGTGGCAATGATGAAAGCCGGCGTATAATTACGCGAACCCGCGACGGGGCGCAGCGTTGGTGTGCTTCGGGAGGTAAAGATGGCAACATTTATGGCACTGCTGTTTTAAAGGATCAATGGACATTTATAGCGGTGGTTTATGACTCTCCCAACGAGCAGGCCAGGCTGATTGTCAACAATGAAGTATTTGCCGGAAGGGCACGCATGGGAAACAGCAATCCCGGAATATTGGCCGGCTCATTCAATGGCGCAATGGACGAACTGATGATTTTCGGCAGAGCACTTTCGCTTGAAGAAATTGAAAGCATTTATGGCAGTCAGATAGACAAAAACACGGAAGAATTTCCTATAAAAGACAGAAGCAGCTACCGGCAGAAACGCGAAGCAAGCAAACTATCGGGCATAAAGCAGGGCGATCAGTATATTGTCGGCTATAAAGAACTCATGATACGCGACAGCATGCGCAGTTTGAATACAATTTATATTTTTCGTGAAGGCGATACCATTTCAGTAATTTCAGAAATGGGAAAAGACTGGTTTCTGGTGACAAATCCAAAAGGCGAACAGGGTTATGTTTCAGGAAAGACATTAAAAGCGAATGCATACCGGACCGGCGATTTTAAGCCTCTGTTCAGATTACTGAACTGGCTATCCCAGATATTTATGATGAACCGATTTGCCAACTGGATTGTGGCTGCGATATTTCTGGCAATTATTTATTTCGCCGTTAAATACCGCGTAAAGCTTAACAACTGGTTTGCCAGGATAGGAAAACAATCAGAAACTGAAGCCTTTGCATCAAAAGCACAAAAGAAATCAGGAATAAAACGTCCGCCTATCCTGCAAAAGTATTTCCCGGTTCAATACCCGAAATGGTGGATGATTGCGCCGGGCTTGTTGTTTGGCTTGCTGATAATCACCGGATCTTTCTGGGATTCTTCTGAATTGGAATGGTACTTCAGTGAAGGCGCAAAAATAATACCGCAAGATTTTACCCTGCCGATACACTGGGTTTTATGGGCAGTCAGTCTCGTAATAATTTTGCTGATTATTGCCCTGGCGCTTGAGAGCCTGAGCATTGCAGGTCCACTGGCCGGATTGCTCAGATTCGCTATGCTGGCAGTGCTGAACGTAATGGCCATTGTGGTATTCCTTTACCTTCTGGCAGGCATAATCCTGATTATTCTCGGAATAATACTTCTGATTTTTGCCCTGTCAATGCTGTTCAGCGGAGGCAGCCGCCGAAGATATGATTATTAAAAAACCATTTATTTCTATTTCCTGAACTTCAAAAAAATGCCATTATGCAATCCGACAAATATCTGCTCACCAATGCTTTCCCTGAAAAGGAAATAGCTGCAGCATGGGAAAAAGACCAGCAAATACACGGCCTGGCTTTCGGACAAGGAAAATGGGTGCTTCTCACCTCTACCAAAACCAGTTACGGTCTGCAGCGCTGGGCAACCAACGGCAATTTTCCGGCCGAGGAAATCAAAGATGGCTGGGATAACCTGTTCGACGTAATTTTTCTTTCGTATGTTAACGATCGCTGGGTTGTATTTCAGGCACAGAACACCGGTTACACCGATCAGATATGGCGCACCAGCAGCAAATTTCCCGAAAAGGAAGTTCAGAAAGGACTTGGTGACGGCTATAAGATTACCTCGGTTGCCTATGGACTTGACCGCTGGGCGGTGGTAATGTCGAAAGGACCAAAGACGACCAATCAAACGGTCAGTATTTCTGTGGATTTCCCAACTTCGACCATCAACGATGGGTGGAATGAAGGGAAAGATATTACTTCACTTGCTTATGGCGATGGAAACTGGGTGCTGGTAATGTC
The DNA here is from genome assembly GCA_002412885.1 of Bacteroidales bacterium UBA5197. Lineage (GTDB taxonomy): Bacteria > Bacteroidota > Bacteroidia > Bacteroidales > Lentimicrobiaceae > Lentimicrobium. The sequence goes on from DHVX01000061.1 coordinate 55,674, forward strand.
GGCCAATACAGGTTTCCAGACACAAAGCTGGGCAACCCGAAACAACCTTGAATCCTCGCTTATAAAGGAAAAAGCTGCTGCCGGAAATGACATCAGCAGCCTGTTCTATGCCAATGGATTATGGGCAATTGTTTTCACCACTTTCGGAGATCAGGAAACTGAAACCGAGCAGGACGAAACCGATTCATCAGGCACAACTGACGAACCTGACAGCAATCAGGAATTCAGTGCTGAAGCCATGGCACAATTTGAATCGGGAAAACGGTTTACCGAAAAGGGCCAGAACGACAAAGCCATTGCATGTTTCAGAAAAGCAATTAAACTTGAGCCGGACTTTCATTCCGCGCACAATTCGCTGGGTGTTGCCCTTGACGAAACAGGCGAAACAGACGAAGCGCTGGAGTGTTTCAGGAAAGCATACAAGCTTAGTCCTGAAAACTCAACCATTCTTGGCAATCTGGTGAGTCAGATTGTTGACAACGAAGAGCCTCTCAGCGAGATCATTACACTGATTGAAAAAGCAAAGAAGAGTGTGGTCAAAGGCATTAACACTTCCATGGCATTGAGAAACATTGGCCTGGCTTACAAAGATGCCGGTAATAAAGAAGCAGCCATCACCTACCTGAAAAAGGCTGTAAAAAACGACCCGGAGGATAATCTGGCGAAACAATATCTTGAAGAAGCTGAAAATCTCTCCTCAGAAAACAAAAATATCGAAACTCCGATTATGCCTTCCGGCACTGAAAAGGTTGAAGACTTACTTCATGAACTGAACATTATGACGGGGCTTGACAACATAAAAAGTGATGTTGACTCGCTGATGAAGTTCATCATGATTGAAAAGAAACGACAGGAAAGGGGCTATGCAGTTGGCAAAACTACGCTGCATACAGTATTTCTCGGCCCTCCGGGAACCGGAAAAACAACCGTTGCCCGTTTGATGGGAAGACTTTTCAAAGCCATGGGTCTGCTTAGCAAAGGCCATGTTGTAGAAGTTGACCGCGCCGATCTTGTGGGTGAATTTATTGGATCAACCGCCATAAAAACCACCAAAGTAATTAATTCAGCATTGGGCGGCATTTTGTTTATTGACGAAGCATACGCTCTGGCTCCTGAAGGTGCAGGTAATGATTTCGGAACAGAAGCCATCAACACCCTGGTTAAGCTGATGGAAGATCACAAACACGACCTCATTGTAATTGTTGCCGGCTACTCCGATGAGATGAAGCGGTTTATTGCTTCAAATCCCGGGCTTCAGCACAGATTTACACGGTATTTCTATTTCAACGATTACAATCCTGTGCAACTGACAGCTATTTTCAAATCGATTTGCAAGGAGAAGAATTTCACAATCACCAAAGAAGCCGGCGAAAAAGTGACCCGATATTTTGAGTTTTTGTATAATTCAAAAGACAAAAACTTCGGAAATGCACGCACGGCAAGGAATCTGTTTGAGGAAGCTGTTCACCTTCAATCGGCCAGGCTGGCGATGTCGGATATTGATAAACTTTCAGATGCCGAAATGCAGACCATTACGCTTGACGACATTACGGCCTCGGTAAAAGATGAGTACGAGGACAAAAAAGAGGAAACACTTGAAGATATCATGGGCGAATTGCAAAACATGGTCGGACTTGAAGAAATCAAGCAGAATGTAAGCACGCTTGTCAACTTTATCAAAACCCAGCAAAGGTTAAAAGCCAAGGGATTTGAAACCGATGATGTTTCTCTTCACAGTGTGTTTTTCGGCCCTCCGGGAACCGGCAAAACCACCGTTGCCCGATTGATGGGGCGCATTTATAAATCTCTGGGTCTTTTGCCAAAAGGCCATGTGGTTGAAGTTGCCAGAGCGCAGCTGGTTGGAGAATATGTTGGTCAGACTGCCCCGAAAACCGATGCAGTTATTGATTCAGCCCTTTACGGGATACTGTTTATTGATGAGGCCTATTCGCTTACTTCCGAAAAGGGAGGAAACGATTTTGGCAAAGAAGCCGTTGATACGCTGCTCAAAAGAATGGACGATGACCGGGACAAAATAGCGGTGATTGTTGCCGGTTATACCGGTGAAATGCAAAGACTCATAGGTTCCAATGCAGGTCTTGAATCCAGGTTTAACAACTACTTTTACTTCAACGATTACAGCCCTGCGGAACTTCTTGAAATTTTTATACGCCGTGTTGAACAGCGCCGGTTTCGTATACAACCGGATGCCCTGAACCTGATAAGTGCATTTTTTACTAAATGCCATAATGAAAAAACCGAGAGTTTCGGCAATGGCAGAATGGTCAGGAATTTTTATGAAAAGATCATCAAAACCCACAGCAACCGCATTGCACAGCTTGAAAACCTGAGCCGCGAGGAACTTACAATGTTTACATTTGAAGATGCTGAACAGGCTATTAAGCTGATGAGCAGCATTATGGGAATAGGTGCAAACTCAGCAGGGTCAGGCAAACCGATAGGATTCAGCAAGAAGTAGTTAGAATGGGGTGAAGGATAAATTTCTGGAATGCATCTGGATAATTTTTCCAGAATCATATTTTATTATGCGGTCGAAGAAAGTATGTTTTATTCGCCCCCTTCGGGGACGCCGTTTCGTCTGTACATCCGCTATCCGTGGGTTCCATTGCATTTCACCCACGGTTATTTGAAATTCGCCCCCTTCGGGGACGCGTGTAAGAAAGCCTAAGGTGAACAATATCAATAACTGTGAGAGGAGCACTTTGAGAGAATCTACGATCAGTAAGGATATTTATTCGCCCCCTTAGGGGACGCCGTTTCGTCTGTACATCCGCTATCCGTGGGTTCCGCTACGTTTCACCCACGGTTATTTGAAATTTGCCCCCTTCGGGGACGCGTGTCAGAGCGCCGAAGGTGCTCAATATCAATAACCGTGGGTGGAGCACTTTGAGAGAATCTACGATCAGGAAGGATATTTATTCGCCCCCTTCGGGGACGCCGTTTCGTCTTTACGCACGCTATCCGTGGGTTCCATTGCATTTCACCCACGGTTATTTGAAATTTGCCCCCTTCGGAGACGCGTGTAAGAAAGCCTAAGGTGATCAATATCAATAACTGTGGATGGAGCACTTTGCGGAACCCACGGTAAATGAGCCTATAAGTAACTTCAATCTTGCTTTACGCGACACCCTGAGCAATATTATTTCCTTGCAAAAGGTGGCAAATACTTAAGATAAATGTAGAAGCCTGAATCAGGTACCTTTTTAATTATGATGAGATCCTTACTTCTGTGTAAGTAATCTGCTTCCCTTTTTTCAGAGAATGATTTGCTTAAAAAGTTATATAAAGATGTACTGTCATGAATCAGACTCATATTCAGGCCTTTGGATATATTTGCTATTTCCATATTCACATTTATCATTGAAAATTGGTTTACATCCACCATTTGAATAATGCCTAGGTCATCAGGCTTTAGTTGTGTGTTTTCTTTCATTCCTTTCAGGAAAGTCAGCAAATGGCTATAGTCATTATTAGCTGTAATATTTATTTCCGGCTTTTTGATATCCTTTTGAAGTTCTCGGGTAAGCTTACGCAAGATCATCCGCGGAAATAAAATGTAGTAATAAACAAGATATATCACCACCAGAGTGACAATCAGAATTATAAGTACGATTTTTAACAGAACTCCCATATAAAATATCCAATTCCCCGTCTGTTTGACTGCTTCAAGCCTCCCTTAATCCATATCCAGATTGGGTTGCACTTTCAGCTCCATTGAACCCAGTTCTAGTGCAACTAGGTTGCCATAACCCGGGCGGTTGGCCATATAGCAGCCATTGTCAAGATCGATAAACGGATAACGGGAGTTGTTGATCGATATATCAATAAACTCAAGATTTACCGGCACGTGGCCATGTATAAGCCGGCGATTTCCGATTTTTGATGGCACTATTTTATAATCCTTCACCCATAACATTGCCCATTCATCGCGGAAAGGATCATCATGATTGAAGTTCAATCCGGCATGAACAAGAATAAAATTGCCGGTTTCATGATACAAAGGCAATTTACGCATCCATTCGATGTAATGCTCAGGAATGGCTGCAAGATCATCGGTTCCGAAACTTTCAAGCGCTTCCTTTCCACCATGTTTAAGCCATTGACTCTTCGACTGATTGGTTTGTTTGATAAAAAGGAAGCTCTTGAGGTTGCGTTCTTCGTCCCATGATTTGACGAAGAAATCCTCGTGATTGCCTTTTAAGGCCACAATATTGTATCCCTGATTTTCAAGACCCATCACATAATCGAGCACCTGTTTTGAATAAGGCCCGCGATCAACAAAATCGCCCAGAAACAGCAACTGATCATCAACAGAAGGGACGATCTGAGTTTCAATCAACGCTTGTAAACTGTGGAAACAGCCATGAATATCAGGGATAACCCATTGTTTCGGCATTTCTTATTTTTTGGATTTACCCTGATTGGCAACTTCTTCCATCAGTTTTTTGATGGTTTCCTCATCGCCGAGGAAGTAGTCTTTCTGAAGATTGAGCTCATCATCAAATTCGAATACATAAGGAATACCGGTTGGCAGATTCAGGCTCACGATGTCGGCATCGCTGATGTTTTTGAGATATTTGATAACCGCACGTAAGCTATTGCCGTGGGCTGCCACCAGAATCTGATTTTTGGCTTTAAGCGATTCTCTGATTTCATCTTCCCAGTATGGAACCATACGTTCAACGGTTTCCTTGAGTGATTCGGTTAGGGGAATAAATTCCGGATTTTCGTTTTTGTAGCGTGGATCAAGACGAGGGTTGCGCTCATCGTTGGCTTCAACCGGTGCGGGAGGAACATCGTAACTGCGTCTCCAAATCTGAACCTGCTCATCGCCGTAACGCTCAGCAGTTTCAGCTTTATTCAGGCCCTGAAGGTTGCCGTAATGTTTTTCGTTCAAACGCCAGCTTTTCTCAACAGGAATCCACAGTTGATCCATTTCTTCAAGGGCGATATTAAGGGTTTTTATGGCCCTTTTCAGGAAAGAAGTATAGGCAAGGTCAAAGAAAAATCCGTTCTCTTTCAGCACTCTTCCGGCTTCACGTGCTTCTTTAACACCACGATCCGACAAGTCAACATCGGTCCATCCGGTAAATCTGTTTTCTTTGTTCCAGTCACTTTCGCCGTGACGAAGCAATACAAGTTTTTTCATATTCAATAAATTTTGACTTATTGTTAGGTTCTCTTGATTTCGTAATGCAAAGGTAGGAAATCTGCAGGAATTTTAACGAAGCGAACTTTGGTTTGATTAAAAGGTTTGATCACTAGTTGGCAGACAAAGGGACTGGGAGACGGGGAGACGGGGGGAGATTGGCGAACGGCTGAGCGGAATTTGCAATTCCGATTTCCACCATTATATTTGCAATTCAATAAGCTCAGCCTATTATTTGGCTTAGTTTAATTTCGCTTCGCCATTTATAGATAAGAAGACCTCACAAGTTGGAAGCCTGTCCGACTCGGGCGGAAAAACTTGTTAGGTCACTTAATACTCGCTTCAAAAGTTCGCTTCGCCATATTAAAACAAGAAGACCTGATCCGTGCCCTTAACAGCTTATTTGGATAATTTCAAATTATCCGGTGTTCCGAGCGACATTGCAAATGCCGCTCAGCTTCAGCGCTGGTCTATTCTATTCACATATTACTTGTTTCATGCGTTTTCTAAGCTCGGCTAAGCGGAATTTGCAATTCCGCTTTGAACATCATTGAATTTGCAATTCAATAAGCTCAGCCAATTATTTGACCTTTCTTCATTCAGCTTCACCGTTCTGGCGGCAGCCAGATTCACAAGCTCATTCCCGCATCAGGAAATCTACCTGAACAACTTTACTATATCGTTGCCATTGGCAAAAATGAGCAGTGAAAACAGCAGCACCATACCTACTATCTGGGCATATTCCATAAATTTATCTGATGGTTTGCGACCGGTAATGATTTCATACATCAGAAACATTACATGTCCGCCATCAAGTGCCGGAATGGGCAATACGTTGAGTATGGCAAGCATAATGGAAAGGAAGGCAGTCAATCCCCAGAAAGCGGTCCAGTCCCAGGTGCCGGGGAAAATGTTTCCAATGGTTATAAAACCACCTACGGACTCATAAGCCTTCACATCAGGTGAAAATATCAGCTTTAACTGCTTCAGATAATCCGCAACTCCTTTAACAGTGCGTTTTGCGCCTGCCGGGATGGCAGAAAAGAAGTTGTAATTCTTCACCTTGAAGTCAAACTGATTTGCAGGAAACGCGCCGATAACTCCGGCTTCGGGGATATGAAGTGCATATGACAAGGTATCCGCACCTCTTACCACATTCAGTTTGACATCTTGATTTTTGTAAGCTGGGATAAGTGCTCTGAACTGGTCGAAATACTCCACTATCGAATCGTTGATTCCAATGATCTTATCGCCTTCTTTCACACCACCTTGTTCGGCTGCTGACTCAGGGGTGAATTTCGCAACTACAAAAGGCATACGTGCGTTGATGAAGTCAGGGCTCTGATGCTTGAGCAAGCGACCAACAAAACCTTCAGGAATCTTAACATCAACAATTGCTCCGTCGCGTTCAACCTGCAATGATTTTGCATTATCGAGAATAATACGGCCGGGAATTTTGAAGAAATCTTCAACAACTTCATTGTCAACCGTAAGAATTTTATCACCGGTCTGCAAGCCCATTTCCTGAGCTACTGAGTCTGCAACTATTCCGTATTTAACTTCGGAGGTGGGCAGGTATTGCTCTCCCCAAATCCACAGCATACCGATATAAATGGCAAACGCCAGCAGAATATTTACAGTAACTCCGCCAAGCATGATAATAAGTCGTTGCCATGAAGGTTTGCTTCTGAATTCGTGGGGTTGCGGAGGCAATTGCATAGCCTCTTTATCCATTGATTCATCAATCATGCCCGAAATCTTGACATATCCACCCAGAGGAAGCCAACCCATGCCGTATTCGGTATCACCTTTTTTAAACTTAAAAAGCGAAAACCAGGGGTTGAAGAAAAGGTAGAATTTCTCGACCCGTGCTTTAAATATTTTTGCAGTTATAAAATGTCCGAATTCATGAAAAATAACAAGAATTGACAAACTAAGCAGTAGTTGAGCTACTTTAACCAGAATTTCCATTGACAATTGAACGTTTAAGAGTTGATTTATAACAATACTTTACCGATTAAGTTTTCAGGTAAAAAACTCTACCTTATAAAACTTCCGGCAATTTCACGAACCTGAAGATCTGAATTTATGTAATCTTCCAATCCGGGTTTCTGAACGAATGAAGCTTTAGCCATGCACGATTCAATTACATCGGCAATGGCCGTAAACCTGATTTTATCTTTCAAAAATGCGCCAACCGCGACCTCGTTGGCAGCATTGATTATGCAAGGCATATTGCCGCCTTTTTCGAGCGCTGCGTAAGCAAGATCAAGACACCTGAAGGTTTCTCTGTCGGGTTTTTCGAAGGTAAACTCAGGATAATTTAAAAAATCAAAACGAGGCATAGATGATTTCAGGCGATTGGGGTATGACAAAGCATACTGAATAGGTAAGCGCATATCTGGCAGCCCGAGTTGTGCTTTGATTGAACCATCTTCGAACTGTACCAGGCTATGAACGATTGACTGCGGATGAACCACAACGTCGATCTGTTCAGGCTTTAAGCCAAAAAGCCATTTGGCTTCAATTACTTCCAGGCCTTTGTTCATGAGTGTTGCAGAGTCGATGCTGACTTTGCAGCCCATGCTCCAGTTGGGATGTTTCAGCGCTTCCTCTTTGGTTACGCGGCTCAGAAAATCATTATTCTGACCTCTGAATGGTCCACCGGAAGCAGTGAGGTAAATTTTTTCGACGGGGTTGTGAAATTCACCGGCAAGGCACTGAAAAATAGCAGAATGTTCGGAGTCAACAGGATAAAGGTTAACAGCCCGCTCTCGCGCCATTCGTGTAACAAGTTCGCCGGCCACCACAAATGTTTCCTTGTTGGCAATGGCAATGGGTTTCCCTGATTCAATTGCTTTAAGTGTAGGCTTAAGTCCGGCAAAGCCAACCAAAGCCACGAGCAACATATCGATGGTTTCCATTTCAATCACCTGAAGAAGAGATTCTTCGCCTGAATAGACTTTGATGTTGTAAGGTTCGAGCGCTGAAGCTACTTTATCGTGCAAAGCCGAAGAACCAATAACAACAACATTGGGATTAAATTCAATTGCCTGTTCAATCAGCAGATTCGAATTATTGAATGCCGAAAGAACTTCAACTGTAAATGAGTCGCTGTGTTGCCTCACCACGTCAAGGGTCTGGGTTCCGATGGAACCGGTTGAACCGAGAACTGCGATGCGCTTGGGAATATTTTTTTCCATTTGAGATCAGAAAGTCATGTAAAGTTCGGGGTCAACCGGGGCACTGTTGATCCAGAGTTCAAAGTGCAGGTGCGGGCCGGTGGTTAAAGAACCTGAATCTCCGACAATTGCAATACTTTCTCCAGCCCTGACAAAAGCGCCTTGTTTCCTGAGCAAAACAGCGTTGTGTTTGTAAACAGTAACAATATTTCCCGAATGTTGGATTGCAATAACATTTCCGGTTTCAGATGTCCATTCCGAAAAAAATACGACACCATCATAGGCAGCTTTCACAGCTTCATTTTGTCCTGAAACGATATCAATTCCGTAATGATTCTTTGAAGCATCAAACCGATTGGTAATGAACCCCTTAACAGGCGTAAAAAAACTAATTGTGCTGAGTGAGGCTTTTCTTCCGCCCCCTCCATCGCCATTTGAGCGGATGTTGTATAAATTTTCTTTTTCGTACTCAGCCCTTAAAATAGAATCTTCTCTTGATTTTGAAAGGCTGATTAAGGCATAGTTGGCCCTTGTTGCTGAGTCGGAAGCAGGAAGCGGTGTAAAGACCGAATCGGCAATTTCTCCGCTGATAAGTCTTCGCATATTTATTATAAACAAATCTTTCTGCATCAGCGCTGTTTCAATGGAATCGGCGCGGAGCTGAAGTTCGTATAGATCGCGCTGTAAGCCAGTATCGCTGTATCCCGGAATGTATTCCCGCAAAGGCGTAAAAGCAATGAGGTAAATGGTAAGAAAAATAAGAATGATGGCAAGTGCGCCAGTAACCACAAAAACATTCAGGCGTGACATTCTGAACGACACCTTTTCTTCGAAAGAGTCCTCATTCAGAATAATTAAGCGGTATTTCGCCCTGAGCTTATGATACCAGCGGATGTTGGTTTCATTTCCTGATTCAGGAGTCCGTTTCGAAAATAACATTGAAATGCAAAATCAATTTTATACAGTCTGCAAATATCGGAAAAAATGCCTTTTATTCAGGCTTAAAGACCTTTTATTAACGTTTATTGGCAAATGCCCGTAAACCGCGGAAATACGGGAGAAAAACATTATTTTAAAGCTAATATTTCACCTTGGGCAAAAATTAAATCAACATATTCTTCGTTTCATTCGCATTATTTGCAAAATGGAGAGGTGGTTTTCAAAAAAATAAAATAATTTTGCATTTTATCAGTTATTAGTAAAACTGCAAACCAGCATATCCTTGACTGCAAATACAATGCAATTCCGCAAATTCATCATATGGAGCATTTTCCTTGCTCTTGTTGTATCTGCCTGTTCAACAAAAAAGAACACCTTTACCAGAAGGGCATATCACAATTTAACTGCACATTACAATCCTTACTGGAACGGCAATGAAAGCCTGAAAGAAGGCGTTAATGAATTGCGTAAGAATGTGAAGGACAATTACAACTCCGTATTACTGATTAATAATTACGGAACCACCACCAACTCCCAGACCATCAACCCCAATATGGACAGGGCCATTGAGAAAGCTTCGAAAGTTATTCAGAAGCACTCTATGTATTTCGACAAGAAAGAGCATGTCAGTTGGGTGATTGAGAGCTATCTGATGATCGGGAAAGCCAACTTTTACAAACAGGATTACAATGCTGCACGACGGGCGTTTGAATATGTAAACCGGCAATATCCGAATGAACCGATACGTTTTGAAGCCCAACTCTGGCTTGCCAAAACTTATACTCAGCAAAAACAATATGATAAGGCCATCAATCAGTTTGATCTGCTGAACGAAGAATCGAAAAAAACGCTTCTTCCGTGGAAAGTAAGAAAAGAACTTCCCCTTGCACAGGCCAATATGTATATTGCTCAGGAGAAATACAGCCTTGCCCGTGAACAAATTGAGAAGGGCCTGCCGCTGAACAGGAATGCCAAACTGAAAACACGCCTGAATTACATTCTGGCACAGATTTATCAACTTGAAGGGAAAGACAGTCAGTCAGGTGAATATTTCACAAAAGTACTGAAAAGCCCGGCTTCATTCGAAATGGCTTTTAATGCCCGCATCAATCTGGCAAGGGTTTACAATATCGGCAGCGACAAAAAAATGATTATCAAGGAGCTTGAGAAGATGCTCAAGGATATGAAAAATAATGACTTTCAGGATCAGATCTATTTTGCGCTTGCTGACATTGCCCTGAAAGACAAAAACGACACTTTAGGCATCAGTCACTTACGAAAATCTGTTGCAACCAGCCTTTCAAATGATTACCAGCGTTCAACTTCATCGTTAAGGTTGGCCGACCTTTACTTTGCACGCAAAGATTACCGCAACGCACAGGCTTATTACGACACTACCCTGATGTCGCTTCCGAAAGATTTTCCGAATGTTGAAAAAATTGAGGTGAGAACAGAAACCCTCAGTCGTTTGGTCGAAAACCTGCAATTAATTTATGTTCAAGACAGTCTGCAAAATCTGGCAGCAATGCCTGAGGCACAGAGAAATGCAATAATCGAGAAAGCCATAGCTGACTTTATTAAAAAGCAAGAAGAAGCGAAAAAGAAAGAAGAAGCGCTGCGATTAGCCGAAATGGTTCAACCCGGACTGAATGCAAATCAGATTGTTGATCCAACCAGAGGAACTTCAGCCCTGGGGGGCGGAGGTTGGTACTTTTATAATCCCAGTGCAATCAGTATGGGATTTAGCGAATTTACACGGAAATGGGGTCGCAGAAAACTCGAAGACAACTGGAGGCTAAGCAATAAGCGGGAAGTCAACTTTGAGCAATTTGCCGACGATATGACAATGACGGCAGACACCGCTACTGGCGGAAAAGAGGCCGGTAAAGGTTCCTCAGAAATGCGCAACAAGGAAACGTATCTCAAAAATCTGCCATTTACACCAGAAAGTATTGACCGCAGCAACGGAATGATCAGTCAGGCGATGTTCAATTCAGGAATTATATATCTTGAAGAGTTGATTGAGAAGCCCAAGGCTGCCGAGATGTTCACCAGCCTTATCAACCGCTTTCCGGAGAATGAAAATGCAATTCAGTCGAACTATCACCTTTATCGAATTTACCGTGACTTAGGTGATGAAGCCGGAATGAACCGTCACAAAAGCTACATCATAAATACATGGCCTGAAAGCGATTATGCCAAAATTCTTGCCGACCCAGATTATAAGCGTGAACTGGAAGCCATTCAAAACAGGGTAAAATCGCTTTACGAAGAAACATATCTGGCATTCAACAGAGGACAGTACAGAACTGCGATCATCTACAGCAACGAAGCACTGGCAAGCTACACGGATGTATATTTCCTTCCCCGCTTTGCTTTTTTGCGGGCAGTTTCGCTGGGAAAAACCGACAATCAGGATACCATGAGAGTTGAGCTCAACAAAATGATCGAAGATTATCCTGACAGCGATATGCTTGATTTTGCCAGAAGAATACTTGGTGAATCAGCCTCTGCAACCGCTGGTGGAGGAGATCCTGCAAAAAGTGAAGAAGATGCCGCTTCAAAGCTGATGGATTTTTCAATGTACAAATTCAATCCGGCTGCTACCCATTTTTATGCACTGATTGTTGATGGCACTTCAGTAAATGTTTACGGAACAAAAGTCAGAATCACCGACTTCAACACCAAAAACTACAACGTTGAAAACCTTCAGGTAAACAGCGTGTTGCTCGACAATAACCGGCAGTTGATTACAGTCAGCAGTTTCAACGAGTTGGATAAAGCCATCAGATTTTTTAACGGGATCAAAAATGACGAATACGTTTTTTCAGGTATTAGTGAAGGCACTTTTGAGCAATTCCTGATTTCGGCTGAAAACTATCCGGTATTCTTCAAGGAAAAAAATTCAGCAGCGTACAAGTTGTTCTTCGACAAAAATTATCCGAATAAATAAGTTTGTCCAAAACCAATCATTATGGCAAAAATTACCATTCCTGAACCGCCTCAATCAGCCAACCTTATTCAGGCCGGGACATCCATTACCGGCGATATTGAGTCAAACGGCAATATCCGAATTGACGGAAACCTGAAAGGGACAATCAATGCCGGCGGAAAGGTAATACTGGGATCCACAGGCACTGTTGAAGGGGAAATTATCTGCATAAATGCGGATATTGAAGGAAAAGTAAACGGTACCATCAAGGTAAAGGAGCTCCTTTCGCTTAAATCAACAGCATTGGTTACCGGAGAAATATACACCGATAAACTAGCCATTGAACCCGGCGCCCGATTTACCGGCACATGCCAGATGGACAGCAGAAAACCGGAACAACCCTTGTTTGATGATAAAACCTCAGCGGCCTGATAAACCGGAAGGGTTTGCTTCCTATGCAAAATACTCCGCACTGGCAATACAGGCGGGTATTATAATCTTTGCCGGAACTCTCGGTGGCTTTAAGCTCGATTCATATCTCAACATAAGATTCCCCGTTTTTACAATCATCTTATCCCTTCTTTCGGTTTTTGCAGCTATATGGCTTCTTGTAAGGGAGGTTATTAAAAAAGACAAAAAAAATGAGCCCTGAACTCCGCAATTATCTTAAAAAAATACTGATACTTGCAGCAGCAACTGCAATACTTATTCTGATTGCATGGCTTTTAGTACCCGAAATGCTGAGCCCGGTTATGCCCTTTGTTCTGGCATTCTTCCTCGGCAGCTCAATTCTTTCGTTCAGCATTCTTCAAAAAAAAGCAATTAACGAACCCAAAACCTTTGTTACTGGATTTCTGGCTCACACCGTTATCAGAATGTTTGTTTACCTGATTATTATTCTTGGTTATGGCTTGAGCTACCGCAGCGATGCTGTAAATTTCATACTTGGCTTCTTTGTAGTCTATACTATCTTTACCTTTTTTGAAGTTATGCAGTTTATCAGACTCACCAGAAATAACAAAATTACCCGCTAAAGCTTATTTCCGAAAAGAAAGTCAGAACCGAAACTGCTTAGGTTTTTCATAACCTAAAAATTAATTCCATCTGCTGAAACATTCCTGCATATATTCTGTTTAATATTTTTAGAAATTACTTAAACAATTTTTTCTTTCAGAGAAATGGGTAATTTCTTACTTTTGGTATTAAATTCCGTCAAATGATTTACATCACACGCAAAGAACATTTTAATGCTGCACACAGGCTATTCAGACCTGATTTTGATGATGCCAGGAATATGGAAGTTTTTGGCAAGTGCTCAAATCCTAACTGGCATGGCCACAATTATGATTTGTATGTTACCGTGAAGGGCCATGTAAATCCTGAGACAGGATTTTTAATTAATCTGAAAGAACTCAGCAGGATTATCAACTTTTTTGTTGTTGATAAACTGGACCACAAAAATGTAAATCTTGAGGTTGACTTTATGGCTGGTAAACTTGCTTCCTCCGAGAATTTAGCCATTGCAATCTGGGAGCAGATCGAGACACCCATTCTGAAAGCAGGTGCACAGCTGCACTGTGTTAAACTTTTTGAGACTGAACGAAATTTTGTTGAATATTACGGAACTCAAACAAACTAAGTCATGAGCAGTGAAATTGTAAAAGATATGATCATCGAAAACATGATGGATGATTATCAGATAAGAGATGGCTACGAAAAGCGCGACCTCTACAATCAGAAAACCATAAAAAAACTGGCAACCCATTACCGCGAAATATTAAAACTTATTGGCGAAGATCCTGACAGGGAAGGTCTGGAAAAGACTCCCGAGCGGGTGGCAAAAGCCATGCAGTTTCTAACACACGGTTACGATCTCGTGCCTGAAGACATCCTGAGGTCGGCTATGTTTAAAGAAGACTACAGACAAATGGTTCTGGTGAAAGACATTGAAGTTTATTCTATGTGCGAGCACCACATGATTCCTTTCTTCGGAAGGGCGCACGTTGCCTATATCCCAAACGGACATATTGTAGGTTTGAGTAAAATCCCCCGGGTTGTGGATGCTTTTGCGCGTCGCCTTCAGGTTCAGGAACGACTCACTACCCAGATAAAAGATGCCATCAACAACACATTGAAGCCTTTAGGAGTGGCAGTTGTAATTGAAGCCCAGCACATGTGTATGAGCATGAGGGGCATTCAAAAACAAAACTCGGTAACCACAACCTCTGATTTTACAGGTGCGTTTCTGGTAGATAAGACCAGAGCAGAATTTATCCACCTTATCGGATCAAGATTGCACGGTAACTAATTCTGCAAAGACACACTTTTTCTTAACAGCCTGCCTCCAATGGCGGGCTGTTTGATTTTTGGATGTTATAACTCAGAAAGCGACTATTTTCCTTACTTTAGCTTGCAGATACAAGACAGAATGCAAAAAAAATGAATGACCACGAAAACCTGATCAGCAAAACCATTGAATTTGTCAGAACCACCCTTGCCGGAGCTGAAGGCGGACACGACTGGTGGCACATTTACAGGGTATGGAAGACTGCCCGTAGAATTGCCGACACTGAACCTGTGGATTTACTTGTGGTGGAACTTGGTGCTTTGTTGCACGACATTGCAGACTCAAAATTTCATGGAGGTAATGAATCGCTCGGCCCACAGATTGCCGGAGATTTTCTGAAATCAATGAATGTTCCCGATGAAATTATCCGGCATGTGATTCTGATCATTGAGAATATCTCGTTTAAAGGCGGAAATAAATCACAGAAATTCAAATCACCCGAGCTGAATGTTATTCAGGATGCTGACCGGCTTGATGCAATAGGAGCCATTGGTATAGCCCGCACTTTTAATTACGGAGGTCACAAAAACCGCGAAATTTACAACCCTGAAATTCCGCCAAACCTGAACATGGACAAGGAAACCTATAAAAACAGCTCCGCTCCCACCCTGAATCACTTTTACGAAAAGCTGCTTTTACTGAAAGACCTTATGAATACCAAAACTGCAAGACAAATGGCAGGAAGAAGGCATGAGTTTATGCTGACTTACCTGGAAGAATTTTATCGCGAATGGGGAGAATAAAGAAAAAAAACGGAGAGTTGTACTGCATGCATCAAAAGCAGGGGTAATACAGAATATTGAAAAATAATAAACCATTTTTTTTATAATCTGTTATCGAATAAGGCATTAACGCAGCGGCTGACTAGTAAAGTTCGCAAAAAAAGAATTCGTAGTTAAAGCATTTTTTCACGAAAAGTGTTTATATTTGAAAAATAACTCCGATAATTATAAAATTACAACCTATGAACAGACTTCCCTTTTCCAGAGACATCCTTAAAATAAGAGACATTGAAGCTTTGGCAGACCATTTGGGCAATCTGCTGAAAGAAGAAATATTTGTAAAATACAAACGCCGGGGTGCCGTAGTTGGAATAAGCGGAGGGATCGATTCTTCGGTTTCCATGGCTTTGGCAGCAAAATATATCGGACCTGAAAGGGTTTTCGGGGTGATGATGCCCGAAAAAGACTCAAGCCCCGACAGCGAAAGTCTGGCTGAACGTCTGGCAAAAAAGTTCGGCGTACCGCATATTGTCGAAAATATTCGTCCGGCTCTGGAAGGTTTCAAATGTTATGAACGCCGCGATGAAGCCATCAAAAGGGTGTTCCCTGATTTCAATCCGGTTACCGATAAATCGAAAATCGGCATCAATAAAACAGGACTAGATCAAAAGCTTCCGCCGCTGTTTTACCTCACCGTAATTGACAAAGACGGGAATTCGCAGAACAAAATCATTCCGGTGAAAGAATATCTGCAAATCGTGGCTGCTTCAAACTTCAAGCAGCGCTGCCGCATGTCGATGGTTTATTATTATGCTGAAATGATGCATTATATGGTCATCGGCACAGCCAACAAACACGAAATAGATCAGGGATTCTTTGTAAAGTTCGGAGATGGTGGCGCTGATTTCTACCCACAGGCCAATCTTTACAAAACGCAGGTTTATCAATTGGCTGATTTTTTGGGCGTTTCCCACGAAATTATTGAACGCACGCCAACCACCGACACCTACAGCGCAGAGCAGACCCAGGAAGAATTTTTCTATCAGCTTCCCTTCGAAATTATGGACCCTATGTGGTATGGCTTTGAAAATGGATATTCAACCGCTGAAGTAGGCGAAGTAATGGGCATGTCAGCCGAAGAAGTTCAGATGATCTTTGAAAATTTTGCCAGAAAGAAAAAAACAACAGATTACCTTCGGGCCAATCCTTATTATTTCCCATTGATCTAATCATCATTTTATGAACGTCTGTGACTATTTCTTTGAACATTCCCGCACATTGGACAAAGAAGCCGTTGTTGGAAATGACAGCATCAGGTTTCCTGAACTTTTCAGCAGATCAGTCAAAGTTGCAGATCAATTCCGCAAAGCATACGGAGAGAACAATTATGTGCTTATTCTCAGCGAAAATTCCGTTTTTCTGATCACTGCTTATCTGGCTTTGCTAAAGTCGGGCAATGTTTGTGTTCCGCTAAATCCGGCCATTGAGCTTGAGAATCTGGATAAAGTTCTCGAAAAAACGGGCTCAACGCTGGCATTTGTCAGCAAACGTTATCAGGCAAGGTTTGCGTCTTACGGCTTCAAGGTTTTTGATGATGAAAGTGTAAAAAGCTGGTGCGATTCCCCGGAAACTGAAGAATTTGCAATTCTTGATCAGCAATTTGACGGGCATCGCCTGGCTGAGATTATCTTTACGTCAGGCTCAACCGGAGAGCAAAAGGGAGCAATGATAACCCACCGGAATATCATTGCAAATACCAACTCAATTATCCAATACCTGAAACTGACTTCCGCCGACATTATTCAGGTGGTAATGCCGTTTTATTACTGTTACGGGCTGTCGTTGCTGCATACTCATCTGCGGGTCGGAGGGTCTGTGCACATGAATAATTCTTTCATTTTTATCGGCAGTGTCATCAACGATCTCAACAAATACAATTGCACAGGTTTTGCAGGGGTTCCCAGTCATTTTCAGATTCTTCTGCGAAAAACCCGCGACTTTAAAACCACAAAGTTTCACTCGTTGCGATACGTGACACAGGCAGGCGGGAAATTGCACAATGCATTTATCACGGAATTTACCGAAGCATTCCCCGACATAAAGTTTTACGTTATGTACGGACAAACAGAAGCCACAGCCCGCCTGTCATATCTGCCACCTGAAGACTTACCCCGCAAACTGGGATCTCTGGGGCGGGGAATTCCGGATGTTAAACTCAGGGTGGTTGACGAAAATGGCGAAAATGTAAAGCCCGGACAGGTCGGTGAAATAATTGCGCAGGGCGACAATGTAATGGCCGGCTATTTTAAAGATCCCGAAACAACTGCTGCAACCATCAGAAACGGCTGGCTATTCACTGGCGACATGGCGACAGTTGATGAAGATGGATATATTTTTATGCAATCGCGGGCCAAAGAAATCATCAAGGTGAGAGGAATAAGAATCAGTCCCAAAGAAATTGAAGCCATTATCGTGACCTATCCGGGGGTAATTGATTGCACGATCTCGTCGGAACACGATGAAATAACCGGGGAATCTATAAAAGCAACTGTTTTTGTGAATGAGTCGGATCTTCCGCAATTTTCAGAAGAGCTGATCCGGGAGTTTTGTGCTCAAAACCTTGCATCGTATAAAGTACCTCAAAAGGTAATTTTCGACACAAATCTTACTTTTAACTCAGCAGGAAAAAAATCAAAATATTGAATGCCCCCTATTTAATTGAGTGCCTGAGATTTTGCAGTATCTGCCGGCCAGACAATGCCAGTAAGTGAGTCCATCACCTTCTGAGTCGGATGAAAGTAATCAATAAAATTAGACCGTTTTTGTTTTAATCCTGCCAGCATATCCATATCATAGGTATATCCGAGAGAATAAATATCCTCCTTAAACTTCAGGTAATCATCAAACAGATTATTTTTCGCCAGATGCTCATCAACGCCTTTGTAAACCGGCAAAATCAGGAAACTGTATTCAATGCCATTTTCATTGCAATATTGAGCAATTTTTACGAGCTCATCTTTATATACCTGAGGGTATGAATACTTGCTAAAAAATAAATTTAATCGGGATTGAGCCAGATTCTCCATCTTCCCGGGAGGAAGAAATTCATAGGATCGTGAAATTATACGTTTATCACGTGTAACAGCCCATGCTACATTAGCGACAGCATCAAAAAAAATCTCCTTTGTGGTGAAATACTCATAGGGTCTTTTAAAATAATTTTCAGAAAAGTGCCAGAGGTCATATTCCCTCTCGAGGTTATAGTTCATGAATGCCAACTGAAAACACACTTTTTTAATCCGGGTTTGTTCGGTTGCAAACCAAAAGGTTTTGAAAATAGTTGAAAAGCTGGCACCCGGAGCACAAAAGTTAAAATAATCCTCTCCGGTATTTCTTTTGATAATGCTAACGTCAATATCTTTCCCTTGTGAATCGCCTATAATAATGTTGGGCGTAGGATTTTGCCTGAAGGCAACAGTTTTCCATAAAATGTTCCCTCGCGGGCTACTTTCGTCGGTACGCTGAACCACCAGAAACTTATCCTTATCGTCAATTACTTTAAAGAGGCCGATAAAATTATAGGGATCAACCACCAAAATAATCAGGACATAAAACAAAACCGGAAGTGCAAAAAGCAACGCCTTAAAGAAATATTTTGCCAAAGTTTTTTGTACCATAGTTATGTTTTCAAAACTGCAGATAAACAAAAGATTCTCCTGAGCCACTAAAATAGAAAATAAATGCAATCATTATGTAATATCCAGCCCATCTGACAAGTCTGGGTTTTCTGAGAAATTTACCAGCCACGTCAATACCTTTTTCCTGCATGGCTTCAGTAACTATTACTATCGAGAAAGCAAAAATTGCAATTAAAAATCCTGAAGAATCAAAGATCAGCCTGTTGCCCCGCAATTGAAATTGCACATCCTGAAACATATGAGACAGAAAATACCAGGAGTCATTTATGTGGTTCGAATTGAAAAATACCAGAGTTAAGCAGAAGAACAAAAAAGTAATCAACCTGCTGGAATACAAAACCAGTTTCGGATTTAGTTTTGATGCAATTTCAAGACGTTTTCGCTTGGTTATAAATTCATAACTGATGGCCACCCCCTGCAATAAGCCTACTGCTACAAATGTCCAGTTGGCACCATGCCATATTCCAATCACAAAAAAAGAGATAAATATACCGGCTATGGCTGCACGGTTTCCTGCTTTGCGGTATTTGACGATAAAAGGCGAAAAAATAAAATCGTTGCACCATGATGAAAGTGAAATATGCCAACGCCTCCAGAATTCACCAACATTACGGGCAAAAAACGGACGGTTGAAGTTTGGTGTCAGCTTAAGTCCGAAGGTTTTGGCAATTCCCAGTGCCATATCGGTATATCCTGAAAAATCAGCATAAAGATGTAACGCCTGAAGCACAAAAACGAGCATCAGCATTACTCCCGAATAGTTCTCAATGTTATTGTAAAGCAGATTTACCGGAGCCCCGAGATTGTCACCAATAACAACTTTCTTGAACATTCCCCACAAAAACAGCCGGAGACCATCAGAAACCTGATCGGCATTAAAAACTACACCGGCTCTGGCTTGTGGCAGAAAAAGGTTTGATCGTTCAACAGGGCCAGCCAGAAACTTCGGAAAAAAGATCATGTAATTGGCAAAGTAAACAAAATTGTGCTCGGCCTTTTCGGCTTTTCTGTTTATTCGTATCAGATATCCAAGTGCCTGAAAAGTGTAATATGATATTCCCACAGGAATAAGAATATCCAGATAAGGAAGGGCAAGCGATGGAGAAATAAAACCAGTGAAGAAATTTATGTTTTCGAAAAAGAAATTAATATATTTGAAAAATGAAAGAATTCCGACATTGGCGAAAATTGTTACCCAAAAAACCTTAATTCTCCATCTCGTTTCTACTTTTTTTTGCAACCAAATGCCTAAAAAATAGTTTATAATAATGAAGGCAAAAGTGAAGAAAAGCAACTTAAGGCTTAATGTAGCAATAAAAAACAAACTTGCCACCAGTAGCAATGGTTGCCTAAGCTTTTGACTAAGCCCGTAATACAACAGGAAAGTTATCAGCAGAAAAATAAAAAAGTGAAATGAATTGAACTGCACCTGTTTGATATTACATTAATACTGGATGAATCATAAACTATAAAACCAAAAACTATGTTCAAAACAAATTTAGAATTATTATTTGTTTTTGCAACCTTTATTTCAGTTTTTACTTTCTCAGGATGCAAAAATACAACAGAACATCAATCAGATGCTGAAGCCGTCAAAATTATTTTCCTGCATCACAGTACCGGACATGTAATCTGGAAAGGGCAGAGTGGTGGCTTAAAAAGCATTTTGGGCAAAAAGGAAGCAATTCCTGGTTGGTTTGAGAACTACAACAAAACCAACAATACCAACTACCAGATTTCGGAACAGAACTTTCCGAAAGCGGATCCATACGGATGGAACAACTACCCTTATGATTATTACAACATCTGGGTTGAGAATGCCGGAAGTGAGCCTTACAAAGATGAGCCTACACTCGAAATTCTGACAAAAGATTACGATGTTGTCATTTTTAAACATTGTTTTCCGGTAAGCAATATTCTTGAAGACACCGGGAATCCTGACACGCTGAGTCCTGAAAAAAGAAAAGAAAATTACAAAGCTCAGTACGCTGAAATCAAGAAAAAACTGAATGAGTTTCCTGAAACAAAATTCATTCTCTGGACTGCTGCTGCTCATGTAAAATCAAATGTTACGGAAGAGGAAGCGAAGCGCACCCTTGAATTTGTGAACTGGGTAATTACTGAGTGGGATTCACCCGACGACAACATTTATCTTTGGGACTTTTATTCCCTGGAAACAGAAGGCGAACTCTACCTGAAAGAGGAATATTCCGCAAAAAAGGGTGATTCGCATCCATCTGCAAAATTTGGCGAAAGGGTTGCCCCTCTTTTTGCTGCAAGAATTGTTGATGTGATTGAAAACAACGGGAAAACCACGAATTTAAAAGGCGAACAAAAATGAACCGGCCCGGTTTATCAACTTAACAAACCAATAATCTTACTTATGACTGAAGCATCTGAAATCAAGGATCAACTGAAAAAATTTATTGTTGATACGGCTTTTGTTCCTGCCGAAAAGGTTCAGGACGACACCCTTATTTTTGTGGAAGGGATATTCGATTCAATGGGTTTTTTATCCTTGATTAATTTCATTGAAGACAACTTTAAAATCAAAGCGCAGGATTCCGAACTGCTTGAAGGCAATTTTGAATCGGTAAATGCGATAGTCCGGTTTATCAGCAGTAAACTTAACTAATCCCGTCGCCCATGTGTGGTATCGCAGGAATTCTGAACTTCAGGCATGACAATCAACCCTCGGAGCAGGAGTTGACATCCATGCTCGCATCAATCAAGTATCGTGGCCCCGATGAAAGCGGAATTTACATTGGCAAAGGTGTAGGAATAGGAAATGTACGGCTAAGTATTATTGATTTATCAGCCGGATTACAGCCTATTCCAACCAGCGATGGCTGGTACTGGATTGTTTACAATGGCGAAGTTTTCAATTATATTGAGATCCGCCGCGAACTGGAAGCGCTCGGAGTTCAGTTTTCCACAAATACCGACACCGAAGTAGTTTTATATGCTTACGCAAAATGGGGCCCTCAGTGCCTGAATAAATTCACAGGGCAGTTTGCTATTGCCATATGGGACAAACAAAAGCAGGAACTGTTTCTTGCCCGCGACCGAATGGGAATACGTCCGATATTTTTTACCCGCGCTGACGGACGGTTTATTTTCTGCTCCGAAATCAAGGGTTTGTTTCAGATATCCGGAGTAAAAAGAGCAATTAACCACAAAGCGCTGTCGCAGATATTTACTTTCTGGACCACCATTACTCCCGATACTCCTTTCGAAGATGTTTTTGAAGTATCACCCGGGCATTACATGCTGATCAACGAAAACGGAACAACATCCGAAAAGTACTGGTCGTTGAATTATCCCCGCGAAAATGATTACTCAAAACTCAGCCTCAATGAAGCAGCCGAAGAACTTCGCGGTCTTTTCAGGGAATCGGTTAAAATGAGGTTGCGCGCCGATGTTGAAGTGGCAGCCTATCTCAGTGGTGGCATCGATTCAAGCGTTACCACCTCCTTTATCCATGATCTGGAGCCAGGAG
This sequence comes from Bacteroidales bacterium UBA5197, assembly GCA_002412885.1. Taxonomy (GTDB): domain Bacteria; phylum Bacteroidota; class Bacteroidia; order Bacteroidales; family Lentimicrobiaceae; genus Lentimicrobium. The sequence goes on from DHVX01000061.1 coordinate 78,163, forward strand.
TGCTGAATACCTTTTCGATAGGATTCAGAGAAAAAGCATTTGACGAAACTGCGTTTCAGCTTGAAGCTTCAAAATACTTTAACACCAATCACACGGCATTTTCTTGCACATCGGAAGATATCGGGAAGTACTTCTACGACACCATCCGTCACACTGAATTTCCGATACTTCGAACCGCTCCAACTCCAATGTACATGCTTTCGAAAAAAGTGAGAGAGCACAACATTAAGGTTGTTATAACCGGCGAAGGAGCCGACGAAATGCTGGCCGGCTACAACATCTTCAAAGAGAATAAAATCAGGCGGTTCTGGGCACGAAACCCGCAATCAGACATTAGACCGCTTTTGCTCAAAAAGCTCTACCCCTATCTGCCGATGATGAAAGAGGCCAAAACCACAGTTTTGAAAATGTTCTTCGGTTATAAGCTTGGCGAAACAGACAATCCTTATTATTCGCATCTGCTTCGCTGGCACAACACATCCAGAATCCAGAACTATTTCACCGATTCTGTGCTGTCAGGTCTTAACGGCTATGAGCCCATTGATGAAATCAGCAAAAATCTGGCTGAAGGTTTTTCTGATTACGGCGATCTGGCGAAAGCTCAGGATCTTGAATCAAACATCTTTATGTCGGGCTATCTGCTTTCATCGCAAGGCGATCGAATGGCAATGGCCAATTCGGTGGAAGGGCGATATCCGTTTTTAGATCAGCGGGTTATGCAATTTGCTGCCAGCCTTCCTGAAAGTTATAAGCTGAGGATTCTGAACGAAAAACACATCCTCAAAAAAATGATGAATGGTAAAATTCCTGATTCCATTCTGAAACGGCACAAACAGGCTTACCGCGCGCCGGTTTACCAGAGCTTTCTGGGTGAAAACTCTCCGGAATATGTTACTGAGTTGCTGAGCGAAAACGTGCTTCGGGCTTATGGATATTTCGATCCTGAAAAGGTAACCAAGCTCACTTCAAGAATTTCACAGAGCCCTCAGGTTACTGAAATTGAGAACATGGCACTGGCCGGAATTATCTCCACACAGTTGCTTCATCATTTCTTTATAACCGACAATGTGAAGGTAGCTCTTTCTGACAAGCCCAACAATCTTACGATTATCAACGATTTGTGATCCTAAACAGGAGACCTCTGCCAGGGTTACGAGCCCTTTTTAAATGGGCAGCCAGACAGATGCAGGCCAACAACTTGATAGGAAGCTAAACCCTGTCAGGGGCTAGCGTGAATTGAGAAGCATTTCGTACTTTTGCAGGCGACCTCTGCCAGGGTCACGAGCCCTTTTAAAATGGGCAGCCAGACAGATGCAGGCTAACAACTTGATAGGAAGCTAAACCCTGTCAGGGGTTAGCGTGAATTAAGATGCATTTCGTACTTTTGCACCGCTTTATAAACGAAAAATCTAACGCATGAAAGCATATGTATTTCCCGGACAGGGAGCCCAGTTTGTGGGCATGGGCAAAGATCTTTACGATGGCAATGCCCTGGCAAAAGAAATGTTTGAAAAAGCCAACGAAATACTTGGCTTCAGAATTACCGATCTTATGTTTGCCGGCACCGATGAAGATCTTCGTCAGACAAGAGTAACTCAGCCTGCAATTTTTCTGCATTCAGTTATTCTTGCCAAAACCCTCGGCGAAAGTTTTACCCCCGAAATGACTGCTGGTCATTCACTTGGGGAATTCTCTGCTTTGGTTGCTGCCGGCGCACTTTCCTTCGAAGACGGATTAAAACTGGTTTATGCCCGTGCTATGGCTATGCAGAAAGCCTGTGAAGCCGAGCCATCAACCATGGCTGCTATTCTCGGCCTCGACGATGCAAAGGTTGAAGAAGTTCTTGCCGGAATCGACGAAGTGGTGGTGCCTGCCAATTACAACAGTCCCGGACAGCTGGTTATCAGCGGCTCGGTGAAAGGAATTGAAATTGCCTGTGAACAACTTAAAGCTGCCGGAGCCAAACGTGCTTTGCCACTGAAAGTTGGCGGCGCATTTCACTCTCCATTGATGGAGCCTGCCCGCGTTGAGTTGGCTGCAGCCATCAATGCAACTCATTTTAATACACCGGTTTGCCCTGTTTATCAGAATGTTACAGGCAAGCCATATACCGAACCTGCTCAGATCCGCGAAAACCTGATTGCTCAGCTAACCGCACCAGTACGCTGGACACAGATTGTGCAGAATATGGTAGCCGATGGTGGTACTCATTTTACCGAAGTAGGGCCTGGAACTGTATTGCAGGGTCTTGTGAAAAAAATAGCCCCTGAAGCAGAAACTGCAAGTGCATAGCTGAATGATTTTTAGCAAAGAAAAAGCCGGTTTCCCGGCTTTTTCTTTATTCTTTCCCAAACTTAAATAAAAGGACAAACCTCTCCTCCATAACTAATGTCAGGCTGAACGGAGTCGAAGCCAAAAAGGTTTTTAAGAAAGTTTCATTTCTATTCTTTCCCGATCATCACTTCCGTTGATTTAATAAAAGCCGTTACGTTATCACCCGGCTTCAGTTTAAGGTCATCAACACTATCCATTGTAATAACTGAACTTATTATATTTCCTCCGCCAATATCAATAATGACTTTGGCGGTGACCACTCCTGGTTTCAACTCAATAATGGTTCCTTTAAACTGGTTTCGTGCACTTATTTTCATGGCTGTTGGTTTTATGGTAAGCCAATTAAACCGTGGCTCAGAAATAAAGTTCAGTTTATTGTTTAAGCCAGCTCATCCATACACTTTGATTCAGGAAAGGAATATTCAAATCCCTGCACACACGCATGGTATGGCCAGTACCTCCCTGCATGGGATTCAGCAGATCATCATAAAAAAGAGCAACCGTAGCCGGCAATATTCCTGAGCGGGTTCCGGTTACTTTCACCGTATCGCGGATGATGTAAGCTGCTTTGACAGTTACGCTGTTTTTTCCATCAGCAAGGTAAGCATCCACAAGTCCCGACATCCCTTTTTTCTGTTTTGAATGATAAAGCACTTCGGGCTCTTCGGCAAGGCTGATCGCATCAAGCGCGTAACTCTGGCTGGTAAGGTTATTTCCCTTTCTGTGCCCGGGATAGGGAATAATCACCTCAAGCCGCGATGCATCCACCGATGCCACACCTTTTGAAAAGAGAAAATCCGAGCCCGGGGCATTGCCGCTTCTGAAACGCATGTGTCTGCTTTCCAGCGTAAGCCGGCGTCCTATGAAAAAAAGCAATTCCTCATCTTCCGCGAGCACCTTTCTTTTGCCCTCAAGCAAAACAACATTGCCGGGCTTGTCGAAGAACCTGATAAACGATTCAGACGAAAGATGGAAATTCATTGGGTTCATATAATCTGTCACAAATGTCCGGTAAAATGAAGATATTCCTGCTTTCCCCCTCAGGGACTTATTTCTGCTTTAATTCCTGCCGCAGAATATTTTCAAACCTTGTGCGGCTGATGTAGTGATCGGCAAGTAGTTTTCCGTCTTTTATCAGGCTGAAAGTTCCGAAACCGGATGGCGCCAGCTGTGCTTCTGCGGGAGTGGTTAGCTTTGTGACGGTCAGAATAATTCCGTTATCAATTGCTGCCTGTTGCAGATCGGTTACAGATTTCAGATGCCAGGGACATTGATCTGCATAAATCAGATGCCAGCCTTTGTAATCCGGCAATTTCTTTGTCCAGTCAATGAAAACCGGAAGAGGTGCCATTGGGTCAAGTTTCTTTACCATCAACTCAAAGCGCCCCATTTCAGATGTTATGGTGAAGTTATTTTTCTGAAACAACTTTTTATCAACCATCCATGAACCATCGCTGCTCATGGCACATATCCCCGATTTTCCCTGAGCTACAGCCTCTTCTTCAACCATCTGCAAAAGTTTGCTTCCCAGACCTTTCTCGCGGGAGTCTTTAGAATAAACTGTAATGCAATGAATAAAAAGGTAGTTGTCTGCTTTAACCGGCCTCCAGGCAAGTTCAGATGGCAGGTATTCAACAAAAGCAATCTGCCGCCCTTTGTTGTCGAGGGCAATTTTCATGCGCAAACCCTTATTCAACGAGGATTTAAACCACTCCGCTTTTGCTATAAAACCCGGTGATTTTTTGTCCTTGCTGCAACAAATACCAACCTCCGAAACATTTTCGGCGCTTACATCAACAAAAGTAAATTCATTTTCAACTTTCATGACTGACAATGTAAGATTTAAAGAAGTAAAACAAACAAAACACTCAGACAGCAGCAGAATACTGAAGCCTGAGTGCTTTTCCGGTTATTACGGTGATCAGGCAAAGGAAACTTGCCAGGAATAAAATTACCGCTTCACGTATTGCTGTTCGTAGTATTTCTGATAATCGCCTGAAGTAACATTATTCAGCCATTCTTCGTTGGCAAGATACCAGTCAACGGTTGACTCAAACCCTTCAGTAAATTTCACAGTGGGTTCCCAGCCCAGCTCTTCCTTGATTTTAGTGGCATCAATTGCATAACGTAGGTCATGACCGGCACGATCTTTCACATAAGTGATCAGCTTAAGGGATTCGCCTTCTGAACGCCCAAGTTTGCGGTCCACAATTTCTATTAGCTTCTGAATTAACTTAATATTTTGCCACTCATTGTTGCCACCGATATTGTATGTTTCTCCTTCGCGACCTTGATGAAAAATAAGATCAATGGCAATGGCATGATCCTCAACATACAGCCAGTCGCGCACATTCTCACCTTTTCCATAAACAGGCAGCGGCTTGTTGTTGCGGATGTTGTGAATAAACAGCGGCACCAGTTTTTCAGGAAACTGGTAAGGTCCGTAATTGTTTGAGCAATTCGAAAGCACTACCGGCATATGAAAGGTGTGAAAATAGGCCCTTACCAGATGGTCGCTGCTGGCTTTGCTGGCTGAATAGGGACTCCGCGGGTCGTAAGGTGTTGTTTCAAGAAATTTGCCTTCATCGCCCAGCGAACCGTAAACCTCATCGGTGGAAATATGATAAAAACGTTTCCCCTCAAAACCATCTTTCCAGATGGCTCTTGCAGCATTCAGCAGATTCACCGTGCCCACTATGTTGGTCATGATAAATTCCATTGGATTGGCAATGGACCGATCAACATGCGATTCTGCAGCCAGATGCACGACTCCGTCAAACTGATATTTATCAAACAACTGCTGCATCTGATCACCATCAGTGATATCGCCACGCTCAAAAACATAATTCGGCTTATTCTCTATATCGGTCAAATTGGTAAGATTACCAGCATAGGTCAGTTTGTCAAGGTTAACAATCTGGTATTGAGGATATTTATTTACAAAAAGCCTGACTACATGCGAACCGATAAACCCGGCTCCTCCGGTGATAAGAATGGTTTTCATTTCCTGATTGATTTAAGTGGTATGTTATTTTTCGGCGAGGGCTTTTTCCCATTTCCAGGCGGAGGCCATCATTTCATCCAGCGACAATTCGGCTTTCCATCCAAGTTCATCATTGGCAAAGGAGGTATCGGCCCAAACTTTTTCAATATCTCCGGGGCGTCGGTCAACAATCTGATAATTAAGTTTTTGTCCGCTCACTCTCTCAAAAGATTGAATCACTTCGAGTACACTGAAGCCATTACCAGTGCCCAGATTAAATATTTCCATATCAGATTTTCCTTTCCCGGCAATCATCCGGTCAACCGCGATAACATGCGCTTTGGCCAGATCCACCACGTGAATGTAATCGCGAATGGCCGTTCCATCGGGGGTGTCGTAATCAGAACCAAAAACGCTCAGCGATTTCCGGAGTCCTATGGCTGTTTGTGTGATAAAAGGAACCAGATTGTTGGGAACACCGAGGGGCAATTCACCAATCAACGCCGAATCGTGTGCTCCGATGGGATTAAAATACCGCAGTGCTATCGTTTTCAGCCCATGAGCCGCCACAGAAAACCGAAGAATCTCCTCCGACATTTGCTTTGTATTTCCGTATGGCGACCAGGCTTCTTTGATCGGCGAAGTCTCTTTTACAGGAAGTTCATCCGGCTGTCCATAAACCGTGCATGATGAGGAGAAAACAAGATTTTTTATCCCGTTGTCCTTCATCCCCTGAAGGATATTGATGAGTGAATCGAGGTTATTGCGGTAATACATCAACGGATCAGTCATTGACTCCCCAACAGCTTTAAAAGCTGCAAAATGGATAATGCCATCAAGATCCGAATGATCGGCAAAAAACGCAGCGGTTTTTTCCCTGTCAATCAGATCGAACTGATGAAACTCAGGTTTTTTGCCGGTAATATCTTCGATGCGGTCAATTACTGTAGCATGAGAATTTGACAGATTGTCAATGATTACAACATCATAGCCTTTTTTCAACAGCTCAACTGCAGTGTGCGAACCAATGTAGCCGGTTCCACCGGCAACTAGTATTTTCATGCAAATATTTTAAATTCAGACAATCTTTTTAACCATTCCATCCTTCAGCTGATACTTTTCGTTGCTTTCAGGACAGACTGCAAATCCAGCCTGATCAAAGTTCAGACGATGCCCGAACTCACTCATCCAACCGATCTGACGGGCCGGATTTCCAACCACCAGCGCATAGGCAGGCACTGCCCGCGTAACAACAGCACCGGCTCCAATAAAGGAATATTCGCCAATATTATGTCCGCAAACAATGGTTGCATTGGCTCCGATTGAAGCGCCCCGTTTTACGATTGTGGCAGAATATTCTCCTCTCCGGATAACCGCACTTCTGGGATTAACCACATTGGTAAATACCATCGATGGGCCCAGAAATACATCGTCTTCGCAGATTACACCGGTATAGATGGAAACATTGTTCTGCACTTTGACATTTCGTCCAAGCTTAACTCCAGGCGATACCACAACATTCTGTCCCAGATTGCAGTTATCGCCAAGTTCGCATCCGGTCATCAGGTGAGTAAAATGCCAGATGTGACAACCGCTGCCGATCGTACACCCATCATCTATTACTGCTGTTTCGTGTGCATAAAAGTTTTTCTCCATAATATTGCTTTTGAAGGTGATAAACCCGTTTCAATGTAGATGATAAAATCCATTGTATTCAAGTTCAAATGTAATACAATGTCCCCATAATAACATAAAAAAAGCCGGAAGATTATCCGGCTCCTGAAGCAAGCGTTTAAACACTTCGACTTCGCTCAGTGTGACATTCGTGTTAGGGGAGCATTGATTCATTTAATAAACTCATATTCAGCCCTGTACGATGTCCTCCTGAGCGGAGTCGAAGGATCAGACGAACAATCTGTCATTGGTAGCGGAGTCAAAGGACTTTTTTTATTTTAGTACCCTATCCGAGACCTTAACTAAAAGACAATACACCTTAACTTATCTGTTCACAAATTCGAGCACCGATGAAGTAATGAACTGTAATTGTTCTTCATCAAGTTCGGTGTGCATGGGCAACGAAATCACTGTTTTACATAAGTGTTCGGTTACCGGAAAGTCACCCTCTTTGTAACGGGGATCAAGATATGCCTTTTGCATATGCAGCGGAACGGGGTAATAAATCATGGCCGGAACATCTTTTTTCATCAGAAACTCCTGCATGGCATTGCGGTCAACGCCTTCGGTTACCAGCGTGTACTGATGAAAAACATGGGTCGATTTTTCGAACCGGGCCGGAGTTTTAAGTTTCGGATGGTTTTTAAAGGCATTGTCATAATATTCAGCTGCATGATTGCGGGCTTCAGCATACGCATCGAGGCGGGCAAGCTTTACGCGCAGAACTGCAGCCTGAATGCTGTCTAACCTGCTGTTTACACCAATAAAATCGTGATAATAACGCACTGTCATTCCGTGGTTTACCACAACCCGCATCTGGTTGGCAAGTTCATCGTCGTTGGTAAAAATGGCGCCGCCATCTCCGTAACAACCAAGGTTTTTACTGGGGAAAAATGATGTGCATCCTACATGACCTATGGTTCCTGCTTTTTTGCGGCTTCCGTCAGCAAATAAATAATCAGCACCAATGGCCTGACATGCGTCTTCGATGATAAAAAGATTAAACTCCTGAGCAATTTCCATTATGGCATCCATATCGGCACATTGTCCGAAAAGGTGAACCGGAACAATTGCGCGGGTTCTGGGCGTAAGCGCTTTGCGCACAGATTCCGGATCGATGTTAAATGTATGCGGATCAACATCCACAACCACAGGCGTAAAGCCAAGCAATGCAATAACTTCGGCTGTAGCAATAAAAGTAAAATTGGTGGTAATTACTTCATCGCCTGGTTTAATTCCGAGCGCCATCATTGCCACCTGAAGCGCGTCAGTGCCGTTTGCACAGGGAATAACATGTTTTACCCCCAGGTATTTTTCCAGGTCTTCCTGAAATCCCTTAACCGCAGGGCCATTGATAAAAGCGGTAGAATTTACCACATCCTGAATGGCCTGATCAATCTCAGGCTTAATTTTTTCATATTGACTTTTCAGGTCAACCATTGCAATCTTCTTCATCTGCAAGTGATTTTGTAGTTGTTGAATTAATTATTCAGGTTTTAAAAACCGATGCAAATGTACAGGAATTTCTGGTGTATAAAAGGTGGGGTTGGGGAGAAGAAAGTTTGGGTTGTGAAAAATTGGATTTTGGAAAATTAAAAGGACTGATGTGTTCTGTAATGGTTGATCATATACTTGTTTGTTGAAAATTCATTTTAAATATCTATAAAAAATTCCGGCATCAAACCTATAAAAATAGGAATCTGGAGAATCAAAAATATACTTGTAGGCATAAGTATAATTTCCGTCCAATGATGCTGTAAGTTCTCTTAGGGAATAAATTGCGTCACACCACATTAATGTTGAGGAATTATTGTAGTCAAGCAGCCTAATATAATCTTTATCACAAAAATATACCAAGCCTTCTTCACCACTATTATAATTAAAGTCTGCGCTACCATCGAATCTGTTATCCAAATACGAAATCTTGCTCAAAGTTCCGTCCAAATCAATAATAAACTGATCATAAATCTGACCTACATATATCTTATTGTTTTTCCTGTTGGGAGTGATAAAAACTCCACGGGTAAGTGAGCCAGGTCTGAGGTTTTCAAATTCATGGGTTAATTCATCTAGTATTACAATATTACATGAACCATACCTTTCGGTCAATAGCAATTTCGAATAATCATAATTCATATGCACTTTGTTAAAGTACATATATTCATAGGGACCAGAACCATTGTCATTGTGGAGGTATGTTGTATCATCGTTTGAACTATCAATAATTTTCCAGTCCCCTCCACCTCCTTCTAAAAGAACAACGCCATATCCCGATTTTGTAAATCCTATGCTATACGGATAAATATTAGCATAAGGAGGATATTCACCTACTTCCGGCTCAAAACTTATACTTTTTTCAAGCAATCCACTCTGCTGATTATAAGCGTAAATCCTGTTGTCTCTTATATTCTCGTATGGATACCCGCTTAAAATATATAAAAGGTTGTTGTATGGATTTATCACAAAGGACCATGGATTAAAATCAAGATCTATAATTCTTGTGATCTTAAAGCTATCAAGGGCTATTTCTATAAGTCTGTTAGGTATGCGGGTTGAAATCCAACCCCTATTTTCATAATCAATGAATTTATAACAAGTTATTTGTCCTTCAATCTTAATTCGATCAGTAAAGTATTGAACCTCAAAATCTTTTATTAAAATCTGGCCACTATTATCTTGAACTTCAATGGTAAAGGGATATGTCCCGCCTAAGTCAGCACAAGAGAATGAAAACATAACTCCTCTGTCGTTATCAACCTGCTTATACTTAATATCTGAAACACAAAATTCCCAGTTGCTTTTTATATGTTTAATCTGAATGGGTTTATTAAAGAGTAAGTAAACAGAGTCATGTATTCCTAATTCTCCATTTCCAATAATCCCCTCATTTATAATTAATTTTACTGGAAAGTCTTGGTTTATAATCAATCGCCTTGAAATTGCTCCGGAAGAAATAATTATCGTATCTGTTCTTATGATATCACCTGTATTTTCTATGCAAACTATCGAAATTTCTCCATTTCCCTCTCCACTCCCTGACAAAATCTGAATCCATTCAGGAGTTTCATTTAGCTTCCATCCAGAGTTAGAGGAAATCTGAATTTTTATATTTTTTTTTACGGATGTAATATTAAAAGCAGAATCTGAAATCTCAAGAAATGATTTCCCAGATTCTAGCTTAAAATCTAAGTTGTTTATTTTATTTTCAATAATTTTGATATCCTTTATTTTCGCAATAAACCCATCTTTAAATGCTGTTACTCTGTAGTCACTAACTGGCAACTCCTTAAAAGTATATAATCCTTTATGATCTGTCTTTCTTGTTTCTGAGTCAATTTCTATTAAAGCCCCTTCTATCGGTTGACCAAATTCATTTACAATAACTCCCGTCAAAACACCATATCTTCCATCTAAATCATTTCTTTTCTCACATGAAATTGAAAAAGTCAAAATGATTACTAAAAATTTTAAATAGCTTTTCATGTGTTTTTATATTTCTCTACCAATGGTTGGCTTTATGGCCAGAAAATTATTGCGGGTAATTTTCTGATGGTACTTGAAAGTTTAAGAGGGTTGCTACCCTTCCTTCTATCCAATCTGAACCTTTTATGGCTTTGCTACCACCTAAACCGACTGCGGGCTGTATAACACAGCTTTGTATTCAACCTTGGCCTTGGGTTGTCGGGCAAACAAAATACCGCATTCGGTATAACTTTTCCAAAAGTACCGGATTATTTTCAAATTCAAAATTTTTCACAAAAAATTCATTTACTGAAAATAAAAACCGGGATATTTCTCAGGCACTGCACTCACCTGAAAAATCCCCGGCATATAATTACAAATATATCTTCCACACTTCAACGCGCAGAAAAAATCCTCTCAAAGATTCTGAAGATAATACTCCGAAATTTTCCTGAAAAGATGTGCCCGGTCAGCACCCATTACATTGTGTTCGTGGGTGGGATAAACAAAATAGTCAAGCTGCTTTTGTTTGCTGATGCAGGCCCTGAGAAACTCCAGGCTATGCTGCCACACCACGGTATTGTCTAGTGCCCCGTGAATTATAAGTAACTTTCCTTCAAGGCTATCCACATAATTTATCAGCGCAGCTTCTTCATAACCTTCCGGATTTTGCTCCGGGGTGTCCATGTAGCGTTCGCCGTACATAACTTCGTAGTATTTCCAGTCGATGACCGGCCCTCCGGCAGAAGCGACCTTAAATACGCCGGGGTGTTTCAGCTTGAGCGAAATGGCCATAAATCCGCCATAGCTCCATCCGTCAACGCCGATTCTGTTCTGATCAACCCAGGGCAGAGATTTCAGGTATTCAACACCTTTCATCTGATCGGCCATTTCGGCAACACCCAGATTACGGTGAATCACACTCTCAAACGCAAAGCCACGGTTTGCCGAACCACGGTTGTCCATCGTGAAAACCACAAAACCCTGCTGCGCCATATAGTTGAGAAACAAATTGGCGCCACCCAGCCAGTTTTCGGTGACCAACTGAGCATGGGGTCCGCCGTAAACGTAGATAAAAACCGGATATTTCTTTGCGGCATCAAAATCAGCGGGTTTTATCAAACGGCAATACAGATCAGTACCATCTTCAGCTTTCAGGGTAAAAATGCTGGTTTCACCCAATTTGTATTCGGTAAGAGGATTTGGCGAAGTGTGAATTGATTTCACATTTTTACCCTTTTTATCTGCAATAACAATTTCAGCCGGAACTTCACGATTGCTGTAACGGCTGATAAAAAATTTGCCGTCTTCGCGAACGATTGGGTTATGAACTCCTTTTTCAGAAGTCAAACGGGTTGTTTTTCCTGATTTCAGATCAAGATAATAAAGGTGATTTTCAAGCGGACTGACTTCGGTTGAGGTGTAGAACAAACCTTTGCCATCTGCATCAAAACCAATCATTTCGTTTACAATCCATGGCCCTGAAGTCAGTTGCCTGATCAGCTTGCCATCCGTACCATATAAATACAAATGATTGTAGCCATCGCGCTGACTCTGCCAGATAAACTTATCGGCACTTCCCGGAAGAAAAACCATCGCATTCAGAGGCTCCACATAACGTTCGTTCTTTTCCTCAAACAGCGTTGCCACAAAATCACCGGTTCCGGCATCGTAACAATTCATTTTCAGATGGTTCTGATCGCGGTTAAGCACAGCAATATACAGCGACTTTTCATCGGGGCTCCATGCAATGTTGGTCAGGTATTGCTCAGCGGGAAGTCCGGTTTTCATAAAAACCGTTTTATTGCTCACCGGATTATAAATGCCAACCGTAACCTCATGGCTTTTCATGCCGGCCATCGGATACCTTATATTATTGGCCTCAGCAACGCGGGCAGTAGCGTCAACCAGCGGATATTCAGTCACCATGCTTTCATCCATGCGGTAAAAAGCCAGCAGATTGCCTTTCGGCGACCAGAAAATCCCTTTGCTGATACCAAATTCATTCCGGTGAACCGTCTGTCCGTTTACAATCCCCGGATTTTCATCACTTGTCACAGCTACCTTCCCGGAAGTGGTCGAAACATAAAGATTGTTCTTGATGGTATAAGCGATGTAATTTGTTTCGGGAGCCATCTCAGCATTTTCAGCAAGGCTATCGGATGAGTTTATTTTCTTAACAGACTTATTTACAAGGTCATACTCCATCCAATGCTCATCCTTGACAAAGGTAAAGGAACCGGAGCTCTTCCAATTGATTGCCGGCATACGTTTAAATTCAGCAAATCCGCTTGCGGTAATTGCTTCGTTAAATACGGACAGGATCAGCAATGTATCTGTTGTCTCCGATTTCAGGTTTCCCTGAAGTAAAGCACCGGCATCCTGCCATGTATAATTATCAGAAGAAGCGCGCCACTGAATATTTGTCAATCCGGTTGGATAGAGTTTGCGGTTCGTCATAATTTCTTCAGGAACCAGCGTTTTATCCTGAGCGAACGAGCATTGCAGCGCCATCAAAAAGACAGCAAGGAGTGAGAAAAGTTTATTCATAAAGGGAGTAATTAAAGTAGCCAATATTAAGGTCTGATGGCCTGTGAAATTTCACTGATCAGCGAAGGATTTTTTTCGATGGCGTTTCCGATCACCAGCACATCGGCGCCTGAAGTTGAAGTTTCTTTTGCCTGCTCAGGGGTTCTGATGCCTCCGCCAACAATCAGGGGAACACCAATACTTTGTTTCACATGGCTGATCATGGTGTTGGAAACCGGATTAATTGCACCGCTGCCGGCATCCATAAAAATCAGTTTCAGTCCAAGCATTTCACCGGCCATTGCGGTGCACATTGCAATATCGTCTTTATCGGCAGGAATGGGATCGGAGTTGCTCATATACGAAACCGCTGTGGGTCTGCCGCTTTCAATCAGCATGTATCCGGTTGGAATCACCTGCAAGGGGCTCAGCTTTAGGTACGGAGCTGATATAACATGCCGGCCGATCAGCATTTCAGCATTTCTTCCCGAAATCAGTGAAAGAAAAAGAATGGCATCGGCTTTCCAGCTCATCTGCAAGGTATTACCCGGAAAAAGCACCACTGGAATATCTTTGGCCTGCTTCAGAATTTTTATAACGGCATCCATATGATTATTGATGAGCAGACTACCGCCCACAAAAAAATAATCCACATCGGCATCAACAGATTGCTGAACTATGGAATCAAGCGCTTTATCCTCTGTTTTGTCGGGATCAATAAGGATGGCGAGCTGCTTTCTTCCGGCCAGCATCTTATTGGTAATATTTTCATAAACAAGCATATAGAGATCGTGCTTTAAAGCTGCAATGATAAGCAATTCCTGTGAAGAACCCAAGAAGAAATATTCAATTCGGCGTGCAACACCTATAGGTTAAGCAGGCTGTACCTATAAATAGTATCTTCCTTCAATCTGTATCTTGTTTCAAAACTATACTTAACTTTGCAGCACTATTTTGTATCAAAAATAACCACTCTTCACCATGAAAGAAACCATTGCCGAAGTATTGCCTTACAAAGTTAAAGATATAAGCCTTGCTGATTTTGGTCGCAGGGAAATTGAAATTGCCGAAATGGAAATGCCCGGTCTGATGTCTATCCGCAGAAAATTTTCTGCTGAAAAACCATTGCAGAACGTTCGCATTACCGGTTCATTGCACATGACCATCCAAACGGCGGTTCTTATTGAAACCCTGAGTGAGCTAGGCGCAGATGTACGTTGGGCCAGCTGCAACATTTTCTCAACCCAGGACCACGCAGCTGCAGCCATTGCCGCTACCGGCGTTCCGGTTTTTGCCTGGAAAGGTGAAACCCTTGAAGAATACTGGTGGTGTACACTGCAGGCGTTGTGTTTTCCGGGTGGAAAAGGTCCGAATCTGATTGTTGATGACGGCGGCGATGCCACCATGATGGTTCACAAAGGATATGCTGCAGAAAAAAATCCTTCGTTGCTGGAAGCTGCCACTTCAAATGCCGAAGAAGCTGCCATTCTGAAAACCCTGAGGGAAGCTTTTGTAGAAGACAAAACCCGCTGGCACAATACCGTTGCAGAACTTAAAGGTGTTTCAGAAGAAACTACCACTGGCGTTCACAGGCTTTACCAGATGATGGAAGCCGGCGAATTGCTGATTCCTGCGATAAATGTAAACGATTCTGTAACCAAATCGAAATTCGACAACCTTTATGGATGCCACGAATCACTTGCTGATGGAATAAAACGCGCAACCGATGTAATGATTGCTGGAAAAGTTGCGGTGGTTCTCGGATTTGGTGATGTAGGAAAAGGCTGTGCCCGCTCAATGCGTTCATACGGCGCAAGGGTAATTGTTACTGAAATTGACCCCATCTGTGCGCTTCAGGCTGCCATGGAAGGATTTGAAGTTTCAACCATTGAAGATGCGGTTAAAGAAGGCAATATTTACATTACCGCAACCGGAAACCGTGACGTGATTACCCTTGAGCACATGCGTCAGATGAAAGATCAGAGCATTGTCTGCAACATCGGGCACTTCGACAACGAAATTCAGGTGGATCCGCTGAATGAAGCCAACGACATTGAAAGAGTCAACATTAAACCTCAGGTTGATAAATATGTATTTCCAGGCGGAAAAGCAATTTTCCTTCTTGCCGAAGGACGACTTGTAAATCTGGGTTGTGCTACCGGTCATCCATCTTTTGTGATGAGCAACTCATTCTCAAACCAAACCCTGGCTCAACTCGATTTGTGGAAAAACAACTATGAAGTCGGTGTTTACCGTTTATCAAAGAAACTGGATGAAGAGGTTGCAAGACTGCACCTTGAGCAATTGGGTGTGAAACTTACCAAACTTACTCCTGAACAATCTGCTTATATCGGAGTGCCTGTTGAAGGGCCTTTTAAGCCGGAGCATTATCGGTACTAGGAATTTCCAATTTCTAATTTCTAATTACTAATTTCTGGTCCCTGAGCTTGTCGAAGGGCAATTTCCAATTTCTAATTTCAGATATAGAATTGACCTAACAAGTTTTCTTTCAACTTGTTAGGTCTTCTTTTTCACTTTAGGAATAAGGATTGAGGAATTTCAAATTTCTAATTTCCAATTTCCAACTTCGATACTATCGAGACTAAGTTTCCAATTTCGAACATCTGATTCAGAATCTCCAATTTCCAAATTGTCGAATTTTTGAATCATTGAATCATTGAATCATTGAATCTTTGAATCTTGAATCCTTGAATCCTTGAATCCTTGAATCCTTGAATCCTAATTCGTCACCGTAAGTGAATACCCATCATATCTGGTACGGTATTGTTTCAGGCCGGTAGTAGCCGGACCAGTAATCGGAGAGCCATCGGTGAGAATAAATCTTGATCCGCAAAGAGAATCAACAGCAATAATTCCATTGTCTTCAACCACAACCCTGGCATCATCTTCGAGAGGATCGTAAGGGCAGGCGCGCTCATAAACCAGAAACTGATCGCTCAATGGCCGGTATATGATCAAACCTTTATAACCTCCGCTGGAATAAACATAGCCACCTTCGGGAATAAAATGCAGGGTATTGGGGTAAATCACAAAGTTGACATAAATATAAGGTATCTCCGTTTGGCTTGTTTCCTTGCCGCATGAAACAGACAGCAGAAAAAAGCCAAATAAAAGCACCTTTGAAACACCTTTGAAAACAGTTTTCATTTCAATTTTTTCAGATAATTTACTAACGCAGCGGTAAAAGTAATATTTTTGACGCTAACAAAAACTTTTCACATAAATGAATAACAAGCCAGATTTTCATCGCTTCATCTTTACAGTAAGCACCATATTGGTGATGTTTCTTATGAGCTGTGCCATATTTCCCGGCAGAAGCACCCGCGACAGAGCAATGAAAGACCAGGAAAGGATTAACAATAAGGCAGCATCTGAACTAAGGGCAAAAGAGAAGGCACATCATAAAATGCAACCGAAAAACACAAAAAAAATGATGAAGAAAAGCAAGAAATACACAGATAAAAACAACAAGCGCCACAAAAGATAATACTTACGCCTGGCAATCGGGAATATTTCACCGTTTCCGGTATACATATCAGGCAATTGCAGTGAAAGAAGAACTAATCTCTCAAATTACAGGATTTTTTTCTGTGTGAACCGAATCTTTTATATTTTTACCGATGATAACCAAAAGTTCAAAACAATGGATGACTTTCTATATATAATAATAGGTATAATCTGGGTAGTTTATTCGCTTTACAGCAACAAGCAAAAGCAACAAAAAAAGCGGATGCTTGAAGAACAAAGACGAAATCAGCCTGATGCACCTCCGGCCCCGCCAAGGCCACGATCGTTTCTGGAGCAGATGCTCGATCCTGAGACTGAAATGCCTGAGCCTGTCACACAGCCTTATGATGAGTATCAGGAAGAGCAAGAGGAATATTCCTTTGAAACTCTGGCCCCAAATCAATATAAGCCTGAAATACAGTCACTTGAAACAATAACCAACGAGGTTTCCGGTTCTTATTTTGAAAACCAATATACCACAAGAGGTGGTGCCAATTATTATGACAACAGGGTTATGTCTGACTCGACACATAATGAGGTTCCTCTGGTGGAAGAATTGACTGAAGAATTTGACCTCAAAAAGGCAGTTATATACTCTGAAATACTCAATCCCCGCTACATTTGAGCGTTTTAGAAAATTGTTCATTCGTTTCTAAAATTTTTGGAGCGTATTTCAATTTATTATTACCTTTACCCGCTTTTAACGGCACATGCAACACACAAAGAACATCTAACATAAAATTTCAATTGTATGATCAGAAATCTACTGCTAACTATTGGGTTAGTGCTGACAGCGAACCTGTTGGTATTTTCTCAGTCGGGATCTCTCTCAGGAAAAGTGATCGATAAAAACACAAAGGAACCCATTCCTTTTGTAAATATTATCGTAGAACTCGGAGGAACACAGGCTGGCGGCACAACTTCGGACTTTGACGGGAAATACACAATTAAGCCAATTTCGCCCGGACGGTATGACATTAAAGCCACTTTTGTAGGGTACAAACCTGTATTGGTAAGGGGCGTTATTATTAAATCCGATCAGATTACTTTTGAAAACATTATCATGGAATCGACCATGATAGACATAGAAGTATTTGAGGTTGTTGACTATAAGGTTCCCCTTATTGACAAGGACAAAACCTCGATGGGCGCTACCGTTACAGCTGAAGAAATTGCCAAAATGCCTAACCGTTCAGCCAATGCCATCGCCACAACAGTCGGAGGTGTTTTCTCTGCCGACGGTGAGCGTGGAAGTGTCCGCGGTCAGCGTTCTGAAGGTACTGTTATGTATATCGACGGTATCAGGGTACGCGGATCATCATCACTTCCTGAATCAGCCATTGAGCAGGTTTCGGTTATCCTTTCGGGAGTTCCGGCGCAATACGGAGATGCTACCGGAGGTATTATCAATGTAACTACCAAAGGCCCCAGCCGCGAATTCGGTGCCGGTCTTGAGTTACAGACATCCCAGTTTCTGGATGCATACGGCTACAACCGTTTGGGCCTCAATATGCAGGGACCCCTGCTCTGGAATAAAGACAAAACAAGCTCTTTACTTGGCTATTTTATAGCAGGTGAAGTTGTATATAATCAGGATAGCCGCCCGACTGCTACCGGTGTTTACAAAGTAAATGATGACGTTTTACGCCAGCTTGAGCTTAATCCGCTACGTCTGTCAGGAACTGGGTTTGGAACCTATTACAACACCAACTTTATTGGAAAAGAAGACCTGGAATTTTCAAAATCCACGCTAAATACTGCTGGTTATGATGTTAACCTTTCAGGTAAATTTGACATCAAAACAGGTCCAAACATCAATCTTTCATTGGGTGGAAGCGTAAACTACAGCGACGGGCGCAATTTTAACTTTGCCCAGTCAATGTTCAACTACGACAAAAATGCACAGGTAATCAGCAACACCTGGAGGGTTTTTGCCCGTTTTACCCAGCGTTTCCCTGCTGACAGAGAAAGCAAATCGCTGATTAAAAATATTTTTTACACCCTACAGGCTGACTTTTCAAAGTTTGATCAGACTGTTCAGGATCCTGAGCACAAACAAGATCTTTTCAATTACGGATATCTTGGGAAATATGAAACCCAGAAAATCAGATCTTACGAAATCGGATTCGATACCATTTCCCAGAAAACTGCTTTTATACACAACGGATTCAGGGATACCGAGGTAATTTTTACCCCGGGTACCGTAAACCCGATTACTGCCAATTATACCAGGCAGTATTATGATCTGTATCCTGAAACATTTTATCATGACAACCTCAACAACATCATTTCAGGCGGAGGATTGCTGAATGGTATGGGCGCTCCAAGCGTTTATGGATTATGGGGAAGTCCCGGTGGAAATCAGTCTGGTTTTCAGAGGATTGACAATGAGCAATATGCCGTCAACTTCAGCGCTTCTGCCGATATAGGAAACCATGCTTTGCAGTTTGGTGCCATATACGAGCAGCGTACTGACAGATTTTACTCCTATGCACCAACCGGACTCTGGAGTCTGATGCGTGGTTTGACCAATTCGCATATTGAGCAGTTGGACGTAATGAATCCAAACCTCGTTTATCTGGATGGAGTATTTATGGATACCATCTATTACGATCGTAGATATGACGCCCAATCACAGCGTGTATTCGACAAGAGTCTGCGTTCAAAACTGGGTCTTCCAATGGATGGCACCGACTGGATCGACATCGATTCATACGACATCAATACTCTGACCCTGAACTATTATGATGCCAATGGCAATCTGAAAAAAGCCTCGCTGAACGAAGCACTTTCAATTGATATGTTCTCTGCTGATGAATTGTTTAACAATGGTGAAAACCTGGCCAGCTACAGTGGTTATACCTATACCGGTAAAAGAACAAAGTCTGCCAACAGTGCAAGTTTTGACGATTTCTTCACCAAACGTGACGCAAACGGAAATTTCACCCGCGAAATAGCACCTTTCTCTCCGGTTTATATTGCAGGATTTATCCAGGATAAATTTGCCTTTGAAGACCTCATTTTCAACATTGGTGTCAGGGTTGACCGTTTTGATGCCAACCAGATGGTTCTGACCGACCCATATACCCTTTACCCTGCACTTTCAGTTTCTGAGGTAAATGACCTTGGCTCACATCCTCAGAATATGGGAAGTGACTATGTTGTTTATGTTGATAATGTGCGTCAGCCGACAGCCATTATGGGTTATCGCAACAAGGACACCTGGTACAATGCCGAAGGTCTTGTAGTTACCGACCCTTCCATCGTACTCGATGCAGGAAACGGAGTTACACCATATTTAAAAGACCGCAATAACATCGCTGTAACCTCACAGGCATTCAGCGATTATGAGCCTCAGATTTCAGTGATGCCACGTATTTCGTTCTCATTCCCGATCTCTGACGAAGCGCTCTTCTTTGCGCATTATGATGTACTTACCCAGCGTCCAACTTACGCGCTCCGTATGAACCCCTTGGATTACTTCTTTTTGCCAACTCTTGGTAGCCCTACCATCAACAATCCTAACCTGAGGCCTGAGAAAACCATTGACTATGAACTTGGCTTCCAGCAGAGACTGACCAACAGCTCTTCGCTTACCTTATCGGCTTACTACCGCGAGATCAGGGACCAGATTCAGGCATACCGTTACACATCTGCTTATCCCAAGACTTATTATTCATACAATAATATTGACTTCTCAACGGTAAAAGGGGTAACTGTTACTTATGATCTTCGCCGTACTTCAAATGCAAGGGTTAGAGCCAGCTACACACTTCAGTTTGCCAATGGAACAGGATCAGATCCTGAGTTTGCAAAAGGCTTGATCCAGACCGGACAGCCCAACCTTCGTACTTTGTTCCCATTGAGTTTCGACCGTCGCCATGCACTTAACCTGATGCTTGACTATCGTTTTGCTGAAGGAAAAGAATACTCCGGTCCGGTTATCAGACGCACTAAAACCGATGCAGCTGGTGCTGAAGTAGTTAAAACAACTCAATTGCTGAAAAATACAGGTGTTAACTTCACCATCTTCGGCGGTTCAGGTACTCCTTACACCAGGTCAAGTAAAATTGTTCCTATCGGACAATCAGGAATTATCAAAGGATCGGTCAGTGGATCGCGTCTTCCATGGCAATTCAGGGTTGACGGACGTGTTGACAAGGATATAAACCTGAGTTGGGGAGAAGAAAAACGTTCTTCATATCTGAACGTGTATGTGCAGGTACTGAATATTTTCGACTCGCAAAATATCATGAATGTTTATGCTGCTACCGGCAACCCCGATGATGACGGTTACCTTGCTGCAGCTGAATATCAGAACCTGATCAATACACAGCTTGATCCTCAGTCTTTCCGTGATCTTTATAGTATCAGGATTAATAGTCCTTTCAACTACAGTTCGCCACGTCAGATCCGTTTGGGTATAATATTCAACTTCTGATCAGGAGAGTCAACACAAAAAAAAGAAAAGAACAGAAACTTACCATAAATTATCCGAAAATGAAAAATATTGCCCGTGTTACTTTAGCAACGCTGCTCTGTTTCGTTCTGGCCATGCCGGGATACGCAGATTACTATAAGGGCGCAACCAACAAATCAAGCGGCACAGATTTAAAAGCTACTGCTGCCGGTTGTTTGCCTGGTGCCGGTTTTAAATACCTTGAAATCAACAATGTTCGTACCCGTATCAACACCGGTGGCGATATGTGGTGGGATTTTGAAGTTGCTCAATACGAAATCCCAAAAGGATCGCGTAAAACTTCAATGTTCTCTGCAGCCCTCTGGGTCGGAGGTATCGACGTAAACGACCAGCTAAAACTTGCAGCATTGCGTTTCCGTCAGGGACCGAGTAGTGGTAGTCCGGGAACAGGAAATGACTTCTGGCCTGGCCCGCTTACCATTGACGGAACCGCAGCCATCAGCGAAGAAACCTGTGCACAGTATGATCAATTATACCCGATCAGCCGTCCAGAAATAGACGAATATCTTGCATGGTGGGCTGACAGGGCCTCAAATCCCGGTTACCAGATTCCGAAATCAATTATGGAATGGCCTGCTCATGGCGATATCTCCAAAAAACAGAGTTATTATTTAGCTCCTTTCTTCGACAGAAGCGGTGATGGAAACTACGATCCGGAAGACGGCGATTATCCATATTATGACATTTCAAATGAACTCTGCCACTCTACCACCCAAACCAAAGAGGGTGAAGAAGGCATTGTAAAAGGCGGACTTCTGGCCGATCAGGTTATTAAAGGCGATGCTACGCTGTGGTGGGTATTTAACGATAAAGGTAACATCCACACCGAGACACAGGGTACACCTATCGGACTTGAAATCCGTGCTCAGGCATTCGGATTTTCAACCAACGACGAAATCAACAACATGACTTTTTATAGTTATGAAATCATCAACCGTTCAACTTTCCGCCTAAGAGATACTTATTTCAGCCAGTGGGTAGATACAGATCTTGGTTTTGCTACCGACGACTACGTGGGTTGCGACGTTGATCGCGGACTTGGTTATTCATACAACGGACGGCCTAAAGATGGTGACGGACAATTCTGGGCTTACGGCGATCAGCCTCCCGCAATCGGAGTTGACTTTTTCCAGGGACCATATATGGATCCTGATGGTTATGACAATCCTTCGTTTAAAGGCGATGGTAAACTCGGACCGTCATTTAATGGAGACTGTAGCATAGTTGGTCTTAGCGGATCATTCCTTGCCATGGAATATGGAGATGCAACAAACACTCAGGCCGGAAACTTTCTCGTGCGCTCTGAAGCCATCAATGGTGTAAACTTTGGTAATGGTATTGTGGATGATGAACGTTTTGGTATGCGCCGTTTTGTTTATCACAACAATGCCGATGCTCCCGGCCCTTATATGCAGGATCCCCGCTTTGCTCCTCAGTATTACAATTACCTGAAGGGGATATGGCTTGACAATACAAAGATGCTTTATGGTGGAAACGGACACGCTTCGACAGGAGCTTATGGACCTGCCTGCGACTTTATGTTCCCCGGTGATACTGATGTTTGCGACTGGGGTACAGGTGGATTACCTCCTGCCGGTCCTAAATACTGGACAGAAGAAGTTGCCAAGAACAAAGAAGGAGACAGACGTTTTATGCAATCTGCCGGACCTTTTACACTTGAGCCGGGTGCTGTAAATTATATTACTGTTGGTATTCCCTGGGCACGTGCTGCTTCGGGTGGACCATGGGCTTCAGTTAAACTGCTTCAGGTGGTTGATGATAAATGTCAGTTGCTCTTCGACAATTGCTTTGCCGTTGTTAGCGGACCTAATGCACCTGACCTTACCATCAGGGAGCTTAACAAAGAGTTCATATTCTATATTTCCAACCGCAAATCAAATGATGCCGGAAATAACTTCAACGAAGCTTACAAGGAACTTGATCCTGCTATTCTTGCTGTTGCAAACAGCACAGGATTTAATTTTGATCCTTTCTATCGTTTTGAAGGCTATCAGGTATTCCAGCTAAAAGATGCAAATGTTTCAGTAGCCGATATCCGCGATCAGAAACTTGCAAGGCTTGTATATCAGAGCGACATTAAAAATGGTGTTAAACAATTGGTTAACCATAACTTTGATCAATCATTGAATGCCAGTGTTCCTATTGAAGAAGTGAATGGCGCTGACCTCGGTGTTTCACATACATTTAAACTTACTGATGACGCATTTACCGGCCAAAGACTGGTTAATCACAAGCAATACTACTATCTGGCTCTTGCTTATGGTTATAATGAGTTTATGAGATATACCGCCGACCCGGGTGCACAGGAAGAGGGAATTGCTGGCCTTACAGGTCAGAAGAGAACCTACCTTGCCGGTCGCAAAAACATCAGGGTTTACACTGGTATTCCTCATATTCCGGTCGGACCAATTCAAACGAATGCTGAATATGGCAGTGGAGTTGAAATTACCAGACTTCAAGGACAAGGTAACGGTGGCAACGCCATTGATCTGACAGATGCTACCATTGCGGAAATTATGTCGAAGAAACCGGTTGATTCACTCAACACTTACGGCAGCCCCGATTATCCTATCGCTTATCAGGCAAAGTACAAGGCTGGTCGTGGTCCAATTGATGTTAAAGTAATTGATCCTTTGAATGTAAAGAATACCGAATACATTCTGGCTTTTGATTCACTGTCGCCCTATTTTATTAAACTTGGCGCCGACAGCACACTCAGCCAGCGAGCCTCCTGGACACTGACGGATCTAAATACCAACATTACCTACAGATCTGATACACTGATTTCGTTTAAGAGCGAAAAGCTATTCCCTGAGTTGGGTCTCTCTGTTACCATTGGACAGATTCTTGATCCTGGTCCATACAGAATAGGAACCAATGCTGATAATGATCCGATCTGGGGCATAATTTCAGAGAACAACGGACTGATCGAATCAAAATTTGTATTTGCTGACAGTTCCAAAGTATGGATAGCATCAATTCCGGATATTGATGGATTACCTGCCTTGAACTGGATACGCTCAGGAGTGGTTAATGATGGAGTCAATTCCGACTGGAATGCACCAAACAAACCATTCGATCCGAATTCAAACTATGAGAAAGTTATTGGTGGTACCTGGGCTCCATATATAATGACAGCTTCCTCTTCCCAGGATGCTCAGTTTGGCCCGGCATTCTTCAATTCAAAAAATGGAAGTAACTTCTCCGACCTTGCCAGTGTAGATGTGGTTTATACATCAGACAAAAGCAAATGGACCCGTTGCCCGGTAATTGAAATGTGTTCTGATCCTATACTTGCTGAAGGCAATGTGGAGCGTTTCAGCATCAGGGCTGGTCAGTCAATTGACAAAAACGGCAATCCTGCTCCGGTTGGAAGCGGACCAAGTACAAACCCCGAAGATGCAAATTATATTGCCGAAACCGGAATGGGTTGGTTCCCTGGTTATGCCATCAATATTGAAACCGGCGAAAGACTCAATATGGTTTATGGTGAAAATTCATGGCTCGTTGGTGAAAACGGACGCGATATGAAATTCAACCCAACCAGCAACCTGATCACTTCAGCTGGCGACCTTGTTATGGGTGGAATGCATTATCTCTATGTTTTCGCTCATACTTCAGGTAAAATAATTGAAATTGCAAATATTCCTGCTTATGATGCAGGCAAAAAATTGCGTGCAAGTATTACCACACCTGGACAACAATTCAGGGCACTGGTTTATTCGAGTGCCATGTGGGTAACCATTCCTATTGCTGTTCCTGGTCAGGAAGCAAACTGGCTTTCGAACGATGCCAAGGTTAGTATCCGCATTGCCAAACCTTACCGCAGGTATTACAGCACCAATGATCTTGACAGCACTTATCTGGCAAATCACAGCGATAACCGCAACTTCCCGAAATACAAATTCAGCACCGAGAGCATTGCCACAACTTACAACAACATAGCCAAGGCACAAACTGAACTCGATCTGATTTCTGTAGTTCCCAATCCGTATTACGCATATTCAAGTTATGAAACCAATCAGCTTGACAACCGTGTTAAGATTGTTAACCTGCCCCGTCAGTGTACTGTTACCATTTACACAACAAATGGTACGCTTATCAGGCAGTTTACCAAAGACGAAAGCGGCACTTCAATCGATTGGGATCTGAAGAATTATGCTGGTATTCCGATTGCCGGAGGTGTGTATCTTGTACATGTGAAAGCAGATGGAATTGGCGAGAAGATTGTTAAGTGGTTTGGAACACTGCGTCCAGTTGACTTAAACGCCTTCTAAATTAGTGCAAGTAAGAACCTGAATAATTAAAACACACAAAATATTGATTATGAACAAGATCTCTAAATACTTCGCTGCTATTTTGCTGACAGGGGCTTTAATAATGCCATTTGCCCAGGGTTTTGCAGGCAACAAAGACAGGTCGGGTCAGGCAGGTGCATCTGAACTGCTTATCAACCCCTGGGCCAGAAGTTCAGGATGGGGTGGTGCCAACGTAGCAAATGTAAAGGGTTTGGAAGGACTCTTTGGAAATGTTGCCGGAACAGCCCATACCAAAGGCACAGAGTTGATCTTTTCGAACACTCAGTGGCTTAAAGGCAGCGAAATCAGCATCAACACATTTGGTCTTACCCAAAAAATCGGTGAGTCAGGCGTAATCGGACTGGGAATTATGTCGATGAATTTCGGCGATATTCCTATCACTACCGAAGATTTACCTGAAGGCGGAATCGGAAATTTTGCTCCGAGCTATATGAATATTAATCTTTCGTATGCAAAAGCTTTTTCAAGCAGCATCTATGGGGGTATTAATATCAAAATAGTTTCAGAGGTAATTTCTGACGTAAGTGCTCAGGGTATCGCTATTGATGCAGGTATTCAATACGTAACCGGCCCCCGCGAGAATGTCCGTTTCGGTATTACACTGCGTAATGTCGGGCCGACCATGAAATTCAGCGGCGACGGTCTTTCTATCCGCAGCCTTCTGCCAGGTCAGGAGAGCTATTTCACACTGGAACAACGTTCCGCTGATTTTGAACTTCCTACCCAACTTGCACTGGGCGCTTCCTATGATTTCTACATTGCTGAAATGCACAGGCTGACCCTTGCCGGAAACTTTATTTCCAACTCCTTTAATCAGGACCAGTTTATTGGTGGTATTGAATATGAATTGAAATCTTACCTCATGCTTCGCGCAGGGTATGCATATGAAGATGGAATTACCTCAAAAAGTGATCGCACCACAGCTTTTACCGGCCCAAGTGCAGGTTTTACCGTTGCTGTTCCACTTGATAAGGAAAAAGGATCATCCATCGCCATCGACTACTCATACAGGGCTACTGACCCATTCAGCGGCACGCATAGTATCGGAGCCCGAATTAATCTCTAAAGCACGGGGCTTAAGGTTAAAAAAAACCAACCCGGCTTAATCAATCTGAAAGGACCCTTTTATAAGGGTCTTTTCTTCTTATTATCCCTTTTGAGAAAACTCAGAAAAATACCATTATGTATTACACCCTGGAAGGATTAAACAAACTGAAGTCCGAACTGGATCAGCTTATCAACGTAGAAAGACCCTCAATTTCCCAGCAAATAGCTGAGGCACGCGATAAAGGCGACCTTTCGGAAAATGCCGAATACGATGCAGCCAAAAATGCACAAGGCATGCTTGAACTCAAGATTTCCAAACTTCAGGAAATTATCCGAAACGCAAAAATTATCGATGAAACAAAACTCGATAATACCAAAGTGCTTATTCTTACTACAGTTAAGATAAAAAATACAAAGAATAACGCTACCATGTCATATACCCTTGTTCCTGAAAATGAAGCCGACCTGAAAACAGGAAAGATTTCGGTGAACTCACCGATTGCCAAAGGTCTTCTGGGAAAAGTGATAGGCGACAAAGTAGAAATACAGGTTCCTGCAGGAAAAATGAACTTTGAAATTATTGATATCTCACGATAAAAACCATTCAAATGGCAAGCATTTTTTCAAAAATCATAAACGGAGAAATCCCCGCCTACAAAGTAGCTGAGGATGAAAATTTTCTGGCCTTTCTTGACATTAATCCCCTTGCCAAAGGCCATACCCTGGTAATCCCCAAAAAGGAAGTGGATTATATTTTCGACATTGAAGATCCGCTGTATGCTGATCTGTTTGTGTTTGCCCGAAAAGTTGCCAAAGGAATCAAGGCTGTGGTTCCATGCACCAAAATCGGAGTGACAGTTATCGGACTTGAAGTGCCTCATGCACACATCCACTTGATTCCAATCAACTCAATTTATGATATGGATTTCAGCAGGCCAAAAATGAAGTTTACGCCGGAGGAGTTTGAAAACATTACAGACTCTATTGCATCCAGGATCAGTTAATAATTTTCTGTGGCAACATCTCAAGTGCAGTTATTGCAGAAGTTTAACTCAGGGAATTAAAACAATTAAAGTTTCCTGTCAAATTTTTCCTTTCGTTGATTTATCAGGATTTCTTCATTTTGTTTTCGGATGTATTTAAGCAATTCTCCGACAATTCCGATCATATAAGATACGACGCCCCAAAAGGCCATAATGGCCAACAATATAAGTGAAGGAATATAAGTTCTTCCCGCATCAGGATGATTTGTAATAAAAAGAAGGTAAAGGAATCTTATTCCCAGAATAGCAGCTATAAGGTTAAATAAATTCCCAATCCAAAAGAAAAACCTACCGGGGCGATATAAAATATACATCATGATCATCGTAACGGATGATTTATAAATATGTTCGAAAATATTTCTGAACAATCTCGATTCCCTGGTTTTGGCATTAACCCTGATATCGACTGAATGAACCCGCAAATTTGAGTTTCCTGCCTGTATAAGGTTTTCCATTGTATAAGAGAATTTTGAATAAATAAACATTCTTAGACAAGCTTCTCTGGAAAATGCTCTGAAACCGGAAGGCGCATCTTTAACTTCGGTTTTTGAAATCTTACGTAATATCCAGCTACCCAAAAGTTGAAACACTTTCTTAACAAAACTGAATTCCTGATGTTCCTTTATGGGTCTGCACCCTACAACAATATCAGCACTTTCTTCAATAATGGGTTGCACGAGCAATGCAATATCTTCTCCAACATATTGATTGTCGCCATCTGTATTCACAACAATATCAGCACCATTTTCCATTGCATAATTTATACCTGCAGTGAAAGCATATGCCAATCCACGGTTGCTCCCCAAGGGCAAAACATGGTGTACTTTAAGCTGATGTGCAGTATCTATCGTGTTATCTGAGCTTCCATCATCAATAACAAGATACTCTATTTTAGTTATTCCGGGTATATTTTTCGGAAGATCACGAATTACCTCAGGCAAAGTCTTTGCCTCGTTAAAACACGGAATTTGAATAATGAGTTTCATAATCTTTATTTTTCCATTACTTTTTTACTGTAAAAAAACTTAGCAAGCGAAAATATAACAACATTTCCAATCTGGAGGAACAGGAAATATATTTCCGTATTTTGAACAAGAAGCGTGTATAAACCCCAGTCTAACAGCCGAAAAAAAGCAATGCCCCAAAAAAATTTAAAAAAGGTTATTAATTTGTCTCCCTGCTTTTCTGATTTGAATACAAAAAGTCGTAAAAAAACAAAATTAACAGCAACCTGAAACAATAAAGTGATTAGATAAGCGATCGGCTTGTTCAGAAGAATTTTCTCAACAAGAAACCAGTTAAGAGGAATTGCAATAAGAAAAGATGGCATTCCGGCAATTCCAAATTTAAAAAGAAGCAACAACAAACTCAATAATTTATCGGGAATTTTAAGACAAGTCATGATTTCAGCGTTAATCAAGATTTACAATGGTTGATGCTTTAAAAAGCTTCCCATCTATTTGTTTTTTAGAGGTACAAACATAAGCTTTTACCATTGATATATCTTCCTGGTGAAATGAATCAGCACTGGCTACATGCCTTTTTGAAAAACGAGGAGCTTTTACTATTATTTCATGACCTTTTAAACCATGAATCTCATCAGTGATGACCACTTTACCTGAAAGTATCTGTATACTCCTTTTGAATAAAAACCTTTGATCACTTTTTCTGAAGATCAGCAGATTCTTTAAGAGAGAAATAATTCTATACCCGGAAAAATAGCTTACCGAACGCAATATAAAATGTTTAAAAGGAGTGCTGGTATTTTCTTTAAACTGAACAGCATATCCCGAAATCAGAAGTTCTTCCGGATTAACTGAATACTGGGTTGAAGGAGTCCACCAGTGGGTAACATATTGCTTTCCTGCGTCAAAAATAATCCAGCCAAAATCATTATAGTAATTAATCTGGTTTCTAATGGTAATAATCCCGCCTTTAAGACAGCTGATCATTATACGATGATCATTCTGAGATGAGATGACATATCCACATTTTTTCCAGAAATATTCTTCATTAACTGACTGACTTGAAGGTTCTGCTTTCGGGGAAATATTATCAAGAATTTGCTGAGCCCTGACAATGGAATGTCCAATATAATGACTCCAATAACGGTCATCTATAGCCTGAAAGAAATGCTCCGGATTGTCAACTGATGAATATAAAATTTCAATAACCTTTTGTGCCAGAGATAAATCAGCCTCGTTTTTGTGGTTCAAAAAGCGGCAAATCCCATAAGGTACAATATAGTCTGTATTTCGGGAATTGTGCATACCGATTGAACCATGATTATGGATAACAAGTTTTGCAAGAAATCTGAAAGCTTTTGTTGCTGAATCAGCAAATCGTTGGTCAGCAGTATTGTCAAAAAGGTCCCATAAACAATCAAGGGAAACAGATAAATAACCAAGATCAGGTCCGTCATATTCTGAAAACCAACCTTCGTCTGACTGAAGCTCGAGTGTCTGTCTGGTTAAAATATCAAAAGTATTACTATTTACAAATTCCGGATTTATATTTCTTAAAACAGAAAGAGCAGCCAATCCTGCTAATTGTTGATTAGCTGCTTTGCGCTCAAAACGTTGCTGAAGTTTAAGGGCTGCTTTTTTCAATGCGTTTTCCAATCCTGCAGTTTTCAAATTTTGAGATTGGATAATTTTTGCAACTGCCAGGGTTGAAAAGGCCAGAGGTGGATAACCATTTTCATATGGATAATATTCTTCAAAAGCCCCCCTTTTAGTGGCTCTTCCTGCCCAAAACCCAACAGTTGCGCGGCTATATTCAAAAAGTTGCTCAGAAATATAATTGTACTCGGGCAATTGTGCGACCAATTCCAGAAAATACCCTCCCTGTTGTAAAATAACAGAGGAGAAATCCCTGATTTTGTAATGCCACCAGTTGCGATCACAGCTGCCGTAGCTTTCTGTATTGGGATCACGGTTTAACTGGGTGAGAATCCTCGGGAAGTTTCGGCTTATCAAAGGATGAAAATTGACCATAGTTATTTTCTTGTAATTGTTACTTCATAGGATTTAAGACCCTGACGCTTCGTTTTTCGTGATACATTTTTCCACTTCAGTCTTAAGGAATTGAAAAGCGGACCAATTATGCTTTCAGGCAGCACAAATAAGATTAGTCGGAATAGTTTTGTTCTTCCAAGTATGAAAATAGTTGAAATTACTATTTCTACCAGAATTCTATTAATTCCGATTCGGGCCGGTTTATATCCGAAATCGGGAGCCTTCTTACCAAACATTGTGCGAACCCTATTACGGATATAGCTTCCTCTTTTCTTAAAGTCGATCATATGTCCGTGCATCGAAGAAGCTGATTCCATGGATTCTGGTTGTAAGGTAAGAATTCCATTTTGCCGCATCTCTTCAATAAGGGAAGTCATTTTTTCATTACGGCTCACAACGACGGAAAATCCTTGTCCTTGTGATTCAAACTCCGGCGACCATGCATCCCCAACTGCAAGGTCAGCAAACTCATTGGAAAAATCCATGCTTTGCAGGCTGGCGTTGGTAACAAAAAACGGGATTAAGAAGTTGTAGTAAACTTTTGGGGATTGCAGAATAATACCGGATTGGGTGATAATTTCCAGATAACCAGGCCACTCACCCGCCCTCCATTTTAGCGAAACCACCTGATCATTTTTCTTAACACCGCTTATTCTTTTAAAAGTTTGGATTGCTGCCGGATAAATTGCAGTTCCGGTATATGGCCCAAGAATATATTTGATACTAAGTGCTTGCTTATGACCACATTTCTGCAGATACCTGAGTGCAGCCGATTGCTCTGGAAGACAGGTAATGGCGTATCTTTTTGCAGGGTCTAACTTATTGAGAATGTCAAGCGTTGAAACCGGAACATAAACAGATTGTGCAGCAGCCTGAATTTTGTCAACTGAGTTGACAATTGACACGGAAGCCTTTTCAGGCTCAGGAATTCCCTGCGTAACAACAATAGCTGCATCAATCTGATCAGATTCAAGCAAAGAACAAAGTACCGCTGTTAAGACACCGCCTGATGAACTGTTTCTGCGAATAATGCCATTGGTACAATACCCGGTGTAAACACCTGATATTATTCCTGTTAGCCAGTTTTCAGGATACTTACCATAAAAATCCATATAGATTTCAGGATAGTTGATCGAATGTCCGGCACAACACTTAAGGATCAGTTCAGGAATCTTGTGGTTTTTATGCAATATAGGGCTGGGTCCACGTGCTGTATCAATCATGAATGATTGCCCCGATTCATCCATTCCCACACACAAACCACATCCTGTGCAGGTTCCTTTATTTACAACATCTTGTATGAACTCATCAATATTGGATGTCATTTAAGTCTATTGTTTTGGGATGATAATTCCTTTGTTAATCTGTTCCTCCATGCGGTTTGCTGCTTGTTGTTTAATCAGGCTCTCATAACTGATACCCTCATTTTTGGCCTTATCAATCCATTCAATGTTTTTAACACTATCAGATTCTAATTCTAACGTTATTTCCTGCTGAATTTTGATTAAGATCTCATCTTTTGTAAGCTTACCAGTGTATCTCTGATCAATTACAGGTGTAGGATATTTGCCCGTTTTTGCACTTTCATAATCGGGGAAGGCTAACAAGAACTTTAGCCTTGGTGAAGGATGTTTGTGCATAAATGAATCCCAATAGGCCTCTTTTGTCATTGAAACATAATGAATGGCTCCATTATGGTACTGAACCAACTGAAAGAGGTTATGCCAGACAAATAAACCTGTTATAAATATAACTGTTATAAAACCAAGAATCTTTCTCCCTGGAAAAATAGCTGAAAATGCTGCAGCAAGAGGGATTACCATGATGCTATATGAAGCAACATAAGCCCGATGACCATAACTTCCGCCATACCATGGAAGACTCCAGGAGGAGATTATCCAAAGGTTTATGAAGAAGTAAATAAAAACAGGCCAGAAATATTCACGATATTTACGATACAGAACGACAAAACCGGGTATGAGAAGTAACATTACCGGTGTATAGAGAAGCCAGCCCTTTCGATAACTAAATAAAGATATATAGATTTGGGGATTGTCAAAAAAGAACTTGAATCCTAAGTCTTTGTAGGGATTATATAAATATTGCCCGGTAAAATAATTCCAGTACATCATTTGGGGCACCCATACCAGGAATGCAAAAAACAAGATGATAAGAATCAAATACCATTTTCTGAGAAATAGTAAAATATTATTTTTTATAGCACCAAAAGAAGTTACTTTCCACAGAATAAAGACTAATGCTATAATTAAATCTGTAGGCCGGATAAGCGAAATCATTCCTGAAAGAAGTCCTATACCTATAGAATTTAAAACTCCGGGATTCTCATGCCACCTAATGGTAAGATACAAAAAGTAAATACCAAAAGCAAAATTAAATGCATGAGGCATTCCGGGCTCAAAAGTCAAATAGTAAAGTAGATTGGTAGCCAGTACCACAGCAATAATAGAAATACCAGTGATTCTGTCGTCGAAAATTTTTCTTAGAATTCGTTTCAATAAAAATAGTGCGGTAAGTACATAGAATAAACAAGCAAGAATGATGGAAATACGATATGGCTGCGAAAATCCAGTGGTGGGATAATTCATCCATTTCATAGGAAGGTGAACCGCAAAAAAGAATGGAGAATAGGCAATTGCCAGCCCCATTGTATAAGGATTTATGCTATTGCCATTGCCAACAGGGATGCTATACAAATAATCTTTAACAATCGGAAAGCTGGTCTCGTCAAAATGGTAATCCATCTGATCAAATATAAAAGTCAGAGGAAGATATGCGTAATAATTACTTACATCACTATCTATGATTCTGCGGGGATTCTGATAAAATTTCAAACTAAATGTCTGTGATATAATAACATAAAACACTATTACAATGGCAAGATTGCTCCAGCTTAAAAACTTAATGTCTCTTTTCATTATTTACCGTTTCTATTTTAATCCAATTGACAAAGTTAAAGCAATTTTATTATCGAAAGGGGCTAATTTTTTGGGATTTCTGGTAGATGAATTTCTATAGTCAGGAGAATATAATCTTTTACTCATATCCTCGATTCTTAAAAACAGCAACAAAAAAAGTGTTGGCTTCAGAAATAAAAGCCAGAAATAAAAAATGAATTACCTTGCCTCTTTTACCTTCTTTCTCTGGGGAGGAATTGCCGGGCTGGTATGCTGGATGATGAAACCTGTAAGCAACGCACTAATCGAAAAAGTTTATCGCACTTTCATTGAAATACTGAGGAAGAAGCGATCAACGGAGAAGTCTGAAATTTGATTCAGAAAGAATCCTGCTATGATGGGATACTTGATTAAGTATTTTTTATTCGCCCCTTTCAGGGACGTTATTGCATCTATACATCCGCTATCCGCGGGTTCCATTTCATTCCACCCACGGTTATTTGAAATTTGCCCCCTTCGGGGACAAGGTGAAGTCAAGTAATCGGTGCAGCTCTCCATGGCAACCAAAAATAAGAACGCCGAAGGTACTCAATATCAATAACTTTGGGTGGAGGTCTTTTCGGAACCCATTGCGACAAAAATACCTGGCTAACTTCAGCCCCAAAGGGAATCATGATCAGGAGCGCCGAAGGTGCTCAATATCAATAACCGAGGGTGGAGTTCTTCGCGGAACCCACGGTAAGCCGTGATAGAAGTAACTGCAGCCCCAAAGGGAATCATAATCAGGAGCGCCGAAGGTGCTCAATATCAATAACCGTGGGTGGAGTTCTTCGCGGAACCCACGGTAAGCCATGATAGAAGTAACTGCAGCCCCAAAGGGAACTATGATCAGTATTCAAACCTTCTTTCGCTCCCTCTTTTTTTTGCCGCGATCAAAAATATACGCATCCGATATTATTTGTATCTTTAGACTTGCGTTTACACGCAAGAGAATTATTTGTATCTCATTGGTTATTACCGGACAAAACAACAATCATATGATTTCTTACACAGCAAATTCAACGCGTTACGATGATATGCCCTACAATCGTTGCGGCAAAAGTGGGTTAAAACTACCGGCTATTTCTTTGGGATTATGGCACAACTTCGGGGGTGTAGATATTCTGCAGATAAGCCGGAGTATATTGCTTGAAGCCTTTGACCGGGGTATCACCCATTTCGACCTGGCCAACAATTACGGCCCACCTCCGGGATCTGCCGAAGAAACCCTTGGACAGATATTAAGAACCGACCTTGGCCGCTACCGCGACGAACTCATCATTTCCACCAAAGCGGGATACCTTATGTGGCCCGGGCCTTACGGAGAATTCGGATCCAAAAAATACCTGATTTCAAGCCTTGATCAAAGCCTCAAACGCATGGGTCTTGATTATGTGGATATTTTCTACTCGCATCGTCCTGATAACGACACTCCCCTTGAGGAAACCATGGGTGCGCTGGAACAGATTGTACGACAAGGCAAAGCACTTTATGTCGGTCTTTCCAATTACTCTGCCACGCAAACCCGTGAAGCAGTGGAAATACTTAAAAGCATGGGCATCCGTTGTCTTATCCATCAGCCCCGGTATTCGATGTTTGATCGCTGGGTTGAAGGCGGACTGCTCAATGTGCTGGAAGAAGAAGGAATGGGATGCATTGCCTATTCACCTTTGGCCCAGGGAATGCTCACCGACAAATATCTTGAAGGAATTCCCCCGGGCTCCAGGGCAGCCAAAGAAACCGGATTTTTGCAGCAGAGTCAGGTTACCCCTGAACTGGTTGAAAAAGCCCGCAAACTGAATGAGATTGCTGCAAACCGCGGGCAGAAATTATCGCAAATGGCTCTGGCGTGGATTCTTCGTGACAGCAGGATTACTTCGGTGCTTTTGGGTGCGAGTAGTATAGAGCAGTTGGATGAGAATCTTGCAACCCTGAGTAACCTTCGATTTTCGGAAGAAGAATACCGGCTTATTGAAGCGGTAATTTCCTGAAGGAAAGCATTGGGTCCGGTTATTTTTTAAGACATAAACCCCTTTAGCACAGAAACAGGCGGTTTTCTTATCTTTGTCAAAGATTTCTGACCCATTCATGACAGATAACCACATAAAAACCGGTAAAGCTTACAGGGGATTCAATGCGATACTGCTTCTGGCGATTCCGGTACTATTATTTCTCACCTCGCTTGATACCATTAAGGAACGCGAAAAAGTTTGGTACGGCGCCGGTTACGATCCTGAATATGCTTATCTGTTCAATTCACTCAATGTTGCAACATTCAGGCTGGTGGGACATTTTGATCACCCCGGCACACCCATGCAGATTTATGGCGCGCTGGTGTTACAGGGTTCATGGCTATTTAATCATCAGGGGGAGAGCCTAACAAAGGATGTTCTTTCCAATCCTGAAGCTTACCTTCGCTTGCTCAATGTTGCGACCGCCCTTCTGGCGTCAATTGCAGTTTTTTTTGCCGGAATTTTCATCTTATTTCGTACAGGAAATTTCTGGTACGCACTCATTTTGCAGGTGATCCCTTTTATCTCAGGCTTTATTCTATACAATGCTTTTGCCCGAATTACGCAGGAAGCCATGCTGATGATATCCTCACTGGCATTGGCTGCTGCATTGGCAGATTGGTTAGTAAATTCAACTCCCGGAAAGGAAGCCAGGTACGCCAAGGCATTCGGAATAATCGGCGGATTCGGCATGGCTTCGAAAATACTTTTTGCGCCACTTTTAATTATCCCCTTCTTAATCCTGAGCAACTTCAAACTCCGGAAAAAATACCTCCTTTTTACAGCAGCTTCATTTGTGATTTTCACTTTGCCCGTTATTACCCTTTATCCAAACATGGCCTGGTGGGTGATTAAACTGTTCATTTATACCGGGCAGTATGGCGCCGGCCCCATCGGCCTGGTGGACACCCTCTCCTACCCGCAAAATCTCTGGTGGACACTTATGGCGAATCCAAAGCTGGCTATGCTCTTCGGAGGAGGCTTGCTATGGATAACAATGCTGATCATCATCAGGAAGTCAGGCAAAACTTTGGTGCAGAACAAAACATTCAGATTGCTGGCTGCAACAGTTGCTGCTCTGGCATTTGGGCACCTTATTGTTGCCAAACAACCCAAAGAATCCTACCTGCTGCCGTACGAAATGATTGCTTCGGTTCTGTTAATTTTAGTGATTTATCAGGTCAGTAACTTTGGGTTTCTGCAAAGAGTGCGTGCATGGATTCCTGCCCTGCTAACGTTGATATTCGCAGGTTTTGTTATACCTTCAGGCTTAGCCGCAAAAAAAAAGATTTATTCTCCCGATAAAAACCATTTGTGGGAAACTTCAAGGCTTGCGGCTGAATCAGCTTCGCAAAACAGCATACGAATTTTTGCACACCCTGCTTCATCTCCGGAGGCTGCGCTCTTTTTTGGAAATGCTTACAGCCATTGGAGATACACTGGAATATTAAAAAGCCTGTACCCGGATACCTACATTTTTAATATTGCCGAAAATAAAATTGTGGATTGGGACAATTCAACCATTAACCCGGTTAAAAAACTCACCTCAGACAAAAACAGGATATTGTTTCAGGTTCCGCTGGAAATATCACAAACCATTCACCGGGAATTGAATATTGCCGGAATCTATGTACAGGAAGAATCCTTTTTTGAGGATGAAAAACAAAGTATTCTGATTGCTAATCCTGAAAAAAGGCAAAACCAGGGTAAGGTACAATCCCTGATTTTTAGTTCAGCCGAAACAGAAAGGGGACTGGTAAAGCAGCAGCCCGCTGCCATTGGATTTGCCTCCCTGGGTCACATTGATTTTTCCAAATCCATGAATGGATACAGCAGCGTCATCACTGACAAGGAAAATCCGTATGCTTTCACAACCAAAAGTGTAACTCTCCAACCTGGCGATGAAATACTGGCAAGGGTTCATGCCTTTGGGACACAATCAACACTGAAAATCATTGTTTCGGAAAGTGGAACCAACGAAGTATTGCTTCAATCCTTAACACCCGCCGGCAAAGATGATAGATGGTCCGCACATAACCTTACCTTTGTGAACGCGGCAGATTCGACAATTAACGTATTTGTTTATTGCCTGAATCATGGCAATTCACCGGGCTGGTTTGATGATTTTTCATTGGAAACCACCAATTCTATCCGACCTTAACCATAGATAATGGGGAAACTTTCACAAAACAAGACAAAAGTATGGGAGGCCATGGAAAAACTCGCCCCCCGGCGCGACAAATACATACGGCGTAACTGGTATTATTATAAAAATCTGCGTAATTTTTTCAGGTTTAACATTCCGGAAGGATCCAAAGTTGCCGAAATCGGATGCGGAACAGGCTATCTGCTCAATTCGTTAAATCCATCCTATGGCCTGGGCATTGACTTTTCACCTGCCATGATTGAAAAAGCCCGGCTAAAATATCCCAATCTGCACTTTGAGGTGATGGATGCTGAGCAAATTACCCTTGATGAAAAGTTTGACTATATCATAATTTCCGACACACTGGGTTACCTTGAAGACATTCAGAAAGCTTTTGCTGAATTAAAAAAAATTGCACATCCCGGAACACGTATTTTAATATCGTACCAAAACTTTTTATGGGAGCCGGTTCTTTGGTTATCCCAGAAATCAGGGCTCAAAATGCCCCACCCCAGGCTCAACTGGCTGAACCGCGGTGACGTAATAAATCTGCTGGAGCTTGAAGGTTACGATGTGATAAAATGGGGACGACGCTTCCTGCTACCGGTTTACATACCGCTTATTTCCTGGTTTATCAATAAATACATAGCCAACCTGCCCCTATTCAACAGCTTGTGTCTGACCGGTTTTACCATTGCCCGGCTTCCGGATGTCCGTCCTGAAAAAAACAGGGATTTCAGTGTAAGTGTGATTATCCCGGCAAGGAATGAAAAAGGCAACATCGAAGATGCCGTAATCCGCACCCCTGAAATGGGCAAACACACCGAGATTATTTTTGTGGAAGGGAATTCTACCGATGACACGCTGGATGAAATAAAACGGGTTTGCGAAGCATATAAAGGGAAACGCGATGTAAAATGGATGGTTCAGGAAGGAAAAGGGAAAGGCGATGCTGTGAGAAAAGGCTACGATCATGCTTCGGGTGATATATTGATGATACTGGATGCCGACCTTACCGTTCCACCCGAAGATTTGCCCAAGTTTTATGATGCCATCGCCACCGGAAAAGGCGAATACATCAACGGTACGCGCCTGGTTTATCCCATGGAAGACGAGGCCATGCGAACCCTGAATATGATGGGCAATAAATTCTTTTCGGTGATGTTTTCGTGGCTTCTGGGCCAACGACTGAAGGATACCCTTTGCGGAACAAAAGTACTTACAGCCGAAAATTACCGGAAACTGGCTGCTAACCGAAGCTATTTCGGCGACTTTGACCCTTTCGGAGATTTCGATCTGATCTTCGGATCTTCGAAACTAAATCTTAAACTGATTGAAGTGCCGATCAGATACCGGGCCCGGAAATATGGAGAAACCAATATTTCGCGCTTCAGACATGGCTGGTTGCTGCTGAAAATGGTTGTTTATGCAATGAATAAAATTAAGTTTATCCACTGATATTACCTGATCCCGTCAAGGCTGAGAATACAATCTTCCTCAAAGAATCACATATCCGCTCTTTAAAAAGTGTATTAACTCTTTTCAAAATTAACTTCAAGGAATACCTCTGATTTCATTTCCTTTCAAAAATGGTAATGGTAAACGTTTGCGGATAGAAAGTACTATCAACCATCCTGTAATTTTCAGAAAGATATTGAAAGATCCCGTCATCCTCTCCCGGCAACGGTCCGTTAAGATAATATATAATGCGGACAGAAGTACGTTTAGTGGTAATGGATCTTGCCATTTCAAGCCCCCAAACCGGAAAAACCTGTTTTTGGTTCAATTTTACATGAAAATTCTGGGTGTCCTCAAAAATTGAACGGTCATAATAATACGAGAATCCCAGTTCATCATAATAAGGGTATAGAATAACAAGATCACTGGCCTGTTGGTTATGCTTCACAAATGAAGTGGCATTGCTTACTTCCCGATAAGAGAAGTCATCGGGCAATACACGCATCCTGTTTGCCATCATAGCAAGCAGAATAATTACGACAACAGGCACCAGATATTTGTTGTGATTAAAAAGTTGCGTAACAGCAACGGCCACAAATAGATACAATCCAACAGAAATAAAGAGCAGGTAACGGGTGATGAAAACGGGTATTTCAAATGAAACAAAAAACATAATTGTAAATGGCACAAACCACCAGAAAAATAAAATGAGGAGATCTTTATTTATAGATTTCCATGATTTCATAAAAGTCATATAAGCCACTCCTGATGCCAATACCCATAATACAGCGTTGAATACCTCGGGATGATTAACAAAATGTTGAAGCTGGTAAAAATATTCTCCACCTGATTTGGGAGGTTCGACCCAGGTGCCCTGACTTGACTTCAGAAATTGCCGGAAAAGAATCAAAAAGAACGGCAGGTAAGCTACAATAGTTACTCCGAAAGAAATCAAAATGTTTCTACAGATATTTTTTTCTCTGATGTAAAAAAACACCCAGACCAATTGCATAATTACGACAAACCAACCGAAATAATGCGAATACACCAGAGCAAGGTTGGAGATAATCAGAGCAATTGTCAGCTTTTTACTTTCGGGCTCCTTTACCAGATGTAAAATAAAATACAAAGATGAAGCGGTAGCCAGAGAAAGTAATGAATAGGTCCGGGCTTCAAGTCCATGAAAAAAGTGAAAATTTGAGAGTAAAAACATGCCGGAAGCAAGAACGCCAGCCCAGAAACCAAAAAACCGCTTCCCTGAAAAATATAAAAACAATACTGTGAGACTATTGAAAAGTAATGGAAGTAGCCTTACTGCCACCGGCCCGATTCCGGTCATTTTTATCCAAAAGTGCAACAAAAGCGTAAAAAGAGGTGGATTCGGTTCGCCTTGTGCAGGCATTGACAAAATATGCCAAATACTTTGCTGAGCATGAAAAATTGTAAATGGCTCATCCAGGCCAATATCGCGATGGGTAATAAAAAGAAGTTTCCATATGAAACCAGCACCTGTCAGGAGAACCGGAAATATAACATTGAACAGAAGAAATTCATTACGGGATTTTTTAGCACTCATTCCGACTGGATTATTCACTTTTGAAATCTAAAAAGGTGATAATCCGCAAAAGAATAATGCCTGCAACCAGAAAAACAAGGGCAGTAAACGAAAACCTGTTCCTGATGCGATAAAAAGACGGCATTAGCGCTACTTTATAGTTTCCCAAACCTCTACGATGAAATTGCGGATATAAATTGTTGAAGACTCCCGCTGCCATAAATAAACCTTCAGGTTATCATGAGGAGTTCTGACTTCAGGGGTGAGGTAATAAAAACTGATTGTATTCCAATCTCCAGGTTTCAGGCTATCGGGCGTAATGGTCTCAGACCGGTACTTATAAGCCTCGCCTTTGTGATGAAAAGCAGCAACAAGTCGTGGTAATTGACCTTGATAAGACTCGGGAACAAAAACTTCAACTGAAGCATAAATCCAGGCATGATCAAATGAGGTTAGATCGCGGTAAGCAATATCTGGTCCCGGTGCAAATGGATTCTGACCATCGAGTTTCAAAGCTCCTGTAGTATCAACTGACATAGGAGAAGGGCCGAATAATGGCCGGCTTTTATATCGCTGCTGATTTTTAAAAGTATCCTGGCTTTCTGTGCTCCTTTCGACAAGAAGCAACTCATCCAGCTTATCTTTATCAATGTTTGTTTTGCCGAAAACAGCCCAATAGTAATCTTTTGTCATCCGCTCTTTATCAATGATGCCGGTTTCAAACTGCCAGGTCTGGAATAGATTAAGCACAATCATAGCGAAGCCTAAAAAAGCGGCAATCCAACGTAACCGGTGCAAAAGCACAACTTCCACCAGACTTGCAAGCGGAAGTGCCAGCAAAACATAAGTCGGCACCATGGCTCTTGCGCTGAAACTTCCACCGGCATACCACCAGCAGCTCCAGGATGATACAATCCATAAATCAAGCAGCACATAAGCAAGTATTGCCAGATTCCAGGCTTTACTCCTTTTATAAAGATGGTAAAATCCAACCAGTGCAAACAGCATTACCGGGGTGTAAACAAACCAGCCTTTGCGGTAACTGAACAGGAATTCGAAAATATAAGGCGGGAAAAACCTGAACCCTTCTCCCGGGTTATTGTATGAATAAAAAATCCAGTTTCCGGTGGTGGTTTTCCAATAAATAAACTGAATTGATCCAACAATAATGGCAGGCACCAGAAATGAAAGCACATGATTTATGTTGGTTTTCATCACTTTAAACCTGAAAATAAACTGCCGCCATGAGCCAGCATTCCAGAACAGCGGAATCAACAGACAAACAATTTCAGAAGGCCTTATCAGGGTAATAAGTCCGCAGGTCAGTCCCATCTGAAAAGCCCGTTTCAGCGATGGCCTTTCGTGCCAGCGGATGGTAGTGTATAGCAAAAAGGCGTAAAGCGTAAAAAGGAAATTTTGAGACAACAGCGTACCATCAAATGCGGTAAGTTGGAAATAATTGGTTCCAAACCCGACAAGCAGTATGGTAATGGCCGTGGTGCGATCATCGAAAAGCCGTAAAAGAAGCTTACGGAGAATTATCAGTCCTAAAATTGCCCACAATATCCCTCCAAGACTGAGAATCAACTGATAGGGCAACGAAAATCCATCAGCAGGGTAACCCAGAGCGGGCGCCATCCAATGAGCAATAAGGAAAAACGGAGAATAAAGCAGCGCCAGTCCTGAGGTGTATTTGATAACCTTTTTACCATCGGTGCCATCAACCAATTGATAAAACGTGGCTGAAGGCTGATATTTCTCTTTGATTTCATCCAGCCATTCCGGGTTTTCGAGTCCGGGATCATCGTAAATGAAAGTTGCGGGAAGGTAGAGATAATACCCGAATACATCCCAGCTCAGCGCACGTGTTGGAAGTGAGATACTGCGAAATACCACCAGCGAAACCGCCAGCAATATAACTACGTAAACCGATAAGCGTCGTTTCAGAAACATACTCAATTAAAGAATCAGTTTTTTTTATAAACCCTTCGATCAAAAATACCAAACTTCAGAATACAGTAAATGGCGCGAAATCCGTCTTTGGCGCCGATTTTCTTTCCCTCATCGTAGGTGCGGCCATAGTATGAAATTCCAACTTCGTAGATTCTTACGGCTTTGATCCGTGAAATCCGCGAAGTAACTTCTGGCTCAAATCCGAAACGTTTTTCAGTAAGTACAATCTTTTTGATGATATCAGCCCGGAACATTTTATAACAGGTTTCCATATCCGTAAGGTTCAGATTGGTAAACATATTCGACAGTGAAGTGAGGAATTTATTACCTATTGAATGCCAGTAAAACAGTATACGGTGCGGGCCTATTCCCATAAACCGTGAGCCGTAAACCACATCGGCAATATCATTTAACATAGGTTTCAGCAGCAGGTTATAATCGACGGGATCATACTCAAGATCAGCATCCTGAATGATCACGTAATCTCCGGTTGCAAGTTCAATTCCTTTGTGAATGGCAGCACCCTTGCCCTGATTAACTGACTGATTGTATGTCAGAATATTTACATCCGGATTTTCATCAGCAAAACGCTGCATGACCTCAGCAGTAGCATCGGTTGAGCAATCGTTAACAACAATAATTTCTTTTTCGGTTCCAAAAAGCAGCTCAGTACCAATTACCTTATTCAGGATAAGGTGAATGGTGGGTGCTTCGTTGTATGCTGGAATGATGATAGATAATTTTGCCATTCTGTTTTTCTGATTGGTTAATCTTCGGGGTTTCTACTCTTTAAAATATGCTCTTTTTACCCTTGCTGAAATACCGGTAAGTATTTCGTAGGGAATGGTATCCATTTCCTCAGCCAGTCTGTTGATCGGCAATTCGCGGCCAAACACCAGAACATCATCGCCTTCTTTGGCGTCAATTCCAGTGATGTCGAGCATCGTCATATCCATACACACATTACCGGCAACAGGAACAATATTTCCGTTTACCAGAAAGTGCCCGGTTCCATTGCCCAGCCGCCGGTTGAGGCCATCGGCATAACCAATTGGAATGGTTGCAATTACACTATCACGTTGTGCCTTCCATGAACGGTTATATCCAACCGATTCGTTTTTGCTGACATGCGTTATCTGTGAAATACTTGTTTTCAGGCTGGTGACTGTTTCCAGCTGAGATTGCTCTTTTTGATCTGATGAAATTCCATACAGAGAAATTCCAAGCCTGACCATTTCAAACTGCGCTTCAGGGAAACGGAGAATTCCTGCTGAATTGAGGATATGTCTCATAAAATCATAACCCAGTGATTCCTTGAGTTTTTCAGCAATGCTTGCAAAGCCTGAAATCTGCTGTGAAGTATAATCATCAAAAGTTTCGTTGTCGCTACCAACCAGATGAGAAAACACCGACTCAACCCTGATTTCAGGATGACTGAGCAGAATTTTAGCGAGTTCAGGAAGCATATCAGCGGCAAAACCCAGGCGATGCATTCCGGTATCAAATTTCAGGTGAATTTTTACTGGTTCTGCACCAACCCTGAACCTTTTTATTGCCGTGATCAGCATCTGAAGCGTTCGGAAGTTGTAAATTTCAGGCTCCAGATCATGCACCAGAATGGCTCCCATTCCGCTCTCTTCGGGATTCATCACCATGATGGGCAGACTGATTCCTGCTTTACGTAACTCCACGCCTTCATCGGCATAAGCCACAGCAAGGTAATCGGCCCGGTGAAACTGAAGGGTATTTGCAATTTCGTAACTTCCACTGCCGTAGGAAAATGCCTTTACCATCGCCATTAAACGGGTGCCCGGTTTGAGTCGGGATCGATAAAAATTCAGATTATGAACCAATGCATCCAGATTCACCTCAAGAATGGTTTCATGCGATTTCTGCATCAGCAGACTAGTGATCCTTTCAAAGCCAAAATCGCGGGCTCCTTTTATTAAAATGCTTTCGTTGCTGAAGTCAGCACTTTTAAACTGTCTGAGAAAGCTTTCTGTATCTTTGAAAAAGACTGCTTTTGCCTGAAACAGATCACCATAACCTGCAA
Source organism: Bacteroidales bacterium UBA5197 (assembly GCA_002412885.1). GTDB lineage: Bacteria > Bacteroidota > Bacteroidia > Bacteroidales > Lentimicrobiaceae > Lentimicrobium. Next base: position 122,731 of record DHVX01000061.1, read on the forward strand.
TCGTTTCTCCGATTCCAATCATGCGGTGAATATTTTTCGCATTCACCATGCCGGCAATTTTGCGGTAAAGCAGTGGCTCGTTTAACTCACCTTGGCGCATATCGCTAAGGATCAGACATTTTGCATCATGCTGATTCTGCTGCATCATAAAATCAAGCGCAATCTGCAAGGAGTCAGGGTCAAAACTATAAGCATCGTTGATTACTGAGCAGCCGTTGATTCCGGCATTCATCTGAAGCCGCATTTCAACCGGGTGAAGCTGTTGCATACGCTCGCTGGTAACCACCGGGCCATAGCCAAGCAGCAACATCACACACCAGCAGTGAATTGAGTTTTCGACAGATGCAGCATCGGTAAATGGAATCTCAATCGAGATGCTACGGCCTTCAAAGATGGCATCAATCTGCGTTCCGCTGCCTGAAGTTTTTACCTCTGAAATCCTTAACTTATTCCCTTCGCGATAACCCCAGTCAAATAGTTTTGTCCGATGATTGTCGATTCCGGAAAGCAGAGTGTCAACCAGATTATCATCGCTGCAATAAATCAGGGTTTCAGCTTCCTGAAACAATAGTAATTTTTCTTCCAGCTTCTGCTGATGCGAAGCAAAAAACTGATCGTGGGCATGGCCTATATTGGTCAATATGCCGATATCGGGTTTAATGACGCGGGCAAGCTTGCCCATTTCGCCTGGCTGGGAAATGCCTGCTTCGAAGATGGCCAGGTTGTGAATGTTTCTGATCTGCCATACCGACAATGGAACCCCAATTTGCGAGTTATAACTCCGGGGACTTCTTACAATCGTCTTCTCGGGAGAAAGCAATTGCCACAACCATTCTTTTACAATCGTTTTTCCATTGCTGCCGGTAATTCCGATCACCGGCAAATCAAACACCGAGCGGTGGTATGCGGCAATATCCTGAAGTGCTTTCAATGTATCATCAACAAGAATAAAACCCGCACCCTCAAATTTTTGCGCAGGCAACGATGAAACCAGAAAGTACCTGACTCCCCGTTTATACAGATCGGCGATAAACCGATGTCCGTTGTTTCGCGGACTTACCAAAGCAAAAAATGCCGTTTGCTGAGGTGTTGAAAGTTTGCGGCTGTCGGTAAGTATCTCTTCAATACGGTCATCGGTAAAGCTTCCTGACAGGCTTCCGCCCGTCAATGCAGCAATTTCGCTGAAGAGATAACCTTTATCAGGCATTACAAAAAGTTTAGCGTTCGGTTTCCTGTTTGCTCATTTCCAGCGGATTGATGCTCATTTCAGCATATTGACGCCTGTTGTAGAAAATATCTGTTGCCAGGTATAAAGCAGCCCTGAATGACTCGAAGGAAGCTTCATCTTTTCCGGCAATATCATATGCTGTGCCGTGTGCCGGAGATGTGCGTACAATGGGCAATCCTGCAGTAAAATTCACGCCTGAATCGAAAGCCAGTGTTTTAAACGGAAGCATGCCCTGATCATGATACATGGCAAGGATGCCGTCGAATTTCGTAAAATCAGAAGAACCAAAGAATCCATCGGCAGGATATGGCCCGAAAACCATCATTCCTGAATTGAAGGCTTTGTCGATGGCCGGTTTGATAATTCTGGCTTCTTCTTCGCCAAGCAATCCATTGTCACTTGCGTGAGGATTCAGTCCAAGCAGTGCAATTCGTGGTTTTCTGATTCCAAAATCCTGAATCAGCGATTGGTGCAAAATCTGAATTTTGTGAAGCAGAAGTTCTTCAGTAAGCTGATTAAATACTTCGCGCAAAGGAATGTGTCCGGTTACCACTCCGATTCTTATGTTGTTGCTGACCATCAGCATAAGGTAATCCTCAGCACCAAATTTATTGGCCAGATATTCGGTGTGACCCGGAAAATGAAACTCTTTCGATTGAATATTCTGCTTGTTGATGGGCGCGGTAACCAGCACATCAATCAATCCTTTTTTCAGGTCTTCTGTTGCATTTTCGAGTGAAAGAAGTGCAAGTTCCCCTGCAATCGAGGTGGATTTTCCCAGCTCAATTTTAACTTCCTGATCGTTGATATTTATGATGTTTGCGCGTTTGGGGTTAGCCAGATCAGCTTTTTTAATCAGATTAAAAGCAAAATCGCTCACACTCAGCATCTTTCGATGATAGGAAGCAACCTTTGAGGAACCATAGACCACCGGGGTCAACAGCTCAAAAATTCTGCTATCAGTAAGCGCCTTGATTATAATTTCGTAACTGATGCTATTGATATCGCCATGGGTAATTCCTATTACCGGCTTATTGTCAATTTCCGACATTTTAAGATTTGTTTATCATTAATTTAGCGCAAAGATAAGATTTTGCTATTTTAGCAGTTGAATAAGTCGCTTTTATTTATGCTTACCTGCTTATAAATCAGAAAATGATAAACAAAATAGTACTTCAGAGGCTAAAGGAGCGCGAAAAGGAGCTAAATACCCTTTATCAGCTCAACAGTTTATTGTCGAACGACAAACTTAAACCGGCCGAACTGTTTCCTGAACTGATGCGGTTTCTTCCGATGGGCTATCAGTTTACAACCATTTGTGAAGTAAAAATCAGCTTCGAAGGGGAATCCTGGCAAAGTGATGATTTCAGGGAAACACCATGGATGCTGAAATCAGATATTGAAGTTGACAACAATATCTGCGGAGAAATTAAGGTTGCTTATACCCAGCTGATTGATGAATCTTCCGGAAGTCAGTTTTTCCCGGAAGAAAAAAAACTACTCAATACCATTACTGCAAGAATCGGGAATTACTACTTTCAGCAACGCCTGAAAAATACCCTGTTTTTACTCCAGACCGGAAAAGAAAGCAGTAATGGGAATGAAGCAAATGTGCTTAAACCCGATTCAGATCAACACTGGAAATGGCGGGCACGCATTGCCGAACGCATGAGCGAACTGATGGATTGCCAAAGACTGGGAGTAAAAGCCATTTACCTTATCGGAAGCACCAAAAATGCAACTGCCGGACCCGCCAGCGACATCGACCTGCTGATTCATCATCAATGCGACGATCAGCAACTTAAATGCCTTCAGGCCTGGATTAACGGCTGGAGCCTTTGCCTGGCTGAAGAAAACTTTCAGAGGACCGGCTACCAGACCGATGGCCTGATTGATTTGCATCTGATTACCGACAAGGACATCGAAGAAGCTGGCAGTTTTGCAGTGATGATCGGCGCAGTAACTGATCCTGCCCGATTGTTGAGAAAAACCGAATCCTGAACTTCACATTCCTATCCCTAAAGCATGACTACCTGCTATTTTGTTTCAGATCTTCACGGAAGTATTTCCCGATACGAAATTCTTTTCAGGGAAATTATCCGCAATAAACCTTCGTTTGTTTTTCTGGGAGGAGATCTTCTGCCTCATATTCACCGTTCGGTAAGGTTTGGAAATAAGGAAATCCCTGATTTCATGAACGATTACCTTATTCCCGGCTTTAAAAATGTGCGCCGGCAGCTGGGATGCAATTATCCGGAAGTCTTTGCTATTATGGGCAATGACGACCACCGCATCGAAGAACCGGCCTTTTTGGAAGGCGAAAAGATTGAACTGTGGAAATACCTGAATATGAGCAAATTCAAGTTCGGTCCGTATATGATTTATGGGTACCCGTTTGTTCCGCCAACGCCATTTATGCTCAAAGACTGGGAAAAGTTTGATGTTTCGCGATATGTTGATCCCGGTTGCTCCGACCCCACAGAGGGTTTCCGGACAGCAGAACCAGATTACGATCCTGAGTTTGCAACCATTCAAAAAGACCTGAGCGCCTTGTCGGGAAATGATGATATGTCAAAAGCCATTTTTCTGTTTCATACGCCACCTTATCAATCAATGCTTGACAGAGCCGGGCTGGATGGCAGAATGGTGGATCATGTGCCGCTTGATGTACACGTTGGAAGTATTGCGGTGCAGCGTTTTATCGAAGAAAAACAGCCGTGGATCACCATGCATGGGCATATACATGAATCGGCAAGAATTACCGGCGAATGGAAACAGCTCACAGGACGAACACATTCTTTTTCCGCTGCGCATGACGGGCAGGAGCTATCCATCGTAAAATTTCAGATAGACAATCCAGTCGATTGTGAGCGGCTAATCATTGCTGAATAAAATTCCTTTCCTGCTTAACCAACTAACTCCACCTGCAAACCCAACTATGAAAACCTTCCTTAATTATCTGCTGATCATCACCTTCGTCGTTTCAGCATTTCACCAACTCAATGCACAAACTGATCCGGCAATTGAACGCATCATTGAAGCCGGCAAAACCGATAATCAGGCAATGCAGCATCTTGATATTCTGAGCAACCGTTTCGGAGGAAGGCTGGTTGGTTCTGATGCTTACGAAAATGCTGCGGATTGGGCAGCGTCGAAGTTCAGGGAGTGGGGTATGGAGGTTGAGATGGACGAAGCCGGCAGCGTTCCGGTGGGATTTAACCGCGGTCCGTGGTTTGGCCGGATGATGGGCGAAGAATCCATGCACCTGCATTTTGTAACCCCTTCCTACACATCCGGAACAAAAGGAGTGCAACGCGGGCATGTGCTTGCAGAGCCTAAAACCCGTGCTGAATTTGAACGCATGAAAGGTTCTCTGAAAGGAGCCTGGGTGCTGATTACCGGAAAAAGCAACGGATTTCCGATAGATTACTCCGAAATGGCTGACATCAAACGCGATAGCATCATCAGTGCGAATGAAACAGCAGCAAGTAAAAAATCAACGCCAAACAGCAGCAAAACAAGTCAGCCGGAATACAAGCCCGCCGATGAACCTGCACTTTTTTACCGCGAAATGAAAGAAGCCGGAATTCTTGGAATTATTCAGTCTGCTCCGGTGCCTCTGGTTGCACTCTACGACCGCAAAAATATCGGAAATATGACTTTTGAAAATCTGCCTTCCACCCCCGATATTAAACTGGAAGAGCATCAGTATGACATTATCTATCAGATGGTAAAGGAACGCAGACAGGTGATTCTCGAGTTTGATATCCGCAACCATTTCAAACCCGGTCCGGTAAAATACCACAATGTAATCGGGATTATCCGTGGTTCTGAGTTTCCGGATGAATATGTGATAATGGGTGGTCACCTTGATGCCTTTGATGTTGCTACCGGAGGGGTTGACAATGGCTCCGGAGCCAGCCCATCAATGGAAGCTGCCCGGCTGATAATGCAATCCGGTGTTAAACCAAAACGCACAATTCTCGTTTGCCTTTGGGCTGCCGAAGAGTTCGGGCTATTGGGTTCGCAAAGCTGGATTGACCGCAACAAAGAAAAACTCCCGCGCATTTCAAATATGTTCAACCGCGACTCAGGTCCACTGGCACCAACAAGCATCAGCGTTTCTGAAGCCATGTGGAACGATATGGAAGACATTTGCAAACCGCTTGCATCTATAAATACTGATTATCCGTTTATCCTGAAAAAGCGCGAAGCCCGGGCCAGGCCACTAAAAGCATGGGGAACCGACAGCGGACCGTTTGCCGTGGAAGGAGTTCCCACCATGAGTTTTGGGCTTGAAGATGTAAAAGGGTTGAATTTCAGCTATATGGAAATCTGGCACACCGAAAGAGACACTTACGACAAAAGCATTGCCGTTTATCAGGAACATGCAGCTATTGTCACTGCAGTTGTGGTGTATGGCATTGCCAACCTCGGTCATTTGTTGCCGCGGGATGGGTATTATCTGAATGAGTGATAAAAAGGGCAGGTGGCAGGTCAGGTATTTCATGAATAGAAATTTCCAGCTTGTATCTTAATCTCCGGATTTCAGCTGGCGGACTACCAATGACCGATTGTTCGTTTTATCCTTTGACTCCGCTACCAATGACAGATTGTTCGTCCGATCCTTTCCCGCACGTGCGGGACTCAGGAGGACATCGTATAGAAT
>DHVX01000061.1:128637-309563 GCA_002412885.1 Bacteroidales bacterium UBA5197
AAAGTGTTTAAACGCTTGATTTAACCTTTCAGATCATGCTTCAGCACTTCCATAATTCTGCGGGTAGCACCGGTTCTTTCCTTCACATATTTTCCTGCACTGGCTGATATATTATCAAGCCGGCTAATATCCATCAGTAAACTGCTGATTTTTTCAGTCAATTCGTCTGCATTTTCGATACTGAACGCAACTTCAGCAGCAACCATTTCGCGGGCTTCGCGGAAACGATGGTAATTGGGGCCAAAAAATACCGGCATTCCATAGGCTGCTGCCTCGAGTGTATTGTGAATTCCAACGCCAAATCCCCCGCCAATGTATGCAATGCTGGCAAACCGGTACAACTGCGACAACATGCCGATAGAGTCAATAATCAAAATGTGCTTATTGGCAAGATTTGTACCCGGTGCCTGACTGTAAAGCACGGCGTTTTCGCCTGTTTTTTCAAGCAGTTCCTGAATGCGCGATCCTCCGGTTTCATGAGGCGCAATTATAAACTTAACCTTACCGGCTGTTTTTCGGTAAAGAGCCAGAATCAACTCTTCGTCGGCCGGCCAGGTACTGCCGGCAACAATCACATGCCTGCCTTCCACAAACTTATCAATCAGCGGAAAAGGTTGCTGAAATTCCTTTACTGAGGCAACCCTGTCGAATCGGGTATCGCCACTGATGATGATATTGCTGATGTCAACCATCTTTAGCAATTCTTCTGACTCTTCATCCTGCACAAAGATCATTTTAATCTTTCGCAGATGTGTTCTGAACCATCCTCCATACCCTTTAAAAAAATGCTGATCCGGCCTGAAAATAGCCGAAACAGTATAAACAGGGACATTATGCCTGAACAACTGATTCAGATAATTGAACCAGAACTCATATTTTACAAAAACTGCAACGGAAGGCCGGATAATTTCTACGAACCTTTTCGCATTTTTTGAAGTATCTATCGGCAGATAAAAAACATGATCAACAAAATCATATTGACTGCGGTGGTTATAACCGGAAGGCGAAAAAAACGTAAGCAAAATGAGGTGATTCGGAAATTCCTGCCGGTAAGCTTCAATTACTGGTTTTCCCTGCTCAAATTCTCCGAGGGAGGCACAATGAAACCATGCCACTTCAGCGGGATGCTTAGCTGAATAATGAGCTCCGAAAACCTCCTCAAGCTTATCAAACAGCTCTTTACGACCATAGTGCCAGGCTTTGGCTTTGTTGCTGAATACAGCCGCAATCCTGAGAAACAAATAATAGAAAACCACCCCGGTGTTGTAGAGAAACCTCATGATATCAATGGATTGAGAACCTTGTTTAAAAATAAGCCTGCATTAATAATAATAAAAATCGCTCGGCGCCCTTTTGTAAACCGGTATAATCCAACCTACCTTTACACCTCCGTAAATGTCAGAAAAAGATCCTGAGTTAAATTTCATTTGAGCAAAACTATAAGGCCTTGCATGCTGAGTTGAGCCAAATGTAAAATCAAATCCTGCAAAAAAATTGACTTTATTCGTATTTCCGAGGTAAAGATAACCAAGAAAAACGTTTGCTGCAAGTCCACGCTTAAGTTCGTCATATCCTTTTAAATAATCTCCGGTAATCTGAGGAGCCGATTTGTCCTTGTGCTCAATGTAGATTTTATGCTGAAGATATCCTAAACCAGCTGAAAGTAATATGCCCGAATTACCGTTAGGGCCGAATGCCGGTATTACTTTCCCAACGCGGCCCACTGCCGAAAAACTTCTCAGATTAAAATTAAAGTCGGCATAAATTCCGCTCACATCAATTATGTTTCCATCTGAAGTTGTTGCACCTTTGAGTATTTCATCTTCATTTCGGATGTTTCTTCCAAATCCGAAATTGCTTTCAACGCCCATTATCCAGTTTGACCGGGTTTTAAACATATAGCCCGGGCCAACTTGTGAAAAAGCGCCGAATCGTTTTGCCATATCACCACCCGGAATCTGATACGAGAAAGTTCCATAGATAAGATTGGCTACAATGGCTGAATCGCGGATGCTTTTCTGAGCATACGCAGAAGTAGAAATAGCAATCAGGAGTAATAAGAGTTTCACGGTGTTTTTCATAATCCCGGGCAAAAGTTTAAAAGAGGTTGGGGGAAAGCATGTGTCTTAGCAGAAGCAAATATAAAAATTTAGTTCAATCTCATATGATTCTTATTGGCAAAAAGAGGTTAAAGAACTATAAAAAAAGGCATAAAGCTATTGCGGTAAATGGTTACCGGAATATTATCTTTTTCTGATTACATTCAGATAATGCTCAATCAGCTTACCAGCTGCCTGATATGGAGTAGCCTGCCCGCTTTTGATGTAATCCTCTTGCTGAAGAAGCATCGGCATAATTTCGGGGTGGCGGTAAAATAAATCGTGCAGATGGGCATCAATGCTGTCGAGCATAATCTGGCGATTCTGCTGCAGCCTTTTCTGTTCGAAATAGCCATTATTCTTTGTAAATTGAACATAATCACCCACCATATCCCATATTTCAGGTACGCCTTCCCCGCTGAGTGAAGAGCAGGTTAGCGCAGGTGGCGACCATGCCGATTCCGGCAATGGAAACAGGTGCAGCGCATTTTTTACCTGCATACAGGCAATCTGCGCTTTGGATTTATTGTCGCCATCGGCTTTGTTTATGGCAATGGCATCGGCCATTTCCATAATGCCACGTTTTATGCCCTGAAGTTCATCACCAGCCCCTGAAATCATCAGCAGCAAAAAGAAATCAACCATTGAATGAACAGCAATTTCAGATTGTCCCACACCAACAGTTTCCACAAAAATGGTATCAAAGCCAGCTGCTTCACAAAGTATAATTATTTCGCGGGTTTTGCGGGCAACGCCACCCAGCGAGCCAGCCGAGGGCGAAGGCCGGATAAATGCATTGGGGTGCACCGAGAGTCCTTCCATACGGGTTTTATCACCGAGTATGCTTCCCTTTGTGCGGGAACTGCTCGGGTCAATGGCCAGCACAGCAAGTCGAAGCCCCTTCGAAGTAAGATGAATTCCCAAAGCTTCAATAAAAGTACTTTTCCCTGCTCCCGGCACACCGGTAATTCCAATCCGCACCGAGTTTCCTGCAAAAGGCAAACAAAGTGCAATCAGCTCCTGAGCAATTTCCTGATGCTCAGGCAACGAACTTTCAACCAGCGTTATGGCCTGGCTGAAAATGCTGCGGTTAAAATTCCGGATTCCATCAAGATACTCAGTAGCAGTTAGCAAGCGCTTCCTGCTTTTTATGAAATTCTCTGCTGCATCCTTATTCAGCGAAGAAGGCTGCTCCACCCCTTGCTGAACCCTCAATGCAGAGTCAAAATTCTCAAATTCAGTATTTTCGTTATCTTCCATTGGCTATGCTGACCTTTTTGCAAAGGTAATCATTTCGTAAACCTGCCGCCATTGCTGCTGTTTTTTCAGGCTTGGCGGACGAAATAAATAAAAAACATCCTGAAATGAACCATCTATAGAAAAACATTGTAAATTTGCAGCCCTGAATAAAGAATCTCTCCGTAGCTCAGCTGGTAGAGCAAATGACTCTTAATCATTGGGCCATAGGTTCGAATCCTATCGGGGAGACAAACATTCAATATAACACCTGTAAATCTGAAATGATTTATGGGTGTTTTTTTTGTGAAATTTTTATCACTGAATCAGCTAAACCCTTACATAAGCTGACATTACTCGCCAAACCTGCTTCTAGAATCATTGTTGTCCGGGGAAATTTTCGAATATTATTCCAAATGACTGATATTGTTGCCCTTTTACAAAAGTTGTAGAACAGTACCTTACTTTATTAAATTTGCCACCAAAGCACTAAATCACCAAAAATCACCTATATAATTTATTCATTTTGTGTAATTTGGAGTCTTGGAGATTTGGTGGCAAGAATTTTTTCGATTTTTTACCAGACAATAGTGTTCTAAAATATTGAACTCAAGTGTAAATATAAATTTTATTTATTTCTATATTCTGTTTGAAGGAAGTTGATGGTTTCTTGTATCAATGCATTAAGGGAATCCTGATTAATGTCAGAAAGCTTCTTTATATAAATACAGGCTTTGCCGGTTTTAAATTTCCCAAGGTCTTTGAGCAAGTATTCGTGTTCCGGTTTCCCGGAAAATACATAAAGTGAAATTGCGGCTTTACGGGGCGAAAAACCCACCAAAGGCCAATCGCCTTCCTGCCGGCTTCTTTCTGACTTGTAATGATAGCTGCCAAACCCAATGATGGAGGGTCCCCACATTTTTGGCTCAAAACCTGTCCAATTCTGCATCAGTTTTAGTAATTCAAAACTGTCATTTCGTTTTTGCTCTGTGTCGGCGAAACTATTGATAAAGTCCGTCACGTTTACAGTGGTTTCAGTTGTTTTGTTCTTTGCCATTGGAGTAAGAATTTAATTGTTTCGCGAAAATAAATCCGGGATCCGAATAACAATGCCATGCAGAATAAGTTCAGCAAGGGAAAGCAATTAATCCTTCAGTTAAACAGACAAAAAAGCTCTATAGCAGATGAAGAGAATTATGGTTACAAATATCCGTCAAATCAGTTCAATTGACATTAACAAAGTTTTAACACGCTGACTAAGAACTTATTAAATCAGTATATTGTTTTTTAACATTGTTGTCAGGATCAACACATTTTTACGACTATATCCTTTTAATTCTTCAATTTTTTATTCCAATGCATATTCACATTAATCCCAACAAAATGAAAACAACTACCTTCTCACGATTTTTTATCATATTGCCAGTAACGCTGTTTATGATATTACATCAAGCCAATGGACAAAATCTCCACAATTCATCCAATGCAGTATCCATTGAAAATGAATCAAATACAACCACCGGTTGGACAGGGACAGCCACATTTACTTCAGATACTGAAAACCCATACGATGGTCTATATTCAATTCGCAGCGTAACCTCGCTCTCCAACGGAAGAGAAATCCGATACACTTTTCCGGCTGTAATAGGAGAGACTTATAACATTTCGATCTGGGCCAGACGGGGCGATTATAGTCTCCAACCTGCATTTGCCAACTGGACTGGATTCGCCGGATTTGCCACCCGGCAAATTACTAGTACAATTTGGACAGAATATACTTTTACCTTAGTAGCAACTTCTGCCACTCCAATTATCAGAGTTTATACCAGCCCTTCCTCCGGCCTTATTCAGGGAAGTACTATTTTTATTGACAGGGTCTCGATTTTTGCTGCTTCTGATACTGAGGCACCCTCAGCACCAGGTAATCTAACTGCTTCAGACACCACCGCTACATCGGTGTTTTTATCCTGGAATGCGTCAAGCGACAATAACGGTGTAACAGCCTATGACATATACTCAAACAATTCTCTACTCGCCACATTACCATCAATATCCACTACTTTTCTTGTCAGCAATCTGATTCCGGCAACTTCCTACGAATTTTTTGTCCGAGCACGGGATGGAGCTGGCAACACTTCTGATCAGAGTAATATCGCTCTGATAACAACACAAGCTGACATCACACCGCCTGCAATACCTCAAAATCTGATTGCAACCAACATAACACAAACATCGCTTACGCTTTCCTGGGATGCTTCAACCGATAATGTTGGAGTTTCCTCTTATGAAGTATTTATTGACTCGGTAAGTGCAGGCATAGTGAACAGTCCGGCACTTTCAATTGCCCTTGCAGGACTTACACCAGGCACAACATACCAGCTTGCAGTTACTGCCACAGATGAAGCCGGAAACACATCAGCATTCAGCAACCCGCTTGAAGTTACCACAGAAGCACCTGACACAACACCGCCTTCGGTTCCTGAAAATCTGATTGCAACCGAAATCACACAAACATCACTTACACTTTCGTGGGATACTTCAACCGATAATGTTGGAGTTTCGTCTTATGAAGTATTTGTTGACTCGGTAAGCGCAAGTATTGTTAACAGTCCGGTACTTTCTATTCCCCTTTCGGGACTTACACCCGGCACAACATATCAGCTGGCTGTTACTGCCACAGATGCAGCCGGTAATACATCAGCTTTCAGCAACCCGCTTGAAGTTACCACAGAAGCACCTGATACCACACCGCCATTGGTTCCTGTTAATCTGATTGCAACCGACATCACACAAACATCACTTACCCTTTCGTGGGATGCTTCAACCGATAATGTTGGGGTTTCCTCTTATGAAGTATTTGTTGACTCGGTAAGCGCAGGTATTGTTAACAGTCCGGTACTTTCTATCCCCCTTTCGGGACTTACACCCGGCACAACATATCAGCTGGCTGTTACTGCCACAGATGCAGCCGGTAATACATCAGCTTTCAGCATCCCGCTTGAAGTTGCCACAGAAGCACCTGACACCACACCGCCTTCGGTACCTGAAAATCTGATTGCAACAAACATTTCAAAAAACACGCTAAGCCTCAACTGGAGTGTATCAACCGACAATATTGAAGTTGCAGGATATGAAATATTCCAGGATCATACGAGTATTGGTCAAACAAGCAGCACAGTGTTGACATTTCCGGTAAGTGGACTGAGCACTGCCACAACATACGCATTTACAATTATTGCTTTTGATGCTGCAGGAAATACATCAGCATTCAGTGACACCCTACTTGTAACAACACTTGATGTAATAGTTTACACGGACTTAAATGCCAACAACAGCAACACGGACTGGACAGCCCGCGATCTTCATATTGCCGGCACAGTTGGCATTCAGACGCAACCTGACTCTGTTTATTTGCTTTCAGTCAACGGCGCCATTCGTGCCAAAGAAATAGTGGTTGAGACCGGATGGGCAGACTTTGTTTTTGAAGAAGGATATCCGCTTCCTGCACTCAGTGAAGTAGAAGAGCACATCAGAATACATGGTCACCTGAAAGACATTCCATCGGCCGCTGAAATTGCCCGGGACGGAGCCAATCTGGGCGACATAAGTGTAAAACTGCTTCAAAAGATCGAAGAATTGACCCTTTATTCCATCGAACTTGAAAAGCGGTTGCAGAAACTTGAAGCAGAAAACTCTTCCCTGAAAAAAAACAAACGGAAAAAGAAGACCAACCATTGAAAAAAAAGAAGCAGATATACTTCGAATAATAACGATTTTTCAATTGGTTGATTCTAAAAACAACAAACATGGCACGATTAATAACACTTCTGATTTTACTTATAAGTTCTGCATCAGCGCACAGCCAGAGTATCCGTAAAAATTACACAGAAATGACCGGATATGAAAAAGCTGTGCTTGTAAACGGATTCTTCGAACTCCGAAACAATGGAGATTTGATAAATGACCTGTCGCAATTTCACAATGACTTCTTTAATTTTGATAATACTTTCGATCCGACAAGGCTTGACATACATTTTAACTTACCAGATGAACCTGAAAGAGATATTTTCTGCGCCTGGCACCGCAGACAAATGTTTGAAATGGAACAGGCAATGCAGCAAATCGATCCACTTATCAGCCTGCCTTTCTGGAATTCAACTATTGATCAATCACCTGCTTCGCCGCTTTGGGATGAGAACTTTATGGGGCAATTCAATGCTGCCTGGGGATTAAACAGAAATCTTGGGGCAACCGGAGTTCTGCCAAGTCCGCAAGACCTTGCCAACGTTCAATCGATATCTGACTTTCTGGTTTACTCCAACACCCTGGAAAGGGGTGTAGTTCATGCCGGTGCACACCGTTGGACTGGCGGCGTTATGTCAGGGCCACCTTCTCCACGAGATCCTATCTTTTATCTTCACCACACCTTTATTGATAAAGTATGGCAGGAATGGCAAGAAGTGAACCAGACTTCTTCATTCATCATTACCTCCATGATCCGGTACGATGGCACATACAGCTTCAATGGACAACTTCTTCCACTTGTGAACCCTAACGACATTATAGATTCCAGATCATTGGGTGTGTTTTATGCAGACAATCAACAGGTTGTGATGGATAATTACACGGTCAGCAACACATACAAAACTCCGGAAACCTTCTTTTATCAGTACAATATAGAAGTATGTGATAATTTTGTCGTTCCGCAGGAAAAAGAAAGCAAGATTATTTCAGCGAATAGAATTGTTCTGAAACCCGGCTTCCACGCAGCAAATGGTTCAAAATTCCATGCAAGAATTGATGAAGAAACAACATCTGCATCATCGCAACAACTATTTGCAACTGCTCCTCCGGCATACAATACCAAACAATTTGAACTGATTGATTATCAGAAAAATGTTTACGCTGATTTATCAGAAAAGGGCGAAGTATTAAAGTACAAATTTCACCCCAATCCCTTTGTCAGCAATATAGAGCTGAATCTTACGGACAATGCCGAAAGAATTGATCTATGGATCAGCGACATCAGGGGCATTGAACTGAGAAGAACTTCAGCAGGCAATACTTCACAGATTGCAATAAGTGGGCTGGAAAATCTTGCTCCGGGTATGTATATTATTAATATACAGGTAAATGGGGGCAGGATAATAGGGGAGAAAATTATAAAAAGATAATAGCCGGCAGGAAGGTGTGTTTGTCTCAAAAAAACTTCACACTTTTTTTATCATATCGGAATTATTCACGATTAAAAATTCTTACTTTTGCACCTCAGAACCCAACAAGTCCTTTCGGGATGTAGCGCAGCCTGGTAGCGTGCTTCGTTCGGGACGAAGAGGTCGCAAGTTCGAATCTTGTCATCCCGACCATAAAATTATAAAGCCTGCTTGTTATTACCTTGCAGGCTTTTTTTGCCACTTTAGTTCGCTTTGGTGGATTGAAAGAGCAGATATTAAAAAATTTTAAAAGCCACTTTAGCTCAGTCGGTAGAGCAGCGCATTCGTAATGCGCGGGTCGGGGGTTCGAGTCCCCTGAGTGGCTCAAGAAAAAGCCGGGCAATTCCCGGCTTTTTTGTTTTTATAGCCTTATGCAGCCCGCTTCTCAGGAAATACAAGCGATGCTACAATGCTGATAGTCAATATTCCAACGATAATATATAAGGAATGGGCAGTTGTAAAACCCATTTCTTTCAGCCAGGAGTGCGCCAGCATCTTAACTCCGATAAATACCAAAAGTACAGCCAATCCGGTTTTCAGATAACGGAAAATATCGATTATATTTACCACCATAAAGAAAAGCGCCCTTAGTCCAAGAATGGCAAAAACGTTAGAGAAAAATACAATATACGGATCTTTGGTTACCGCGAAAATAGCAGGGATAGAATCCACTGCAAAAATCAGATCGGTAAATTCAATCACCATCAGTACAATGAATAATGGTGTGATAAATAGCTTCCCTTTATTGCGAACAAAAAAATGATGCCGGACAAAAGTCGGGTAAACCGGCAGATACTTTGAAGCAAACTTTACAACAGGGTGGTTCGCTGCATCAATTTTCTCCTGCTTGTTGCGGGTGATAAACATTTTGATTCCTGTGAAAATCAACAGCCCTCCAAAAAGGTAAAGCACCCATTCAAATTGCTGTATAATTGCTGATGCTGAAAATATAAAAACAAACCTGAATATTATGGCTGCAAGAATGCCATAAAAAAGCACCCGTCGGTAATAGCGCGATTCTACCCCAAACGCGAAGAACACCATGACCATGACAAAAATATTATCGACCGAAAGTGCTTTTTCAATCAGATATCCGGTCAAAAACTCAAGCGCAAGGTTATTCTTGTAAACCCTTAATGCTGCTTCGTAATCCAATCCGTTGATTTTCACCGGATGGCTGAATTTATCAATCAGCGCCTGAATATCAGCCACACTGCCCCGAGAGCCCATATGAATCCATTCGCCGTGTGTCAGAATCAACAAGTAAAATCCGAGCGAAAATCCAATCCAGAGAAATGTCCAGAATAAGGCTTCTCTTAAAGGTATAATATGATTCCGGCGGTCAAAAACGCCCAGATCCAATAAAAGTACTCCGGTAATCACTGTAATAAAAACAGTAAAGAACGATAGTTCGGCGGGATTCATTTTCAGGGTTATAAAGGTTTGCAAAATTAGCTTTAATACAAATCATTATCAGCATATTATTTATAATCAATTCACATAATTGAATTGAAAAAAGAAAATTCATCAGACTGGAAAAAACTTTCTAATTTTGAACACTTTTCTTTCGGTATCTATCTGAAAAACAAAAACCACCCTTGTTGCAACTGCATCAGGAATCACTCATAAAAACCTAATAATACCATGTCAAGTTTCACTGAATTAAACCCGAATTCGCTGGTTCAATACCTGAACAAGCCTGCTGAAGAATTTACAAAAGCTGATCTTGTAAAATATGTTGAAGACCACAACATCGAAATGATCAATTTCAGGTACACCGGAGGAGATGGCAGATTAAAAGCATTAAACTTTGTTATCAACTCACGCGATCACCTGAATAGCATTCTTACTACAGGCGAGCGTATAGATGGTTCAAGTCTTTTTCCCTTTATTGAAACAGGTTCCAGCGACCTCTATGTTGTTCCCCGTTACCGCACAGCTTTTGAAAATCCTTTTTCAGAAGTCCCTGCACTGGACATTCTTTGTTCATACTACAACAAAGATGGAGAACCATTGGAAAGTTCGCCGGAGTACATTCTGCGCAAAGCACATAAAGCATTAAAAGAGCACACCGGACTAACATTTCATGTAATGGGTGAGCTTGAATATTACATAATCAGTGATGAAGAAGATATTTTCAGGGCAGTTGATCAGAAAGGCTACCATGAATCATTCCCTTTCGCAAAATGGGAATTTCTCCGCATCGAGGCAATGGCGGCAATGGCAAAAGCTGGTTGCCTGATAAAATACGGTCACTCTGAAGTCGGTAATTTTTCGCAGGAAGGCAAACTCTACGAGCAAAATGAAATTGAGTTTATGCCCACCAATCTGGAAGAAGCGGCCGATCAGCTGGTGATTGCCAAATGGATTCTCAGATCACTGGCCTATAAATATGGAGTAACTGTAACATTTTCCCCGAAAATTACTGTTGGTAAAGCCGGCAGTGGTTTGCATGTTCATACCAAACTGGTAAAAGATGGCAAGAATCAAATGGTTGAAAACGGAAAACTCAGCGATACAGCCAAAAGAGCAATAGCCGGTTATCTTGATCTGGCTCCATCTCTCACTGCTTTCGGAAATACCAATCCAACTTCATACTTCAGACTGGTTCCGCATCAGGAAGCACCTACCAACATTTGCTGGGGCGACCGCAACCGAAGTGTGCTGGTGAGGGTTCCTCTGGGTTGGACAAAAGGCAATTCCATGATTTATCATGCGAATCCAATCGAAAAATCAAATGGCGAAGATCTTACCCAGTTGCAGACGGTTGAATTCCGTTGCCCTGATGGCTCTGCTGACATATACCTGCTTCTTGCCGGACTAACTGTAGCAGCGCGTCATGGCCTTGAAATGGAAAATGCGCTTGAAGTTGCCAAACAAACCTACGTGGACGTAAATATTTTTGATGATAAGCACAAAGAACGCTTGTCTCAGTTAAATAAATTACCGGTATCCTGTTGGGAATCAGCAAATATGCTTGAGCAGCAAGCTGATATTTATCTTAAATATGATGTTTTCTCAAAAGGAGTAATTGACGGAATTGCCCAAAAATTGAGAAACTACAAGGATGAACATCTCAGGGATGACATTCATTGCAAAAAAGAAAAAATCATGAATCTGGTGGAACAATATTTCCATTGCGGATAATAATTCGGATTTTTCAGATGTATTTGGTTAAGCCCTTCAGATTTTAGGTTCTGAAGGGTTTTTCTTTGTTTTTCTGAAACTGATCAGTTTACGACCAAGATAAACCCGCCTTAACCAAAGAGGAAGAACAATGGCTCCTATAATCAGATAAGGATAATAACTCACTACTCTCCAGGTCAGTGCCACAAGGGTAGTGAGATCGCCTGCAGGCCCGGCAATAAATTCGCGAAGAAATATCGGGAAAAAATATTCGGCAATACCACTGCCGCCAGGTGTGGGACTTATAAGCATAATTACCCACATCATAAGCTGACGAGCGTAAATGAGCATATTATCAGCAAGATTTACCGGTCCGATAAAAGCCATAATCAAAAAATTCACTACCCAAAATCTTGCAGTCCATGAAAACACGGTTGAACCAAATGCTCTTGCCCAAAATCCAGCCGACTTACCACGGAGCTCAGCAGAAGTAAGAATAACCTGATCACCTGTAATGTTAGCTCCTTCGCGAAATTTGCGCAAAGGCTTCAGCGAGGTAATCTTTACCAGCAACCATTTAAATCCCCCTGGATTAATGAAAATACCATAGGCTATTATAAGCGTAAGCATAACTATAACTGAATAACCTATAAAAAAAACATTCATGGTACTGAAAGTGCTTCCGGCAATCAGGATCTCAGGACCTGCCACCGAAGCACGGCCATATCCGGCAACCAGAAAAATCAACGGAACCATAGCAATATAAAACAATTCATCAAGCATGGCAGTCACCACAACAATTGCTGTGGATCGGCCAATACCAAGTTTCTCTTTGGTAAGTATAAAAATAGCAATGGCTGATCCACCTACCACCGAAGGTGTAACACTTGAAGCAAACTCCCAAAGCATTATTACGTCGAAGGATCTTCTCCAACTGAATTCTTTACCGGTAAGTAATCTGATGCGGTACATGTAAGCCACATCACGCACTACCATCATCAAAAAAGCAAGAAAAAAATAAAGTACTGAATACCACCTCCAATTGATGGTAGCAAGGTCGCTTCTGGTAAGATCGCTGATGATCATATAAATAATCACTGCCACCCCCAGAATTACAGGAATAATTATCCTCCTGAAAGCAAATATATTGAGAATTTTTCTTTGTTGACTGGACATTCTTGATGGTAATAAAGTTACGAAATTAACAAAAAACAAGGATAATGTACGCTACACATCCAAAAATTAATCCAACCCACTGAAATATTTGGATAATCTCACTTTAATAAAAGCACACAAACAATGCCGTTATGGCATAGACCCCAACAAATAACCTGCCCTTTTGTCATACTTCTTGATGATTTAAGCAGATGGAATAAAACTTGAAGCGCAATAATCAACAAACCAAAACAAAATAAACCAAAAATAAGGAGGACCTTAAAATGACAATGATCCGCTTTCACAATCACCCGGCCATGGGCAATGTTATGGAAAATTTCTTCAACAATCCAACCCGTCCGAGCCACGCTACAGTTACACCGGCCAATATCTTCGAAAATGAAAATGCTTTTGTAATAGAACTGGCGGTTCCCGGCTACAGTAAAGAAAATTTCAGCATTACCCTTGATCAGCAAATCCTGAAAATCTCCGCCGACGCAAAACAACATCAGATTGATGATGAAAAATTTCTGCGCAAAGAATTTGGATTAAACGGGATAAACAGGAGCTTTGTTTTGCCAAAAACTGTTGACACCGATAATATCTCCGCTGATTTCAGCAATGGAATTCTGAGCATCAGGCTGCCTTTGCTTAAAGATGCCAACATCAAAAAAGAGATCGCAATTTCATAATCCGATCAATCTTTATTGTTATGCCGTAAGCTGCAATGCTTGCGGCATTTTTTTATTCATCCTGTTGCCAGACCATCGGTGCAAATAATTACGACCTTTGCCACCCGGAAATTAAAAACTATGATCTCAACAACGGGTCGTGCACATGCTGCGCTTCTCTTTTCAGGAATTCTTTTCGGCGCCAATTACTGGATAGCCAAAGGACTTATGCCTACCTACATGCAGCCTATGCAGATCATTTTCTACAGGGGTCTTATTACCGTGATACTTTTCTACCTGTTCTCACTTTTCACCGGAAATCAGAAGATTGAAAAGGGCGACATGGCAAAACTCGCCCTTTGCGGATTACTTGGCGTGGCAGTAAATCAGGTGTTTTTCTTCACAGGATTGAATTACACCAGCCCGGTTGACACTGCCTTGATTCATGCCGGCAGTCCGCTTATGGTTTTGGGATTCTCAGCATGGATAAACAAAGAGAAAGCAGGATATTTGAAAATTACCGGCATTTTACTGGGTGGCGCCGGAGCGATAATGCTTGTTTTGCAAGGATACAGTGGAACAGCCGGAAGCAACCAGCTGCTGGGCAATCTGCTCATTTTTATCAACATTCTTGCCTACAGCCTGTATCTTGTGCTCGTTAAACCTTTGATGCAGAAATACAATGCCATAACCGTACTAAAGTGGGTTTTTGCTTTCGGATTTTTAATGGTTCTGCCATTTTCCATATCCGAAGCCCACACGGTAAATTGGAGCATTTTCACATTGAATGCATGGATATCAATAGTTTATATTATTGTTGGCACCACCTTTCTTACTTATCTGCTTACCACATTTTCTCTACGTACACTCAGTGCAGGCACAGCAGGTTACTACATTTATATGCAGCCATTTATTGCTTCATTTATTGGAATTATATTTTACGACGAGAAAATTACACTGATTAAAGTATCAGCCGCAATCATCGTTTTTGCCGGAGTATTTATGGTGTTGCGGCCCGAAGTTAAAAAAGGTGCCGGAAAGGGGTTAAAAGCCATCCCATAATTTTTTCAAAAAGCGGACGGGTTCTCCAGGTATCATAGTTGAATGGAATACTCATATTAATGGTTTGATCGATGTGAGCTCTCAACTGGGCAATAATTTCAGCGTTCCGGCCAAACAGCATAATCTCGTGTTGATATCTGAAACTTCGGTAATCGAAATTTGCTGATCCGATAGCAAATATCTCATTATCTACCAATACACATTTAGAATGAAGGTTTCCTAAAGTGAAGAAATGAATTTTGATATTATTTTTATGATAAAACTCCATGTATTTCCCCCTAAGAAAATCCACTGACCTTACATCTGAGTGTAAAGGCATAATCACATTCACATCAACGCCACGACGGGCTGCCAGCATCATCAGCTTACGAAGCTTAAAACCGGGAAGAAAGTAGGGCGTTTCTATAAATATTTCGCGCCTGGCCTTACTCAAAATCAATTCATACCTTTTTTTAATGATTTGCCTGTAAATTGAGGGCAAATCCTGAACAATTTCAAATTCGCCATTTGTGATTATTTTTTTGTAGGCAAACTTGTTGAAAATATACTTCCGGTAAATTTTGTATGAGTCGTTGAATGTTTTCTTTAAATCATGGACAACCGGACCTTCTACCCGGACAACAAGTTCGCGCCATTTTAACGAATACTCAGTAATATTTGAAGATCCCAGATAAGCAACCCTATCGTCAATAATTAAAAGTTTACGATGATTCCGGCGGTGATTTTTAGTAAAGAAATCTACAAAAAATTTAATTTTTTTAAAGAATCTGACTTCGCCCCCATTAATTGTAATGACACTAAAAAATGAAGCCGGAACGTCAGTCCCCCAGGAATCGAGAAGCAATTTCACTTTAACACCTTCTCTGCATTTGGCAACAAGCGCATCTCTTAAGTGCAATCCAACCCCATCATTGCGAAAACGATATACTTCCAGCAAAATGCTTTCTCGAGCAGAGGCAATATCAGTGAGCATAACTTCCTGAAAAACCTCAGGGTTACTGTATAATGTGGATTTATGTTGATCGGTGTAGTTCAACTCTGGCTCCGCTGTAAATAATATGAGTACTATGCAAAAATACCAAATCCCTCAACAAATAAACCAGAGTGGAAATAAAAATGGATTAATCTTTATAAGTGACAAATTGTGGAATCAGTGAATCAGATGTCTTGTGGTTTACCCGAATGTTTCCTGAATGAATTGATTGCATCATATATCTCTCTACCAGCCTTTTCCGAAAACCCACGACCATTGAAATGGCGCCGCGCAACAGACTCAATCATAATATTTACTCCTGCGAAAGTATTGCTGACTGCAACATTAACAACATTCCGCAAGGGAATTGACATTGATTTATAAGAAATGGAAAAGAGTCTTTTCTGTCTAAGTGTAATAAATACATCATCAATTTCAATAATATCATGTGAGAGCAACCTGCCCCCACGCAAAACACTTGATTTAAACCTGACAATGCGATCATGCTCCATTACAAATATTCTTAAATTACAGACTTATTAACATACAGATTGCTCAAATCACTTCTTCTGTTTTGACATGTTGAGTGTTGCTCATATAATGTATTCAGTTCGGCATCGGTTAAAGATCTGATATATCCAAAAAACTGCTTAGTGGAGAGTTTTTTCCTCAATTCAATAGTTGGACATGTAGGAACATAATCTCCAAATGGACAATCTTTAAGTGCTCCTAAAATAAATACAATTAAGTAATCTCGCTCCATTGAAAAATCAGCATCCGAATTAAACAGTCTAATTTTAATGATTTGCAATAATAAGATATTGCGCAGTCAAAAAGCAAGAAAATGAATAAGCGTATTGATTTATTTATTAAACGTATATAAAACTGCCCAAAAGTGTAATTGTTTCTCAAAGGGTTTTTAACATTTTCAGCAGTTCATTGCGTTTGCGAAACGAAACCGGGACCTCGGTATTATCTTTTAAAACACAAAATAGTTCATCTTTCTTAAAACGCTTTAAAAAATTCAGATTAATCAGATGGGAATGATGTACCCTGAAAAAATTGCGTTCTTCAAGGAATTCTACAAACTCCTTTATCGACTTTGAGACTATTATTTTATCTCCGTCATTTATATAGAACATGGTGTAATTGCTGTTGGATTCACATCTTACAATATCATCAGTGTCAATGACATGTATAGCCTCTGCTGTTTTTAAAATTACTTTTTTATTTTCAGCACGCATTGGCTTAATGTAATCATTCAGCATTTGCTTTAAATGATCGTTAAGGTTATCTGAATTGATAAATTTTGACACCTTTGAAACGGCAGACTTTAATTCGTCGGGGTCGACTGGCTTGGTTATGTAATCAATCGCATTAAACTTAAATGCTTTTATAGCATATTCTTCATAGGCAGTAATGAAAATTAACTTGAAGTCTATTGGCAACAACTGACGTAACAGATCGAATCCTGAACCATCCGGCATTTTTATATCGAGAAATACCAGATCGGGGTTGTGCGTTTTGATGGCCTTCACACCAGATTTTACATCCTCGCCCTCTGCCACAACCTCAACATCGCTGCAATATAATTTCAGCATCTCACGAAGGGTCTCACGCGACCTGAATTCATCATCAATAATTACAGCTTTCGTCATTTTGTAAATTTATAAGAAAACAAAATAGTCTTCCTTTACAGGGAAGTAAAAATAGCAAATTACTTTCAATTAAAATTAAAACCATTGTTAATACTGATTTAATTAGCTTTTGTATCTCTTGAATGCAATAACAAAAGCACCGATTTGCTCTTGTTGGAGTGCTTTTTAGCAATTATCAGCAATATTTTATTGAGCAAATTCAACGAATAAATATATTAATAGTTGAAGAATTTGATACCCATGCATCTAAAAACGTATTTTTGTCAGCTAAAGAACAATACTATGCTTAAGTCCATGACCGGTTTCGGTAAATCATCAGTTGCGCTAAAGGGCAAAACAATAACTTTTGAGATCCGATCGCTCAACAGCAAACAACTCGATCTGAATATGCGGTTACCGTCAATGCTCCGCGACATGGAGCCTGAAATAAGAAAAATGGTTAACCTTGTTGCAGAAAGAGGAAAAATAGAAATAAATGCATCAATTGATATCACCGGAGGAGAACTCCCTGCAGCCATAAATAAAGCACTTGCTATCGCTTATTACCGGGAGTTGCAGGAGCTTGCAAAGGAATTAGATGCTCCATCAGCCGATTTGCTTTCCATTGTAATGAAGATGCCTGAAATTAGCAAAAGTTCACGCGAAGAGATTACCGATGAAGATCAGGCAGCAATAATTTCAACTGTAAATGAAGCACTTGTAGTTTTCGACGAATTCAGAAAACACGAGGGATTGCTACTTGAAAATGACTTTTCGGAGAGAATCAACACCATACTTCGTTGTCTGGATGAGGTTAATCCCTTTGAGGAGCAACGCAATATTCAAATGCGCGAAAAATTAAAAAACAGTTTCAGCAGCTTTAACGAGAACAATACGTTTGACACCAACCGATTTGAGCAGGAAATCATCTACTATCTCGAAAAGCTTGATATAACCGAAGAGAAAGTCCGCTTACGCAAACATTGCGATTATTTTCTGGACACCTTGAATGAAGAAGGTGCAAATGGGCGCAAACTATCATTTGTTTCGCAGGAAATCGGCCGTGAAATAAATACCCTCGGTTCCAAAGCCAGTGAAGCAAATATTCAAAAGATTGTTGTCCGCATGAAAGATGAACTGGAAAAGATAAAAGAACAACTTGCCAATATTCTTTGAGAATGAATCACAACAGCAAAGGCAAATTAATCATTGTCTCAGCACCTTCGGGAGCCGGAAAAACCACTCTGGTAAAACATCTTTTAGACAGCGGGCTTAATCTCGGATTCTCTGTTTCTGCAACCAGCCGTCCTAAAAGAACCGGAGAAACTGACGGAAAAGACTATTTTTTTCTTACCCCGGAGCAATTCCGCGAAAAGATAAAAAACAATGATCTTCTGGAGTGGGAAGAGGTTTATGAGGGAAGTTATTACGGAACTCTGAAAACGGAGGTAGAAAAGTTGCTTTTGGCAAAAAAAAACGTTATATTTGACGTTGATGTCGTAGGCGGATTAAACATTAAAAAAAAATACGGTAATCAGGCATTATCAGTGTTTATCAGCCCACCTTCAATTGAGGTACTTGAACTTCGTTTGACCAATCGCTGCACAGACAGTGCGGCAACCATCGCCCACAGGATGGAAAAAGCCAGGTGGGAACTAGACTTTGCTCCTCAGTTTGATTTTATTCTGGTCAATAACAACCTTGAAACAGCCAAACAACAGCTTTTTGACAAGGTAAAAGAGTTTACAGATTGCTAAACACAAACTGTGATGCAGAAAAATGAAGTAGTTCTTATGTTCTCCGACATTCGCGGGTATTCGCGATTGCTCGAGCTTGATGAGCAGGAGGCATTGGAAATACTTTCGAAACACAATGAAATATCGCAGCAACTCATCAGCGAATACAATGGCAACCTTATAAAAAGGCTGGATGATTCCATATTGGCGACCTTTCCTTCAGTAAACGATGCCTTTTTATGTGCAACTGATTTTCAGGCAAGGATCAAAGAATTTAACCTTAACCGGAAAAAGCCCAAAAGATTACTGGTAAGCATTGGGCTTCATAAAGGAGAAGCAGAATACCGGTTCAACGCACTTGCCGGAGAACAGGTAAATGTTACAGCCAGATTACAATCTATGGCAGAACCAGGAGCTATATGTATGTCAGGTTGTTTTTATTCGGCCATCAGCCGGATGATTGAACCCAAAGTGATTGAATACCGCGATATTTCAATTGAAAACATCGAAGGCAGCCACAACGTTTATAAAACCCTTTCAATCTATCCCAATGAATTCAAGGCCGAAAGACCTGTAATTCATCAAAAATCAGACTTCAGATACCGCATTAAAAACATTGAGCACATTAGAGGATCGGGGACCTCATTTCTGAGTACAACGCTGATTGCACTAACAGCTTTATGCTTATTCATATTATTAGCAGCAGGCCTGCAATCTCAGCAAACTGACGATCAGGCCATTACATTGATTAACGCATGGTTTTCTGCTCCTGCCACCTATTTTGCACTGATCCCCGCTTCATTATTTTTTGCTGCACTTTATGCCCGCCGGAAAATGCGGGCAGTTTTCGAAGATATACGCGATGTGGACAGAATCCTTGCTTACATTATGGCTCAATTGGGCTATCGGCAGCCAGTACATCGAAAAGGGTTCCTGTTGTTCAGGCCTGAACCGGGAAACTATTTTATTCTGGGGATGAGAAAATTCAGTGCAAGGGTTGATGGAAATACCATCATTCTTCAAGGCCCTTATCTTTACATGTCCCGATTGATTAAGATGCTCAAAAATTATGAACAAACAGGCAATACAAAAATCAACTAAACCTACAGGGCTTTTCTTCGGATCGTTTAATCCCATTCACAATGGGCATCTTTGTATTGCCGAATATATGGTCGAATTTGGCGAGCTGGAAGAAGTATGGTTTATTGTATCGCCCCTCAACCCTTTAAAAGACAAGTCAACCCTGCTTTCCGATCAGTATCGACTTGACATGGTAGAAGCTGCCATCAAAGATGATGAACGTTTCAGGGTGCTGGACATAGAGTTCAGAATGCCGCGCCCTTCATATACCATTGATACGCTTACCCGCCTTTCAGAATTACACCCAAACCGTCAGTTTGTTTTGATTGCCGGCACCGATGTACTTCCATCCTTTCACAAATGGAAGAATTATGAACAATTGCTTGAGCAATATCGCTTTATCATTTATCCAAGGCATGGCGACGAAAACCACCCTCTGCTGAGCCACCCATCGATAAAACTGCTCAACTCGCCGCGTATTGAAATCTCTGCAAGTTTTATCCGTGATGCCATAAAAAACGAAAAAGGCATCAGGTACTTCATTCCTGAAAAAGTACGGGAAATGATTGAAAAAATGGGATTTTACAAAAGGTAGGTTCTCCTGAAAAAATCACGCAATGCCGGAAAAATCTTCTCCGGAGCTTCAAGAAATCCCATATGTCCTACCTTATCGAGCAGCATCACCTGAACATTGCGTGCCATCATTGCCTGAGCCATTACTTTATTGTATGGCATCCGGCTATCGCTGCGTCCGATCACAAAGTAGAGCGGAATTTCAGTCTCTATCAGAAAATCGAGGCTGCCTGTGCGTAATCGCATCCCTTCAAGAGAAGCAACAATCGACTTTGCTGAAGTAGAAGCTGCCCGGTTGCGCATGATCTGTATCTTTTCAGCCAGCCTTTCACGGTTTTCCTCTGCAAACAAATCAGGGATAAATTGGTGAATAAAGCTGGAATGATCCTGCATGACCACATTTATCGCCCTACGACGATTTTCTTTGGCTGCTTCATCATCCGGTGCTGCGTGGGAATGGAACAATACCAGACCTTTAAGCCTGTTGCTGTATCGCGAAGCCAAATCAAGCGCTATATAACCACCCATACTATGGCCGCAGATCACAAACTGTTCAATTCCAATATCATCGGCAACTGCAATTACCGCATCAGCCATATCTGACATTGAATGCACCTCCCCCATCAGGCCGCTGCGTCCGTGTCCGGGGAGATCAATACTTAATATACTGAACTCTTTTTCCAGTTCAGAAGTTAAGTCATTCCATATTTCAAGGGATTCCATAAAGCCGTGAAGAAATATCAGCCATGGCCCGTTGCCCGACCTGCGGTAATGCATTGGTGTTTCGCGGAAGTGAAAAAAATCGTTCATCTCTTTTTTAATTTAAAAAACCGCTGATCAGCTGTTTTGCTGACCAGCGGAAATAATAAAAGTTATCAAAACTTAAAAAACCTGCCTGTTACTTTGCCATTATTGCTTCAATATCAGCAACTGATTTCGGAATTGGTTTTCCAAGAACGCGGTTACCGGTTTCGGTTACAAGCACATCGTCTTCGATGCGGATTCCACCAAAATCTTTGTAGGATTCGACTTTATCATAATTGATGAATTCAGTGAATTTGCCTTCGGCTTTCCACTGATCGATCAGCGCGGGAATAAAATAGATTCCCGGCTCAACGGTGAGTACAAATCCGGGTTGCAAACGGCGTCCCAGACGTAGAAAAGCAGTACCGAACTGTTTTGAACGCACAGTTTCGTCATCATAACCAACAAAATTTTCGCCCAGATTTTCCATATCATGCACATCCATGCCCATCATATGACCAAGTCCGTGCGGGAAAAAGAGCGCATGTGCGCCGGCAGCAACTGCGGCATCGGTATCACCTTTCATCAGACCGGCATTTTTAAGTCCTTCGGCTACTGCTTTGGCAGCAATCATATGAACTTCACGATAAGGAATTCCTGGCTTGATGGCTTCAATGGCTTTCATGTTGGCGTTCAGCACGATTTCATAGATTTCTTTCTGTCGCGGGCTGAATTTGCCTCCAACCGGAACCGTGCGGGTAATATCACTTGAATAAAGTGTTTTTTCTGATTCGCATCCGGAATCGACCACCAGCATACGGCCTTCAACCAGTGTATTTCCATGATAATGATTGTGCAGCGTTTGCCCATCCATACTCAGGATAACCGGAAAAGAAACCGGACCTGCATTGGCCAATGCAACACCTTCGATGGTGCCGGCTATCTCCTGCTCAACAATGCCCGGATGTGCCATTTTCATGGCCGTGGTATGCATCAGGTAGGCGACATCAACCATTTTTTCAATTTCAACAATTTCTTCGGCCGATTTAATGCTGCGAAGTTTGACCACACCACGAATCAGTTCTTCAGAAGCAGCAGCTTTCAATCCGGCGGGAGCTATGCCCAATAATTCAGAAAGCATAATTTTGGTTTCACCGCGATAAGGAGGAAGAAAATGCACCTTACGGCCATTGGCAATCGCTTCTTTTACATAAGATTCAAATGCCGCAAGCGGTGAGGTATTTTTGATACCAACAAGAGCTCCCCTGTCAATCATTGAGGGCTGAGGTCCCATCCAGATAATGTCGTCCATATCCACATCATTTCCGAACAGGATATCTGTGCCATTGTCGAAATCTATGATTCCGGCCAGATCGGGCTGATTCAGTCCGAAAAAGTAGCTGAAAGTACTGTCCTGCCTGTAATGATAGGTATTTGCAGGGTAATTAAATGAGGCTTCCACATTTCCGGGAAAGATGGCTATGCCTGATTTTACTTCAGTACGAAGCACATTGCGACGTCCTGAATAGGTTTCTGGTTTGAACATATTAATTTGATTTAAATTTTTGCTTTCGAAGATTGACTTACAAAAATAGCATTTTCAGGCTAACCGCAGCAAAACAATGCAATCACCTGCTTCCCTTTAACGGGAAATAATTGTTACTTCGCCATCAAAGCCTCAATTTCATCCGGTTCAATAGGAATGTTTGCCATCAGATCTATTGGATCCTCATCAACAAGAATATCGTTCTCGAGGCGAATGCCAAAACCTTCTTCGGGGATGTATATGGCTGGTTCGCAACTAAGCACCATTCCTTTTCGCAACGGGTATTGTTTGCTTCCTACATCATGCACATCAAGACCCATAAAATGCGAAGTACCATGCATGTAATACTTGAAAAATAATGGGTTAGCGGGATCCTGATTGTCCACATCTTCGCGGGTAAACAGTCCAAGTCCGATCAGTTCAGCTTCTATAATTTTGCACACCTGGGCATGATACTTATCAATTGTTGTTCCAGGAACCAGCATTTTTGAAGCTTTTCGAAGTACCCGCAAAACAGCTTCATAAACCTGACGCTGCCTTGCGGTGAATTTACCATTAACCGGAATGGTACGTGAACAATCCCCGGCATAATTTGCGTATTCGGCACCAAAATCAAGCAGAAGCAAATCGCCGTTTTTACATTCCTTATCGTTTTGATTGTAATGAAGAATGCAATTGTTCACCCCCGATGCAACAATGGGAGGATATGCGTGTCCGGAAGCTCCGTTGCGAATAAACTCATGAACAATTTCTGCTTCAACCTCGTATTCCATAACACCGGGTTTTACAAAATTAAGGATACGACCGAAGGCATCTCCTGTAATTTCGCAGGCACGGTTAATTAATTTTATTTCTTCTCCATCCTTAATTATGCGAAGATCGGTGAGCAGTGGTGCAAGTCTTTCGAATGCATGCAAAGGGTAATCCATACGGAGTTTCTGCATAAACCGCAGATCGCGGGAAGGCACATCGGTCGTAAACCGGGGGTTTTCATTCTGGTTAAGATAAACAAAATCAGCTCTGGCCATCAGGTCACGGAAAGTGCTTTCGAAATCATCGAGCCATTTGACGGTAGTGACACCTGAAATTTCAGTAACCTGTTCGAGTGTATATTTATGACCATACCAGGTAACCATCTGATCGTTGGTTTTGACGGTAAATACAATTTCGCGCATGGCTTCAACCGGATGATTGGGAAAAAGAGTGAGGATGCATTTTTCCTGATCAAGACCGGTTAGGTAAAACATATCGCTATGCTGCCGGAATGGAAAGCATTGGTCTCCATTACGCGGCATTTCGTCATTTGAATGTATGACTGCCAACGCATTGGGTTTAAGTTTTTTTTCAAGTCGCTCACGGTTTTTGCCGAAGAGAACGGGATTAATTGTTAAGTAACGCATTCGTTTGCTATTTAGACTGAAAATAATTTATTGCTAAGGCTTGCATTTAGCTTGTTTATGGCTAAATTTGTTTGCGCATATATTGAAAGGTTCCAATATATGACAAGGGAACAAATGTAATAACATAATTGTTGCCGAATTAAAAAAGCATCTTAATTTTCTGTTAACCATAATCATAATCCACATGGCATTAAAGTACTCCTCAATCACCAAAAAGGTCATTATGGCGCTGGCAGGCTTGTTCCTGATCAGTTTCCTTGTTGTGCACCTGGGTATCAATCTTTTAATTCTGAAGGACGATGGCAGGGAATCGTTCAACATTGCCGCCCATTTTATGGTCACCAATCCTTTGATTCAATCCATGCAATGGGTGCTTTTCGGAGGCTTTATCCTTCACATTTTACTTGGAATTGTATTACAAATTCAAAACTGGCTGGCCCGACCGCAGCGTTACAAAGTTGAAGGCTACTCACACACCTCGTTTTTCTCTAAATATATGATTCACACGGGGGCAATTATTTTTGCTTT
This sequence comes from Bacteroidales bacterium UBA5197, assembly GCA_002412885.1. Taxonomy (GTDB): domain Bacteria; phylum Bacteroidota; class Bacteroidia; order Bacteroidales; family Lentimicrobiaceae; genus Lentimicrobium. The sequence continues at coordinate 153,417 of DHVX01000061.1, forward strand.
CCTGATCATACATTTGATCAATTTCTTCTTCAAAGCAAAGTTCGGTGAAATTCCACACATCATGATCAATGGAGAAAGTTACGAGGACATGGGAATTCTGGTGATTGAAAAATTCAAGGAATTGCCTTATGTACTTATGTATGTGGTCTGGCTGCTGTTCCTTGGGTTTCACCTCGATCATGCTTTTCACTCAGCTTTACAATCACTTGGGCTGAATCACAGCAAATACACTCCGGTGGCTTTCGGTTTAAGCAGAGCTCTGGCAATATTGATAGCCGGTGGGTTCATTCTTATTCCGGTTCTGATTTACATTAGTTAACTATTTACTGATCAAAAAAAGTATTTCCGAAATGACCGAATTAAACTCAAAAATACCCAAGGGGCAACTAGCCGAGAAATGGAACAACTATAAAGCACACACCAATCTGGTGAACCCTGCCAATAAACGCAGGCTTGAAGTGATTGTAGTTGGAACCGGACTTGCCGGCGCATCAGCCGCAGCCAGTCTGGCTGAACTGGGCTTTAAAGTAAAGAATTATTGCTACCAGGACAGTCCTCGACGGGCACATAGCATTGCAGCCCAGGGAGGCATAAATGCAGCAAAAAATTATCAGAACGATGGTGACAGCGTTTATCGTCTGTTTTATGATACCATTAAAGGTGGCGATTACCGTTCACGCGAAGCCAATGTTTACCGGCTTGCAGAAGTAAGTAACGCCATCATTGATCAATGTGTGGCACAGGGCGTTCCTTTTGCCCGCGAATATGGCGGATTGCTCGACAACCGTTCATTCGGAGGCGCACAGGTTTCACGAACCTTTTATGCCCGTGGACAAACCGGACAGCAATTGCTTCTGGGTGCTTACAGTGCATTGAGCCGTCAGGTTAAAAAAGGCAATGTAGAACTTTTTACCCGTCATGAAATGCTTGATGTGGTGCTGGTTGAAGGTCGTGCCCGCGGAATTATTGTTCGTGACATGATTTCAGGGGCCATTGAGCGGCATGCTGCTCATGCAGTGGTTCTTGCCACGGGTGGTTATGGAAACGTATTCTTCCTTTCAACAAATGCCATGGGATCAAATGCGACTGCCGTATGGAAAGCTTACAAACGTGGCGCATTTTTCGGCAACCCGAGCTTCACTCAGATTCACCCGACCTGCATTCCGGTGCACGGAGATTTCCAGTCGAAACTGACGCTGATGAGCGAAAGTCTCCGAAATGATGGTCGTATCTGGGTGCCAAAAAACAAAGAAGATGCAGAAAAAATAAGACATGGAAAACTTCAGCCAACACAACTGGCTGAAGAAGACAGAGATTACTACCTCGAACGCAGATATCCGGCGTTTGGAAATCTGGTGCCACGCGATGTGGCTTCACGTGCTGCCAAAGAACGTTGCGATGCCGGATACGGTGTCGGGGAAACCGGACTTGCTGTTTACCTTGACTTCAGCGATTCTATCAGCCGACTTGGCAAAAACGTGATTGAAGCCCGTTATGGCAATCTCTTCCAGATGTACGAAAAAATTGTGGATGAAAATCCTTACAAAACCCCGATGATGATATACCCGGCAGTGCATTACACAATGGGTGGACTGTGGGTTGATTATGAACTGATGACTACCGTTCCCGGATTGTTTGCCATTGGAGAAGCCAATTTCAGCGATCACGGCGCCAACCGCCTGGGAGCATCTGCATTGATGCAGGGATTGGCTGACGGCTACTTCGTGCTGCCATATACCATTCAGAATTATCTTTCTGACCAGATCAGGGTGCCGAATTTTTCACCCGACCTGCCTGAATTTTTACGCACAGAGGCAGAAGCTAAAGCCAGACTTCAAAAACTGATGGATGTAAAAGGCAATCAGACTGTTGACAGCTTCCATAAACGCCTGGGTCACTTTATGTGGGAATATGTTGGCATGGGTCGAAATGCCGAAGGCTTAAAGAAGGCCATCACTGAAATAGCCAAATTACGCGAAGAATTCTGGAAAGATGTAAAAATCCCCGGAGAGCTTAATGAGATCAATCCCGAACTTGAAAAAGCAGGCCGTGTTGCCGATTTTCTTGAACTCGGAGAACTTATGGCACGCGATGCACTTGATCGTAAGGAATCATGCGGCGGTCACTTCCGTGAAGAATATCAGACTCCTGAAGGCGAAGCACTGCGCGATGACCAGAATCTGATGTTTGTTTCGGCATGGGAATTCACCGGCGAAAATAAGGAACCCATAATGAACAAAGAGCCGCTCGATTACGAGTTTGTGGAAGTTAAACAGAGGAATTACAAATAAATACCACTGAACATGAATTTAACACTCAAAATATGGCGTCAGAAAAACGCCACCAGTAAAGGTAAATTTGTCACCTATAAAGTGAATGACATCTCGCCCAACAGTTCGTTTCTTGAGATGATGGATATTCTCAATGAGTCAATAGTACTTAAAGGAGAAGATCCGGTAGCATTCGATCATGATTGCCGCGAAGGAATCTGTGGCGCCTGCAGTATGTATATCAACGGCCGGCCGCATGGACCCGACAAAGCAATCACCACCTGCCAGTTGCATATGCGCAGGTTTAAAGATGGTGAAACCATCGTAATAGAACCATGGCGGGCACGTCCATTCCCGGTTCTGAAAGATCTGATTGTTGACAGAACATCCTTTGACAAAATCATTCAGGCTGGTGGATATATTTCTATAAATACAGGCGGTATTCCTGATGCAAATGCGATTCCTATTCCAAAAACAGATGCAGATCTTTCGATGGATGCTGCTTCTTGCATTGGATGTGGCGCATGTGTGGCAGCATGCAAAAATGCTTCGGCCATGCTGTTTGTTTCGGCCAAAGTATCGCAGTTTGCCTTACTTCCCCAGGGAAAAATTGAGGCCGCTGAGCGCGTACACAATATGGTCGCAGAAATGGACCGCCTCGGTTTTGGCAATTGCACCAATACCGGAGCCTGCGAAGCTGAGTGTCCTAAAGAAATTTCGATTTCAAATATTGCACGTATGAACCGGGAATTTCTTTGCTCCAAAATCGGTGCACCAAAGGTTAAAGAAGAGTCCGGAGGTTTCTGATTCATATGCCTGTCTAACAGGCTTTTACACCTACTATAATGATATTCTCATACACAAGTATTCTGCTCACTGCCTTATTGGTAGTGGGCAGTTTTTCTCAGATAAGCGGCCAAAATCCAGCTAAATATTCTGCAACCAAAGGAACATCACGTACCCTTCAGAAAGGCATAGACTTTCCCGATTTTCCGCAACTCGGGAGCAGTAAGATAAACCGATCCATCACACTTCCTTCAGTAGTTGATAATTCAACGCAACCTTACCTCAGACCGGTATTCCAACAAACAGGTGCTTCCTGCGGGCAATCTGCATCGGTGGCTTATAATTTTTGCTACGAAATCAACAGACTCAGGCAATTACCTTCCGATACCATTTCCAACACCTACCCTGATCATTTCACCTGGAATTTCATGAACGGGACATTGCCGTATTATGGCGAAGGGGTCAGCTATTTCCACACATTCGATATTCTTTATGATGCCGGAAATCCCACCGAAGAGGTTTACGGGCCTATCACCATGGATGATTCTTATTACTGGATGAGTGGCTATGAAAAGTATTTTTCAGCCATGCATAACCGGATATCAGGAGCAAACTCAATACATGCAGGAACCCCCGAGGGCCTGGAAATACTGAAACACTGGTTACACAACCATCTGGAGGGTTCCGAAGTGGGAGGAGTGGCTAACTTTTATGCAGGGGTGCCGAACTATGCACACCTTCCTCCGAATTCGCCGGAGGCAGGAAAAGCAGTAATTACAACATGGATGCCAAACGCAAGTCACGCCATGACAATTGTAGGGTACAATGACTCCATACGATTTGACCGAAATGGTGATGGAATGTTTACCAATCACCTCGACATAAACAACGATGGTGTGGTTGATATGAAAGACTGGGAAATTGGTGGATTGAAGTTTATAAACTCCTATGGTAATTGGTTTGGAGATGAAGGATTCTGCTATATGCTATATTCGTCTCTGGCAATAAAATACGGGCAGGGCGGCATATGGAACAACTCTGTTCATGTACTTTTTCCTGACACAGCATACAAGCCTCAATTGACCGTTAAAGCATCTGTAAAGCACAACAAAAGAGGGCGCTTGAAAATCTCAGCCGGCATAAGCACCGACACAAGTCGTTATGTTCCTGATCATACCATGGATTTTTCTATATTCAATTATCAGGGATTGGATTACTATATGGCAGGGAATAAGAATCCCGATGGGAAAACCCTTGAATTTGGACTTGACATCTCCCCTCTCTTATCATATGTTGAAGCAGGTGAGACGGCGCGTATTTTCCTTATCATTGACGAAAAAGACATTGATAGTAAAGGCGATGGCTTTGTTCTGGATTTTCAGGCAATCACGCACACCGGAATAGAAGATGTGATTTATGAAAGCAACGAAACTCCGGCAGCAATCATAAACCATGGCCGGACGATTGTTACAACCACAATCATTAGCAATTCAGAACCGCCTGCTTTAACGATTGACGAGGTTCAATTGGTAACTCCCGGAAACACTAATATTTTGACTGCCGTTGCATCAGGAGGTGAAGCTCCCTATGAATGGGCAATTGAGCAGATTTATTATGCAACTGACAGCTTGATGGATTATCCCGAACCTGAAGGTGAGACACTAACTCCCACAAACAATTCAAAAGGGTACTCCACAGTTGCTTTGCCATTCACATTCCCCTTTTTCGGCCAGGAGTATGACACCGTATTCATGCATGTGAATGGCTACATCATGTTTCTTCGTGCCGATATGCCATACTATTACCTGCTTTTTGACGAGCCTTACCTCAGACAATTAAAAGCTATCGCTGGATGCATGCATAAGGATCTTATGCTGACCAATTCAAATAATTACCTGAAGGCCACCACAAGTAACGACAAGGCCATATTGTCATGGAAAATATCAAAACCTCTCAATGGAGGCAGAGCAGAATTTTCAATTACGCTTACCCCCGATGGAGCCATTTCAGTTCAGTTCGGAGATGTATTTCTCCCGTCGATGATGCCCATTACCGGAATCAGCAACGGCATATCACGCAATTATATTCCTGCTTCACGAAACGGAATTTTACCAATTAAAGGGGAAATCAGAAAATTCATTCCCTCATCGCCTCCAGATATTGCTGTATTGAATGGCCCGGGACTTATAAATACTGATATTCCGGCCAATTTCACTTCCGGGAAGTTTATGTTGCGGATTACCGACAGCAACCGTCTGAAATCCGAAAAAATCATCACCCTGACCACAGGCCCGCTGATCAGCATTGAACTTGCCGATTCATCAGCTTTACTAAGTCCGGGATCAAACATTCCGCTAACCGTTAAAATCCGGAATGCAAGTCAGCAAGACTTAGAGAATTCGACTTTTGAGGTTTTGACCGGATCTTCAAACCTAAGCATTTCGGGCCAGGGACTTAACGGATTGAACATCCCGGCCGGTCAGACAGTGGAAATAAAAAATCAATTCAGTATGCTAATTGCTGACAGCATTTCGTCGCAACAGCCATTAAGATTGCATGGAAGATTCGTCACCGATGGTAAAGAGGTCAATACATTTGCAACATTTTCCACTTCAATTCCACTTCTGGTTCTAATGCCACCCGTAGTGCAGGACAACGACAACAACATCGCTGATCCGGGCGAAGAAGTAGCGGTGGTTTTCAGCATATTCAACCCCGGGAATGCAGATGCCGGTATGCTAAGTGCTGAACTGACTATAGATAATCCTTTTGCAGCCCTTACCAGCTCGTCAGGACTTTTGCCGGGCAAATTGGATGCATTTGCACTGAAAAGGATTGCATTCCAGATGAAAGTGAATGACAACACCCCTCCCGGCACGCTCATTCCCATCACGCTCAATGTAAGCAGTGAAAATGCCGGCACAAAAACCGAAAGCTATGTTCTGGATCTTGGGATGCCCCAAATAGTGGTTATTGACAAAGATAAAAATCAAAATTCGGCTGTCCACATTGCTCACGCTCTCAAGCAGATCAATGTTTCGAGCGAAATGCTGGAATCAATTGACACGCAGGTGAATGATTATAAGGTTGCATTTCTTTCGCTGGGTTTTTTCATGCAAAATCACCGGCTTACCCCGTACGAAGACAGTTTGCTGGTTTCATTCCTGAAAAATGGCGGCAAATTATATCTCGAAGGTGGCGCTTTCTTTAAGCAGGATCCGGTTACTGAATTACGGGGTAAATTAGGAGTGACAGGTCTTACACAAGCCTGGGCAAAACCGGCTGACACCCTTATTGGTATTGAAGGTACTCCTTTGGAAGGTTTTAAGATCGATTACCGGGGAGACGCGATCAGAGGTGAAAATCTTATCGCACTGGAGCCTGCTGTTACATGGCTGAGCGACAAAAACTCAGGCCTTAACTTTGTGGCAGCGCTTGATTCAGGAACCTACAAAACCATTGCTTCCAGTGTTGAATTCGGAGGTTTTTTCATGTACAACAGTCCCGGTCGAACGGAACTGATCAAACGTTATCTTGATTTTCTTGACTTTCCGACCACTCCATTGTGTGTAACATTCCGGTCATCTGCCCATCAGATATGCCAGGGTAACAGCATTTCATTCGCATCCAATTACAGCAAACTTCCGGTTACCTGGAACTGGTCATTCCCGGGAGGTACGCCCGACACATGGAACGGCCCACTTCCTGAAATACAATACAAAACTCCCGGCACTTATGATGTTATTTTAACAGCAGGCGATGGAATTGAAAACAATACTTTTTTCATTGAAAATATGATAACCGTAAATGAGTGCCTTGGAATCCGCGAAGCTAATACTCACCGGTTGAAAATATATCCGAATCCGGCCAATGATAAACTGACAATTGAATCAGAATCAATCGTTGGGCTGGCAGAAATCAGTCTGCTTGATTCCAAAGGGATGGAGGTATTCAGGCAGATTCTCCACTCAGACAACCACAGCATTAAAGTATCACTTCCGCAGTTAAAAGCCGGATTTTACATCCTGAGGTTAAACCATGACGGTAAAATCACCTGGTCTAAACTCATCATTCAATGAAGAACAATTGTATAAAAACCCTTAATTTCGCAGTTCAATCCAATACCCTCAGATGAAGTTCAGCGATATTATTGGCAGAGTAGAGATTAAAGAGCGGCTTATACGTTCGGTTAAGGAAAACAGGGTAAGTCATGCACAGCTTTTTCTTGGCCCGGAGGGCTCGGGCAAGCTGGCACTTGCGCTTGCTTATGCACAATACATCAATTGCACCCATCGTACTTCTGACGATTCATGCGGTGTATGCCCATCGTGCACAAAATATGAGAAACTCGCCCATCCTGACCTGCACTTTGTCTATCCGGTAGCAAAGACAAAAGAAATTGATGACAAGCCGCTCAGCAAACTTTTTATCGCTTACTGGAGAGAACTTGTTATAAAGAAAAAGGCTGTTTTTAACCAACTCGACTGGCATCAGCACATCGGACTAGAAAACAAACAGGGCATCATCAACGCTGAGGATTGCAACGAAATCATCAGGACACTGAGTTACAAATCCTACGAATCGGAGTATAAAGTGGTGATTATATGGATGGTAGAGAAGTTATTTCATTCGGCAGCGCCGAAAATACTTAAGATTCTTGAAGAGCCCCCCGAAAAAACACTTTTTATTCTGATTGCAGAAAAGTCAGAACTTATTCTGCCCACCATTCTTTCAAGAACTCAACTGGTAAAATTTAACCGGCTGAGCGATGATGAAATCACTGCAGCCGTTATTTCCCACACCTCGTGTACTGCCGAGGAAGCCCGGAAAATAAAATACATTGCTGATGGAAATCTGACCACGGCCGTCAGAATAATTGAATCAGGGGAATTTGATCAGGCTGATTTTGAGACATTCAGAACCTGGATGAGGCTTTGTTTTAAAAGGGATTTTGCAGAAATTCTCAAGCTAACGAATGATTTCACAAAATTGGGCAGAGAAAATCAGAAGCGTTTCTTCAATTACTGCCTGAAAGCTACCCGTTTTTGTTTGCTCAATCGCTTTGACAACCCGGAACAAATACGTTCGGAAGGAGATGAATTGAAATTTATCCGCGATTTTTCACCATTTATCAATCCTGCAAATGCAGGTTTACTCAATGATGCTTTTAACGAAGCACACTATCACATTGAAAGAAACGGATCAGCAAACATCATATTCTTAGATCTTTCAATAAACGTAATGCGTTGGCTGAAACTGAAGTAACCTTATTTTTTCTTTTTCTCCCTGACAATCAGAAAAACATCTTCATCGTCCTTCTTCATAATGTACTTTTCCCGACCGAATTTTTCGAGAGAAACGGTATCCGACATCAACTCATGCATTGAGATGCTGTCGCGCTTGATTTCGTTCAAATAAAAATCCTTCTGAACCCTTTTTTCAGTCAGTGTTTTTGCAAGCCGAACCTGAGAAATAAAATTATTGCGGTCAAAGAAAGTGAGCCACACCAGAAATGCGGCAATAACCAAAACGTATTTATTACGAAAGAAAGGAGGAATTTTATGCCACATAATTTCTGAGAATATCTTCTACAAAAGTAGCAAATTGACGATGCTCAATCAAATAAATGCAAGCTAATTTATCGCTTAAAAGATAAACCTACCTGAACAGGTCAGAAATATTGATCTGACTTTCGTATAAATGGATCACATCATCAAGCTTGACAAGACTAACCTTATCAATGCGATTGGTCGTCTGATGATACCAGATTTCCACAAACAGGTTTTCCAGCTTATATAGCCTGACAACAAAGTAAACATGAATCCGGTCGAGCAATTCGTCGCCACGACCGAGCACTGTAGTAACTTGCTCAGCAACAGGCATTCTTTGAAATTCGGGTTCTGTGATCATGATTTTTGTCAAACAATTAAAGGCGTGAGACCTCAATATTGTATTTGTCTTTCAGATATCTGAGGCGATCGATACTGGCTTTTCTATCGAAGATGCGTACCAGTTCAAACACGCCTTTTTTACAATAAACTCCTGCCTGGGCTGCGTCATAAACCTTATGTTCCCAGTTATTTCTGATTGAAATACTGGTTCTTTCAAACTGATCCCAGGGTAAATACTTATCCACAACCAGATAATAAGTATCTGCCATATCGGTGTCTTTATAGATTCCGTCGGCAATTTTATCAAGAATCATATACTTACGGATAGAAATCAGGCTAATGTAAGGTTTCACAGTTCGGCTGGCAAGAAATTCAATGCCGTTTTTGCTGTAATGTTCAATGATTTGCGGCAATGCACCATAATCATCCATGTTAATGCGGATACATCCGGTTGTTGCATTCTGCAACTCAAGCCATCCCATTACTGCATCAAAATTCAATCCCGTATCCTTTTTAATTCTGACTGTAGTACGGATAAAATCATCCATATCGTCAAGTCCTCTGTTTTTGATTACCGCAAAAATCGAGCGGGGCTTCTGCTCTTCTTCATTCATTGGAATGTGAAAATGATCGTAAAACCCTGGAAACGGATCTAAATCCTCCAATATCAATTCACTAAATTTGTAGTCAGATTCAAGGGTTGCAATTTTTTCTTTTTTAACTACAAACCCAAGGGATTCAATCCGGTTCAGATTCTCCATAGAACAGTTTTTTTTTGTTGGTCAGAATAATTAATTTTAACATGCAGATAGCAAGATACCTGCCCGTTGACATATAACAGTAAAAATACAAAATTGTTAAACAAAAAAAAACTGTTCTTTAAATGGTCAGGTAAAATGCTCCTCCTGCCCCGTTTGACAGGCAAAAACCGGTAATTCACGATAAAAAACCGGTATTTTAAGAACCCTGGATAGGAAAGTGTTAAATTTGTCAAAAATATAGACCTGTGAAACTTTCTGCTATCAAATCACAAATTCCAAATACACTCACACTTCTTAATCTGATGTTAGGTTCCGCAGCCATTATTCATTTAATGACGGGAGAACCTGTTCTTGCAGCGATTTTGATTGCTGTTGCAGCGGTTTGCGATTTTTTGGATGGATTTGCCGCCCGGCTGTTAAATGTCAAGTCAGAAATGGGCAAGGAACTTGATTCGCTTGCCGATGTGGTTTCATTTGGAGTAGCACCAGCCATTTTTCTTTTTACAGCCATTAAAAATAATCCCGATCCCGGAATTTTCGAAGGTATGCTTAACTCATTAGCCTATGCTGCTTTATTGATTGGTGCCTTCTCGGGATTTCGGCTTGCAAAATTTAATCTTGACAAAAGACAAACAGATTCCTTTCTCGGGCTTCCTACTCCGGCTAATGCAATTTTTATCATATCGGTATCACTTATCGGTACTGCTGCACTAGCCACTAATTCCGGGTTTATCTATCAGGTATCTTCAAATATCTGGTTTCAACTTTTAATTATACCCATCAGTTGCTGGCTGTTAATTTCCGAAATTCCGCTTTTTGCCCTTAAATTCAATAAAGGCTTTGGATTTACCGCCAACAGGCCACGATATATTTTTCTAATAATCAGTTTGTTAAATATTTTACTTTTCGGATGGGCAGGGCTTCCGCTTGTGATCATTATATACATAGCTATATCTCTAACCATCAAGCGTTAAACAATTATTTATTATTTTTAGTGTTAGTAAAGAAAATTAATTAATTTTGCGATCTACCCTTGCTTAAACGACAAAGCTGTTCAATTGATTGATGAAGAAACTACTAAAAGTATCATTAGTTTTACTGTTTGCCTTTTTCAACACAGGCAATTCATCTCAGATTTCGAGTGCGAATCACAACGAAAGTGAGATTCTTACCGGATTTGAGTCTCTTGAACTGACCAAAATAGTTGAGTACAAATTATTACGTAACCTCGATTCAGTTGCAGAGCTTTACGCCATGCAAAAAGGCTTCAGTGGCAACATTCTGGTTGCAATTGATGGTTTTAATATTTTTGAGAAATCGGTAAAGTATTCTGACCCTATAAAAAAATCTCCGCTTACAACATCAAGCATTTTTCAGTTGGCTTCAGTAAGCAAACAATTTACAGCCGCAGCCATTTTGCTTCTTAAATCAGATAACCGACTGGAGCTCGACGACGATCTGACAAAATACATCCCCGAATTACCATACAAAAACATTACCATCAGGCATCTGTTGCATCATACCGCAGGACTCCCCAATTACATGTATCTGGTTGATAAATACTGGAGCAAGGAACATCACCCTGACAATGATGACGTTATAGATCTTATGGCAAAATACAAATTGCCTGTTTTCTTTCAGCCCGGATCAAGATTTGATTACTCCAATACAGGTTATGTTATGCTGGCCTCGGTGGTAGAAAGAATTTCAGGCATGAGCCTGAATGAATTTCTGCAACGCAGGATTTTCAGCCCTTTGGGCATGAAAAACACTTATGTTTATAGTTCTGCCGATACGAATATTACACGCCGGCAGACTGATGGATTTCTTGCACTTAAAAGAGGGTACTCCCGCATAAGTGAAACCAAAAACAATGGCCCGGTTGGCGATAAAGGTGTTTGTTCTACTGCCGGGGATCTATTTATCTGGGATCAGGCACTTTACAGTGGTTCACCAATACCCTTTGATCTTATTGAGGAAGCATTCCTTCCGGCCAAAACCAAAACCGGAAAAGAAGTAGCCTATGGCTATGGATTCAGGCTAAGGTCGGCCAATGCACAACCGGTGATTTATCACAATGGTGTCTGGGAAGGCTTTCGTACAAATTTCCACCGTTATCCGACTTCACGAAACACCATCATAGTGCTGAATAATACCAGCACACGCGTTAATCATGAATTGGTGAGGCAAATCGAATTTGTGATCAACAATCAGCCACCTCACGATTATACAAAGATGATAATCAACATTTCACTTGAGGAGGGATTAACAGCAGCCATTGAATCAATGGAAGAATTGAAAAAAACTTACACTGATGCAAGTTTCAACTTCAGAACCATAATGAATGCTGCCGAATTTCTCGAGCAATCAGGCAAACCAATAAAAGCTGCAGAACTTAAAACCCTTGTTGACCTTTTGACCGGAAATAAAGGTAGCTAAATCTCGCCCTTTCAGAGCTTAAAGCAGATAATATTCTATTTTCTCAGTTCGAAATTCTTTCCCAGGTACACATTCCTTACTTGTTCATCGGCAGCAAGCTCTTCGGCTGAACCGGATTTCAGTACCGAACCTTCAAACAGAAGGTAAGCACGATCCGTGATGGTGAGCGTTTCATGAACATTATGGTCTGTAATGAGTATTCCGATATTTTTATCGCGAAGCCGGGAAACGATATTCTGGATATCTTCAACAGCAATAGGGTCAACGCCGGCGAAGGGCTCATCCAGTAAAATAAACTTTGGATCAACAGCCAGCGCTCTTGCAATTTCAGTCCTTCTGCGCTCTCCGCCCGAAAGTTGAATTCCCATACTTTTGCGAACATGACTCAATCCAAATTCCGAAAGCAAAGATTCAAGTCTTTCCTTTTGATCGGATTTGCTAAGGTTGGTAAATTCAAGAACAGCTTTAATGTTATCCTCAACACTAAGACTTCTGAAAACAGACGCTTCCTGAGCAAGGTAACCAATTCCCAGCTGAGCCCGCTTATACATGGGCAGGTCGGTAATTTCCCTGTCTTCGAGAAACACCTTGCCTGACAAGGGCTTGATCAACCCTACAATCATGTAGAATGAAGTGGTTTTGCCCGCCCCGTTAGGCCCCAGCAATCCAACTATCTCACCTTGCTTAACTTCAACACTCACATTGTTAACAACAGTGCGGTTCCTGTATTTTTTTACAAGGTTTTCGGTTCTTAAAATCATTGATTCACCCATGCCAGCAAAATTAGTGTTTTTAAAAGTCAAACTGCATCGAAACCATTACCCCAAACTTTTTAATATCAGGGTGATCATAATGACTCAACCTCCAGACAGCATCAACCCTGAAAATTCTAAAAATATTTTCAATACCGAGACCAGCTTCAATGTAAGGTTTTCCAATGGAGTAAGTTCCTTTGGGTAGCAAAGAATAAGCCAGATTTTTCCTGCTGACATTGCCAATCACTCCTTTTACCTGAGCAACTTCTCTCCATTTCAATTTCCTCAACAAAGGTACTTTATTGAGAAAAGTACCCACAAAATGATGTGTATAATAGAATGTAATATATTGATCACTCACAAATTCATAGTAATTCATCAGGTTAAAGGCCGATTCATCAAAAACATAAGTCTCGTTTCCCGGATGAATTTTAAGGAATGGATAAGGCACCTCGCCCCAGATTTTTCCTGCTTCAATATTGTACTTCGACCAGCCCCATGACAGAACATTGAACCAATGCCGCACCGAAATATTAAGTTTATGATACTCGAATTCGCTTTTGAAAACTCCGGGCATTCCATATGCGTAGTTGAGTTCAAGTACCGGATATTTTCCCCCAAGGCTTACACGCTCAAACTCACCCATAACAAATCGCTCCTGAAATGATACACGGGTACTCAGATTTATCTCGGTGGTACGAAGCACATGAGCCTGCTTTAAACAATCCCCATTGGCACAATTAAGACTGAAAGGAACCCTGCCTGTACTCCAGATTCCCTGACGTGTAAAGAAAACTGTATTGGAAAAACCGTTAAACCATTCATGCTCGTATGAGCCCTGATACTTCTCAACCAGTGACATTTTATCTGCCGGATTTCTCCGGAACAACGAAGCAAGTAAAAAATCCTCACGAAAAGCATTCTGACTCTGACCGAGCTGCTCAATATCATAATTAAGATTTCCTTTGAGTACACGCCTGGGATTTTTGCCAAGCATATACATAAAACCACTCCCGTATTTGATCTGCTGATCATTGAGTCCATAAGCAGCAAAGCCTTCAAGCATCAGCTTTTTGCTAAAAGCATTGCTCGTACGTCCACTCAATCTGAACCGATGTCCTTCGAGTTGATTATAACTATAGGTTGACATATATGGGCCCCATTCCATCTTGCCTTTCACATAATAACCCGAAACAATCATTTGTATTACATCAACCCAGGTATTAAACACCGGCAAAGTTTTCAGGGTATCAATCATCTGATAAATTTTCGATTCCCTGTCGGTCAGACTTTCGTGCCTCGATTCCACCCAATACAACTCGTCCTTACTTCCTGCCTCATCATCGATTGTAGTAACTACAGGGGTATTGTAAAACTCCTTTTCTTTTGCCTGGTTGATAACGAAATTCTTATAACTGGAAATCTTGGTCCCGAAGAAGCCGATATTTTTCGCCGAATCGCGGGTAGTAACATTAAAATCGCTCACCAGTTTGTCACGCGTAAGCATCCAGTTTTTACCGTCGATCAATGTAAATTCCTGCTGAAGAACCAGATCGTTGATAAAGTTAATATTTGCATCCCCGACAATCTGCATATCAAACTGTTTTACAGCAAAAGTAGTGTCGTGAATCCACATGTTGCCTACAAAAGTAAATTCCTGTTTTCTGCGGGGCTTAAATGCCAGTTTATAACACCATTGACCGTTAATTGAAGCACTGTCAACCAGATAATAGCGGTAAGAAAGCAATCCCGCACCCGATATTGGACTGATAAAGTTTTTCTGAAACAGGGTTATATAATTATCATAAATATTAACTTGTTGTATCATGTCGCCCATGAGTTGCGAAATGCTTGAATTGTCAATTCCGGAAACCCTTGAAGCCTTTATAACTTCGCGCCTGGTTTTCGGGCTTGAGCGAAAGTAAACATCAGATACGGTTTCAGAGAGGAAAACTGGCAAATATGCTTTCCCGGAAATTGACGAAGTATCAACATAATCGAAGATAAACTCAAACGGCTTGAGGATTTTTCGGTTTTTGAATTTCTCGCTTAAATTATTTGCATCAAATGCTATTTTAGTGTATGCTTCATATTGTATATAATCGAGTTTGTCGCTGTTGTGCAATGGTTTGCTGGCAATAACTTTTCGAAGCAGAATTTCAGCCGGATTTTCGCCGGCTCTGATAACGACCTCTGAAAGACTTATCTGGTCAGGAACCAGATCGAAATTTATCTCCTGATATTTATTACGCTCCAATGGTTTTACAACCGAAATAAAGCCAACCGAAGAAGCCGCAACCGAATCAGAAGCCTGGCGGGTTTCCAGAGAAAAGAAGCCATTAAGATCGGTTGTGGTACCAATGGTTGTGCCTTTGAAGTAAACATTTACAAAAGGCACCGGCTCACCGGTTGAGCTGTCGGTTACTTTGCCCCTTATCTTGGTTATCTGGGCTGTTGCTGAAGAATAAAAAAGCATTACACAAAGCAATAATACCCCCCTGATTAATGGTGATCTCTTTAGTGCTGTGATGCTAATATTCCGCGTCATTGTGAATCAGGCTAACAATCAAAAACTGCGAAGTTCAGGAGTTGAGGTCGTCCCAGAACTCAATTGCCCGCCGAGTGTGCGGAATAACAATGGTTCCACCCACAAGGTTAGCAATTCCCATAACTTCCATCAATTCTGATTCACTCATTCCGGTTTCATGACATTTGATCAGATGATATTTTATACAATCATCACATCGTAAAACCATCGAAGCAATCAAACCAAGCATTTCCTTTGTTTTTACCGGAAGTTCTCCTTCGAGATAGGCATTGGTATCGACATTAAAAATCCTTTTGATTACTTTATTATTGTCGGCCGAGAGAATCCGGTCATTCATCAATTGCCGGTATTCGTTGAATTCATCAAGTTTTGATCCCATATTTATCAGTAAAGTTCAGTGTTCAGAAAACAGCATTTCAGATAATACCTTCTTTGAGGATATCATGAAGATGCACAACTCCGGCATATTCGCCATTGTCGAGTACCAGAATCTGCGTAATGTTATTTTTTCGCATAATATCCAATGCATCGGCAATAAGAATGTCGGCATTTATTGTGAGTGGATCCCGGGTCATGATGTCAATGGCAGTGAGATTCTCAACAGGAGTTTCGCGGTGCAACATACGCCTGATATCGCCATCGGTAATGATTCCTACAAGTTTCCCCTCCTTTAAAACGGCGGTGGCACCCAATCTTTTTGATGAAATTTCGAGCAATACTGAACGCATATCGTCATCGGCCTGCACTTCGGGTTTTTCGTTATTGGTGTAAATATCCGATACCCGTAGATAAAGTCTTTTACCCAGCGCTCCACCTGGATGATACCGGGCAAAATCTTCGCGGGTAAATCCACGGCATTCAAGCAATGCTACAGCCAGTGCATCGCCCATAACCAGCTGTGCAGTAGTGCTGGCGGTAGGTGCAAGATTGTTGGGACAGGCTTCCCTGTTGACAGTTGCATTCAATATATAATCAGCATTCCGCGCAAGATACGAGTCGGTATTACCAACCAGCCCGATAAGTTTGTTGCCCATCAGTTTCAGCAGGGGAACAAGCACTTTAATTTCGGGGGTATCACCACTTTTTGAGAGGCAGATGATGATATCCTCATTTCTTATCATGCCCAAATCGCCATGAATGGCATCGGCAGCATGCATAAAAGACGCTGGAGTACCAGTGCTGTTAAATGTGCTCACCAGTTTAGCCGCAATGTTTGCACTTTTCCCGATTCCGGTAACAATTACGCGCCCTTTTGAATTAAGAATTACATTAACACACGCATAGAAATCATTTGTCAGATAATTGACCAGCTGACCTATGGCAGTTGCTTCTTCGTTAATGGTGCGAAGTGCAATCTGCATAATTTGCTCAGGAGTATTCATTTGCATTGCGGTTGAGAATATAAGTATCAGCAAAGATACAACTAATTTATTCGGACTGTAAACCGGCCACAAGCGCTGTCTTCATTCCACAACTAAGTTGAATTAACGGTTCAGCATTAATAATTGACATTCACATTCTCAAACAAAATTGTTAATATGTGTTAATGGCAGGTTAAAATTGAAAATAATTTACCAACTCCGGCTGTTTTTGATTAACTTTACACGAAACAAAGTCAAAAAAAACCAAAGGGAAGATAGCTGATCAGACTAACATCAGAAAAATTGCCAAACCAATTGCTGATTCATTGAAAAATAACAATTCTAAAGTTTTTCTCTTAATTGCGTCAAACACTAAAAAGCTGAAAAATGACAGAATTGAAGGTGAATCGAAAAATTGGCAGGCCATAAAAATTCACCTGGTTTTGGAATAAAAAGAGAACAAAAAAAGATGCAAAAAAACAGATTTTTAGAAAGTTGCGTTTTGAATTGTTTTTTTTAGAAATTTGCACTCCTTTTGATTTGGGCTCAAACTTTGCTTTGGGATGAAGTAAAAAAATCAACAAAGCCTATCAACAGTGAACAAATGCATTTCTTAGTAACATAAGTTATGGTCAATTAGCGAGGGTGGCAGAGGTGAAAATATGGTATGACATGGTTTTTCTGCTTCAAACCTGAAGTCAGTTAAGTTCAAAAATGTTAAGTTTTGCCAGAAAAAGTCTGGAATTTCAGACATTTTGTGATTTTATTCAGGACAATTCTTTTATTTTCCTGAAAGAAGAATTAAATTTGTTTTAAAGAAGTATCACCGGAAAAAAAACCGGTAAACGAAAATATAGCCAACATGAAGAAAGTGGATGATTATTCGCTTAATGAATTATTAAAGAAAATTTTTGGATTTGATTCCTTTAAAGGGAACCAGGAGCCTATTATCAAGAATCTCCTCGATGGCAAAGATACTTTTGTAATCATGCCTACCGGAGGTGGTAAATCAATGTGTTATCAATTGCCGGCCATTACGAGCCCGGGAACTGCCATTATTATATCTCCTCTGATTGCATTGATGAAAAATCAGGTGGATGCCATCCGTAATTTCGGAGCTGAACAAGGCATTGCACATTTTTTAAATTCATCGCTCACCAAAGCTGAAATAACTGATGTAAGAAAAGATCTGACAACCGGCAAAACCAAGCTTTTGTACGTTGCGCCTGAATCTCTTACCAAAGAAGAAAATGTTCAGTTTTTTCAGGAAATTGACATCTCGTTTTTTGCCATTGATGAAGCTCACTGCATCTCGGAATGGGGACACGATTTCAGGCCTGAATACAGACGCTTAAGGCCGATTATTGAAGCCATTGGTAAAAAAGTGCCAATTATTGCCTTAACTGCCACTGCCACTCCAAAAGTACAGCAGGATATTCAAAAGAACCTGAATATGGTTGATGCATCGCTTTTTATCTCTTCATTCAACAGGCCAAACCTGTATTATGAAGTAAGACCTAAAGGCGATGAGCCCATCAAAGACATTATCAAATATGTAAAATCTCAGGCCGGAAAATCGGGAATTATCTATTGTCTCAGCCGCAAAAAAGTTGAAGAGATAGCCGAAAGCCTTCAGGTAAACGGAATCAAAGCACTGCCATACCATGCAGGCCTCGACTCTGCAACCCGGGTTACCAATCAGGATAAATTCCTGATGGAAGAAATTGATGTAATTGTTGCAACTATTGCATTCGGAATGGGCATCGACAAGCCTGATGTAAGATATGTGATTCATCACGATATGCCCAAGAGCCTTGAAGGATACTATCAGGAAACCGGACGCTCAGGTCGCGATGATGGCGAAGGAAATTGTATTGCATTTTACAGTTATGATGATATTCAGAAACTCGAAAAATTCAATAAAAATAAATCGGTTGCTGAACAGGAAATTGCCGGCCAGTTGTTGCTTGAAACAGTTGCCTATGCCGAATCATCAGTTTGCCGCAGAAAGCAATTGCTACATTACTTTGGAGAAGTTTACAATCAGGACAATTGCGGAAGCTGCGATAATTGCCTGCACCCACGATCCAAGTTTGAAGGCAAAGAAGCCGTTGAACTTGTTCTGGAAACTGTACTCGCGGTTAAACAACTTTTCAAAGCCAAACATATCATCAGTGTAATTACCGGAAAAGTATCGGCCAACAACAAATCATTCAAGCACAATCAGCTTGAAGTATTCGGAAAAGGATCGGAACAGGATGAAAAATACTGGAATGCTGTGATCAGGCAAATGCTTATTGAGCGTTTACTGGTTAAGGATATTGAGAATTACGGACTGCTGAAAATCACACCCGAAGGTTCTAAATTCCTGAAAAAGCCTTATTCCATTATGCTCACCCGTGACCACGACTATGAAAACACGGAAGATGACGATTTCTTTGCCGGCGGAGCTAAAACCAGCACAGCCGATAAGAATCTCTTTGTCATGCTTAAAGACCTGAGAAAAGAGATTTCGAGAAAAGAAAATCTGCCTCCTTTTGTTATTTTTCAGGATCCTTCCCTCGAAGACATGGCCATTCAGTATCCGATTACTTTCGATGAACTGAAGCAAATCACCGGTGTTGGCGCAGGAAAAGCCCAAAAATACGGCAAGCCATTTATTGAACTGATAAAAACGTATGTTGAGGAAAATGAGATAATCAGACCCATGGATATGGTAGTAAAATCGGTTGTCAATAAATCAGGGCTTAAGGTCTATATCATCCAGAATATTGACAGGAAAATATCTCTTGAAGATCTGGCCTTTGCCAAAAGCATGACAATCAGCGAATTGCTTACCGAAGTGGAAAGGATTGTATCCTCGGGCACCAAACTTGATCTCAGCTACTACGTAAATGAATATGTTGACCCTTACCATCAGGAAGAAATCTATGACTATTTTCGTGAAGCTGAGAGCGATTCCATTGAAGATGCGCTCAGAGAGCTGGGAGAAGATGAATTCAATGAAGAAGAGATTCGCCTGATGAGAATAAAATTCATGTCAGATCTGGGCAATTAGTATTAAGTTTGTCAACATTTTAAGCGAGACTGAGGCTGTTATGGCTTTTGCCTCGCTTTTTTCACTTAATTTTGTGCTCTGTTATTAATTTCAAACTAACCGTAATATGCAGGAAGAAAACATCAACCAAATCAGTGAAACTACCGCTAAGCCTAAAACCAACAACAATACGGTACTCACAATCATCAATGTAGTTTTGCTCATTGGATTAGTCATTCTCTATTTTATTGTTCTCAAACCAAGCAATAAAGGTGTAAATGAAAATATGGCGATACAACAGAAACTCTCTACGGGAAGCATATCAATAGCATATGTCAACAGCGACAGCATTCTGGCGCATTACGATCTGGTAAAATCGATGCGAACCTCACTCGAAACCAAAACCTCGGCACTTGAAAGTGAATTGAAAAGAAAGCAGGCTTCTTTTGAAAAAGATGCAGCCTATTTTCAGGAGCAGGTAAATAAACAGACCATTTCTGAGGCTTCAGCACAGGAGATTTACACTGAACTGATGGGTGAACAACAGAAACTCTATGAACTCAGGGAAAAATATTCGGCCGAAATTGCCCGTCAGGAATACGACCTAAACCTGGTTTTGATTGATAGTCTGAATAATTTCCTGTCAAGATATAACAAAACGGTGAATTATGACTACATACTGTCCTATAGCAGAGGTGGTAATATTCTGGTAGCCAACGACTCACTTGATATCACAAATAGTGTTATCAAACTGATAAATAAAGAATTTACTGATTCAAAACCAAAGAAATAAGCGGAAATAATGAGGAGGATTGCAGCAATAACCGGACTGATAATCCTGCTGACCACTGGCATTGGGTGCAACAGATCAGCGAAACATGCTGATGGCACGGAAGTTATACCACGAGATCAGATGGTTAAGATTATGACGGATGTTGAGATGACAGAAGCCTCTCTTCGATTTCTTCAATCAAAAGTAAACAAGGATAGCCTCAACAAAATCGCTCATCAATCCTTCGATTCGCTTTATGTCTTTTATAATATTACTCCCGTTCAATTCAAAAGGAATCTGGAAATATATCAGAAGGATCTTGCAGATTTCGAAAAAATGATGGATGAGGTTATGCTCGCAATTACAAAAGCGAAAGACAGCCTGAGCAACACTCCGGAAATACCCACTGATACTCTCGCTGTTGTGAAGAAATAATTACAATTTACGATTCAAGAGACCGGAATTTTTGTGGTACAGAAATCAAATTAAAAATGCCGGTGACAGAAAATCAGTTACCGGCATTTTTGCATTTTCCTAGCTGACAACTTTTATTTGGTTGCCACTGCAGTGAATGATTCCATGTCGCTGCCAGCTATGATGGTATATTCCCAACTCATGGTACTCAGGTTCGACATTGTACCTGAACCACTTACCCGAAATCCGGATGTAATCTCCTGTGAAGGAATCGTAATTCTATTGCTGGTAACAATACCGTATGCAGAATACGACCCTCCTACGTTTGCAAAGTTCCTCAGCAAAACCTGTGAAGTATTGCCCGGGTCGTAGGAAATGGTAACTGTATAGTTAATTGCATCAACACTACGGCTTACCTTAGTCTCATCAAACCGCCAGGAGCCAACAAATTTATCACGGTCATCATCTGAATCCGGATCAAGATCACCTTCAGGGACACAGGAAACCATTACTCCAAGAAGGAATGTCATCAGCGTAAAATGTTTTAAATACCTGGCAAACATGACTTTAAAATTTAAGGTGAAGTTACTATTTGTGAAATAACCTTTACGGATATAAACAGTTGTAAAGGTAATCATTTCAGTGTTAAACAAATATTGATCCAATCTATTATTTATGGCAAATTTATGCAAACTACAACCGCAATTATGATCTCTGGCAAATCACGACCAAAAAATATTCCCATGAAAGAGCCACAGACAGAAAACCACAAATCGGTAAAATCAGGCATATAAAAATCAACAAATCATTGCCTGACAGTTATTTAACAATACAAATATTATATGAGTTTAACAAATCGCACCAATAAGCATAAATTTCATCCTCCGAAGTAGAATGAAATGTTGAATAATTCATTTATGATTTTAACTTTGCTCAAAACTAACGACAAATTTTTATGCGTAACCTGATCGACTTACTTGATGTAGCAGCAGAGAAATTTCCTCACAACCCCTATCTCCACGAAAAAAGGGGCAACGATTGGCATCAGCTCACTTATACGCAAACCCGCGTAAGAGTTCATGAATTCGGAGCAGGCCTGTTAAAACTCGGGGTTAAATACGGCGATCGTATTGCGCTGCTGTCAGAAGGCCGCGACAATTGGATTATATCGGAGCTTGGATTGCTTTGCACCGGTTGTTGCAGTGTACCTCTGTCAGTAAAACTATCTCCTCCTGAAATTTTATTCCGTATAAAGCACAGCGGAGCCAAAGTTGCCATCGTTTCTGAAAACCAACTATACAAAATCAAGGAGATTCAAAGTGAACTGACTGAACTGGAACATATCATACTACTTGATAAAACATCGGCCAAACAATTCGGCGACTATTACTTTGAAGATATTTGTGAAGACGGTGCCGGATATCTGAAGTCAGATCCTGACGCTCTTCAGCAAGCAATAAATAAATTAAAACCTGAAACCATTGCCAACATCACATATACCTCAGGCACAACTTCCGACCCGAAAGGGGTTATGATTTCTCACGGCAATTATATAGCAAATGTTGAGCAATCGCTTACCCTTATGGAGATTCCTGACAGCTACCGTACACTGGCCATTTTACCCTGGGATCATTGCTTTGCCCATACGGCCTGCCTCTATTGTTTTATGGCAAAGGGAGCTTCAGTTGCTTCACTACAGGCAGGCAAAACTGCCAATGAAACCATTAAAAATATCCCGATAAATATTAAAGAAATCAAGCCGAACCTAATGATGAGTGTGCCGGCTTTATCGAAAAATTTTCGCAAAAACATTGAATCCGGCATAGCTAAGAAAGGGAAAATCGCAGTTACCCTTTTCAACGCAGGAATCAAAATCGCATACGCATTTAATGGCATTGGCATAAATCAGGGACAGGGTTTCAGGGCTTTATTAAAACCATTGGTTTTGCTTTTCGATAAAATACTATTCAGCAAAATACGCGAAGGATTTGGTGGAGAATTAAAGTTTTTTATAGGCGGAGGAGCATTGCTTGATGCTGAACTTCAGCGCTTTTTTCTTGCCATCGGGATTCCGGTTTGTCAGGGATATGGTCTTACTGAAGCATCGCCGGTAATTTCATCAAATTCAATCAAAAACCTGAAGATCGGAACATCGGGCAAGCTGGTAAAGCCACTTGAACTAAAAATATGCGACACTGACGGGAATGAATTACCCAAAGGTCAATCCGGTGAAATTGTGATCAAAGGTGGAAATGTAATGTTGGGATACTGGAAAAATCCTGAGTCAACCGCAGAAACAATCAAAGACGGCTGGCTTTATACCGGCGACCTAGGATACATGGACAATGATGATTATCTGGTGGTTAAAGGACGATTTAAAAGCCTGTTGATTGGAAGCGATGGCGAAAAATACAGTCCGGAAGGAATAGAAGAAGCACTGATTGACAATTCTGCACTGATTGACCAATGCATGCTTCACAACAACCAGGATCCTTACACGGTAGGATTAATCGTTCCGAATATTGCTGAGCTAAAAAACCAGATTAAAAAACAGGGTTTTGAGCCCACAACTGAAGATGGTCTGGAGGCTGGTATAAAAATAATCGCCCACGAAATAGAATCATACTTTGGCAAGGGTAAGCATTCAGGAATTTTCCCTGAAAGGTGGCTTCCGTCATGTTTTGTCATTTTACCTGAAGCATTTACCGAGAAAAACCATATGGTAAACTCAACCTTAAAGATGGTAAGGGGAAAAATCAGCGAAGCCTATGTTTCTACCTTCGCTTTCTTATATACTCCTGCAGCCAAAAATCCGGTTAATGCGGTAAACAAAGACAACCTGCGGAATTTATTGTCGACAACTGAATAAGCTGCCCGGCAAACTCCGGCATCTACTTATTAAAATATGTTAATTCCACAATCTATCCCATTGTTTGCCCGCATAAAATCGCTTACTTTTTATATTTTTGCGGCATGCTAGCGCAATTCAAACAATACATTTCGGAGTTTCATCTGTTTGATGAAAACGATCCGGTTCTCATCGCTGTGAGTGGAGGAGTTGATTCAATGGTTATGGCCGAACTTTTCCACCGTGCAGGTTTCAACTTTGCAATTGCCCATTGTAATTTCGGGCTAAGGGGTTCAGAATCGAATCTTGACGAGAAATTCGTAGCCTCAATTGCCGAATCCTACGGAGTTAAGTTCCACGTTAATCACTTTAAAACCCGCGAGTATGCAGGGTTTAACAAGATTTCGGTACAAATGGCTGCCCGGACCCTTCGTTACGAATGGTTCGACGAACTTATTGCCACGGAAGGATACAAATCTGTAGCCACAGCGCACCATCTTGACGATCAGATAGAAACATTTTTCATCAATATTCTCCGGGGCACCGGCATAAGCGGGCTTCACGGCATCATGCCCAACCGCAGGCAGGTAGTGCATCCCATGATGTTTGCCTTCAGGAGAGACATTGAAGAATTTGCGGGAGACGAAGCCATAAGCTATCGTGAAGACAGCTCAAACCGCTCTTCAAAATATGTAAGAAACAAACTCAGAAATGATCTGATGCCGCTGCTGGCGGAAATCAATCCCGAATTCAGAAAGACCATTACCTTCACTGTCAGCCGGATGCGCGAAACAGAAATGCTGCTCAATCATTATATTGAAAGTATCCGCAAAAAAGTTGAGACAATAGAGGATGGTGTAATTTCACTTAATATTGAGGAATTGTCATTACTGAAACCTTGCGATGCTTATCTTTACGAGATTCTGCAACCTTATGGCTTCAACAGAAGTGTTTCTGACGAAGTGGCTTATAGCCTGGAAGAAATCTCAGGAAAGCAATTCTTTTCGCCGACACATCGCCTGATAAAAGACCGCGATTTTTTATTTATTACTGAGCTCGGCCCGGCAGGCACGCATCCGATCGGCGAAATTTTGATTGAAGAAGGCATTACAGAAATGAAAAAACCTGTTCAGCTCAGGTTTTCAACCTTAAGCAATCTTCCCGGCACCAGAATTAACAAAAGCGGATCAATAGCCATGCTGGATGCCGATAAAATTTCATGGCCATTGCGTTTGCGTAAATGGAATGAAGGTGACACTTTCGTTCCCTTTGGCATGACCAACAGCAAGAAACTCAGCGATTTCTTTATTGACAACAAATTCTCAATCGTTGAAAAGGAGAATGCCTGGCTACTGATTTCAGGGAATAAAATAGCCTGGTTGGTGGGTCACCGCATCGGCAATCCATTCAGAATCACATCCGAAACTGAAACCATTCTTCAGATTGAACAGCTGGATTAAATTGTAAATAATTGCTTTAATCAACATAAATACCCAATAAATGAAACACTATCCTAAACTCCTTCTGGCAGTTTTGCTGATTGGTCTTCAGTCATTCACCCTTTCATACGGGCAGATTCTGAAACCTGTAAAATGGAGTTTCAGCACGAAACAGATTTCACCGGCAGAAGTACAATTGGTTTTAACCGCAACCATCGACCCAACCTGGCATTTGTACTCGCAGGACATCCCACCCGATGGACCGGTCCCAACTTCATTTACTTTTGAAAAAAGTGCTGATTACAAGCTTATCGGAAAAGTAAAAGAACCAAAACCCAAGGAAGAGTTCGACAAAAACTTTGACATGGTAGTTAAATACTTTGCCGACAAAGCAGTATTTACTCAGAATATCGAAGTCTTAACTGATAAAGATTTCCAGATTAAAGGATTTCTTGAGTTTATGTGCTGCGACGACAGCCGATGCCTGCCTCCCGATGAAGTGGATTTTACATTCAAGGTAAAAGGCAACCCCAATGTTGTAAAAACAACTGAGCCCGCACCCTCAGAAACAAGTGCCATAGAAATTGAACCACAGGATTCAACCATACAACAAATTGCTGCAACCACCGACTCTGTTGCCAGCCTGCAAGGAACAATCGATGCAACTGATGCAGCGCAAAAAAAAGACAAAAGTTCTCTCTGGACATTATTTTTCTTTGCTTTTATTGCCGGTCTCGCTGCCATTCTCACTCCTTGTGTATTCCCGATGATACCTATGACGGTAACATTCTTCCTGAAAGAAAAAGATAAAGTAAAAGCAAAAGTCCAGGCACTTTCCTACGGTGTTTCTATCATCCTCATCTACACTTTAATCGGAACTGTGGTTGCCATTACACTCGGAGCCAATTTTGCAAATTTCCTGAGTACACACTGGATTCCGAATGTTTTCTTTTTTCTGATTTTTATGTTTTTTGCAGCTTCATTTCTTGGAATGTTTGAAATTACACTTCCAAGCTGGCTGATCAACAAATCAGACTCTCAGGCTGACAGAGGCGGAATTATCGGGGCATTTTTCATGGCTTTTACGCTCGTGCTTGTTTCATTTTCGTGCACCGGACCCATTGTCGGCGCTATTCTGGTGGCATCGGCCAGCGGAGAAATACTGGAACCCATCATCGGGATGCTTGGATTCTCGCTTGCATTTGCGCTGCCATTCACCCTGTTTGCCTTCTTCCCCCGCTGGTTGAACAGTATGCCAAAATCAGGCGGATGGCTCAATTCAGTTAAAGTTGTACTTGGATTTATTGAGCTGGCGCTTGGGCTGAAATTCCTCAGCATAGCCGACCAGACTTATCACTGGGGCATACTCGACCGTGAGGTTTACCTTGCCTTCTGGATCATTATATTTACCCTCATGGGACTTTACCTTTTGGGCAAGCTCAAATTTGCGCACGACAGCGATCTGAAGTTCATCAGTGTGCCGAGACTTTCCATGGCAATTGTCACTTTTGCTTTTGTGATTTATATGATTCCCGGAATGTTCGGGGCCCCGCTTCAGGTCTTGTCAGGATATCTTCCGCCACAGGCAACCCACGATTTTGACCTGAATAAAATTGTGAGGGATAATGTACAGGTGTTTGGCTCGGGAGGTGGTAGCGGCGAAAAACCAACCAGTCTCTGCGATAAACCAAAACATGGTGAATTGCTTCACCTGCCTCACGGGCTTGAAGGTTATTTCGATTACGAACAAGGGCTGGCTTGTGCAGCACAGCTTAACAAACCTGTATTTATTGACTTTACCGGTCACGGTTGTGTAAACTGCCGCGAAATGGAAGCGCGCGTATGGGCCGACCCCAGAGTGCTGAAAAAGCTTCGCGAAGAATTTATTATTGTGGCTCTTTATGTTGATGATAAAAAGACGCTCCCTGAATCGGAATGGATTACATCTACTTACGACGGAAAAGTTAAGAAAACCATCGGAAAGAAATATGCCGATTTTCAGATCAGTAAATTTAATGTCAACGCCCAGCCCTATTACGTTTTGCTTGACACCAAAGGCAATGTAATGATTCCACCTAAAGCTTACGATCTAAATGTTGAGAACTTCCTGGATTTTCTCGACAGTGGCTTGAAGGCGTTTAAGGAACGTCAATAAATTCATAACAGATATTAAAAAAGGCTACCTGGAAAGGCGGCCTTTTTTAATTTCAGGAAGCATCCTGAAAATGTTAAAAATCAGATATGCACAAAACAGCATGTATTCCAAATCTTTGTTGTAATTTCACCCCGAAAAAAATTACCGGATGAAAAAATTATACCTTCTTATTCTGCATGCCATAGTCATTACCGGCATTACCTATGCTCAGCCTTTTATAAATATATCTTCCTCACTTCAAGGGATTGGCCGCGGATCGGTAATTTTTGCAGACTTTAACAACGACAATAACCTGGATCTGTTTATTGCCGGACAGGATGGAAATTACAATCCATTTGCAAGAATTTATTTGAATGAAAACGGAAGTTTTGTTGCAACAGAAAGTGGAATTTCAGGCCTGGAAAACTGTGCTGCAGCGGCTGCAGATTATGATCTTGACGGATTAATTGATATCGTAATTACCGGTGCTGATTTCGATGGGAATAAAACTGTGTTGTTCAAAAATGCAGGCAATGGGCAATTTCTGGCTATGCCGGTTTCCTTTTATGCCGCCGGAGCAGGTGGCGATCTGGCCTGGGGTGATTACAACAACGACGGATTTCCGGATCTGGTGATTTCAGGAAACTGGAATACCATGCTTTATGCTAATAATGGCGATGGCACATTTTCTATAGTAGAAGCAGGTCTTATCGGCATGAATTCTCCATCGCTCGCCTGGGGTGATTGCGACAATGACGGTGATCTTGATTTATTAATGGTTGGAGATGCCGGATCAGTTGGAGAAACATACATCTACCTGAATAATAATGGCATTTTCAACAGGCTGGAAGTTCCTGTTGAAGGAGCTGTTGGCGGCGATGCACAATGGGGTGACTTTGACAATGATGGCAATATTGATATACTCATCACCGGGAAAGATGCCTCCTTAACTCCGGTTTCATATGTTTACAGAAACAATGGTGATAATACCTTCGGCTTTGCAAATGCCGGTTTGACGGGCACTGCGCTTGGTCCTGCCAATTGGATAGATTTCGACAATGACGGAGATCTTGATATAATGCTTTCAGGGCAAAATGCAGGATGCGGGAACGCTTCAACGCGCTTATATACAAACAACGGCGTTGGCGACTTCAGTGAATTTCCTGCCGGATTGGCATATGTAGAAAGAGCAGCTTCAGCCTGGGGTGATTATGATAACGACGGCGATTACGATCTGGTACTCACCGGAATTTCAGGATCACATACCACAAAACTTTATCGTAACGATCTGAATACATCTGGTTTTCAACAAAATACGCCTCCAACCATACCTCAGAATCTCTACACCTATGTTTCCGGGGGATACGCTGTAATCAGCTGGCAAAGATCAACCGATGCACAGTCGCCTTCAGAAGCAATTACTTATAATGTGATGATGGGCACAACTTCCGGCAGCATTGACAAAATCAGCCCTATGGCAAACCCTGCAAACGGACAAAGATATGCTGCAGCTCCCGGCAACACCGGTCAGAATGATTTTATGGTTTTCCGCAACCTGGCTCCCGGAGACTATTATTTCAGAGTGCAGGCCATTGATCAGGCTTATGCTGGTTCTGATTTTTCGGAGGAAGGCAGTTTTACAATTCTGCCAACAAGCGCTGCGACTCTACCGGCTGATGATCTGAAAATATTTGTAATGGATCATACCCTTATAATTCATGGGTTGAAGAATACTCCATCCGTTGTTTCTATTATTAGTTTAACAGGAAAAACAGTCTTTCTTGGACAGTCAACAGGAACCTCTTTAGAAATTCCCATGGCTGGATATGCTTCAGGAATTTACATTGTAAAGGTTATAACCGATGGAAGAGTAGTTGCAAAAAAAATGATAAAATAGTTCTTCCACATATCCACACACATAGTCAAACCCTGACTTGTGGATTTTAGGTTTTTGAAATCCTCAGTAGTAATAGTGCAAAAAAAACAATGTCCATAGCCAAGCCATGGACATTGTTTTTTTTAAAAGACTTTGCTATTCGCAATAGAACTTATAGAAATACGGAATGGTTTCAATTCCTTTGTAGAAATTGAAAAGCGGATAATTTTCGTTGGGTGAGTGAATGGCATCAGACTCAAGTCCGAATCCCATAAGAATGGATTTCACGCCCAAAACGCGCTCAAAGGTTGAGATAATGGGGATACTTCCGCCACTGCGAACCGGAACCGGTTTTTTGCCGAAAGTGGTTTCATAAGCCTTGCTTGCTGCGCGATAAGCTTTTGTATCGGTTGGCGAAACATATCCCTGTCCACCGTGAAGATTGGTAACTTTCACTTTTACCGAAGGAGGAGCCAGTTTCATAAAGTGCTCTTCGAACAGATTTGAGATTTCCAGATGATCCTGGTGAGGAACCAGACGCATTGATATCTTGGCATAAGCTTTTGAAGGAAGCACAGTTTTTGCGCCTTCGCCGGTGTATCCGCCCCAGATTCCGCAGACATCAAGCGTTGGCCTGATTCCGGTGCGTTCCATGGTTGAGAATCCGGCTTCGCCCGATACTTCTGCAACATCAATGGCTGCCTTGTATTCATCGAGATTAAATGGAGCTTTGGCCATTTCTGCACGCTCTTCGGCAGAAAGTTCAAGTACCTTGTCGTAGAAACCAGCTACAGTAATACGGTTTTGATCATCGGTGAGCGAAGCAATCATCTTCGACAACACATTGATTGGGTTTGCAACCGCTCCACCGAATAATCCTGAGTGAAGATCGCGATTGGGTCCGGTTACCTCAACTTCGAGATATGCCAGTCCGCGCAAACCTACTGTAATAGATGGAATATCAGGGGCGATCATTCCGGTATCTGAAACCAGAATTATGTCAGCCTGGAGCATATCCTTATGATCGGTGCAGAATTTCTCGAGGTTGGGCGATCCGATTTCCTCTTCACCTTCAATCATAAACTTAATGTTACATGGCAAAGTACCAGTCTGCACCATAGCTTCAAAAGCCTTGGCATGCATAAAAGCCTGTCCTTTGTCAT
Source organism: Bacteroidales bacterium UBA5197 (assembly GCA_002412885.1). GTDB lineage: Bacteria > Bacteroidota > Bacteroidia > Bacteroidales > Lentimicrobiaceae > Lentimicrobium. Next base: position 183,911 of record DHVX01000061.1, read on the forward strand.
CATCGGCACCACGGGCAAATATTTTACCATCACGGATTTCCGGCTCAAACGGAGGTGAAGTCCACAAGTTGAGCGGATCAACCGGCATTACATCATAATGACCATAAACCAAAACCGTTGGTTTTGCCGGATCAATTATTTTTTCGCCATAAACCACGGGGTTTCCGGCAGTAGGAATAATCTCAACTTTATCAGCGCCGGCTTTGAGGATGGTATCTTTCCAATACTCCGCGGCCCTTAACATATCGGGCTTGTGATCAGTAATTGAACTGATTGAAGGAATACGGATAAGTCCAAAAAGCTCATCCAGGAAACGCTGTTTGTTCGCTTCGAGATAGGGGTTTAGTTTTTCCATTATTATATCAGGTGTTTAAAATTTTCAGGTTCAGGGCATAAAGATAGAAAAAAGAACTTTCAGGGGCGGTCAGCGGCATGGACTTTAACCAATTTTAACTATTTTTCATTTTAATAAATTTACGAGAACAGGATTTTTAAAAAATGTTTCATCAGGATTAAAATAGCTAAAGGGAATCAGCAGTGCCGAAAATTACTTAGTCGATTAATGTTTGATTAAATTATCCTTAGTTCAGTGATAACACAAATCCGCTGGTATGGCGCTGATTCGTAGAAAGATATATATTTCCTTCGAAATAGAGATTGCTTCTCACGCTGCTCTTATCCATTTTTCAGGCTTGGTTCCCGGTACAGATTATAACAATTTTCAAAATCTTTTCCAAATTAAGTTCAGCGTTTTAAAAAATAATTAACTTTGTGATTCAGGGATTTCCCGATTATTTCCGGTCAGGTTTGATTTTTCTCCATCCGGATTCTCTTATAACGACAATTAACCACGGCATAATGAACAATTATTCTACTCATGTGGGTGGCAAGGTATTTATGTTTGATACCGGGCTGGTCACATTGCGTTTTGCGATTCTCAGTCTGTTTCTGGCTCTGTTTTCAATGGAGGGAAAAGCACAATTACCTCCATCTGAATTTACAATTCAATCAGGAATAATGACTCCTGATGAATATGTCCGAAACATTCTAGTTGGGCAAGGGGTTGAGGTATCCAATGTTGTTTTTACCGGCAATCTGCAAGCTATTGGTAATTTTTTCGGAGAATCCGATATCGGAATTGACGCCGGACTTATTCTTTCCTCAGGCAAAGCTTTAGAGGCAAAGGGAAGTGGATCACAACAAGCGAGCACATCTTTTAATTTAACAGGAGATGATGACCTGAGAACAGTTGCAAGAAAATGCGGAGATGGAATTACAACCAATCCATCCAGAGATGCTGCAATACTTGAATTTGACTTTGTTCCGCAATCCACTTTTGTTGAATTTCGTTATGTTTTTGGATCTGAAGAATATCCGGAATATGTTGGCGCAGCATTTAACGATGCATTTGGTTTTTTTATCAGTGGCCCTGGTATTGATGGGTTTAACCAGTACTCAAACAATGCCAGAAATATCGCCCTGGTTCCCAGCACCTTCGGCGAACTGGTTTGTATAAACAGTGTAAATCATCTTTCCAACAGCCAGTACTATGTAAACAATTCCGGTGGCACCTATATTAAATACGATGGATTTACCCACGTTTTTACAGCCCGTTCTCCTGTTGTACCCTGCAGCACTTATCACATTAAATTATCCATTTCCGACATCCAAGACTGGGCATATGATTCCGGTGTTTTTCTCGAGGCCAATAGTTTTTCAAGTGTCGGGGTTGCCTCTGCATTATCATTTACCCATGCGGCTGTAGATACTGCCGTTGAAAACTGCAACAGTGCATCTCTTGAATTCCGGCTCAGCACAAGAGCATTTGTTGATTTCACCTTACATTATGAAATTGCCGGAACCGCTGAAAACGGCGTAGATTATGAATGGATTGCCGATAGTATAGTTATTCCTTCCGGTGACTCAACAGCGACAATTCACATTATCCCGATAACCGATGACATTCCGGAATCTACAAAAGTTGTAGAAATTATTTTTAACACTTCGCTTTGCGAAGTTATGCTTGACACCGCCAGAATCTGGATCAAAGACTACCCTGAATTTTTCCTCAACCAAAGTGCAGCTCAGTCAATAGAATGCGGGCAGACTGCCTTTATTCGTGCAGGTGCAAATGGAGGGATAGAACCCTGGGAATATTTCTGGGATAGTGGAAATCCGGCCGACACAACCGACATTATTCAGGTTACTCCGTTGGTTTCTACCACATATACAGTTCAGGTTACGGATGTTTGTGGAAATCTTATTGAAGAATCCATTTTTGTAGAAGTCAGAGGTCCAATTGCTGAAATCAGCGCTGGATCAGAAGTTAACATCTGCCTGAACGACAACATTGACCTTACCGTTGACGGAGGTACAAGCTGGCTCTGGAGTACCGGCGAAACCACACAAACCATTAACGTTGCGCCCATTGTCAATACTACTTATACAGTTTCTGTAAGCGATGATTGCGGAAATACCGATGATGCCGGAATACTTGTTACAGTGGGGCAGCCCTTTGCCGATGCCGGTGTTTATGATGGCATTTGTGTTGGTCAATCAATTGAACTTATTGCAAATGACACTCCGAATGGCAGCTGGGTATGGACAGATATGGTCACCGGCGAAGTACAAAATGGCCGGATTGTAACATTTACTCCATTGATTTCAAGTCAGTTCTGTGTTGATGTTACCGATAATTGCGGAAATACTGTCAGTGATTGCACCTTTATTGATGTATTCCAGCTTTCGGCTGATGCAGGTACAGATCAGGAAATTTGTGCCGGCAACGAAGCCATTCTCACCGGAATTTCATCCACAGGAAGCGGTACATACACATGGACGGATGGAACAAACACCTATACCGGGCAAGTGGTATCAGTTTATCCGGTTGCATCAACACAATATACCCTTACTGTTACAGATGGATGTGAAGCCACCGCAGTGGTAAATGTCACCGTTAACCCATTGCCGGTTGTAACTGCAATATCATCGGCTTCAGCCATTTGTCCTGATGAAAGCGTTACCATCAGTGCCGGAGGTGCGTTGAACTACATATGGACTTCTCTGCCTGTCGATCCAACCATGAGCAATCCGTTACTTGGAGACATAACAGCCACTCCTGTAGGAACAACCCTCTATACCGTTACCGGAACCGACATAAATAACTGCAGCAATACCCAAGTTGTTGGGGTAACTGTAAAGGAAAGAATGTTTGCAGATTTCGCGGCTTCTCAGCCAGCCGTCTGCGAAGGAGACGATCTCACACTTACCTACACCGGAAACGGCCAAAGTTATGCCACTTATACCTGGGATTTTGATGGCGGATCGGCTTCAGGAAGCGGACAAGGCCCGATTGCAGTCAGCTGGGCTAATGCCGGCACAAAGAATATTACACTTACTGTCACACAATTAAATTGTGCAAGCGAACAGGTGCAGGTCAGTGTTGATGTTAATGCAATGCCTCAGGCCGACTTTACTGCCGGAATAGCTTCAGGCTGCATTCCGCTTGAAGTTACATTTACCGATGCTTCACAAAATTCAGTGCCCGGCACAACTTACGACTGGGATTTTGGAATCGCAGGATCGCGCTCCGGCAACTCAGTTGCTCCATCTTTCACGCAAAGCGGTGCATATGATGTACAACTTATAGTTACCAATCCGGGAGGCTGTGTTGATCAGAAATCTGCTTCAGGTTTTGTTAATGCATGGCCACTTCCTGTTGCAGGTTTTAATGCTAACCCGGAAACAGCTAGCATGAAAAACCCCGTTCTCGGATTCCAGAGTACCTCCACAGGCGATAGCCTGACCTATTTGTGGAACATGGGCGACGGAACAATTTATACCGATCCTCAGTTTACACATACTTATGCTGACAGCGGCTTTTATCAGACAGTACTTTTGGTGGAAAATGAGTTCGGATGCACCGATATTTTTGAAAAAACCATTTTCATCAGTCCTAAGTATATGCTTAGAATTCCTAATGCCTTCACGCCAAACGGCGATGGGCTGAATGATGAATTTACCATTGCAGGCAACGGTGTAAAGGAATTCAGCATTTACATCTACAATCGCTGGGGTGCATTGGTTTACTTTTCAAACAATATTGAAGCAAGCTGGGATGGAAAGGTTTCAGGAAATCCGGCTTTGGCAGGATCGTACATTTACAAAGTCTTTTTCAAGGACGAAAATGATGAAGTAGCTGAATATACAGGCAGTTTCTTCCTGATGCGATAATGCGGTTTTCTCCTCTATTTGTCTAACTTTGCAGCCTTAATCTTACTGCAAAATCATGACTAAAATAAAGGTGGCCATCAATGGATTTGGCCGTATAGGACGCATTACCTTCAGGGCTCTGCTTGAAAAGAAAAACATACAGGTAGTGGCCATCAACGACCTTACCGATTCTGCTACCCTTGCGCATTTGCTCAAATACGATTCTGTACATGGTAATTTTCCCGGGGTAATAACATCCGGCACTGACTTTTTGATGGTAAAAGGCAAGAAAGTCAGGGTATTTTCGCAGCCCGAACCCGGCCAGATAGATTGGGGCAAGCTTGGCATTGATGTGGTGATAGAATCCACCGGAAAGTTTACCGACAAAGCTTCAGCCATGAAGCATGTTGAAGCCGGTGCCCGAAAAGTGATTATCTCCGCCCCTGCCAAAACCGATCACGATGATGTTAAATATGTTGTACTTGGTATAAATGATCATATCATTGAAAAAGACGATGTTATAATTTCAAATGCTTCATGTACAACCAATTGCGTAGCACCAATGATTAAGGTGCTCGATGATTTGTGGGGAGTTGAGAAAGGCTTTATCACCACCGTACATTCCTACACCCGCGATCAGAATCTTATTGATGCCCCACACACCGACCTGCGACGCGCCCGATCAGCAGCTTACAGCATAATTCCCACAACAACAGGAGCAGCCAAAGCTGCTACAAAAATATTCCCTCATCTGAAAAAGAACCTCGGCGGAGCAGGAATCCGAGTACCGGTTCCTGACGGATCGCTCACCGACCTAACCTGCACCCTGAAGCATTCAACAAGCATTGAAGAGATCAATGCAGCTTTTAAGGAGGCTGCAAATGGTTACCTGAAAGGCATTATGGAATACACCGAAGATCCTATTGTTTCGATTGATATTGTTGGAAATCCGCATTCTGCTATTTTTGATGCAGGCCTTACTGCGGTGCTTGGCGATAAAAACAAACTTGTGAAAATTGTGGCATGGTACGACAACGAATGCGGTTATGCCCACCGGCTTGCAGATTTAGTCGAGAAATTTTCATAATCGGGGAAGTGACAAAAAAATAAAAAATAATTGAACCACATTGGCACATAGAACACATAGTTTCTGATCCCTATGTGCCTGATTGCCTGAGTGGTAAAAAATAAAAATAAAAAAAAATTGAACCACATAGAAACATAGAACACATAGTTTTTTTTCTATGTGCCCTATGTGCCTATGTGGTGAAAAAAAAGAGATAGTTAACCACATAGAAACATGAACACATAGTTTCTAATCCCTACTTGCCTATGTGGTGAAAAAGAAAAAGATCAACTCCGGTAAACCTGAACTAAATCCCTTTCAGGTAAGTATATATCTCTTCCTGCGATCTGATTTTGGGTATTTTATCTTTGTCCTTGTATTGATTTGGAACAGGATGGTTTACCCATCTGGCTTTTGTATTGTCCTTGAGCTGAATAAGTAACATGGTTTTGAGCTCCTGCTGAAGTTTCGGGTCGTTAATCGGACAAGCAACTTCAATACGGTTGTCGAGGTTACGCACCATCCAGTCGGCAGATGAAATGTAATACTTTTCATCACCATCATTTCGAAACACAAACACCCTGGAGTGCTCAAGAAATTTGTCAACGATACTTATGACCTCAATATTTTCACTCAATCCTTTCACTCCCGGTGTCAACGTGCAGGTTCCACGGCAGATAATCCTCACTTTCACTCCTGCTTTACCCGCCTGATATAGTTTTTTGACCATTTTGTCATCCACCAGGTTATTCAGTTTAATGATGCACCATGCTTCTTTGCCGCTTTTTGCATAATTAATCTCGTTATTAATCATTCGGGTAAAAAAGCTACGCATATGAAACGGGGCAACAATCAGACTCTTGAACTTGGGTGGGTTGTATTTGCTTTCAAACAGTTGAAAAACAGCATTTACATCAGCAGTAATGGATTGATCTGCGGTCAGAAGACTATCATCGGCATAAACCCTGGCAGTTGCTTCGTTAAAATTTCCGGTTCCAACATTTGCATAATAAACATTCTTAAGGCCCTCTTTACGCCGGATAAGCAGCAATTTGCAATGAACCTTGAATCCAGGGATTCCCTGAATCAGCTTCACCCCTTCTTCCTGAAGTTTTCCAGCCCAAAAAATATTGGCTTCTTCATCAAACCGGGCCTGAAGTTCCATAAAAACGGTTACTGATTTTCCATTTCGGGCTGCATTTATAAGCGCATTTATAATTTTAGATTCCTTTGCAACCCGGTAAAGTGTCATTTTTATCGATCTTACCTGAGGATCGATGGAAGCTTCACGCAGCAGATCAATAATGTATTGAAACGACTGATAGGGATAGTGAATCATTATATCCTGATGTTTTAGTGTACTCAGGATGCTCTCGTTGCGGGGAAGTTTGCGATGCTCCAACGGCTTGCCCGGAGGATAAAGCAGATCAGGACGGCCCACATCAGGAAAGGACATAAAATCCTTGAAATTATGATAGCGTCCGCTTTTGGAAAGTGTATCCGTTTCGGAAATATCCAGTTTATTTTTTAGAATGCTCAGCAATTCAGCCGGCATGGTTTTATCGTAAATAAACCTTACGGGAGCGCCAAGCTTTCGTTGCTTCAGACTCTCACTCATAATTTCAAGAAAACTCTTCGACACATCGTTGTCGATATCGAGCTCTGCATCACGGGTAAACTTAAAAGTATAAGCGCTGAAAGTATCATACCCAAACATTGAGAAAACTTCGTTGAGGCAATACCTGATTACGTCATCAAGCAGAATAATATATTTTTTATGATTGTCAGAAGGCAGAATTACAAACCTTGACAATGGCTTTGAAGGAACCCTTATTACTGCAAACTGCTGAACCGCGTTTCCTGAAATTGACTCAAGTTTTAAGGCCAGATAAATTGATTTATCAACCAGAGATGAAGATTTCAGGTTGTTCATCATAATGGGAAACAACAATGAACGCACATGGTCGTTGAAGTATCGTCGAACAAATTCACCCTGGCTTACGGTGAGTTCCTTTTCGTTTACAATGAAAATATTTTCATGCGCCAGATCTCTGACTATGCTTCTGAAAATCCGTGAAAAATCCTTTTGCTGTTCTTTGTCAATTCTGTTGATTTCTTTCAAAGTACGTCGGGTATTAAATCCAACTCCGTCTCTTTGTCCGTAATCACTTAAACGACTGAGCGTAGCAACCCTGACTCTGAAAAATTCATCCAGATTATTGGAGAAAATTCCAAGAAATTTTATCCGTTCAATCAAAGGTGTGGATTGATCGGCAGCTTCCTGTAAAACCCTGGCATTAAACTCAAGCCAGCTAGTTTCGCGATTGACAATAAATTTTGAAATTTTGGTCATATGACCCTAAAGGTATTAAAAAATTGTGAAGTGAACACTAAAAATTCCCCGGCAATCCTTAAATCCGCAGGTATTTCGCTGATTCGATGAAAGAAAGTGCCTTTACATGATATTCTCCGGATTTCACAAAATGCTTGTTTTCAATCAGTCAAACCCTGATTTTCAGATCCAGGTTAATGAATAACCCACAGGAAAGAACAAAGTTATTTGAGCATTTTAGGATAAACCATCAATGAGACTTTCCCGCCTGAAATCGGAATATCTTCCCATTTGTCTGTCGAAAAATCAATACGCACTATGCCCGAGGTAGGCAGATAATCAATTTTCTGTTTCAAAAAAAAGTTGATAAAATTGGTGATTGCCGGATTGTGCCCGACAATCAAGGTATGTGTAACTTTTTCGGGCAAATCAAAACAATGATCGTAGAAATTATCGGCATCGGCAGTGTACATGAGTTTCTCCACCCTCACAAACTCCTCAGCAATACCAAAGGCATGTGCCATAATTCTTGCGGTTTCCATGGCCCTTACAGCATTGCTTGTAATAATATACTCCGGATTAAAATCCTTGTCCTTCAAATGATCAATAATCAAGCGGGTGCGGCTTAGTCCTTTCTGAATCAATGGCCTGTCAAGATCATTAAGACCAGCATCTTTCCATGATGATTTTGCATGGCGCATCAGGGTAAGGGTTTTCATAACCGGGATATTTTAAAACATCCTCAAAATTAGATAAATTACAAAAATGAAGTTAAAAGTACATTGATTTAACAATAAAATAATATTGCCTGCAGCCTTCAATTGAGAGTCAGTACCTTGCTTGATAATTCTCGGTTTTTGCAAAATACTTGTTTTTCAATCAGTCAAACACTGACTTACGGAATTTTGGCGCCAATGAATTCTACTGTTACCGAAAACAATCATCTCACATGTTTACAGTTCAGCCATGCCATTTTCTGGGGCATTACCAGCGGATAAGGATATGCTGAAATCTGCATTGAGATTTGGTGACAGATATTTCGTAATTTTGGAATTGAAATTAATGTCGGTTAGTTAAGGATTCTGAATAGAAAGAAGAATAAATATCCTTCGACTCCGCTCAGGATGACTGTCAGTCTGAGTCCCGCACGTGCGGGAAAGACGATATCCCTTAACTAAACGACATTGAATTATATTTCTTTCTTTACGGGTTCGGGTGTATGGGCAATGATGAGCAGGTATCGCAGGTGCGACAAGTGTTTTCTCTCTTCGAAATTACGGAGAGCATTGCACGTATGTTTCGCAAGCACTACGCCACTCCTTACTGGATCAGGGCTGAAATCTCCAAACTGAATCTCTATCCCCACAGCGGGCATTGTTATCCCGATCTGGTTGACCGGGTTGATGGTAAAGTAAAATCGCAGGTGAGAGGCATCATCTGGCGCGACGATTTATTCGAAATTACCCGAAAGTTTGAAAAAGTAACCCGCGAACCCCTGCGTGAAGGGATCAACATCATGTTTCTGGCTTATGTTAAGTTTACCTCGGAATATGGGCTTTCGCTTCAAATCATTGATATTGAGCCACTTTTTACCCTTGGCGAACTGGCAAAGGAAAAAATGGAAACCATTGCCCGTTTGAAAAATGAAGGGATTTTCAATAACAACAGGGTGCTTGAAATGCCGCTCCTTCCGCAGCGATTGGCAATAATTTCTGCCAACACCAGCAAAGGTTACAGCGATCTGATGGTTACCCTGAACGGAAACCCTTACGGATACAGATTTCATACCCGGCTCTTTCATGCAGTGCTGCAGGGAGAAGGAGCTATAGAATCCATTAGAAAGCAGTTATTGACAATCAAAGAAATCCGCGCTCAGTTTGACGCGGTTCTCATCATACGTGGAGGTGGCGACGAAATAGGCATGGCCTGTTACGATAATTATATACTGGCCCGCGAAGTTGCAGATTTCCCGCTACCTGTGATTTCAGGCATAGGCCATTCAACCAACGAAACCGTGGTTGAAATGGTTGCCAGTATCAATAAGATCACACCAACAGATGTAGCTTATTTCCTTATCGGATGTTTCCGGACTTTTCATGAAAGGATTGAATCTGCAGCTCATATGCTTGAACTGGCGTCGAAAGTAATTCTTGATACAAACGAAAGCCGTTTTAAGCTGATGATACAGGATTTCATAAAAGCAAGTCAGGTATTCACGAATCAGCAACAGCAGGAACTCAGTTTTACGGCCATGTCGATCCGCGACTCGGTGAATGCTGCCGTTTTTAATCATCGGATAGCTTTGAGCAGATACGAAACTACCACACAATCCGGCCCTGGCAGAATTATCGCGCAATTTGCAAACATCCTGAAGGAAAAGGAAAAGTTGTTGTTGTTTCACAATGGCCATCTTTTTAAGAAACACTCCACTTCTATCGATCATATCGAAAACAAAGTACGTCTGCTTGATCCTGTAAATGTGTTGAAGCGGGGGTTCTCCATAACAAGGTTCAAGGGTAAAGCTTTGGTGCCCGGGATTAATCCCGGTGTTGGCGATAAACTTGAAACTGAAACCCTGACAGGGAAAATTCATTGCATTGTTACTGAAAATCAAACCAAATGAGCAAAAATATCAATTACACCGAAGCCATTGTAGAACTTGAAGGCATTGTTTCAGATATTGAAAATGCTTCCATCGGCGTGGATGAATTATCAGAAAAAGTGAAACGTGCCGCTGAGCTGATTAAATTCTGCAGAAGCAAACTGACATCAACGGAAAAAGAAGTAAACTCAATCCTGAGTAACCTCAGCACCGAAGAAAAGGCTGAAGAAAAACAGAGTTAATTTAATGTTTAATTTTGTAATTTTACATTAGATAACTTGAAAATGAGCATTACTAATGAAATACCAATTCAACTAATTTACATCTTATTAGGTGCTGGATTTGTTGTGATTGTATTTTTCACCTATTTAATTGGAAGGTTATCGAATTCGGAGAGGAAGAAAAAGTTGTTAGAAACAAAGTTTCAGGAACTGGAAGATAGGGTTAATGCATTGCAACTTGAAAAACTTGAATCGAAACTAAACCCCCATCTTTTTAAGAACATCTTGAATTCAATTCAATCACATGCATACCAAACATATTTTGCGTTAGATAAACTGGCAAATGTTTTGGATTACATACTATATGATAGTCGAAAAAAATATGTTACACCAAAGGAAGAAATAGACTTTGCCCTAAACCTGATAGAAATTAATAAAATTAAAGTAAGTCCGCTTTTTGAACTAAAGGTAAAAACGAAGATTAACGAAGCTGAGCCATTATACGAACAGAAATTATTAACTCCATTAATATCTATTGACCTCATCGAAAACGCATTTAAACATGCAGATCTGCAAAGCCCGAATGCTTTTATATCCATTATTTTCGAGTTTAATGATAATGTTTTTTGTCTAACAGTCGCAAATAAGATTTCTTCAAAACCCCCAATGAAAAAAGATAATAGCGGATTAGGCTCTGAAATACTGGAACAAAGACTTAAAACAATCTATAAGAATCATTTCAAGCTTGATAAATTTATTGAAGATGATGTTTTTATCAGCCACTTAAAAATTAATTTACTTGAACACAAAACTCAGATGCTTGCTGCTCGATGATGAGCTTTCAGGTTTATCTTACCTGAAAATGTTATGCGAACAGATTCCTGAATTGGAAGTTGTAAAGGCATTTAACAGTCCATTAAAATTTTTAGAAGAGATGCCCATGTTAGATTATGATCTATGTATTTTAGATATTGAAATGCCTGAAATGAATGGTTTGCAAGTAGCAAATTTATTAAATGGCCGACCTATAATTTTTACAACAGCCTACAAAGAATTTGCTGCTGATGCCTTTGACCTTAATGCAGTAGATTATGTTCGCAAGCCATTAACAAAAGAACGTCTTGAAAAAGCAGTTTCAAGGGCCGCTATACACATTCAAGGTATTTCACATTCAAAAAATTATATCCAGATAAATACAGATAAAGGAAAAACACTGTTACATTTTAATGAGCTCATTTATATAAGAACTTCAGAAATAGACAGCCGGGATAAAATCGCCAGATTGACCGATGGTACCGAATTAACCCTAAAGAATATTTCATTTGAAAGACTGGACAAAATACTCCCTACTAAAAGTTTTTGCAGAATTAACAAAAAGGAGCTCATAGCGCTGAAGATTGTCAGGGTATTCTCTTTTGATGAAATTATCACTTCATTACAAAGCACATCAGGGAAAAATCTTACTCTAAACCTTAGCGAAACATACCGGAAAGTGTTTCTGCAAAAAGTAAACATCTGAATTTGATTACAGGTTTTCTCTTTCTTATTCCAATTTTCAGTTACAATGCTCCAATTGAAAATTTATAATCCCCATAAATTGCAACTTTGTGATATTAAAAAGATGATAAATAATAACACGTCATGGGAGCATTTCGCAAAATATTCTACCCGCTTTGGGGTTTTGTTTTCCTTATAGCGCTGTGGTGGCTGGTTGCTAAATATTTTACCATATTAATGCCATTGCCACTTGATGCTTTGAAAGCAAACATTGACTTTATTCTTTATCCTTTTTATGTCAGAGGCCCTGGCGATGTGGGTATAGGATTTTTATTACTGGAAAGTTTAAGAAGGGTTCTTATCGGTTTTATTCTGGGCAGCTTGTTTGCTATTCCACTTGGCTTTATGATGGGTTTATCCAAGACTGTTTACCGGATTTTCAACCCCCTGGTTCAGGTATTACGACCTGTGTCACCTGTAGCATGGTTGCCTGTTGCCTTGGCTGTATTCAACCTGGCAAACCCATCTGCAATATTTGTGATTTTCATCACTTCACTCTGGCCTACAGTAATTAATACTGCCGAAGGTGTTTCATCAGTCAACAAGGACTTCCTCAATGTAGCCAGAGTATTGGAAATGCCACGTTGGAAACAAATTTATAAAATTATCCTTCCGGCAAGTTTACCTTACATCTTTACCGGATTACGTATCAGCCTGGGGATTGCATGGCTGGTAATTGTTGCCGTGGAAATGCTTACCGGAGGGCGCGGAATCGGATTCTTCGTCTGGGATGAATGGAACAGGCTCAATTTAAGTTCAGTTATGCTGGCCATTGCTGTTATTGGGTTAGCAGGGCTAGTCCTTGACTGGATGATAAGGAAAATACAACAACTACTGAATTTCGATTATCAAAACTAACAGGTATGATTTATTGTAACTATAACAGGAGGGAATTTCTTAGGTTGGCAGGGGGCGGAGCACTGGCTTTAGGACTACTGGGCGCTTGCGGGCAGCGGGGCGGTTCAGTCGTGTCGCTTATCAAAGAACCAGATGATATGGAACCTGTCATTGACCCGGGAAGCCTTGAAAAAAGGGAGTTGATTATTGGTTACGTACCAGTTAACGATTGTCTGCCTTTTGCCGTGGCATATTCTCAAGGTTTTTTCAAAAAATACGGATTAAAAGTAAAATTAAGCAGGGAATCAAGTTGGGCTGCTTCACGAGATGGAGTTATTTTCGGACGGTTGGATGCCGCTCCCGTGGTTTCAGGTGCTGTTATCAATGCCAGATTGGGAGCCGAAGGCGCTATACCTGCCAGATTATGTGCAGGTATGACCATTCACCGTCATGGCAATGCAATTACCATGAGCCGGGGCATGTGGGAAGCAGGTGTACGTCCATTGCACGAATATCAGGGCGATTTGGAAAAAATGGGATATGACATCCGCTCCTACTTTCAATCCATACCCGGTTCTAAACGCAACGTGGCAGTTGTGCTCAGTTCAGCCATATATGAGTACCTTGTCCGCAATCTTCTCGCATTATGCAAAATGAATGTTATGAGAGATTTTAGGATAATTATAATTCCACCCCCACAAATGGTTTCAAACATGCGTATAGGCGCCATGGATATGTACATGGTAGCAGAGCCTTGGAATACCAGGGCAATCAGCGGTAACGAAGGGGTTGGATTTACTTTTGCTCATGGGAGGGAATTGTGGAGCGGACATCCTGACAGGCTCCTGGGAGTAATGGAAGATTTTATTGAGAAAAATCCAAAAACATATCGGTCGCTGATTAAGGCAATGGTTGAGGCCTGTCGCTGGTGCAGCCGCATCGAAAACAAAGAGGAACTTGCTGAGCTTGCTTCAGCACGTGCCTTTACAGGAGCAAAAGCAATTTATACACGGGCTGCTTTGACAGGGGATTATAATTACGGGGGATTTGACGGGCAGGAACGAAAAAAATACATTCCAGATGCCACCCTGTTTTTTGACATGGCCGATTACCTGAAAGATGACACCAATGATCATTCCACATTTTTGTGGCATTCGCAAGGGCTATGGCTCATGACCCAATCAGCCAGATGGAAGCAAATCAGATCCCTTCCCGATGACCCGGTAAACGTAGTGAGCAAAAGTTGGCGAACGGATTTATACCGGGACATTGTAAGCGAAATAGGTATTGCGTGCCCCAAGGAAAACTTAAAAATAGAACCAGGGAGTCGTTTTATAGATGGAATTGAGTTTAATCCGGAAGACCTTAGGGGATATCTAGATTCGCAAAATAAAAAATATTAATACACCACTTGATATGGTAACTAAAGTTGAAAATAAAATACTGCTTGAAGTTTGTGATTTATCAAAAGTATATTCAACAAACGGGACTTCAAACGTGATTTTTGAGAACATAAATCTTACGGTTTATGAAAACGAATTTGTTGCTATTTTAGGCCATTCAGGTTCGGGCAAATCTACTCTTTTGCGGTTGATTGCCGGGCTTGAACCACCTACCTCCGGAGAGATTTATTTAGAAGGCCGCGCTTTAACAGGTCCTGGCAAAGACCGCTTGATGATATTTCAGAATTATGCCTTGTTACCCTGGTTATCCGTATATGATAATATCAAACTGGCAATAGATGAAGTTTTTCCAAAAAAGAATAAAAAAGAAAAAGATGAACTGATCAGAACTCATATTCGAATGGTTCATCTTGAAAATGCCCTTCATAAAAGGCCCAGTGAACTTTCCGGCGGAATGAAACAACGCGTGGGTATAGCACGTGCTTTAGCTGTACAGCCACTCTTACTCCTAATGGATGAACCATTGGGTGCGCTCGACCCGTTTACCAGGTCACATTTACAGGACCAGATTTTGGAATTGTACTATAAGCAACACCAGACTGTAATTTTAGTAACTCACGATGTTGAAGAGGCTTTGTTAATGGCCGACAGGATTATTGTCCTTAATGTAGAAAAATCAGCTTTTATAGGTCAAGTTATTGATGTGCCATTCGCGCATCCCCGCGATCGCGTAAAACTTAGAGCTGATGCAAACTTTAACCAGTTGAAAAATGAAACCCTCATGCTCATGGAATCATATTTTGAGCATTCACTAATGCGAGAATCAAAAGCTTTTTAACATGATTTACTATACTTATGAGATGTAAAATATTCACATACGCTGTAGTAGCATTATCAATTTTATTGAATGCCTGCGTAAGTTCCTTTAAAGAAAAAGGAATAGACGTGAGTACGCAAAGCATCTGGCAACTTGATGAAAAATCGCATTTAGCTATCCTTCATCATTGTGTTGATGTTGAATTTACTGAAACTCCTGCTAAATTTATACTGGAAAAGAAAGGTGAAAATCTGCTCTTGAACTTTAATGGGTTGCAATATATTTGGGTGGCTCCAGTAAACAATAGACACTTTTATTCCCGCCAGGTAATGAAAACGTCATCAGCAGGAAGGTTTTGTGGTTTCCAGACTGAAATCAGCATCTATTTCAGCCTTGACAGAAGTGATCCAAACTTGATAAAAGGAGTTTGGCGAGCAACCACATGTGAATATTGCCCACAAATTAATTTTGTGGCTTATAGAATAAACTAAAAACTTAATTAACAGTTTAAATACCATGAACGATATTAGTTTGCCGATTAATGACAATGTACTTCTATTCCTGGTTTTATTGCTGATAATACTATTGGCGCCTATTCTTTCCCGTCAGATTAAACTACCTGGAATAGTTGGGATTATTATTGCTGGTGTTGTAGTTGGCCCCAACGGGTTGAATATAATTGCAATGTCATCGGCGATTGAACTTTTGGGGGGAGTCGGTCTGTTGTATATTATGTTATTGGCAGGCTTAGACATAAACCTACTTGATTTTAAGAAAAATAAAAACAAAAGTATTGTATTTGGTCTCATAACATTTATAATTCCACAGGTTGTAGGCACATTTATATTCAAGCTGATGGGTTTCTCCTGGACGGCTTCAATATTAATTGCCAGCATGTTTGCTTCACACACCTTAGTTGGTTATCCTATAATTACAAAATTAGGCATAGTAAGAAACCGGGCGGTTTTAACAACTGTTGGTGGGACTATACTGGCAGACACCCTGGCATTATTGGTTTTGGCAGTTGTAGCCCGCTCCGTAAGCGGGGCTCTCGACTTCAATTTCTGGATTTCATTAGCAATCTTATCAACCATTTACTTTTTTTCGGTTGTTTATTTGTTACCAATAATTGGAAGACTATTTTTTAGGTTTGTCGATGATGGAATTGTCCAATTCCATTTTGTTCTTGCTGTTGCTTTTTTGTGCTCATTTTTGGCAAGGTTAATTGGAATTGAACCAATCGTAGGCGCATTTCTTGCAGGCCTTGTACTGAACCGGATGATACCTGCGAAAAGTCAATTGATGAACAGGGTGCAGTTTGCCGGCAATTCTATATTTATCCCTTTCTTCTTGCTATACATCGGGATGATTGTTGATGTTGAAGTTTTGTTAAGATCCCCAGCTTCATGGATAATAATGGCCACCATGCTTGCAACAAATGTGGCTACAAAATTTGCATCTTCTAAAATCACTCAAAAAATATTCAAATTTACCAAAGCTGAAGGATGGGTGATTTTTGGCCTCACAACAACCGAAGCCGCTGCCACACTTGCTGCTACACTCGTGGGATACAGACTTGGAATAATTGGAGATGAAATATTAAATGGGGTAGTTTTGATGATTTTGGTTACATGCATTATTGGGCCTTGGGTAGTAGAGCATTTCGGAAAGAAAATTGCCAATGAGAACGCAGGCGAGAAATTTGAAAGCGCCAAATTTCCGCATATTTTGGTGCCGCTATCAAATCCTGCAAAGGCCAATTATCTTTTATCAGTGGCATTAATTCTTAAAGGCAACACTATAAATCAGATATCGGCACTTTCTGTTATTACAGCGCAAGACAAACTAGATGAAGAAATGGAAAAAGTTGATATGATGCTGAACAACGTGTCTGATTATGCAATTTCAGCCGGTGTTGAGCTTAATACGCTAAAAAGAATTGATGTTAATATTGCCAATGGCATTCACCGGACGGCTTTGGAAGAACATGCGGATATATTAATCATCGGATGGAACGGAAAAGTAGCTGCACCGGAGCGTATATTTGGAAGTGTCCTTGACCAATTACTTGAGCAAACATCTCAGTCCGTCTTTGTTTGTAAACTGGAGAAATCAATCATGAGTAATTCAAGGATTTCAGCCTTTATTCCAAAATCATCGATTAATGAACCAGGCTTTTATGCCCTTTTAAATGTTATTTTTATTTTGTCGAAAGGGCTGAATTGTCCAATTTATTTATCAATGGAAAAGGACTCTGTTGTGATGATCAAATCAATTATAAAAAATACTAAAAATAATGTTGAAATAAATTTTCAGGTATTATCAGATGATGATGACCAGTTCAAACAGTTTATTTCATCAGTAAAAAAAGATGATCTTTTAGTAGCGTTTGGAGCCCGTCGGAAAACAATGAGCTGGATGCCTTTTGCAGATAGAATTCCAAAAAAACTTGCAAGCAGTTTTGAAAACTCCAATTTTATAATCGCCTATCCGGGAATCTTTTACGATACAGATGATTCAGGCGTTCCCAATAATCTGAAGATAAGTGGATAGAATTCTGAATTCATTGAATTCGACAATTACATTCTTTGTATTTTTACTCAATTTTACATCTGACCAATGAAGAGATTTAAAAATGCAATTTTCTATATAGGAATTATTGGCGGATTTTCTGCGTTAATGTATTGGATTGTTATATTGGGATCAAAATTAGAAAATGGGAAGGAAATCTTAACTTCAAAATCTGAAATTAGTTATTGGGATCAGTTTATTTTTTCTTTGTTATACAATTTAGAACATCCTCTGGCTGTGCTTTTAGCACAAATTGTCACCATCATTTTTACAGCCCGGGTTTTGGGATGGATATGTAAAAAAATAGGTCAGCCAATGGTAATTGGAGAGATTGTCGCAGGTATAATTCTTGGACCTTCTTTAATTGGTTTCTACTTTCCGGAATTTTCAACAGCATTATTTCCAGATCATTCTTTAAGTAATCTGCAGTTTATCAGCCAAATTGGCCTTATCCTGTTTATGTTTATTATTGGTATGGAGTTGGATTTAAAGGTGCTCAGAAATAAAGCCCATGATGCGATAGTAATAAGTCATGCAAGTATAATTATTCCATTTGCAATGGGCATGGGTTTGGCTTATTTTATTTATGGTTCATTTGCTCCGGAAGGTGTACAGTTCTCTTCATTTGGATTATTTATGGGTATTTCAATGAGTGTGACCGCATTTCCCGTACTTGCAAGGATTATTCAGGAACGGGGGATTCATAAAACCCGGATAGGAACAATTGTTATAACTTGTGCGGCAGCTGACGATATTACTGCCTGGTCGTTATTGGCAGTTATTATTGCTATTGTTAAAGCCGGCTCATTTGTGAGTTCCATTTACACTATTTTGTTAGCAATAGGGTATGTACTATTTATGATTAAGATAGTAAGACCTTTTCTTAAGCGTGTGGGTAATATACATTCGTCCAGAGAAAGCTTAAGCAAATCAATTGTCGCTATCTTTTTCCTTACACTGATTTTATCGGCCTATGCTTCTGAAGTGATCGGGATTCATGCATTGTTTGGTGCGTTTATGGCAGGTGCAATAATGCCTGATAATGCTAATTTCAGGAGTATTTTTGTCGAAAAAGTGGAAGATATTGCATTGGTTCTTTTATTACCCTTGTTTTTTGTATATACCGGATTGCGTACTCAAATCGGATTGCTGGACGACCCTTATCTCTGGAAAGTTACTGGCCTGATAATTTTCGTTGCTGTAACAGGTAAATTTATTGGAAGTGCATTGGCTGCAAAATATGTGGGCCAGAACTGGAAAGACAGTTTAACTATTGGTGCACTAATGAATACCCGCGGTTTAATGGAATTGGTAATTTTAAACATTGGGTATGACTTAGGGGTGCTTACTCCCGAAATTTTTGCAATGATGGTGATTATGGCCCTGGTTACAACCTTCATGACTGGCCCTGCACTTACATTCATAAACTGGGCATTCCAAAGTCCGAAAACAGAAACCGAGCAAGAACTTAGTACAATTGGTAAGTTTAAAATCTTAATTTCATTTGCCAACCCTGTTCGGGGTGTATCATTATTACGACTGGCTAACAGTCTGGTTAAAAGGCTAAATGGAAATGCATCTGTAACTGTAATGCACTTGTCTCCAAACAATGAGATGAATAGCAATAATCTGGAAAATCATGAAAAGAAGAGTTTTGAACCTGTTATTCAGGAATCACTTAATCTTAATCAAAAAATCACTACTCTTTTTAAGGCTTCAAATGATATTGAAAATGATATAGCTGCGGTGGCCAATAAGGGTGATTTTGATCTTTTACTTATCGGGGTAGGTCAATCAATTTTTGAAGGAAGTTTATTAGGAAAGATATTTGGGCTAACTACAAAGATTATCAATCCCGATAAAATTATAAATCAAGTCATTGGGAAGGAAAATATTTTTAAAGACACTCCTTTTGATGAAAGAACTAATTTAATAGTTGCTAAAAGCAATGTTCCAATTGGTGTTCTGATTGACAAAGATTTAAAAAACGTTGATAAAATTGTCATATTGGTATTTACAGAAAATGACACATACTTAGTTAATTTAGCTCAAAAGCTAATTCATAACTCAGACTCACAGATTACTTTCATAGATGTTAATGGACGAATTAAGAACACAATTGAAATTAAAGAATCAATAAGAGCAATAGAGCAATCCGCCCCAAATCATGTTAATGTTATAAATAAGAGCGAATTTGACCCAAGTTTTTTTAACCAACAAAGCTTAATGTTGATAAGTATTAGGGGGTGGAAAAGTTTAATTGATGAAAACAGCACATGGTTAACCAAAATTCCTTCAACATTGATTATTAACAATAAACCCTAACAAACTCTTCTTATCATGAGAAACCAATGGATAAACCTATAATTAACCAACGCTTTTGTTTTATACCTTTTGTTTCTCGTATCCGGGATGGTAAATAAAGATCAGCGAGCCCTCTTTTACGGTGTTAATAAATTCTTCGGTGATTTCGGGTGGGATAGCCGGACAACCCTGACTACGTCCGAGCCTGCCATTTACTTTGATAAATGATTCTGTAACATAGTCAGCCCCATGTACCACAATGGCTCTATTCCATGCGTTATCGTTGATGTTTTTTTCCAAACCCTTCAGGCGAAGCGAATTGCCGTGTTTACCAACATAAACCTGATCGGTAAGATAAAACCCCAGGCTGCTTTGATATGATTGTGGAATATTGGAAAAACTCTGCGCTACATCAGCACCTGTATTTCGTCCATGAGCAACCAGAGAATTGAAAAGTATTTCGCCGGTTTCAAGATTAATTGTCCACAATCGTTTTGCGGTGCTTGGCAACGAAAAATCGATCAGCGTTACAATACTGCTCTTTGCCAAAGGCATAAATCCCGGCACTTTTTCCTTGAAACTACGGATAAGCGCCGGGCTTAAATTATAAGCCAGCACAGGAAGATTAAATGCATCAAACCTGCTGAAAGCAACTTCAGGCTCATCAGCCATGCTTACCGGCATATAGGAATGCAGTACCAGAATTGCAGTTAAAAGAAAGATTTTCAATACTTTAAAAAAGCGGTTGTTTTTGATATATCCCATTAATTTTCCCCTTAGGCCTGCAAACCTCGGCATTAAATCGATGCAAACCTCACTTATTAAGATTTTTTATGATTTCTATTTTGCAGGTTTATCTTTCAAAACTTTCAGCATTTCCTTATCCCGCTCATAAATATCGCTTCGATAATGGATTTTTCCATCAGAACTTCCCCAGGCTGTAAGATAATAGATATAAACTCCAACCGGAGATTTCAGCACAACCGTGCGCTCTGAACCAGAGTTCATCGACTGACGAATGCGTTCCGGAGTCCAGTCGGGCATATCGGCCATTAACAACTGAGCCAGTTCAAAAGGTTTTTCAATGCGTATGCAACCTGAACTGAAAGTACGCTCGTCGCGTTTAAAAAGTTCGCGGGTTGGCGTATCATGCAGGTAAACATTGTGTTTATTGGGAAACATAAACTTCACTTTCCCCAAGGCATTCGAGGCACCCGGCGCCTGGCGTATGGTGTAACGCATACCATCTCTTCGCCAGTTAACTGTTGAGGGATCAATTGATTTCCCTTTGGAGTCAAAAACTTTCATGTTTTTACCTGCAAGATATCCGACGCTCTTGCTTACTTCAGGAATAATATCTTTGCGCTGAATGGTAGGCGGCACAGTCCATGAAGGACTCATCACAAGATAAGTGATTTTAGAATTGAATACCGGTGTTTCACGGTAATTTTTGCCGACAATCGTGCGCATGGTAATCAGTGTATCAGAACCGCGGAAAGCGCCCAATGTAAAATCAGCGATGTTCACCATCACATACAGAGGTTCCAGCGAATCAGGCATCCAGCGCATGCGTTCCATATTCACATACAACTGACTTATACGTTCCTTAACAGGCATATTTAAAGCTTTAAGTGTATTTTTGCCGATTGCACCGTCGGTATTATATCCAAAAAGCTCCTGCAATTTTTTGATGCCTTCTACAGCCTTCTCATCATATTTATAGATATTGTCGAGCGTATCTGTCTGATACAAACCCAGAAATTCCAGTTTCTTTTTGATGTCGGCAATATAATCAGCTGAATCGCCGGGTTTGACAGAAAGCATTTTCGGGTTGATTTTTACCGAAAAATCACCTTCCTGCATCTGGTGAAGCTTTATGGCTTCTTTTACCATTGCTTCATAACCCGGATGAGGCGGATAAAAATTGCGAAACCCGTTTTCTATACTTCCACTGGAAAGGATTTCCTTCAAGTGAACTTCAAAAGGAAGAACTGCTTTGTTGCGGCGGATTCCCCACAATGCTTCGAGGCTCTCCGGATCGATTTTGCCATGATACAAATGGGAAGCGAGTATAAAGTAGGCATCGCTAAGCAGAAGATCGATGTTGGCAAGGTAGTTCCCGTTAAATATTAGTGAACTGTCTTTTCTGATTTCATCATACAAGCCGGAGATTTTCGCCAAATGATATTGCCCGGGAATAAGACCATGAAATTCAGCACCTTCGATGAATCGCAACATCTGCTGAACCTTACTAAGAGAATCGGGATGAGATATCCACATTGCCATGAAACTGCGATCGATGTAATGACCGGGCAGTAAAACCGAGGAATACAGATCAACATCCAACGCCCGGAAACGATCACCCGGCTGACGGTTTTCTATCACTTCGCGAATCAAATCAGCAGCAGAAATTCTTGCTTCAGCAAACCGGGCGGTTTTTACTTTATTCAGACTATCGAGGCGAAGGGCGGCATAATCAATGGGCTCCTCCGGCTTTTCCACGCGGCTGTTACATGCAGCCATTAGCAGTATTGAGATAATGAAAACAAGATATCGCATCATATAATTTTTTACAAAAGTAATGGTTTAGGTTGAAAACCAAACAGCCATAATTACTGTAATGTAGTGTACATTGATCAGATACAAGCTTTAATGAAATCAGACAATAAATTTCCAATTTCCAATTTCTATTGCCCGGATTCTGGCATTTTATAATTGAATGACCTAAGGAGAGGAAAAGAATTCGGAAGAGCCTGAACTAGTGACAAAGCCACCATTTCAAACTCTCCCGAATCAATAAACTTCTCCTTAAATTAATTGATCATTTTCGATCGCCTGGAGAAATCTGTTTCTATTGGAGTATTACAACCTGACAAACCTGATTATTTCAGTAAACTACCAGGCAAACAGCGGAAATTCACTCATCATTTCGTTCACTTTATCTCGAACAGCATCAATCACGGTTTCATCTTCGATATTGCTCAGCACTTCGTCGATAAGGTCAACAATTACGCCCATATGCTCTTCTTTCAGTCCGCGGGAGGTAACGGCTGGCGTACCAACACGAATTCCTGAAGTTGTGAAAGGTGAACGACTATCAAACGGAACCATATTCTTATTGATGGTAATGTCGGCTTTAACGAGGGTATTTTCTGCGACTTTACCGGTAAGATCGGGGAATTTAGAGCGCAGATCGATAAGCATCAGGTGATTATCGGTACCGCCGGAAATTACATGGTAACCTTTGGCCACAAAAGCCTGTGCCATTACCTGCGCATTTTTCTTTACCTGAATGATATAATCCATAAACTCATCGCTGAGGGCTTCGCCAAAAGCAACCGCTTTGGATGCAATTACATGCTCCAGCGGGCCACCCTGAATTCCAGGGAATACAGCAGAATCAAGCAGTGCAGACATCATTTTGGTTTCACCTTTCGGAGTTTTTAATCCCCATGGGTTTTCAAAATCCTTACCCATAAGAATCAGGCCGCCACGCGGGCCACGCAGGGTTTTGTGTGTTGTGGTGGTTACAAAATGGCAATAAGGAACCGGATCGTTCAATAGTCCGCGGGCAATCATTCCGGCAGGATGCGCAATATCAGCAAGCAGCAATGCTCCGATTTTATCTGCAATTTCGCGCATACGTTTGTAATCCCAGTCACGTGAATATGCTGATGCACCGGCAATAATGAGCTTAGGTTTCGTTTCGAGCGCAACCGCTTCCATCTTATCGTAATTGATCATTCCGGTTTCTTCCTCAACACCATAAGCAACGGGTTTGTAGAGGATTCCTGATGAATTTACAGGCGAACCATGCGAAAGGTGACCTCCATGAGCCAGATTAAGTCCCATAAAAGTATCGCCGGGCTTCAGAACAGCCATCAATACAGCCATATTGGCCTGAGCACCCGAATGCGGTTGTACATTTGCCCACTCTGCTCCAAATAAAGCTTTTGCACGATCAATGGCCAATTGCTCGGTCTGATCAACAATCTGACAGCCTCCGTAGTATCGTTTGCCTGGATAACCTTCAGCATACTTATTGGTTAGTACCGAGCCCATGGCGTCGAGTACCTGCTGACTGACAAAATTTTCAGAAGCAATCAGCTCAATGCCATGCATCTGGCGTTCCTTTTCCTGCTTGATCAGGTCAAAAACCTGTTTGTCTTTTTTCATGATGGGTAGATATTTTATGTGGTTGATTTTCCGGCATATGAATCGCGGGATTGCTCCCGAAAACGATGCAAAGGTATAAAAAGTAATTCACCACCAAAGAAGGCGGTTACTTTTCGTGAACAAAGTCGTTTTCTTATTTTGAACATGAGTATTTCAGGGTATCCCTAAAAAAACAGCCCGCCGTTACAACAAACAGCGGGCTGATTTTTTCCGGAAAAACCGGGATTGCAATGCTACTTCATAATCAGAATGATGCGATTGATCATCTTCTCACCCGATTTGATCCTGATCATATATGATCCTGATTTTACCGAACTGATGTCAACCGAATACTTTTCCTTACCCGAACATTGTTTCGAGAGAATTTCAAGTCCGGCCAGATTGAGCAGCTGAATATTAAACTCAGGATATTCTGAAGGATTGACTTCAACAATAAACTCATCCTTTGCGGGATTAGGATAAATACGGAGGGAGTTCAGTTCATTTTCGTCAATACCGACTCCGGTGCCGTATTGTGTTACAGAAACCGCGAAAGGTGTGAGACCTTCACCGGTTACCATAATAATGCTTGTTCTGGAACCGGAATAAGGATTTGCTGCGTAACCGGCTGTAAGAATTCCACTTCCGCTCCCTGATTGTGTTACGCTAAGCCAGGCTGAATCCGCTTCAGCGGTCCAATCAACATTTGATGCAACGGTAAACTCAACAGAACCTGCTTCATTTGACACCAAAGCATTTAGGGGACTAACTTCAAGAGTTGCAGCTCCGGCTTCCTGAATCAGGGTAGCAGAAATTGTCATCGGGCTTCCAACCACAGAAATGATGGCTGTGCGCTCAACAGTTGTGGTGTTAAGGTCATAATTCAGCACAAGAACAGCGTTACCGCTACCCACCTGTGGAACGACTTCGCACCAGGGAGAATCAGAACCAGCCATCCAGTCGAAATTGGCTGTAACATTTATCAGAGTGGTGCCTGAAGTGCCGGGCACCTGAATGGTAGAAGGATCAAGCGTCAGATAAGCTTCGGCAGCTTCCTGTGCAAGCGTGATGATAAGCGGTGTAACACCTTCAGCACTCAGTGTAATGCTTGCTGTGCGAACTGCGGCCCAGGTATTTAAAGTATAATCGATTGACAAAATCCCGTTTCCGCTACCCGACGGGGTGACAGTGCACCATTCAGGATTGCTGCTGACGGCATTCCACGAAGTGTTTGAAGTTACAACAGCCTGCACATTCCCTGCCGCGGCAGGAACTGAAAATGTTTCAGGCAGCACTGATAAAACAGGCGTGGCACCGCTTTGGGTGAGGGTGACTGTAACCGGATTGAGTCCAGCGACAGTAATTGTTATTTCGGCTATGCGCTGACTCACCAGCAAATTGGCTTCGTAAACTACTTCAACAGACCCGCTTCCGATACCTGAGGAAGTTACAGTGCACCAATCGGCCTGTGTTTCAGCGGTCCATGATGAATTGGAAATAACTGCAAATGCGGTTGAACCAGCAACATCCGAAACATCTATATTGGTCGGAGAAACCGATAAAGTTGGCGGTGCTGACGGCGTTGTTGCTGAAGCATCTGTTCCTTCAGAATATGCCATTGCATTGGTATAGCTGAATGCTTTGTAGTTGTATGTTGTTGAAGATGCAAGTCCTGAATGCGTGTATTGATTCAATGAACCAGCATATAATACAACACCTCCGCCCGGAAGCGTTTCACCCGGTGCATAAGTAACACCTGATGCGGGCTGACCAATACTTGCGTTAGACCAGGCAATCATCACATTGTCATTTTCAGGATTTTTGGTCCATTGAAGCAGAATTTCTGCTTCGTTGAGTGCTTCAGCAACAAATGTTGCAGGATTTGCAACCGGAGAAAAGCAGGAAATATCTGCTGCCCAACCGGGCGCATTCACCGAACTGTTGCTTCTGAAAACAAAAGTTAGTCCACCATTTACATTATCAGATGTGATTACTCCCGGAGAATCGGAGCCACACCATTTCCCTATCATAGGAGCAAATGGAGTAAGCCCGTTATGAACTGTAAGATAATCGTTGCTGCAGTCTGTGCTGTTTTCAAGCTCAAATTCCGAGAACTCAACCCTGATCTGGTTTCCGGGAATGCTTGATTTGAAAACCATGGTCTGATTCAGGTTGTTGCTGTAGTTTTGTCCGGGACCACCTGCATCATAAAAGGTTCCACTGCAGGTGTTAATGGTGGTATTGCCCATATTGAATGAATCAGGAATCACCGTAATATAGTCGGTACGGGTCATTGTGTTACCACCATTAACTGTCAAGGCAATGGTTTTTGATCCGGGGGAAGCATAGCTGACAGTATGCGGGCCTGCAGTGTTTGCTGTTGCAGGGCTGGCATCTTCGCCAAAATTCCAGTCCCATGAGGTTACATCACAGGTTGACTCATCGGTAAAGACCACAGGATTATTAACTACAATAGTCAGCGGTGTAGCTGAGAAAGCTGCATTGGCTTCATTGACTAAAATATAATTTTCCTGGGTTACTGAATTTGTTCCTCCTCCATTGGTCGCTGCAAGAGTAACCGAATAACTTCCAAAAGCATTAAATTGCACCCTCGGATTTTGAGAGTTGCTGCTTGTTCCATTCACATAAGTAACAGTATTGGGCGAAAATGACCATGACCATGAGGTTGGAGTGCCGTTGCTGAGATCGGTAAAAGAAACCGTTTGCCCGATACAAGGCAGGGTGGTATTTGCCGAAAAGTTTGGAGTCGGGCCTAAAGGTCCGATGCTGAATGATGCAATTCGGGTACGTTGTCCACCACTTACATACTGATTGGTGTACCAGAAAGTCTCGTCATCAGAAGGATCAATGCTGAGCAGAGAATAATCGCCCCAACGGTTGGCGCCGGTTTGAGAAGCAGTTCCTTCCCATATTACGCCTTCAGCAACATCCATAACACCGCTTGCCAGCGCATATTCCTGCGCTGTTTGTCCTGTGTAGCGAATACCGGGATAAACGCTTGTGCTGGAGATGGAATATCCGAGTCCCAGCTCATTACTTCCGTTAAGCATAATGCTTGCCATCCATCGCGAATGCTGATCAGGCGCATAAGTTCCCTGCTGGCGGATTGTCCATTGTCCGGTTGTTTTGCGAAGCTCGTACCAGCGGATTCCGGCATGATCGGTGGCATCAACATCAACGGTATGACAGCATACCAGCGTTTGGTAAGTGCCAAAATTTCTGTACTGCGGCACATTCATTATCACCTGCGGAATGGCGTCAAGTTTCTGATTCGTTCCGGGTTGTCTGATATTATTCCAGTTGTTGCCGAAATTGCTGTCGAAGGGCTCAACATTTATCTGCTGAACGCGTGTAAAAGTTGAGTTTGTGGTGGTTGTCCAATCAACGGCAAGTTCATAAATCCATAACTGATCGGCAGAACCGCCAAATGCATCATCCTGATGGGCGATAAAAAGTCCCGGGGAACCGGCAGGAGCTGCAGGACCGTCGTTGTCAACCGGAGGAACCATCATAAAACCATCCACAGAGCCCGGACGCCAAGGGTTGTCGAAAGAAACCATTTTGGGGCTTGTTCCACCCGCGAGCATTACCGAACGTTCGAAAACATAAATGTCGGTATTGTTTGATGTGTTGGTTCCCATATAATAACCATCAGGCCAGATTCCAAATTTTTCATAATCGGGCATACCCCCCATCACAAAAGAATACTGATACCAAATGCCGGTCGGATCATCGGTAGCAGAAACTGCCACCAGCATTCTGTCGGGATTTCCGCAAAGCGAAAAAGCAGCAGCCATCCATCTTCCAGCCATTTCATCATATAAAATGATAGGATCACCATCATTACAATTGGCTCCGGGAACACTTCCGAAGAGCTGGTTCATAGGTGTGGGTCCTGCCAGCAATGTGCCGGTTTTTGAGTAAATGGCATAAGTTGTATTTACCGTTTGCATGTAATGGTTTGGGCCGGCAGTTCCGTTTTCATCAGGAGGGAAATAAGGCGAAGTTTGCCCCTGAAAATTGACAATGGGATCGCTTAACGCGGCTTTATTGCCTCCCATGGTTTTCTGCCAAACACCGTCGGGCCCTTTCGGGAGTGCAGTTTCGGCAAACGGATAGTTACGGGTGCGAAGCTTTGGATTCAGCAGCTTTTCGTTTGCTTTGGCAACCATTCCATCAAATTCCGCCTGAGTAATGGGCGGTATGTCCTTTAAGGGAGGAGTGATGCCAATTAATGTTCCGGTTCCAACGGTTGTTGGGCGTACTATGCTATCCTGCGCTTCAACAGAAAGAAACAGCACCAAAAGAATAAGTGCAAAGAAGTAACGTTGTTTCATGTTTTTTAAGTAGTTGTGAGGTTGTGATAAAAGTTTGGAAAGAAAATAAAGCCACTTGCTTCGGGTCGCCAAAATTATAATTATTATTCAACCCACTCAGGCCAGAAGCAGAAAACTTTCAGCAATAATTATTTAAACAACCAGATAGTTACTTATGTTTCTTGCACATAAATATGCTATTTGCCAATGCCCCTGAAAGATACTGCATAATAATTGATGCATCTTAAAGTTATTCTTGAGACAAATAAAGCAATTTCGTACTTTTGAACTATGAATGAGGATGCATCACATCGGGATTTCCCAAAATCTATAATTACAGCAGTTCTTTTTCTGCTGCTCAATGCTTTTTCTTTTGCCCAACTACCTACCCCACAACTGGTCTCCTTATCGGTTGAAGCAAACGGCTCGATTACTGCTTCCTGGGGTTTCCAGTCATCCGGCACATTTGATGGGTTCAGGTTATTTTATAGAATTGCTTCGCCCGGCACCCCCTTTAACTCTATTGATTTTCCTGCATCAGCCACAAGTGGGACTATTCCTGTTCTTGATGCTCAAACTGCAGAATACGAAGCATTTATAACTACCTATACCAACTCTGGTGCTTCTTCCTCAAATTCAAATTCATTACGCACTATGATTCTGACTGTTTCAAAAATTGGCACCGGCACTGCTCGCCTGGATTGGAACAGAATGATTCAGGGAACCAATCAGTTTTATAAAATTTTCAGATCTGACGATAATGTAACCTATACCCAGGTTGGAACATCAACAACAAATTCTTTTCAATACCAGGTCGAAGAAGCTTGTGACCTGCTGATTTATTTCAGGGTTGAATTTGAAACCGGCATATACAGAGGCACCTCAAGCGTGGGAAGTGAGCGTTTTATAGATGACAACCAACCGCTTGACCCGACTTTCACCCACATCACCATAAATGAACAAGGATACGCGGTACTCAACTGGTCTCACAGCCTTTCCACTGATGTTGTCGGCTATCAGATTGAAGTTAAAACGGGTTTTCAATATGATTCGCTGACTACCGTTCCCTACACCAATACATATTTAGATAATATCACCACCTCTGCATTTTATAAAAACCCTTGCGAAGAAGTGGTTACTTACGTCATTAAAGCAATCGACCTGTGCGGAAATACGAGCGCACAAAATGTCTATTCTCCAACCAGCATCCACAATACCATATTGTTAAATGTTGATGCAGAAATCAATTGCGACCGAAAAGCAACGCTTAGCTGGAACAAATACAACAATTTACAGCCAAATCTGGCAGAATACCGGATTATGCGCAGCCAGAATACGGGTACAGCAATTCAGGTTGGCACCATCAGCAGTACAAATGCATTTAACTACGAATTTACCGACGAAGAAATACTTACCCCCGGAGATCTCTACACTTACCATGTAATGGCTGTAAACAGCGATCAGAGTTTCTCATCAGAAAGCTGCAGGGTAAATGTAATTCCTGATCCCGACCTTGTAAATTCGTTTGATCTTGATAATGTTACTGTTTTTAACAACGAATACATCAATCTGCTGGCAAATGGCGAACCTCCGGCGCTGATTCATGAAGTGGAAGTTTTTCGTTCGGCAACCGATGCTGCAAATCTGCAGTCTATTATGAAAAGTAGTTGGGGAAGCCCGAATGTAACATTGCCTGAAACTTCGGCCCTGGTAAACGAAACTGCTTATTATTACCAGATCGTTGCGCTTGATGCCTGTGGTTTTGAGATGGCAGCCAGCAATATTTTCAGAAGCATATACCTCGGGCTGTTTGATATGGGAAACGGCAGCGTAAGACTTAGCTGGAATGAGTTTGAAGGCTGGGGAAACAGTCTGGCAGGCTATAATGTATATCGTACGCTTAACGGATCAACTGCCGCAGGTTTCCCTGAGTTTGTTTTTCCGGGCACTTTGGTTTACAACGATCCATCCCCTGATCCTGATGCCGGAAAAGTTACCTATTACATTGAAGCCCTCAGAAATGATGATGTTGTCAGCCGGTCGAATGAAGTTCACCTTCCCGGAGAAGCTGAAGTGCTTATGCCAAATGCATTCAGACCCGGGGGACTGAACTCAGTTTTCCGCCCGAAAACCAGAAACATTGTAACACAAAATTACCGGTTTGTAATTTATAACCGTTGGGGACAAATTGTATTTGAAACCAACGACTATGCCGAAGGATGGGATGGAACTGTTAGCGGAAGCGCTGCGCCATCAGCAGTTTATGCCTACATACTCACCTACTCCGACTATGAAGGAATCAGTTATTCCAAACGGGGTTCGGTTATGCTGCTCAGGTAAGTTCTAAAGACTAATTTCTAATTTCTAATTTCTCTCGTTATCGTTTCGCGATCCCGAGACAAGCAATTACTAATCCGGATAGCTATCGGGACTAATTTTCACTTTTCATTCTTCACTTTTTGGTCCCTGAGCTCTTGTCGAAGGGCACTCTTCACTCTTCACTCTTCACTTTTCACTTTTTTAACGTATTTTTCCAGCCATTCATCGGTTTCCCAAAGCATATGCAGCACATTCTCTCTGGCGCTGTAGCCGTGGCTTTCGTATGGCAGCAATACCAATCTTGCTGTTCCACCCAGGCCTTTTATCGCACCAAACAATCGTTCACTCTGCAAAGTAAAGGTTCCGGGATTATTGTCAGCATCTCCATGAATAAGCAATAAGGGCTCATTGATTTTATCGGCATTTACAAAAGGCGACATTTTAAAATAGACTTCCGGTGCTTCCCAAAAAGTGCGCTCTTCGGCCTGAAATCCAAACGGCGTAAGTGTTCGGTTATAAGCTCCGCTGCGTGCAATTCCGGCGGCAAACAAATCGCTGTGCGCCATAAGATTGGCTGTCATAAATGCGCCATAGGAATGCCCTCCGATGGCAACCCTGCTGGCATCGGCCACACCGCGTGAAACTGCATAATCAATGGCAGCCGCAGCATTTGCAACCAATTGTTCCACAAAAAGGTCGTTTGGTTCGGTTAGTCCTTCACCGATAATCGGAAAATCGGCATCGTCAATAATGGCGTATCCTCTGGCAGCCCAATAAACCGGCGAACCGTAATACAATTGCACAAAAGTATGCGGCGATTCTTTCAACTGGCCGGCCTGCTGCGCATCTTTAAACTCTCGGGGATAAGCCCACATAAGCACAGGCAATCGCCCGTCTCTGGCTGCATCGTAACCGGCAGGAAGGTAAAGCGTTGCTGAAAGGTCAACACCATCGGCCCGTTTGTATCGCACCTGTTCCTTGCTGACTTTCATAAACGATGCGTAAGGGTTCGGAAATTGTGTCAACGCCCTGAGTTTTTTGCCGGTGCGCATAAAATAGTTCGGGTTAACTGTTTTTTCCTCAATGGAAGTAATTAATTGAATTTTAGATGGGTCAACAACCCTTACGATGGATTCATAGGTTGAAATTCCGTCAGCCTGCCACAACCTTTTGGTTTTGAATGATTTCAGATCAAATTCATCAACAAATGGCTTATTTCCTTCCGGCGAATATCCTTCACCCTGCAGAAAAAGTTTTTTCCCATCGTTTGAAAACCACAAAGCATATCGGTCAAAATTGTTGCGTTTCTGAAGGAAATCGCCGGGATCACCATAATAATCTTCTGTTGAGCGGTCATAAATTACGCGTGGACCCTGAGTCGGAGCTGAGGGGTTAATCAGGTACGCAGCAGTGCGACGGGTTTTCCACCAGTAATCGTAAAGTATTGCTACATCTTCATTGCCCCAGTTGAAACCGGCAAATCTGTTTTTTGTGCTGGCCAGCAGCGTGGGCTGCCCGTCAAATGGCGCATTCAGCATAAAAACGTTGTCACGAAATTCAGCCTCCACAGCAGGATCTCCGCCATCACATGCTTCGGCCCAGCATAATGTTGCCGCTGCATCTGCACGCCAGGAAATTGACCTCTTGCCGGTTTCCACAGCATCAAATCCGGTGGGAAGTTCTTCAATAAGCGGCTTCTGATAAAAGTTTTTCAGCAGTTTACCATCAGAATTGTGAATGTTATAGTCCGATGGGAACCTCCCCGAAGGCACAATATAGGAATATGGTCTAACAATTACCTGACTCAGCAGAAATTGTCCATCAGGCGAAAACTGAAGCGAACGGTAAATTGCTTTTGGCAGAAATTTTTCCTGCGAACTGTTAAAATCAATCTTAACGACTTCAGATTGGGTGTAATGTTCGTAAAGGATTTCATCGGCGGGATTGCGCAGCAAATCCTGATAAGTACGAACCGGAGCTTTTCGTCCCGAAGTTTCCTGCACAGCCGGACCTATTGGCATTTCCTTAGTTGTACCCAAAGTTTGGCGACCCTGTGGAATAATCAGAACCAGAAATCCATCAGAAGCAGGTAACCAGGTGTAAGGCATTCCCATACTTCCATTCAGCACAGGCGAAGTAATCCTCATCGCCACACCAGTTTGCAGGTCAAGTGTCCAGAGTTCAATTCCTGTGGGAACTGTATTGGTAAAGGCAATTTTTGTTTCATCGGGAGAGAAACTGAAATCCGAAATTTTCAGTTTCTCGGGCAAGCCTGTGATAACTGGCGAATTACCTGTTGCAATATCTGTGATTGAAATTCCGTAAGTAAAATTAGCTCTTGCAGGTCCGTTGGTTGCCGGATTAATTCGCAATCCGGCAAGTTTAACCTCATCGGCTGCCATTTCCTCCAGGGTTTTAAATGTCTGGCGGTGAAGCATAACCATGGTACGGTTTCTTGAATCTATCCTGATAAATGGCCTGGGGCTAATATCAACAAGTTCAAGAATTTCCTGAGGCGGAAGCTGATATTGCTGAGGGGTTTGTGCTTGCAATAATCCGTAAGTCATGGTCAGCAGAAGAATTAATCGTTTCATTTTTTGTAAATTAATTATTTGACCTTTCAGTTCTGATTTAGAGACACTTTAAAAGATGAATGCTCTGTTCTGTGGCTTGCCTGAACTGAAATAAAATTCAGTTTTTATTTTATTTCTTAACAAAGCGGTTGACATGAATTGTTTTCCCGTCTGTCAGCCTCATGGTGTAAATCCCGGCTTTCAGGAAACCAACATCAATAATATGGGTGGTTTCCTCCGCTCTGACTTCCTGCCGATGTACAATACGGCCGAAGGCATCCACTATTTCAAGCTGTGAAATATTGTTTGATCCGGGCAAATTACCCAATTGCAATGCATTTTCTACAGGGTTTGGGAATAAGTTTATCGAAGGACTAACTGCAGGCATGGTATTGTTACTCAGCGTATAACAAGTACCCGGGAGGTTAATATCCATCCATTGAAGGCGCTGAAATATCCAGTTTTTCAGCGACTCAATTTCCGCGGCATAGGTAGGCGGATAAGGCCATGGATTGGGCCACACATAAACACCAAGGATTGGCCATACAGTAAAATTACGCTGCTGCGATTCATCTAAAAGAAATGCAACACTGTCAATGTAACTCTCAAACCATTGATTGCTGAGGATGTTACCGCGGAGCATTTCCCAGCGGCATCTCAGGTTATTGGCAAAAGTACTGTCTTCAAGCATTCGTCCCCACCAGAAAGGTACCTGCCAGTAATCATCAGCACAGGGAAACTGATAAGCCCATCCGGTGAGTTCATCGCCGGCGCAATAATTGGCATTGTGCCAGGCAATGTCATAATCCCAAACCGGACCGATTCTTATTTTACCACCCAGACTTTCGCGCTGTTTATGAAGAAAGGTGCTGAGCCGGTATCCGTCAACATTCTTACTTATTTCATTCACCAGAAAATAATCGATAAAGGAAAGCTCATCGGCATACTTTCTGAAACCGTTTTCAGGATCAGCAAAGTCGGGACCTGCAAGTGCTGTTTCGAACGTGTTCACATAATCAGCTATGTATTGCTTTTGCATTACAGTGATGTTATCAGCTTTGGGGTATTCATACTGAAAAAAGATGGTTTGCCCATACGGGTTAACCGGAGGAGGAAATGCCGATACCCAGCCATCGCCGCCACTACCTGTAGATTTGTCAACCTTAAAGATATAACCGCCGGTGAGCACGTCTCCGGTATTCTGATTGGAACTGAGTTTGGCAATATTTACCCTGTTCGGATCGCGCTTGATCTTTTCAGAAAAAACATATATACCCTTGTATTCCTCATTAATTACCACTTCCACAAATTTATATCTGGTTGCATAATGCCCCATATTCTGTGAAACCTGATAGGCCATTGCGTTCCTGCTCAAGGTTTTATCGGTATAATTTGCATTGAGAATCCAGTCAGATTCTTCAGGCATTCCGAGCAGCGAAACATCAATGTCATTGCCGTTTGCATCCCAGGTTTCAACACCGTAGCTCTTTTTTGGGAACATCTGAGAACTTGATCCTCTGATTTCGAAGCCTGCATATCCATCATAAACAGGAGAATCATCCACAAAATTCCGCACTCCGGGTCCATTATCAATAATCTTCATTCCCACCAGAATTTTGGGGTCATCAGGAATTTCTTCGCCATAGGTGTCAATCAGAAAAATCGGCAGATTGGATGATTCAAAATTAATTGAACCACTCTTGTTTTCTGTTGCTGAACTTCCGGTGGTGAAATATTCCTGAGAAGAAACAGTGCAAAGAAAAAGAGCAAAAAAAAGCAGAAGCAGATAAGATTTTTTCATAATCAGTGGTATCAATCAGGCATTATTATCGTGACGTGTAAATTTAGGATTTTTTAACAAGGGCGAAACGCAATATAAAAAAATCCTTTTTTTTACGAGCTCAGGTCGAAAACGATTAAAAAAAACAGAATTCGCTTTTAATAAAAAACTCTATTCGCCTGTATGTCTGCTATTTATAAAATTAATTTTAAGAACTATGTAACCAACTGAAAAAATAAATATTAGCGCAGCTGACATACAAAAGAATACAAAGGACTGATTACTGATAAGATGGCAGCAGGATGAGAATAACATAAACCCATTGAAAACCTATTTTTTATAACTTTGCGCATCCCAAATTAAATGAACATGTCAGTTTTCAATGAGAAATTTATCGGTGAAGGTTTTACTTATGACGATGTATTGCTTTTGCCTGCGTACTCTGAAGTTTTACCACGCGAAGTAAATACATCAACCCGGTTTTCGAGAAACATCAGCCTGAATATACCCATTGTTACTGCCGCGATGGACACTGTTACCGATTCCATTATGGCCATTGCCATAGCTCAGGAAGGTGGAATTGGTGTTTTGCACAAAAATATGTCAATTGCAGAGCAGGCCAATGAAGTAAAAAAGGTAAAACGGGCTGAAAATGGAATGATTCTCGACCCCATCACCCTGAAAGCCGGATCGCTGGTTGGCGATGCACTGGCCATTATGAGCGAATACAAAATTGGTGGTATTCCTGTGGTTGACAATGCCGGCAAACTTGTGGGAATTGTTACAAACCGTGATTTGCGGTTCGAACGGAATCCAAAAAAACCGGTATCGGAAGTTATGACCAGCAAAAACCTGATTACCACTACCGAATTTACTGATTTTGAAAGAGCTGCCGATATCCTTCAGGAATACAAAATAGAAAAACTGCCGGTTGTTGACAAAAATTACAAACTGGTCGGCCTGATCACTTACAAGGACATTATAAAAATTAAAGCACGTCCCAATGCCTGCAAAGATGAGCGGGGACGACTCAGAGTTGCCGCGGCAGTTGGCGTAACCTCCGATCTGATTGAGCGCGTTCAGGCCCTTGTTGACAACGGAGTGGATGCGATAGTTATTGACACTGCCCACGGACATTCAAAAGGGGTAATGGATGCAGCGATACTTTTCAAGAAACATTTTCCCGGCATCGATCTGGTGGTGGGCAATGTCGGCACTGCCGAAGCCGCCAAAGACCTGATGAAACTTAATATCGACGGAATCAAGGTTGGCATCGGCCCCGGTTCAATATGCACCACACGCATCATTGCCGGTATAGGTGTTCCTCAGCTTTCGGCAGTTTACGAAGTTGCCAATGCATTAAAAGGATCAGGAATTCCGGTAATTGCCGATGGCGGAATACGTTACACCGGCGATATCCCTAAAGCAATTGCTGCAGGAGCTGATACCGTTATGGCAGGCAGTCTGTTTGCAGGTGTTGAGGAATCTCCCGGCGAAACCATTATTTTTGAAGGCCGTAAATACAAAACATACCGGGGCATGGGATCCATTGAAGCCATGCAAAAAGGTTCAAAAGACCGGTACTTTCAGGATGCAGAGGACGACATCAAAAAACTGGTTCCCGAAGGAATAGTAGGTCGCGTTCCTTACAAAGGCACGTTGTCTGAAGTTATTCACCAACTTGTGGGAGGTCTCAAAGCAGGAATGGGATATACAGGATCGGCAAATATCGCTCAGTTGCAAAAAGCAAAGTTCATAAAAATGACAGTTGCCGGAGTCGCCGAAAGCCATCCGCACGACATCACCATTACCCGCGAAGCACCAAACTACAGCAGATAGCCGGGAATCCTGAAATTCATTTCCGGAAGATAAATGCAGGGAAATTCTAAGATTCTTTTGCAACATCAAACAACAAAAAAAATCAGAAGACAGTTAACAACAATAAATGAAGAAAAAATGAAGAAAACAGTATTTGGGATTTTTACCATTGCACTTTTAAGTCTTTCAACTTTTTTACATGCCCAGCAAAAAGACCAGGTAATTCTTACCGTAGCCGGTGAAACCATTACCCGTTCTGAATTTTTGAACGTGTATCAGAAAAACAACGTGAATGGTGAGGTAATTGACCGAAAATCACTTGAAGAATACATGGAGTTGTACATCAACTTCCGGCTTAAAGTGAAAGAAGCCGAATCACTTGGCCTCGATACTGTCACCGCATTCAAAGATGAACTTGCAGGTTACCGTAAGCAATTGGCTCAGCCTTATCTGATTGACGAGGAAATGAACCGTTCGCTGCTAAAGGAAGCTTACGACCGTAAAAAAGTTGACATCAGAGCCAGTCATATACTTTTGCGTGTTGACCGCAATTCATCACCTGCAGATACACTTGCGGCATACAAGCGCATCATGAACTTGCGCAAAAGGGTCCTTAAAGGCGATGATTTCGGAAAAGTTGCTGAAGAATCTTCGGAAGATTTATCGGCCCGCGACCGCACCGCAGAAGGACGCACTTTTAAAGGCAATAAAGGCGATCTGGGTTATTTCACTGTTTTTGATATGGTATATCCATTTGAAACAGGCGCTTACAACACTCCTGTGGGAGAAGTATCAATGCCTGTCCGCAGCGACTTCGGCTATCACCTTATTAAAGTAACCGATCGCAAACCCGCGCTTGGAAGAGTTCAGGTTGCTCACATTCTTCTGAGGGTTGCGCCTGATGCCAATGCAGCTGATAGCGCTGCCGTTGAGAAAAAAGCAACTGAGATTTATGAGCGGGCAATTGCTGGCGAAGAGTTCGCCAGATTGGCCGAACAGTATTCTGATGACAAATCAACTTCAACCAAAGGAGGCGTGCTTCCCTGGTTTGGATCAAACAAAATGATTCCTGAATTTATTAAAGAAATTTCAGCACTCGAAAACCTGAATGAAATTACCAAACCTTTTGTTTCTTCTTTCGGATGGCATATTGTGAAGTTGATCGATCGCAAAGAAATCGGAAGTTACGAAGACAACGTGAACGAACTAAAACAGAGTCTGACCCGCAACGACAGAGCAAAGAAAAGCGAAGAAGCTCTTGTTAAGCGCATCAGAAAGGAATACAAATTCAGCGAAAATCTGAAAGCCCGCGATGAGTTTTACAAGGTAGTAACCGACACTGTTTTTGCTGCAGCCTGGGATGTAAAACAAGCAGCTAAACTTAACAAGACCTTGTTTACCATCGGCAGAAGAAGCTTTTCGCAGCAGGACTTTGCCAATTACATTGCAAGCACACAGCGCAAGCGCAACCCTGAAGATATAAAGCAGTTTGTAAATGGAACTTACAACATCTTTGTAAACGAAAGCTTACTTGCTTTTGAAGATTCACAACTGGAATCAAAGCATCCTGAGTTCAAATCGCTGGTGAAAGAATACCGCGATGGAATTTTATTGTTCGAACTGACTGATCAGAAAATATGGTCAAAAGCAGTAAAAGACACCACCGGATTGCAGGAATTTTATGCTTCCAACAAAACCAACTACATGTGGGATCAGCGGGTTGATGCAACCATATACACCATTAACTCAAGCGACAAAAAACTTATTTCAGGTGTCCGCAGCAGCCTTTCCAAAGGAATCAGCGACAACGAACTGCTGGAGCAGATAAATAACGACAGCACTACAATCCTTACAACCGAAAGACGCAAATTCTCCAAAGGTGACAATGCATTGGTTGACTCCATCGGATGGCAAAAAGGATTATCTCAGGATATAGTTGAAGATGGCAAAATAATTATCATCAACATCAATGAGATTGTAGCTCCTGAACCAAAAAAACTTGATGAAGCCAGAGGACTTATAACCGCTGACTATCAGAACTATCTTGAGCAATTGTGGATCAGGGAATTAAGGGCAAAGTATCCGTTTAATGTCAATCAGGAAGTACTTTCATCCATCAGGTAATCAAATACAATGAAACCGACTGTAAATATTATTATTGCACTTATAATGCTTCTGTCGGTTTCATCGTGCTCCTATCTGAAGAAAAAACAAGGAGAAGATATACTTGCAATTGCCTACGATAAGTATCTTTATCGGAGCGAACTGGAAGGTTTAGTCCCCAAAGGAATTACGCCAGCGGACAGCATGGAAATTGCAAGGCAGTTTATCGACAACTGGATAAGACAGGAAGTACTGCTTAACCATGCCGAAAGCAATCTGGAATCACGCAGGAAAGACTTTACAAAGCAGTTGGAAACCTACCGAAACTCACTGATTATTTACGAATACGAGAGTGAATTGATCAGGCAGAAACTGGATACGATAGTAAGTGAAACCGAAATACAGGCGTTTTATCAGGCCAATGAGGCAAATTTTCAATTGCCTGAGAATATAATCAGGGTTTCTTACGTTAAAATTCCCAATGAAAGCAAAACAAAGCCTTCAGCAAAGAAAGCCAGACAACTTCTGCTCTCAAATAAACCTGACGATCAGATTGATTTGATGGAGTTGTGCGAAAAGTCGATGTTTACATGCCGTATGGACGACAAAAACTGGATACCTTTCAGTGATTTTATCCGCGAACTATCACTTGACATCATCAATCAGGAAGATTTTCTGAAAAGCAGAACTTTTTTCGAAACCAATGATTCCTTATTTGCTTATCTGATAAGGATTACCGATTACAAAACCATTGAAAATACTGCACCGGTATCTCTGGTTAAGGATAAAATCAGAAACCTTATCCTCAACAGAAGAAAATCGGAACTTATCAACCGCATGCAGCAGCAGATCTTTGAAGAGGCTTTGAAGAACAAAGAATTTGAAATACTTTAACAGGCCGGGCCTGAACCAACACGAAAAACCAAGATGATGAAAAAAGCAGGTGTACTTGTTTTACTGATATTACTGATTATAAAAGCCTATCGCGTGGAAGCGCAGGAACAGGTTATTGACGAAGTGGTTGCCGTAGTGGGCGCCAATTTTGTGCTGCAATCTGACATTGAAGCTCAATACATACAATATCGTATGCAGGGGGCTATAAAAGATGCCAGAGCTACAAGATGTCAGATACTTGAAGATATGTTGTTTCAGAAACTTCTGCTGAATCAGGCCGAACTGGATAGTGTGCAGGTAACCGAAGATCAGATAGAGCAAACCATGGATGCCCGGTTCCGCTATTATATTCAGCAGTTCGGATCTCAGGAAAAACTGGAACAGTTCTATAAAAAACCTTTGCTACAGATAAAAGATGAGTTCCGCACGCTGGTAAAAGAGCAGTTGATGGTGGATGAAGTGCAGCAAAAACTAACCAAAGACATAAAAGTCACCCCTTCTGAAGTCAGGGCATTTTTTAACCGCATTCCTCAGGATAGTATTCCAACCATTGAAATGGAATATCAGGTCGGACAGATTGTGAAAGAACCCATCATCAGCAAGGAAGAAATGGAAGCCACACGTGAAAGGCTCAGAGCCATGAGAGAGCGCATCGTGAAAGGCGAAAATTTTGCAGCTCTGGCAACTCTGTATTCCGAAGATCCCGGATCATCGCGCAAAGGTGGTGAAGTAGGATTTGTCAGCCGTGGACAGCTTTATCCTGAATATGAAGCATCCGCTTTCAGTCTTAAGCAAGGAGAAATTTCTGACATCATCAAATCAAAAGCCGGATATCACATCATTCAAATGATTGAACGCAGAGGTGAAATGATCAATACCCGACATATCCTGCTAATGCCCAAAATTTCAACCGAAGACCTCACCAAGGCATCAGCATTGCTCGATAGTGTGGCTAACCTGATTAAGGAAAACAAAATGACTTTTGAAGAAGCTGCCATGAAATTCTCTGACGATCCGGGTAAAATAAACGGAGGTCTGATGGTAAATCCAATGTCGGGCAACACCCAGTTTGCAGCCAATCAACTTGACCCTAAGATTTTCTTCGTCATCGACAAAATGAAAGTTGGTGACATTTCGAAGCCAATGGCAATGATGAATGAGGAAGCCAAACAAACCATTAACCTGTACTATCTTAAAACAAGAACTGAGCCTCATCGCGCAAACCTTAAAGACGACTACTCAGTAATTCAGGAATGGGCGCTCAATGAGAAACAAAATAAGGCCATCAACAAATGGATTGGCCAGAAAATCAATACCACTTATTTCAGGATAAATGAACACTACACCGATTGTTCATTTAAACACACCTGGGAACTCAAATAAGTTTTTTTACCTATTCCGAGACACGAAATGACTCCATATAAATCTGATGTTGAAGCTGTTGATGCTTTTGTAGAAAAATACCGGACACTTACCCGCGAAATCGGAAAAGTAATTGTCGGACAGGACGAAGTTGTGAAAGATGTTCTTATCTGTATCTTCAGCAAAGGACATGCACTGCTTGTTGGTGTTCCCGGTCTTGCAAAAACCCTGCTGGTGAATACCATAGCACGGTCGCTGGGACTTACTTACAGCCGCATTCAGTTTACCCCTGACCTGATGCCATCTGATATCCTCGGCACTGAAATACTTGATGAAAACCGCAAATTCAGGTTTTTAAAAGGTCCTGTTTTTGCGAATATCATCCTTGCCGATGAAATCAACCGGACTCCGCCCAAAACCCAATCGGCTTTGCTTGAAGCCATGCAGGAAAAGGCAGTAACCGTGGCAGGTGAAAGCCACAAACTCACAGAGCCATTTTTTGTTCTGGCTACTCAGAATCCCATTGAGCAGGAAGGTACTTACCCCCTGCCCGAAGCGCAGCTCGACCGTTTTATGTTCAATATCTGGCTTGACTACCCAACGTTTGAGCAGGAGATTATGGTCGTAAAAAATACCACTTCCGATAAACTTGCAGAACCTGAAGTTGTAGTTTCAGGTGCAGAAATTCTTTTCTTTCAGGAACTGATTCGTCGGATTCCGGTTCCTGACAATGTTTATGAGTATGCCGTTCAACTGGCAGCACGTACCCGTCCGGGGACTGTCAAAGCCCACGATTGGGCCAATAAGTATTTAACCTGGGGAGCCGGGCCGCGTGCTTCACAATACCTTATTCTTGGAGCGAAATGCAATGCTGCCATCAATGGAAAGTATTCTCCTGATATTGAAGATGTTCAGGCAGTTGCCACAAGCATTTTGCGCCACAGAATTGTAAGAAATTACCGCGCTGAAGCCGAAGGTATTGGAGTAAAGGAAATTGTTAACGAGTTACTGAAATAAAGGTTTCACACGTTTTTTTTGAAGTTGATTTCTCAATATCACAGGTTTGCAGCTTAAC
Organism: Bacteroidales bacterium UBA5197; assembly: GCA_002412885.1. GTDB lineage: Bacteria > Bacteroidota > Bacteroidia > Bacteroidales > Lentimicrobiaceae > Lentimicrobium. Next base: position 226,249 of record DHVX01000061.1, read on the forward strand.
CCAACTCTTTTAAAACAAGACATTTAATATATATCAGAGTTTATCCAATATTCTGCAAAATTTGTCGTTAATCTTTATCAAAACCAGATCAATGCACTACAGTGCTGATCAAAAAAATGACTGATTATGTCAATTCCCAAGCCCGGCCGGAAGTTCTGGTACATCATCACCATCACCATTATTGCTATTGCAGCCAGTTGGTACTATTTTTCAAATGGCCGTCAGAAGGGCCCCTCAGTTACCTCAAAGGTTGAATTCGGCAACTTTTCTATCAATGTTACCACAAGCGGAGAACTTGAGGCAAAAAACTCAGAGAATATTCTTGGCCCCCCTGGTCTGAGGGAAGTGAGAATCTGGCAGGTTCAGATCAGCGATATTATACCTGAAGGTTCAATTGTTGACTCAGGTCAGTATATTGCCACACTCGACCGCACGGAAATAACCAACCGGATGAAGGATCTGGAAAGTGAACTTGAAAAACTTGAATCACAGTTTATCAAAACAAAACTGGACACTTCGATGGACATGCGGGCTGCCCGCGAAGAGCTGATAAACCTGAAATATGCTTTGGAAGAGAGACAAATTACTGTGGATCAATCTATTTATGAACCACCGGCAACACAACGCCAGGCAAAAATAGAACTTGAGAAATCACAACGCGCATATGAACAGGCCGAAAAGAATTACAAACTGCGTTCTGACAAAAACAATGCGAATATGCAGGAAGTGTATGCTTCCTATTCGCAGGCACAACGAAGGCTTGAGCAAATAAGAGATGTGCTCAAAGGCTTTACAGTTACGGCTCCCAAACCCGGAATGCTAATTTACAAACGCAACTGGGACGGCTCAAAAATGGGCATTGGTGCAACAATGAGTTCATGGGAAAATGTAGTGGCTACCCTTCCAAACCTCACAGAAATGATGTCGAAAACCTATGTTAACGAAATTGACATCAGCAAGATAAAAATCGGGCAGAAGGTAGAAATCGGAGTAGATGCTTTCCCTGAAATGAAGTATTCAGGTGAAGTTACCGAAGTGGCAAATATTGGCGAGCAAATGCGCAATTCCAATGCAAAAGTATTTGAAGTAAAAATCAGGGTTCATGAGTTTGACTCAATCCTTCGCCCTGCCATGACTACCAAAAACATTATAATCACCTCAATCATTCCTGACGTACTTTACCTTCCGATTGAATGTGTGCACACCGCCGACACCATTTCGTTTGTTTACAGAGTAAGTGGACAGGTAAGGCAACAGATTAAAACCGGGGTTAGCAACGAAAACCAGATTATTGTTAAAGAAGGACTCAAACAAGGTGATGAGGTTTACCTCTCTCCTCCGGAGAATGCGATAAACTGGAAACTTTCAACATTATAATGCCTGTAACTCAAGCAAAAGCAATGAAGAAAAACTTCAATTTTGAACGCAGGCTCTATATACTCAACATAGCACTGGAAGCAGTTTTTGCCAATAAATTCAGGTCTATGCTCACTGCGCTGGGAATCATCTTCGGCGTAGCAGCAGTTATTGCTATGCTTGCCATCGGCAATGGGGCTAAGCAGGAAATTCTTGAACAGATGAAACTTGTGGGTGTAAACAACATCATCATTATGCCCAAAAATGAATCAAAACTTGAATCGGCCAAGGAAGAAAATGGGCAGGGAAAACAGGCCAGCAAAAAATTCTCGCCGGGTTTGTCATTATCTGATGCAGCTTCAATTGCTCAAATCATTCCTTCGGTAGCTAAAGTTAGCCCTGAAGTGATGTATGAATCGGTTATCATTTCAGAAGGTGTAAGCACATATGGAAAAGTAAGTGGTGTAACTCCTGACTTTTTCGACGTATTTAACCTTTCGCTGGATAGAGGTGAAATGTTTAATCTGGATCAGTTGCGCGATGGAAAAGCTGTGTGTATTCTAGGCGCAACCATTAAAGCCAAGCTTTTCCCCAATTCCGACCCCATCGGACAGCATGTAAAATGTGGCAATATCTGGCTCAAGGTGACAGGCGTGTTGCAAAATCGCGCTGTATCCGCCGATCTTTCCGAAAATATGGGCATCAGCGATTACAACAATCAGGTTTATGCTCCTATTCAAACCATACTTCTGCGTTACCGCGACCGCTCTGTTGTAACAACTTCTATGGTCAGAGGCGGATCGAGCAGCACAGTTTTTATGGACGGAGGTATGATGTCGTTCAACTCATCAGGAGATGGAAGTGAAGGACTCAGCAATCAGATTGACAAGATTGTGGTTCAGGTAAAAGAAACAGAAATGATCAGCCCGACTTCTGAAATAATTCAGCGGATGCTCAAACGGCGCCACTCAGGAGTTGATGATTTTGAAATAAAAGTTCCCGAACTTCTGCTTAAGCAGGAACAACGCACCAAGGACATCTTTAACATTGTACTCGGAGCCATTGCAAGCATCTCGCTGATTGTCGGTGGTATCGGCATTATGAACATTATGCTCGCTTCAGTAATGGAGCGTACCAAAGAGATTGGAATCCGCATGGCTACCGGCGCAACACGCAAAGATGTGGTGTTTCAGTTTCTGAGCGAAGCTACTTTCATCAGTGTTTCTGGTGGAATTATCGGAATCTTTCTGGGACTGGCATTGGCTAAAATTATTATGGAAGTAGCTGACATTCTTACCATTGTATCTGTGGCTTCGATTGTTATTTCATTCGGGGTGTCTGCAACGGTTGGAATTGTTTTCGGATATATGCCTGCGAAAAAAGCGGCCTCGCAGGATCCAGTTACTTCACTCAGATATGAATAAATCCAGACATACAATTTAGTCTGTTCACAAAAATACTAACCATAACCGAACTATCCGGATGAAGGTTCTCACTACACTGGTCTTAACCACAATACTGACTGCAATTTCGTTCAGTCTCCACAGTCAGAATCAGGTAAGAATGCTCTCTCTGAGCGATGTTGTTGAAATAGCCAAAAAGCAATCGCCTGATGCACTTGCTTCTCAGCACAGATTCAGGAGCAGTTACTGGCAATTCAGGAATTACAAAGCAGGCCTCATGCCCATGCTGACATTTGACGGGACGCTTCCCAGCCTGAGCCGAAGCATTGAGAAAATCACAACGCCCGAAGGCGATTTCTTTTACAACAGGAATCTTGCCACCTATACAGCCGGAATGTCACTTACCAAAAACATCGGACTTACCGGCGGTCAGATTTTTCTTAATTCTGATCTTCAACGCATTGACATTTTCGGCGACAGTACCCGAACCTCCTACCTTTCTTCGCCCCTGAATATCGGCATAAGCCAGCCTTTGTTCAACTACAACCCCTACAAATGGGCAAAAAAGGTTGAACCCATGCGTTACAACGAAGCAGAGAGACGTTATATTGAAGATGTGGAGCAGATCAACATCAACGCTTCCAATCTCTTTTTCAGCCTGCTTGATGCACAAATCCGACTGAGAATACAACAACTCAATCTGGCAAACAACGACACCCTTTATCAGATTGCACGGGGTCGTTTCAATATTGGCACAATTGCCGAAAATGAACTGCTGCAGATTGAGCTTAGCCTTCTCAATGCTCAATCGGCGGTTGAAAGTGCAAGCCTTGATGTGCAGGTTAAAACATTCAGCCTGAAATCATTTCTGCGGTTGCCCGAAGATATGACGCTGGAACTGATATCTCCTACTGCACCGGAAGCCCCTTCCATCGATCCGCAGCTTGCCGTTAGCGAAGCCCGCGAAAACCGTTCCGACGCACTGGCTTACGAGCGACGCATGATTGTGGCCGAAAGTGGCGTAAACAGAGCAAAAACCGAAAACCGCTTCAATGCCAACCTTTTCGCGGTGTATGGGCTAACCCAGAGCACCTCAGACTTTAGCAATGTTTACAGAAATCCCCAGGAACAGCAAAGGCTGGTTCTTGGTGTGCAGATTCCGATACTTGACTGGGGGCTGACCCGTGGGAAAATCAAACTGGCAGAATCAGACCGCGATCTCGAAACCACCGCCATTCAGCAGGAAATGGTTGATTTCGATCAGCAGATTTTCCTTAAAGTAATGCAGTTTAATATGCAACGCAATCAACTGGCCATCGCGGCAAAAAGTGATACCGTGGCAGTAAAGCGTTACGAAGTAACTAAACAGCGCTACCTTATCGGCAAAATAGGCATCATTGATCTGAATCTGGCCCAGACCGAAAAAGACAATGCCCAACAGGGATATATAGCCGCACTTTCATCGTATTGGCGAAGCTTTTATGAGCTGCGCAAACTCACCCTTTACGATTTTGTTGCCGGCAGAAGAATTATCTTTAATTTCAACGATATTCCGGATGTGGAATAGGTGAATCGCTGAAAAGGGTAAACTGCATCTTCTCAAAGTCTGCTTTTCCTTTTATGACCAGATAATTGCTTACTCAGAAGGCTCTGTTTTTCTTATCCTTATTTTTTGCACTTTTGTGCTCATAATTTATTTGGTTTATGACTAACGATATCCCCAATTCCGTTATACTTTTTGCTTTCGGACTTACCGTATTTGCCGGACTTGCAACCGGAATTGGTGCAGCTGTTGCATTCTTTGCAAAAAAGACAAATACCCGCCTGCTTTCCACGTCACTGGGTTTCTCCGCCGGGGTTATGATCTATGTTTCCATGATAGAAATATTCCCAAAAGCAAAGGCAAGTCTGGTTGCTGAACTTGGTGAATTACAGGGCTATACCTATACCGTGATTGCCTTTTTCGGAGGAATACTCATTTCGGCAATTATCGATAAGCTTGTACCATCCGGACAAAATCCGCACGAACAGGTATCGCTCAGCGATATTCAGGATGTTCAGCAAGATATAAAAAAGAAGAAAAAAGCATTATACCGCATGGGTATCTTTTCGGCCATTGCAATTGCCATCCACAACTTTCCCGAAGGATTGGCAACCTTCTTCTCTGCTATTGAAGATCCGGCTTTGGGTATCAGCGTTGCAATTGCTGTCGCCATTCATAATATTCCTGAAGGTATCGCAGTATCTATTCCTGTTTATTATTCAACCGAGAACCGGAAGAAAGCATTCTTTCTCTCCTTCCTTTCGGGATTGGCTGAGCCTGTTGGCGCACTTTTCGGCTACTTTTTTCTTCTCCCCTATTTCAACGGAATTACCTTCGGAATTACATTTGCAATTGTAGCCGGCATCATGGTATTTATATCACTTGACGAGCTATTGCCCACTGCCGAACAATATGGCGAGCACCACCTGGCCATTTATGGCCTTATCGCCGGAATGGCTGTAATGGCTGTTAGTTTGTTGCTGTTCGTCTGATACAGCTGCCGGATGCTCCTTTTTAACGACATATCCCACGACCCACGACATATTCCGGTTAAAGACGGAAAACTAATCTATTTGCCGGGATTTATTGATGGAACAGCCTCAGAAAATCTTCTTGATAATCTCAGGAAAGAAATCATCTGGAAACAGGAAACACTGAAAATTTTCGGGCGTCAACACCTTACTCCCCGGCTTACTGCCTGGTATGGAGATCCGGGAATGACTTACAGCTATTCAGGATTAAAACTTCAGCCTGCGGAATGGACTCACACATTGCAGGAAGTGAAGAAACAAATTGAACAGAAACTAAACTTTACTTTCAATTCCGTTTTATTAAACTGGTATCGGAATGGCAACGACAGCATGGGCTGGCATGCAGATGATGAAAAGGAGCTAGGCAAAAACCCGGTCATTGCGAGCCTGAGTCTGGGTAAGGCCCGTTTTTTGCATTTCCGGCGAAAAGACAATCATAAAGACTCATTCAAAATTCTGCTTGAAAACGGAAGTCTTCTCATTATGAGTGAAACCTTACAGCATTATTGGCAACATGCATTGCCAAAATCCTCCAAGCCCATGGGTGAACGCATGAATCTGACTTTCAGAAGTATTTTTCCAGGAAAGAATACTTAAGAATAAATTACAACGTAATTCATTCGCTATTTTTACCATTAAAGGAAGGGTAGCCTTTCAACTTGTGCAAAAATTGCACAAGTTGATTTTCTTGTCTTGAATTCAAGAATAAATCATTAGCCACCATTTCGGAACACATTGAAATGCATAGTTTTTAAAGTTATTTTACCGAGGGATTTAAACGCGCTCCGAAAACCCAAACGTTTCAATGCCAAACGTTACAATGCACTAAAATAAACAATCTGTAAAACTGGGAATATGGGAAATAAGATTTGTATATTTGAGAAAATTTAAGAAATGGAGAACTCAAATATTAAAATATACCAGCTAGAAGACGGGAAAACTGAAATTAATGTACAATTAGACCATGAAACTGTTTGGTTGAATTTAAATCAGATAGTTGATTTGTTTGAACGTGATAAGTCTGTGATATCCCGTCATATAAACAATATTTTTAAAGAGAAAGAACTGTCAAAAGATTCAGTTGTTGCAAAAAAAGCAACAACTGCTTCTGATGGCAAAACTTATCAAGTAGATTATTATAATCTTGATGTAATTATCTCTGTTGGTTATCGGATTAAGTCCATGAGAGGAACTCAATTTAGAATCTGGGCAAATCAGATTATTAAAGAGTATTTGATTAAAGGATATTCGCTCAACCAAAAAAGACTAGAGCAAAAAAAAGAGCAACTTCAAGAACTGCAGCATTCTGTTAAAATACTTGGAAAAGTGCTGAGTTACAAAACCCTATCAAATGACGAGAGCACTGGATTGCTGAAAATAATTTCCGATTATGCGTATGCTTTGGATATTTTAGACCAATACGATTATCAAAGGCTTGAAATTAAAGATACGTCCGGAAAAGAGACATATCAGTTAACTTATGACGAAGCAATTAAACAAATAAGAATTGCAAAAAAGGCTCATGGCAACAGTGATTTGTTCGGACGTGAAAAAGATGATTCTTTTAGAAGTTCCGTATCTACAATTTATCAGACTTTTGGAGGACAAGATTTATACCCCAGCATCGAGGAAAAAGCTTCGCATTTATTGTACTTCATTACAAAGAATCATTCATTTTCTGATGGGAATAAAAGGATCGCCGCATTTTTATTCCTTTATTTTTTAGAAAGAAATGGAATTTTATTTGATAAAAACGGAAATAAAAGAATTGCAGATAACACTCTGGTTGCGTTGACCTTAATGATAGCTGTAAGCAGACCGGATGAAAAAGATACAATGACAAAAGTTATCGTAAATCTTATAAATAGAAACAATTAACACATGGCTATAACCATATCTTCATGTGGCTGAAGTGCACAGACGTGGAAGATTAGGTCATCTTTATTAAAAAAAGAATGATTTGACCCGACAATAATCACCATATTGCACTATTGATTGTGCAATTATTCGTATTTATTGCTCATTTTGTTGTGCATTTTGTATCTTTGTGAAAAAATAGTTTATCAAAGCCATGAGAACACTTTATCAGAAATTTGAAACGCTTCTGCAAAATACGACCACAGACTTTAAACGTTATTTATACGATGAGGTCTCGTGGGAAAGTCGGATGATTGGTATTATTGGTGCCCGGGGTGTTGGTAAAACAACGATGGTTTTGCAACATATCAAGGAAAATTTAGACACCAAAAAAGCCCTGTATGTATCAGCGGATGACATGTATTTTGTTGATAACAAGCTTCTTGATTTGGCTGATGACTTCTACAAGAATGCCGGAGAATATTTATTTATTGACGAAATACATAAATACCCTGACTGGTCACGCGAATTAAAAAATATTTACGATTCATTTCCAACCCTTAAAATTGTATTTACTGGTTCTTCTGTACTTGATATACTTAAAGGTTCTTCCGATTTAAGTCGTCGTGCCATAATCTACAAACTGCATGGGCTCTCATTTCGGGAATATCTGAAACTATTCCATAATTACGAGACTGAAGTTTATTCGTTAAAACAAATAGTCAATAACGAAGTGAAGCTTGAGAATATAAAACATCCTTTACCCTTGTTCAATGATTACCTGAAACGCGGCTACTACCCTTTCGGACTTGAAAATGAAATGAATTTACGCTTGGGACAAATCATTGTACAAACATTGGAAACAGATATTCCGCAATATGCAAACTTAAACGTGGGAACAAGCCGCAAACTGAAACGTTTGCTTTCCATTATCGCCGAAAGCGTGCCTTTTAAACCTAATTTCACCAAAATATCAGAGATAATTAATGTAAGCCGGAATTCCCTGGAAGATTATTTTTCGTATATGGAAAAAGCCGGACTAATTGGGCAGTTACGCACTGAAACAAGCGGAATTCGTGGATTAGGAAAGGTTGATAAAGTGTATTTGGATAATACGAATATCATTTTAAATCTGGTTGGAGATAAATCAAATGCAGGGAATATACGCGAAACTTTCTTCTTCAATCAAATGCGGGTAAAAAATGATGTAATATCATCAGAAAAAGCCGATTTCGTCATTGAAGATTATACGTTTGAAGTTGGTGGAAAAAACAAGCAGCAAAAACAAATTGAAAAGGATGGCAAATCATTTATTGTTAAAGATGATATTGAATTTGGTTACCTCAATGTAATACCACTCTGGGCCTTTGGATTAAATTATTAGTGAACGATATTAGTAAATTTTAACCGATGGCAGCGAAGTCATGCGGAGAATAAACGGAGTTTTAACCGCATTTTTTGCGGAGTGCAAGGAGGACGAGGTACAAAATACGAACTGAAATCAAGTGAATAATTATAAGCCAATTTCACAACCAATACTCCGACAGAAAATGTCCACCCCAAATCACAAGCCGATTAGGTCTGAAAAATATCCCTTTACTTTCATTACATGAATTTGGTTTGGATATTTAAAATCTTCATATATTTGCTTAACAAACCTGAGATGACTTAATATCAATGTGAATTCAGGTGGAACAAATGCGGAATAATGCTTATATTCAATAGTTTAATAACCGTTAAAAATACAGCATCATGAAAAAGTTAGCCTCGTTATTATTATTTATTATCTCAATTTCAGTGCAAAGTCAAATCTGGATTGACAATGGTGCTACATGGCATTATGACTGGTCAGGCACTCTTCCCGGATTTGATAAGATTGAATATGTTGGTGATACAATTATTCAAGACAAGACTTGCCAAAAACTTCTAATTTCAAGTTATATGTTCACTCCCTTAGAATCGGGAGGAGAATTGATAGATTCCTGGACATCACAGAAATATACTTACTTAAGCGGAGACACTGTCTTTTATCTTGTAAATGAGAATTTTCAGATTCTATACAATCTCGGAGCACAAATAGGTGACATTTGGGAACTTGGAGTTGACACAAATGAATACTCCTGCGGACAATCTTATGTTGAAGTTATTTCAACCGGCAGCGATGAGATAAATGGTCAAATATTTGAATGGATAGAGGTAACAACCTTGCCAAACTCAAGTGTTGGATTTGAAGGAAAAATTTATAAGCGGTTTGGCGTAATTGGTGGCTATCTTTTTCCGACTCCCGGAAATTGTGACCCTGATATAATTATAGAATTCTTCGATTACAATTTCATGTGCTTTGAAGATGATTCATTCTCTCTCTACAACGTTACAAATAAGGATTGTGATTATTTGCTAAATATTGGCGAATTTGAAATTGAAAATCCGGAAAAAATCGTTTCAATTTTTCCAAATCCAGCTTCTGATATTCTATCGGTAGTTGTTTTAAAACCAAACTGCATAATAACAAACCTTATAGTAACAGATATGCAAGGGAGAATATTGAAAAATGTTAATCAGCATAAGATAGACATTTCAGATTTAGCAAAAGGTACATACCTGATACGTATTGACTTTAATAACAACAGTAGTTTTGTAGAAAGATTCATTAAAAATTAACGCACACTGAAAACCAAAACTTCAAGTAGCCGAAGTGCCCGACATGATATCCCGGTTGGCTTCGGGCATTATTCACAAATTTAATAGACGAAGAAATGGAAGAAAGAACAGGAAATGAAAATCTTATTGACAATCTTATTAAATTAGGATTGAACCCTGAAACACATATAAAAAATGAATCAGCGGTATTGGCGACAAAAGATAGATATGCCAATTCAAAATATGTTTTAGCCTCTGTAACTGATTCTATATATTTTCTGGCCTATGACTCTGGCAGATCATATCCATATACTGGCCTGTACGCTTCAATTGACCTTCCAGATGAAGCAGAGTATAAAATTTATAAACGAAGCTGGTTTGATATATTTATATTTTTCAAAAGAAAGAAAGTTGGCATTGATTACATTGATAATAAATTGACCATTTCTTCTTCAAATTGGATTCCGAAGAAAGAACTTAATGCCGAAAGTGTTGATTTATTTTTAAGGATCAACAAAAAAAGCAATCCATATTGTTTGATTTTGCAAAATGATTATCTCCCAATGATTCCTATGTTTAAAGGCAAAAAAATAATTGGATTAGAGACCAAAACCTGGCTTTATAAAAAGGAAGACTTGAAGATTTTGTTAGAATCAGGAAACACCTTATTACAAAAAATAAAAAATAAGTTATAGCCTGGTAAATAAGAAAATAGCGGTCCGAAACTCCCGGCAATTACAACTTTTCTGCAAAGTAAAGAGGCACATTTGGGCATGAATGAAATTTGTATATTTATCAAAAATTTTGGAAGTGCTGTTGATGGGGGATTTTAAACGACATTAAGCTAATGGTTTTGGAATCTCCACTCATTAAAGAAAATAGCTGACATTTTTTCCGGTTATCAAACTTATATTTAATCCGAACTAAATAGTAATGAAGAATTATCTTAATAGAGCCATCCTCCTGATTTTTACCTTAATCGGAATTTGTAATAGTTGCAATTTGTTTTCACAGATTTCATACCTGGGAAAAATATCCCAACATGAAGATGGTGTTTATGGTTTGACAGGTCCATTGAGCATTTGTTTTAGTATAGATAAAAAAAACGTTTATGTTAGTAGTCAATACGCCCTGGCAGTATTCAATTACAATGAAAGCACCGGAAGTACTAAATTTATTGAAGCTTATAGAAATGATGACAACGGTAATGCAGGGTTGGAAGGCGCTGGTTGTGTTAAAATCAGCCCTGATGATAAGTTTATTTATGTAAGCTCCGACAGACGTAATTGTATTTCATTATACAAGCGTGATACCAATTCAGGAACATTGCAAATTCAGCATGTATTTTATGATACAGATCCTGGGTTTGATGGGCTGCGTGGTGCACACGAAATGGGGATAACAAAAGATGGTTTATTTATTGTTGTTGCAGCATGGAATGATAAAAAATTATCAACCTTCAGAAGAGATACCGTAACAGGTAATATATCATATGTACAATCAATTACCGGATTAGTATGGCCTAAAGCGCTTAAGTTGAGCAGAGACAGTCGGTTTGCTTATGTTGCATCACATATGAATGATGAAGTCTTAGTATTTGAATTAAACCCGGTTACAGGTGCACTCATTTACATAGAGACAATTTACGCTGAAAGCGGGCATTTTGGGTTCTCTGCAATTGAATTAAGTTACGATAACAAGTATTTATTTCTGGCAGGAATTAATTCACTTGGTGTGTACACAAGGGATACTCAAAATGGCAAACTTATGCTCAAGGATCTTTTCAAATATAATGATCCGGGAATATCAGGAATGAAAGTTATCTACTCACTTGCGGTTTCTCCTGATGATAAGAATATTTATGCAATAACTGCAGCGGATACTGCTTTTGTGACTTTTTCACGAGACTTATCAAATGATGAATTTCATTTCACCGATTCCAGGCCGTTTATGAGCTTTAAAGAGTACTCAAATTCTGGCCGTAGTACAACGAGTTTGATTTGTGATAATAATTATGCATTTGGAACTTCCTATTGGGAAATGGGGGTTCATGTAGCCAAACGAAATCAAGCCGATGGAAGTCTTGATTATGAAAGATTCATACTTGAAGGGGATGGAGCTATTGTTGACGGCTTGTATAATCCAAGAATTTGCAGTGCTGATGAACAACAGAAAATGGTTTATGTAACCTCCTATAACAATGGCATCTCCATCTTCCAACGAAATGACACAACCGGAAAACTGATATTCAAAAATGTTGTCAATAACCAAAACCAACACACGGCAATGTTATGGCGCAATGATCATACAGCATTGAGTAAAGATGGAAATTACCTTTACACGATGTGTCAATGGAAAAATAAAGGTATCGCAATATTTAAGGCTGACCATAATACAAATAATCTAATATTAATCGATTCCATCATGTCCGAATATTATGGTTCCACTGGGATTGATGAACCTGTAGACATGGCATTTTCTCCGGAAGGAGAACATTTATATGTTGTTTCATCATTTAGTCAGAGTGGTATAGCCCAATATGGATATAACCCGCAAAACGGTTCACTGCAACTGGAGAGATTTTATGTGATTGATAATGTAGGCGACCACTTCGATAATATCTCTATCAGCAACAAAGGTAATTACGTCTTTATATGGAATACTAATTCCAACGATATTACAATGTTGGGTCGTGATAAAACCACGGGTGCACTTACCTATCTCTCAAAAAATTTCCATCAAGCAGTTGGAGGTGTTTATTTATACGGCCTGACAGCTATCGCGATAAGCAACGATCAAAAAAACCTTTACGCCGCTTATAAAAATCAAAATGTACTGGTTAACTTTAGCATCGATTCAATCAACCACAAACTTAATGTCCTCCAATCTTTAGATTTTGCTACATTAGGTATAAATGGCCTAAAATCGATACAACAAATTGCAGTCAGAAATGATGGAACCTTTGTTTATACATCCTCAAGTGACAACAATTCTTTAGGCCTGTTCTATCGTGATCAGTCCGACGGAATGCTGACTTTTTTGAAGGATTACACTGAACCCGAAAACGACTTTAATGGGTTGGATAAAGTTAACGGCATCTGTATTCCAACCAATGATCGTAATTTGTATTTAATTTCGGATGTTGAAGAAGCTGTTGCAAGTTATTCTATTGATCTATACCTTGGCCCCGACAGAGTTATTTGTGAAAATGATTCTGCATTGATTGATGCCGGAAAAGGATATGCCACCTATCTGTGGTCAACAAATGAAACCACACAAAGAATTTATGCCAAAGAGCAAGGATACTATCATGTTATGACTATTGATGAATTTGGCTTTGTTGATTATGATACATTGTATCTAACAGTTTCTATACCAGAGTTGGATCTTGGCCCTGATATTTCAAGTTGTTCCGGTAATTCTGTTATTCTGAATTCAGGATTTAATGGTGAAAACCTATGGAATACAGGCTCTATTGCAGAATCAATTACTGTAAAAGACTCAGGAACTTATTCAGTTATTATTACCGATGTCCACCGTTGTAAAAACAAGGATTCAGTGAATGTCAAATTTCATCCTTTACCTGAAGTTAATCTTGGAGCCGATACAACTATATGGTTAAATCAAATACTGTTTCTCTCTGTTGACAGTTTTCCTGATTACAAATATTTGTGGTATAATGGATCAACCAACTCTAATATCGCGATAAGCTATAACTCAATAACGAGTAATTCGCTGGAAGCATGGGTAGAAGTTACTTCCGGTTTCGAATGTAAGAATAGTGATACTCTTCTGGTTACTTTGGATACGAACCATGTTTATACTGAGCCGGTTGAAATAAAAGTAGGACCTATTCCTACATCTAAATTTGTAAATATTAATAGCAATTATGTCATTACCAATATCAATTGTTACGATATAAAGGGCAGGTATTTGTTTACGAAACAACCAAACTCAAAAACCGACACCATAAGTGCAAAAGAATTGAGTCGGGGAACTTACATTCTGAGGATCACCCTAATTAATGGGATTACAAAAACATTCAGAATTCTCAAATTATAGAGATGTAAAAAGCGATGAAATACATAAAGTGCACAAAAAGCATCTTTGACAAAAATGTAGTATCTTTGTTATCAAATTTTTGTGAAATGGTTGACTATAAGAATATTATAACAATCGAACCTGGCAAACGAGGTGGTAAGGCTTGTATCAGGGGAATGAGAATAACCGTCAACGATATTCTTGGCTGGCTGGCATCGGGCATGTCTATTCCAGAAATATTAGAGAGTTATGATGAACTGAACCAAAATGATATATATGCAGCATTAAGTTATGCTGCTGATAGAGAAAACAAAATTTATCAACTTGCGGTATGAAATTCTTATTTGATCAAAATATTTCACACCGAATTTTGTCACTTTTACCAGAGCAGTTTTTGGGATCTACATCAGTTAAAAATGAAGGTCTGATTAATGCTTTTGATAAACAGATTTGGGATTATGCGAGATTGCACAACTATATAATCGTCACCCAGGATTCTGACTTCAATGATCTAAATAATCTATTCGGCTTCCCTCCTAAAATAATATGGATTCGAACTGGCAATCTCAAAACCAATGCTATAGTGGATATTTTGAATGACAATTATAGTGATTTAGAAAAGTTTGAATCTGACATTGAACTTGGTTGCTTCGAAATCATCAAATTACAACAAACTCCTACGCAAAATAAATAAGAATATAAGCGGTGCGCAGTCCCGGTAGTTATTGAATCCAGGTCAGTTTAATGCAGGAGTTGTATCTTATTTTCACAACCCAATCTCATCCCCAATCTCAACCATAGCATCCAAAGCAAGCGCAGCAAATTCATCGAGTGGGATTCCGGTTTTTTCACATTCCATAATTACTTCACGGCGCACTGAGGCGGCAAATGCTTTTTCTTTCATGCGTTTTATCACAGATTTTGGCTTTACCGAAGCCACTTTTTTATCTGGATAAACCATTGCCGTTGCAGTAATCAGTCCGGTGATGGTTTCGCCGGCAGCAAGTGCAAATTGAAATTCGGTGGTACGGTCGAGCCCGGTTGCCATTTCATTGTGCATCTTGATGGCATCCACTACATCGGCATCAACGCCCATTTCAGTAAGAATCCGGGCTGTTTCCAGTGCATGAACACTTGGCTCAGCGTGTGTAACTTCCACATCCAGATCGTGCAGCAGTCCTGCCTGTGCCCATTTCTCTTCATCCCGGCCCAATCGTATTGCCAGTGCCCGCATCACAGCCTCCGAAGCCAGTGAATGTGCGATCGTGCGTTCGTTCTTGATGTATTGACGAAGCAAAGCCAATGCTTCTTGTCGTGGAAGTATCATAAGTGTGGGTTTGTGGTTTTTTAATTGAGCAACGTATAAAGCCAGAACAAAAATAACGTGTTCTTCAGAATGTATGCCATCTGATGGATATTAATTTTACATCCACTGAACATCTTGCAAAAATTAATGTTAATAATCCCTTGAATAAGTCCGGCTTCAAATACCCGGAACCTTAATCTGACGACATGATAACCACCATTAACAATTTCTATTTTAACGCCTATTATTACTGGACAGGTAATTTGGGGGCTTAATGCGTTGTATCTGGTGAAAATCAACAAAATACTTCGAAAAGTCCCTTAAAGAGGGACTTTTTTTATTTACAAACAATGCTGAGCCCAATGGAACGAACAGAAGGCATTCTGATACCGGCAGCAAATCGCACCCAACAGGTGCAGGAATATTATTTTTCAGGCAAGCTGCAGCAGATTGATGAAATGCGCAGAAACGGCGCCAACGTTATTAACCTGGGCATTGGCAGTCCGGATTTACCTCCCCATCCCACTGTAGTGGAAGAACTTTACCAGTGTGCGCTGAACCCCAAAAACCACGGATATCAAAGCTATATTGGCACACCCCTTTTGCGAAATGCATTTGCTGAATGGTATCTGAAGCACTTCAGGGTAAACCTTGATCCCGCGCGTGAAATTCTGCCGCTTATCGGTTCAAAAGAGGGCATTATGCATATCACCTTGGCATTTGTGAATGAAGGAGAAGAGGTTCTGATTCCGAATCCCGGTTATCCGGCTTACGAATCAGTTGCCCGTCTGGCAGGTGCAAAAATCAGGTATTACGATCTGAAAGAAGAAACCGGATGGCTTCCCGACCTCAACAATCTGGAATCAGAAGGACTTCAGAAAGCAAAACTGATGTGGGTCAATTATCCGCATATGCCAACAAGCACACCTTCAACCGACAAGCTTTTCAGCGATCTTATTGCCTTTGCCCGCAAAAACCGGATTCTTATCTGCAACGACAACCCTTACAGTTTTATCCTGAATACGGACACCCGCAGCATCTTATCCGTTGAAGGGGCGATGGAGGTTGCCATGGAGCTCAACTCCCTGAGCAAATCGCAGAATATGGCTGGCTGGCGGATTGGAATGCTGGCTGGCAGATCTGAATACATAAAGGCAGTGCTGAAAGTCAAGAGCAACATGGACTCAGGTATGTTTCAACCGCTTCAGGCTGCTGCGGCAAAAGCTTTACAAATGGACGACAGCTGGTACCAATCGGTGAATGAAGTTTACCTGAAACGTCGCCTGGTAGCTGAAAAAATCATGAATGCGCTCAACTGTACTTTCGATTCCCGGCAAACCGGACTTTTCCTTTGGGGAAAAATTCCTGCGCGCTACAGCGGTTCAGAAGAACTTACCGAGCAGGTTCTCCATGGAGTTCATGTTTTTCTGACTCCGGGTTTTATTTTCGGAAGCAACGGCAACCGCTTTATCCGCATTTCACTTTGCAGCACCGAAGACTTATTGAAAGAGGCACTTTTGAGAATTGAAAATAAACTGCTTTAATTACCGCTCATGGATACGGGTTCACGCAAAGAAACAATGACGCAAAGGATTAATATTCTTTCGTCAAGAAAAAAATGCTCTAAGACTCGCCTCTACTGTATTTCTTCAGGCAGTCGGTTCTATGCGCCTATGCGTCTTTGCGCGGTTCTAATTCACTAAAAACACAAACGAACTTAAATTTATGATGAACATTTGCATTGTCGGGATGGGCCTGATTGGCGGATCACTTTCGAAAGCCATGCGTGGAAATGGCTTTGCAGGGAAGATTATCGGGGTTGACAAAAACCCTCAGCACTGCACCATTGCCATGTATTGCGGCCTGGCCAGTGAATTTTTGCCGCTGGAAGAAGCCATTGATGCCTCAGACCTCATATTGCTGTGTTCGCCAGTTGATGTCAATGTAAAGCTGCTTCCCGAAATTCTTGACCGAATCAAAGGAACATCAAAAGTAGTTGCTGATATGGGCTCAACAAAAGCCGATCTGGCTGCTGTTGTTAAAAACCATGAGGGACGAGGCAGGTATGTGGCAGCACATCCAATGGCCGGAACGGAATTTTCGGGGCCGGCTGCAGCTGTTGAAAATCTTTTCTTCGACAAAGTTGCCATTATCTGCGATAAAGAACAGAGCGATGAGGATGCTTACCTGCTGGTCATGGCAATGTTGCAATCGTTGAGTATGCGCATTCAGTACATGAACTCGGCTGACCACGATGTTCATGTGGCTTACGTTTCTCACATTTCACACATCACATCTTTTGCCCTTGCCCTTTGTGTTCTGGATAAGGAAAAAAACGAAAAGAATATTCTCTCCCTCGCTGCCGGCGGATTTGAAAGCACGGTTCGTCTGGCAAAAAGCAATTGCGATACCTGGACTCCTATTTTTCTGGGAAATTCAGCATCCATACTTGAGGTTATCGATACGTATATCGAGAAAATGAACGCTTTCAAGAAAAGCATTGCAGAAAATGATCACGAATCGCTCAGGGCATTGATGGAGCAAGCCAATACGATTCGTAAAATTCTGAAACAGCCTTAGCATTTACGCAAAACACAAAAAAAATGGAAACAAAAACACTTATAGAACCTCTTAAAAGCTGGGACATTTATAAGAAACGACCACTTCTCCTTACTGGCCCATGCAGTGTGGAAACGGAAGAACAGGTTATGGCAACAGCCAAAAGTCTGGTTGATGCCAAAAAGGTAGATGTATTCCGCGCCGGAATCTGGAAACCCCGCACCCGTCCCAACTCTTTCGAAGGGGTTGGAACCCCCGGGCTTAAATGGTTGAAACAGGTGAAACAGGAATTCGGTCTACCGATTGCTACCGAAGTTGCCACCGAAAAGCATGTTTACGAAGCCTTAAAATTTGGGGTGGATGTGTTGTGGATCGGCGCACGCACAACTGTCAATCCTTTTGCAGTGCAGGAAATTGCCAATGCACTTCAGGGGGTTGATGTAAAAGTATTGGTAAAAAATCCGATCAATCCTGAACTGGAATTGTGGGTTGGCGCCATTGAGCGAATTATGAAAGCCGGAGTCAGTCATGTAGGCGCCATTCACCGTGGATTTTCCTCATACGAGAAAACCGCCTTCCGCAATCAACCACAGTGGCAGATTCCCATTGATCTTCGGCAACGCATGCCAGGCCTCCCTTTGATCTGCGACCCCAGCCATATAGGAGGCAAAAGGGCATATCTGCAAGACATTGCTCAGGAAGCAATGGATTTGAATTACGATGGGCTGATGATTGAATCTCACATTGATCCCGATAATGCCTGGAGCGACAAACAACAGCAACTTACACCTGAAGCGCTATCTAAAATGATTGATGATCTTGTTCTGCGGAATGAAGATACCAGCGATTCACAATTTGCAAATTCAATTGACGAACTCCGCAGCCAGATTGACATTTTCGACGATCAATTGCTCGATATACTCGAGCGCAGAATGCAGGTTGCAAAAACCATTGGAGAATACAAGAAAAAGCACAATATCACCATTCTGCAGACCAACCGCTGGCAGGAGATTGTGAACAAAGCAATCCGCAAAGCAAACACCAATGGTCTGAGCCCTGAATTTATTTCAACCATCCTTAAAGCAATTCATCAGGAATCAATTGCCAATCAAATGAGGGTAATGAATGAACCTGAAAAAATAGCTTGACTTGAGATTTACTTTTGCCACCAAAGCACTAAAGCACTATATTGCACTAATTTATAAACACATATAGTGAAACCTATAGCTGGCTGGCTGGCTTTGTGTCTTAGTGCCTTGGCGGCAAACTCTTTTTTTAATTTACCAGAACTAATATTGTCCTTGGAGAAACATATTGCATATTTACTTTTGCCACTAAGTCACAAAAGCACCAGGTTGCCTGAATTTATACACACATTTAGTGAAACTTTCTGTCTTAGTGCCTTGGTGGCAATCTTTTTTTCTTTACACGTACAATAGTAGTAAACCATCCCAAATGAAAATCATACATAATCTCCCATTTAACCCGGAAACTCAGTAACTTTCCGGTTGATTTCAACACTTGCTAACTGATTGAAAATAATGCAGAAAACCATACAGCCATCATTCGTAAAAGGTTCGGTAACGGCTCCATCAAGCAAAAGCATGACACAAAGAGCCATTGCAGCCGCCATGTTGTGCACAGGAACCTCAACCTTAAAGAATGTTTCAGATTGCAACGACTCGCTGGCCGCACTTGAAATGATTCAGAAACTCGGCGCTGAAATTGTGCCGGGCGGTGATGAAGTCACGATCATGGGTGGATTCCTGTTGCGGAGTCAGCAATTGAATTGTGGCGAATCCGGGCTTGCAATGCGCATGTTCGCACCCATTGCTGCGCTTCACCGAAAAGAAATCACATTTACAGGTGAAGGCTCGCTTACCAAACGTCCGGTGGGAATGATCGGCGAAGCACTCACCCAATTGGGTGCTGGTTTTAATTCACAAAATGGCTTACTCCCCTTTTCGGTAAACGGACCTTTGCAGGGAGGAAAGGCTACGATTAACGGATCAGTCAGCTCCCAACTCCTCACAGGTCTGCTGATGGCGCTTCCTCTAGCAGGAAACGATTCGGAAGTTACAGTCGTAAATCTGAAAAGCAAACCCTATGTTTCCATGACCATAAAGTTGCTTGAAGATTTTGGAATATCTGTTCAGAACCGCAACTTTGAATCATTCCTGATCCCCGGAAACCAGAAATATATCGCCAGAGAATACACCATAGAAGGCGATTGGAGTGGCGCGGCTTTTTTACTGGTTGCAGGTGCCATCAATGGAAACCTTACAGCGAAAGGAATTAACCAAAGCAGCGAACAATCAGACAAAGCCATTCTTGACGTGCTGAAAATGACCGGCGCGCAGATGAAAATCGATTCTGATTTTGTGGAAATTCAGAAATCAGAACTGCAGGCTTTTTCGTTTGATGCCACCGAATGCCCTGATCTCTTTCCGCCACTTGCGGCATTGGCTGCTTACTGCAAAGGGACTTCAAACATTCAAGGCGTGGAAAGGCTTCTCCACAAGGAAAGCAACCGGGCTGTTGCCATACAGCAGGAACTCTCGAAATTGGGGATTGAAGTCCTGATTAAGGATAATGTTATGTCAATTAAAGGTGGCAATGTTTCTGAAGCATTTGTATATTCGCACAACGATCACCGTATTGCTATGATGGCTGCTGTAATGGCTTTGGGCGCGGATGGGCCTGTTTCAATTCAGGATTCTGAATGCGTGGCAAAATCCTACCCGGGCTTTTTCGCAGACCTTGAAAAACTCGGCGCAGGTATTGGAGAGAGTAACTAAGTGAAACTGTCGAAATAACTTTCTCACTTGAGTACCCGATCAAATTGGACTTTCTGCAAACTAATGTGTCAAAAAAGATGAAAGTAATCGTCCCCCTGGTGTCTGAGCCTGGTCGAAGGCCAAAAGGGGGAAAAGAGAGGGATATAAAGAGTATATTTCTTGAGTTCCATTAAACAGGACTTTACAGCAAAACAAATGTGTCTCAAAAGACGAAAGTAATCGTCCCCCTTTTCCAAAAGGGGGAAAAGAGGGGGATACAAAGAATGTCTTATTTGAGGAAGTTAATTTGATATTCCTACTAAGGAAAAATATAAGCCAGACTTTCTGGCAACAGAAAATTGAAGTGAATTTTAAAGTAAAAGCCGGAATATGAACACAATCGGACGAATTTTTCGCGTAAGCATATTTGGAGAATCACATGGAGAAGGCATCGGTGTAGTGATTGACGGAGTACCACCGGGAATTCCGTTAACTGAAACTGATTTTCTGGCCGACCTTTCAAGGCGCAGAAGCGGAGCGGCTGGCACCACCCCCCGCATAGAACCCGATCTGCCAAAACTGATGAGTGGCGTATGGAACGGATTTACAACCGGTGCTCCGCTATCGGTTTTCTTCGAAAATACAAACACCAAATCAGCCGATTACGACAACCTGCGCGACATTCCTCGTCCCGGTCATTCTGATTTTACTGCCAGAATAAAATTCAAAGGCTATGCCGATCCTCGTGGCGGAGGGCATTTCTCGGGACGAATCACCCTCGGGCTGGTTGCTGCCGGCGTAGTTGCAAAAAAAATTATTGATCCTGTGTTTGTCAGTTCTCAGATTCTGGAACTTGGAGGAGATTCCGATATTGCCAGAGCCATCGAAAACATTACAGGAACAGGCGATTCAATTGGCGGAATTATTCAGATCACCGCCACAAATATGTCGCAGGGTTTGGGCGAACCATTTTTTGGAAGTGTGGAATCAACCATCAGTCAACTGATATTTTCGATACCGGCAATCAAAGGAATTGAATTTGGTTCGGGATTCAGCGCTGCCCGTATGCGGGGAAGTCAGCACAACGATACTTACATCAACACCGAAGGAAAGACTCTCACCAACAATGCAGCCGGAATAAACGGCGGCATCACCAATGGAAACGACCTTGTTTTCAGAATTGTTGTAAAACCAACCTCCAGCATTTCACTGCCTCAGGAAACCATTAATATGAAAACCGGAAAGATTGAAACCCTGAAAATCGAAGGACGCCATGATGTCTGCATCGCTTTGCGCGTGCCTGTGGTTGCAGAGGCAGCAGCAGCAATTGGTCTTGCAGATTTATTTCTGTTGAGTAATAGCCATTGATAGAAGGTAAATTCTAATGCATATCCAGGCCATTCAGCATAAAAACGCTGTGTCGTATGGTTTTGGTGATTTCGGCAAGATATTCCTCAACAGCTTTTACACTTCCGGGAAGCGTATAAACAAGTGTATTGCCAATCACTCCGGCTACACTTCTGCTAACCAATGCATTGGGTTTTTCGGCACCGTATTTAACACGGATTAAATCCATTATTCCCGGAATTTCCTTCGTGAGCATCGGCTTGATCACATCAACGGTAAAATCGCGGGGACCAATGCCTGTGCCTCCCGTGGTGATGAGAATATCTGAACCTGCGGCATCTTTAATGTGCTGATACAACAAATCGGCATCATCAGGAATAACCACCCTCTCAATATCCGCTTTCCAGCCCTGTGAGGTAAAATACTCATCAATCAGCTGCACAACCCGCGGACCGCTGCGATCCTCGTACTCACCTGCCGAAGCGCGATCGCTCAGGGTAATTACTTTTACTTTAAATACCTTGGGGATGTATTCAACCGTATCGCCATCCTTTATAATTCCCGGATTCAGCACGCGGCAAAAAATCCCTTCTTTGGGCATCACACAATTGCCGACTTCACGATAAATCGCGCAACCATCTCCATGGCATTTCTTGCCGATCTGGGTAACCTCGAGCAAAACATCGCCAATGACAAACCTATCGAGCGGATGCGTTTCATACAGAACGATACCTTCGGTGGTGATGTTTTCGGCAAATTCGCCGTATTGAAGTGCTCTTCCGGCAGTGATTTCAAATTTCCTGAAACTCTCTGTCCCCAAAAGGCTAACCTGCCGGTGCCATTTTCCGGCATGTGCATCGCCGGCCACGCCATTACTATTCAATTCAATTTGTCCGACAGGAACTTTTACTGTTCCTTTCTTCTCTGAAATGTTTACTGAAATTACCTTGATTTTCATTACTGTTGGTATTGAATTTGATTTTTTTTGTGATTAAGCGTTTAAACACTTCGACTCCGCTTTCTTTAAAAAAACACTTTCCCGCACGTGCGGGACTCAGTGTGACATTCGTGTTAAGTTAGCGTTACTTCTTTTTATTGCCCTCACAATCATTTTATTACGAAGTCATCCTGAGCGGAGTCGAAGGATACTTATTCATTTTAGTCTTCCCCGTTTCCCTTTGCTTCATGGTAAAGTATTCCTGCATTTACAAACATCATTGCCGACATAAACAAAGAGCCACTCAGCGCGATGTAAAAAATTCCCTGCATGAAAACCGGGATAACCTCATAACGGGCAAAAAGAATTCCGGCAGAAGCCATTACAGCGATCAACAGGTAACTTTTCCATCCGAAAAAGGCAAAAAGACATGGATTTTTCTGTTCCATGTCGGCTATACGCTGAATGTACTTTCGGCTGACTTTCAGAAATACAAAATTGAAGAAAACTGCAAATCCAATGAGCCCGAGTACAATTTCTATCCACAACGGAAACGGACCTTCAGGAACATACAAAACGGCCAGTTTAAAAACCCTGAACGCCGCATAAACCCATACAGCAGCTGCCAGAAAGAACAGCCATCTCTTTGGTACAGCAGGTTTAAAAACTGCACTTTTTGGACGGGATTTCATGATTCGAGATCAGTTTTTACTTTTTCAATCAGACTTATATCGCTGATTATCATATTTTTATCAACAGCCTTACACATGTCGTAAATGGTAAGCAGAGCCACACTTACAGCTGTCAGGGCTTCCATTTCCACACCAGTTTGTCCGAGACAGCGCGCAGTAGCAGATACCTCAACACCAGTTTCGGTCAATTGAGTTTTTACTTCAACTTTTGTCAGCTGCAGCGGATGGCAAAGCGGAATCAACCGACTGGTTTCCTTGGCCGCCTGAATGCCTGAAATTTCCGCAACGGTAAGCACATCGCCCTTTTTCAATTCGTTTTCACGGATAAGGCTAACGGTCTCCTCTGAAAGCAGAATCCGTCCTTTGGCAATGGCAGTGCGATGCTGCAGGGGCTTATCACCCACATCCACCATATTGGCTTTGCCCTTGTCGTTGGTATGTGAAAATCTGCTCATATTTTCGCTCATGCTATTTTTTTCTTTTCAATTCTCTTTGAATCCCTGAACTCTTGACGAAGGGCACTTTTCATTTTTCACTTTTCACTCCTAATATCCACCTCATCCGCCCTTCGGGCACCTTCTCCTCAAGGAGAAGGACGCTCTGATTTGGCATTTTTGCAATTAATTACAATGACCTCCGGTCAATCATTTAATTTATTTTTCATTTTTCACTTTTCACTTTCTCCTTGTCTCCCCGTCTCCCCGTCCCCTTGTCCCAAATCATCCTCCAATATTATAAAACTCCCCGCTCAGATTCATACTTCCGCAGGCAGGTTTTTCTTCAATCGCTTTTCGTATCGCTGCCTCTGCGCCTAGTTGTCTGACATCAAACTCAATTCCATTAAATAAACACGGCATCAATTTACCATTGGCTGTGAGCCTTAAGCGATTACAGGTACTGCAATCACCGCCGGAGCCACCTTCAACCACCGAAAAATGACCTTCCGTCAGGCTCATCTGATGGATAAACCGAACCTGAAGTCCATTGTCAATACAATAAGCTGCAACCATTTGTGCATCAGGCTCATCGGATGAATGCTGAACCACACAGTTAATTTTGACAGGAAAAAGACCAGCATCTTTTGCAGCTTTAATCCCGTTCAAAACATCTTCCAGTTTCCCTCCACGGGTAATTTTCCGGTACTTTTCTGAATCCAGTGTATCGAGACTGATGTTAATCCGGTTCAGGCCAGCTGCTTTCAGTTGATCGGCGTAGCGGGCCAGATAGGTTCCGTTGCTTGTCATCGAAAGATCATCAATTCCCGGAATTTCAGCAAGCATTTTAACCAGATCAACCACTCCTTTCCTAACCAAAGGTTCACCTCCGGTAATTCTCACTTTGGAAACACCCAAAGCAACAGCAACTTTTGTTACCTCTGCAATTTCTTCAAACGACAGTATATCTGAATGTTGCAGCATTTCAAAGCCTTCCTCAGGCATGCAGTATGAGCATCGCAGGTTGCAACGGTCGGTTATCGAAATCCGAAGGTAGTTAATTCTTCTATTGTAGTTGTCGTACATTCCTGTATTCTCCTGAAGCTATTTTAATTTCGCCGATTTCAACTGCCATAATTCCGTCAGCTCCTTCATAGGCGTGTATGTGTGCAGATCCGTGATATTCAAGCGGTTCTATTTTACCCTCAGCATTTATCCTGACGGGCATAAAGGATTTTCGTTCCCCTTTTTTTCGTGTAAAATCTACGGCCATCGGCAATTTTACAACCATTGGCTTATAAGAATATCCCATTAGTCTGAATGCAAGTTGTTTTACCAGCAACTCAAACTGAACGTAAGATGATACAGGATTACCAGGCAAACCAAAGAGAAATTTGTTTTCTCTGACTCCAAAAACGGTGGGTCTTCCGGGCTGAACGGCAATGCTTTTAAACAGTACATTCACTCCAATCTTCTCCAAAACGGCCGGCACATGATCAAAATCTCCCATTGAAACCCCTCCGGTAAGCAGCAAAATATCACATTGATTGAATCCTTTTTCCATCATCAGTTCAATGCTTTCAGGTGTATCAGCAGCAATGCCAAGGTAAACCGAATCAAGTCCCATTGCTTTTGCCTGCGCAATCAGCTGATGTGCATTGCTGTTGCGTATCTGGCCAGGGCGGGGTTTTACATCCGGCTCAACCAATTCATCACCGGTTGAAATCACACCAATAATGGGGCGTTTAAAAACTGATGGCTCAGCCACGCCAACCGCAGCCAATATGGCAATATGATGAGGTTTGAGCAAAGTACTTTTCTGAAGAACCATTTGCCCTTCTTTCACATCTTCGGCCTGCCAGGCAATATTGGCTGAAGTTTTATCTCTGTTAAAAACTATGCTTCCATTGTGATCAACCTCAGTGTATTCAACCATTATGATGGTATCTGCACCTTCCGGAACCATGGCTCCGGTCATAATTTTGGAACAATGCCCCTGTGCAAGCACAACTTCAGGAACCACGCCGGCAGGAATTATTTCGACAACCTCAAGCGGACCCGGCAAATCAGCACGGCGACAGGCATAACCATCCACCGCAGCTTTATTGAAAGGAGGCATCTCAACATCAGAGAATACATCATTTGCCAATATACGGCCAACAGCATCTTCAAGCCTGACCTGCTCAATCTGAGTTGTGACAGGGATTTGGTTTATAGTATCAAGCGCTTGTTCGAAAGTAATCATGGTAAGAAGATAAAAGACAAAAGGTAAAAGACAAAAGGTAAAAGACAAAAGATAAAAGACAAAAGATAAAAGGAAAAAAGAAAAAGAAAACCTCTTACAATCTGACCTTCAATTTATTGCAACATAAAATGATATTGACATTCCGCCGGAATGGTGGCAAAGATAATCAACCTGAGCGATATGCACAGAGAATCCTAATGGTATATTTGTGTTTTTTGAATTACAGGTTAAAATCAAACGATTAGAATCGATTTGTCTGCCATTACCCAGTTCGCATCGAGGCGCAGAACCGGAGGTCGAAAAAGAAATTTACCCTTGAGATCATTGATCTGAAAGATCAACAGTGCGAAGCGTAAGGTATCAAGGTGGTGTTTGCATTGCAGGTGTGATAAAATACTTTTTCTCATTTTCCTGGGAGAGTTTGCTTTTTTTAACTTCAACTCATGGAATTTATAAAAGTCTTCTTCGCTGTGGTTATTTAAACAGATCAATAATAACGATCAGGATGTTTTGATTCGAGTCCCGGACTTCCGATGCCTAATATAACACCAATAATGAATTGCCCCATCTTCTTATTTAATGGTTAGTAACAAATATGTTAGTAACGATTTGGTTACATTGTTACAGAACGGTATTTTGCTTTATTAAATATGCCACTAACCTTCCCGATGGTAGGCAGGAGTAGTATCCCGATAGCAACCTAAACACCAAAGATCGCCAATGTACTTTTGAAAGTGATTTGTTTGGTACTGGCTTGTTCAAGGTCAGGATAGTTTTCTGTCCATCCCTTATCATGAACACAACGTTACAATCCTGATTCCTGTGTAGTCATTTTTAATGTAATTTTACACGCCGAAACACTCCTGTTTCTGAACCTGCAAAAATACCTTATGTCGTTTTCCTCCCTGGGCTTGTCCCCGTCATTGCTCGAAGCCTTGCTGAAACTTGAATACACCGAGCCATATCCCATTCAGCTTGAGGCCATTCCCGCCATTTTACAGCGAAAAGATGTGCTTGGAATTGCACCCACCGGTTCAGGGAAAACAGCTGGTTATGTGCTGCCCATACTGATGAATCTGAAAGGGAGCAAACCACTGAAAAACAGACATGTTAATGTATTGGTATTGGTGCCCACACGCGAACTGGCGATGCAGGTAAGCGATGTTTTTAAAGTGTTCAGCGATTCCGTTTCCGGAAATATCAAAACCCTGGCCGTTTATGGCGGCGTTTCAACAAATGTGCAGATGATGTCACTGCAAGGCGTTAACATACTGATTGCTACGCCCGGAAGATTGCTCGATCTGGTTGAATCAAATGCCGTGCATCTCGAATCCATAGAAACCCTGGTGCTTGACGAAGCCGATAAAATGCTGAATCTTGGGTTTCAGGAAGAAATGAAACAAATATTTGACCTTCTGCCAAAAAAGCGTCAGAATTTGCTCTTCTCTGCCACCTTGAGTGATGATGTCAACAGCATCAATCAAATTTTACTTCGCAACCCGCTGGTCATAAAAATTGAAGCCGAAGAAGCCAATATTGACCTGATTGATCAGGTGGGATATTTTGTTTCGGATGAAAGAAAAGGTCCTTTGCTCCGATATCTTATCAAGGAAAACGACATGAAACAGGTGCTTGTTTTTACATCATCGGTTTTTTCTGCAAACATAGTCACCGGAAAGCTGTGGAAAAATGGCATTGATGCAATGGCCATTCACAGCAAAGTAAGTCAGAAAGGCAGAACCGAAGCTTTGGCAAAATTTAAAGCCGGAAAGCTTCAGGTGTTGGTTGCCACAGACCTTATATCCCGTGGAATTGACATAAAGTTCCTGCCTTATGTAATCAATTATGAATTGCCCCGCTCACCCAAAGATTACATTCACCGCATTGGCCGCACTGGCCGCGCTGAATCACCCGGACAAGCTATTTCCTTTGTTTCGCCTGAAGATCAACATCACTTCAGGGTTATTCAGAAAAAAATGGGCAAATGGGTAACCATGATCGATAGCGAAAATATCGATTTCAGGGGGTATTGATTCAACACTGACCTCTTCATTTTGTGTATTTCTCAAAATTGGGTGATATTTTCATATAAATAAACCAGAAATTCTAACTCAATATCGGATGTTTTGGATATTTTACCCCATGCACCGGTAAAAATATCGGATATTTTACCCCATGCACCGGTAATATTATCTTTATTTAGTATTTTTGTAAAAAAGAAGGGTTTTATGGTACATCGCAAATTATATTTCAGACTTTTGACTCACCTTGATAAAAAGGAGTTCAGCATTATTACCGGAGCGAGGCAAACCGGCAAATCCACTTTATTGAGGCAGCTCGAAATGAATTGTAAAGAGCAGGAAATACCGGCCATTTTTATTAATCTTGAAAACAAACTTCTGGTTGCAGACCTGAATCAAAGTCCGCTTAACCTGCTTAGGTATTTACCCGAAACCGAAAAAAGAATAGTTGTTTTAATTGATGAAGTTCAATATCTGGAGGATCCTTCCAACTTCCTGAAATTACTTTACGACGAATATGCCGGAAAAATTAAGATTGTTGCAACCGGCAGCAGTGCTTTTTATATTGATACACGCTTTCGCGATTCTCTTGCCGGCAGGAAACGATTGTTTCACTTGCATACCTGCAGTTTTGATGAGTATCTGGCCATTGCAGGTGAGGAAGTGTTGCTGGAGGAATTTAAAGTCATCGGCAGTCAACCCGGATATAAAAGCCTGAAAATAGATTTGCTACGTATGGAATGGGAAAAATACATGATTTACGGAGGTTATCCTGCCGTAGCTGCCGAAAAGGATGCCAATGAAAAAGTAGCCTTGCTTAAGGAAATCAGGGACTCATTTATAAAACGGGATGTTATAGAATCTGGTGTACAAAACGAAATGGCCTTTTACAAGCTTTTCAGGTTACTGGCAGCTCAAACCGGTAATCTGGTCAATGTAAACGAATTGGCAGCCACCTTGCAAATAAAAAATGAAACTGTGGTTAGTTATCTCAACATCATGCAAAAGTGCTTCCACATAGCCCTGATTCGCCCTTATTTCAAGAACTTACGTAAAGAGCTGACCAAAATGCAGAAGGATTATATTCCTGACAGCGGTCTGCGTAATTGCCTGCTGAATAATTTTCAATACATTACAGAACGGGCTGACCGGGGTGAGCTATGGGAGAATGTTGTATTCAGACTTATTGTTGAAAATAACGAAGTGGACGAAATTCATTTTTGGCGTACTTCTGCCGGCAACGAAGTGGACTTTGTTCTCCCTGCTCATCAAATTCCACTGGCTGTTGAGGCCAAGCTTAATGCATCACTTATCAGCAAATCGAAGTACAAACTTTTTACAGAAACTTACCCAGGTCTACCTTTAAAGTTTTTAGTCCTGAATCCTGTGGATGAGAATTTTTTTCGCAATTTACCATAAGGGGCTCAAAGAGCTCCATTTCATCCGGTAAATGGGCATGCCACATTATTGTAACCAAAAGTTGTATTTCAGTGAATTGCAAATTAAATGGTATTTAAATGGGAATAGCAAATTCCGATTAGCCGGACTTTTGTCAGTCTATGCTAATCATAAAGGCTGGCAGTAAGGATTTAGGCGGCAATGTAGGCAGCAGAAGATTATAAACTTACTAAGTAAAATGACAATAGGCAATAAAATAGAACCCAAAATCCTTTTAAACGTTCTAATTTTAATGTGTCTTTATTAAAGCGAACCTCTAAAATGTCTACCGGAGCAAATTTTATATAACGCAAATAATTTAAACTTATTAAAAGTGCATAACAAGAAAGGTAAATGAGCGTGGCTTGTTTTGCATTTAACTCTTCTTTGGGCTTTATTAACGATAATATTGTAATTATGTTAATATTCTGAACCAAGCTCAGGCACATAATTCCACCAAATATTTTTACATCTTTATCCTTGTATCCCAATATACTCTCATAAAGGCGTACAATCCGTAAAAATATATAGTCAAAGAAGTGTAAGAGTATCATATAGCGACTGTTTAATGCTTTAATAATAATTAGTGCCTGAATGCATGTAAAAGTATTTAAAAATACGGTCTGTGGTATTGGGGTGTTTAAAAACAGGCATCTTGCAACGCAACTTTTTATTAAAAAAACCTTTTAAAAAATTTGTATCAAAAATTGATAAAGCAGTGGTTCAAAATATAAAGCTAATAACGCAATCAGCATTGATAGACCACAAATGTTAAGAGCAAGCAATCTTCTTTTTTTAAAAAAAAATGAGATCAAAATTGTCAGAACCCCGGCAATACTAAAAAATCTGTTGGGAATATCAGGTTCATACTTTTGATCAATCATATATACCATGAAAGCAACAACAAAAATATAAATAAATGTGAATACTACTATTAGCTTATTTTCTTTTGCATTCATTCTTTTTCTGATTTAAACATGACTTTGAAATAGCATGAATTAAAATGTAATTAAATGGTAAAGAGAACCATTGGGTCGATAAAACTCAAAACTTTGAGAGTAATAAACACCGCCTGCATTAAATCCGTGTGTTTATTATTGTGATTCAAAAGTATTGAATTTATATTTATCATTCTTGCAACTAATAAAGATTGGCAAAAAATATAATAGGAAAATTGGGTTAAACTACATGTGAGTTAGACTTTATAACCATTCATCAAGTAAGTATTGTATTTCTTGCTCCAAATTTTTCTTCCGCTTAAAAACCACCAATACCCTTTCAGGCTTTTCTCACCTACACCCACCCATTATCCTTCATCTCTGGAAATATCGATTTCAGGGGGTATTGAGAATAATGAAGACGGAAATTGAGATTGGGTTGCATAGTAATGAACAGTTATTTTATTCATAGTTAAGATAAAAACGTCTTGTATTGTTTTCTCTTTTAACTATAACGAGAGAATCTCCTGGCTTCTTGAAAATCGAGTCACCTATTTCAAGATAATTAAAGATTCCGGTTCGATCAAGATTCATCAGTAAAGTTAAAGTATCATCTTCACTCTGGATTTTGCATGTCTTATACTCATGGTTCTGATAATCAATGAATTTATCGACAAGAAGTCCTTTTATTGACAACAACAAGTCTTGCTGAAACTTATTACTTCTTACTGTTGATGGGTCTTCGTAATTATAAACAAAAAATGCAACAACAAATATCATTGATAAAGCAACATACCATTTTGGCCATTTAATAATTTTCATGATTTCAAGTTTAATTTCCGAATACATCCTTAGTTGTTATTTATAAATATTGTGCGAATTACAATCACAATTTTAGAATGTTTATTGTATTCTCATCTATCTGTCCATTTTCTATAGCATTAATTATTATTACAAAGAAACTATTCCTGCCCTTGTAGAATATTAATTCAGCAGGTATAGTTGTTATGTTCGAATAGGTTAATAATATTTGATAATCATTGTTGGCATCAACTATTCCCACTTTATCAAATTTTCCATAGTATGATTTGTATTGATTATGTCTTAGTTCTCTGTATACTTTACTACCGTGTCCTAAATTAAAACCAATTATGCCATTATAAAACGAGGGACATAATCTGGATTCGATAGTTATTTCAGGGTCATTTTCGATTGAGCCAGTTGCCTCAGGAGATATGATTACTCTTTCAATATTA
The DNA here is from genome assembly GCA_002412885.1 of Bacteroidales bacterium UBA5197. Taxonomy (GTDB): domain Bacteria; phylum Bacteroidota; class Bacteroidia; order Bacteroidales; family Lentimicrobiaceae; genus Lentimicrobium. The sequence goes on from DHVX01000061.1 coordinate 258,069, forward strand.
AGATCCCAATTATACTTAATGTTCTTAAGATCTATTAAATTGTTTTCTGGAAGTTCCCAAATAATAATCCGGAAATCCTTTTTGTAATTGTATGCATAAATGGCTTCATTCTCATTTCCAACAGAATAGAATTTATCCACGTCTTTTACAATACTATCCTGAAACAACCAATGATATCTATTATCTGATCCATAATATGGAGTATACTGACATGGGATGGTCGCGATGTATTGAAATACAATTCTCCCTACCAAAATTAATACAATAGCAAAAATGCCTGCAACTACAAACTTGTTCGCTTTGCTCATCTCTGATCCCTTTATTTATAATCCAATAGATGAAAGTGCTACAACAGAACCAATTATTACGAAAAGTTTCACTCTGAGTAGAAAAAAATAATTTTCAATTATCCACTTATTTCTGTGTTTCAATTTGATAACGCTCACTTGTAATATTGTGAATAGCTCACCTACACCAACCCATTATCCTTCATCTCCTTATACTTAAGCAACACCAGTCCATCGGCAAGTCCTAACCTTGGAGCAACCACTGTTCCTATGCCTGTCCATTTCAGTATTCTTACAAAAATGCGGGCAGCAGGAACAATTACATCGGCACGGTCGGGTCGGAGCCCCAATTGTTCAATGCGCGAAATAAGGGGCATATTGTTGAGTTGCTTGTAAGCGAGCACCAATTGGTCAAATGTGATCATATTGCTGGATGGTTGACCATACATTTTGGTAATCTTATTGATGTTTCCTCCCGAACCAATGCAATTCATTCTTCCGAAATCTGCCTTGAATTGCTGCAACCAATCTTTCATCTTGTGCCATTCCGATTCCTCAACCTTATTGGCCAGCAAACGAATGGTTCCGATCCGGAATGAGGCTGATGTAATGAACCGCTCTCCGTCAAGAAGCGATAGCTCTGTTGAACCTCCTCCAACATCAACATACAAGGTTTTACTATAATTATTATCGACAAAAATGCCACTTAATGAGCTGATAATATTGGCTTCTTCTATTCCATCAATCATTCCGATTTCAAGCCCGGTTTCTGTTTTGACCAGATCAAGTACTTCCTGATTGTTACTGGCTTCGCGCATGGCTGAAGTGGCGGCAACCTTGTATCCAAGTGGCTTATAAACATCGATCAGCAGTTTAAAAGCACGCATGGTTTTTACAAGATCTTCGGTGCGCTGGGCTGAAAGAAAACCATCAGTAAATACATCAAACCCCAGTCGTAACGGAATCCTGATCAGTGAGGCCTTTTCAAGTATGGGCCCGTTTTTGGTTTCATACACATTCGCAAACAAAAGTCTGACAGCATTAGAACCTATATCTATACTTGCAAAAAGCATTTTGTAGTGTGATTTATCCCTGAGGCAAACGTTCAGGTTTTCCGTTTTTGAATGTGAATAGATTTAAACTGCCGCCATCAAACACGGCATAAGAAAAATTACCGATCCAGTCGCCGAGGTTCACAAAATGAGAACCACCGTTGAGCGGAATAATGGCAGGAATGTGCCGGTGCCCGAATATAAAATAATCGATATGCCTGTTCTGCTTCAGATATTCGTTGGCAAATGAAAAGAGCCTTTCTTTGGAAAGATCAATCTGACCATTTTCGGCAATATCTTTATGATCTCTGGCAACATTTGCATACCTGCTTTTGCGGGAAAAGTATAATGCCAGCCGGGTTCCTATGTCGGGATGAAGCCACTTAAACAACCATTGATTGGGCTTAAACTCAAAAACCTTTTTCAGAAACTTGTATCCGTTATCGCCGGGGCCAAGTCCATCGCCATGCGCAAGAAAAAAGAGTTTGCCATTCCATTCCCTGACAACAGCTTCGCGCTGAAGGCTGATTCCAAGCTCCTTACTGAAATAATCGAAAGCCCATATGTCGTGGTTTCCCCTGAAAAGGTAAACTGGAATCCCCTGATCGGTGATTTCTGCAAGCTTGCCGAAAAGACGGGTAAATCCCTTTGGCACAACGGTGTGATACTCAAACCAGAAATCAAACACATCGCCCATCAGAAAGATTTCATCAGCATCCTGCCTGACAAGTTCCAGCCATTTTACAAGCAAACGTTCACGAATCAAGCTTGATTCATGATCAGGTATTCCCAAATGAAAATCAGAAGCAAAATATATCTTCAATGTGGTAATTTTTTTCAGGTCAAACGTACAAAAAATAAGCGACTTCGTCGGGGTTCATTTCGCGTCAGCTTTTGCAAGATTCTCTTCAAGCCATATCGACAATGCTTTGTCTGACAGAAACCGCTCTATAATCTTGCCTTGCCCATCAATCATCACAAAGGCAGGAAATCCTGAAATCTGATATTCAGAAAGTAACGGAGATTTCATGCCAAGCGTATCATTCACATTATTCCACCAGAGTTTGTCCAGATTTACTGCATTTGTGAAACGATCCATAAACGGATCAAATGAAACTGCAAAAACGGTAAACCCATATCTCTTATACTTTTCATACAATTCTTTAAGACTGGCATTGCTTTTCCGGCTCAAGGCATCGGTAGGTGTCCAGAAGTAAATAAGTGTAATTTTTCCGGTCTTATCATGAAGTTTCAGCACCTTACCCGATGTTCCCGGCAGGCTGATTTCAGGTGCAAGTGATCCGGGTGAAAGGCTGAGCATGGCTTCGCGCTTTGCATCAACCCGTTTTCGCAACTGATTTGCCCTGGAATGAAAAAACGCAGCGTGCTTATTTTTCTGGTGATAAAGCTGTAAAAGAGAGTCAACCCTGAAGAAATGGTTGTAATCGGTTGTTTCATCGAATAAAATTCCACGACCAGGCATGGCATTAATTACCAGAACATTACTCAGCAAAGAAGGATTGGAATCAATAAAGTCCAGTGCCTGCTTCCTGAGATCAAGCTTTATGCTTTCAAATGCAGAATCAGTTTTAACTCTGATTTTTGCAAAATCAGGCGTATGACGCGCATTAAGCATTGCCCGCGATAATGAATCCATAATTGCTTCTGCGGAGGCAACACCGGATGAAAACTGAGCATAAATCTCAGATTCACGTCCTCCACGAATGGCAGCTTTCAGTGCGGGGTTGAATGCAAATTCAATAGAATCACCCGGAAATGCAGGAAAGATAGCTGAAACAGTGTTTCCTTTTTTAAAGAAATAAAATCCTTCAACTTCCGCATCAATGCGTAACCTGAAATTACCATTGGCATCAGGTTTTACCGAATCTATTGGAAAAGATGAAGCTGTATCAACCGAAAACAACACCAGATTGCCCGATTCGTGCTTCGCAATATTTCCGGTTAACAAAATGGAGTCTGAATAATCTTTGCTATTGCAGGATTCCATAATGAGAAGGGAGGCAATTGAAATTGCCAGAAGAAAGTGTTTTTGAAAAAACATCACACAGTATCAGGTTAACCGGAATATTGCCGGCTGAATCAGAGTTCAGTTTCCTTCAGCAGTTCAATGATGATTCGTGTCATACGTGGTTCAGCTCTTCTGGCTGCATCCAAAACCAGTTTATGTGAAATTTCCACAATTTTCCCGGGAACACCGAGATCAGAGATAACAGAAACTGCAAAAACAGGAATATCCATATGCCGCGCAACCATCACTTCAGGAACAGTTGACATTCCAACAGCATCAGCACCAATAATATGAAGGTAGCGATACTCTGCCGGAGTTTCAAAGGTTGGTCCGGTTACAGCTGCGTAAACTCCGGTTCTGAAAGGAATAGCTGCACGACTGGCGATGCTAGCTGCATGATCAAGAATCTTACGGTCGTAAGCTTCACTCAGATCAGGGAAACGGGGTCCGAGCTCTTCGTGGTTTTTACCAAGTAGCGGGTTGTCGCCCATCAGATTGATGTGATCGGTAATAAACATGATGTCGCCCACATCAAATCCCGGATTTAATCCTCCGCTGGCATTCGAAACAACCAGCATTTTTATGCCCAGAAACTTCATCACCCTTATCGGGAAAGTAAGTTCTTTCATGGAATAACCTTCATAAAAATGAAAGCGCCCCTGCATGGCTACTATTGGTTTATCGCCAAGTGTTCCAAAAATCAACTGACCTTTGTGGCCTTCCACTGTTGATATCGGGAAATGCGGAATACTGCTGTAAGGTATTTCGGTTTTGTTCTGAATCTCATCGACAAGTCCACCAAGCCCGGTTCCTAAAATTATTCCTGTGTGCGGCACTAAATCTGTTTGTTCGCGGATAAAATCAACGCTCTCCTTAATTTTTGCTAACATATTTTAATATTTGTTCATCGAATTGCAGCTTGTCGTCTTTATGAAGTTCAACCTCAATAGGCAGGTAGAATACCGGGAGTTTTTCTGCAACTTTTATCAGATCAGGCTGCAGCAAACGCATGGCATCTTTTTCAGTAGTAACAAGCAACTTATTTCGGGTGTAAAGATCGTCAAAATTCCTTTTAATACGGTTCATATCTTCAGATGTATATCTGTGATGATCCGGGAAACGAATTACAATCAGCTCCTGAGTTTGTTTCCGAAGGTGATCTTCAATGGGATAAGTGTTGGCAATGCCGGCAAAAAGCAGAATAGCGGTATATCGATGATCCGGATTGTTTTTGCAGGTTTCCTTCCACAATGAAGTCACCATTCCATATTTGATAAAGGAAAAATATATCTGTTGATGCGCTTTGGGGCGTAACTCTGAGATGAGCTGCCGCCTGACAATAGGCGATAAAGTGGTGGGTGTTTTGGTTACAATTATAATATCAGCCCGGTTTGCACCAGATATTCTTTCGCGCAACAAGCCGGCTGGGAGCAGATAATCGCGTGTGTAAAGTCTGTGATAATCAGACAACAGAATCGACAATCCGGGCTGCACGCTTCTGTGTTGAAATGCATCATCAAGCAACAGCACGCCAACATCCTGATTCATTTGCAGAATATTTTTTATGCCACGCCTTCTTTTTTCATCAACAAAGACACCTATGTTTTTAAACTTCCTGAAATACTGCATCGGCTCATCGCCAATGGTTGCTGCGTTCTCAGTTTCGGAGGCAGCTAAAAATCCTTTGGTTTTTCTTCCGTATCCCCGACTGAGGGTGTTCACCTTAAAATCAGGCAATAATAATCTGATCAAATACTCGATGTGCGGAGTTTTGCCTGTTCCTCCGGCAGAAAGATTGCCCACTGAAATAACCGGGAAATCAAATTTCTCAGATGGAAGAAGTTTCCAGTCAAAAAGCAGATTCCTGATGGAGGTTAATATTCCATAAAGAATCGCAAAAGGGAGTAAGAAAAGTCTGAGGATTTCCACGGCATAAAAATATTGAAATATTTTTACCTTACAAATATTTTTACATTATTATTACGTTATTTATATTACCATCTGTAAAATAGCTGCTTAGGCAAATTATTGCTGAAGATTTGCTTTTGCATACTTCGCACTTTTTATTTAAAGATTGTCAAGTAAAATAATCCGCATCCGAAACTCTCCATTTTTTACATTCTTTCTGTTCAGGTACGATTTTTTAATACAGCAAAAAGCATTAGTTTTACCAATTCGAAAATTTTCAGCCATGCATATCCGTGAAATCCTCAACCACATTGAATCCATAGCTCCATTGGCTTATCAGGAATCCTACGACAACTCAGGCCTGATCATCGGAGATTCAGCAACTGAAGCAAGCGGTGCCATATTTACGCTGGATGTAACTGAGGCTGTTGTGGATGAAGCCATTGCCACAGGCCACAATCTGATAATTTCGCATCACCCGTTGATTTTCAAGCCCCTGAAACGTTTAAATGGCAATAGTGATCAGGATCGGTGCATCATTAAAGCAATAAAAAACGATATCGCAATTTATGCAGCACATACCAACCTCGACAATGCACCGGAAGGTGTAAATGCCATGATCTGCAGTAAATTGGGACTTAAAAAAACCAGAATACTTCAGCCAATGGGAGATATGCTCCGCAAACTGACAGTATTTGTGCCGCATGAGCATTCAGGAAAAGTCAGACAATCCATGTTTGATGCCGGTGCCGGCCACATCGGCATGTATGATCAATGCAGTTTCAACCTTCAGGGAGATGGAACATTCAGAGCCGGCGACGATGCAATGCCATACATCGGACAAAAAGGAACTTTGCATACAGAACCTGAAACAAGAATTGAATTGCTGTGCGAGGCGCATAACCTCTCTCGCGTGATCAGTGCAATGAATCAGTCACATCCTTACGAAGAAGTGGCTTACGATGTTTATCCGCTGCTGAATAAAAATCAATATGCAGGATCAGGAATGATCGGCGAGCTTGAAGTGCCTATGGATGAAAAATCATTTTTAATGATGGTAAAAGAGACATTCGGAACCGGAGCTCTGAAACATTCTCCGCTTACCCATAAAAAAATTGAGAAGGTTTCCGTTTGTGGCGGTTCGGGAAATTTTCTGATTTCTCAGGCTATGGCATCCGGTGCAGATGTATTTATAACGGGTGAGTTGAAATACCACGATTATTTTCTTGCAGAAAACCGGATTTTACTCGTCGAAGCAGGACATTATGAAACGGAACAATTCACTAAAGAATTATTATATCAGATTGTTAAAGAAAAATTTACTACCTTTGCAACCCGAATTTCTGCTATTCCGACTAATCCAGTCAATTACCTGTAAATCAATATAATAACTCCGATTCCCATGGCAAAATCAACGTCAAAAGCTAAAGTTTCCGCTTCAACTGAATCATCAGACATTCAGGATACAGAGGTTCAAAGCCACATTTCTGCACACGTTCAACTCACCCACAGCGAGGTTGACGAAACTGATATTTCGATCGAGAAAAAGCTTATCGCATTATACAGCCTCCAGCAGATTGATTCTCAGATTGATAAGATCAAAATCATCAGAGGAGAGCTGCCACTTGAGGTTGAAGATCTTGAAGATGAGATTATCGGACTTCAAACGCGCATCGATAACCACATTCAGGAAATTGAAACCCTGAAAACTTCGGTTAAAGATAAGGATAACGCCATCAAAGAGAGCCATTTGCAGATCAAACGCTACGAAGAGCAGCAAATGAATGTGCGTAACAACCGCGAGTATGATTCATTGTCGAAAGAAATTGAATTTCAGAACCTTGAAATCGCGCTTGCTGAGAAACGAATCAAAGAATTTTCTCATCTGCTCAATCTGAAAAACGAAGAAATCACTGCTGCTCAGAATGTACTCGACGATCGCAAAAACGACCTCGAAATCAAGAAAAGCGAATTGGCCGATATCGTTAGTGAAACTGAAAAAGAAGAGCAGAACCTGCATTCAAAATCAGAAGAATTTCAGCGCTTTATCGAGGAAAGATTACTCACTGCCTACAAACGTATCCGCAAAAATGCCCGTAACGGACTGGCTGTGGTAAGCGTTGAACGCGATGCCTGCGGTGGATGCTTCAGTGCCATTCCTCCTCAGAGACAGCTCGACATCAGAATGCACAAAAAAATTATAGTTTGCGAATACTGCGGCCGTATTCTTGTTGACCATGGCCTGGCAGCAAGTATCAATAATTAATCCCGGTTTTCACCAGATTAACACATATTAAAGGAAAGTCGGAAGGCTTTCCTTTTTTTATATCAGTTGCCGAAATGAGAATACAAATTATACTTTGGTTATTACTCTTCGCAGCTGGCCGGATTCAGGCCGGAGATTACCAGCTTAACCAGAACTGCCTGAATGCCTATGATCACATCCTGAGCCTGAGATTCGGCAAAGCAGAAGAAATACTGAGGAGTGAAAGTAAATTAAATCCGGACAACAGAATAGTTTCCTACCTCGAAAACTATGCAGGCTTCCTCGAAGTGATTATTTCAGAAGATAAAGACAATTATCAGCGTTTCTCTGCAAGGAAGAACACGCTGCTGAAAAATCTTGAATCCGGAAATCCTCAATCGCCCTGGCATCTTTACACACAAGCTCAACTCAACCTTCAACATGCATTTGCGTCTATGCGTTTCGAAGAATACAGCAGTGCCGCTCTTGAAATAAACAAAGCCTATCGACTGCTTGTAAAAAACGAAAAACTCTATCCTGATTTCAAACCAAATCAGGTTGCGCTTGGGCTAATGCAGGTGCTGATCGGATCTATACCGCAGAATTATCAGTGGGTGACCCGTATTTTATCCTTACAGGGCACAGTGGAACAAGGCATCAGCAATATGCAGAAAGTCCTTAATGATCCGTCAACAGATCGAAATTATCCTTTCCTGAAGGCTGAAACCCTGTTTCTGCTCACCTTCACCACCTTTAATCTTTCTCAGGATCCGGAGAAAACCGGCTTTATTGATGAACATCTGAGTAGTGAAAAAAACCGGGGAATGATAGAAAAAAATCCGCTGCTCATCTATGCAAAATCAGTATTTCTGATGCACACCGGAAGGAATGAACTGGCATTGGAAACATTGAAATCTGCACCCACTTCCAAAGATTATTACCCATTTTATTACCTGCAATACCTTAACGGAGTTGCCAGGCTTAACCGGCTTGATAAAGAAGCAGAAGTCTGGTTTCTGAGGTATGTTAACAATTTCAAAGGCAATAGCTTTATCAAGTCGGCATATCAGCGGCTTGCGTGGATCGCACTTATAAACGGTGATGAAGATGGCTATAAAAAATATATGCAAAGGGTGTTGCTGCTTGGAAACACAGCCATTGACGGGGATAAACAGGCGCTTAAAGAAGCCAACACAGGCAAAATACCAAATACTATATTATTAAAAGCCAGACTATTATCAGATGGCGGATATTATGCTGAAGCCCAAAGTGTACTTTCATCTGTTACCAAAACAGATCTTAAGGATAGCAATGAAATTACAGAATACAGATATCGGCTTGCGAGAAACAATCACAAATGGGGAAAAACTGCTTTGGCAAAAGCAGATTATGAACAAACGATAATTCTTGGAGAAAACCAGAAATGGTACTATGCAGCCAATTCAGCTTTGCAGCTTGCTTTAATCCATGAAACTGAAGGCAATGCTGATGAAGCCCGCTTCTATTTTGAAAAATGTCTTTCAATGGATTACGACGAATACCGGACAAGCATCAGCCAGAAGGCAAAAGCAGGACTCCTCCGGCTGAAATCGAAGTAATCCGCCAGTTTATCAGCAAAAAAAAGCGGACCCACCGGATCCGCTTTAAAAATGTAAGTATATTGAGTTGTTAGAGCAGGGTTAAGTCATTCTAGTACTTTATGCCAATTGTCAAAAGAAACGAATTGTTGAAAGTCTTGGTTGCTGCAGGTTTTACCAGCCCGCTATACAAATAATATTGATCATCAAACTGTGATCCAACCCAGGCCATATCAATGTAGAAATTCTTTTCGCGGATACCGATTCCGGCTGAGTAAGTGCTGATCGCTGAATTGGTTCCGTATATGTATGGATTTCCTGAAATTCCGTATCCACCCCTGAAATTAATGGCACCATATCTCCATTCGGTTCCGAACCTCAGGTTATGTGCTTCCTGGTAAATAGAACTGATGGACTGATTTTCATCATAAAAATCATAATCCGGAGCACGCAGACGCGAAGAAGTGTAATCAACATACTCATAATCAGCTGAGATAACACCTGATTTGCCTATAATAAAACCCACACTTCCTATCGCGCGCATTGGAGTGGTAAGTTCGTAATCATAAATTCCATTGGCACTGGATGATGCAGTAAACCCATTGTCGTAACGGGCGCGCATGGTTGCACTATAGTTATCCGACATTGAGGAGTAAAAAGTTGGTGTATGTATTGCACCGCCGAGCCTCAGCCAATCGGTTGCCCTGAAAATCATTCCAAACTTAAAGTTAATTCCTGTTCCTGATGTTTCAAGAAAATCAGTGCGGGTCAGTGAGTTAAAAACAGTATTGTCATCTGCCAGAGCGGTTTCAGTCAGTGTAGAATTTTCTATGTACCTGATATATGGCACTCCAACAGTTGCTCCCAGATAGAGCCTGTCGTTGTAATTGGCTCCAAGGCTGAATACCATTTCGTTGATTGAGCCTTTACTATCAATACTCTTCCTTTGATTTACCCCGCCGTTGGGCTTATCAATACCATAGCGCCAGTTAGCTGAATCAACAACAAAAAGAAGTTCAGTATCATAGGCTAGCCGGGTATCAAATGCGCCAAGATCATCCGGATGCACTCCCCTGGCATTTTCAAGGTATGAAGTCAGAAAAGAAGATTGCATATTATCGCTGTCAATATTGACGCGGTTATTAAAATTGGCCATCCGGTTGATTCCAAATCCAAACTGAATATTTTTCCATGCCGACTGCGAATTTCTGCTTTCAGCTGAACTGGCCATCACAATTCCGGCACTTCCGAGGTTAAAATTATACCGCGAATCCTCTCTGAAATTACCATCCAGTTGAGCTTCAGTGCGGGTGATACCAATGGAAGGTGTGATACTGATTTCTGAGCTCCTGTATAATCCAATGCCAGCCGGGTTGTGGCTCAGGGTAGTGAAGTCTGCACCTAATGCTCCAAAAGCGCCGCCCATTGCAACAAATCTGGCAGATCCTGAGTAGTTTAGCCTTGAGTAACGAAGTGCATCTATTTCATTCTGGGCAATTGCATCCATTGAAAACAGAGAAGCAATCATTAGTATAGAAACCAGTTTTTTCATTGTAATATCAGTTAAATGAGTTTTTTATAAGTTAAACACGAATTACCTGCGACCACTTCCTGAAGATGACCTTCCGCTTCCTGAAGATGACGAAGAAGACGATGAAGATGACGATGATGAGGACGAAGAAGAACGTGCCGGGGCTGAATAAGAACTTCCAGATGATGATGATGATGAACGCGAAGGCGCTGAATAAGTGCTTCCGCTACTTCCGCTGCTACCACTACTTCCGCTGCTTTCGCGACGTGTTGGAGCAGAATAGGTGGGCGAACTCTGCCTTTGAGGAGTGGCCTGTCTTTGCGGCGTTACCTGATTAGGTGATGATTGCTGACGCGGAGCGGCCTGATAAGTTGGAGCAGTTTGCCTCGGAGTTGTTTGCTGTCCCTCAGGGTTAACTCCGGTTGGGCGGGTATTGCGATACTTCGGGTTGGTAAACTCGTCACTCGACTTTGGTTGATTGTATCCCGGAGCACGATATTCCTGAGGAGTTCTGCTTTGCTGACCAGTTGGTTGCTGACGAACGCTCTGCTGATTGCCATTCTGGGTTTGACGAGGCACCGAATAGCGGTTCTCGTTTGAACGCTGTGTTCCTGTTGCAGGAGATTCTGTGCGTGAACGCGGATTCTGTGGTGTTGTATATCTTGCCGGAGCAGGATTTCCTTGCTCTGTGCTAACTCCACTTGTTGTTCCTGGCTGATCAGCACGACGTGGTGTAGTGGTTGGAGTTGTAGTTGGGGTTGTGCGACCAGGCTGTTCCTGCTCAGTGCGGCCAGGAGTTACAGTTGGGGTTGTGCGACCAGGTTGCTCGGTGCGGCCAGGAGTTACAGTTGGGGTTGTGCGACCAGGCTGCTCGGTGCGGCCAGGTTGCTCGGTGCGGCCAGGAGTTACAGTTGGGGTTGTACGGCCAGGTTGCTCGGTGCGGCCGGGAGTTACAGTTCCGGTACGTCCTGGTTGCTCAGTGCGGCCGGGAGTTGCAGTTCCGGTGCGACCTGGATCACCGGTGCGACCTGGGTTTGTAACTCCAATGCCTGAGGATGATCTGGGATCTTGAATACGTCCGCTTTTTATGGCTGACTCGTATCGATCTCCGAATGTTGTACCTCTTCCGCTGCCTGAACCGCTGCTCAGGTTCGAATTGCGGTGTCCGTAGTAGTATGAGTTGTTATCGTAACTGTTGTAATAGTATCCTGTTCCGGAGTAGTATCCATCCCAGTAACCGTTCCAGTAGCCCTGATTGTATCCTCTCCAGTAACCACCGTATCCGTAGGGGTATCCGAAACCGTAACCGTAGTATGGGCTATCCCAGTATGAATATCTCCCGTAGTAAGGGTAGCCCCACCCCCATGAATATCCGCCATAGCTTGGATACCACCAATTGTAACCCATATAGATACTGGTTCCCCAGCTGTATGGATTGTAGTCGTACCAGTAAAGATTTGTGTAGTAGGGTGAGTAGTAGCTGTTGTAGTAGTTGTTGGAATGGAAGCGGCGTAACCTTGCTGCATAAGCGTAATCGTAGTAATCATCGCTGTTGTAGTAATTATTGGTTACGTATGTAGTTCCTGTTGAAGGATCAGTATATTGTTCACTTGTGATGTAATTATAACCGTCAACATACTCAGTTTCGCCTTCATAATTATTCTCATCAGCATAATACTCCTGTTGATTATTTTGAGTGGACTGCTGATTATCAGTTGTGTAGCGATCAGGAGTAATTGTTTTTTCCGTTTGGCTTGCTGCTGGCTGAGTTGAACCTACTGCCACTGCATCCTTTGGCGAATAATAAAGGTCGTCGTAGGTTGTTCGGGCCTGATACTGAGTTGTGCAAGCTGTCATAAGCAGTAAGGTTGCAGCAACGAATGTGAGTAAAGTTTTCATTTTAGGTCCTCCCTTTGATTTGCAGTGTTTCCTTGTCTGGTGTGTTCAGATGTTTATACTGCGTTAAATTTATTAATTTTGTGCCGCTTTCGCGGGGTGTTGTGTTAACACCCACAAATCAACAAATACTATACCATAAATAAAGAAATGGCTAAAGATTTTCCTACACGGGCTGAGAATTACGCTCAATGGTACAACGACCTGGTTATTAAGGCTAATATGGCCGAAAATTCCGCAGTTAGAGGCTGTATGGTTATCAAACCTTACGGATATGCAATCTGGGAAAAAATGCAGGCTGCACTCGATAAAATGTTCAAAGATACAGGGCATGAGAATGCTTACTTCCCTTTGTTTATTCCGAAATCATTCTTCAGTAAAGAAGCCAGCCATGTGGAAGGTTTTGCTAAAGAATGCGCTGTGGTAACCCATTACCGGCTTAAGAACGACCCGAACGGCAAAGGTGTAATTGTTGACGAAACTGCAAAACTCGATGAAGAACTGATTGTTCGTCCAACATCCGAAACTGTTATCTGGGATATTTATCGCACATGGATTCAGTCCTACCGCGATCTTCCTTTGCTTATCAATCAATGGGCCAATGTTGTACGATGGGAAATGCGTACCCGTCTTTTTCTTCGCACCACTGAATTTCTATGGCAGGAAGGGCATACAGCACATGCAACCTCACAGGAAGCTGTTGCAGAAACCGAACAGATGCTGAATGTGTATGCCGATTTCGTTGAAAATTTTATGGCTGTTCCGGTTTTAAAAGGCATAAAGTCACCGAACGAGCGTTTTGCCGGTGCTGTTGAAACCTATTGTATTGAAACAATAATGCAGGACGGAAAAGCTTTACAGGCAGGAACTTCTCACTATCTGGGACAGAATTTCGCCAAAGCTTTTGATGTAAAATTCCTGAGCAAGGAGAATAAACTCGAATATGTCTGGGGTACTTCATGGGGTGTTTCAACCCGCCTGATTGGTGCTCTGATTATGGCTCACTCTGATGACAACGGACTGGTTCTGCCTCCAAAACTCGCTCCTACACAGGTTGTTATTATTCCCATCTGGAAAACCGACGAGCAACTGGCTGCTATCTCTGTTAAAGTAAACGAGATTAAGAAAAACCTTCAGGCCAGAGGAATATCGGTAAAATACGATGACCGCGACACCTACAAACCGGGCTGGAAGTTCAATGAATACGAATTTAAAGGCGTTCCCATCCGTCTGGTAATCGGACCCCGTGATTTCGAAAACGGAACTGTTGAGGTTTCGCGCCGCGATACGCTTGAAAAAGCTACCTATCAGCTTCAGGATATCGAAACCAAAGTTGAGCATCTGCTTCAGAGCATTCAGGATAATCTTTTCCAGAAAGCACTTGATTACAGAGAATCGATGACCACCAAAGCCGATAGCTGGGAAGAATTCGTTGATCTGCTTGACAATAAAGGCGGTTTTATACTTGCGCATTGGGATGGCACTCCTGAAACCGAACAGGAAATCAAAGAGAAAACAAAGGCTACCATCCGCTGTATCCCTCTTGATGTTAAACCTGAAGAAGGAAAGTGTATTCTTTCCGGCAAGCCTTCAGCCAACAGGGTTGTGTTTGCAAGGTCGTACTAATCGCATATAGTGATTTACTAAACTGGCATCCGGAATCCGGATGCCTTTTTTGTTTTCCTGCCGTCTGACTGAAACTTTTCAGAAAACAGCTTTTGCAATTCTTTGAATATTGTCGCTTTTCCCCATGGTGTAAAAATGGAGAACCGGCACACCGTGTTTGATAAGCTCCTTACTCTGAGCGATGGCCCACTCCACACCCAAATCTCTGATCTGATCCTTTTTGGTGCATTTTTCAGCTTCCGAAACCAGGCTTTCAGGCAAATCAATTGAAAAGGTTTTTGGCAGCGTTGATAACTGCGAAAAGGTTGACAAAGGCTTGATTCCCGGGATAACCGGCACAGTAATTCCAGCTGCGCGACAAGCTTTTTCGAATCTGAAGAAAGCTGCATTGTCGAAAAACATCTGGGTAACAATGTATTCAGCTCCGGCATCTATTTTTGCTTTCAGATGGGCAATATCTGCAGCCATATTGGGCGCTTCGGCATGTTTCTCAGGGTAACCGGCAACTCCTATGCAGAACCCAGTAGGGTTTGCATTGATAATGCCCTCTTCCAGATAAATGCCACGATTCATATTAACGGCCTGATTCACAAGATCCAGGGCATAACGGTTTCCTTCGGGTTCCGGCCTGAAAACTTTTTCGCCGGCCGGATTGTCACCACGGATCAGCAAAATATTATCAATTCCCAGAAAATAAAGATCTATCAGTGCATTTTCAGTCTCCTCACGGGTAAACCCACCGCAAATGATGTGCGGCACAACATCAATATTGTATTTAAACTTAATGGCTGCTGAAATGCCGACTGTTCCCGGTCTTTTACGCACCGTTCTTCGCTCAAGAAGCCCGTTTCCACGTTCTTTGTAAACGATTTCCTCGCGATGATAAGTCACATCGATGGATATCGGATTAAACTCAATCAAGGGATCAATGGCCTGGCTGATACCTTCAAAATTCTCACCCTTGAGCGGAGGAAGAAGTTCAAAACTAAAAAGAGTGCTGCCCCGGCGCCGGGCAATATGTTCGGTCAACTTCATATTAAAACTGTTATTTTCATACCTGCAATCGTTTAACTCAATAATTAAGGTTTTGTGCCAGCATTTTTTCCACTTCAGCTATGCTCATTCCTTTGCGGGATGCGTAATCAGCCACCTGATCATTGCTGATGCGACTGACGTTGAAATATTGCGAATCAGGATGAGAAAAGTAGTACCCGCACACTGAAGCAGCGGGATACATGGCGAAGTTTTTGGTAAGTGTAATCCCGGATTTTTCCACTTCAAGCAGATCGAACAGTTTTCGCTTTTCGCTGTGTTCAGGACAAGCCGGATATCCCGGAGCCGGGCGGGTTCCCTGATAACCCTCATCAAGAATCTGCTGAAGTTCAAGATTTTCATCAGGGGCATAACCCCAGAACTCTTTTCGCACATAAAGATGCAGGACTTCGGCAAATGCTTCAGCCAGACGATCGGACAATATTTTTACCATAATAGCGCTGTAATCGTCGTTTTCGGCAACGAATTTTTCGGCATGTTTTTCAACACCCAATCCGGCAGTAACTGCAAAAAATCCGATGAAATCCTTTTTGCCGGCGTCTTTTGGAGCAATAAAATCTGCCAGACAAAGGTTTTGCACTCCTTCTTCCTTTTCTTCCTGATTGCGAAGAAAATGGAATGCGGTTATGGGTTGTCCGGTATTTTCATCAATTAATTCCACACTTTCGTTGATAGCCTGAGCCGGGAATAATCCAATAACACCATCGGCCTGAACCATTTTTTCATTGATCATGCGTTTTAATAATATCTGTGCATCATCAAAAAGTTTTTGTGCTT
Organism: Bacteroidales bacterium UBA5197; assembly: GCA_002412885.1. GTDB lineage: Bacteria > Bacteroidota > Bacteroidia > Bacteroidales > Lentimicrobiaceae > Lentimicrobium. The sequence continues at coordinate 274,050 of DHVX01000061.1, forward strand.
CAACACCCTTTTCAGGATCGCTGAAAATACCGGGATATTTTGCACCGATTTTCCAGGCATAAAAGAAATATGTCCAATCGATGTATTGACTGATTTCCTCAAGCGGCCAGTCGGAGAAGCGGATGATTCCAGTTTTCCGGGGAATCGGCGGTGTGTATGCCTTCCAGTCGGGGTTAAACCGGTTTTCTCTGGCTTTTTGCAGTGAGAGATAAGTTACTCCTGCTCTGGTATTCAGGTGCTTTTCGCGCAAACCTGCATACTTACCGGCTATCGAAGCGGTGAAATCTGGCTTCTGATCTGCCGAAAGCAGACTCGACACCACACCAATGGCACGGCTGGCATCGCGAACATGAATAACCGGCGATGAATAACCAGGCGCAATTTTCACTGCAGTGTGCATTTCGCTGGTGGTGGCTCCGCCGATAAGCAAAGGAATATTTAATCCTGCTTGTTCCATTTCGCGGGCTACATGAGCCATTTCGTCAAGAGAAGGTGTAATGAGTCCGCTGAGACCAATTACATCAACTTTGTGAAGAACTGCCTGCTCAAGAATCCTTGCCACAGGCACCATTACACCAAGATCAATCACTTCGTAATTGTTGCATCCCAGCACAACGCCTACAATATTTTTACCGATATCATGGACATCACCTTTCACGGTTGCCATTAAAATTCTCCCTGCTGACTGGCGGCCTCCGGCTTTTTTTTCAGCTTCGAGGTAAGGAAGTAAAACCGCAACTGCTTTTTTCATTACGCGGGCACTTTTTACCACCTGCGGCAGAAACATCTTTCCGGCTCCAAAAAGATCGCCCACGATGTTCATGCCTGCCATCAGCGGACCTTCAATCACTTCCAATGCTCTGGAGTACTGAAGTCTGGCATCTTCCACATCTTCTGCAATATGAGCATCGTGCCCATGCACCAGGGCATGAGATAATCTTTCCTTCAGCGGAAGCAACCTCCAGCTTTCTGTTTTTTCCTGTACACCCGATGATTTCTCCATTTGACCTGCATATTGAGTCAGGCGTTCGGTGGCATCAGGGCGACGGTTGAGAATCACATCTTCTATCAGTTCAAGCTCTTTCGGATCAATATCATCATAAACAGGCAGGTTGCCGGCATTTACAATTCCCATATCCAGCCCTGCCTTTACGGCATGAAAAAGGAAAACAGCATGCATAATCTCGCGCAGTTTTTCGTTTCCCCGGAAGGAAAATGAGAGATTGCTGATGCCGCCGCTTACCCGGGCAAAAGGCAGGTTTTGTTTTATCCAGGTTACTGCATTGATAAAATCCACTGCATAGTTGTTGTGCTCGTCAATTCCGGTAGCAACAGTCAGAATGTTGGGATCAAAAATGATGTCTTCAGCAGGAAATCCAAGTTCCTGGGTAAGTATGCGGTAAGCCCGGCTACAGATTTCTATCCTTCTTTCAAGATCAGCAGCCTGACCTTGTTCATCAAAAGCCATCACCACGGCTGCTGCGCCATAATTCCTTATAAGCCGCGCATGTGTTTTGAATGCTTCTTCACCTTCCTTTAAACTGATTGAGTTAACGATTGCTTTCCCTTGCAAACATTTGAGCCCGGCTTCAATCACTGACCATTTCGATGAATCGATCATCACCGGAACTTTTGCAATTTCAGGCTCAGCCATAAGCAAATGCAGAAAACGAACCATTGCTTTTTCGGCATCAAGCAAGGCATTATCCATATTAATATCTATTACCTGAGCGCCGCTTTCTACTTGCTGACGGGCAACTGCAAGCGCTTCATCGTATTTTTCTTCGCGAATCAGCCTTGCAAACATTCGTGAACCAGATACATTGGTACGTTCTCCGATATTGATGAAATTGCTTCCTTCAAAGGTCTGAAGCGGCTCCAATCCGCTTAGTCTCAGATTCCGGGGAATTACCGGGCGTTTTCTCATTTCATATTTTGATGCCAGAAGGCTCAGTTCTCTGATGTGCTCAGGGGTTGTGCCGCAACACCCGCCAATGATATTCACCGCCCTGTTTGCAAGTATTGGCTTTACATGGGCTGCCATTTCTGCTGGCGTTTCGTCGTATTCACCAAACTGATTGGGAAGTCCGGCATTGGGATATGCACTCACATAAAAAGGTGCCTTTACGGAAAGTTCTTCTATAAATGGCCGCAATTGTTCCGCACCTAAAGAACAATTAAAACCCACACTCAGCATATCGATGTGTGAAACTGAGGTGAGAAAAGCTTCAAGGGTTTGGCCCGATAAGGTGCGCCCGCTCAAATCGGCAATGGTGCCCGAAACCATTACCGGAAGCCTGAGATTTCGCTCAGCCAGCACCTGATTGATGCCAAAAAGTGCGGCCTTGGCATTCAGTGTATCGAAGATGGTTTCTACCAAAAGCAGATCGGCACCACCATCAATCAATCCATTTGCCTGCTCAGCGTAAGATAAAACCAGATCATCATAAAGAACCGCTCTGAATCCAGGATCGTTTACATCGGGCGACATAGATGCTGTTTTGTTGGTAGGCCCGAATGCACCAGCCACAAAACGTGGTTTTGAAGGGTTTTTTAAGGTATATTCTTCAGCGGCTGCTTTGGCAATTTCAGCTGCAGCCCGATTAATTTCGTAAACCAGATGCTCCATTTTATAATCGGCCATTGATATGCTGGTTGCATTGAAAGTATTGGTTTCGATGATATCGGCACCTGCTTCAAGATAAGCTTTGTGAATTTCTGAAATAATGTCGGGGCGGGTAAGGCAAAGCAGGTCGTTGTTGCCTTTTACATCAACGGGGTGCGAAGCGAAACGGCTTCCATGGTAGTCTGATCCGGCAAGATTGTATCGCTGAATCATGGTTCCCATAGCTCCGTCAAGCACCAGAATCCTTTTTTCAATTTCCTCGTAAATATTTTTCCTTGTGGCCATACGATTAATTTATTACACACTCTGCAAACCTGAAAACCATATTCAATGGCATCGGAATTGCACAAGTGCAAGGTTTAACAAAATAAAACACAATGGTGAAGGCCGGATGGCGCAACGCTCAGTGTTTCAATTATAATCTTCCCTTTTCGGGGAACAGGTATTGGCACCGTTTCTGCTGTTTGGCGGATGGTTGCCAGAGGTTCGCAGAGCCTGTCTCTCCCCTCTTCTTTATAACTCAAACAATTTTCCGGTAAGGAAGGATTCCGTTTGAAGCTGCAAATATAATCAATTAATTGCATATGTGGAGATCAAATCTGTAAGTCTCATTTAACATTTCCCGGGAATTTTACATCAACTTTTTGCGGGTGATTGTGAATTGGTTTTATTTCATTTAAATTTGTGAATCATTAGCATCAAACAGGATTGCAGAATGATGGGTAGTTGCCCGTTTATTTGAGCGTTTTCACAGGCCTATGTTAAGCGCAGCAGGCTTATTCAGGAATCATCAACCATGAGCAACAGCCCACAGATTCAGCACTACAACAATTGTATGTATTTGCACTTAAGCTCAAAACAACATAAACTTATAACTTGATTTCGGTGATTTAAAATATGAAAGAAGAAAATGAAAAAGTATCTGAAAGAAGTTGACCGGTTTAAAAGAACAAAAAATCCTGCTGCACTTATTTATGTGGTCAGATATATATTAAATGGCATCCGCAAGGAAACGGGCTGGAATTATCTGCACATTATCTTCGATTTTCTTTCGAAACGCAAAAAACTGAAGATTAACCCTCATGAATACTATTTATACTTTTTATATGACAAGGGAATGCCGGAACAATACCGTGCAAAATTTGTGAGCCGTTACACACGTGATGTATTTCTCGAAAAGTTAAACCCACTGGGATATATTCTGCTGGCCAGAAACAAATATATCACCAAAATAATCCTTAAGAGCCTCGATATCCCAACGCCAGAAATGATTTTCTTATATGATCAGCAGGCTGGGCTTGAATCTGCCTTTGTGATAAACACTCCTGAAGCTGCCCGACAAAAATTAATTGAGTTTGGGAACCGACCTTTTGTAGTGAAAGTGCTTGAAGGAGAACACGGGAAAAACATAAATATTTATACCTCTTATGAATCAACCAGAGATGGATTTACAGCTTTGCATTTAAATGGTGAAAAGCATTCGCTTAACCAGCTTTTAAACTTTGCCGGAAAAAATCAAAGGTTGCTGTTTGAGGCCAAACTCAGACAAATTCCAATATTCGATGCTATAAATCCGACGTCCATCAACACCCTTAGACTATTAACTTTACTTCATCCGAACGGAGAGGCAGAATTAATATACGGGCTCATTCGAATGGGTCGTAAAGGGCGATGGGTGGACAATTCCGGAAAGGGTGGAAATGTAATGGCCATTCTGAATAAGGAAACCGGCAGATTCGAAAATATTGTTTCGTTTGCACATTACAAATCCTATGAACCATTGACCCATCATCCGGATTCTGGCATTGATCTTGTAAATTTTGAAATCAAAAACTGGCAGGAAATAAAAAATCAGGTATTTGATTTCCACCGCAAACTGTCGTGGCTCAAAGCCATTGGCTGGGATGTTGCCATTACTGAAGAAGGCCCTGTAATTATTGAGATCAATAACCGATGGGACATTATTGGCCAAACCATTGCCCGGGAAGGTTGGTATGACTACCTGAACACACTTTATAAAGAGTGGGAGCAATTTGAAGCTTCGAAATAGCCCGGTTCTTCTCAACCGGAACAGATAATAAAACCCGTATCGATGATCAATCTATCTTGATAAGTTTTCCGGCTCCGGTAACATTCATTTTTATATCATACGGGTTACCGTAATAAAAAATGTCACCAACTGAGGCAATCTCCACTTCAAGTATATGTTTGGCATACACATACACCTGATTGGTGCCGCTGTTCCGCACATAGGCAATGTTTGAAATCAGTTCGCTGCAATAAAACGGACCATAACTGTTGGCAAAAATGGTGGTAATTAGTGCCTTGCCTTTTACAGTTAAATCAACAGTTCCATAATGCATGGCAAGTTTCAGTTTAGTAACATCCAGATCAAGATCAAACGAACCTGCCCCTCCCCAAATGTTAACCTGCAAAGAATCCAGCTTTATCTGTCCTTCGGTTCTGATATCGCCCGAACCCTCGTATCGGATTTCGCGCAGTGCAGGTGCAGTGGCATAAACGGTTATTTCACGATCGAAACTGCGTATCCAGTTACACTTTAATGTGTTGCGGATAATCAGGGTGCTATCTTTTATTTCGGTTTTTATGGCCGGAAGCAGATTTTTGCCTCCTTTGATTTCCAAAAACGGAGTATTGCCCGGCACAAGCACAAGATTTACATTGTTATACAATTCTATATTGTGAAAGTATTCAGCTGGTCTTTCTTCGGCAATGTCAGCTCCGGTTTTAGTATAACAATCGTCGAGTTGCTCACGGTTGCATGAAGAAAAGACGAACATTATTGAAAATATAAAGCTAACACTCAGCACTTTTTGTGAAACCAATGAAAAGCAGCAAGCCGCCTGAAGCAAACCGGCAAATCGAAATGCCCGCTTGTTCATTTCTGACAACTGTTTTATCAGACCAGCCACTTTATTGTTTTTGCTGCGCATTGTTTCTTTTGTTGTTATTATTCCGGGGTTATTCATCTGAAACTCCATCATTAACCAATCTGGTTTTCAGCAGAAAGGTCACTTCAGATAATACCCCCACTTAAACCTGTATCCAAGTCCTATCCCCACATAATCTGCTCTTGCAAAGTGAGTTTTCAGGGTAAGATTGGCGAACAGGTTTTTATGGATAAGGTAATGAATTCCTATTTTATAATAGGACATTCCTTCACTTTTATCTTTTCCGCCAAGGTAAAAACCCAGGTTAAAAGCAAATGAGGTTCGTGCCAGTACCAGCTCGTAAGCCGCACTGATACCGGGCTTTGTAAGTTCACGACTTTGATAAGGCTCATTGTTTGTGCGTGCAACCAACAGGGCATCAGAGCCATCCCACGAAAGATCAAAACACAGTCCGAGCTTATGTTTGTAGCCTAGAGGTTTCATTGCACTAACAAATCCCGAGTATATATTAAACTTTTCGCCATCGGTATCACCCGACTCTTTGTAAGCAAAGGTTGTGCCCAGCTTAACCTCAATAAAGTCCTTACCGTCGAACTCATACATGGTAAGGTTTGGTCTGATGCGACGTCGGATATAGTTGTTTTCGCGGTTTAACCTGAAAGCGGCTCCTGCACTTAAAGCAGGAATATTGAGCCCGAAATTCGGTGTTTTGGTTGAACCGTTTGAAAAGTGCATCAACTGAATACCCGCTGATAACTGAAGGTGGTGAATCGGCTTCCAGCGGTATTCAATCATCAGGTTTACCGCTGCATTCAAATGAGAACCTATGGCGTTGTATTTGTAGTTGTTCAGCCTGTCGAACTTTTTGGTAAGATAGGCCAACCCGGCGCCCATCCTGAAGTTCAGCTCGTTTTTATCGTCTTTCAGCAATGGGAAACTAACAAAAGGAAATACTGAGTGCGCCTGCCCAAGATCGCGGGAGTTGCCAAGCCAGGCATTGTAATAGGTTACACCCATAACCGGGTAATTATAAAGCGATTCCCATTGCCGCTTGCCATAAGATGCCTGAGAAATGGAAAATTCGAAGGAAGGAAAATGGCTGTTATAGATTTCCATTTCTACGTGATGGGCAATCAGAAATCCGTAATTAACGCGGGGTTCAAACAACAGGTTGGCAGCCTGAAACCGGTGTTGAGCCAATGCCTGACCCATCACCAGAAACATTACCATAACAGTAAGAAATCTGCTGAAAACTGAAAGGGTGAGATAAGGTCTGGTTTTTCTCAATGTGGTAGCAGGGTAGTTGATGGAGGCGGAAGCAAAAATACAAAATCCCTACCCGCGAAAATGATTACTTTTGCAAAAGTATTTTAGCAAAGGAAAAAGGGAACAAATCAACAGCTTCAGTAATCATTGAATCACCTGTCTATTGCTTATTGCCAGCGTGTCTTCTGATCGGCCTAAAGTATTGTTTATGTTCTCTTTACACAGCTAAATGCCTGCTTAAAGCCTGATTGATAACAACCATGGCTGATGACTAATTACTTTGAACTTCAACCAAATGGATGCCCGACTAACTGCATTTGAGCGACTGCTCACCATCATGGACGAACTGAGGGCTGGCTGCCCCTGGGACAAAAAACAAACCCTCGAAAGTCTTCGTTACCTGACCATTGAGGAAACTTACGAACTCAGCGATGCCATCCTGGAGAAGGACATGAATGAGATTAAAAAAGAGTTGGGCGATCTGATGCTGCATCTGGTTTTCTACTCAAAAATTGCTTCTGAAACCAATTCATTCGACATAACCGATGTGCTGAATGGCATCTGCGACAAACTGGTTCACCGCCATCCGCATATTTACAGTGACGTTACGGCCAATGATGCCGAAACAGTAAAAAATAACTGGGAAAAAATCAAGCTGGGCGAAGGCGTCAGAAAAACCGTGCTTGGCGGGGTTCCGGCTTCATTGCCTGCTATGGTAAAAGCTTACCGCATTCAGGAAAAAGCCCGCGGTGTTGGCTTTGACTGGGATCATGTGGGGCAGGTATGGGATAAAGTTCAGGAAGAATTAGGTGAACTGCAATACGAAAAACTGAATGGCTCCCCCGAAAAAATCGAAGATGAGTTTGGTGATTTGCTTTTTGCACTGATCAACTATGCCCGGTTTATCGACATCAACCCCGAAGATGCGCTGGAACGCACCAATAAAAAGTTTATCCGAAGATTCAATTTCATAGAACAGAAGGTAAACGAAACCGGAAAATCGATGCACGACATGACACTGGCTGAACTCGATGTTTTCTGGAATGAAGCAAAAGCGCAAGAGCCTGGCAAATGACAGAATTTCCCATAAATATTACCGATTTCGATTATCCTTTACCTGAAAACCGGATTGCGAAGTATCCGCTTTCAGAACGCGATCAGTCAAAATTACTGGTTTACAAAGATCATAATATAATAGAATCGGCATTTCAAAACATCAGTGAACACCTGCCAACCGGCAGTTTATTGATTTTCAACAACACCCGCGTAATCAGGGCCCGGCTTATTTTTCAGAAAGAAAGCGGCACCCGCATCGAAATATTCTGCCTTCAGCCGGAAGGCAGTTACGGGCAAACCGGTGGAAAAGTCACATGGAAATGCCTGATTGGCAATGCCAAACGCTGGAAATCGGGAAATCTTGAACTTATTGCCGGCGATGGAGATGAGCAGGTTACGCTTACGGCAACACGTGGCGAACAAATTGCTGATGCCCACCGGGTTACCTTTACCTGGAATAAACCCGGAATTGCTTTTGAGCAGGTGCTCGAACTTGCCGGAAAAATTCCTCTACCCCCTTACCTCAACCGCGCCCCTGAACTGAGCGATGCCGAAAGGTATCAAACCATATATGCACAATTCAACGGATCGGTGGCAGCGCCTACCGCCGGACTTCATTTTACGCCAAAAGTGCTTGAAAGTATTGAAGCAAAAGATTGCCGATTTGAATACCTTACCTTGCATGTGGGTGCCGGAACCTTCAAACCGGTTTCAGTTGACGATGCCCGGCAGCACACCATGCACGAAGAAGAGCTGATTGTAGAGAAACAATTGATTATTAAACTGTTGCAGAATATTTCGGGAAATATAATACCTGTTGGGACCACGTCCATGCGATCGCTCGAAAGCCTCTACTGGCTGGGTTGCCGCTTACTAAATGGTTATGATCCGGGACAATCTTTTTTTATTGACCAATGGGAACCCTATCAGAATGAGGTAAAAACTCCCGCTTCCGAAGCTTTACAGGCAATTTTTGATTATCTGAACCGAAATAATTTACAGTCAGTTTCGGGGTTTACCCAGATAATGATTGTTCCCGGCTACCGTTTCAGGATATGCAAAGCGCTGATAACCAACTTTCATCAGCCTCAAAGCACTTTGTTGCTTCTGGTGGCAGCATTGATTGGCAAGAACTGGGAAAAGGTATACAAATATGCCCTGGAAAACGATTTCAGGTTTCTGAGCTATGGCGACAGTTGTTTGTTTTTCCCTGCAAACAGTTAAATGAGACATCTTTAAATTATCACCGGAGAGCCTAAAAGCTGCAAATCAGAATCTATTGAGGCCATTGATATTGGACTGAACTGCAAAGGGATCAGCACATGCATTTTAAGGAGCTAACGAACTTTTAATCAGTTTACGGAATAAAACAGGCTTCCTCAACCAAAATTTAGAACAATTCTAAATAGTTTCTTAATTTATTATTTATCAAATCATTAGCTCGCTATTTAGACGGTTCTCAAATAGCATTTTATACATATATTTGATTATCTGACACTTAGCTTCCTGCTTAAAACACACTTTCTTCAAAAGCAAATTACCAAACCTTAATATTTTTGAGGTAAATTCGCAGCATTCAATCATTTGCTGTTTGAATTCCATGTAATTAACATTGTTTAATTCAAAGATCGTATGGCAACATCGCGAAGGCAGTTTATAAAGATTTCAGCACTTGGAGCAGGCAGTCTGGCACTGGCAGGCACAGCATTTGAGCTTGCGAAAGGATCTTCAATACTTGGCAAAATATCAGGTGAAAAAGAAAACGGACCATTGCGTACCCCCACCTATTGCGAAATCTGTTTCTGGCAATGTGCAGGCTGGGTATATAAGGATGCAGATGGTAACATTCAGAAGATAGTTGGCAACGATGATGACCAGCATTGCAACGGCAGATTTTGCCCTCGCGGTACAGGAGGAGTTGGTCAATATCATGATGAGGATAGGTTAAAAACACCGCTGATCCGCACCAGCGAAGGAGGGAAAGACAGCTTCAGGGAAGCCAGTTGGGATGAAGCACTCGATTATATTGCAGAAAAACTGAAGAAAATAGCCGCTGAGCATGGGCCTGAATGTGTGGCTTTGTTTACCCATGGTTCCGGCGGTGCACATTTTGGCCATATGTTGAAGGCATTTGGATCGGAATCTATTGCTGCGCCTTCTTTTGCGCAGTGCCGGGGCCCGCGTGAAGTTGGATTTCTTACAACATTCGGCGATATAATTTATTCGCCTGAACGCATCGATATCCGGGACACCCGCTGCATGGTACTTATCGGATCTCATTTGGGCGAAAACATGCATAACGGACAGGTGCAGGAAATGTCGGATGCAATTGACAAAGGAGCTACCATAATTACTGTTGACCCACGCTTTTCAACAGCAGCAAGCAAATCGAAATATTGGCTGCCTATAAAACCAGCCACTGATATGGCGCTGTTATTGTCTTGGATTAATGTAATTATTGAGAACGAATGGTATGATAAAGACTACGTTGAGCGATATACCTATGGATTTGAAGAATTAAAGGAGCATGTAAAAACTTTTACCCCTGAATGGGCATATGGCATTACAACCATTGATCCAAATATTATCCGCGAAACAGCCCGGGAAATGCACAACGCCGCACCTTCGGTTATTGTTAACCCTGGCCGGCATGTTACATGGTATGGCGACGACACCCAGCGTTTGCGGGCTGTTGCAATACTTACAGCTTTGCTGGGATCATGGGGCCGAAGGGGTGGATATTACAAACCGGACAAACTAAACTTGCCAAGTTATCCTGTCCCACCGTTTCCTAAGCCAAAACGTTCACCGATTGAAGCTTATGGCGGTAAATATGTTTTAGCCAATGAGGTGGTTGCAAACGGATTGTGCGATGCAACAATTCCAACTGTAACTGATCAATGTAATTTTAAAGCCTGGATTGTTAACGGAACAAATCTTCTGGCTGCATTCCCAAATCAGGCCAACACAATGCAGGCTATACAAGCTCTGCAGTTACTGGTAGTTGTAGATACGATGCCAATAGAATTAACCGGATATGCAGATGTAGTGCTGCCGGAATGTACCTATCTTGAAAGATATGACATGATACGTAACTCCGGACACCGTCAGCCCAATGTTGCATTACGCATGCCTGCCGTTGAACCAAAATACAACACAAAACCAGCTTCATGGATGGCAAAAGAACTGGCCGGAAAGCTGGGTTTAAGTGCATGGTTTCCCTGGAAAGACATGGAAGAACTGCTCGACTGGCAATTTAAGCAGGTAGGCACTTCGCTGGAGGAGATGAAACGGATAGGAGTTAAAAACTACCCCCGCGAATTTGATGATTTGTATTTTTCGCCTGGCGAAGATGTCATATTTAACACCAACACCGGAAAAATAGAACTTTATTCAACAGATATGGAAAATGAAGGGTTTGCCCCCTTGCCTGTCTATACTGCTCATGAAGAACCGCCCGAAGGTTTTTACCGGCTTAATTATGGCAGAGCTCCTATGCATACTTTCAGCCGGACGGCCAACAACCCAAACCTTACCGATCTGATGGATGAAAACGTGCTTTGGGTAAATCCGAAAGTAGCCAAACTCTGGGGATTGGAAAATGACCAGATGGTAAAGCTTAAAAATCAGGATGATATACTTTCGTCTTTCGCGATAAAAGTAAGAGTTACAGAGCGCATCCGCTGGGATTCAGTTTATATGGTTCATGGATTCGGTCACAATAACAAAAAACTTACAAGAGCTCATGGACGGGGAATCAACGACACTGAACTTGTTAGTCGCGTGCATATAGATCCTGTTATGGGAGGAACAGGAATGAGGGGCAATTTTGTAACCTTTATAACCGATTTTGATATGAGCGGAAAGGAGGCTGAAGCATGAGATATGCCATGGCTGTTGATACTAAAAAATGTGTGGGCTGCAGCGATTGTGTAGTAGCCTGCCAGACTGAAAATAACGTTCCTATCGGATTTTGCCGCGATTGGATTGTTGAAGTAACAGATGGAACCTATCCTCAACTTGAGATAGAGATTCGTAGTGAGCGGTGCAATCAATGCGCCAATTCGCCATGCGTCAGGTGTTGTCCAACCGGAGCAAGTCATTATTCCGAAGGCGGTGTAGTTCTTGTAACCCCGCACAAATGCATTGGTTGCGGAGCCTGCATTGCTTCATGCCCTTACGATGCCAGGTTTCCCCACCCCGATGGGTACGTGGATAAATGTACATTCTGCCTTCACAACAGGGTAAAAAAAGGCCTTGACCCGGCCTGCGTTTCGGTTTGCCCCACCAAATGCATGTATTTCGGCGATCTGGATGATCCAAACAGCCCCGTTTCAAAAGTGCTGAAAAACCGAAAGCATAAAACATTGATTCCTGAAGCCGGAACCAATCCTCATTTATATTTCCTGATTTAATAAACAGATCAAGATGAGAGAAGAAATAATTACCAGCGGAAGGTTGAATCACCTGATAGATCCGCAATTAAACATCTGGCACTGGCACATCCCTTTGTACCTTTTTCTTGGTGGTCTGGCTGCAGGAATATTGTTCTTTGCTGCCCTGTTTACCATCCTTGGAAAAGAAAAAGAATACCCGACAGCAGTAAAAATTGCACCCTTTTTAACCCCCTTTTTACTGATGGTTGGTTTAGTGGCTTTGTTTCTGGACCTTAACCATAAACTTTATTTCTGGAGACTATACACCACAATCCGTTTGGAATCACCCATGTCATGGGGCGCCTGGACTTTGATGGTAGTAACTCCGCTATCAATTATATGGTGTGCATTGAACATAAAATCAATCTTCCCCAATTGGGACTGGAAGTACAAATGGGTTTGGGATATGGAGAAGTTTTTCAGAAAAAACCTGATTACAATCTCATGGATAATGCTGCTATTTTCATTGATTCTTGGAGTTTATACCGGAATTCTGTTTTCGGCATTTAATGCGCGTCCTTTATGGAACACTTCTATTTTAGGCCCTTTATTTCTTACTTCCGGCCTTTCAACAGGAGCAGCAGCCATTATACTGATGAGCAAAAATTCTCATGAGCGGCATACACTTGCCCGCATCGACCTGATGCTTATTGGCATAGAATTGTTCCTGATTGTGCATATGTTTATGGGCTTTCTGGCAAGCACCCAGGTTCATATTGAAGCTGCTACTCTTTTTCTGGGAGGAACATACACCACTCCATTCTGGCTGTTTGTTGTTACCCTCGGACTGGTAACCCCCGCGTTGTTGGAAGTGCTTGAACTTAAAGGATTTAAAATGCCTGTATTTATTGCTCCGGTTCTGGTTATTTTCGGAGGACTTATGTTCAGGTTTATCATAGCTTACGCCGGACAGGCAAGCCGCTGGCTCTACTAACACAAATTGTCAACCATAAAAACATCAGCACAATGTCGAAAATAAAGAAATCGAATTACATGAACCCCTACCTGGCAGGAATTCTTCTGGGCCTGGTTGTAATTGCAGCCAATTTCATATCCGGTCGCAGTGTTGGAGCAAGCGGAGCAATAAAAAGCGCCATAGTAGCCGGCGTGGAAACTGTTGCACCTGCTCATGCCGAAACCGCTACATTCTATAAAGAATTCAACGAAGGTCACTCAGGCAATCCGCTGAATTCATGGTTGGTTTACCAGATGCTTGGCGTTATACTCGGAGGGTTCCTTTCGGGAGTTTTGTCGCACAGGCTTACCTGGAAGGTTGAGCACAATCCGCGTATTACCTCCCGAACACGCCTCATATTCGCAATGGCCGGCGGAATTCTGTTCGGCCTTGGCTCTCAGTTTGGCCGCGGATGTACCAGCGGTTCCGCGCTCAGCGGCATGGCAGTTCTTTCGCTAGGTGGCTTTATTTCAATGATGGCCATTTTCGGAACAGCTTTTGCCCTTGCATATTTCTTCCGCAAACTCTGGATTTAAGATTTTAGTCACAAACAAATCAAAAATATTTTATCATGGGACCACTGGTAATCAACGAAATAATTTCTGAAAACACAAACCTCTTACTTGCATTTTTCATAGGCATTGGATTTGGGTTTGTTCTTGAACAGGGCGGTTTTTCTTCAAGCAGAAAACTGGCAGGAGTATTCTATGGTTATGATACTGTTGTATTGAAAGTATTTTTCACCGGCGCAATAACTGCTTCATTGGGATTGCTTTTTATGAGCCTCTTTGGGTGGATTGACCTAAACCTTGTCTATATTAATGAAACCTACCTTACCTCAGCCATACTGGGCGGTATTATTATGGGAGCCGGTTTTATAATGGGCGGATATTGCCCCGGAACAAGCTTTTGTGGTGCAGCCATCGGGAAAATTGATGCAATAATATTCATTATCGGCCTCTTTATTGGTGTATTTATTTTTGCTGAAGGATATCCCCTGTGGGAAGGAGTTTTTAAAGCAAATTTTATGGGATATCCGCGAATCTCAGAATTTTTCAATATATCTGAAGGCCTTTTTGCACTGATGTTAATAATTGTTGCTGTAATGATGTTCTGGGGTGCTGAGTGGGCTGAAAAAAAATTCCCTAGAGAAGAATACTAAAAGCTCTTTAAACGTTTAACATAAAACGACTTCTCATGAAAAAAATAACATTTACTCCGCGTATGCTGCTTACGACAATTCTCCTGATTATGGGTGTAATTATCGCAGCAGTTCCAAAAAATACCACAACCCCATACAAGCTGAGCGCCGAACAGATACTTGATGAAATAAAAAGCGGCACACAATATCTTGAGCCTGAACAAATAGCGCAGATGCTTGTAGAAAAAGATCCATATCTGCAGCTGATTGACCTCAGACCACAAAGTGAATTTGAAAAATTTAATCTCAATGGATCCATTAATATTCCGATCGACAATCTTTTATCGTCAGACTATGTCGATGTTTTTGATCAGGATGTAAAATTGAATGTTTTTTACAGCAATGGAAGCTCTCAGGCAAATGAAGCCTGGATGTTGCTCAGGCAATTGGGATATACCAATATATATGTTCTTCGCGGAGGCATGAACTACTGGGCAGAAGCCATCCTCAACCCTACCCCTCCATCAGGACTGAGTTCAAACGATGAAATAGCCCTTTATAATTTCAGACGTGCTGCCGGGCAAACACTCGGCGCCGAAGGGCTGGATTCCGCTCCTTCTGCAAGCAACAATGTCAAAACCACAAAAGTTCCTGCACCAAAACCAGTTGGCAAAAAGAAAAAAGTAGCCGGTGGTTGTTCCTGATTCCGAATAAATCAAGGTATATCACTAATCTCCCTGAATCTGATTAAAAAGATCAGGGAGATTGTGTATTTTTGACAACTCTAATTATCACGGCTGATATGCCCGAAACAATTACCAGCAAGAAAATAAAACCAGCCACCGAACCTGCAGAAGAAATGTCATTCTGGGGGCATCTTGATGCTCTCCGTGGGCACTTGTTCCGCTCTGCAATTGCAATAGTGGTTGTAGCTATTGTTGCGTTTCTGAATCGCGAATTTATTTTCGACAGCATTATACTTGCTCCAAAAAATCCGGATTTTATAACCAACCGCCTTCTTTGTCAGCTCGGCGAATGGGCGAATATTCCGGCACTATGCCTTGGAAATATTGAGCTCAAAATCATAAACATCAACCTCTCAGGTCAGTTTACCACTCATATGTATATCAGCATGTTTGCCGGACTGATCATTGCCGCACCATACGTAATATGGGAAATATGGAGGTTTATCAAACCTGCGCTTTACGATAATGAGCGCCGTCATTCAAGAGGAGCGGTTATTGTTATGTCATTGCTTTTTTTGTTGGGTGTTTTATTCAGTTATTACCTGATTGTTCCGCTTACGCTGAACTTTTTCGGAACCTATCAGGTAAGCGATTCGGTAAACAATCAGATTGCACTCAGTTCTTACATCAGCACAGTGGTTTCGGTAACATTCTCATTGGGGGTCGTTTTTGAGTTGCCGGTATTTATATACTTTCTTGCTAAAGTGGGCATTATTACCGACACATTTCTGAAGAAAAACCGGAAATATATGCTGGTAATTCTGCTCATTATTTCTGCCATCATTACCCCTCCCGACATCATCAGTCAGATACTGGTGTGCATACCACTATACGGATTATACGAACTGAGTATCATAGTTGCCAGGCGTGCAGGCAAAGCAACTGAATAAAATCCGGTTGTGATGTAACCTGTCATTCTCTGCTGCGTCAAAACAGGCAAACAAAACTCAATTATTATGTCTCAAACAAGATTATACCGCTCAGTGCAAGGAAGAGTCATCGGTGGGGTGGCTGGCGGATTGGCTGATTTTTTCGGCATGGATCCCACAATCGTAAGGCTTATATTTGTTCTTCTTGTGATTTTCGGAGGAAGCGGAATACTGATTTATGTAATTCTATGGATAATACTTCCGGAAAGAAACATTTACAGCACCTTCAATCAATTCACAACTCCTCCGCCTTCTTCATCTGCTGGTGATGCATCAGGCATTGGTGAAACTTTTGAAGGCTTCGATCAGGGCAAAACCCATTACGCTGACAAAGAGCCCTTTACAGCAACTGCCGAAGTGCAGCAACGCAAAAAAATGGAAGGCAGCCTTATTGGTGGGGTTATTCTGATTGTAATAGGATCTCTTTTTCTGATAGAGAAATTTATTCCCCGCATCAATTTCGGCGATCTTTGGCCGGTTGTACTTATTGCCATCGGACTTATCCTGATATTCGGAAGCATACCCAGAGGCAATAAAGGAACTTCCAATCCTGCTCAACCCAAGGACCCGAGCGAAACGCAAACCTTTTAAACCCAAAGCCATGAGCTATAGAAAAATATTCTGGGGAGTTATGCTGGTTTTGATCGGCATCCTCTTTATCCTGAAAAATACCGGAGTTATATACTTCGATTGGCAAACAATGTGGAGAATATGGCCAATCATTCTTATCCTCTGGGGAATTTCACTGATTCCAGTCAAAGATTACCTGAAACTGATTTTTTCCGTCGCAGCCCTGGGATTCGCAATCCTGCTGGTTAACCGATACGATAAAAATGATTATTACCGCTTCGGATGGAAAGAACATGACCGCAAACACAATTTTGAATGGAGGGATTCTGAAAATATTTCTGATGATTCATCAACCCAGGAAATGTTCCAGCCATTTGACTCAACACTTTCGCATGTTGAACTAAAACTTGAAGCTGCAGCCGGAGATTTCAGAATTGATGAAGATTTGCCCGAAGATAAGCTGCTCACTTTCGTAAAACATGGCAGTGTTGGCAATTACAGCATGACTTCGCGCGATGACAGTTCAAAACGCTTCATTGAGCTGAAAATTGAGGAGTCGAACATCAGAATGAAAAACCGTGGAAATCGGGTAAGATTGGGGCTGAATACATATCCAGCGTGGGATTTTGACCTCGACATCGGTGCTGCCAATATAGATTTCGACCTGAGCAGATATAACATCGGCAACATGAAAATTGATGGCGGAGCTTCATCCATAAAAATAAAACTTGGTGAGCTTGGCGAAAAAACCAATGTTGAAATTGATGCAGGCGCAGCATCCATCGACATAAGAATACCCGAAGGAGCAGGAGCTGAACTCAAAACCGAAACAGCACTAACCAGCCGCAACTTTAAAGGGTTTAAAAAAGTTAAAGACGGGCTTCACCGAACTGATAATTTTGAATCAGCAAGTCAGAAATTCTATATTGATATAGATGCTGCCGTTTCAAGCATCAATATTGAAAGGTATTAAAAGCTTTCATCGATAGGATTTGAGTACAAAAATCCCGGCATCTTCGTAGTGAAGTCTGCCGGGATTTTTCTTTATCCCAAAAAAGTACAGTTTTTAAACGTCGGTTTCAGCCCCGGGCGCAATACACTCCTTGCCCAGAAACATACTGAACAACATACATAATTCCTCAGGAGCCTCTGCATGAACCCAATGCGAAGCTTTTTCAATGGTTTGCAGCTGATGGTTCGGAAACATTTTGCCGATGATGGGAATATCAATGTCCTGAATATAATCAGATTTACCACCTTTGATGAATAAAACCGGCCCCGTATAAACATCGCTGCTTTCCACGCCATCAAACACAAAATCCATATTGGCGCTCAGCGCTTCAAGATTAAGCCGCCAGTCGAAAGATTGCCGTGTTTTGCGATACAGATTTTTCATCACAAACAACCTGATTCGTTTGTTGGGAATACTGCTGACCAGCTGTTGTTCAACTTCTTCGCGGGTTTGAATTTTATCGAAATCAACCTCCATCATTGCGCTGATCATATCAAAATGTACATTCCTGCCCGGATACTTTCGCGGACTAATGTCAACAATAACCAGTCTTTCAACCATTTCGGGATGCTCCAGTGCAAATGTCATGGCAACTTTGCCTCCCATTGAATGCCCTATAATCATAGGTTTTTCAAGCTTGTGTTCCTTTATGAACTCAAGCAGGTCATCGGCCAGCGCAAAATAATTAAAGGTAACACTGTGGGGCGATTGCCCGTGATTACGCTGATCAGGGATGTAAACTGAAAATTTTTCGGCAAGCTTCTTACCTAAAGTCACCCAGTTGTCAGAAACACCAAAAATTCCGTGAAGGATGATTAATGGCTGACCTTGACCATAATGCCGGTAGAAAAGTTTCATAAATTCAGAATCAAAATAAAATTAACCTGATAGTAAGACTATTCCAGATCACTCAATGCAAGATGCGCTATACCGGCAAATATGACTTTAACTCTCTGAGATAGAGTTGAATGGTAGTTTCCAAACCAAAATACAAAGCATCCGCAATCAGCGCGTGTCCAATGGAAACTTCCAGAATGCCGGGAATTTGTTGCACGAAGTAGCGAAGATTATCAAGGTTGAGATCATGCCCGGCGTTGAGCCCCAGTCCCGATTTTGTGGCCGCTTCAGCCGCAGCAATAAACGGGGCAATGGCTGTGGCCCTGTTATGGTGATAAACAGCAGCATATGCTTCAGTATAAAGTTCCACCCTGTCGGTTCCTGTTAAAGCAGCAGCTTCGGCCATGCGCGGATCGGGATCAACAAAAATTGATGTACGGATTCCGTGCTGATGAAATGTACTGATGATATCGGTCAGGTGGTTGCGGTACTTTATGGTATCCCATCCCTGATTTGAAGTTATGGCATCCGGTGCATCCGGCACCAGAGTTACCTGATGGGGCTTGACCTGAAGCACAAGATCTATAAATTGCTGTTCGGGGTTTCCTTCAATATTAAACTCAGTTTTTACCAACGATTTCAAATCGCGGGCATCCTGATAACGAATGTGCCTTTCATCGGGTCGCGGATGAACCGTGATTCCCTGTGCGCCAAAACGTTCGCAATCAATGGCTGCCTTAAGCACATCAGGCAGATTTCCACCGCGGGCATTACGCAAGGTGGCAATCTTGTTAATATTTACACTCAGTTTTGTCATGACTTCAAGCTTTAATTACTGCAAAGGTATAAATTAACAGGCTGTCCGAAGGCAATATTCATGGAATGCAATTATTGAAAAAGGCATTAGGGTATTTACCAACTGCACCGGAATCAAACAAAATTCATTAACTGCAAAAGGCGGGAGAAAAAGCATGATAAGTTTGGATATAGGAATTGCCTTTGTACAAAAACATAATAATGTGAATAACCTGCAGCAAAATTGAGTAAATTTGTAAAACAATAACACTACTTGTTATGCTAGCCAAAGATCTCATAAGCGATGCCATAATACCCCTTAAAACTTCCGACAGCGGGCTGATTGCGCTAAACTGGATGGAAGAATACCGGGTTTCGCACCTGCCAATAGTCAACGATAGCGATTTCCTCGGGCTGATTTCAGAATCAGACATTTATGAACTGGGAAATTACGAAGAGCCGATAGGCAATCATTCCCTTGGCCTTTACAAACCCTATGTTTTTGAAGATCAGCATGTTTATGAAGTCATCAGACAAGTTTATGAGCAAAAATTAAGTCTGATTCCTGTGCTTGACCACCAAAACCAGTATCTGGGAACAATCACGCTGAACTGCCTGGTGAAATACTTTGCCCGACTGGCTGCTGTGGACAATCCCGGTGGAATAATTGTGCTCGAAATGGGAATAAGAGACTATTCGCTGAGCGAAATTGCACGTTTGGTTGAAATGAACGATTCAAGCATCCTCAGCCTTTATGTTCAAACCCTGCCTGACAGCACCCGGATTGATGTTACCATTAAAATCAACAGAATGGACATCGGACCCATCATTCAGACATTTAACCGTTACAACTACATCATAAAAGCTTCATTCTTTGAAGGAGATCATAACGATGTCCTCAGAGACCGATACGATTCGCTGATGAAATATCTTAAAATATGAGTGTAAGTCCACGGTGGCTGGCTTCTCTGACCCTGATTCTAGTTTTATCAGGATTTTCTTTTTTTTCATTTGGTCAGTTTCCTACCGAAAAATTCGTTATCAGCGACATTATATTCAAGGGCAATAAAAAAACCAAAGATCATATCATCCAAAGGGAACTCACATTCAGAAAAGGCGACACCCTGGTAATGGAAGAACTGATTGATGCTTTAGAAAAATCCACAGAAAACCTTCAGCGATTGCCACTTTTCCATTTTGTAAAAACGCAGGTTGATGACACCCTGTCAAATGAAGGCGTGACCGTTACCATTGATGTTTCAGAACGTTGGTACACCTGGCTATGGCCGATATTTGAAATTTCTGACCGTAATTTTAATGCATGGCTCGAAAATGGCGACCTCACCCGGCTTTCCTACGGGCTTTTTCTGCAGCAGGAAAACTTCAGGGGAAGGCTCGAAAAACTTCATATCAGGGCAAAGATGGGCTATCAGCAGCAAATATCATTGTTTTACGAAGCCCCTTACCTGAACCGCTCAAAAACTTTGGGGGCCGGACTTCAGATTTCTGCTGCACGCGAAAGAGAAACCGGCTATATAACTGAGTCAGACAAGCTGGTGTATTACCGTGCGGATAACTTCCTTCGCAGGACAAATGAAATCGCGGTTTTTGCCCGCTACCGACCGCAGATTCATATCAGCCATACACTTAAACTGCAACTTACCCAATATAACTTCAGCGATACCCTCATAAACCTGAATCCGGATTATTCAGGGATTGCCACCAAAAAAACCAATATTCCTGTGGTAGGATATTTAATGAAAGCCGATTTCCGTGACCGCAGGGGCTATCCCTTGAAAGGCTGGTATGCCGATGCTGAAATTGACGGCTTCGGGTTGACCCAAAAGGCTGAATACAATTTTGCATCCCTCAGGGCATCTGCCAGAGTGCACATTCCTCTGACCTCCCGCTGGAATACCGCATTTGGCGTGGCTACCAAACTTTCCACATCGGGTCTCAAGCCTTGGTTTCTCAATCAGGCACTGGGTTACAAACGCGATTATGTGCGCGGCTATGAATACAATGTGATTGATGGCGATCATTTCTGGCTGGTGAAAACCAATGTAAGATATGCCATAGTTCCTGAGAATATTCTCAAAGTGAACCGCATAAAGGCCGGACAATTCAATACCATACCTTATGCTTTTTATCTGGGGCTGTTTGCCGATGCAGGTCAGGTATGGCCGGGTCAGGAGAATACTTCAAACAGTCTTCCGGGTAAGATTCTTGCCGGAACAGGCATTGGTCTGGATTTTGTAACTTACTACGACAAGGTATTACGGGCCGAGTTTTCGATGAACAGCGAAGGAAAAGCAGGGTTTTTCCTTCATTTTATGGCTGCGATCTGAATAAAAATCCATCGCCTGTTGTACATTTGCAAAAACAGTTATCCAAAAATCAATAAAATTATGAAAATCGCACTGTTTGGAAAAACCTTCAACGACGACCGCTTCTTCTACTTCCAGCAGTTGATAGAGACATTAGAGCGCAGCAATATTTCAATTCTGATCTATTCCCCTTTTATGGATTTTGTAAAAGGAAAAATCAGGTTCGCTTATGATCCTGAGGTTTTTACCTTGCATTCACAGTTGCCCGGCAATGCCGATTTCATGTTGTCGATAGGCGGGGATGGAACTATGCTCGATGCCATTACACTAATCCGCGACTCAGGCATACCATTGATGGGAATCAATCTGGGAAGAATGGGGTTTTTGTCGAGCATATCCAAAGAAGAGATTGGCCAGGCTGTAAATGCATTGATCAGAGGAGATTACACCCTCGAAAAGCGGGCTCTGCTTTCGGTGGAAACGCCACAACATCTTTTCGGGGATATGAACTATGCCTTGAACGAACTGACGGTTAATAAAAAAGACACCGGATCAATGATTCTGGTGCATGTATATATTGATGATAAATTACTGAATTCATATTGGGCTGACGGGCTCATAATAGCAACTCCTACCGGATCTACTGCTTACTCGCTCAGCTGCAACGGCCCCATCATAACACCTGATTCAGAGAATTTTGTGATTACCCCCATTGCTACACACAATTTAACTGTCAGACCTGTCGTTATACCCGACAAGAGCATAATAAGGCTTAAAGTTGAAGGTAGAATGTCTCAATACCTCATTGGTTTGGATTCCCGGAATTCCATCATTGATTCCGACACTGAAATAGTTGTAAAAAAGGAGAAGTTTTTCATTAATCTTGTTCAGCGGGTTGGTGATGATTTTTATACAACCATCAGACAAAAACTCATGTGGGGACGCGATGTAAGAAACTGATTCAACCTTAGGTTTTACAATTGCTTTACGGCTTATATTTTTTCGTACTTTTGCATGCCAAATCAGGTGCTTATGAGCCGACTAGAATCCAAACATTAACTAACCGGTTCATTAATCAACCAGTCCGGCCATTCCGGGCATGCTTCAGCTATGAAAAAACTAATTCTGGTTTTCATTTTATTTGTTGCTCTTGGCAGTGTCAATGCTCAACGCTATGGCGAAATAGGTGTTTTCGGAGGAGGATCGTATTACCTTGGAGACCTCAACCCAGGCAAACAGTTTCTGCTTACAAAACCTGCATTCGGGGGCTTTGTCAGACATAATTTCAACGAGCGCACCGCAATCAAAGCAGCGTTTACCTATGGCACACTACGAGGCGATGATATGATTTCGAAAGCCAATACAGACCGTGGCCTCAACTTTACAACTCCCGTTTCCGACATTTCAGCTACCTTCGAATTAAACTTCTTCGATTATTTTATCGGAAGCTTACGACATTATGTAACTCCTTACATGTTTGCCGGAGCATCGGTATTTATTTACAATCCCAAAGCAACATACGATGGAGTCACTTACGAGCTTCATGGGTTGAGAACCGAAGGACAAGGAAGCGTAAATCCCGATCTCAAGATGTACACGCGCACACAGTTTTCCATTCCTTTCGGTATAGGCATAAAATACAGCATAAACAGTTTTATCGGGCTATCGGCCGACTGGAAGATGCACAAAACCTTTACCGATTACATTGACGATGTCAGCACAACATACTATCTTGACCTTCAGAATGCAAATTCAGGCGAAGTAAACGGCGCTGCAATTGCATCTGATCCTGCACTAAAGCACAACAGAGATATGCAAAGAGGTGATTCCAGTTATGATGACTGGTACTCCTTTATTGGGATAAGTCTCTCAATAAGACTCAATTATCTTGAAAGAGAACGTTGCCTTAACATTTTTTATTAACCTGGTTAACAATTATTAACACCAGTTCATTGCCGGTGTATTAATATAGAGCCTAATTTAGTTTTGTGATTGAGACGGATGGATCTTAAAGAAAAAATAGACCTGCTGAGGCTTCCAAAGCACATTGCCATAATAATGGATGGCAATGGCAGATGGGCCAAAAGCAGAGGTGAAATGAGGGTTTTCGGCCACCAGAATGGTGTAGAATCGGTGAGACAGACTTCAACTGCAGCTGCTGAGCTTGGTGTTG
Source organism: Bacteroidales bacterium UBA5197 (assembly GCA_002412885.1). Lineage (GTDB taxonomy): Bacteria > Bacteroidota > Bacteroidia > Bacteroidales > Lentimicrobiaceae > Lentimicrobium. Next base: position 297,831 of record DHVX01000061.1, read on the forward strand.
AATTTCTGACACTTTACGCGTTTTCAACCGAAAACTGGAAGAGGCCAAAATGCGAAGTTGATGCACTGATGAGTTTATTGGTTCAAACCCTGAACTCGGAGCTGGGAACATTGATGGAAAACAACATACGCCTGAAAGCAATCGGAAACATTAACAAACTGCAACCCGACTGCTACAAGCAACTGTTGGAAACCATGGACAAAACCAGGGACAACAACCGCATGGATCTGATTCTGGCGCTTAATTACAGCGGTCGTTGGGAAATAACCCAGGCAGCAGCAAGAATTGCAGCCGAAGTTAAAGCCGGAAATCTTGACCCGGAAACAATTGATCAGGATATTTTTGAAAATTATCTGGAAACGCACAACATACCAGATCCTGAATTGCTGATACGAACGAGTGGAGAAAACAGAATCAGCAATTTTCTGCTATGGCAGGCTGCTTATTCTGAGTTGTATTTTACTCCGAAACTCTGGCCTGATTTCAGAAAAGATGACCTTTACGAAGCCATACTGGACTACCAAAACCGGGAAAGAAGATTTGGTATGATAAGTGAACAAATAAATCAAGTTACCGATAAATGAAACTAAAATCCTGCCTGATTGCCCTCGCATTGCTTCTGTTTTCTGCCACAATCCACGCCCAGATCAGGCTTGGCGATGACCTCAGCGAAATAGACTACTCCAGCCCCAAAGAATACATTATAGGTGGCGTTACTGTGTCGGGTGTTCAATACCTCGACCACAATGTTCTTATCATGCTTTCCGGACTTCAGGTTGCCGACCGCATTGAAATACCCGGTGATAAAATCAGAAAAGCCATCGAAAAGCTATGGGCTCAGGGTCTTTTTGATAATGTAAGAATTTCGGCCACAAAATTTACCGATGATCTCGTATTCCTCAATATTGAGCTTCAGGAAAGACCACGACTCAGCAAATTCTCCTTTAAGGGGATAAAAAAGTCAGAAGCCGATGACCTCCGCGATAAAATAAAGCTGATGAAAGGTGATGTGGTAACTGAAAATGTTGTGATCAGAACCTCAAACATCATTAAAAAACATTTTACAGCAAAAGGCTTCCTGAATACAGAGGTTGAACTTGAGCAAATCCGCGACAGCGTGAAAGCCAACGAAGTAAGCCTTGTAATCAGAGTTGATAAAAATCAAAAAGTAAAGATTGATCAGATTAATTTTAACGGAAACAGGAATCTCAGCGATGTAAAGCTGAAAAAAGCCATGAAAAACACAAAGGACAAAGGTGTTTTCCGTCCTTTTGATGCACTTGATGAACTGGTTTTCAGATTCCCGCGCAAAGCCCTTACTTTGAATATGGATACCATTTCGGAGTATGGCACCCGGGTAGTAACAGAAAATTTCCGACTGAGAATATTTAAAGCATCAAAGCTTATTCAGGACGACTATAAGGAAGATCTCAACAGCCTGATTGCCAAATACAACAATGAAGGATACCGTGATGCTGTTATCATAAAAGATACCGTTTATAAAACCGGACCGAAAACGGTAAATGTTGATATAGAAATTGAAGAAGGCAAACGATACTATTTTGGAGATATCCGCTGGGTAGGAAATACCAAATACTCGGCAGAACAATTGAATGAGGTGCTCAAAATAAAGCGTGGTGATGTTTATAACCAAAGTGAACTTGATGCAAACCTCAATTACAATCCTAACGAAATTGACATAAGCACACTATATCTTGATGATGGTTACCTGTTTTTCTCAGTCACTCCTGTTGAAGTCAGGGTGGAGAACGACACCATTGATATGGAAATGCGCATTCGTGAAGGCAAGCAGGCAACCATAAATAAGGTTATCTTAAAGGGAAACACACGCACAAACGACCATGTGGTTATGCGCGAACTCAGAACCCGTCCGGGTCAGATGTTCAGCCGTTCAGATATTATCCGAACCACTCGCGAGTTGGCGCAGCTCCGTTACTTCGACCCAGAGAAAATCGTACCTACTCCTATCCCAAATCCAAACGAAGGAACCGTTGACATTGAATACAAGGTGGAGGAAACCTCTTCCGATCAGATTGAACTTTCGGGTGGTTGGGGCTATGGCAGGGTAGTTGGAACTCTCGGGCTTTCGTTCAACAACTTTTCGGCGCGTAAATTGTTTCAGCCGAGCGCCTGGCGCCCTATTCCATCGGGTGATGGCCAGAAACTCAGCCTGCGGATGCAATCATACGGCAAAGGATACCTTAGCTATAGCGCTTCGTTTACTGAGCCCTGGCTTGGAGGCAAAAAGCCCAATTCATTCAGCGTAAGCTACTATCATTCACTTTATTCCAATGGAGTAGCCAAAAGCAAAGACAATTATCAGTCGTTTAAGATTGATGGCTTTATGCTGATGCTTGGCAAAAGACTTGCATGGCCTGATGACTTCTTTACGCTTATGCAAAAAGTAAGTGTTCAGACTTACCGCCTCAACAATTATGGAAGCATTTTTGCTTTTGGCAGCGGCAATGGCAAGTATAACAACTACAGTTATGGCATAACCATGGCCAGAAACTCCATCGACAGCCCGATATTTCAACGGTCGGGCTCTGAGATTTCACTGGGGCTCGATCTTACACCACCTTATTCACTTTTCAGTGATAAGAATTACAAAACCCTGCCTGATGATGAAAAATTCAAGTGGATTGAATACCACAAATGGAAATTCAGTTTCTCGCTTTACAGGCAGATTGTAGGCAATCTTGTACTTAGTGCCCGCTCTAGATATGGATTTCTTGGAGCGTATAACACCGACATAGGAGTTACACCATTTGACAGGTATTATCTGGGTGGGGATGGTCTTTCAGGTTATAACAACCTTGATGGCCGTGAAATCGTAGGAATGAGAGGGTATTCAAACGAAAGTTTAACACCAGATTATTATGCGAACAAAAACGTCGGTGGTACCATCTACAACAAAACTACCCTTGAGCTTCGCTATCCCCTCTCTCTGAATCCGAGTGCCACCATTTATGTGATGACATTTGCTGAAGCAGGAAATGCGTGGAAAGATTTTAAGAGTTTCAATCCGTTTGCATTGAAAAGATCGGCTGGAGTTGGTGTAAGGGTATTCCTGCCGATGTTCGGATTGCTCGGACTTGACTGGGGATATGGATTTGATGATGTTCCGGGTATCCCAACAGCAAACAAGGGACAATTCCACTTCTCTATCAATCAGAGCATTGATTAATTGAGAGAACAAACCGGAACAAATGTGGCAGGTTTTTTGATAATCAGATAACCGACTAAAAATAAATTTTAAACCTCAAACAAATAAAGGAGGAGTAACCATGAAAAGGACATTATTAATTGCAACTATGTTTGTTTTTGCAACCATAGCTTCATTTGCCCAGAAATTCGCATACGTTGACAGCGAGTTTATTCTCGAGAACATACCTGAATACGCTGACGCCAAAAGTGAAATTGATGAACTTTCCATTCAATGGCAACGCGACATAGAAGTAAAGTTTGCTGAGATTGATCAGCTTTACAAAAATTTCAAAGCTGAAGCAGTACTTCTCCCTGAAGACATCAAAATAAAAAGGGAAGAAGAAATCATCAATAAGGAAAAAGCTGCCAAAGATTTACAGCGTCAGCGTTTCGGAAAAGATGGCGATCTGTTCAAACGCAGACAGGAGCTGGTAAAACCTATTCAGGAAAAAATATACAGTGCCATTGAATCCATTGCAGCAACTGATAATTATGCTGTGATATTTGATAAAGCCGGCAGTGTATCGATGATGTACACCAATCCAAGGTTCGACATCAGTGAGGATGTACTTGACAAGCTCGGGTATTCCTACAAAAGCAGGCAGTAAAGCATTGCCTTTCCAAAGCATTCTTCTCTAATTAATAACTTAGTAACAAACTCCTTTGCCGATAAAGAAATTTTCATAATTTTGCGCGGCAAATAAACTTAAACCCAATCGAATACATGAAAAACATTCTGAAAATCTTCATTGTTCTTGCAATAGCTGTTTCGGCAATGCAGGTAAGTGCACAAAAATCGCAGAAAATAGGTCACATCAATTTTGCCCAGTTATACGAATTGATGCCGGGTCAGGATTCAATACGTGCTGCATTCAATTCATACCAGGAACAATTGCAAATACAGTTTCAGGCAATGCAGACTGAATATGAAACCAAGTTGAATGAATACCAGACCAACATGGCAACAATGTCAAACATCATTAAACAGACCAAAGAAAAAGAGATAGTTGACCTTCAGCGCCGCATACAGGAATTTCAGCAAACTGCACAGGAAGACCTTCAGGAAAAAGAAGTTGAACTGACAGCTCCCATTATTGAAAAAGCAAGAAACGCCGTAAAGGAAGTTGCCAAAGAGAATGGATATAGTTTTATACTCAACTCTACCGAAGGGCTTGTTCTTTATACTGAGGCTACCGACGACATTATGCCAATGGTTAAAAAGAAACTCAATCTTAAATAACCATTTTTAAATTATTCAAAAGCCATCCTTTCGGGATGGCTTTTTTTTTGCCTGATTTGCACTGCTGCCTGATTCCATAAAGTTTCAGAGTAAACATATGGAATTGATATGCTACATAACCGAAAAACAAGGCATAAAAAAAGCCCGGAATTACCGGGCTTAAAAGATCATGACGGATATATTAAATCACTTTAACATTCACTGCATTTAATCCTTTTCTTCCTTCTTTAAGATCGAAAGTTACTTCGTCATTTTCCCTTACTTCGTCAATAAGGCCTGACACGTGAACAAAATATTCATTGTCCGAATCGTTGTCTTTAATAAATCCGAATCCCTTCTGATCGTTGAAGAATTTTACTGTTCCTTTACTCATGGTGATAAAATTAAAATTTGATTTGTTGAGGGCGCAAAGATAAACATAATTAATTACTTTGACGCTTTTATTTAAAAAACATGAATAAAAGTTTGATTTTAATGGTGAATTGTTCGTAAAATTTAATAATTATCCGAATTTGTCTGCTGCAGAAGGGCGTAAAGAGTTGATTTTTTGTTATTAAAGTTCATACCCTGTTTTGTAATGATTTGATATTCAGCTATTTTTTAACCCTGACAAAGTATTACCTGGTCACAGCTAACAATTTTGAATATTTTCCGGAATTAATTATGAAAAACCATGCAGATCCTATAATTTTACAATAACAAACCTAACAAAAATGAAAAAAGAGGAACCTGAACCGGAATGCTGCCCGCAATTTTATCCGGCTCCCTGGGATAACCAGACTTTTGAATGGGACAATAAAAAATTTATCCGCGACAAGGTTTTCACCGTTTTTTATATGCCGGTGAATTTTGGCAGTGCGATGAGACGCCTTAACCAAAAGGTCGAAGCGGCAGGGGCTATGATGCCGGATATGCTTTGCCTTTCTGAACACACCTCGGCATGGAACATGAATATTTACCTGGCAGTGGATAAAGATGTGGAAAATGCTGAAAATCTTACCCTCAGCGGTAAATATTTCAGCCGTGTTTTCGAAGGGCCATTCCGTAACACCGGCAAATGGACCGAAGATTTTAAACTTTCCGTTAAAGAACGGGGATTTGAAACCAAAAAAATGTACATGTGGTACACCACCTGCCCAAAATGCGCCAAAAAATGGGGAAAGAATTATGTGGTGATAATCGGCCGGATAGCTTGATTTGCGAAAGCCCGACAAAGTCTTCTATTTATAATCTTTAGAATATCTTGTTAATTATGATGCAGCGAATCATATTCCTGCTCTGAATTTTTTAAGTCTATCCTTTTCGGGATATTGTGCTCATCCACAGCCGTAAAGAAAAATTTTGCCTCTGCTGCCTTTTCCTGCAATCCCAAACCAGCAAGTTCACGGGTTGCGACTACACTTATTTCAATCTTAACATTACCGATTTTGGTAATCCTTCCGTTTATTTCAATAATGTCTCCCAAACCAAAAGGCTTCAGGAATTTTATATCCTCCACCGAAAAGGTTACCACACGCTGCATCAATAAGCGGGTTGCCGCGATGTAAGCCACTTCATCCATCCATTTCAGGATATTCCCGCCAAAAAGAATCTGCCGGTCGTTAAGCATCGCTGGAAGCACTATACGCGTCATTGTTGTCGGTTGATCGTTCATGATGTTATCATTGTTAATAAGAACTGCAAAAATAGATAAATTATTTGTTTATTGAACTATTGTTCACTACCTTTGTAGCGAACTATTGATCATTACATACTATGTCGCCTAGAATCAAAACAATAAGAAAAGTACTGAATCCGCCGGTAATAAAAGGGTTTAAACCTTACGGACCGGAAACAGGAAAACTGGATACTGAGCCGGTAAATCTCCTTTATGAGGAGTATGAAGCCCTGCGTTTGAGCGATTATGATATGCTGAATCACCATCAATCGTCAATTTTGATGGAAGTATCGAGGCCGACTTTTACAAGAATATACGCATCTGCACTTCAAAAAATTGCCAAAGCGTTTGTAGAAGGCCGGCAAATAGCCATAAACGGTGGTAAAGTTTATTTCGACAGCGACTGGTACAATTGCAAAGGATGTAATTGTAATTTCAATAATCCGGAAAGAGATGAAGAGGTTCTAAAGTGTCCGTTGTGCGGAGATGAACGGATTAAATCATTCGATCCGGATCAAATGAGTAACCTTGAAAGGCCATCAGGTACAGATGATCTCTGTATTTGCATGAATTGCGGATCAACGCAGCTCCACAAGACCGGGGTACCATGTAATCAGCATGTTTGCCTTGAATGCGGAAGCCGCATGAAAAGAAAAGGAACACCAGGAGCAAAAATCAAAAGGAACTAAAGATTATGAAAATCGCAATTGCATCAAACGGGAACACCCTTGAATCGACCTTAGATAAAAGCTTTGGACGCTGTTCTTACTTTATAATTTACGACAAAGAAAGCAAGGCCGTTGAGTATATTCCAAATCCCAACAAGGATATGGAAGAAAATGCTGGCCCGGCTTCAGTTGAACTTGTTGCTTCAAAATCTGTAAGCAAAATAATTTCCTATGAATTCGGGATGAAAATCAAACCACTGCTTGACAGCCTGAAAATTCAGATGATCGTTCTCAAAGACTCCGGCAAACAAATACGGGAAATTATTGAAATGTTAAATCACTAAAAAACAATATTATGCCAAAACTTGATGGAACCGGGCCGGAAGGAAAAGGAAACCTTTCGGGCAGGAAATTAGGCAAATGCCATGATCTTTCAGCTCAGGAAAAGCTTGAAAAACTTGGCAAAGGAGCTGGAGCCCGTCGCAAAACGGGAGGCGGCGAAGGAAAAGGAAAGCGCTTTAACAGCGGAAAACTTTAGTATTCACTTTAAAATAAGGAGGCTATTATGCCAGACTTTGATCAAAATGGCCCTATGGGCAGAGGTCCTATGACCGGAAGGCGCATGGGACGTTGCATGAATCCAGATTCAAATACCGGGAAACAATCCCCAACAACCACCAGCAATGAAGCGGCAATAAATCCGTCAGAAGACACCCGCACAAACGGCATGGGCGCTGGCTTAGGACGCGGAAGATGTGGAAGAGGCCCTGGACGGGGAATGAGAAACCGCTTCAGGGGTGGTTGCTGAAATTATCCGGCAAACGACAAAAGAAATATATAATTCAAACTCACAAAAAAGTTAAATCATGGGAAAACAAGCAATTAAAGTCTCATCGGTAGATGTTGAAGAACTCTTAAAGATGCTGAATGCGGCCCTTTCAGAAGAGTGGCTGGCTTATTACCAATATTGGATTGGTGCGAGAATGATGGAAGGCCCGATGAGAAGTGAAGTTGAGCCGGAATTGCTGCTTCATGCCGATCAGGAATTGAATCATGCAGTTATGGTTGTAAACAGGATTATCCAACTGGGAGGAACTCCGGTAATTAATCCCACCGAATGGACCAAATTGGCCCGCTGCAGTTACGATGAACCTTCAGATCCTTATATTGAAGTAATTCTTGAGCAAAATCTGCAAGGCGAAAGATGCGCCATTCAGCGTTATCAGGAAATTGCCGATTTCACCAGCGGAAAAGATCACAGCACCCACCAGATGGCGGTTACAATTCTAAACGAAGAATTGGAACACGAAAATGATATTGAAGACTGGATCAATGATATCCGGAGAATGAAAGAAGAATTTAAGAAACTAAGGTTTTAACAACTAAAAATTTGAATAAAATGAATAAAAGAATCGCCATCCCTATGGCAGGTAGTTTATTGAGTGAGCATTTCGGACATTGTCAGGCGTTTGCTTATGTGGATGTTGAAAATAACAGCATTACTAAAATAACAATGATGGAACCTCCTGAACATCAGCCAGGCACCTTCCCAAAATGGGTTGCAGCCAATGGAGCCACTGATGTTATTGCCGGTGGCATGGGGCCTATGGCCGTGAATCTCTTTAATGAAGCGGGAGTTAACGTTTTTGTAGGAGCACCGCTGGATACACCAACCAATCTGGTTAATAATTTCCTGGCTGGGAAACTGAGCCTGAGCGCCAACTATTGCGACCATCACGGCGAAGATGACCACCATGGACATGGACACAAGCACTGAGAATCTCACGGTGATCGATCCAAGATGCTATGATTGTTTATTACGGACCTATCAGAGATTGTTTGTTAAGTTCGAAATTCCAGCTTTCAAGCAGCATGATTTTTTGAATTATTTCAGGAAACTCATCAAAACCGGCAACTTTGCAACAACACCTGAAATACAAAGGGAGCTAAGCATCAGATTCTGCTCCATTTCAGGTGTTGATGATCCGTTTGCAGAGGAAAAGGCAGAAAGTAATCGCATAGCTTCAGTTCTTTACAATGAATGGAAGCCGAAAGTAATGGCTTCAGACAATCCGTTTGAACTTGCATTAAGGCTTTCGATTGCAGGAAACATCATGGATTATGGAGCCAACAATAGCTTTGACATCCATCAGACTATAGAATATGTCAACTCGGTAGATTTTGCAATTGATCATACAGATTTATTGCAACAGGAAATCAACCGGGCCAATACAATACTTTACCTTGGTGATAATGCCGGAGAAATAGTATTTGACAAGCTGTTTCTTGAAACAATCAATCATCCGGATGTAACCTACGCAGTAAGAGGTGGAATCACACTAAATGATGTAACCTTTAAGGATGCCGGATTAATTAAGATGAGCACAGTTGCAAGAGTGATTTCAAATGGATTTGATGCCCCTTCAACAGTAATTGCAAGAAGCAGCGCCAAATTTTTAGCTGAATACCACTCGGCTGATCTCATAATCTCAAAAGGGCAAGGAAATCTGGAGGGACTAATGAATGAAAACGATCCGCGTATTTTCTTTTTACTGATGGTAAAATGTGATTTGATGGCTGAAAAGTTACATGTTGAGAAAGGAAGTTTTGTTGTGTACAATAAACCCAAAATACCATGAGCAAAATCCACTTAACAATTGCATTGATTCCGGGAAATGCCGGAAGTGTTTTATCATTAATGAGTTTACACTTTAAATCAACCCGACCATGGCAAACATCAAAGTTGGAATAATCATCTGCGACCGATATCATACCTGTGCCGGGGGCAAATGCTTCAGATCATTTCAGAACCGCGAAGGAGCTTTTGAATCATATAAAGATCAGGAGGCTGAGCTGGCAGCTTACACAACCTGTGGTGGATGTCCGGGCGGAAACATTGAATACGCACCCGAGGAAATGAAAAAGAACGGAGTTACTCATATTCACTTTGCAACAGGTTTGTTAGTCGGTTATCCGCCTTGCCCCTACATGGAGCATTTTAAAAATTTCATCCCTGAAAAATATGGAATGAAGGTCGTTTTCGGAACACATCCGATTCCACAAAAATACTATCTGACTCATAAAAACCTCAACACCTGGAATACGGATTTCCTTCAGGAATCCATTCAGCCAGCGTTGGCCGATGAAATGACACGCCTAAAATATGATTAATCGCAAACCTTTGAAAATAGCCATTGCAAGCGGCAAAGGTGGCACAGGAAAAACTACCCTTTCAACCAATCTTGCCGCTTATATTGCAGAGCAACAGGAAGTTGTTCTTGTTGATCTTGATGTTGAAGAGCCCAATTCAGGTTTATTCTTCAACGGGGAACTTATTCATGAAGAGCCGAATTTAAAGATGATTCCCCAATGGGATGAATCAAAATGTACATTGTGCGGTATTTGCCGGAAGGTTTGCAATTTTCATGCAGTAATTCAGCTTGGGCCAACTATTGTGGTTTTTCCGCAATTGTGCCATAGTTGTTATGCGTGTTCGGAATTATGTCCGGAAAATGCTTTGCCAATGATTCCAAAGAGCACCGGCACCCTTAAAGATTTCAGAAGTGGCAATCTTCACTTCATTGAAAGCCGGATGGATGTTGGCGAGGAACAAGCCGTACCGGCCATTTCGAAAACAAAAAACTATGCAGCCGGCAAATACGGAAATGCAAACTTCACTATCTACGATTCACCGCCCGGCACTTCCTGCCCCGTAATTGAAGCCGTGAAAGATGTGGATTTTGTTATTCTCATCACGGAGCCTACCCCTTTTGGACTTCACGATCTGAGACTTGCCGTTGAAACAGTGCGTGCACTTAAAAAACCATTCGGGGTTGTGATCAACCGATATGGAATTGGCAACGATGAGGTGATTGAATATTGCACAGAAGAGGATATTCCTATTCTTGCAAAGATTGCCAACAGCCGGAAAATTGCAGGTTTGTATTCCTCCGGAAAACTGATCTACAATGAAGTACCTGAAGTAAAAACGGCATTGCAGGAAATTCTGGACCATTGCTTGAAAATGATGGAAGGAGAACACAAATGAAAGAAATAGTAATTATTTCAGGCAAAGGTGGAACCGGAAAAACCTCATTGACAGCAGCTTTTGCTGTTTTAGGCGGAAGTGATGTGGTGGTTGCCGATTGTGATGTAGATGCCGCAGACATGCATCTGTTGATGAATCCTGACTTTGATTATACCGAAGATTTTTACAGCGGTGAACTGGCTTTCATTGAGCAATCTGATTGTATCAGGTGCGGAAAATGCAAGGATGTCTGCCGGTTTGATGCGATTAATATCAAACTCAACAGATTCTTCATTGATCCTTTGAGTTGCGAAGGCTGTGGATATTGCGCAAGGATATGTCCTGCACATTGCATCAGAAACAAAGAGCGCCTTGCCGGACAGTGGTTTATCTCCAACATAAAAACCGGAAGCTTCATGGTTCATGCCCGTTTGGGCATTGGGGCCGAAAATTCAGGCAAACTGGTGGCAAAAGTCAAAAACGAGGCCAAAGAGATTGCATTGGAGGAACGCAAAGATTTCATTCTTGTGGATGGCTCTCCGGGAATAGGCTGTCCTGTGGTTTCATCGCTTTCAGGAGCCAGCTTTGTGGTTTTGGTCACCGAGCCTACGGTTTCAGGGCTTCACGACCTGAAACGTGTTTATGAACTGGTTAAAAAATTCAACATTAAAGCAGGATGCATTATCAATAAAGCCGATATAAATCCTGTGAAATGCGCTGAAATTGCACAGTATCTTGCAGAAGAAGGCATTGTGCATCTGGCAGATTTACCTTATGATGAGAGCTTTACAAAAGCAATGACACAAGGTCAAACCATCGTTGAATACGACCATGGTTTTTTGAAAGACCTGGTGACAGATAGCTGGGAGAAAGTGAAACGGTTGGTATGTGAAGAGTGAAAAATGAAAAGTGA
>DHVX01000061.1:309610-339578 GCA_002412885.1 Bacteroidales bacterium UBA5197
GAAAAGTGAAGAGTGAAGAGTGAAGAGTGCTTGCCTCGGGAGCGCGAAGCGATAACGAGGAAGAGTGAAAGGTGAAAAGTTAGTGACAATAAATCATTGACATTGAAGTGAAAACAATAAAAACAAACAAAATGAAAATTGCATTTACCTCTTCCGGAACGACCTGGGAGTCAATTATTGACCCACGTTTCGGAAGAACAGAATACATCGTAATGTACGATGAAGAGAGTCAGGAATTAAGTGTTGTTGACAACAGTTCAGTTAAAAACGAAGCACATGGGGCAGGTACTGCAACATCGCAACGGATATTCGAACTTCAACCCGATGTGTTGATCACCGGAAACGGACCCGGGGACAATGCTTCAGCCGCACTGAAACACATAAAAATGAAAATACTGGTTAATGCCCATGATTTGACGCTCAGGCAAGCATATGAGCAATACAAAAACGGCGAACTTAAAGAACAATAAGATGATGCAAAATCAACACAAGGGCGATGGAAGCAACCATGGCAACAGAGGAGGTCAGCAAGGAAAAGGCAAAGGCGGTTTTTGTGTATGCCCGAAATGCGGATTCTCCTCTGTACATCAGGATGGCATCCCCTGTAAAACAGTGTTTTGCCCGGATTGTAATGTTTCAATGCATCGTAGCGAAACACCCGAAAAAGCATCCGGCATAAATCAGGATCAGGTAAAAGATGGAGAACCTGAGAACGTCAGACCAAAAATTCAGTTTCCGAAGGTTCTGGCAGAGAAATGCACCACTTGTGGCATATGCATAGATGCTTGTCCCACAGGAACCATTGTTATGGAAAATGGAAAAGCTTTTGTAAAAACTGACAATTGCAAGCGCTGCAATTTATGCATAAAAGCATGCCCTGAAGAAGCAATCATACTTGAATAATCAACCAAATGGAAAACATCATTTTCGGCCCTGTTCCTTCCCGACGCCTTGGCAAAAGCATCGGCATCAATAACATACCTCACAAGGTTTGTTCATATTCATGCGCTTATTGCCAGGTTGGAAAAGCTGATAAAATGCAGATTGAACGACAAGAATTTTATCATCCCGAAGTAATTACCCGAAAGCTTGAATACAAGCTAAATTCCTTGCCAAAAGACGATTTCCCTGATTACATAACCATTGTACCCGATGGCGAACCAACCCTTGATATTCACCTGGGTGAACTTATCTTAAAGTTAAAATCAGTGGGATTTCCGGTAGCTGTTATCACAAACAGCTCGTTGCTCAGCCGAAAGGATGTGCAGTCTGATCTGATGCATGCCGATTATGTTTCGGTAAAAGTTGATACTGTAAATCTGACTTCCTGGCGAAAAATCAACAAGCCACATAAAGATTTGAATTTCGCTTCTATACTTCAGGGTATCCGCGACTTTTCTCAGAATTACAAAGGAAAATTGGTCTCTGAATCTATGTTGTTGAAGGATGTCAATGATTCGGAAAATGAAATGGAAGCAATTGCACTATTTCTGCACGAAGTCGGACCTGAAATTGCCTACATCGCCATTCCAACCCGACCGCCGGCATTTGATGGCACATTCCCGGCAGATGAATCTGCTGTGACACTGGCCTATGAAATCTTCAGACGACAGAAACTAAATACTGAACTGCTGACTGGTTATGAAGGAAATGCCTTTGCTTCCTCAGGCAACTTTGCAGAAGATATTCTGAGTATCACAGCTGTTCATCCCATGCGTAAGGATGCCGTACTGCAACTGCTTGCAAAATCCAACGCTCCTTTAGATAGCTTGAATCAACTGATTGAGAATGGCTTGATTAAAATTGTAAGTTTCGATAATCATGAATATTATCTGCGAAAATTCAGCAGCAAGTAAAACAAAAACGCTTAACAGAAAAACACCATGAACGGATACATCCATCTCTACACCGGCAATGGAAAAGGCAAAACCACAGCTGCGCTGGGTCTTGCACTCAGGGCTGCAGGAGCGGGCAAACGCATATTTATTGCTCAGTTTGTGAAAGGAATGCATTACTCAGAACTGGATGCATTAACCCGCTTTCCGGAAATTGAACTGAAACAATACGGACTGGATTGCTTTATTGTTAACGAACCAACCCAAAAAGATATTGATGCAGCTAGAAAAGGATTGACTGAAGTGACTGCAATAATTACAGGGAACAAATTCGACATAGTAATACTCGATGAACTCTGCATTGCACTTCATTATCATCTTTTTGAAACAGAGGAGATACTTTCACTTCTGAATGCTAAACCGGAAAACATGGAAATCGTAATGACCGGACGTTACGCTCCTCCCGAACTTTACGAAATTGCCGATCTGGTAACCGAAATGACCGAAATTAAACATTACTACTCAAAAGGAATTGAAGCCCGCAAGGGAATTGAATTTTAACCAAATACTACGAAAAATGAACACGAATGACAAAGGTTTCAACACCAAACTAATTCACGCAGGCGCGTTTGACGACGAATTCGGGAGCGCAACTGTTCCCATTTACCAATCTTCAACCTTCAGGTTTAAAAGCGCTCAGGATGGAGCAGATTGTTTCTCCGGAAAAAGCGACGGATACATTTATACCCGCATCGGAAATCCAACAATCAGGGCATTTGAGCAAAACATTGCTGCACTTGAAAACGGGTTCGACGGCATTGCCACCAGTTCAGGAATGGGCGCAATCACCAGCGTTTACATGGCTCTGCTGGGTGCAGGTAGCCATATTGTAAGTTCCGATGCCGTTTATGGCCCGGCCCGCGGTGTGCTCGAACAGGATTTCTCCAGATTTAATGTGGAAGCCAGTTTTGTAAACACTTCGAACACCGACAACATTATTGCTGCCATCAAACCCAACACCAAAGTTTTGTATATCGAAACTCCGGCAAATCCAACCATGGACATTACCGACATCGTTGCCTGTGCAAAAATTGCAAAGGAACACAACCTGATTCTGGTGGTTGACAACACTTTCTGCTCACCATACCTGCAGAAACCACTCGATCTGGGTGCAGATGTTGTACTCCATTCCATCACAAAATTTATCAATGGCCATGCTGATATTGTTGGAGGTGTTATAGTAACGAAAGATCAGGAACTATACAAAAAGATCAGACATTCAATGGTTTATATGGGTTGCAACATGGATCCCACCCAGGCATTTATGGTCATCAGGGGTGTAAAAACCCTGGCCATACGAATTGAAAGAGCCCAGGAAAATGCAATGAAAGTAGCTCACTTCCTGCAATCGCATCCAAAAGTTGCATGGATCAGATATCCGGGACTGGAAGATCATCCGCAATACGAACTTGCCCGGACACAAATGAAAGGTTTTGGGTCAATGATGAGTTTCGGCTTAAAAGGGGGATATGATGCAGGCAAAAAACTGATGGATCATCTGCATCTGGCAATTCTGGCAGTTTCGCTCGGCGGTGTGGAAACGCTTATTCAACACCCCGCCTCAATGACCCATGCCGCAGTCAGCCACGAAAATAAAATTGCCGCAGGAATTACCGACGATCTTGTCAGGTTTTCTGTTGGTATTGAAGATGTTGAAGACATCATCGAAGACCTGAGAAAAGGTTTGGAAACGGTTTAAAACAAACAATCATGAAAAAAGCAGATGTATTGATAATTGGAGGAAGCGCAGCCGGAATGGTTGCTGCTGTAACTGGTAAATCATCGTGGAACGATAAAAGCTTTATCCTGGTAAAGAAACAGAAGGACATGATGGTTCCCTGTGGAATTCCTTACATTTTTGGCACACTCGAAAGCAGTCAGCAAAACATTATGCCTGTGGATACAATGCTGGCAAAATCGGACGTGGAATCGCTTGTGAATGAAGTTGTTGCCATCGATAAGGAAGCAAAAACAGTTACGCTTGACGATGGACAACAGATCGGATACGACAAACTGGTAATCGCAACCGGGTCAACTCCTTTAAAGCCCAAATGGCTTAAAGGTGCTGATCTTGACAATGTTTTTGTGGTACCAAAAGACAAAACCTACCTTGATGTAATGAAAGGCAAAATTGACAATCTGAAGAGGGTTGTTGTTATCGGAGCCGGATTTATCGGGGTTGAGTTTTCGGACGAACTTCATAAAAACGGCCACGAAGTGTGGCTGGTCGAGAAAGAAAAATCAATTCTATACTCCGCCTTTGACGATGAAATTGCTTCAAGGGTTGCAGGCATACTTGAGTCCCGCGGAGTCAAAATTATCACCGGAAACGGAATCAGCGAAGTAACCGGAACAACAAAAGTGGAAGGTGTAAGACTGGAGAACGGCGATATCCTTGAAGCCGATGCAGTTATTCTATCGATGGGATATAAACCCAATTCAGAACTGGCAGCAAAAGCTGGAATTTTTGTTGATGAAAGCGGATTTATCGCAGTTGATGAATATATGCGCACCCATGAAAAGGACATATTTGCGATTGGCGACTGTGCCCAGAAACGCGATTTTATCACACGCAAACGCGTCCCAACGATGCTTGCATCCACAGCTTGTGCCGAAGCCCGTGTAGCCGGAATGAATCTTTTCAACATACATGTTGTAAAAACTTTCAGCGGAACCATTGGCATTTACTCAACCGCAATCGGTGAATATGGATTCGGCACAGCCGGGTTAACCGAAAACAGAGCTGATGAAGAAAATATTGCCGTTGTAACCGGCGTTTTCGAAGGTGTTGACCGTCATCCCGGAAACCTGCCCGATGCCCACAAACAATTGGTAAAACTGATTGTTGCAAAATACTCAGGAGTAATTGTTGGTGGTGAAGTTATTGGTGGACTCAGTGCAGGTGAACTGACCAATGTGATCGGACTGGCGATTGAAAACCGCATGTCGATCAACGGATTGCTTATTTCGCAGATAGGAACTCACCCCTGCCTTACCGCATCGCCGGCTGCATATCCACTGATTAAAGCTGCTGAAATAATTTCAGCAAAACTCAGAAATCTTTAACCATTTTTCCAACCACCAAAACAGACCCTGCAGCAATTTGCTGCGGGGTTTTTCTTTTCAATAAACAGATGATTAAAACGAAATCATAGTCTTTGAGTATCAGAGGTTATCCGTATAAATGTAAACCATTTCCACCTGAGTAAAACTATATGATCAGGCGTTTAAACAATCAGTCATTACTGTTGTTAATTTCTGGTTCCAGGCGTAAGTCTTTAACCACTTGCATATTATCATGCTCAAACGGCAGCTGTCAGATATTTTATCTTATTACCTGAGCGCTCCTGACTACGCATGCTTTGATTTATTGTTTAACCAAAACCTGACTGAAAAATGAAAAAATTTTATGGATTCAGGAAACCGGGTATAAACACACTGGTTTCTGCTATTTTGCTCTTAACATCAATAGTGATATTGAGTTCATGCAGCAAAGACAAAGATGACAAGGGTTCCGCACTCGATACCGGTATTTCATGGCCTTCGGAATGGGTTCTGGTTACCGACCGTGACGCTGAAAATTACAACTACATTTATTCAAACGGCACACTGGTTTTATACAAAGGCGGGGTACAAAAATCTTACAGCATAAGATCTCTGACTCAGGAAACAGACTGTTATTTCCAATTCAGTCCGGTTGCTGGTGCTGGTAAGAATGTATTTACCATACGATCTTATCAGAATCAGGACTATTGGTGGGGAGTTTATAAAACCAATTCTCCCTTTGGGGCCGAAGAATGGTACCTTGGCGGTGATGAAGACGACGATTTTCCAACAAAGGACAACCTCCGGTTTATATTACATTTTATGCCCAAGCAAGATGGCAAGAACATGATAGCAATTGAAAGTTATTCAAAAAGAGGATTTTACCTTGAGTTTCTGGGGCACACATTCAGCGGCAACGGCTTGTCGTTTGTTGAGCATGACAAACCTGAAAGTGCCACACATTTTAAGATGTTGAAACCGGAAGGCTCAGGAATAGGAAAATAATTTTTTGGCCGGGCTGCAACATTTTATTTTAGGGCACGTTTTGAAAAAGGTGTCGGGCGTGCACGCATTCCCGGCACTTTTCTTTTGGTTTAACTACAGAATAATATGCCTTCTAAAACTATCGTATTCGACTTCGGCGGTGTGCTGATCGACTGGAATCCCCGCCATTTATACAAAAAAATGTTTTCATCAGAAACTGAAATGGAATGGTTTCTTGAAAATATCTGCACCACAGAATGGAATCTTAAAATAGATGCAGGAAAACCATTTGCTGTTTCAGTAGCCGAGCGGTCTTCACAATACCCTGAATGGATCGATAAAATTGAAGCATTTCATAAACGATGGCCTGAAATGCTTGGCGGAGAGATTCCGGGTACCGTTGAAATTCTTGAAGAAATTCTGCAAAAAGGTCATAAGGTTTACGGCTTAACCAACTGGTCGGCCGAAACCTTTCCCATTGCTCAAGCGCGATATCCTTCGCTGAGGTTAATGGATGGCATTGTGGTGTCGGGCGAAGAAAAGCTGATAAAACCAGATCCGGAAATTTTCAGGATATTGCTGGAAAGGTATAGTCTGAAACCCGCAAACTGCATATTTATCGACGATAATCTGCACAACATTGAGGCTTCGCGCAAACTGGGCTTTGAGGGGATACATTTTATCGATCCTGATGGATTAAGAGACGCCCTTTCACAGGCAGGTGTACTTCAATAAATTCTTTGTCATTAATCTTAATTAAGAATTGCGGTTCAGTTCGACAAGCTCACTGCATCGCAATCCGACAGGTTCATCGCAGTACGCAGCGGCTGAACTTTTTATCCATTTGCCGGAAAGAAATAATATTTATACATTTGTTTCGCAACCATTAACCCGTTTACAAGGCAATTTAACAGAATTATATCAGTTCGAATTATCATACACCCATTATAAAATCTACAGACAATGACAAGGCGAATTTCCATAATGATTCTGGCAGTTTTGATTCTGTCGGATATTTCGGCACAGGTAAATAAGTTTAAACCGGTAAACAGAGCCGTAAACAATACCATTATGCATCAGGTGTTGAATGATTTCAACCGTAGCATTCCCATTGTATTTTTTGTACCGGGCTTCTTTTTTCTGGGAAGCATCACATACCAGGCCAATCCTCAGTTTAATGAAACCAGTTTTTATGACAATGAGGAGCTTGTAAATTCCTCCGATTATTATCAGAAAGAAATATTTGAAGCCCTGAATTCTGCTTTGATGCCATATATACCCGTTGACTCGGTAATGCATGCTAGATTTATTGATAAAAATAAACTGGTATTTGAGTTGTCTTTTAAATGGATTGAAGACACCATGGTCTTTACTCAAACCAACCCGGAGAAGAATAAAATCAAAACAGTAAGTTATCATGAAAACAAAGTTATCTCAACCGATTATAAAGACCTTACGAATAATAAGTTCTTATACGGACGTTTATACGGTGACACAATCAGGATTACTGAATGGTGGGAAAAGAACTCCGGGAAAAAGTTAAAGACCGAAATGCGCTATAAGAATGGGCTACTCTATGAAACCACATATTATGAAAACTCGTCTGGCAATTATAAACTGAAATCGACTGACAGGTATTTTCAGAACGATGAGAATAAACCCGCATTACGGATAAGCATGAACCGGAAAGGCAAAATAACTGATTCCACCAACTACTTTTACCACGATGGCAAGCTCATGTTATACAGGAACAGCAACAAATCCAATTCCTTTAACATATCCTATAGTTATTCAGCACTGGGTGATCTGCAGTCAAAAACCGTACAATCGCTGAAGCGGAACTACACCATAAATTATAATTCACCGAAACCGGATTATATGGAAATTGATATTGATGACAAAAATTACTCCTCTATCAAGAAAAGTTATAACATCAAACTTGATATCAATAGAAAGCTTGCCGAACTAGAGGGTATTGAATTCCCGATTTACAGACAGGCACCTGAAACGAGTAAACGTTGGGTATTTGGATACAACAACCTTGGCAATCTCAATTCTGTGAAGGTATTCAACAGCAAAGGCACTATTGAGAAAAACATTGAAATTGAGTATAGTTATTTCAGACCTGAATGACAATAACCGGATTCAGATTTGTTAGACTCATCCTCAATACTTTACTGTATTTTTAACCTGACCATTATGCAAACCTGGATAGTGCTTCTGCGCGGAATTAATGTAAGCGGTAAAAATCAGATTAAAATGGCCATGCTTTCACAGGCTTTGGCTGAAAAAGGATTGAGCAACATCCGCACTTACATTCAGAGCGGCAACATTGCTTTTGAATGCTACGAGACAAATCCGGAAGTAATTTCTGGCTTGGTTTCGGACATCATCAGCGCACGATTTGGATTTGAAGTTCCGGCCATTGCCATATTGCAGAAGGATATGCTGGAAATTTATGAAAAGAATCCATTTTTATCTGGTCAGGAGTATGATCCGGCATTTATGCATATCACCTTCCTGCATCGCCAGCCTGAAAATGAAATGATTGAAGCAACTGAAAAATTATCGTTTCTGCCGGACAATTTTTCCATTCACAACAATGCAGTTTATGTTTATTGCCCTAATGGCTATGGCAATACAAAAATAAACAATACATTTTTTGAACGGAAACTGGGTGTAATGGCCACAACAAGAAACAGAGCCACAGTGGAGAAACTTTGCTATTTGTAATGAACTGTGTTGTGGCAAATTACGCTAAATTAAAATATGAAAGGAATGTAAAACGGGTTTTATTAATCAACTGTACGTTCGGTCCAAATTTGCGGATTCCTGCTTGTTTTGAAAATTGCAATAATTTTTATTGTGTGATTATCAACCAGGTAATAGATAACAAAAGGGAACCTTTTTAAAGTGAATCTTCTTATACTTTTATGAATCGCTTGATATGAAAAAGGTGATTCTTTAATAATCTCAAAACAACCATCAATACTTTTAAAGAACGCATCAGCTAAATCAGGGCTGATTTCTAGATAATAATTATAAGATTAATCGAAGTCAGATTCAGCATCTTGTGAAATCTCAACACTATAAGGCCGTGTCTCCATATTTTTTTTTAACAACATCCCATTTTTGATAAGATGTTTTTCCTTCTTCAACTTTTTGTAAACGTTTATCAAGTAATTCTATGTGCTCAAAAGGCAAATCAGAAGCTTCTTCTTTTACATCGATGATTTCTATATATTCAAAAGTCCGGATCAGATTTAAGAATTCGGATATGTTCTTCTGACCTTTAATACTGATTGTTAGTTCCATAATCTGAAAGTTTGCTTTACCAAAGATAAGTCATTTGATAATAATAGAAGAAAACAACAATGCAAATAACCTCAAAATCCATTTTATGAATCCCGGGTTAGACCAAAAAAGGCCATCTCCAAATATGAGATAGCCTTTTTTATTGACTTCGGTAATCGGGGATTAATTCCTTCTTCCCATGAAAATCCAGATGTAATAGAGCAAAGTAGCCAGAGAAGCCAGGGCAGCAATAACATAAGTATAAGCCGCCAGACGAAGTGCTTCCTGAGCTTTTGGCAAAGTTTCGTTGGTTGTTATTCCGCTGCCATCAAGCCAGGCAATTGCACGGCGGCTGGCATCAATTTCAACCGGAAGGGTAACAAAACTAAACAGCGTTGTAAGGGCAAACAAAACAATTCCTGCAAGCAAAAGCTGGGGAAAAGTATTTACCATTAGAATACCACCAAGCAGCACCCATTGCACATACCTTGATGAGAAGCTTACAACCGGTACAAGCTTGGAACGCATCTGCAACCATGCGTAAGCTGTGGCATGCTGAACTGCGTGTCCGCATTCATGTGCTGCTACTGCAGCGGCAGAAATACTGCGGCCATGATATACATCGGGGCTGAGATTCACGGTTTTATTGGCAGGATTGTAATGATCGGTAAGTTCGCCCTGAACGGAAACCACCTTTACATCAGATACACCACTTTCGCGAAGCATTCTTTCAGCAACATCACGACCGGTAATGCCATAATTTACAGGAATCTTGCTGTACGCCCGGAATTTAGATTTAAGTCTGGCACCAACAGCCCAGCTGATGAGCATAAAGACACCAAATATCAATAAGTAACCCATTTTTCGTTTGTTTTAGATTATTTTCAGTGGCTTGATGTACACAAAAAGTCTGCCACGCTAATTACTTGTCAATTTGGCAGGGATCGAGTTGCTATGTTCACTTTATAAATTTTTAAGAAGACCTAACAAGATGAAAGAAAACTTGTCAGGTCGCTGAGTTGCTCGTCTGGTTCGTCAAATTCGCACCCCTACTCCACCGGTACAATTGACGGATCATGCCAACTGGCATACATTGTATAGCTTTTTGAGATGCGGTTTACCTGCCCTTCGAGCAACTTGATGTCGATGGATTTGATCTTTTTTGCAGGAATACCGGCATATACACTGCCCGACTCAACCACGGTACCTTGCGAAACCACCGCTCCCGCTGCAATAATTGAGTTGCTTTCCACCACAACATTGTCCATCACAATGGCGCCCATTCCAATCAACACATTATCATGAATTGTACACCCGTGAATTATGGCATTGTGCGCAATGGATACGCTGTTGCCAATATTTACAGGCGATTTCTGGTAGGTACAGTGAATTACTGCTCCATCCTGAATATTGACATTGTTGCCGATTTTGATGTAATGAACATCGCCACGCACTACAGCATTAAACCAAACGCTGCAATTGTCGCCCATTTCAACTTCACCGACAACGGTTGCGTTTTCAGCGAAAAAACAATTTTTCCCGAACTTCGGGTGTATTCCTTTAACTGCTCTTATAAGTGCCATCTTTTTAGGTTTTTTGATTCGTTTTCTCTATTGACCGGTAAAAACCGAGAACTCTGTTGCCACCAAATCTCCAAGACTCCAAATTACACAAAATGAGTGAATTAAATTAGTGATATTTGGTGATTTGGTGCTTTGGTGGCAAATTTAATTAAGTAAGGTATTGTCTACATCTTTTGTCAAAGAGAGTCAATATCAATCATTTGGAATATTATTCGATAATTTCCCCAGACAACAATGATTCGTTTACAGAAACTTACTCCTCCTTGTATTGCCTTGGATAGTCAATACTGTGATGTAAACCTCTGCTTTCCTTTCTGTCCATTGCCATCTGGATAATCAGCCCAGCAACATCAATCATATTCCGCAACTCGCAGATCTTTTCGGTAAGCACCGATTTTTCATAAAGATCTTCTATTTCCTCCTGCAGAATCTGTAGTCTGTCAAGTGCCCGTTTCAGCCTGAGGTTTGAGCGGACAATGCCGACATAATTGGTCATTATTCCTTGCAGCTCTTTCAGCGACTGGGTAATCAGAATCATTTCCTCGTTAAAAACAGTTCCTTTTGCATCCCAATCGGGCACTATATTCATAAATGAAATCTTCTTCACGATGCTTATTGCATCCTCAGAAGCCCTGTGTGAAAACACCAATGATTCCAGCAATGAATTGGATGCCAGGCGGTTTGCTCCATGCAATCCGGTTGATGCACATTCGCCCGAAGCATAGAGATTCTTAATGGTACTTCGTCCAAACTGATCTACTTTAATTCCTCCGCAGGTGTAATGTGCAGCAGGAACCACCGGAATCATCTCTTTGGTCATATCAACACCAATACTCAGACACTTGGCATAAATGGCCGGAAAGTGACTGATGATTGTCTGCATGTCGAGATGACGGGCATCCAGGCAAACATAATCATCGCCACTTAACTTCAGTTCATTATCTATGGCGCGGGCAACTATATCGCGGGGAGCAAGCGACAGGCGTTTATCATACTTCTGCATAAACTCCTTACCCGCCATGGTTTTCAGTACTGCCCCCGAGCCACGCAATGCTTCTGTGATCAGAAAAGATGGCTTTTCAGCCGGATTGTATAGGGAGGTTGGATGAAACTGTATAAACTCCATGTTTTCTATCTCGCCCTTTGCCCGGCGTACCATTCCCAACCCATCACCGGTTGCCACCGGAGGATTGGTGGTAACGGCATATACATTGCCTGCACCACCGGTAGCCACCATCGTGGTTCTGGCAAGAATGGTAATTATCTGGTGATTTTGCTTATTCAGCACATAAGCACCATAGCAGGAAATGTCAGTTGAAGTGCGCTCAACTTCTTCGCCCAGATGATGCTGTGTAATCAGATCAATTGAAAAATGGTTTTCAAGAATCTCGATGTTCTTGTTTTCTTTCACCCTTTGAATCAGAATCTCTTCAATTTCAGCGCCGGTCTGGTCTTTGTGATGCAATACCCTGAACTCAGAATGTCCGCCTTCTTTGGCAAGGTCGTACTGTCCGGCAGGGTTTTTATCAAAAGCTACACCCCAGTCAATCAACTCCTTAACCCTATCAGTCGATTCAGTAATGGTAATCCGTACAATTTCCGGATCGCTCAGTTCGTCACCGGCAATCATGGTATCGCGTATATGTTTGGCATAGGTATCCGGAGTGTACATCACAGCAGCAATGCCACCCTGAGCGTACCGTGTGGCGCTTTCGCGGGCTTCACATTTGGTTACAATACATACTTTTCCAAAAGCAGCAACTTTCAAGGCATAACTCAAACCCGCTATGCCTGTACCGATCACCAGAAAATCAACTTTTTTTCGCATGGATGAGGTTATTTTCAGACTTCAAAATTACTACATAATAGCATCGGATATCCTATTATTGCTGTTAGTTCATTCACAACCGGAGGTTTCAACATATTTATATAAAAACTGTTCATTAAGTCTCCAGGATTCCATCCTTATCTTAAATACGCAGGTATGCCGCTTTTCAGGGCTTGACCTGATATCGGCCATGAATATCAATGCATTTCCGGGTCTTTGAAAAAGTTTCGCATATCTTTGCCATTAAAGAAATCCGATTTCTCCGCAACTAAACTGAACATCTTTATTCTGTGAAGCACTCTGTTAAATCATCCTCCTTCACTTTGATGGCGATTTGCCTGATAATGATTTTGGTTACTTCAAACATCAATTGGGGTGACGATCGCTACAAAGGTGTGCTTGAATCAGATGCAAAAGGTTATTATGCTTATTTACCAGCAATCTTCATTTACCATGATCTGAATTTTACTTTCTTCGATCACATCGAAAAGGAAAAATACTACAACGAAAACCTGTTTTACGACTACCGTGCATTCAGTAACGGAGCTTACATCAGCAAATATTATGCTGGCACCGCGCTGGCACAGTTGCCGTTTTTTCTTGTCGCGCATATCGTAAGTCTTGCCGGTAATGCTGATGCCGATGGCTACTCAAAGCCCTACATGATCGCAGTGAACCTGGCTGCACTTTTTTACCTCTTTCTTGGACTGCTTTTCCTTAAACGCACACTTGCTTCTTATCAGATTTCCGAAAAAATTTCATCAATTATATTGATTGCCGCCGTTTTCGGGACCAATCTGTTCTACTATTCCATCAGTGAGTCAGGCATGTCGCATGTTTATTCTTTTGCGTTTATTTCGATGTTTTTCTTTTATGCAAGGCAGTTTTTCACAACATTCCGGCCTAAATATATACTGTTACTTTCTTTACTTCTTGGAATAATTATCCTTATCCGACCGGTTAACGGACTCATTTTGCTAATCCTTCCTTTTGCTGCCGGCAAGGCGGAGGTGTTTCGCGAAGGCATAGTGAGCATATTAAAGCAGATAAAATGTACAGCCGCAGGAGTAATCATGATTTTAGCCATAGTTTCACTGCAACTGATTTTCTACAAACTGGCAACCGGTAGTTTTTTCGTTTATTCTTACATCGGCGAAGGGTTTGACTTTCTAAACCCGCATATTCCGGAAATACTTTTCAGTTTCAAAAAAGGATTGTTCCTCTATACACCCATATATCTGCTCGCTTTCGCGGGATGCATTTATCTCTGGAAAAAGCAAAGGTTTATGTTCCGGGCGTGGATTCTGTTTTTTCTGATCATTACCTATGTTTTCTCATCGTGGAGCAACTGGTGGTATGGCGGAAGTTTCTCGTCAAGGGTATATATCGAATACATTCCGCTGTTTATGGTAATGCTGGCGATGGCGCTGGCCAATACCCGCAACAAATTACAGCACAATGGATTAATAGCCGCCATCGTTATATTGATTGTGGTCTGCCAGATACAAACCTTTCAGTACCGATACAACCACATTCATTGGTCAGACATGGACCGGCAAAAGTATTTTGAGGTTTTTATGAGGATTGACAGGATATAGGATTCAAAGATTTAAAGATTCAAAAATTCAATGATTCAATGATTCAAGCCTTCCCGACTGACCAGGTGTGTTATTAATTTAATAATATTGAAGTCGGTCAGGCGGGTATTGAAAGATTCTTTTGTACCATCGCACAGAAATTTGTATTTTTGACTCATGAACGTCATAGAAACCAATAAAGAAAAATTAATTCAACTTTGTGAAGCCTACAAAGTCAATGAATTGTATATGTTTGGTTCAATACTCACTGAAAAGTTCAACGAAACAAGTGACATTGATTTACTTATCAGTTTCAGCAAGGTGGAATTATTGGAGTATTTTGACAACTATATGGATTTCAAAGAAGAACTTGAGAAATTACTTCACCGGCAAATAGATCTGGTAGAAGATCAGGCCATAAAAAATCCAATCTTCAGAAGGGTGGTGGACAGGGAAAAACAACTTATTTATGAACGAAAAAGTGATTAAATATCTATATGATATTAAATTAGCCATTGAAGAAATTGATTCTTTTTTTTCTTCAAGGCAAAAGCGCTATGAAGAGTATGCAGATGATATTATGCTGAAAAGAGCCATTGAAAGGGATCTTGAGATTATTGGCGAAGCGATAAACAGGATACTTAAAGAATATCCGGAAGTACCTTTGAATAATGCAAAGAAAATAGTTGGGTTGAGAAATCAGATTATTCATGCTTATGATGCCATCTCAGATGAAAATATCTGGGGCATAGTTATAAATCATCTCCCGGCTTTAAAGTTGGAAGTTGAAGCACTTATTCAACAATCAGAATTTTAACTTATTGAAGGGCAGGTGGGAGAACAAACCTATACCTCCAACAACGCCTGCAACGGATCTACCCCATCCAACAACATCTTCTCAGGACTCTCGAGCAGTTCCTTAACTTTTACAAGAAAGCTCACCGATTCTTTGCCATCAATCACCCTGTGATCGTAAGAAAGTGCCACGTACATCATGGGCGCAATAACAACCTGTCCGTTCAATGCGATGGGTCTTTCAATAATGTTGTGCATCCCAAGTATGGCACTTTGCGGAGGATTTAAAATAGGGGTTGACAGCATTGATCCGAAAACACCGCCATTGGTAATGGTAAATGTGCCGCCGGTCATTTCATCGAGCGTAATTTTGTTGTCGCGGGCTTTGGTTGCCAGCTCTTTAATGGCTACTTCAATCTGAGCCAGGCTGAGGCTTTCGGCGTTTCTTACGACCGGAACCACCAATCCCTTTGGCGCACTAACAGCAATGCCAATATCGGCATAATCATACATAACCAGTTCATCGCCGTCAATCATGGAATTAACCTGCGGGAATTGCTTCAGTGCAATGGTTATGGCTTTGGTAAACAACGACATAAAGCCAAGGGAAATACCATGTTTCTCTTTGAACTTTTCGTTGTATTTCTTTCTCACTTCCATTATCCGGCTCATATTCACCTCGTTGAAAGTGGTGAGCATGGCCGTTTCGTTTTTCACGGAAACCAGTCGTTGTGCCAGTTTCTGGCGCAAGGTTGACATCTTCTTTCTTTCTGAATTGCGTGTTCCGGCTTTTGAAGTTTTCGGTATTGCAATATTTGATGATGACGGTGCACTTTTGGCGGAAGCAACCTCTTCAATATCGGCTTTGCCAATTCTGATTTTGCTGATGTAGTCCAGAATATCTCCTTCAGTCACCTCTTTTTCCTTCATAATGCGGCGTGCCAGCGGAGAAACGTGCAGGTTTTGCTCTTCCTGAATAGCCGGACTTTTTTCGGCTGGTGCAGAACTTGGTTTCACCTCATCAACAACCGGAGCTTTTGCTTCAGCCGGTTTCTCATCAGTTTTGGCGGTTGATTTGGGTGTGCCGGCAGGCTTAGCAGCAGAAGAATCGATGGTTGCAACAACGGCTCCTACTTTAATCATATCACCGGCTTCTGCCAATAATTTGATGATCCCGTCTTCGGCAGCGCTGACGGTGAGGGTTGCTTTGTCCGAATCAATCTCGGCAATCTCGGCATCCTTTTCCACAAAATCACCATCATTCACAAGCCATGAGGCCAGTTGAACTTCAGAAATGGATTCGCCCGGGCTGGGCACTTTAATTTCGATAATCATTACAGAATATTTTATTCGGTTTTTGCTGTTTCAGAAATAAACGACCATTCATGCGGAGCACAAACCATCTTGCAGATTGCGTTGGCATTGGGACAGGTGCACTCACCAAAAGATTTCTCCACAATTTTTCGCTGACGGATGGCATGTAATTTCGGGGACCCTGTAGCCGGACTTCCGCTTTCGGGACGTGCAACAAGCAAAATATCGTCGTCCTTGAAATTCCGGAGAATAAATGTCCATGCGCCCATATTGGCCGGTTCTTCCTGCGCCCAAACACGTCTATCGGCATTTGGATAACGGTCCAGAACTGCTTTAATCTGTTCTTTTGGATATGGATACAACTGCTCAATTCTTACAATTGCTTCAGAAGTACCTCGTTTTGTCCGCTCTTCAAGCAATTCGTAATACAGTTTTCCGCTTGTAAAGATAACCCGTTTAACCATTTCAGGATCAACAATATCATCATCAATTACTTCGCGAAATCCACCATGGCTAAGCTCTTCGAGTGATGACACACAGGAAGCATGACGCAAAAGACTCTTGGGCGTAAAAACAACCAGAGGTTTACGGAAATGTCTTTTCACCTGTCGGCGCAGCAAATGGAAAAAGTTGGCCGGCGTGGTGCAATTGACCACCTGCATATTGTTTTCAGCGCAAAGCGAGAGAAAGCGCTCTATACGACCGCTTGAATGTTCAGGCCCCTGACCTTCGTAACCATGAGGAAGGAATAGCACCAGATCGCTCATTACCCTCCACTTGTCCTCGGCACTGCTGAGGTACTGATCTATGATAATCTGAGCTCCGTTGAAGAAGTCGCCAAACTGTGCTTCCCAAATGGTAAGTGTATGAGGTGATGAAAGTGAATAACCATAATCAAACCCAAACACACCGTATTCCGACAAGGGAGAATTGTAAACTTCGAATGCTGCCTGATTTTTACTGATATTCTTCAGTGGAACATACCTTTCTTCAGAATCTTCGATGGTGAGCACAGAGTGCCGGTGCGAAAATGTTCCGCGCTGTGAATCCTGTCCGCTAAGTCTGACGGGGATTCCCTCATCGAGCAAGGTGGCATAAGCAAGAAGTTCTCCCATGGCCCAGTCAAGCTTACCGTCGGGCTGCAACATGGCATTACGATCCTGCATCAGCTTGACCAGCTTGCGGTTAAATGCTTTTCCTTTGGGAAGGATGCTAATTTTATCGCCCAGCTTTTGAAGTACCTTCAATGCGACACCGGTATCGGGTGATTTTTCAAAATCCTCACTAACCGCAACCCTTATGTTGTTCCATGTAGGACCAAGAAAAGGGGTAACCTTTGATTTTTCTGCCTGATGCGATTCTGCCAGATGGGCTTCGAGAATATCGTTTACCTCCTTTTCAACAGACAGGGCATCTTCATGCGTAATCACTCCTTCCGAAATGAGTTTTTCGACATAAATCTGCCTTACATCCGGGTGTTTTTCAATGGCTTTATAAAGTACAGGCTGTGTAAACCGTGGTTCATCGCCTTCGTTGTGGCCATACCGGCGATAACCCAAAAGGTCAATAAACACATCCTTATCAAACTTCTCGCGAAACTCCATTGCAAGTTCAATGGCATAAACCACTGCTTCGGCATCATCGGCATTTACATGAAAGATGGGCGATTGAATGGTTTTTGCAACATCGGTGCAATAAATGCTGCTACGTCCATCGAGGTAATTGGTGGTAAATCCAACCTGATTGTTTACCACCAGATGAACAGTTCCTCCGGTGCGGTAGCCTTCAAGCTCCGACATCTGAATCATCTCGTAAACCACGCCCTGACCAGCGATTGACGCATCACCATGTATAATTATGGGTACAACCTTATCGGTATCTCCTTTGTAAATCTGGTCAATTCTGGCGCGTGCAATGCCCGAAACTACTGGTCCCACAGTTTCGAGGTGAGATGGATTGGGTGCAAGGGTGAGATAAACTTTTTTTCCGGCGTGCGTGGGGCGCTGCAACGTTGCACCCAGGTGATACTTTACATCGCCAAGCAGAGACTCATCGTCAAATTCTTTGTTCGAGAACTCATTGAAAATATCTTTGTATGGTTTACCCATGATGTTGGCCAGCACATTCAGCCGTCCACGGTGAGCCATCCCGATAAGGAATTCTTCAGCGCCGAGTGCAGCGCCTTTTTCAATAATGGCATCAAGGGCAGGAATCAGAGATTCACCACCTTCAAGCGAAAATCGTTTCTGTCCGGGAAATCTTTTATGAAGGAATTTTTCGAAGAAAACGGCTTCTGACAGCTTTCGCAGAATGGTAGTCTTGAATACTTTTCCCAGCCGCTGCTGATTGCGTGTCGATTCCATCTTCTGACGAAGCCATTGAAATACTTCTTCGTTTCTGATGTAGGCATACTCGACCCCTACCGACTGACAATAGGTCTGATCAAGGTGTTCAATAATTTTGGAGAGGCTTGCCGGCCCTATACCAATTTCATTTCCTGCCTGAAAAACCTTGCTGAGGTCATCCTTCGACAGACCGAAATTCTCAATATCGAGTGTAGGCGAATATTTCCGACGGGTGCGAACCGGATTGGTTTGTGTAAACAGGTGGCCGCGCTGACGGTATCCGTTAATCAGATTAATCACCTTAAACTCACCGGGAACAGTTAGATTATCTGAAGCCGGGGAAAAATTCTTTCTCGCAAACTCAAAACCCTCGAAAAACTTTTGCCATCCCGGATCCACCGAAGATGGGTCTTTCTGGTAACTTTTGTAGAGTTGTTCAATATATTCACTGTCAGCATTTGACAGGTAGGAAAGTTTATCCATTTCAATCGGTTAAATGATTCGCCTGATGCAAATATAGTGCAAACCGGGGCTTGGTAAATTCAGGATTTTAAACAAATATAGGTAAATAAAGTTTCCCTTATTACCTACAAAAAAAAAGCCTGCCACGAATGACAGGCTTTTAAAAACCTGGATGACTGCTTATGCAGGATGAATTGCTTCAACAGGGCAAACATCGGCGCATGAACCGCAATCGGTGCATACATCCGCGTCAATCTTGTAGATATCGCCTTCTGAGATAGCGTCAACCGGACATTCATCGATGCAAGTACCGCAAGCAGTACAGTCATCTGTAATTACGTAAGCCATAGCTGTATAGTATTAGTTAATGTTTGGTGTAATCTTCCGCCTGCAAATATATACCTAATTTATTCACAAAAAATCGCAACCGGCTATTTTTATACTTTCTAAATAAACCCTTTAATCACGATTATAATATCTGGCTCATATTGTGTGCCTTGCCCTTTCAAAGTATCTATGCCAATAACATAAGCAGCAGTTAAATAATTTTTATATCGTGCTTGCTTTGCACAGCAGATAATTAATATAACTTTGTCGCCTGAAGTAAGTAAATCAACCTCCTAATAATCATGGTAAAAACTAAAAGTAATGTCATCCAGCGTGATGCAGTAGTTGTCAAGTTTGTTGGCGACTCCGGCGATGGAATGCAGCTCACCGGAACACTGTTTTCCGACACAGCTGCTTTAGCGGGCCTCGACTTAGCTACATTTCCCGATTATCCGGCTGAAATCCGGGCTCCCCACAATACTGTAGCCGGAGTTTCCGGTTTCCAGGTTCATGTGGGTGCAAAAAAAATTGAGACTACCGGTGATCTTTGCGATGTGCTGGTAGCAATGAATCCCGCATCTTTGAAATCAAATCTGAAGTGGGCAAAACCAGGTGCTACCATTATTGTGGACATGGACACTTTTGATGAACCTGCAGTTAAAAAAGCCGGCTATCGAACCAATCCGCTTGAAGACGGAAGTCTTGAAACCTTCAATCTGGTTAAAGCACCTATTACTTCGCTCACACGTACGAGCCTGAAACCACTGGGTATTGATACAAAAACCATTGACAAGAGCAAGAATATGTTTGCCCTAGGCATTATGTATCACATTTTCGGATGGAGTTTTGATGCTACCTACGACTTTTTCGACAAGAAATTCAAAAGCAAACCACAGGTTATACAAGCCAATAAAATTGTGCTTGAAGCAGGTTATAGCTTTGCCGATGCAGTAGAAGCTCTTGATTCTGTTTATCAGGTGAGTAAAGCTGCCCTGAAACCCGGCCGCTATCGCAACATTACAGGCAATGTTGCTACAGCGTGGGGATTTCTGGCTGCGGCTGAACGTTCAGGCCGCCCGCTTTTCCTCGGTTCTTACCCTATTACCCCTGCAACTGAAATCCTGATTGAACTTGCGAAATACAAATCGCTGGGTGCAAAAGTTTTTCAGGCAGAAGATGAAATTGCCGGCATCTGCTCTGCCATCGGAGCCAGTTATACCGGTTCGCTTGCTTTAACAACAACCTCAGGCCCCGGCCTTTCACTGAAAAGTGAAGCCATCGGCCTTGCCGTTATGACTGAGTTGCCTTTGGTGATTGTGAATGTTCAGCGCGGTGGACCAAGTACCGGCTTGCCAACAAAAACAGAGCAGAGCGACTTGTATCAGGCATTGTTTGGACGCAATGGCGAATGTCCTGCAGTGGTTATCGCTGCTTCATCGTCGGCCAATTGTTTCAACTATGCTTATATCGCTTCAAAAATTGCCATGGAGCATATGACACCGGTTATTTTGCTTACTGATGGTTATCTCGGAAACGGCTCACAGTTGTTCCGCATACCAAAAGTAGCTGATATGCCCGATATCAATCCTCCGATTGCCGTAGCAAATGATCCTGACTACAAGCCTTACAGACGCGACCCGGAAACACTGGCCCGCAAATGGGCTTTGCCTGGAACTGAAGGTTTGCGTCACCGTATCGGCGGACTCGAAAAAGAGGATGTTTTCGGAAACGTTTCAACCGATCCTCTGAACCATGAAAAAATGACCCATCTGCGCAACGAAAAAGTACAGCGCATTGCCAATTACATTCCTGAACAGGAAATTACCGGCGAAAAAGAAGGTGATGTCCTCGTGGTGAGCTGGGGCG
Organism: Bacteroidales bacterium UBA5197; assembly: GCA_002412885.1. Classification (GTDB taxonomy): domain Bacteria; phylum Bacteroidota; class Bacteroidia; order Bacteroidales; family Lentimicrobiaceae; genus Lentimicrobium. The sequence continues at coordinate 330,926 of DHVX01000061.1, forward strand.
GAACTTTCGGCGCTGTTGAAGAAGCCGTGGAATTGCTGCAGAAAGAAGGCAAAAAAGTGAGCCACGCCCACTTCCATTATATTATGCCTTTACCAAAAAATACCTCGGAGGTACTTAAAGGATTCAAGAAAATAATGGTTTGCGAATTGAACAGCGGCCAGTTTGTCAATTACCTGAAAATGACCCAGTATGGTCATGTGTACACACAGTATAATAAAGTTCAGGGACTTCCGTTCACAGTTACAGAGCTTGTCCTGGCTATCAACAAAACGCTGGAGGAGAAATAATTATGAGCAATCAACCCAACTTAACAATAGAACGTTCTTCGGTAGAACTTACCAAAGAGGACTTCGTAAGCGATCAGATGGTAAAATGGTGTCCCGGATGCGGTGCACACGCCATACTTTCGGCCGTTGCCAATGTATTTCCAAAGCTTGGATATCGCAAAGAAAACCTGATGATGGTTTCCGGGATCGGATGTTCATCACGGTTTCCTTATTACGTAAACACTTACGGTATTCACGGAATCCATGGAAGAGCAGCAGCCATTTCATCGGGCGTAAAAATTGCCAATCCGCACCTGAGTGTATGGATGGCAACCGGCGATGGTGACTCAATGGCCATTGGCGGAAACCATTTCATTCACATCATCCGCAGAAATATTGACATCAATATTATGCTTTTCAACAACCAGATATACGGCCTTACCAAAGGGCAGTATTCGCCTACTACCCCAATGGGAAGCGTGACCAAAACATCGCCACAGGGAACCATTGAACATCCGTTCAATCCTGGTGAGCTTGTGCTTGGCGCTCAGGGTACTTTCTTCGCACGTGTGGTTGACAACAACCCGAAAATGATGACCGAGGTGATGTTTGAAGCTGCAAAGCACGACGGCACTTCCATCATAGAAATACTGCAGAACTGCATCATTTTTGCTGATAAAACCCACGATTCGGTTACCAATAAGGACAATCGTGAAGAACGCCAGATTGTGCTTCGCAACGGAGAACCCATGATTTTCGGGAAACAGAAAGATAAAGGCATCCGGCTCAATGGTTCAAGACTTGAAGTAGTTACCATTGGCGAAAACGGAGTCACTGAAGATGATCTGCTGGTTCACGATATGTATGAGCAGGACCCAGGCATTCACCTGATGCTTGCCAAGATGGCTTATCCGCACTTTCCGATTGCAATCGGCGTAATCCGTTCGGCAAATTACCCTACTTATGACGATATGGTTGTTGAACAAATCAACTATGCCAAGGAAAACTCAAAAATCAAAACCGTTGACGATCTGCTCAACAGTGGCGATACCTGGGAAATTAAGTAAGTTGGATTACCTTCTTGAAATCACTTTTTAAAGTAAACCTGCCTCTTTTATCGGGGCAGGTTTTTTTTGTGGGCTGCTCAAGGTCCGGATTTCCATATGCCACATGAATAATCTAATTATCAATATTTTAGGATGTCCTCCTGAGCGGAGTCGAAGGACAAAAATGACCAATATTTAACAATGTTATTGGGGTTTACTACAGAATTATCGATTGACAAAAATTTTAACGCACTTCGACTCCGCTCAGTGTGACATTCGAACTGGGGGTAAACTGTTACTTTATACTGCATTCATAAACGCAGCTTATAGCAATTAAAAACTCCAGCTTTATTCCAATTCTTTCCACACCATAAGAATACTTAACTTTGCAGCTTAAAACTTTTACTTCAATGATCGACGACAACGCTACAAAACGCACAGAATTGGCCGACCTCGGCGAATTCGGACTTATAGACCATCTTACCTCCGGCTTCACGCACATAAACAGCAGCACACTCAAGGGAGTCGGTGATGATGCAGCCGTAATCGATCATGGCGATTATGTGACTCTTGTTACCAAAGATCTGCTGGTGGAAGGCATTCATTTCGACCTTACCTACACTCCGCTCAGGCATCTGGGTTACAAAGCAGCGGTTGTCAATATTTCAGATATTGTAGCAATGAATGGCGTTGCCGAACAGTTGCTTGTTGGCATTTCAGTGTCCAACCGCTTTTCGGTGGAGGCTCTTGACGAACTGTATGCCGGCATAAAACTGGCTTGCGACAAATACAAGGTTGATATGGTTGGCGGCGATACAACATCCTCGGTTTCAGGTTTGTTCCTCTCCATAACCGCAATCGGCAGAGCAAAAAAAGAAGATGTGGTTTACCGCAGCACGGCACGCGAACATGATTTGGTTTGTGTAAGCGGCGATCTGGGCGGAGCTTATATGGGTTTGCTTTTGCTTGAACGCGAAAAGCAGGTTTACAAAGCCAACCCGCAAATGCAGCCCGATCTTGAAGGAAATGATTATGTGCTCGAACGCCAGTTAAAACCCGAAGCCCGTGCCGATGTGCTTGTTAAACTTCGCGAAGCCGGTGTTAAACCAACGGCTATGATCGATATTTCGGATGGACTCGCCAGCGAAATTCTGCACATTGCAAAAGATTCCGGACTGGGTTGCAGAATTTATGAAAATAAGCTGCCCATTGATGTGGTTACTGCCGAAGTTGCCGCTGAATTCACCATCGATCCCACCACGGCTGCCATGAACGGAGGCGAAGATTACGAACTTCTCTTCACCGTTGATGTGAACGATTTCGATAAAGTAAAAGCAATCAATGGCATACACGTTATCGGCCATATGCTTGAGAAAGCAGAAGGCGAATACCTGATCAGTAACGGCGGAAGCCTTTACCCGATTGAGGCGCAAGGCTTTAATCATATGCGGGAGGAAGAAAAGTAAGTTGTAAATTTATTACACTTCGACTCCCCTTCGACAAGCTCAGGGCAGGCTGCTCAGTGTGACATTGGTGTTAAGTCAGCATTGATTCTTTTTAATTGCTTTAAATGTAAATTGTAAATTTAATACACTTCGACTCCGCTCAGTGTGACATTCGTGTTGTAGTAACGATGCTAAATTTTGATAAGTTTATTATCAATTAAATACGAAGTCATCCTGAGCGGAGTCGAAGGATAAAAACGAAAAAAACAAACATCATTTCTGATCTGTCAAAAAAAACCTTTTAATTAACACATGCCAGCCACCCTCTCCACCCTCCTCAAAACACTCCCGTCGAACCCCGGCGTGTATCAGTATTTTGATAAGGATGGAAAGATTATCTATATCGGGAAGGCCAAGAACCTCAAGAAAAGGGTACTCTCCTATTTCAATAAGGACAATTCACTGGCAGGCAAGGTAAGGGTGCTCGTTTCAAAAATTAACGACATCCGATGGATAGTGGTTGACAGCGAATATGACGCACTGTTGCTGGAAAACAACCTGATAAAAGAATATCAGCCGCGCTACAACATCATGTTGAAAGATGACAAAACCTATCCATGGATTTGCATCAAAAATGAGCCTTTCCCCAGGGTTTTCCCGACAAGGAATCTGATAAAAGACGGAAGCGAATACTTTGGCCCCTATGCATCAGGGAAACTAATGCACACATTGCTAGACCTGATCCGGCAGCTTTACCCTTTGCGGAATTGCAAGCTGAATCTGACACCCAACAACATCAACTCAGGAAAATTCAAGGTGTGCCTTGAGTATCATATCGGCAATTGCCTGGGCCCCTGCGAAGGGCTGCAAAGTGAGGAGGATTACCTGAATACGGTGAAAGGAATCCGAAGCATCATCAAAGGAAACATAGGCATGGTGAAAAGCCAGCTGCACGACCTGATGAAAGAATATGCCGCTGAATTTAAGTTTGAAAAGGCGCATATTGTCAAGGAAAAGATTGACCTGCTTGATAAATATCAGAGCAAGTCGATGGTGGTCAACCCTTCCATCAATAATGTGGATGTTTTCTCCATTATTGAAGATGAGCAGGCTGCCTATGTAAATTTTGTGAAAGTTGCGTCCGGAGCCATTATTCAATCGCACACTGTTGAGCTGAAAAAGAAACTCGAAGAAACCACCGAAGAGCTTCTGACACTTGCCATTGCCGATCTTCATACACGTTTCAGCAGCGGCGCTTCAGAAATTATTGTTCCGCTTATGCCGGAGTTCAGGCTACCTGACATTACTTATACCGTTCCGCAAAGGGGCGACAAAAAGCAATTGCTGGAACTCTCGGAGCGCAATGCAAAGTATTATCAGCTCGACAAGCAACGGCAAAAAGAGCTGGTTGATCCCTCACGACGCACCAACCGCATTCTGGACACCATTAAAAAAGACCTCGGACTGAAGCAGCAACCGGTTCATATGGAGTGTTTCGACAATTCAAACACACAGGGAACCTATCCGGTAGCGGCAATGGTTGTTTTTCGCGATGCAAAACCTGAAAAGAAGGATTACCGCCACTTCAACATCAAAACAGTGGAAGGCCCCAACGATTTCGCTTCCATGGAGGAAGTGGTTTACCGCCGTTACAGCCGTATGCTTGAAGAAGGACAGGAATTGCCACAGGTGGTTATTGTTGACGGAGGAAAAGGTCAACTAAGTTCAGCCATGATCAGCATTGAAAAACTGGGACTTCAGCATACAATTCAGGTGATCGGAATCGCAAAGAAACTGGAAGAACTCTATTTTCCGGGAGATCCGCTGCCACTTCATCTCGACAAAAAATCTGAAACCCTGCGGATAATCCAGCAAATGCGCGATGAAGCCCACCGTTTCGGCATCACCCACCATCGCAAAAAACGCGAAAAAGGAACCATCAAAACCGCGCTGAGCGACATAGAAGGCATTGGACCCTCAACGTCTCAGCTTCTGCTGCAGAAGTTTAAATCGGTGAAAAACATCCGCATAGCTACAATGGAAGAGCTGAAAGCAGCCGTTGGAAATTCAAGGGCGAAGATTGTTTACGATCACTTTCATAGAGCGGGAAACAGCGGTTTAGAAGCTTAGTCAACTTACATGCAAACCGGCCGGGGTTATTCATTTCTGCTTGACAAAAGGTATAAATCTTTGTATATTTGATCTTTAAAACTTGCTGAGAATGAGAAAGATAATCCTGCTTTTTATTCTTTGTGCTGTTGCAATTGAGGCATATCCTCAGTGGACGAGATTGTGCAATGACTTTGAGCCAAATATTTCAGTTACTGCGTTTGATTCCACTGTTATTTCAGGTGCTTCTTCCTTTGGCCCTTACGATCTGGCTGTTTCATATGACCAGGGAAATACCTGGACTGGCAGGAATCTGCTACAATCCGGTGGCGTTATTTATTTATGTACGGATGATTCGATGATATATGCCTGCACTCCCAATGGAATTTATAGGACACTAAAAGATACGTTAAACTGGTCATCGTACAATGAAGGTCTGCCGGCTGGGCAAATCAATAAAATTATCCTGAAAGACAGCATCATGCTGGCAAGCAGTAACAGCAGTGTTTTTCAACGGATCGTCGGAGATACCATCTGGACAACTGTATGCGAAAGCAGTCCGGTTTCCGGAATCAGTGATTTTGATTACGATGGCAACACCCTTGTTGTGGCAGGTTATAATGGAATTGCAGAAAGCTATGACAGGGGGCTAAGCTGGAACCAATGGCCTTCAGCTTATATTTTCCAATTTGATGCTGTAATTGTAAAAGGAGATACCATTGTTGCCGGATCAGGAGCAGGAATATACCGGAAGCTGATCTCTGTGAATAATATAAGCAAGGTCAGCAATGGCCTGGAGGAGCTATGGAATCCTTTAGGATATGATTACTATGGGGAATTTGAACAATTTCATCTTATAGGAGACCATATTTTCGTGTGCGGACAAACGGGCGTATATAAATTGTCTGATTATACATGGGATTGGGAGTTCACAGGCCTGGAATACTGGACAGATGCCCTGGCAAGCAATGCAGAGATGCTGTTTGCGGCAAAGGGTTACCAAGGGGTTTGGGGACGTCCTTTGAATCAGTTGATTCTAAGTACAAATTCAGCTCCTGTTGTTAAATCTCCCTTCAGTATTTATCCCAATCCGGCGAATACCATTATCACCATCGACACCCAAACCACTCCGGGAAAGAACACCTCTCTAACTATATTAAACCTTCAGGGTCAGCAACTTATTAAATTCCATCTAACGGAAGCAAACACTATGCTTGATGTTCAGGCATTTCCTCCGGGGGTATATTTTGCAAAAATAACCGATGGTACAACGGCTAAGACTGTGAAGTTTCTCAAGCGATGATAACCACAAAATGGGCACATAGGTAACAGAGATTTTTAATGTTCGACCTATGTGTTCTGTGTTTCTGGTTGTTTTATTCTTTTTTCACCACTTAGGCACATAGGGCACATAGACTTTCAGATGTTTTGTGCTATGTGTTCTATGTTTCTATGTGGTTCTATTTTTTCTTTTTTCACCACATAAACAAATAGGGCACATAGACTTTAAACATTCGACCAATGTTATACAATTCTCTGAAATATAGTACTTTCGCATAATATTGGGAACACATCCCGGCAAGGCAGCCTCAACAATTTATAACCTTGATTATTAAGCTTTTGTATGGAAGCAAACAATTTAAAAAAGCAATACCGCGAAGAGCTGAAGCAGCTTCAGATCGAACTGATCAGGCTTCAGAAATGGATACAGGATCACCATCTCAGACTTGCCATTATTTTTGAGGGTCGCGATACTGCCGGAAAGGGAGGTGCTATTTACCGGTTTACCCGATATCTGAATCCCCGCGCCATGCGGGTAGTGGCACTTCCCAAGCCCAATGATGTGGAAAAAGGGCAGTGGTATTTTCAGCGATACATTAAAGAATTGCCCAATCCCGGTGAAATCGTTTTTTTTGACCGCAGTTGGTATAACCGTGCTGTGGTAGAGCCGGTGATGGGATTTTGCAGCAAAGAGCAATATGAATTATTCCTCAGGCAAGCGCCGGTTTTTGAGAATATGTTGCTTGAAGATGGGGTGATACTGATAAAATTCTGGTTTTCAATCAACATTGTTGAACAGAAAGTACGCATCGAAGACCGCATCCAAAATCCGCTGAAAATGTGGAAACTCAGCACAGTTGACCTGAAAGCCCAGCAGATGTGGGATGAGTTTACCGAATACAAAAACCAGATGTTTCTGCACACACACCGGCCCGATAATCCGTGGGTAATTGTAAAGGGAAATGACAAACAGGTAGCCAGGATGGAGGCCATGCGCTATGTGCTGGCACAAATGGAATATCCTGAAAAATCACAGGCAAAGGTTTCATTTGCACCAAATCCTGAGATTATCAATGTGTTTGACCCGTCAATGATTTAAATTCTTACTGCAGAATGTGTGGATACTATTCCCAGCATTCCCTTTCCACATACGGCTTCCGCGCGTCCCCTGACGCGTGGTTTAACATTAATTACATAACCGCGAATTGCGCGAAGACTCAATCTTTGGCCGAAGGAGCTCAGGAGCAAAATAAGTCAAATCTCATCTCACTTAAACATCAGCACTTCAGCTTTTCCACCGGCTTTCACATAGCCGCGGAACATGCCCGGAGTATTGAACGGCATTGACAAATTCCCTTCCTTGTCCAGCGCAATTAAACCACCGGCGGCACCCTGTGATTTCAGTTTTTCGTTGATGATGTAGTTTGCCGCCTGATCAATTGTTTCGCCAAGGTAAAGCATTCGGGCAGACACATCAAAGGCCACTGAATTGCGGATAAAGAACTCACCATGTCCTGTGCATGAAATGGCGCAGCTTTCGTTGTTGGCATAAGTTCCGGCGCCAATTACCGGTGAATCGCCGATGCGGCCGTATTTTTTATAAACCATACCTCCGGTGGAGGTGGCTGCTGCCAGATTTCCCTGTTGATCAAGTGCAACGGCTCCAACTGTTCCTTTGCGCCCGTCCTTTTCAATCCGTGCCTTCACTTTAAGGTATTCCTGCCAGCTTTCTTCGGTGTAGAAATATGAAGGATCGACCAGTTCGAGGCCCTGCACACGGGCAAATTCTTCTGCACCACGCCCGGCCATCATCACATGTGCCGATGAATCCATCACCCTGCGGGCGGCTTCCACCGGACTTTTGATGATCATTACACCGGCAACCGCTCCGGCTTTCAGGGTTTTGCCATCCATAATGGAAGCATCCAGCTCATTTTTTCCTTCGGCGTTAAAGACCGCTCCCTTGCCTGAGTTAAACAGCGGACATTCCTCCATCACCTGAATGGCAGCTACCACAGCATCAAGGGCTGAACCACCGTTCGCCAGCACTTTTTCGCCGGCAGCAAGGGCTTTGGTAAGTTCCTGCTCGTATAAGATCTGTTTGTCAGGTGTAAATCTTTCGGGAGTGATATTGCCGGCGCCACCATGGATCACCAGCACATAGCCGGGCTCCTGAGCAAAAAGCGCATTGACGGTTAGCAAAGTAAAAACCAGAAAGCAGTATAACGGATTTTTCATGACGCAATGTTTTTACAGCAATATTACGAAATTCATGCAAGAGCTGTTGTGGTAATTCTATTTAAATGGTATCAGGAGATACATTTTTATTACCCATGCCGCTTCCGCGTGTCACACGACACGAAGGTACACGAGCGCTCAAATTATCAATAACAGCTGGTGCAGATACGAGGCCTAACGGCCTGAGTGACAGAAAAGGAGGATTAAGCGACTCAAGCAATGGCCGAAGGAGGCAGACGCATCTCTTTTCTTTATCTTACCTTTTGCT
>DHVX01000029.1 GCA_002412885.1 Bacteroidales bacterium UBA5197
ATGTAGATCCGACATTTACGGGTTCAGTGCAAAATGGCACCATTGGAAATCCTTACAGTTCCTGGACACAGTTTACAATTACCAATGGAAATACGTATCTGCAAAAAAGGGGCACTACATTTACAACTAATGGCAATCTCTGGATCAACCAAAAATCAAACGTAACAATGGGAGCTTATGGAACTGGCAGTAAGCCAAAATTTATAAGCACCGGCAATAATGTTAAAGTTCTGGATTTCGCGAATTCAACTAACTGTATCCTACGCAATTTTGAAGTCACATCCACCGGAAATGCACTGACGGCAGTCTATATTGCTTCAGGTTGTTCGAATATTCTTATTGACAGTTGTGTTATCAATAATTGTGAATGGGGTATCAGAGTTGTTACAAACGGAGGTGGAACCCGCATCCTTAATTCCACGATTCACAACATCGGCGATGATGGAATATACGTTATGTATGTGCCGAACATTGAAATCGGTTATTGTCACATTTATGATGTAAACATGAAATGGCATACCGACCCAAATCAAAGTTATTCCCCTGGAGATAATATTCAGATTTCCTCCACCAACAACCTATATTTCCACATTCATAACAATATCCTTGACCATTCATCGACCGGAAATAAATTCTGTTTTATTGCTTACGGGGTCAACTACTCGGGACTCATTGAACATAATACAATGATTGGCAACGCGGCTAATGTTACAAGTTGTTTGTATTTTCATCCAACCACGGGAACTGTTACAGTGCGTTACAATACACTGAAGGATGGAAATTATGCAATTTACTCTTATGTTAACAACCTTCAGTTGCATTACAATAAGATCATCAATAACAAGTATGGCATCAGGGTATTGACCAATTATAACCTGACGGCTCTGAACAATGTATTTTACGGGAATACTGAATATTGTATTTCAAGTTTAGGTAATACAACCATAACTTCACGAAACAATGCATTTTATTTATCCAGTAGTGCCGCCCGGGTTTACAATACCGGAGGATCTGTGGTTTCAAACCATAATAACTTCAATATACAACAATCAAATTTCATTAATGGCCATAGTACATTGGCTTCATGGAGATCAGCTTCTGGTAACGACATAAATTCTTTTGTCAGCAATCCTCTTTTTGTTAACCCAGCCATTAATGATTTCTGTCTCCAGGCCACTTCTCCCTGTATTAATTCAGGGACCAATGTAAACCTAATAAATGACTTCTTTGGCACTGCTGTGCCTCAATCAAGTAATCCTGATATCGGAATTCATGAAGTAATATCAGGTGGTTCATCCAATTCACCCCCTAGTATCAGCAACCAAACCTTTAGCATTCCCGAAAACAGCGCCAATGGAACTGTTGTTGGACAAGTAATCGCCTCCGATCCGGATGCAGGACAAACTATTACTTATTCAATAACTGGGGGAAATACCAGTAATGCATTCTCCATAAATGCTTCGAACGGTTTATTAACTGTTGCAAACAGTCAAGTATTAAACTATGAATCTATTCCCTCATTCCAACTTATAGTCAGGGTTACGGATAATGGAACAGGAAATTTATGGTCACAAGCAACTGTTACAGTGAATCTTCTGAACGTTAATGAAAATCCCGTAATAGCCAATCAATCATTCAATGTATTGCAAAATGCTTTAAATGGCACTATAGTAGGTACAGTAATTGCGACAGATCCTGATCTGAACCAAATACTTAGTTATTCAATCACATCCGGGAATACCAATTCAGCATTCGCGATTAACAGTTCTACCGGAAGAATAACAGTAGCAAACTCAACTGCAATAGTGTCCGGCTCCTTCTCACTAACAGTGAGGGTAACAGACAATGGCACTCCAGTATTATGGTCTGCTGCTACAGTCACCATTACGGTAACTGGCACTGCCAACCAGGCTCCGGTGATTACCAACCAATCATTTAGTATTGCACAAAATGCACCCAACGGCACACTTGTAGGCACTGTAGTAGCTACTGATCCGGATGCCGGGCAGTCCTTAACGTATTCTATCACCGGAGGTAATACGAATACAGCCTTTGCTATCAACCCTTCAAACGGAAATCTGACTGTTAACAATTCGTCTGCTCTAACAATTCAGGCTTATACATTAACTGTAAGGGTTACTGACAACGGATCCCCATCTCTTTGGGCCCAGGCTTCGATTACTATCAATGTCAATAGCGGAAATGGGAATAATCCACCGGTAATGCTTCCTCAAACATTTAATAAAAATGAAAACGGAGCAATTGACAGCTATGTTGGAAAAGTAATTGCAACCGACCCAGATCCGGAAAACTGGCTTACTTTTTCTATAGTAGGAGGCAATACAGATAATGCTTTTAAGATTCAAGGGAATACCGGAAGAATTTTCGTAAACAATGCCGATGCGATCAATTACGAACTTTATCAGGTTTTTTATTTGCAGGTAAAAGTGATCGATAACCTTGGTGCATTTGTGGTGGAGACTATGACAATAAACATCATTGATGTCAATGAAGTTCCGATTATACAGAACCATACATTCAGTATAATTCATAATGCTGCAAATGGTACTATTGCAGGCACAGTAATTGCGACAGATCCTGATCTGAACCAAACACTTAGTTATTCAATCACATCCGGGAATACCAATTCAGCATTCGCGATTAATAGTTCTACTGGCATTATAACAGTAGCAAACTCAACTGCAATAGTGTCCGGCTCCTTCTCACTCACAGTAAGGGCAACAGATAATGGTACTCCTGTATTATGGTCTGCTGCTACAGTTACCATTGTGGTAACAAACTCTACTAACCTTACCCCTGTGATTACCAACCAATCATTCAGTGTTACGCAAAATGCGCCCAACGGCACACTTGTTGGCACTGTAGTAGCTACTGATCCGAATGCCGGGCAGTCCTTAACATATTCTATTACCGGAGGTAACACGAATATAGCCTTTGCTATCAACCCTTCAAACGGAAATCTGACTGTTAATAATTCGTCTGCACTAACAATTCAGGCATATGCATTAACTGTAAGGGTTACCGACAACGGATCCCCTTCTCTGTGGGCTCAGGCTACGGTTACTATCACAGTCAATAGCGGAAATGGGAATAATCCACCGGTAATGCTTCCCCAAACATTTAATAAAAATGAAAACGGAGCCAATGGTAGCTATGTTGGAAAAGTAAATGCAACCGACCCAGATCCGGAAAACTGGCTTACTTTTTCTATAGTAGGAGGCAATACAGATAATGCTTTTAAGATTCAAGGGAATACCGGAAGAATTTTCGTAAACAATGCCGATGCGATCAATTACGAACTATATCAGGTATTTTATTTGCAGGTAAAAGTGATCGATAACCTTGGTGCATTTGTGGTAGAGACTATGACAATAAACATCATTGATGTCAATGAAGCGCCAGTGATACAAAACCAGAGCTTCACAGTTAATTCTAATGCACCTAACGGAACTGCATTTGGGCAAGTAATAGCAAGTGATCCGGACCAAGGCCAGACACTCAGTTATACCATAACAGCAGGGAATACCAGTGGAATATTTGCGATAAATCTCCATACCGGAGCTTTAACAGTAGCGAATGCAACTGCATTGCAAAATTCAGCAGTTAATTCATTTGCACTAACAATAACCGTCACCGACAACGGATCACCGGTTCTTTTCTCGAATGGAATTGCAACCATATCAGTTCTCCGGAACAGACAATTGGAAGAAATAATGGTTGAATCCTTAACTGAAAGACTGAATATGGAATTGACAGTCTATCCCAACCCTTCTTCAGATGGTATATTCAACATTAAGTCTGAGCAGATTTTATCAGAAAATACATCCCTCCTCATAACTGACCTCACAGGAAGACTGGTAATGGAAGAGAGTTTTTCAGGTGTAACAATCTTCAGAATTGATCTAAGTAATCTGCCCTCTGGAATTTATATATTAAATGCCAAAAATGCAGAAAAACATTATAATTGCAAACTCATCAGGCAATAGAGATTGCAGATTAGACTAATTAATGACAATCATTCAGAAGGAGGCTGTCTCAAATTTGAGGCAGCTTCTTTCGTCTCAGGCTAATCCCTAGCAATAATTGGTGAGATTCATTATAGTTTAACTTTGATTTTTATGAGCCAATAGATTTTTAGTAATCTAAATTTTGATAATAGGTTCAATAAATGACGAAAAATCAGAGTATCCGCTTGATTTTTACCCAATGTAAATTATAATATCACACTATGCTGTAACTCATTTTCAATTCTGATAGCCGGCTGACTATAAATATTTTACCACTCTGAAGCTATTCTTTAGCGGCAGAGCTGCGACTATGGAGTGAAATCAGATTTACAAAAAAACAAGCTACGGATGAGCACAATATTCCAGCTTACCTTACCATCTTAGATTTGTAAGCATTAGCTCAAATTATATCCGGATACTACTGATAAAAAATAGCCATTTGAAGATAGTTTTAACAAATTGCCAGCCATTGCCACTATCCAAAATAAATGGAGGCCTCACCAAACAGCGGATTTGAATTTATCCTAATCTCTAATTTTGCTAAATCATACCAACGATTGACTAAATGCGTCAGTTTCTTTGTTCTTCAGAAGCAAAAAACTTTGTCGTTAATAATACTACGATTCCGAAAGAAAAACAACCTAATTTTTTCTAAAAATAATAACGATTTTGACATTGGAGAGATGACATTTCTTTAGAAAGAGTTTTGGTAGCAGAATTGCTGTTTATATATACAAATCATCACTATCTATTCTTTGCTGAGATATATAACAAAGACTGTCAATATCCAGACAATATACGAAATAATAATTTTTTCTTTTTGCAATAAATGAAGATCAGCATAGAGTTAATCGCCCTGTCCTCGAAATTCTAATGATGATCAATCTCTACACATTTGACGAAACTCCTAAAGACCAGACTCTAGCGAGATTCGACCACAAAATTACCGAAGAGTAAAATGTTAACCAATTAAATATCTGTAAGATATAAAAGTTCGTCATTGAAATATAATTGCGATTCAATTCACATTATAAAATAAATCTCAGAGCCCGCGTCTGGCAGCTGATACAAATATAAATCCCAAAAAAAAGAAAATTAATGACCATTTTGGAATTACTTTTTTTAAAATAATAGATAAAAGAATGGTTGATATCCAAAGTAAAAACGGACAAATATTTCTCCAGAAAAAAGGACTTCAACAACTAAATTAAAACTAACCCAACTAAAGATTTAGAAAGATGAAACGTTCATTACTGACTAAAACCATTGCATTCTTTGGTTTTCCGGGACTTCGAACTGCCGGCATTATAACTCTCATTCTGGTAGTAAAACTATCCGTTGTTTCTCAAACAACTTTTTACATAGACCCGACTTATTCAGGCTCCCCGCAAAATGGCACCATTGAAAATCCTTACAGTTCCTGGACACAGTTTACGATTACCAATGGGAATACGTATCTGCAAAAAAGAGGCACTACTTTTACAACTAGTGGAAACCTCTGGATCAACCAAAAATCAAACGTAACAATGGGAGCTTATGGAACAGGTAGTAAGCCAAAATTTATAAGTACCGGCAATAATGTTAAAGTTTTGGATTTCGCATATTCTACCAACATAATATTGAGCAATTTTGAAGTCACATCCACCGGAAATGCACTAACGGCAATCTATATTGCTTCAGGTTGTTCGAATGTTCTTGTTGACAGTTGTGTTATCAATAATTGCGAATGGGGTATCAGAGTTGTTACATACGGAGGTGGAATCCGCATCCTTAATTCCACGATTCACAACATCGGTGATGATGGAATATACGTTATGTATGTAACGGATATAGAAATCGGTTATTGTCACATTTATGATGTAAACATGAAATGGTACACCGACCCAAATCAAAGTTATTCCCCAGGAGATAATATTCAGATTTCCTCCACCAATAACCTCTATTTCCATATTCATAACAATATCCTTGACCATTCATCGACTGGAAATAAATTTTGCTTTATTGCTTACGGGGTCAACTACTCGGGACTAATAGAACATAATACAATGATTGGTAACGCGGCTAATGTTACGAGTTGTCTATATTTTCATCCAACTACCGGAACTGTTACAGTGCGTTACAATACACTGAAGGATGGAAATTATGCAATATACTCTTACGTTAACAACCTTCAGTTGCATTACAATAAGATCATCAATAACAAGTATGGCATCAGGGTATTGACCAATTATAACCTGACGGCTCTGAACAATGTTTTTTACGGGAATACTGAATTTTGTATCTCAAGTTTAGGTAATACAACCATAACTTCAAGAAACAATGCATTTTATTTATCTGGAAGCACGGCCCGAGTCTACAATACAGGTGCAACTTTGGTTTCAAACCACAATAATTTTAATATTCAACAAGCAAATTTTATTAACGGATACAGCACACTCAGCTCATGGCAAGCAGCTACAGGCAATGATGCCAATTCCTTTGTTGCCAATCCGCAATTTGTTAATCCGGCTGATGATGACTATTGCTTACAGCCTACATCACCCAATATTAATGTTGGTGCTGCAGTCGGACTGTCAAATGATTTCTTCGGAACTGCTGTTCCACAGGCCAACACTCCTGATATCGGAATTCATGAAGTTATTTCAGGTGGTTCATCTAATTTGCCCCCGAGTATCAGCAATCAAACCTTTAGTATTGCCGAGAACAGCACCAATGGTACTGTAGTCGGACAAGTAATCGCCTCCGATCCGGATGCAGGACAAACCATAACTTATTCAATAACTGCAGGAAACAGCAACAATGCATTCGCAATA
This sequence comes from Bacteroidales bacterium UBA5197, assembly GCA_002412885.1. Taxonomy (GTDB): domain Bacteria; phylum Bacteroidota; class Bacteroidia; order Bacteroidales; family Lentimicrobiaceae; genus Lentimicrobium. The sequence continues at coordinate 6,842 of DHVX01000029.1, forward strand.
AATGCCACTTCAGGTTTACTTTCAGTTTCCAATCAACAGGCAATTGATTTTGAATCAAATCCTCAGTTTCAGTTAACCGTTCAGGTTCAAGACAATGGAGCAGGTAATCTTACTTCAAGTGCTACCATTACAATCAATCTGATTGATGTTAATGAGGCTCCAGTCATGAGCAACAGAAGCTTCCAACTCAATGAAAATTCACCTGCCGGTACAGTTGCCGGTACAATGACTGCAACCGACCCCGATCAGGGACAAACCATCAGTTTTGCAATTACTGCTGGAAATCACTCAGGGGCATTCAGCATTAATTCAGCAACCGGAGTTATACAGGTTAACAATAGCGATGTAATTGACTTTGAATTATATCAGAGCTTTTCACTTACCGTTGTTGCAACCGACAACGGAACCCCTTCATTATCTGCAACTGCTTCTGCAATTATCAGCATCATTGACCTCAACGAAAGCCCTTTAATCAATGATCAGGATTTTGAGGTTGAAAGCGGTTCACCAACTGGTTATATCATTGGTGAAGTAGAAGCCTCAGACCCGGACGTTGGCCAGATACTAACCTATTCAATATTATCAGGAAATACTTCTTCAGCATTTCAGATCAATCCTTCAACGGGAGTATTGAGTGTGGCAAACAGTTCAGCTGTAAACTATCTGATTAACCCTCAGTTTAATCTGGTAGTCAATGTTGCCGACAATGGCAGTCCATCGCTGAACAGCAGCGCTAATATTCAGGTGCTTGTATCAGCTCAAATTAACAATCCCCCTGTAATTGCTGCACAAACATTTCAGATTGCTGAAAACAGCGCAAACGGAACCTCAGTAGGACAAGTTGTTGCTTCGGACCCTGATCCGGGCCAAACACTCTCATATTCCATTACCGCAGGCAATATCAACGGAGCATTTGCATTAAATGCTGCAACCGGCCAAATTACAGTTGCCAATCAAAATGTACTTGACTACGAAACCACTCCTCAATATTTGCTTACCGTTCTGGTACAAGACAATGGAACAGGTAACCTCACAGCCAGTGCAGTAATGACCGTAAATCTGATAGATGTAAATGAAAGCCCGGTTATCAGTGATCAGAGCTTCCAGGTTGAAAACAATGCTACGAACGGAACTATAGCAGGAACAGTGATTGCCACTGATCCTGACCAGGGACAAAGCCTCACTTTCGATATTACATCAGGAAATACATCCGGTGCATTCGCCATAAACCCTGCAACAGGAGTATTGAGCATTGCCAACAGCACAGCCATTAACTACCTGACAAACCCTGCATTTAACCTTCTGGTGAGCGTTGTTGACAATGGCGCACCTTCCCTCAGCAGCAGTGCAACAATAAATGTAGTTGTTTTGGGTTCTAACAATGCTCCTCTGATTAGCCCACAAGCATTTCAAATTGTAGAAAACAGCCCCAACGGAACATGGGTTGGACAAATTATAGCCTCGGACCCCGATCCTGGCCAGGTTATAACTTACACTATCACATCAGGGAACTCAAGGTCAGCATTCAGTATTAATGAAAGTGGGCAACTTCTGGTCAATAACGTATTGGCTATCAATTATGAACTACAATCAACTTATCAGTTGACTGTGGTGGTTACTGACAACGGGGAACCTTCATTATCGGCTTCAGCAAGAATAACTGTTTCAATAACAGACATCAACGAAGCACCTGTAATTGTGCCGAACCAGTCGTTCACGATTGATGAGCATGTTCCTGTTGGAACCCAGGTAGGCTTGGTTTTGGGATCGGATCCCGACTTTAATCAAACCTTAAGTTACGCCATTATAAGCGGTGACAACCTGAATGCATTTTCAATTCATCCTGTTACAGGAATGCTCAGCATTGCAAGATTTGTGTGCTTTGAATTTTGCAGCTCATACGAATTATTAATCAGGGCCACCGACAACGGAAGTCCAACGCTGAGTGATGAAAAACAGGTAAATATTATTATTACCGACCTGAATGAGACACCCATAATACACGATCAATCCTTTAATGTTAATGCATTCTCACCTGCAGGAACAATCGTAGGTACGGTTGTGGCTTCAGACCCTGATTTTAATCAAACCCTCGTTTACTCAATCGAAGGCGGAAATACACAGGGAGCATTTGAAATCAGCAGCAACAGTGGCTTAATTACTGTTTTCAATCCAAACGCGCTAAACAGCATAACAAACCCATCATTCAGTTTAACTGTTAAGGTTCTGGATAATGGCACACCATCGCTTAGCGCATATGCAATCATTACAATAACAACAACTTCAGTAAACAACTCACCAGTAATTGAAGACCAGAGTTTTCAGGTTGCTGAAGGAAGTCCTGCAGGGTTTGTTATCGGACAAATTGCAGCATCAGATCCAGACCAGGGTCAGCAGCTAACATTTGCAATTGTTGACGGAAATTCATCAGGAGCATTTACTCTTTCTCAAAGCGGAGTTATAACAGTAAGCAACCCACAAGTTCTGGTTTACAATCAAAACCCATCATTTACGCTGACTGTTTTGGTGAGTGATAACGGATTACCTGTAATGTCAGATGAAGCACAGATAACGATCCATGTTATTCCATCAAACAACCCTCCGGTTATATTTCCACAAACATACAGCTACAACGAAAATGCGCCCAATGGCAGGTATATTTGCACGATTCTGGCAACCGATGACCCAGGAGACACTTTCCAGTTACTCCTTATTGGTGGAAATACAAATGAAGCTTTCTGGCTTCAGGCTTATACCGGCAGAATTTTTGTTAACAACACTTTGGCGCTTGACTTTGAAACCACTCCGGTATTTTATTTGATAGTAAGAGCCATTGACAACCACGGCGCTTTTTCTGATCAAACCATCACCATTCAGTTGATTGATGTAAATGAGGCTCCTGTAGTTCTGAATCAGATCTTCTCAGTCAGCAGACCTGCCGGTAACAATACACCTGTTGGTACTGTTATAGCAACTGACCCGGATTTTGGCCAGACTCTGAGGTACTTTATTCATCAGGGAAACACAGGCAACATTTTTAAAATTGATATGATGACCGGTTTGATAAGTATCAATAACGCTTCTTCATTCAATAAGTCTTCCACAACTTCATACGACCTTTTGATAAGGGTTCGCGACGATGGCTCTCCTGCCCTTTCATCCTATGCCACTATGACTATAAATGTGGTAAGAAGTAAAGATTCGGATGAAATTGCTATTGATCAGTTGAAAACAACAACGCAGACAGAAGTGATTGCCTATCCGAATCCTTCATCAAACGGAATATTCACCATAAAATGTGGCGAGTTCAACAGTTCAGATGTAGTCATGACCGCTTCTTCACTAACAGGAAAAACTATTGTGCAGCAGCAGGTATTCAGCAGCAGCGAAACCATTCTTGACCTGAGCGCAATGCCAAATGGTATATACATCATAAGGATTCTTGACGGGGAAAATTCCTACATGAAGAAACTGATAAAACAGTAAAATAATAACACTCAAACAACGAAGGCTGCCAAATTTAGCAGCCTTCGTTGTTTTATCTTAAATAATTCTTGTAAACCATCTCAATTCCTTGTTTAAGGCTGACTTTACTTTTCCAACCCAGGGTTGCCAATCTTGAACTGTCAAGTAACTTTCGCGGTGTTCCGTCCGGCTTGGTGAGATCAAAATCAATCTTGCCTTTAAATCCAACAGCTTCCCGAATCAAGATTGCAAGCTCCTTAATTGATACTTCATCTCCTGAGCCAATATTAATGTGTGCATTTCTTACCTCACCAGCATTATCTTTTCCTGTAGCTTTCAGCAAATCTTTGAATCCATAATTCTGCATCAGAAAAACACAGGCATCCGCCATATCATCACTCCACAAAAACTCCCTTAACGGGCTTCCTGATCCCCAAAGAGAAAGTGTCACTTGCGAATCATCTCCTCCACCGAACCGCTGAATTCCGTATTTTTTGAGATAGGCAAGCATTTCAGCTTCAGATGTATGCGCGCCCACCCCATGTGAGTTATGAGTAAGCAGATCATGATGAATTGCTTTCATATCTCCATTTTCAAGGCATTTACTCAAATGAATTTTACGGATCAGGGCTGGAAGTACATGTGAGTTCTCAAGGCTGTAATTGTCATTCAACCCATAAAGATTGGTAGGCATCACCGAAATAAAGTCAGTACCATACTGATTGTTGTATGCCTCACACATTTTTAGTCCCGCAATTTTGGCAATGGCATAAGGCTCATTAGTAAATTCCAGTTCGCTTGTGAGCAACTGCTCTTCATTCATTGGCTGCGGTGCATTTTTGGGATATACACAACTACTTCCCAGAAACAGTAATTTTTTAACTCCACTCAGATAAGCGTTGTGAATTACGTTGTTTTGTATCTGAAGATTTTCGAAAATAAACTGAGCCCTGAATGTAGCGTTGGCCATTATACCGCCCACTTTGGCTGCAGCCAGAAAAACATATTCAGGTTTTTCATTCTCAAAAAATTGCTGAACCTGAACTTGAGATGTTAAATCAAGTTCGGAATGATTGCTGGTTAATATGTTTGAATATCCTTTTGAGATTAAAATGCGAACTATTGCACTTCCAACAAGTCCCTTGTGTCCGGCTACGAAAATTTTGCTTTTTAGATTCATCAGGTTATGAATATTTGAAATGAGATTATTCGAAGTAACTCAAGACATCATAACCGCTATCCTTCAGGTATTTGTCTTTTTTAGTAAGCTTGACATCACCTTCCATCATATCTTTAACCAGTCCTTTCAGGTCGTATTCGGGCTCCCAGCCAAGCACTGATTTAGATTTGGCCGGATTACCAATCAGCAGTTCTACCTCTGTTGGCCTGAAATACATAGGATCAACGGCAAGTACTTCTTTGCCAACCGGCAATTGAAACTCAGGATTATCACATTTCTCAACAAACGCCCTTTCATCAACGCCAGTTCCGCTGAATCGCAAGGAAATTCCAACTTCGGCAAAAGCCATCCTTACAAATTCGCGCACTTCGGTAGTAACCCCGGTTGCTATAACGAAATCGTCAGGTTTATCCTGCTGAAGAATCAAATACATTGCTTTGATATAATCTTTGGCATGACCCCAATCGCGCTGAGCCGATAGGTTACCGAGATAAAGCTTATCCTGCATTCCCATTGCAATACGCGAAACCGCCATGGTAATCTTACGGGTAACAAATGTTTCACCACGAATGGGAGACTCGTGATTGAACAATATACCATTTGATGCAAATATGCCATATGCTTCGCGGTAATTGACTGTAATCCAGTAGGCATATAACTTGGCAACAGCATATGGGCTACGCGGATAGAAAGGTGTTTTCTCACTCTGCGGCACTTCCTGAACCAAGCCATATAATTCGCTGGTGGATGCCTGGTAAATTCGTGTTTTTTTAATCAACCCAAGCAGCCTTACAGCTTCAAGCAGGCGAAGTGTTCCAATTCCGTCAGCATCAGCTACGTATTCAGGCGAATCAAAACTAACCTTTACATGCGACATGGCTGCCAGATTATAGATTTCGTCGGGTTGAACTTCCTGCACAATCCTGATAATGTTGGAAGAGTCAGTCATATCACCATAATGAAGCACAAAATTGCGGTTCTCAATATGCGGATCCTGATAAAGGTGATCTATCCGGTTGGTATTGAACATTGAACTCCGGCGTTTGATGCCATGCACAATATAATTTTTTCTTAGCAGGAATTCAGCCAGATAGGCACCATCTTGTCCTGTTACTCCTGTAATCAGAGCTACTTTTTGCGACATAATATCTTGTTTTCTCGAATTTTTACAAATCTACAAACTTAATCAACAACCATAAGGGAATTTGGTTAATGGAACTGTAAAATTAATTGAGTATAGATCAGCCAACAAAAAACTCCATATTTGATCAATGTTGACAAAGTATTCTAACTTTGCGACACGAATTAGTATTCATATCGATCAGCAAAAATGAGTAGCAGGGCATTTAATTTAATTCTTACCTCAGGGTTGGCTCTCATCCTTTTATTTATCCTTGCTCCATTAGGCGGGATGATATTCAAAACCCCGCTTTCCGTATTATTTGAGACCGCAACCGATAAAGAAGTTACAAACAGCATCTTACTTACCATATCTGCCTCATTTACTGCAACTTTAATTTTCGCTTTACTTTCGTTGCCAGCCGCCTGGCTTCTTGCCCGCCGGAATTTTCCTTTAAAAAGACTTATTCTGGGAATTATCGATCTGCCCGTTGTCATCCCCCACACTGCTGCCGGCATTGCCTTATTGGGACTTGTATCCCGCGATTCAACCCTTGGCCGACTGGCTGATTCAATTGGAATTGATTTTATAGGACACCCCTCGGGGATTGTTCTTGCAATGGCATTTGTAAGTTTGCCTTTTTTTATTAACGCTGCCCGTGAAGGATTTGCCAGCGTACCTGTGCGATTTGAACATGCTGCGTTAAACCTTGGAATTTCACCTTTCAGAGTATTTTTTACGGTATCGGTGCCATTGGCATCACGACATATTGTTAGCGGTGCAGTAATGATGTTTGCACGGGGAATGAGCGAATTCGGCGCAATTGTTATAATTGCATACCAGCCTATGACAACCCCTGTTCTGATTTTTGAGCGATTCAGTTCATTCGGACTTCAGTATGCCAGGCCTGTGGCACTTCTGTTTATTATTATTTCGGTGGCCATGTTTCTGATCATGCGCTTATTGACCAAAGATCCCGAAAATGTTAGAAATTAGAAACCTTAATAAATCCTTCGGAAGGTTTAGCATCAAAAACATAAACCTGAAAGTAGCTTCAAAAGACTACTTTATACTTTTGGGACCTTCAGGAGCCGGAAAGTCATTACTACTCGAAATCATTGCCGGTCTCACCAAAGCTGACACCGGAACCATCACACTTAATGGAGCAGATATAACCGGAAAAGCAATCGACAAACGAAAAACAGGACTGATTTTCCAGCATCCGGCCATTTTCCCTCACCTGAGTGTAAAGGATAACATTATGTTTCCAATGGTTGGTTCATCGCGCGAAGCAAGAAAGTTAAAATCTGATTTGCTTGCCGAACAAATGGGGATTTCACATTTGCTCGACTCCAGAACTGCAAAACTATCGGGTGGTGAACTGCAACGAGTGGCTCTTGCACGGGTTCTCGCTTCAGAGCCCCTGATCCTATTGCTCGACGAACCTTTGTCGGCAGTTGACACTTCTATGAAAACTGGCTTAAGAGGCCTCCTCAGAAACCTCAACATGAATGGCTTGCCCATTCTGCATGTTACCCATGATTATGAGGAAGCAATTGCGCTTTCAACTTCAATGGCTGTGATTGAGAATGGAGAAATTATTCAGAGAGGAACTCCGGAAGAAATATTCAACAAACCGGCAAGTTCCTTTGCAGCGGCATTTTCAGGTGAGCATAATTTTTTTAAGGTTCACATCAAGGATCACATTATACATCCTGAGGGGATTGATGATATTCGAATTTTCGGGCCAGAGGAAATTCAGGATGGGAAAGCCCACGTTATGATTCGTAGCAGGAATATCATCATTTCAAATGAGAAACCCGACCTCAGCACTATGAATAATTTTCAGGGCATTGTGCAATCAATAAATCCGCTTCGCGAAGGATTCGAAGTGATAATTGATTGTGGAGTTAGTATTTTTGCAAGAATAACAAGAGAATCGGTGGAACGCCTCAGCCTTCATCCCGGCAAAAACGTGTGGGCATGCTTTAAAGCTTCTTCGGTAGAAATCATCAGATAAACCTTTCAGCCCTGTGCGATATTATCGTAAATGAGAAATTGCTTCCACGTCAATCCTCAATAACCGACAAAATTACTCTTCAGAAATACAGCTTTCAGCACTAGAATGGTTGATATTAATAATAAACCACTTCAACTCCCGGCCTCTTTACCTTATAACGGTTAACATTCTTTTCTGAAATTCTGGTATTGTAAATCTTCAGCGTTTTCAGGCTCAGCAGGTTTTCAATGGGTTTCAAACTGCTGATGCGGGTATTGAAACATGTCAACTGCGCCAGATTTGATGATGACGAAAGCGCATTGAGACGTGTAACCTGAGTCCCTGAAATGTCAAGCGTATTTAATTTTGTGAGGAACTTCAGCGGATCAATATCTTTAACCGGAGTATTAGAACAATTTAACCTTTCAAGACCTGAATTTGTAGTCAAAGGACTAAGATCTGATACCGGAGTATTTGAGCAATCGATCTCTTTCACGCGCTTGATCATCCCGACAGGAAGCAAATCGGCCACCTGAGTAGCTGAAAACCTGAGCACCTCAAGTTTTTTAAGTTGAGATACCGGCATCAGCGATGAAATATCACGGTTACGGCTAATGTCAAGTTCCTTTATTGATGCAATTCTATGCAACTGCTCTCTGCCGGGAGTGCCGGTATATGGATCAATTTCAGCAAATACCTGCTTCCATGCCGGAGCAAGTCCACCCCACCATGTCAGCAATTCAGTACTTTGATATACAACGAGTGCATCGGGAATACTATCCCAAACCTTCTCAACCATAGCGGCTATGGCTGGAACGCCGTCAGCAAATAGCTTTTCCAACCTCGACAATCTGAGAATTGCATTGAGGTTTGCCGCCTGAACATTGTCCATTTCCAATTGCTTCAGATTCCGCAGATTTCCAACCGATGAAATATCTATCGCTTTTGTTTCTGAAATATTTAACAAATTAAGCCCGGTAAGGCCTGTAAGAGGAGTAAGATCGATTACCGCAGTTTTAGAAATATTCAGCTCCCTCAAATCCGGCATATCCTTTATTTCGAGTACACTCTGGATTCCCGATGATGATGCATCAAGGCTTGATAAAGAAGGGAGCTTGCGTAAAGGAGAAAGGTTTTGAATCTCAGTATTTCCCGAAATATCGATTTTCCGAAGGTTTGATATTTCATATAACTGCTCTCTCAGCGGTGGATCGTGCACTTCAACCAATTCATTGAATACCGATTTCCACGCGGCAGGCAGTGTTTCCCACCAAACCGAAAGTTCCTCAGACTCATAAATGACTTTTACTTCGGGACGAGCCTGAATAAAAGCTAATGCAGCCTGCTTTTCAATCATCGACTTATCACAATAGATAACTTTCAAATCGGAAAGTTTCAGCAAAGGTGTTAAACTGCTCACCGGAGTGTAATCAAGGTATATATATTGAAGTTTTTGCATCGCAGCAAGCGCACTGACATCGGCAACATAGGTTTTTGTGAGGTAAATCCGTCGTAATCCGTCCATTCCTTCAAGTGCACTGATATCAGATAAAGGCAAGCCTGACATATCAAGTGTTTCGAGTAAACTTAGTCCTGCAAGCCCATCAAGTGACTTTAGAGGCAAACGCGAAATTTTCAACTCCCTGAGCCCGGTAAGATCCCGAAGCAAAGCAATGCTTTCAAGCGGAGTATCAGAAAGATTCAGAAATTCCAGCACTTTGAAATTCCCCACAGGAGTAATGTCGGAAACAAAAGTTGAAGAAATATCGAGATTTCGGAGCCCGGTGGTATATTGAACAGGATCTATCGAAGTAATTAATGTGGACGAAGCGTTCAGGGTTTCCAGCTTTGACAGATTACGTATCGGTCCTAGTTCAGTTATTCTGGCACCTGAAATATTCAGATGTTTCAGCATTGAAAATGCGCTTAAAGGCTCAAGATCGTAGATGCCCTTTAGTCCACTCAAATCCATTTGCTCAAGCCTCCATAATTTCCTGATTTCGGTAAGCAATGATGCAGGTGCGGTTTTTATAGTATCGGCTTTCAGAAGTGAGTCTGACAAGTTCTCATTGGTTTTCACCAGAAGGTAGTCGCGCCCAACCTGTTGAATGAACCTCATTTTTAGTCCATCATTAAGAATTGTTTCGCCTGAAAAATAATTTCTCCATACCGGATCCAGTGAGTTCCACCACGCCATCAGCTCCTGCTCTTCACTCGACCTTGTGGTATAAATACTTACTATTTTCAATCCGCGACTCGCTTCATCAAGGTTGATTTCGATAAATCTTGCCCTGTTCTCATTGATATCTTTTCCCTCAATGGTTTTTCCTTTGAGGTTTCGGCTTGCTTTAACTTTGAAGTAGGTCTCCCCTTTTTCGTTAACTTCGGTAGTAATCTCTTCAACAGTGTATTTAAATGTTACTTCCTTGAAAAAGAAGTCAATATCTTTGAGGTAAGCCTGAATGTCTTTATTGGTAACCACATCCCTTTTTTCAACCAGGTCATCCTCAACCTGAACTTTGCCATCACGAAAAAACTTAAGATAGGACTGATTGATAATAATATCCTTATCTCTGTATTCCGATTTAGGACTTCCTAATGTATTGAAAGCAAACTCCATAAATCCGACCAGCTGGGTAGCTTGCTTCTGAAAAGCGGCAAGCTCATCTGCACTCATGTTTCCGGTTCCCGGATCAGTTGAAGTGGCCGTGTTTTGCGAAAAAGCAAATCCGGCAGAAAAAACAATTATCAGGGCAACAACAAAATGCTTTATATTATTCATGGAGGATGTATTTCAACAACAATTCTTTTTGATTTTCGTCAATTTTCATCAATCCGGATATCAGCCAGCCTGAATTGCTTCCCGGGCGGTTAAATTCCGACAATTCAAAATACCAGCCATTAATCTGAAAAAAGTGAAATTTAACTTTACTCACATTCTTAAACCTGAGATTCCCTTTTTTAAACTCATACAGAAAAAGAGTAAGATAATCAGGTTGATATTCCTTTTCGGTGTAGAGATCAACATACTCTTTATCCTTAAAAACCCTGACAAGGTTCATAAAATCGAGTTCGTGACTGAGCGGATGTAAAAAATGGCTTCCGGATTCCTGGTTATTGTTAAACATCAGGTGAAAATGTTTGAAATAAACACTTGAAATCACCCATTTGTAACCGAGTTTTTCCTGTTCGAGTTTCATAAACAGGGTAATATTTTCATCTTTTCCCTGATAAAGGAATCTTGTAGTAACTTCAGCAAACCATTGTCCGCCATGAAAATTTAAAAACTGCGGATTACCCGAAGAAAGCACATCTTTGGTAAATGAATCCCTCATTGGATCAGTCATTGATGCATTTTGCTGATCGAAGAGGCCATTCAGATATTTCCGCCGCAATTCGGGGCTGCGATAATCCTTATCGGATGGGTAGTAGCGATCTCCCCTTGCATTCTCTTCTCCGTTGAATCTTCTGAAAAATTGATTTACCTGCTTTGTTTGTGCATTCAATATGCTTTCATCGCCAAGCAGGGAGTTAAATGCCTGAGCTGGCCCCAACAATGGCAGCAAAACAAGCAACATCAATATCTTTACATAATTGAACATAAATCAGGATTAAAGATAAAAGCAGTTGGTTACAGAATAACCGAAATTAAAAAAACTGGCTTCAACGCTTAAAATAAAGGTTGAAGCCAGAATTAAAATGCATCTGATTATCAACCTGGCTTAGTTTCAGAAACTCTGATATCGCCAAGCAAAACATCCCAGAAACCAATAATACGGCCTGATATCTGCGTGGTTTTGCGCTCAACATAAACGGTTATGTCTTTTTTGGTAACATCAACATATCTCAGGCCTTCTTTCGTAGTGCCTTCAAATCGCTGATAAATGGTAATAACTCCAACGTACCTGCCATCGGGCTGACGCTCCAGATCACTGATATACTGAATTTTATACCATGAGATATTAACTTTGTCGTAGTTAAGAGCCATCAGTCTTTCGAGATACTCTCTGACACCGTAATAATTAACCTCTTCTCTGCTGAGTGAAGAAACTCCCATAAGGGCTCCATCGGCAAAAAGCTCAAGGGTGCGTTCTATTACGCGGTTTGCTTCAGACCAGGGGGTATCTTTGTTTCCAACGATGCTGATGTATTTGCTAAGGTCACGGACTTTTTCAAGTGCAAGAGAGTCTATTGCCTGCTTGCGTGAAGGGCTGATATCGTCCTGCGCCCATGTGTTGCCTGCTGAAAAAAATATCAAAGCAGCCAGTATTCCTAAGATTTTTGTCATGATTATCTATTTTTTAATCAGTTCCAATTCCTTTATTTTTCCGTTGTTGTCAAGCACTGCATTGAGTACCTTGTTTGGTGATTTTTTCTGGTCTTTGATAAATTCCAGATATTTCCTGATGGTGGTTGGTCTGTCGTAATCCTTAATATCACCATCGCTGCTTATAAGAATAAGAACAGGAACATCATCACCGGCAAAAGCGGCCATAGCTTCACGAATACGGGCATTGGCTGATGAAACATCACTTGCCGAAGCAACGGCATCCAACGACAGGTTAATTGCTTTGAATTGACCACCCTCACGCAATTCGCGTTCCCGGGCTTCTTTTTCCCGCTGCATTCTTTCTTCCTCTTTTCTGCGCTCAACTGCAGCGCGTTCTCTGGCAAGAACATCTTCAGCCTGAACAATCAGATCCTTAACTTCCTGATCTTCCAGATTCATGCGTTTAATGGTTGCAAGTTTGAACTCCTTTTCCTCGAGTGTCATTCTTCCATCATCGTTAATAATTGCCAATAGGTCAGCTTTTGCTTTTGCTGTCTTTTCGGCCAGCTCCATGGCAGCTTTCTTTTTGGCTGCTTTCTTAGAACTTTTGCAAGATGTGAAACTTGCCCCTAAGGACACGATCAGCATCATTACCAAAAACATCCTGAACTTACCCGCGAATTTAAAGCGGAGGGGGTTTCCTGTGTTCATCATAACATGTATTAATTTGGGTTTAAAAACTCAATTTGCCATCAAAAATTGTGCGATTTCGAACATAATTGCCAAAGTTTAATCTTTTTTTAAGGCACTCATAATTCAATGCACAAAGTTAATTTATTTTCATTCTTAATAGACAATCATCAGCGAACTGATAAAATTAACCTCTGAATGAAGGATTAGTTTTAAAATACTATGCTGATAAATAAAAGATTACAAATTAAAATACAAATATATGAGGGGGTAAGTAAAGAAAATCGAGGGCAAAAAAAATCCCTTATTAAAGGGATTTCGGTGTACCCGAGGCCGGACATACTGCAAAGTATCCCCTTACAATACAAACGCTATCACTAAAGGAGTTATATCAAAATCGAATTTTTAAAGTATCTCCTTCATGGTTAAATTTATTCAACAAAATGTCCGAAATTTAGCCCCAAAATAAACGCCTGGATGATCGACGTAAAATTCTACCTGAATAACTCCACTTCTGAATATACAACCATTTATGCTGTTGTTCATGAATTTGGCAGGCGATATAAATGGCCAACCGGTATTCGGATAAAATCAGACATGTGGAATCCTGCAAAAAAGCGGTGCCGGTATAGATCTGATTATACTGATGCAGCATTAATCAATGAAAGACTTGAAGCCTGGGAAAACCTTATTGAAGATGTGTTCGCAGGCTTTATGAAAGAACTGATCATCCCATCCCAGCATTCATTCAGGCAGGCAGTAAACGAGAAATTAAATGTTTTGATTCAGAGTGAGCCAGATAAAAAGATTACTGAGCTGGTTGAATTTGCAAAAACATTCAAGGATTCAGTTGCCCGGGCAGATCGTACCCTGATCCGATATCAGACAACTATTTCGAAGCTGGAGGAATTTGAGACCATCAGAAAGCAGAAAATACATTTTGAAGATGTCGACATGTCCTTTTACGAATCATTCCGCAAATGGATGTATTCTAAAAATGCTTCCACCAATTACTTTGGCGACATGGTAAAGAATATAAAGGTCTTCATGAACGAAGCAGCTGAGAGAGGACTTCATAATTCCATTGCTCACCGGTCTAAAAAGTTCAAAGTAGTATCTGAAGAAACCGACAGCATATATCTTACAGTTGAAAAACTTAAAATATTGCATACACTGGAAATTAGTTCTGAGGCTGTTTTAAAGATAGCAAAGGATGAGAGGCCACAGAACATTGAACGCAGGGTAAAGTCCCTGATCAATTGTCGCGATCGTTTTCTGATAGGAGCGTTCACTGCTTTAAGATTCTCCGATTTCAATATTCTTGAGGGGATAAAACATGAAGACCGTTATATCTCTAACCGGGCTATAAAAACCGGAACCAGGACAATGATTCCTATGCACCCGGTGATCAGAGATATTCTGATCCGGAGGGAAAATAAACTTCCGGATCCAGTCAGTAATCAAAATATGAACTCAGCTTTGCATTTACTTGGTGAATTGGCCGGGTTCAGTAATTTGATTGAAATAACCAGGACTGAAGGTGGTAAGATGAAAACTTACCGGATACCAGAATTCAAACTAATCACTACACATACAGCCCGGAGATCTGCTTGTACTAATATGCTGCTGGCCGGAATTCCAATCCGGACAATTATGAGTTTTTCAGGACATAAGACGATTACTTCGTTCATGAAATATATCAAGATTGATGCGACCGAAGATGCCATCAAAATGAAAGATCATCCATTTTTTAATTAAGACCACATGGAAAAACAAAATTATTTATTGGAGACATTAACCCTTGTAGTTGCCTCTATTTCAACTCTCATTCTGGTGTGGGAGTTCGTCATCAAGAATTTTTGGACCAGAATTGAAATCAAATACTATGGTCCTATTTCTGACCCTGGAGACAAAGAACTTGGAACTTTTGTACCAATTATCGTTAAGAATAAAGGATTTAGAAAAATTAAAGTAACTAAGATTTTCCTATCATATTCGAATAGGTTCGGAGGATTTTATTTCAACGATTATGATTTCCCTTCTGAAATTGAAGCGGGTAACTTAAAAGTGTTCTTTGTTGATAAAGAAGGGGGAGGTAGTTCTCACATTGCAACAAACGATTATGACCATGTATATGTTGAGATTGATCATCGGAGTACGGAATATAAGGCAAAAAGATTGAAAATGCCTATTAATAATGAGCGATTTGATATTGTGATTAGCCTGTCTTCTGAGTACACCTTATACCGCAAACAAAAACTAAAAACAGACCCTCCAAAGTCACAATAAAAAAAGGCTGCCTAACAGACAGCCCTACTTTAAAATTTATTCAGTAATTCAGGGAGGTACCTTTCTACGAAGTTTTATCTTCCAGACTACCGTTAATGTATGTGACTTTTCATTAACTCCATATGCATAAGAATACCCTGCACCTTTAGGAGTCATCATCATTATTACCGGACCGATATCGGATTTATCCTCCGGAGTGAGAGCCAGCATTGCTCCAGCATATAATTTCATCCTTTCAGTCTCTGAGGGCTGAACCGTAGTAGTGTGGATGATGGCAGTGGGTTTTCTATTCGCAAAATACAATTGTCGGCCACGTAGCCGATTCTCAGTTACTGTGTCCCGGATAGCAATAAATGCAGAGCTATCATCCTTTAAAGTATCGAGATAAACTACCCGGGCAAAATAATCCCTCAGTATGGAAGCAGTATCAACAAACATTTGCTGGCCGGTATCAACAAATATAAAATATGGTTCCGGACGAGATAATTCGATAATAGAGGGGATGATGTCCCCTGGAATTGTATCGACCCGGTAACTGGTTTGCACCTCGGGACATCGATGACATTCTCTCTGAAGGAAAATAATTCCAATCAGGATGATAATGATAACATAGTGAGGGATTGTCCGTTTCATTGCTTTAGATTTACAGTTCCTCAATCTTTTCAATTAAGCTCAGGTTATGCTGTGTAACCCTGGCTTCTTTGTCTATGCTTACAGCTGATTCCTTAAGTATGCTGATTTCAGCATCACTAAGTTCAAATTCGAACTCTGCTGATTTTGCCTTTTCATTCCAGGCAACTCCCTGATGGCTGAAAGTCAATCCGAACTCGTCAATCTCTTCCGACTTGAATTCTGCCTTTTGTGTTAGACCTCTGACAATAATCTGCTGAAGCTTGTTTCCCTGTGCTGGCAGAATGTCCGAAAGGATTACTCGTTCCTTGATGTTAAGTTTTAGTTTTTTCATTAGTTTAAAAGTTTGATGTGTTTTATCTTAATTCGTAAGCAAACCAGCCAGTTCCACTAATTGAAGCTCCCTGGTGAATTATTGTAAAGCCTGCCCCTTTTATGCTGAAAGTGCCATTCAGGACATTGTTTAAGGAATTTCCAGAAGGGACGCGCAGAGTTACAGAAGATGCGCTTGCGTTTGCAACAAAATACAATCTATCGGATGATCCATTTGCCGCAGGGAGATAAAGACTCGTTGCCCCTGCATTCAGATAAATCATAAATTCATCAGAACTTAACGTTTGGTTTGCAGCCGTTATATACCTGCTTTTTAACGACAAGCTTCCTCCAACGTTAAGGGTAGATGGAAGCGAGTTTTGATTAATGGCAACCTGTCCTCCGCTTGTTGCATAAAAAGACAAAGCTGTCGATTGCCCCATTACAGTAAGGCCACTTCCTTGCTGAGCATAATTAACCGTTAATCCTTTATTAATCTGAACCAGGCCAGTTTCTCTGATAGTCATTCTAATTTCCGGGTTAACTGATCCTGATGCGGTTGTATAGAATTCTAATGAAGTGGGGTAGCTTTTCTCAGCATGATCACCTACTGCTGCGGCTTTAATAATGGCTCCGTTTGCATACCCGTTAGCATCAGATGCATAGAATT
The DNA here is from genome assembly GCA_002412885.1 of Bacteroidales bacterium UBA5197. GTDB lineage: Bacteria > Bacteroidota > Bacteroidia > Bacteroidales > Lentimicrobiaceae > Lentimicrobium. Next base: position 23,467 of record DHVX01000029.1, read on the forward strand.
CCAGCGATCCCAATGAGTCCCCGTTCAATAATGTAGTTGGAACTCCGCCCGATAACCGATAACGCATAAATCGGACATGAGAAGCGGTCTCACTTGTTAGTTTCAAATACCCTGCCTCTACTTGATTCTCATATACAGACAAATGATTGTTTGATGATATTGGAGATAAAAAGCCTCCAGAAAGCTGCCAATAATTAGCAATGGGTGTACTGGCAACTTTTATGTATCCGTCTGCGCCGGCAACCAAATATCTTTCCCCTACACCTGTAAGCAGTGAGCTATAAATTCCTAAATAGTTGAAGACTATTGAATGTACATTAGGCTTCCCCTTGTTAGTCATAAAGTTGATACCCTCTTCGCAACTCATGAATATTTGAGCATCACCAAAATCATCATCAAGGTCTTTAGAAGTCAAGTCAATGAAATTATATGAAGAACCAAACTCCGACCTTATGTAAGGGTTGTTTATCCAGTTTGTCCCATTAAACACTAATGTATGTCCATTGGCTGGGCTGAAAAGTGCAACCTGCCTGAGTACATCAGTTCTGTAGTATAGATTTCCTGTGGTTGCATCGCGCACAACAACCTGATTTGCATTTGCATTCTCAGTCAGATTCGGTAAATAGAAGCTACCATTTATTGATAAATTTCCTGATATAGTTCCTCCGGCTATTGGCAAGTAGGAATGAGTATGTGATGCAGCTGCGAAAGCTGCAGCATGCAGCCCATCCAAAAGATCAGCATTCAGGCCTGATCCTGGTCCATGATTCCCGGAATCCCATATTTTGGATTCCTCACCTGCAGAAGTTCTCTTGTAAAAATTGTTGTCTGACTTGCTGTAAAAGCCAAGGTAACCAGTTGCGGGGTTACCTATATTGGCCATAAACAGGTGATCTTCTTGTACAAGGATTTTTTTAGAAGGCATGATATTAACCGATTATTGTAACCTGGTATTTATTAGCTGTTGGAGCTATATTAAAAGCTATGACAACCGTAGTTGCATTTGGAACTGTCACCTCAACTTCTACCTGATTAAAAGGAGTGGCAGTATCCCGTACACTTACTGTTACGTCTGATGTTGCTAAACCGTGAGTAATAGTATAACTTGTTGCACTGGTTGAAAGCAATTGTGAGTATTTTCGCGCCAGGCTCAGTGTCCCGGTTGTTGCTAAAACACCCTTCAAAGTTGCAGGAGTGATTGCTCTTTCAGCATCAGTCCCAGCATTGGCCTCTGCCTGAGTGGCCAACTCAATTAAACCCCTGATTGTTTCAGTCGCATTCCGGTTATCGAGAACATGTTTCAGACCTGCCGGATGTACCGCCCGGGTATTGTCAGAACCGGTTAAAGATTCAGCACCAGTGGCCAGTTCAACAATACCCTTTACTGTTTCACTGGCATCAAGGATATCCGGGATATTTTTATTGACAAGTGTCCAATGGGCTAAAGCTGTAGGGTTATCCTGCTTTGAAATAATCATGTCCCCAATCTGAACAGCTTCTGTATAGAAAACACCAGCAACCGTTACCACATAGGTATAACCTTGCATAACTGTGCCTGCCGGTGGTGAAGAGTCAAGGTTGGGTGTATTCGTCGCTGCATCATAACCACCTTTGAAAACTAACGCACCGGTGACTGCATTTTGCAGAGCACTGATAAGATCATTGATCTTTTGGGATGACCAGAGGGAAGTGGTAGATGTCAGAGCATCATTCAGCTCCCGGTGAATATTTGCTGTGGCAATGTGAGTATCGATCTGAGCATGAGTATTACTTCCAATTTCGCTCAAATCAGAGTGCGCAAGTTGCTGCATCCTGGCTTCAGTCGCACTGAAAGCCCGAAGTACATGACCGACAGAGGCTCCAGAAATGGTATGCTCAGCCCCAAGAGCTGTGGCCGTGGCGAGTACGTGTGACTTTGGAGTCCGAGGATCATTCAAATCATCCATTGTGAGCCAGGCTGTTCCGGACCATACCCTGAGTTTATTCAGTGTTGTATCAAAGTAGATTTGCCCTGCCACTGGACTGGCCGGAGCTGTAGCAAGGTTCTCTATCCGAACCTGAACCAGTTGATTACGATTAAGGTCAATATCGACCAGGAAAATTTTTCGTGCCATGCTTAATGTTTGTTTAGTTTAAATCTGCATACCCGGCAAAAGAAGCCGAGAATACGATGGTTAAAGAATTTAGATCAATGTGAGTAACCTCCCCTTCCACTTCATTTCCTGATGAATCAGTTATAGTCACAGAGGGTATTTTGCCAAAATTGTGAGTGACATTCCATGTTGACTCTGGAGTATTTTGTGTGTGCCTATATTTCCTGTCATCTGAATAGGGTTCAGGAAAAACGATTATTGTTTCTTTAAACCATACTCCATTTCCCCAGATTAGTAAGGCCATTTCCCTTTCTTCCACAAAAAGGCTGAAGTGTTGATAATAGCCAGCTTGAGAGGTGATATATACTCGTGATCCAGAAGGCACTCCTGGATTTGTTCCTGTTGTGGCTACACCTACAAATTCTCCTTTGCCTAGTTCAGAAACCATGGTCAATAAGACATCCTGCATATTCTGGCCAGTAATCTCTTCATTGAAGTTTGACCGAACTATGCTTTGGATATAGCTTATTAATGCCTCGTATGCCATAATTTAGAAGTAGTCGTTATTGTAATCAGGATTGAAATCTCCGAGCAAGCTTCCCTGCCCTTCTGAGATTGAATAGACATTATCCGTAACCAGCTCAATTTGCCATCCGGCAAAAGGATAACCTTTCTCCCTGATTGCTTCGAATTTTGCTCCTTCATTTTTCACATATTGCCGACCGTTTATTTCAACATAAGCCAGCGAGAGGATCCTGTTAATTTTGTCGGCCATCCAGTTTGGAATTCCGCCCCCGGGTCCAAATGTGAATTTATATACATTGAAGGGTATTGAATTAAGCATAACCACATCCCTCACCTGGTCAATGTAGAAAGTGTCCTTTGATGCAGGAGAAAAGCCATCTGAAGTAATACCACCTTCCACTCGCAATTGAAAAAATCTCCTATCTTCAGGATTGCCGGTTGGAAAGAAAGCAACATCGAATTCATTACCATCATGTGAATATTCAATCAGTAACGATTCTGGGAGTTCATCAACTATCTCAAATGGTTCGGTAAGAAATCGTTTACTTACGTTTGCACCTTCGACAATTACTACAATATTTAATTCAATAAAATAAATCCCAGATGGAAGGTTCAGGATATTATCTGTTGATCGAACTGACCATATGTTATAGTCTCCATTAACTCCAGTTAGACCACCAGTAAATTGACTGACTTCCTTGAGAGATTCGTCCAGTACTCTGTAGGAGATCGAATTCCAATTTCCAATCAAGAGTTGAACTTGGAATTTCAGGATATCACCTTTCTGAAATTTTTGGATATAAACCGCTTTTTGTTCAAAACTTGGAATGAGATCACAAGCAAATTTACCTCCCGGATATGGTCGAAACTGCAAAGGATTGAGGTACGGTATCTTTATGATGTCGGCCATTAACGTATGAGTTTTGAAAGGTTATTATCTGTTGTAGACAAAAGCTTAATCATTGCTTTGTTTTTTCTGCCTGAAACATTCAATTTCATACTCATTAAAAATCCTTCATACCATTCATTTTCATACTGAAATTTGAATCGTAGCAAAGCGGGGATACTTAATGCATTGTAGTTGAATGGATATACTACATCATTGTATGTAAACTCTTCAGGCAAAATAGCTGTAAACTCGAAATAAAAAGGAATAAAAAATGCACCTAACGATCTTGCATAACCTGATCCTTCAAACATTCTTTCGCCTACTGGTGCGTGAGACACTGTCTCAATCTTCGAGATATTAAAAGGTGCACTGGTAAAGAATACACTATTAGAGATCCCATAGTAGCATGAATTTACAAACCTTTCATTAAGCAGCAACAATCGTCTTGGTGACAAGGCAACATTTGGCAATCCTTGGTAAGATCCATTTTTATAGTAAACAGATCCAGTATTTATTCTGAAGATATTATCAGGCTGGTAGTATATAATCGAAATCACAAATATTTCATTAACAGTTCGATCAGGCGTTCCATAGTGTTCTGCGTATTCCTCTATCCCGGTTACATCAGCACGATATCTTGTGACAAGGTCAAGTTCTTTGTTCAATATAAATGCACTGTCATTCTGGAACTTAGAAGTTGCACCAAATTCATATATTTTTATACTATCGTTTCCCGGATTTAGATGACCGATAGCAACGCTATCATAGATTAAATCTTTGGCCAGCGTTAATTTAAAATCTGTTATTCTTTCCAGAGTAAAACTTGATTCCTCTGGAAAGGTGGAGCTTATTGAGCGTAATACTAAAGTTTGAATGTTATCTATACTCTCAATTGTAGCAACCACCCGAAATAGAACAAACAGAGTTTGGAGGATATCCTTAAGGGATGTTGTGATTAATTCAAGCGTACCACCTTGCAAAGCAATACTATTTGTAATTACAGTCTTTACCTCATCACTGTTTATGATTACATTAAAATCATACGAGAATATTCCTAATGCTAATTTCCCTTCGGTAACGACATCTAAGACTTTATACAAAAGCTCATGGAAATACATATACTGAGTAGGCTTTATAGCTTGTTGATTATCCCAATGGTAAAAACTCTTATTACTAACGATTTCAACAGTGTATTCTTTGTCAAAATTCTTTTTAATATAATTGGCCAGACTGTTATCAAGTATTGTGACTTCAACTGAATAATCTGTATCCACAAAAGTTGAAAAGTCAAAAATCCCAGTAAATAGGTTTTCATACTGCAATGTCATTCTGTTCAACTTCTTTATTGTTAAAGAAGTCTCATTTTGAATTCTATTGTAAAATATATCCCTTAAGATTTTTGCCCCGTCAAGCATGAACTTGAGCTGGATTGAATATGATCTTACTATCCCAAGCATAGTTGTTGATCTTTCTATTTCCAACATTGCATCATCCCACCCATCCGGTGAATGGACAAGGTTATATGTATTGAAACCGCTCTTAATGGTAAAGGCTAACTCTTTCATTAAAATCTTATGTTATTGTTAATATACTCAGAGACAGAAAACCCTCGCTTTGTAGAAGCCCATATCCCACGTTCAGTTATGTTGACATGGAATTCCTTCTTATTCCTGACTGTATCGGCCAGCATAGAGAAGCCCGAATAGAGCCCGGACACCTCTTTTTCAAGCCTCCTGAAGTCATAAGAAGAAACTGGCACCGGAGCTGCAGAAAGATTTTGGAAAGCAGTCATCTCAGCAAGTTCCGTTAATTCATGATTAGGGATAACTTTTGCTTTAGCCGGTAAGAATGTTATAGTTGGTTTGCCTGGTGTTAAAAAAGTCTCACCGGAAGGATACTGGATTGCTTCCTGTCCTTTTTCTCCAACGATAGCCCATTCAGCTGGACCCGATTCGCGACCTTTCCAATACTTAGGAAGTGGTTGAGATGCAATCGCTGCGGCTTGTGCTAGTCCAATACCAGCTGCAACCGCTGTGAGTGTGATTGTTGATACACCAAAATCAAACTTAGGCACTTCAGCCCATATCTTTGAAATTGCCTGAGCGGTATTAATTGCGATCTGAAAGATGGCCGCAGTCTTGGCAAACTTAGCCTGCTCAACTTCTATCTTACGTCTCTGAGCATCTCTCTGCTTTTCCTTTGCATCATATTTCGCGTTGATCTGATCAATAAGCGCCTTATTGTTCCCGGCTCTGGCAAGTTCCCTTTCCTTTTGTTCTTCATCTGCCTTTTCTAATGCATCAAGCTGCTGATTCTTAGATTCGAAAGATGCATTTACAAATGCTTGGGCTGTGTTAAATAATTCCTGGCCAAGTTCTTTTAGCTTCTCGTAAAGTTTCTGCTGAGCTGACTGCTGTTTATCAATATTGCTTAATGAATTAGCTGTTACAGCATCGTTCAAAGCCATCTGGGCTGCAGCAAGCTTTTCTTCCGCAGCCAGAGTATCAGCACCTATTTCTTTAAGCTTAGCAAGCTCCTTCTCAGCGTTGCTGATAGCATTCTTGGCCTTCTTGATATTATACTTTGACTCAACCTCCTCAATCTTCAGAGCATACTCTTCAGATGTGATAAGCTTTTGTTCCAGCTGATCCCGGAGCGATCGGAGTTCTATTTGCCTTGATCTCTCAAAAGAAAGGATCCTGGTACGCGATTCAACATCAAGCTGAGCAATTAAAAAGTTGAAGCTTTCATCAGCTGCCAGCTTGTTGTATTTATCAATTATGGCCTGTTTATCAAGTCCTGTTTTCTCAGCTTCGACAAGTTCGATCTGACGTTGAAGATCAATAGCCCTGAGCTTTAACTCAAGTTCATCATCAGATCCTTTTTTTGCTACATCGAGCCTCAAGTTGACAAGTTCAAGTTGCTTTTGATTTGCCTTTATTTCGGCTTCATTGACTAGCTTTTCTTCCTCAGTTGCAAGTTGTTTCTGAGTATTCAGTACCATCTGATTAATCCTATCCCTTTGCGCTTTGGTGAGGTTTTCTTCCGTGCGCAATTGATTCTCCAGTCCATCTATTTTCTGCCTGTATTGTTCCCTGAGGGTTGCAAGCTCTTTTTCAAACCCGTCAACCATTAAAGCTGTCCTCGTTTCATTGAGTTTTGCAATTGTGTCCTGCTCAGTTTTTAAATACTCATTGGCATATTTTTTCCTTAGATCCTTTTCTGATTTAACTCCACTCTCTTTTATTTGTGTAATAAGTTCCTCATTCCCTTCAGCAGCTTTTATTTGCTCATCCATATTAAGTTTCACAGCAGCCAATTCCTTAGCCAGGCCATCTTTCATATTATCAACCCTGAGCTTTGCAATGCTTTTTGTCTGCTGTTCCTCCGACTTTGAATTGAACTTATCAAGCTCTGGAATCAATTCAGCATAGGAGGTAATCAAACCATCTATCCTGTCTTTTTGATCTCCCAATTTATTGCTGAGCGTTTGAGCATTCATCGCGCTGGCCGCATATATATTGTTGCCGGCTTTCAACATGTTCCAGGTCTTATCCCAGAATCCAAGGCCATCAGTCACTAACTTATTCTGCTCCTTGATAGTGTCAGACAACAGCTCTTCTATGGCCGATGCTTTGGCTTTTACCAATATTGCATCAGCTGTTTTCCTGTAAGCATCGGCAAGAAGAGATTCAGAATTAATTACCTCTTTTGTAAGTTTGCCATACTCCCCAAATTTCTCATTGTATTCGGCCACAACCTTTGTCAGATCTCCACGGCCTTCTTTTGCTTCTTCAATCCTTTTTTTAAGAATTGCAAACTGGGAAATCTCCTGAGCTGAACTCTCGATTGTTTTTTTCTTGATATCATTAAGTATTTTTTGACCTTCAGATACCTTGGTGAATGCCTTATATAAAGCATATCCGGCAGCTGCCAATCCTGCAAAAACGACAAGTAATAAACCTGCTGGGTTGGCCAGCATGGCTTTATTCAATAACCACTGAGCAGCTGTGGCCAACTTTCTTGTTACAATCCCACCCGTTTCAGCCTTGGTTTGAGCATAAGTAAGTGCAACCTGTACCTTCTTTTGGATAATTAAAGCCAATGTAGATGCGGCACTCTCCTTTTGAAGTGCATTCTGTATTGATCTCAAGCCATTGAGAACGGCCATAGCTGCCTGAAGCTTGACAAAGGTTTGTTGGAGTTCCTCATTCTCCACTCCCATCAAAGCAGATGCACCCTCAACAGCAGTATAAGCTCCGGCCAACCCTTCCGCGACAGAAATCAATTGGTCCAGACCACCAGTGTCCGAAGCCAATTTCTTTACTTCAGCCCGGGCATCATCAAATGCATCCTTCATCTCACCGGCTCGAAGTGAAAGCTCTTGGAATACTTCTGAATCCTCCAAGCCCTCAAGCTTCATCCTGGCAAGTTGCTCAGTCATCAGCATTAACTCAGTTCTCATTGATCTACCGGCAATGGCATAATCTCCCACATGGCGCTGATGGTTTCCCAGAGTTCCATCGGATTCTTTTAATGCCTCATCGAGTTTCGTGATTTCCCTTAGCAGTTCACCGCCGATTTCGGTGTTATTTTTCTGTTCATCATTGAGATTCCTATATGCTTTTCTTAGCTTATCAAGGATGAGTGATTTCTCAGCTGCAGTACCTGCTGCGGACTGTTCAATTTTTTCTTCAAGCTTAATGCCAGCCGTGAGTTCACTTATGGCTACTTTCAGAGTGTTTTGCCTTTCGATTAGAGAAGACTGGGTCGCGATGTATTCTTTTGTGGATTTGACTCCATTTTTATAAGAATCTGCATTTTCCTTGATAGAGGCATTTACCTCTTTCAACTGTGCCTGCTCAGCAGCTAAGCGCCTTATGTTTTCCTGTTTTGTACCAAGAACGGATTTAATTACCTCATTGAGCTGCTTGCTCAACTTTACTTCCTCATAAATTGCTGCAACATTTTTGAGTGACCAGGTAACCTCATCCTGAGTTGCCTTGCTAGATGCCTGGCTTACTCCGATGCCTTCCCTTTCGATGATGATCAGTCTCTTTTCAAGTTCGAGCCTCTCGCTGGATATCTTGTTTAATTGAACCGTAAGACTTTCGATATCCTTCAAAGCCTTTTCCATTTCTGTTGTGGCAGCGGCAGTTTCCTTAATTGATTTCGCTTGTCCAAACCCTTCAAATTTCAGCTTTGCTCCAGCTTCAGCGATAGATTCAATCTGATCCAATACACGATCAAGACTCCCAGTCAGGAATTTAATTTCATCCTGAATTTTGGGTATATCAACAATTGAATCAATTCTACCTTTGGAAGCCATTATTTATTATTTTTGAATTATGGAAGAAAGCAATAAGGAGTTGAAAGGACCGCCAAAGAAGGGTGAGACTCCCTGGGAACGCTTAGGATTGAGTATCGTTGAGTACGCCCGGCTGATGAATGATACTGAGGAACACATACAGAGGCAAGCCGAAAAGATCAGGTGGCAACGAGAATGCAAGAAGTTCGAGAAAGAACCTCCTTTCGTTTTTGCTGGCTTGGGATGCATATATTGGTTAGCGATTATTGCGATGAGCATGTTTGTTGGCGTTTTGCTTGCTAAGTAAATAGTTGATTTCCTTTTCCCTGCGTTTGACAATCGCGACATACTCCCCGACGCTTATTTCCTTTGCATCGATCCTGAATCCCATAAACTTTGAAAGCTCAACTAAAGCCTTTTGGAAATATTCTTCTGATAGGTTCTTCCCGTCCGATTCCTTCATGAGCTTGTTATAATCGACCAGGGATTGATCCAGCGCCAATTCAACTGATTTACTTTTTGTCATCACAGCTTTTATATCCTTAAGATATCCTTCTGGATCCTGAAGGTTGAATCTGTAATTGTATCCAAAGCGCCTCAGGGTTGCCACACACTTGGAGCTATACCGGTAACCCAAAACCCTAATGCATAGCTGGATTGAAAGAAGTTTACTCTGAAGCCCTCCTATTTCCCGGGAAAGATTAAGCAGCCTTTGATACTGCGGAGATCCTGAAATCTCACAATATTCTGTAAAGATTAATTCCCAGGCTTCGTTCATCTGATTCTGGGTTGCTTTACCATACCTGACAAGCCGGTTCAGATTCTTATTAACCAGGACATCGATAAAAACTTCAAGGGGTGTTTGACTGCAACGGGTGTATAAATTCGATAGGGGTTTGCTTCGCTGCCTCCGGGTCATCAATTGCCATAAAGCCGAAAATCCCTTCCTGATGACGGAAGAGAAATAACTCTTTATTCTCCTGTGCCGCCCATTTAATGGCAATCCGTTTGATGTTGTCATAATTAAGCCTTTCTTTACTTTGTTGTAAGCAACCGCAACTCATAAGCCTGTTAATTCCTCGACCGCTGACATCAATTCCGGGAAGAAAACTTCCTGGTTGTAGTACTCCTGATTTGATGGAGTTAGGCCATAAATCTCCTCCCCATATCGATCCTCAAGTTCATGAAGATCCTCGGCCAGAATCTCAAATTCATCCGAATCTACATCAAGCTGAAATGAGTTATGAAATGAACCCGTATCATACAGCATTATTGGTCCTTGAGGCTTACCAAACATTGTTACTGAAATGTATGAATAGTCTGGCATGGTAGTTCTGTCAGCTCTTAAACCATGAAGCAACTGTTCCCGGTTGAGATCAAGAATACCATCCTTTGTTCTCCCGATTGCTGCCTTTGATTCACGACCGACATCCAGCTGATTCAAAGTATCCAATAAGCCTGCTGCATCAGTCATTACCAGGATTCTTTAGCTTCTCGATTTCCTTTTTCAACCGGCCATTCTCACATTGAACTTTATTTAAAGCCACATTAAGCTCTTCGAACTTGACTTTTATCTCATTGTTCTCGAGTTTCAAACGTTGCATTTCTTCGACATAAATTTTCAATTGAGCATTGAGATTCTCAGCTGCCTCCTTCCAGATATCAACTGCTTTTCCAAGGTTCTCGATCTGCTGAGTTTGCGCCCTAGTTTCCTCCAGCTTCGCTTGTGCCTCAACAAGCCTGGCATCAGCGTTATTTTTTCGCCTACCAAACAACCAACCACCTAGCCCTGTAGCAATAGAAGCTATCACTGTGTATATGATGCTATTGAAGTTCTCCATTAGAATTTGAAGTAAGTTTCAGGATTAACCCAGTTTCCGTTTTGTTTGACAGTGAAGTGTAAGTGACTGCCGGTGCTGACTCCGGTATTGCCACATTTAGCGATAACATCACCCATATTGACAATGTCGCCAACTTTCTTAAGTTGCTGATCCAGATGAGCGAAACCAAACCGGATTCCAGTACGACCAATCATGGCCATGCATTTTCCGCCCTTCTCATGAGTCCATACCTCTGATATTCTTCCTGAGTCCGGAGCAACAATATCGGTTCCCGTTGGAGCGGAAATGTCAATCCCGTTATGAAATGATCCGACCTTACCAGAGACAGGATGCTTCCTTGGACCAAACCTACTTGTTATCCTTCCCGATAGTGGTTTTTGAAAGTTCATCTGCTTGTCTTTTTGCGAGTTTATAGAGTGATTTTAGTTGAGCTTTGCGGACTTTTTGTTCTCGGCCATTGTATAGCTTATCATCAAAAGCTTCCACGAATTCCTTTTCTGTTGAAAAGGAAAGGACGTGGGCTACGTTAACCGAAGCCCCGTCCATCTTAATAAACACGTCCTTTCCCATGATCATTCCTCCGGATTAAGGTAAGATTGATTTCAGAATTCCGGCTTCATATCCATTCTCCGGATATCCTCCGATATTGGCAGCGGCCAATTCTGAAGCAGACACCAGGGTAATAGCATGCTCACCGACACCAACAAAGCTGACATCCCATCCACCAGCAACATCATTCTTTGCAACCGAAGTAACCACCACGGGTGCTCCGTCCTTGGTTACTTTCCACAGTTCACCTGCAGCGAGTGCATCCCCGAGGGCTTCATAGATATCCACTTTGTCACATGCGGTTCTGATACCGACTGTAACTTTACCGGCAGCAACGGCCAGCTGAACCAGTTCCAAATCGAGCAAACCTTTTACAGATTCTTCCACATCCTGATCGGTTTTCACGAAAGCAACTTTCTCATTGAATTCCTCAGGTTTTGCAAGTGCAAAGCGAACATTGAAAATTGCAGCATTGCTGGCATCGTTTGCTTTGAAAGGTTTGGCATAGAAGAAATCCATTGTGAAACCGGTAATACCGCCTTCTACTCTGGTACCATAGATTACATTGCTCGAATCGACAAACAAAACTTTCTTGTTTGATTTGTTGAAAGCACGCAGTTTGTTGTTAAGGCATAAGCCTCCTTTTACGATCCGGAATGTCCAGTCATATTTCCCTTCCTTAACGACTTGCATAGAGCCATATCCAAGGGTTGCAACAGTCTCCTCTGCGGAGTTATCAGCGATTTCCTCAAAACGGAAAATTGGATGAATCCGACCTTGGCCGGTAACGAGGGTAAGCTCTTGGAGCTTCGCGATGATGCTCGGGATATCGGCATCAGCGATGATGGTTGATTTGTCAATCAGGATTGCCCCGACAAACTTATCAGGAGCAAAATCACAACCGGGAATTCCGGTGTTCGCTCCCAGTACCAGGACACAACCTGGGTTATTTAACTCAGCCATTGATTAACATTTAATTGGTTTAACATTAAGCGATAAATTCTTGATTTCGATACAGTCCACATAGTCGTTGAAGACATTACCCTGATTGCCATACAAGCCATTCCTGCCCCAGAAAAGCCTATCAATCTTGATGTGCTTTACTTGCTTTACTGTTGTTTCATTGAAGTATCCTGATTTGGGAATCACCTTGATCAGTTCATCATAAATCGGATACAGGAAAGGCCTGAATGAAGCATCATATCTCTCCGGGGCTTTCATCTTATTGCTTGTCAACACAGCAATGATCATCTGCAGCTTAACCTTGATAAAGTCACCTGATTTATCCTCTTCGAAGTCCTGGAAAAGAGCAACGAGAGGATATTTACCGGCAGCTGCCTTCGGGTTCTTGGTCATCTCGGTAAGGCTATCAGTGATTTCCTTCGGGTGGCCATGCATGTAATTCAAGGACATGCCCAGGTTTACGGAAGCCTTATCCGTGATGTTCCTGAAGATATCGATGATTACAGGCGAACTCATATTCCAAAAGTGTTGACAGTTGATAGTTTGAAGCAGTGTGTTAGATCAAATTCCGGATAGGACGTTGAGTTGGTTTTTACCCACTCAAAAGCAGCCCTTCCCTTCCTGACAGCATCATTGTAAGCTCTCATCATTTTGTCGGTGTTGAGTACGACATTGGCATTCTCAGCGGCAGATTCAATTTCACCAAGTCCGGAGCTGGTGGATAAACGGTCACGGTAGATATGGTAGTAAACATAGCCTGCAATAGGAGATTCTTTCCTGGTTGCATTAAGTAGCTTCGCCTTCAGGTCTATCCACCTTTGTTCCGGAGTTGCAATTGAAACGCCTGCCTGAAAAGCTTCAGACAAGCCAGAGCCGAGAACTTCATCAAGGTAGTCCGGTTCATATTTTACAATGAACCGGTTCAGTTCCTCGACATTCCCAGCCGGGATTGGACCCACACCTGTCAGGTTTGGGACGAGAATTTCTCCAACGAAATAGGACTGATCAATCAGCATGGTTACTCAGCTTTCTTGGATTTCTTTCCGGGATCCTCTGCCCACCCTTTATTTTTCAGCAAATCTGCCTGTATTGGGTGCACTTCATATTCCTCACCAGGAACCATGTGTTTTGCTTTTGTGGTAGCAACGATCTTCACTTTCTCAGTGAGTTTGACCGGTTTGTTTTCTTTTGCCATGATTAGATTATTGATTAAAGATTAATAAGGGAAAGTCGTAATGCATGAGGAAAGTTATCCTCCAACTTCTTCCTCGATCGCAGCCTTTATAGTTGCAAAATCACCATAGAGGAATGCAGTCTTCTGATGTTCTTTGATGTAAGACATGAGCCTCTTTTCACCAAGAACAGTAACCAGGTTCTTTGTGAAGTCATCATTTTCCCAACCAAGAGTGATCTCGAAAGCAATGTAATCGCGGATGTTGAGCTTTGTCCAGTCACCAAGCAGGAATTTACCTACAGCAACTGAGTTTGATTCAACCACACGAACACCGGAGATAATAGTACCATCTGCAGTACTGAACGGAGGCAGGATGTAATGACCATCAGAAGCTTTGGTAAGCTCCATGTTGGCCTTATCAATCGGGTTCACAAAAACAACATTAGGAATCTGGCTGAGGGTAAACAATTGGGTAATTGCTGCCTTCATAGCATCGAAGTTATTTGCACCCTTGGTAAAGATAGTAGTGAGAACATAGGTAGTTGCCTGTTGAATCACCCCAAGAAGGTTGTCTCCTATACCATCACCATTTAGAAGTCCAGCTTCTTCTTTGATATCAACTACCTCAAGGATTTCACTCTTGAGTTCAGCCACGAAATTGGGGATATCCTGCAAAGTCTCAGTTGTGAACTTTGCTCCAACGGCTATTTTCTTAGCCTTTGAATCACGTGTCCGGATCTGGAAGGAAATCATTGGTTTGAGTTCACCTTCACTGATAAACTCAGCATCTCCCTGCTCATTGTATTTTTCAGCCCACACATGAAGAGGACTGGAGGTGGTAGCTACAGAAGCGAACATCCTGAGGAACCTGGCCAAACGTGGAGCTCTGTCCCATGCCGAGTCCATTGTCGGCATTGGTATATACGAACTTGCCGGGTTGACAGCATTAGCGGTGGTAATCGGAACATTGGCAGCCTTCAGCTCAAGTTTCAGTTTCTGACCCGGTGCTGTTTTAGCAGCATCAATCAGGCTCTTTTCTTTGATCTGATCTTTGATCTGGTCTTCGAATGATTTGAAGATAGGCTGTTTACTTCCGACATCTTTGAGGGCTACAATTTCAAGTCCCTGTTTTTCAATGATAGAATTTAGCTTCTTAAATTCTTCATCGTCCGCAAAGTTAATTTTCGAGGCCTTGATTGCTTCCGCGATAGAGTCCAGCATTTTCTTCTCACTGATATACTCTTTGTCGTACTTCTCCTTTTGCTTCTCGATCACATCGGAAAGGGCTTTGTACATAGCTTCCTCTTTGCCTTCAAGAGTGACACCTCCAACGACAAGAGCCATTGCGGTGGTAACACCAAGTGTTGTTTTAGGAGCCGTCAAAAACGACATACAGGCAACCATTGCCAGGATCATCACAGAAAGAAACAGGAGTTTCCTCGTTCTTTGTTCTTTAAGCTTTTTCATTTTAGTTGATTAGTTGATTAGTTGATTAGTTAAAAATTTGATTTCAAGTGCTTTCGCAACCTTATCATAGTCAACCGGTTCCGGCTTGCCCTTTTCCTTGAGTGCTGTTTGCGGCTCAGTTTCGGCAAGTGAAACATGCTTTGTGATAAGTTTACGAATCTCGTATTGTGACTCAGGGTCTAATCCCTTGAGGATACGTTCAGTTTCACGGCTCAGAGCATTGCGCTCCGATTCAATTGTTTCGGCCTTCATTCCCAAAAATGGAGTATTCTCATCGCTACCCATCGTTACGACACTGCCTTCAAACAGGAGTAATTCATAGCATATGAAAGCATCGGTAGTCGTTCCATCAGGAAGTGTCCATTCTCCCCACTGGCATTTATCCCATACGTATCTGAGACCAATGGAATGCTGGTTAAGAGTCCCGGAATTGTACTGCTCGAGTACGCGATCTCCCTGAGGGATTTTGTCAATGTAAGCTTCAAAGTACAATCCGAAGTCATCTTCCTTTAGCACTGTGAAGTGTCCGATAGGATCCTTCATGTCATGCATGTATAGGTAAGCGATTTTCCGGGCTGTTTTTGATTCAGGACCGCGTTCAAGAATTGACTTTGCAAAGCAACCTTTGATCAGTACATCACCATCATCCTGCATTTTATTGAATGATGTCAGGTAGCCAGACACGATCCGGGTTTCAGTGTCAGCAGATTTTATCTCTGCTGAAAAGCTTTTATAAATCACTGGCCGGGAAGCAAGAGCGGCCTTGATCCGTTGCTTAGCTTTTAAAAGCTCCAATTTCTTTTCAACTGTTAGTTCCATTATGCTGACATTATTGCATTAGCATCCTGTTCAGTGAGGCCAAACAGAATGATTAAAATTTGACGTTTACGATTATCCGGGATATTTGTATCGGCAAGAATTGCCTGCATTGCCTGAGTACCTCCAACGCCGAGCTTAACAGCAAGTGGCATGGATTGAATTTCACTCAGGTATTTATCTCCTTCAGTACCACGGTTATCAAAGTCAAGGTTAACCATGAACTGATTGAGGGTGATAAGATTCTTTTCCAGGAGTGGTAAATTTGCATTTACTTTCGATAGAAGAGCATCAGCCTTTTCTTTCTCTGACTGTTGGAAAACATCGAGATGATCATAATAAACAGAAAGCCTCAACCCAATATCTTCAAGCTCAAAGAAGGTAGTAAATACCTCAGCCCATCCTTCAGCCTCCGGAATGATGGTATCCTGATATAAAGACTTTTTGGCTTCCCCAACATTTGAGAAGGTTGAGCCAGCTTTGAATCCAAGCAGATACATTGGATAATCGAAGTTGTCAGCAATCTGCCTGACATCGTCCTCGATTTCTTCAAATAGCATCAGATCCCGGGTCGGGAATGTCATAGGCTGCCACTTCAGGTTTGCATTCGTGATGATCACCTGATACTGATCCTTTCCAAGACCATATTTCCTGAAGTCATCCTGTACTTCAGCTTTCTCAGTATCCTTCAATGGAACTGCACCAGCGGCATCTCTGGTTTGATTAGATAGAATTCCGAGGGCTCCCTTTCGAGTGATGAGAACATTCCTGGCTTCATACGCAGCGATAATGTTTGATATTGGGTCCTGGAGGGATGCAAGCCTACTCTGTCCCCTGATGACATCAGTGGAATTTTGATTGATGTCCCGGATGTGAATCACACTGCCTTTAGGCAAATCGGTTTTCGATCCATTGATGCTGATATCATAACCTTCAATGATATCATCCAGTTCGGTTTGAAAATAATGCTTGCCGGTGAGCTTAATATTGATGATCCAGTTTGGAACTACCCATAGAGCCTTCACCTTAGTCTTGTCAGTGAACCCGGCAGGGATAATTGAGAAAATGAAAACCTCCCCATAAACCTGCTCATATACCTTGGCCTGGCTAAGGAATTGATTCCAGTTCTGAAGGGCGTTTGGTCTCTTGAGTAGTTTCTGAATACCGGCTATCTTAGCTCCCTGGCTTCCTGTGGTTTCATTTCCTTCTTTGTCCAGGATCCACCATTTGCCGTTTGTGAATGCTCTGGCCTTACGGTTGATGATTCCATTTACCGCAGGGCAGATGTTATAAGCTGAGCTTTGCCCTAGTATGGTAACTGTATCCTGAACTGTTTTAGGGAATCCAAAAGCGTAGAAAAATTTGCCATCCTTGTCTTTCACGACAGATCTGGCAGGTGAATTGAAGCCAAAAAGAGACTTGAATGAGAAGGAGGCCATGGTGAGCATTTAAGAGCTCGTCAAATATATATACTAAAAAATGGGGATATTTTGAAAGTTATTGAAATAAGGGGGTGAGTTATAAAATGAAAAAAGCCACCCCGGGGCAGCTTTAATCACAATTACTCACCGCTCCGTACCGGATAGCATCCCACATGTGATTATGTTTGTCGACCGGCTCATTTAACTGGATGCCATCGATCATCCGCCACTTGTAGTTCTCTGCCTCCTTTTTAGCAGCTGGATCCCGGACCAGGTGAATGTTGAAATTCTTAACCTTACCAATCCCGAACTTGATCTTCTTTGTCTTGGCCGGGAAGATATTTATTCCTCCCCTTCTGATGTGGGCTATCCTGGTCAGGTTTTCACTATCAGCCCAATACTCGCCCTTTGCATCGATCTTCCTGATTACCTCAAGACATTCATCATCCGATTCAATCGGTGTGTATGTGAGCACCTTTGCATACAAATTCCGGCCAGAAATCCTGATCCGAACTATAGCTGTCGGGTCTATCGTGTATCCCCAGTCGACACCATAAAATTCACTTTCATATTCTTCCGGTAATTCATCAATCCATTTGACGGTATAAATCAATCCTTCAGGAGTGGCTCTGAGCCCCAGACCATAGACTTTCCACATATAGTCATCAGCTGTACCGTTTGCGATATTCACAGGATTCCCGGGATCGTAGCTGAGTATCTTCGCTTTTTCATGCTTCGAGATAAAAGGATTATCCAGGAAGGTTGACTTCACGAAAAGGACATCAGGACGTTTCTCAAGATCAAATACCCAATGATCAGATGCCGATGGGTTGTAATCCATCCACCAGAATTTACGGCAGCGCTGTTCCAGCTGATCAAAGAAGCTTTTCTCTATGCCATTTAATACTTCATTAATGAAGAAAGCGTCTGACCCCATCCCGTGGAACTTCGATACTTTATCAGCTCCCATGAAATTGACTTTATTTCCCAGGAGATTAAAAGTGGTTACGTCTTTATTTTGGAATGGAGATTTAAGGTTGATCTGGTTCAACCGTTTATCATAGTCATCAAAAAGGGTAGTCTTGAAACTGTTGTATGTTTCCCGGACATTGTTGATTACTATCCTCTCGGAGGCATGGGATGTCAGATAAAGTTCAAAGTCAATACCTGCCCATGTCTTACCGGACCGGCTGGAACCCTCTAAAACAACACCCCTCATTCCTGAATTGTAAGCATTGACAAGAGCTTTGAAATTCTTATTAATCAGTTTCTTGCTCATTCAACTCCTCTTCAGTGGGGAACAATGCTGCTATTCTATTTTTGTCGTTTATGATGACCTCTGTTCTTTCAACATAAAGGCCTTCGAGTTTGGCGATATCCTGAAGTATGGCCAGAGCAGTACCGGCTGGCTTGCTTGATTTTTTGTCCTGAAGATCCCGGAATAATTTGAGTCTTGAATGAATATGGAATTGCCTCCTGGCTTCGATGTCTTTTTCCGATTGCTCCCGGAATGCATCGTATGCTTTATGGATATACTTATATGCTTGCCTTTCTTTCAAATCATACTTGACCATGACTTGGCGAACAATGTCAGCTGAGGTAATGCCTTGCATCATCCATTCCTGGACAGCTCTAATTCGTTTATCGGTTTCAACTTTGGTTGACTTTTGTCCTGTCATTTTGATCAATTGTTTCTGAGTCCATAAGAACAATTTTAGCGTCCATCAAATGGACGCTAAAATCTTAGAGATCGCGAAATCTTTTCTTTTCAGTGTTTTTTCTCATGGTAAAAAACTTCTCAAAAGAACCCTCTTTAGGAGGAAAGAAAATACAACATAAACCCAGTCTCTCACGTAACCTCAAGGGCTGAAAGACAATACAATATTGGGTTGATATTTCTGAAGAATCAAGCATTTTCCGACATTTCTTTTACCTCAATTTCTGGAAAATTCTCCTTTATTTTTTTGGAGTCACCTTTGTAAAACACCAATACATTCTGATGCATCTTGCCAACCTTCCTGCTGTTGGCCATCTGGCGACCGACCCGAACCGGGAGGCTACCGGCAACATTGATCAGGATGATCTCGTTGTACAGCAGCATACCCGACTCCAGGAATGCCTCGATAGTTTGACTTACAAAATTCCTGTAAATTCCGGACTCGTCCCGGATGTCACCAACGACGAAACATGCAAACCGATCATCTTTTAACCGGCCACATGATTGCTTGATGATCTGCTGATAGGTTTTAAGGAACTCATCATACTCCATGGTTGAAAGGTCGCCTTCCAGATCGGAGTAAACTTCAAGGTCAGCATACGGAGGACATGTGAAAATAAGATCAGCCCGGAATGATTCCGGAAGCAGTTCATTCAACTGGCTGCTGTCTCCAGTGATCCATTCAGCTTGTTTTGCACCCAGGAGCATTGCTTGCTGAATGTTTGCTTCAACCTGTTCAGGACGTATGTCTATGCCGATGTAATTAAAACCAAGTTCTGAAGCCACTAATCCCCGGACTGATCCTCCGGCAAATGGATCAAGAATAACACCACCCGGGATGTTGAACCAGGAATAAACTACCTCAGTCAATACCGGATCAAAGATGCTGGTCCCGGTATATACATGCAATCCCCTTTTCTTTGCTTCTTTCAGGATTTCATCCCAGGAAGGATCCTGACCAGTTGCCTCTCTCATCCGGTTCCTGAGATTATATATCCCTGAAGACTGACCACTCTTTGCCATGAACAATTCCTCTGGACGACCGTCCTCACTTTCCAACCCCATGGCAATCCATTTTCTTTTCCGATCCATCCAGTAACCCTGCCTGGTATCAAAGATGCTGAATGGTGGGATGATAAACTTCTCCTGAAGGCTTGACCGTGCCTCAGCTGCTTGTGTGGCTGCGGCATCTGTTGGGTTTAACATTTCCATCATTTCAAGCATATCAAATTCCGGAAGATCCATTTGATCTTTAAGCTCAGTGAAGTCCAACTCATACTCTTTCATGAAGTCAAACAAACCCTTCTGGCTTACCCGGGCATATATGGATGAATAGATAGTGACCAGCTTTGCAGCCTCCTTTTTGTTCTCGCAATGAATGAATGTTGCCGGGAGTAGATAAGGAACGGTGTGGCCTTCCTTGATCAGCTGTTCGAGCATCAGGGTGCGATGTTTGCCATCGAGGCAGAAAATAGTACCGTTTTCAGGAACTTCCCACACGTAAAATGGCTGAGTGAAATTGTTGGCCAGGATGGATGCTTTGAGCCGGTGAGCAGCATCAGGATCCAAGTCTTTAAAGCTATCCTGTTGGATGAACTTGAAGTCACGCCAGTTGACGTTTTCGGTTTTGAGTACTCGAGATGATAGGGTTAGAGTGGTTTCCATTGGTGTACTATTTTGCACTATTTTGACAAAGTTAGGTTTACGCTGGCTGAATTGTCTGTGGTTCGATAACTTTGGCAGTTATTGTCCGTGGCTAATCGATGAATCCAATTTGTTTTAAGCCTTCCGGATCGCAAAGAATTGCCGCTTCTGAGAACGAAAGAGGTATTTTTGTTCCTTTGAATTCTTTGACAAGTGTGGCTTTGTAAACAGGAACTTTCCCATTAACCATACCTTTTTCATGGATAGTCCTTCCGAGTGATCCGTCCATCATTTCGACCAGGTAACCTGATTTTTTAATGTCGATCATTGGTTAAAATTCTACTGAATCATATACTGAATACAGATACAGTTCATTAATAAGATCTGGTACTCTTTCATACCACTTCTTTATCATTTTTCGCATCAGACCAAAGTCTTCACCTTTTGCCCAAAGCCCAATGACAGGAACTCCTTTTGCCCATGCAGCTCCCACTTCAGCAGCAGCATCTTTTCCAGATGGTCCAAGATATATGACCAGATCTGAAGTAGTTGCTCCTTCGGTATCAAACTGAAAAGATTGTTCAGATTCTTTAGAGTTAACCCAGGTTTCAAAATCGAATTTTTTTGTCACATGGTTGTGGCCTTCACCATAGTTGTTTTCAACCCAGGAAATGACTGTATGACCATTCTCTCTTAAAATGGCTGTAAGCATCTCAACTGCGTGCTGGTTCTTCCAACTACTGGCAATGTAAATCGTTAATTTTTTCATTTTTTGCGTTTTTTATTACAGTTTCTGTGATTTTTCTCACGTTTTCCGTGATTTATTTCCGTGGCTACTCATTTGCGATTATGCTGGCAGTAAAGGCCAATGCAATAGAAAATTCCTGATCCGGGTCGATCTTTTCAAAATCAATCTCCGTTGGATCTTTATCGAAGAATTTAGCCTTGATCTCATCATCAGGGATAAGCTCATTAGTCAGCATAAAATATGCTTTCTGAATTGTTTTGATGTCGAACATCAATTTTGCTGCGAGTGGTTGTTTCATGGTTTATTGTTTAAATTGGTTTTTCAAAATTTGCCTTCCCAGGAAGACACGGTTTCTGATGGTTGCCTGTGGTTTTCCTTCAACTTCTGATATCTCCTGATAATTGTAGCCTTTTACAAACATCGAAAGGGAGCGTTGAATTCGGCATGGCAGATGATCAATAGCAGACATTACATGTTTAAGTTCGATAATTGTCTCAGCTGAGGGGTTTACAGAATGGTTTAAAAGAGCCATTTCATTCTCGGTATCCAGAAATCTTTTCCGGCGATACTTGTTTACAAAAATGTTATGCATGATTGTACAAAGCCATCCGCGGAGGTTAGTGCCTTCCTTAAACTTATCCTGATTGGTTAGAGCAGTGCAAATGGTGTCCTGAATGAGATCTTCAGCATCTTCCCGGTTTTTGGAAAGCCGATATGAGAAACCGGTAAGCACGTTATAATGATCAAGTATTTTTTCTCTCATCACTTCTGGTTGTTATCTGAAGACTCTTTGTAGATGAATTCAACAGTGGATTTGATATTGTATCTTTCAAGATCATCCTGAATCCGTTTTCTGAAGCTGTCAAGGGATTCATCTGTTTCGATGCTGCATGGAAGAATTGCTTCTGGCTGGAGTTCTATTCTGATTTGAGAAATTATGATCATGGATTATACCCTCCATCAACTTTATAAAGTTTCGAGTTTTTGACAAATGTTCTGATTTCTTCGCTTTTCTCACCGAAAAAACCATAAAAGAGCACATAGCCCCGGGAAGTATCAACTACAACAACCGTATCATTATGAATGGTAAAATACGGATTGATGGAGTCTGAAGGAAAGTACAGGTAGGTTGATCCGATGAGCAATTTTTCACCGGCTTTTGGAGATAATTGTTCCGGAATGGAAATATTTCGCTCATTGTTGGAAATATTTTCCTCTATTATGATGGAGAGCCAAGAAAAGACTATAGCATTAAATAGAATCCACGCTGTGATCAGGAATCCGTTCGAATTCAGTATCGATTTTATTTTCATGATTTAGTCCTCCTTTTGGTAATCTGAAATGAACTTCCGTGGATTTTCTTTAACCATTTCGGTTATTCTTGCCTGGCAATCCTCCCATGTTTCGAACTTGTCGAATGTGTATGCATTATACCGGCATCCGTTGTAATGGGTTATTTCAAACTTTTTTAACCTGGCAGATCTTCTTGGCCTGAGAACGACATTCCCAAGGCTATGATGTAAGTCACGATCTTCTTTTGATAAGTACATTTTTCCTCCTTTACTTTGTTTCCTTTGGTAAAAGAAATTCCGTTTTGCTGGCTGCATTTTTCACACCATCAGGATTATCACCTTGTGAGATGAGCTTAAGAAAGTCAACCTCAACCTTTGCAGAGTGAACTATCACTGTAGCTGCATTGGTGATTGCTTTTGCCGTTTCGACATCGATCTTCTCTTTGTCATCGGCTTCCGGATCATTGTTCAGTTTAAGACGTTCAATCACTTCAAACATGTGATTTCTGAGCGCTGTCAAGTCATTGTTTTTCATACTTTTTGATTTTGCGTTTAAGTTGGTTTAAAACTAAAATTACTTCTCTAAGATCTTCAGGCAGGTTGATGATTGAATTTCTCATCATATTCTCTCCCTTGGTAATTACTTCAAGGTTCTCTAACCTGCAGTCCAATGAATTCCCATTTTTGAAAGCCACATTCATTCCCTTGGGAATAGCTCCATTTTCCTGAATCCATAAATGCCGGTGTAAAAGCTCAAATTTGCCTTTTGATATCCTGATATAAGCGTAATACCGTCCCTTACTATCTTTCCTTACCGAAATGTATCCATCATGCTTGGTATTTTTGGGAAGGTTTCCTTTCTTGAAAAATGTATGTTTGATCCGGTTTTTGATCTCTTCCGGCATTTTCTTGCCTTTGTTTGGAGGTGAAGTACCTAATGCAAACCTTGATGCCTCCATTCGAGCCTGAATAATATTGTCCGGAACTACCAACCCAAGCCTGCTCATTCTTGTAAATACGAATGTGCCGCTTCTTTTTATCTCCCTGGCCATTGCTTTACTCGACATCGTTAAATAGTTTTCAATGATAAACTTATCGATCCGAGGGGTTGAAGTTGTCCGGAGCCTAATTTTCATGGTGGCTGCCATACGTCCCACTTCCTTTGGGACATGTATATCCAACCGCTTCAGGAATCTTCTAACAATTCCAGAAGATAGTCCAATTCTCTTGGATATGTCATTGCAAGACATCTTGTTATAATTGGCCAGGATAAATTTCTGATCCTTAAATGGGATAGTAGTCCTTCTCATACCAGTTCAATTGATTGTACTTTTGAAGTCCGATTTAAACCCACTAAAGCTTTGTCCATATTCGGATCAAGCATTTTATTCAGAATCATTGCCCGCTCTTCTTGAAATGGGAAAATAGCTTCCATAATGTCATCAACTTTTTTGCGGAAATTCCTGTCATTCTTGTAAAAATTCATCACGCACTTCCTAGCATGTACTATGTTTGAATTCGATTGATTGAATTCTAATGACAGGTCATTGTTATCCATCTTGCAGGCATTCTTCATAATAGCGATTGAAATTTGTCGCGGTTCAACTATCCGGGTCACCCTTGTTTTTATATACAGATCCTTTACCTCAAGTTTATAAATGGCCGCGATCTTTTTGATGATGCGTTCTTTCGAGTGAGTGATTCCTGGAGCTATGTATGGGCTAATCATGACAGGTAGTCTTTAATGTTTTTTTCAAAATCGTCAAATGAACGACAGAGGCTATATTTGTTGCCGGCTGCGATCGCTTCGAGCTCCCACTCTTTTTGACTTGGGGATTGATCTCCGGATTTAGTTTTCATTTCAAGGCAAAGGGAGCCGTAACCTTTCCTGGAAACAAGGAGAATCAGGTCTGAAACCCCTGGAACGACTCCCATTAGCTTCATTTTTTTTGCTTCTGGTGAATATCGTTTCCCTTGCTTATTAATTTTGGATTGACGTTTCCCACCGTTTGGGACATGGAACAGGAGCTTCTTCAGCTTCGGGTACTGATAAGAAAACCAGCGAACACATTCTGACTGCAGTAAATCCTCTTCACTCATTGCAGAAAATATTAAAAGTTTGTTTTGAATTAAGTATTCCCGGAACATCAGGATTGGAATCATAGAATTTAGCAAGTGCAAGCTGCTTAGCTTTGGATATTACCGCTGCCTTATGTGCTTCCCCTTTGAATTTATTCCTGACTGCGGCCATGAATAAATCTGACCCGGTGTCCGCAATTGCTTCTGACTGTAACTTATTTTCTGCCTCCTGGTAGATCTTCTTCTTTTCATCATTAGTCAAATTGATGAACCCGGCCTTATCAAGGAAATCATATGATGCATTGCCAAAATCTCTGAGGACCTTTGTGGATTGATAAGTTTCAAATTGTCTCAATATTCCACTTTTCATTATTTCCCACTTCTGCTCGATTGTCAGAGTTTCCGGTTCCTGCTTCTCTTGAAGCGCCTGCATAAATCTTTGCTGTTTCATTAAAGCATTCTCCCTCTCTTCACATGCCAGATAAGACTCAATAAACTTGTGAACTGTCAGTACATTGAATCCGAAATATTTACCATACTCGAACCTTAATCCCCTGCGGACAGATAAATTGAATTCATCCAGTGTCAGCCGGGGGAAGAACTCTTTGATATCGATGATTATCAAATTGGAAAGTGCTTTCAGTGTTTTGTCTCTTTCTTCATTAGTAGTTCCGGCTGGCATCTGCCCAAGCTCAAGGTAGGATCTATTCACAATCTGAAGAATTCCTCTGAACAAATCATCCTGAGGCATCCTGGAGATAGGAGCTGTAAGAGCAGCCGAAACAAATACCTTCTCGGTACTATCCAGGTAAGTACAAACGTTCGTTAATTTTTGAACTGCAGTTGAAGTTGTCATGGCTGTTGAGTTAGTCGTTCATAAGCACCTTCGAGGTACTCGACATTAGAATCTTTCCCATTTGTTGTTGTTGTTGTTGTTGTTGCTCCCTGGTATCCTGGCTTATTGCGGTCATCATATTTGCCTTCTAGCGTTTTAGCAAAATTTTCAGGCTTAAACAGCCAATCAAGATCTGCTATAAATCCTCGTTGACTTTGCCCGGCAAGGAAATTTGATTTCGAGGCATTCTCAAGCATCTGAATTACTTTTTCATTGCCATGCTCCCTCATCCTTGCATTTATGGCCTTTCTTCTTTTTTCGGTAAGGATTTTAACAGCTGGGAGATTTTTACAAATCTGATTATACAAATCAATAATTTTTGATGCCGGAAATTCAGGATCCCCGACAGGGGATAAAGGAGGTCTTTTTTTATTTTGTTTTGTTTCGTTTAGTTTAATAAAAGGTTCGGCTTTCTCCTCGGTTTCATCTAAAGAAGTTACTAAAGGTTCTACTAAAGTGACAGTTCGGTTTCTACTTAAAATATTTAAGTAATAAACTGGTGATTGGCTGTTTCTTTTACCGTTTTGAAACTCAATTAAACCAATTTGCTGTAATCGGTTGCGAGAATCTATCAGACTTGGTTCGCTGATGCCGATTGTCGCGCAGATTAACTTGTTGGAAACCTCGAAAGGATTCTCCCAGCCACGTAGGTTGCACTCATTTAATAAAGTGAAGTAAACATCCGCCTGTAAGCTGGTTATTCTCTTGCTCCGTCTGATTTGCCAAAATTGGTTAATTAACTCAATGTAATTCATAAGCTATTCAATTGGGTAGATTACTTCCTTTGGATATGCGGCCACTCTCATGTCTTTGCTAATTACCTGAACCCGGTCCTCCCAGACTTGAGTAATTTGAGCATTAAACTTGACTGCCCCATCATTAACGGCTACCTTGTCCCCATAGGTCAGATTCTCTCTCCAAGTTCTCAAGGTTTCTTTGTTCCCTTTCTTTAGTTTCAAATGCATGTAAAGAAAGCCTCCAATTGCAAGCGCTGTAATCGGCAAACCCGTGTACAACCATAGTTCAAATTGTAAGGCGACTAGTTCAAAATTTGTCATGATTCCATTAATTGAGGTTGATTAAATAGATCCGCTACCAGGTCGACGATGCTTTCTTCAATTTGTTCTGTAGCACCAGTCACAGTGGCCGCGATCTCGCGCTTTGTTTGAATAATCCGGTAGATCTTCTCATCGATCGTGTTCTGACCAAGGAAGTAAGTACATGTCACAGAATCATGTTGGCCAATACGATGACACCTGTCCTCGCATTGATCGCAGTCAGCTGCTGTCCAGGGAAGCTCTACAAAAGCAACCCGTGAACTGGCTGTAAGTGTTAATCCGACACCGGCAGCTTTAATACTGCAGATAATTAGTTTCTGGTCCGGATTTTTCTGGAATGAATCAACAGCATATTGCCGGGATGATGATGAATCATCTCCTGTGATTGTCACAGCATCCGGGTATTGCTTATGAATAGCAGATATCACCTCTTTCAGGTGTGCGAAGATTACAAGCTTCTCCCCGGATTCAAGGATATCATCGACAAACTCAAATACATCTTTAAGTTTGCCCCGGGCTGAAATATTCTTTAGGATTCCAATCATCACCATGATCTCACCTCGAAGCGCCCTGGCAATCTTTTCATCATCAGCATCCTTGTATCTGATCAGATATTGAACCAGGCTTGCTTCAGCATCGGCATACTCCTTCCGGGTTGCAATCTCACACAATGCAACCTGTCGCATTTTGGCTGGAAGATCTTTGAGCACATCCTGTTTATCCCTCCGGTAGAAGCAGTTTAGATTCAGCTTGTAGTTTAGTTCACGAAGGTTTGAAGCTTCATTTGGTCCGGAGCAGTATCGTTGAGTAAAAACCTTATAACCTCCAAAGGCTTGCATCTGATCAATGATGCCTAGCTGGCTGATCAGATCCTTTGGCTTATTTATTACCGGTGTACCTGTCAAAGCAAGAATGTATTCCTTGCCGGTGCAAATGCCTTTTGTGAATTTTGCCTGTTGAGTGGCCGCAGACTTGCATCGATGGGATTCATCAATAATCACTGATTTGAATATGCCGGTAAACTGTTCTTTGAACTTGATATGGTTAAGCCTCAATTTTGCATTCTCCGGC
Source organism: Bacteroidales bacterium UBA5197 (assembly GCA_002412885.1). Taxonomy (GTDB): domain Bacteria; phylum Bacteroidota; class Bacteroidia; order Bacteroidales; family Lentimicrobiaceae; genus Lentimicrobium. Next base: position 51,017 of record DHVX01000029.1, read on the forward strand.
TTGTTAATGCTATGCACAAAGTACTTCTTGAGGCTTTCGTAGTTAACTATAAAAACCTGTGTTAATCCGGAGCTCCAAAATAGATGAAAGTTTTGCTTAACATTATCACTCAAAATCATGGCCTTTTTGTCAGTCCACATATGCCATTCTCGTTGCCAGTTGATCTTGAGCGAGCTTGGGCAGATGACCAGGCATGGGAATGCATCTGCAGATGTAACAGTGGCAATTGCTTGAGCTGTTTTGCCCAGTCCGGGTTGATCACCAATGATCACTTTCTTTTTCTGAAGAGAATATGCCACCCCAGACCCTTGAAAAGGGAACAAATTCATCTTGAGTGGTATTTCATGATCCAAAACTGGCATCTCGGGTATGACTCCGAACTTTTCATCCTCAATGTCAAGCCCAAATTGAAAGTTGTATTTCTGGCCGAATTTCCTGACTTCGCTTTCATATATTTCAGGTACAACCCAACATTTATTTGTCGGATCAAAGCCCCTGCCCGGGAGCTCTTTTACCTTTTCAACCAGGAAGGGAGAATATTTGAATGATATCCGGAAAAATTTTCCCTGTTTTGTGATTATCATTATTTCAGTTTTAGGCGTAATTGTCTGTCTTGCTTGATCTCAAAATTGTACTCGTTTATCAAAGCCAGCGCGAAACGATTTTTAACAAGGTATGCGAAGTCTTCGAAGGCAATAATCACCACCAGCTTTCTCCCATTGATCTGGGCTCCGGCCTTTTTGGCTTTGTAAGTGAGGTTGTACCTCCTTTTTACTCTTGGATCCATATCAGAAGATTGAAAGTTGTAAGCCAGGCTCAAGCTGTCGTTTGGCAATTTTTTGTAAAGGCAGTGGCTCAGGATCCGGGACAGTAAGAGATTGTACCGGCATCGGCTCTCCGAGCTTATTATGCCACATACGGTAGGATATGGATTGCTCTTTGCTTAAAGGAAGTAAGTGAGGTATGCCTCCTGTAAGCCTTAGCATCGAATTAACCTCGTAGCCAAATACAAAATTGTCAGGTCGCAAACTATCCCCGTTCAATGCTTGGCCAGTGCAACCATGTAAAGCCATATTGATGGCTGTCATTTTTGTACATATGGCATCCAGATCCTGACCAACCAGATAATTCCCTGGTGCTACTTTATTAAAGGCAAGCAGGGTTCTTCCTGAGCCACTGGCAGGATCATTTACAGTCAAACCGGTTCTCTTCTCTCCACATTCAGAAAGTGGTTGCTGAATTTGAGCCATAAAGTCACATACCGTGGGAGGAGTAAAGAACTGGCCAAGCAATGAAGATTTACTTCTTGAAGAGATCTCCTCATATAAGGTTCCCAAAGCATCATACCAGTCCAACTCCTCAACAATCCGGTCATTCATAGTTTGAACCAAAGCCACAAACATTTCAGCGAACCTTGGATAATCATCCTTGTAAGTATCCTTAAGCCGCTCAGCTAATTCCTTGTCGCCCTCCCATAAAAAACTGGCTGCGGTATAATCTATGAAATCGCGAAAGATATCGTAGTCATACCAATAGCCTTTGAAGGAATTCAAAACCTTTACAAAGTGTCTGAGCTCGGTCGGAAAGTCGCGTGTCTTAGCCATTCCCCTTATTTCTTTTTCGATTTTGCATTCAAGTCTGCAATCAGTTTTTCGGTTTTCTCCTTGCGTTTGAGGAATTTACCCTGAAGCTCAAGTTCTACCTGAGTTAACTGATCAGGAAATTTTTCCATGGCAATCTCGATGAGAGATTTGGATTCGCTGATCAGATAATTAGGGGAGGAAGTTTCAAGTTCATTGATCATCCACGATCTGAAAACCTTGTTCTTTTGGCTATCTGTTAAGCGGTAAGCTGCTGGAAATCTTAGTTCATTTTTAACATAGCTTCGACTATCTTTATCGAAAATTTCTTCGTTAAGATCCATCGAAGCTCTTTTCATCATGATTACATAAGAAGCAATCCATTCTTTTTCTGTTAGAGGATCTGTATTGTTCTTATATGCTGAATCATTGAGCATTGTCTTTGCTGCGTTGTATAGCTTTTCAAAGTTGAGTTCTTCATCTCTCTTGATCTTTGCCTGAAGTTCCTCAATCTGCTGTTTTGTCAAATCAACCTCTCCGCTGGTGTTGGATGTGGATTTTGACTTCCCGTTTGGTTCGATGTAAATGAACTTACCTTCATCCCTACCGACAAGCATAAAAGCCTTACGCACTGATCCACTGTTTACCTTTTCCTGATATTCCTTAAGCTCATTTTCGTAGTCAACCATTTCACCTTCATACTCAGAAAGGGCTTCCTTGTATTCTTCTGGTTCAAAGTCAGATTCAACTGGTTTCTCAGGAAGCTCTGGTTCGTTAACTTCGCTCCATCCGGAGTTCCATGAGATTTCCAACGCTTCAATGCCCTTTTTCTTGAGATCCTTTAACTTCTTTTCGGCCTCTCCATATGTGTAATTTGGATAGGCCAAAACGATCCCGGGCTCCTCTTCCTGAATCCGCTTTAACTCCCGATCGAAATGAATATCAGATTTTTTCTTAAAGCACACCCGATCGAGACAAACACCAGTGCTTGGTGAATCAGGAAAGAGAATAAGATTTGAAGCGGTGTTCTTTGGACATGTGATACAAGCTCCGGCTTTTTTATCGATAGTGGTGTCATCTGCACTAAAAGGAGCATCTTGCAATTTAAGCGTGAATGCAGTTTCGATATTTCCTTTGAGTGTTTTAACTGTAGGGCAATTCCACCAGCTCCGCGATCTGTCATCTTCAGAAAACTTATCTTTATAAAGTTCTCCCTGATCCTTTTCCTGTAGTTTGCAGATTTCGAGAGCATGGCCGATACCAATCACCTCATTCTGAAGCAAGGTTTTAAAATTTGGAATCAGGTCATTCAATTTCACCCGGTGACGGATGTAGCTTTCTGTTTTCCCGAACCTGGTAACTAATGTTGGAATGTCATACTTGCGGTGTGTGATCAAATTCTGAAACGCCTCAGCTTCTTCAAGAGGACTCACATCTTTCCTCTGGAGATTTTCAGTGATCATCAGATCCAGTGCTTCCTGATCCTTCAGCTCCCGGATGATTGCCGGGACCGTTTTAAGTTCAGCTACCTTGGCAGCTCTCCACCTACGCTCCCCACATACCAACTCGTAAGATTCAACACCTTTCTTGTATTTAGATGCTCTCAGAATAATTGGCTGCAGAATCCCAACCTCAACGATTGATTTGGACAGTTCATTGATTGAATCATCATCAAATGTTTTCCTGGGGTTCAGGTCACTTGATCGGATGTTCAGTGTTTCGATGTACTCAATTGTTTGCATTGTCGTATTGCTTTAGGTTAATAATTAGGCTGCTTCATTTTCATCGTTACCTTCCTCATCGAAGGGAATCTCCAGCTGCTTCACAGCATACTTATCCTCGAATAAATATTGCTCAACTTCATAAACCGCAGCGTTTATGGCATCGGCCAACTCAGAAGAAAACTCATAAGGATCAATCTCGTCGGCATACCTGATGAAAGGAGTGATAATGTTCAATACTTTGCCGGAAGAAAACTCACGGGAACCGATCAGGACAACACCTTCATTATCATCTGCCCCTCCAATTGAAAAGCCTTTTATCCGGTAATCCGAGAGAAAAGACAAATCGAAATCGTCGATAGTGGTTCGATCGATAAGCTCGCTCTTCTTGAAATCACAGGCTTTCACCATATGAATTTTGAGGTGGTCAAAGGCTGCAATTAGGTCATCATGGACCAGGGTGTTGCACTTCTTTAGAATTTCATTTGTAACTGATCCACCTCCGGAAGTGGTGATGGTTTCTTCGAGGTTGACCTCAAGACTTCTGTCTTTAAGTTTCGCTTTTTTAACGATGATGGTTGACATTGTGATGAAATTTTGGGTTGATATTGAGGGATTGAAACTTTCTTGCCGGTGGCTCTTTCGTATTGATCGAGCAGGGATAAACTTGCTTGTTCGATTAAGGATCCTGAGGACCCGGAAGCCCTCAGGATGTTGGTTTCGAGAAACCGGGATTCATTTGTAATCCAAGTAATTCCGTTCAGCTGAATCATGGCAGCGAAATGGTGAGGTAAGATGTGGTTGCAGTTTGAGGAGGCCTGATTATTTCTCCGGTATTCACATCGGGAATTTCCATTCCTGGCTTGATGGTCTTCAGGAAGGTTTCACGCTCCTTAACCTTCTCTTTGAGGTTGCTCAGTTGAGTTGCTAATTCGTTGTAAACTGAGTCTCCACATTCGTTGAAATAGAAGGTCGTTTTTGAAGCCTTTGTGATCTTAACACCCTTAAAGGAAATGGTTTTCTCAGGGTACTTTTCTGCTTCTTCAAGAACAATCTCTTTAACTTCTGGCCGTTTCCGGATGGCAGAAATGGTTTCCTCAAGGTTCTTGAGCATGATCTCAAATTCAAGAGGATTTCTTGTCCCGGAAGTAATTTCGTCAACGCACATTTGGACGAAGACTTCCCTCTCTGCCTTTGAAGAAGGCAGGTAGGTAAATTGGGTGATTGCGTTTTCCATTATTTTGAATTTTGAAAGGTTACTAAATGGTAGATCTGTCTGGTCAGTTCAACATCATATACTGCATCATGCAGCTTTTGTTGATCTACCTGTACTTTGAGAGATGCTGCAACTGTTTTGAGTTGAAAATTTGGCATTGAATACCTCATCTCTAATAGTTTCTGGGTTGCAAGAACCATCACATCCAAGGTATTTGGCCAGAACCAACTGCCATAATATTTATCACCACATAAGCTAAACCAAGCTCTCAGAAAGTGATTATCGAATGAAGCATTGTTGAAGCCGCAAAGGAAGAATTTATCAAGCTTATCGTATGCACTAACATACTTACGCATCAGGTTAAGGAACTGATTTTGAACATCAACATAAGAAGGATAATTATGTATTTGTTCCTCAGTTACTCCAGCAATTTCAAGGGCTGATTTCTCAATCAAAGCACCATTAAAAGGTTTCAACTTAAAATTGAAGGTCTCCTTTATTTCTCCGTCAATTTCAATAATACCTGACAACTGGTGTATTGCACATAATTTTGGATCAACCCCAGTTGTTTCGAGGTCAAAAAACATAATTTTCATCAGGCTACTTGTTTTAAAAGGTGTGTGAAATTTTTAATTCTGATGTATTGAGCAAAATCGCGAACCAGCTGGTTGACATCCTCAGCCATATGCTCATAAGCCAAGCATTCAAAAGGCTCATAGGGAACTATCACAACCCCGGGAAGACGATTGTTATAAATGCCGGTATAGTTTGTTATCTCGAACAAATCGTAATAGAATACCGGCACCTGAAACATATCGAGGTAGAATCTCCACTGGTAAGAGTTATAGTACTCGGTTGCTGAGGGAGGAGAGAACTTTGTTTTTGCATCCCGGATACAAAGTCCCTCCACACCATCAGCCCTGGCGGATACCTGGATGATAATTTCACCGGTATCGTATTTCTTAAAAATTGGAACTTCAGGCACCATGTTGGGATGCTCATTTTTATAATTTACCGCAACCTGAGCCTGATCCTGTGAGAAGTAAATGCCATCAGTGTAAAGCTCTCCGGAGACAAAACTCCGGTTGTACTTTTCAATGATCTTATGAAAAGCTCCACCAATTTGTGTTTTATCGTTGCCGATAAACTTTCCGGTAATGGCATCCAGGAGAGCCTCCTCAGTATCCCACTGAGTGAGGCCTTCCCGGAACCTACGAAACTTTTCCAATACGGAAACTGATACCCTGTATGTCATAGCTTAAGCGTTTGCTGGTGCAGGTTCATTCTTCCACTTCCTCGATTGTGAAGGAAGCTGAATGCTATTTGCAGGAGGTGTCTGTTGAGGATCAGAAGTAACAGCAGGTGCTGGAGTTGTTGGAGGTGTCTGTGCGGTGGTAGTATTTACTTTTGCAGTTGGATCCTCAAAACATTTTTTCTCTTTATTGACTACAAAACCAAGCGCCTTAGAACGATCTATAATCAGCTTTTCAACTACTGCGCGAAATGATGGAGGCAGTTCCTTTGCAACTGAAAGAAGGTTTGTGAGATCATCAGGATCATTGCATTCCTGTACCTCTGCCTGATACTTTTCCATTTTCTCAAGAGCTTCTTTCTGAGCCTCAGACATGGTTTGAATTGCAAGCTTTACATTGGTGATCAGATCTGCCATAAAGGTTTTAAAATCATGGCTGCTCTCATCAGGAATCTCAACTGCAGGAATCCGGGCAACATTCTTTCCGATCGTGGTATCTGTCGGCTCGAACTGGATGGTCCGTTTGTTGTTGACCGTTTTCATGTAACCAACCTGGTCAGCAATACGGAGCAGGAGGTTATAAGACTGGCCAGTTACATCTGGGATCTTCTTTATAATATCACCTTCCTTTTCGTCCTTTGCATGGCAGATAATAACCAGGTCTGCATTCTCTGATCTTCGGTTACTGGTGAAGATTTTGAATTCATCACCGATGCCTCCGTATGCAGCAAGTTTATTCTTGGCCATCTTGTAGTCTTGTTTGACCACGTATGACATCAGGAAGTCATCCAATGCAGCTTTAGCAGTATCGATGCCGATGGTTGCATAGTTTGCGAAGGTTCCGGCTTTCTCTTCATCCTGAACATCTTCCCACTTAGTTACAAGCAAGGTATCCTGTCGATTGATACTTCGATCCACTCCCCTATCGAAATCGAGTAAAAGTGGATTGTTGGCCGTGTTGAACAGGGAGGTTTTTCCAATCCCCGGCTCCCCATAAAGAACTATCACAACTGGACGTTCGGGGAGGCTTTCTTCTTTTTTTAAAATTGGCATTGTCGTATTGATTTGGGGTTAATAAGTTTCGATGTTATAATTTGCATTTGCCCGGGCTTTGGTTGTACCTTTACACCTTCAGGCAAAGTCGTATTGCTTTTTAAAAAGTCTTGTCAGCAATGGCAAGGCTTTTTTCGTATTCATACTCCAGATGTTTTTCAACCATTCCCTGCATTGCAGGTCCCGGGATATGTGTATAGTTTCCATTTGCCATCGAGCATTGATACTGGAGATATGCGTATATCATACTCAATTCTTTATCGTGACTTACCTGGTCAACTGTGTACTTTGCGCAAAACTCATCATAGAGTTGCTTTACTGTTTTTTGTTTTCCATTCATAATTTTAGATATTAAGTGTGGTTGCGGGAGAAGGATTCGAACCTCCGACCTTTGGGTTATGAGCCCAATGAGCTGACCTCTGCTCTATCCCACAGTTGTTGATTTCTCTGCTTTCTATTTTCTCTTCTTTCTACTCTCGGCATTTAGCAAAATCAATTGCTTATTACGCTTGCGCTTAATCGAGTCAACATCAAATTTCAATACATCAGATAGTCTGAATCTATAATGATCCTTTTCATCATCGCGGAACTCAGGATTTACAATACCAAGCTTTATCCAGCGCTGCAATGTGACTCTTGAAATTGAGTGAATCAAGCAGAAATGCTCACCAGAGACCATCACGTTGTAAAACTTATCCGGGTTATAGACTAGTAGCCTGTTAGTCTCCTGTGATATCAAATCTCTTAACCCATCAGGGGTGATTCCATGTAATAAGGTTGATTCTGCAGTATTCATATTACTCCTGCTTTAGCTGCTAATGACACAATGTGGTATTTGGAAGTTGCCCCGGTTTTCTCCCGGAGGTTTTTGAGAATAGTGATTACAGTATTGGTGGCGATATGAAGTCGATCAGCAACCTGCTTGTCCGCAAATCCTTTAGAAATCTCCCGGATCACATCGCGCTCCCTGGGAGTAATTGTGGACTCTCCTACCATTGCAACCCTGTCACCATCAGCATCACAAAGCTTACCATCTACGATATCGGCAGTATGGTTGAATCCCGACAGGTAGTCATGAAGGAACCCGAAAACCAAATCATTACCCATATGATACTTCTTTTTGAATTTTGGATAATCAGGGTGGGAAACAGCGGCCTCTAATGCAATCAAATAAAGCCTGGTTCCAGGGAGTACTTCTGAAACAACCCCACCAGTTAAGGCATAGAAACGTCCGTCTTTCTCGAAGTACTCAATGCAGTTAATCGCTGTGAGGGACTGATTCATAAGACCTCCTCTTGAACAGGTTCATCAATCAAAGCCTCCTCTGGTGTTATGGCCAGGGCATTGGAAATAATCAGGAGAGCTTTGTAAGTTGTCAGAGGTCCGTTTGAAATGTTATCTTTCAAAAACCTCCACAAAGATCCCCGGGAGATCTTCATCTCTTTTAGCAGGTCTCTTTTCACATCGGACCTCCCGTTTATTCTTTCGATGATTTCAGGTTTGAGTTTCATGTACTGAAAATTTGGTATTGCTTTTTATAAAACTTTGTTCTATTTTTGAAACGTTATTCCTTTGTCAGGAATTTGTAGGTTGCATTCATTGTGCTGATGAAGTCGGTTTCTGCGAAGTCACCTTTATCAGCATGGCATTTGTGACTGTGATGTGCTGCATGAAGTCTTCTTGAATAATCAAGGGGATCACTGGCCAATGCCAGGAACTCAAGTATCACATCTGGCAGAGTGAACCTATCCGGATCGGATGGGTGAAATGGTTGTGCGACCCTTAAGGCTTCTGCCTTAATCAGGTCCCTGGAAGGAATAGTGTCAAAAATTTGCATTGTCGTATTTGCTCTATCGGTGAAATGATGTCGCAAATATACAACATTGTTTTGACATTTGTCAAGTTTTGTTGTATTTTTTTTGAACTATTTTAACTTTTTTTTGTAATGACTGATAGTGAACGTCTTAACAAGCTGATTGAATACCTAAAGCTTAATCCGCTTCAGTTTTCACTTTCTCTTGGACACAAGAGAGGTGATAGAGTTTACAACATTTTAAAAAATAGAAATGGTATAAGCTCAGATCTGGCCAGAGAAATTACAACACATTACAACAATATTCGATTTGACTGGCTACTTACCGGCGAAGGCGAAATGCTTAAAGCAGATCAAGCCCCTGCCCGGGAGGAAACAGTGGAGTCCGGAAAGCTCTATGATATAATCCTGATGCAACAGGAAACTATCTCAAAGCTTACCGACCGGCTACTAAAATTTACCGAAGACTTTAAACCTAACAAGGACCAATAAATCAAAGAACGATGAAAAAAGAAGATTTAAGCCCAGGAGATGCTGTATGGCTGAAGCATGATGACACTACCACGTATACCTTTCTTGGAGAATCAGCCATCCTTCCAAACATCAAAAAGGAAGACTATATCCCGATTTATAAGGCTGAGCTTGGCGTATTCGCTTACAACCCCGGCCCTAATCGCGAGCTTCGGATGATTCTCTTGCCTTTTTCAGCTGTAAATAAGGCATAAGCTTGCCTGTGAGAACATAATGCTCTGCTTCAAAGGCTGTCTGCGGTGATATTAACCCATTAGCTGTTTTCGTCATATCGAGCAACTGCATGCGGATATCATATTCAGACTGTTCCGTTGTTTCTTCAACAACACGACCTTCCTGGTCGTAAACAAAAGTTTTTTTCATTTTTGCCGTTTTTGAGGGTTAAACATGTTGCAAATATAATACATTTTGTTTGTTTTCAAACATTATGTTTGATTTTTTTTCTAAGTTTTTTATTAACATCAAACACTTTGGTTAAATGGGTAAAGCCCTAACTGATTCGGAAAGACTTAAAAAACTCATTGAGTATTCTGGCTTATCAGGCAATGCATTTGCCAAAAGCATAGGATATGAAAGCGGTCAGACTGTCTATAATATTTTAAATTATGGAAGGCCAATAAATATGCACTTTGCACTAAATGTTCTGAATAAGTATGAAACAATTCGTTTGAATTGGCTATTAACTGGCAAAGGAGAAATGTTTGATTTTAATAACGAAAATGAGCAAATCTTTGGCGGGAACCATTTACAGCTTGAGGATGATTCATCTGAATCTGAAGAACCTGAAGCAAAAAGTAATGAAGAAAGTTTACCCGAAAAGAGTCTAACTTGGAAAGAAACAATTGATAAGGCTCTGGAGATCATCCAGAGCCAACAGGAGGCCATATCGAAGTTGAGTGATGCGGCATTGATCCATGCCAGGAATATTGAAAAACTTCTTGAGAACAAACATCAACCAGGTACGAACCACGATCGTATTGCAGGATGAAAGTGGTGTACCGGAGAAATGATTACTTTTGAATGTCTAACCTAAAAATTTATTCTTATGAAAAACGTTTTCGCGGTAATTTTAACCCTAATACACCTTGTAGCCTTATCTCAAGATTATAATGTTACTTCGAGTAAGGATGAGGCAGTTGAAATACAAACAAAAGAACGTCAGTTTATTTTAGATAATTTTAAAAATCAACATATCGTAGAGTTGAATCCAGGTGCACGATTTGTTGTAGTTAGTAATAAATACACTTCCAGTTTTGAAGTATTGAACCTTTGTCCATACAGAAAAAGCAATTGTTTTGATAGCAAAAAGCCGAATATTTTAGATAATGCATGGAAAGTGATTACACTAGAAAAAGTTGAAGAAAGAAACGTTTCATGTCCCAAAGGCAGGTGCACTAGAACTTACGTAGTTTTTAATATTAATAATCAATTATTTGAATATGAGTTATACGATTCTAAAGATAATTTGATCAAGGAAAATTACAGGCCAAAGATTGATAATCTAGTTAGTGTCGACAATATAGATAAAGCTAAAAGCCTATTGATTGGTAAAACCCTTTTTATTAATTCGCAATTATGGGAAAATGAATCAGGATTAAAATTTATGAAAAAGTTTTACCCTGTCACAATAAAGAACATTGGCGCAACATCAGATATTATAACACCAATTAAGGTTATATTTCAATCAACAGACGGGATTGATTATTTTATGAAAATGAGTGACTTTTCCGCATTAGATGAATACAACTGTTTCCCAAATTTATTTTCATTTGATAACCCAAAAGAAAAATATCCAGAAATTAGCGATAGTGTTTGGGAAAAAATTCAATCCGGAAAAATAGAGACTGGAATGACAAAATCAGAATGTATATTATCTATAGGGAAACCAACAAGTAAAAATTATGATGTTAGCCAGGATAATATCACAGAGCAGTGGGTTTATAGATATAGCTCTAGTGTAATGTTTCTTTATTTTAAAGATGACATTTTATTCTCGTTTCAAATGTAAGCTAATTTAAATCAACCCAACTTTCCCGGCACGCAACTTGCAGTAATTAAGTTACATTTTGCAATAATTGTGATTTATTATTAAAACATTGTTGCATAAATGAATGTTTAAGTATAGTTTTGCGCACCAAACCAATGGATCCTTATGGGAACAACCAATCTATCCTTTGAAGGCACCTGGAAAAGCCCTGAGCATACTGTAGAAGTAAAGCTCCCCATGATATTTTTTGAAGAAGACGGCACACATATTATGTATTGCCCGGCACTTGATGTGAGTGGATATGGATATGATGAAACTGAAGCAAAGCGTTCTTTTGAGTTGGCTTTTGCTGAATTTCTGAAATTCACCACTAATAAGAGGACACTTCATCAAGTTCTTACAAACATGGGCTGGAAAATAAAAAGTAAAAGCAGACCTATGATACCTCCGCCAATTTCACAACTCCTGGAGGATAATGAGAATTTTAAGAATATTTTTGACAACTATCCATACCGGAAGGTTGATGAATCACTCTGCATCCCGGCATAAATACTCTTTGAATGGGAGCTGGTCACTTAAGAAATATTCCACTAAAAACAATAAGGGATTACCTCACCTGGAAGGGATTAAAGGTTTACAGGACTAAAGGTGGCCATGAAACATGGGGTTGCAGTGGTCTTTTGCGCCCAATAGTAATCCAGACACATGTTGATCCAGTTCCTGAGTTTATAATCAAACAAATCCTTCGAAACCTCAATACGAACAGGGAAGATTTTATTGAATTTTTGAGATCTTAATCATGTTTCATCCGAATCAACATCCTAAGAATAAAAAAAAATCGCCTTTAAGTAACTGACTTAAAGGCGATTAATTAATTAACATTGTACCCGAGGCCGGACTCGAACCGGCACGGCCGCGATGGCCAAAGGATTTTAAGTCCTTCGTGTCTACCATTCCACCACTCGGGCATCCATTATATGATAAAAAAAACCCCGTTTAACCGGGGTTCGAGCGAAAGACGGGACTCGAACCCGCGACCCTGACCTTGGCAAGGTCATGCTCTACCAACTGAGCTACTTTCGCTTATCGCTTTAGCGGCTGCAAATATACAATCACTTTTCTAACCTGCAAACAAAATCAGGATTTTTTTAAAAGATTTTTTATTTCATTCAGCTTCATCAAGGCTTCAACCGGCGTAAGTGTATTAATATCAGTGTCGAGGATGTCCTCTCTGATCTGCTCAAGCAATGGATCATTCAGCTGGATAAAACTCAATTGGTAAGGATCGCCGGTTGTTTTCGCCTTTTTTCGTGATGAAGATCCCTGCAGCTGACCTCCTCCATGCGATTTTTCAAGAACTGCCAGCAACTGATTTGCTCTTTCCAGCACTGTTTGAGGCATTCCTGCCATTCTGGCAACGTGAATCCCGAAACTATGCTCACTGCCTCCGGGTTCGAGCTTGCGCATAAAAATCACTCTTTTGCCAGCCTCCTTTACTGAAATGTGGTAATTTTTGATCCGGCTCAGGCTGGAAGCCATTTCGTTGAGCTCGTGATAATGTGTTGCAAACAGAACCTTTGCCTTGAAAAGCGGATGTTCGTGAAGGTATTCCGCAATTGCCCAGGCTATGCTGATTCCATCATAAGTGCTGGTGCCACGTCCGATTTCATCGAGCAAAATAAGGCTGCGGTTTGAGATGTTGTTCAAAATGCTGGCTGTTTCGTTCATCTCCACCATAAAGGTTGATTCGCCCGATGATATATTATCTGAAGCTCCTACCCTGGTGAAAATTTTGTCAACCAATCCAATTTCGGCGCTGGCTGCGGGAACATAGCAGCCCACCTGAGCCATCAGCACAATCAAAGCAGTTTGCCTTAACAATGCGGATTTTCCCGACATATTCGGACCTGTTATGATGATGATCTGCTGATTGACATCATCAAGCAAAACATCATTGGCCACGTATTTCTCCCCTACCGGAAGATGTTTCTCAATTACCGGATGTCTTCCATCCTTGATATTCAATTCAAAACCTTCGTTAATCGATGGCCTTGCATAGGAATTGCTCAATGAAACTACCGCAAACGATAAGAGGCAATCAAGTTTTGCAATAATCCTTGAATTTATCTGAATCGGTTCAATATAGTCAACCAGACTGTAAATCAAATCGTTGTAAAGATTTGTTTCAAGCGCAAGAATTCGTTCTTCAGCATTGAGAATCTTTGATTCATACTCTTTAAGTTCAGGAGTAATGTATCTCTCGGAGTTAACAAGTGTCTGGCGTCTCTCCCATTCCGGGGGCACTTTGTCCTTATGTGTATTGGTTACTTCAAGATAATACCCGAAAACATTATTGAATGCAACCTTCAGCGAAGGAATGCCGGTTCGTTCTGATTCACGCTGCTGAAGTCTTGCCAGATAATTTTTCCCAGAATGAGACAATTCACGAAGTTCATCCAGTTCAGCAGAAATCCCGACCGCGATCACATTTCCCTTGTTCACTGCAACGGGAGGCTCAGAATTCAGTTCTCTCCCGATTTTATCGGCCATAAGGCTGCACAAATTAATCTGATCTGCCATAAGTTGAAGTGAAGGAACCGGTGAAGCCGCACAATGCGATTTCACGGGCTCAAGTGCAAGCAGGGCCCGCCTCAGTTGAATGACTTCACGTGGATTAATTCTTGCAACAGCAACTTTTGAAATGATGCGCTCCAGATCGCCCATGGCCTTTATCTGTGCAACAATACTATCAGCAATACTTTGATTATTAAGGAAATACTCCACCACATCATGCCTCTCAACAACAGGCTGTTTATCTTTGAGGGGAAGCACCAACCACCGGCGCATCAACCGGCTTCCCATTGGCGAAACCGTTTGATCAAGCACTTTAAGCAAAGTAGTTGCTTCGTCGTTTGGCGAATTTAAAATTTCGAGATTGCGGACGGTAAACTTATCAAGCCAGACGTAGTGATCTTCCTCAACACGCGATAAACGGCAAATATGCCCAACCTTATCATGCTGTGTTTCTGCCAGATAGTGCAAAGCAGCGCCTGCTGCAATAATTCCGGATTGCATATCATCCAAACCAAAACCCTTCAGCGATTTGGTGCCAAAATGTCTCAACAGCAAATCGTTGCCAAAATCATTTGTGAACACCCAGTCTTCGAAAGTATTTATGTAAAATTTGTCACCAAAAAGTGCAGAAAACTCCCTTCGAAGCGATTTTTGGATAATAACTTCGCTGGGCCTGAAAGTCTGGAGAAGTTTATCGATGTAGTCATTGTTTCCTTCAGCAATAAAAAATTCGCCAGTTGAAATATCCAGAAATGCAACGCCACTGGATTTTGGCTGAAGGTGAATGCTTGCTAAAAAATTGTTCTGTTTATTCTCCAGAACCTTATCGTTATATGAGACGCCGGGTGTAACAAGTTCGGTGACGCCGCGTTTTACAATGGTTTTGGTAAGTTTGGGATCTTCAAGCTGATCGCATATGGCAACCCTATGGCCAGCTCTTACAAGTTTGGGAAGATAGGTGTCAAGAGAATGATGCGGAAATCCGGCCAATTCAACATAGGAAGCAGAACCATTGGCACGTCGGGTTAAAACAATTCCCAAAATTGCAGAAGCTTTGATGGCATCTTCTCCGAAAGTCTCATAAAAATCGCCAACCCTGAAAAGTAACAGTGCATCGGGATATTTAGCCTTGATGGCATTATACTGTTTCATCAAGGGTGTTTCCGCAATTTTACTTGTTGTATCTTTTGTCAAAATCCTGTTTTTTTTGAAAACAAAAATAGGTAGTTTGAATTAAACATGCCGGTTGTTTCCCGGAAATTTTTAAACAGCCTACCTTTGCAACACATTTAAATCTATACTTACATGCTAAAACGTTCAATGTCGGAACTGAACCGAATCTCTATCGAAGAGTTCAAAGAGTCAGAAAAATTACCTTTGGTGGTGGTGCTCGACAATATCCGGAGCCAGCACAATACCGGATCGGTTTTCCGGACAGCAGATGCATTCAGGGTTGATGGTATATTACTCTGCGGAATTACTGCCACACCCCCAAACAGGGAAATACAAAAAACGGCCCTTGGAGCTACGGAATCGGTTAGTTGGAAATATCATGAATTAACAGTTGAAGCAATTAAAGAATTAAAATCCCAGGGATACATTATTATTGCTGCCGAGCAAGCTGTCGGAAGCATTACGCCCGAAGAATTTAAGCCAGTAGCAGGATTAAAATATGCACTGATATTTGGAAATGAAGTAATGGGTGTTGAAGATGAAGTGATGAATCTCTGCGATTATTGCATTGAAATTCCTCAGACAGGAACAAAACATTCGTTAAATGTCTCTGTTTCTGCAGGGATACTAATCTGGGAAATTTTCAAGAAATATTCCATTGAGCAAAAATCTGTCTGATAATTTTCGCTTCATGAAAATATAAAATAATCAAGCATAACTATCTGTCGTTTAACTTTTTAGCAAATTTTTCTTCAAAAAAGCATATAGTAAAATGCTTTGAATGGTGATTGGGTTCAGAATAATTAAAATAAACAGATACGTCAATTAGTAAAAATAAATCGGCTTAAGCAAATTCCCCTTTAATGTACAGTCAAAAAAGCAATAATTTCGATTAAATGTTATTTATTGAATTTAGTTTAACATTTATAGTAAAAAAGGTTAACAACTCTAAACCTTTTCACGCTACCTTTGTTCTTTGTAAGACCAGTAATTTGGCGCTTAAACGCAAAAAAATGCATTCTTTGCTATGTTTTGCACAAATTATAGTCAAATTTTTTGAAAACTTCAGAATCTGCCCTATATTTGCGCAAACTTTGAGAGACCTGAACCAAGAAACAACAAACTGAAATCAATTTAATTATGACCGTTATGAAAAAAGTAAATTACAAATCATTTGTGATGATGCTCATCCTGATGTTGGGTTTAGCACCTGTATTGGTGTTTGGCCAGGAAGAAGGCACAGAAAAAAGTGAGAAGAAATCATCATTCGACAAACACTTCTTCCTACAGGCTAGTGGAGGAGTTTCCCAATTTTTCGGGGACGTCAACAAATTCAACTATCACAATGAAAGAGTGAATCTTTTCTATGGCTTCGGAGCTGGCTATCAGTTTAGTCCTGTTATCGGAGTAAGGGGAGTATTCAATAACGGTTGGGTAATTAGTACCCGTGAAGAGGCAGACCTTAGAATGTCGTCCAGCGTTTGGGATGGTCAATTACATTTGACAGCCAGCCTTACCAATTTAATATTTGGTTATAAACCGGAACGCTTTCTGAATATGTATGCGTTTGCCGGTGCTGCATTGACCAATTATTCAACGGTATTGTATCGCCACAGCGATTGGGTAGTTCTTGATCGCAACGGACCAGACGCAAGTGAAGCATGGCCTCAGGAACCTATAAGCAACATTACCATTCCAGCAGGTTTGGGACTTAACTTCCGGTTAGCCGAAAAATGGGATCTCAATTTAGAATACAACCTGCGGACAATGTTCCAGGATGATTTGGATTTACTTGAAAGCGGCGATGGCAATGATGCTTATTCATCATTGATGCTTGGTGTAACTTACAAGTTCAAACCAAGTGCCAACCTGAAATCCATGGAAAAGAACTATGGTTTGGTTAAATATGAAACCACACCTGATCCACTTGTTAAAGTTGGTGATACTGTTTGCGTAAATGTAAAAGTAGTTTTCCCTGAGAAATATTTTGCCAAGAAAGCTGCAATGAACTTCCAGCCTGAATTAAAGTATGCCGGAACTTCACGCAAACTAAAGGCAGTTAACTTCCAGGGCGAAGATGTCAATGGAGATGGTATTGTAATCAATTACAAAAATGGCGGAACATACACATATGTTGATTGCATTCCTTACGAGCCAGGTATGAATGTTTCTGAACTCGTTGTTTCTCCAAAACTTTACGAACCTAAAGAACCCGTTTCAAGAAATGCAACTCCTGAAGAAATCGGCGCCAAATACAAAGTAATCGACCTTCCTGAGCGTAAACTGGCTGATGGAGTAATCGTTACCGACATGCGTATTACGCACGACGAAACTCTTATCCTCGCTGATCACGGATACGAAAAAGAAACCATCATTTCTAAAGAAGCTACCATCTATTTCGCTGTTAATATGCATAATCTTAACTGGAACCTTCCTTTAAACAGGAACAACCAGGTGCAGAAACAACTTGATGATCTGGCTGCTTTCATTAAAATGGGATATTCAATCCGCGACATTGATATCAATGCATGGGCTTCTCCAGAAGGTGAAGAGAGTTTCAATCAGGGACTTTCAGAGCGTCGTGCTCAGGCTGGCAAAAAACATTTGCTTGATATGATCAAGAAAATGGCCAAAGATAAAAAAGCTCCTTTCGTAATCGAAAATCCTGAAACTTCACTGAAATTCAATACCTATGCTAACGGTGAAGACTGGAACGGTTTCATGAAAGCAGTTGAAGCTTCGAATATCGGTGACAAACGTATCATTATGAACGTTGTTAACTCACAGCCTGATGTTTCAAAACGCGAGCAGGAAATCCGCAACATGAGTCTTGTTTACAGAGAAATTGAAGAAGATGTTCTTCCTCCGCTCCGTAGGGCTGTTATTGCAGTTAATTGCTTCGAGCCTAAGAAAACTGACGAAGAAATTGCAACTCTTGCTACCAGCGATCCTTCAAAACTCAATGACAAAGAATTGCTTTACGCTGCAACTCTTACCAATGACAATGAAACCAAACTGCGCATTTACAAGAATGCAACCACACAATTTGCCAACGATTGGAGAGGCTTCAACAATGCCGCTGTAATTGAACTCGAAGGAAATCAACTTGGTGAGGCTGCTTCACACCTGAATAAAGCCGATCAACTTGAGCCTAACAATAAAGCCGTTGTCAACAATCTTGGAGCTCTTGCTTCGAAAAAAGCTGATTACAAAGGTGCTGCCGTTCAATACAACAAAGCCAAAACACTTGGTGCTGATGTTAATTACAACCTTGGTATTACTCAGCTTGCTGGCGGCAAATATGATTCAGCTCTTGGCTTGATGGGTGATAAAAAGTGCAACAGCAATGTAGCTCTTGCTCAGATACTGACTGGCAAATACAGCGAAGCTACTACTTCACTGAAATGTGCTCCTGAATCAGGACATAACTACTACCTGCTGGCTGTTGCCGGTGCCCGTAGTAATGATGTTAAGATGCTGACAGAGAATCTTGCCAAAGCAATTGAGAAAGATCCTTCGCTGAAAGCAACTGCTGCTGAAGACCGCGAGTTTATCAAATTCTTTGCTAACCCTGAATTTGCTAACCTGGTTAAATAATTTAATCTGATTTCAGATAAAAAAGGCTGGTCTCTGACCAGCCTTTTTTTATGCAAAATATTTTCCAACAAACTGCCTGATCATTTCATTGATAATCAATCGCAAGTCAATGTCGTGTTATTAAGGGGAGAAATTCATTGTTATTGGAAGACAGCCAAATAATTTATATTGTATGTCATTGGTAGTTGAAACTCAAAAAATGATTGTACATAATGCGAAAATAACAGGTATTATACTGATTATCAGCATTAGAAACACTTTCCCGACGTGCAGGACTCAGTGTGACATTCGTTTTTTAGCAACATTGATTATCTTTAATACGATTGTGAGCAGGGCCAACCCTGTCTGACTGAGGCACACAGGCAGGCTTTTTTATCTTCCAAACCTTAGTAACAGGCAACCCAACACACCTCCAACCTTAATATTTCTTCCCAAACTTACTTTTCCTTGTATTAAAAAGTGTTTTGCCTTATAAGGTTCAGAAGAAGAAATAAGCCTGCCTGCGTGCCACTCCGGCAGGCAGGGTTCAGAAATCGTTGGGGTCAGTTTTATTACTAAGGTTAATAAGAGTGCTTAAGGTTGATTTTTATTTTGATCAGCATTTGGTTGAATTCTAAACTGCCATTGGGAGCGGCTCCGATAGCTATCGAATCGTAGGACAAAAGATCAAAAGTAAAGAAAGCAATATGAGGCCTTATTTCAGATACTCTTCTATTAATAATACGCCAGTTTACTGATATAGAACACATTTTTGTTGCTTCGTCCGCTCACATAGCTGTTGCGGATGTTCTGGTATCCATATACAATGAAGTAATTATTGTACCAGGGCTCGATATTGCTGTTTGAGTCATTAAAAACCCTGTCGCGTGGACTCAGCGGGGCTATATCAGACTGAGAAACCGCTTCGATGGTAGAACCTCCGTCGATCAATTTAGATACAATTTTCCCATCTGCGGCATATGCCAAAACCAAACCTTCAGGTTCATCCCAGGCAAGAACCCTGCGCTTCAGGTTTTGTGAAAGGATATTTCGCAATTCAAGATCATTATTCCACAATAAATTGCCGTTAATATCAAAACCTGCTATAAATGTAGTCAGATACCTGAATCCTTCAAAAACCGAGTATGTAGAAGGGTAAGGACGACCATAATAATCATAAACCATGGTGGTAACTGTCCTGTATTCAGGGAAATATGCTTCGGCCATAAAAACAAACTGATCCTTCCATTTAAAGACTTCATGCGCCATCAGATCATGGTTGGAAGAATACTCACGCCCCTTCTCAATGCGGTTTGAACTTCGACGTGTACTAAGATCGGAAGGACGCCTTAAATAACGAAAAAAGTTCTCAAAATCAGTAAATTCGTAAAAATTTGAGTTTGATTCCTGATTGTCCTTGATAAGGATTGAAAAGAAACCGGTCGATGCAACTCCTATTGTTTCCATTCCTTCAATATTCCGGGTACGGCTGCTTCGGCCATATGAACCTATGATAAGATCAGTATTGTTATCAACCCGGTATGAAAATGCAGTGTTGATCATCCTGCTATCGTCAAACTTACTAAGCTGGATATTTGCAATTATATTCCCGTTAACATCTGCTTTAACCAGAAAGAAATTTCTTTTTCGCGCCGAACCGGAGGTACGGATAAGTGATGATATTACTCCGGAAGGCTTATCTATATTTATGGAAACAATAACCACACTGCCAGCTACTCCCGGGTTTATAACTGAAATTTGCTGATTGCTAAACCGGTAAGCAAGAATCAGTGATTCATCATTCCGGATATTAATACCAGCCAGTGCAAATTCGTTACCTATGCTGAAATAAGCCATGCCGGAGCGCTCAGGCACTGAATAGGAAAGGCTTTTAAACTCTCCGGAAGTAACATCCATATCAATTATCCTGAAATTACTGTCAGTAGCACCTTTGGGAGAATGATAGAATAAAATAAGGTGCTTGTTGCTATACAATGCATCCTGCAGGTTAAACCCTTTGGGCAGGGCAACCGGTCGTCGCCATATCTCTTTTAATTCCTTGTCGAGCATCGCTGTAACCCACATCATATTTCCTTCCTCGTCAAGTTCAGAGCTGAGATACACAATCATTAAACCGTGCACATCGCAGGGCACTACCTTGTAAATTTCTGTGTCGTCTTTAACAGGAATTTCCATTCTCAATGGCCTGTTGCTCTGGCCTATAGCAAAATGATTCTGAGCAATAAGCAGAAGAATCAATATGGAAATGAAATATTTTTTCATGGTATCAGAAGATCATATTGTTACAACAGGAGTTTTGTTGAGTCAGGATAAAGGTACAAAAAACAGGCTTATTCCTGAATTCTGTTTCCCTTTATTGCCAAACTACCTTTTTACTGAAAAATCAGAAATCAGAAAAAATCAGAAACGCAAAAAGGCGGGAAAACCCGCCTTTTTGCTGCAAATTTCGTGCAGAAACAATCTGGAATTGAAGAATTACTTAACTTCTTCGAAATCCACATCAGTCACTTCCTGATCAGGATTTCCTGATGGTCCGCCTTCGTTAGGTGCTGATGCATTCTCGCCCTGAGGTTGCTGACCGGGATCCTGTGTGTTTTTATACATCTCTTCGCTGGCAGCAGTCCATGCTGTGTTCAGGGCTGCCAATGAAGCATCTATGGCTGCAACATCGCGGTTTTTGTGAGCTTCTTTCAAATCAGCAAGTGCTTTTTCGATGGGCGCTTTTTTATCTCCGGGCAGCTTGTCACCGTATTCTTTCAGCTGTTTTTCAGTCTGGAAGATCATGGTATCGGCACTGTTAACTTTATCAACCTCTTCTTTGGCTTTGCGATCGGTTTCAGCATTGGCAGCAGCTTCATCCTTCATCTTCCTGATTTCTTCTTCTGATAATCCTGACGATGCTTCGATTCTGATTTGCTGCGATTTACCGGTTCCTTTATCCTTTGCAGAAACATGAAGGATACCATTTGCGTCGATATCAAATGTAACTTCAATCTGTGGAACTCCGCGAGGTGCCGGTGGGATTCCATCAAGATGGAAACGTCCGATACTCTTGTTGTCGCGAGCCATAGGCCTCTCCCCTTGCAGGATATGAATTTCAACCGATGGCTGACTATCGCTGGCTGTTGAGAAGGTTTCTGATTTTTTTGTAGGAATGGTTGTATTTGATTCGATAAGTCTTGTCAAAACACCCCCTAAGGTTTCGATACCTAAAGAGAGCGGTGTAACATCGAGCAAAAGCACATCTTTTATTTCTCCTGTAAGAACACCACCCTGAATGGCAGCACCAATCGCAACAACTTCGTCAGGATTCACTCCTTTTGAAGGAGTTCTACCGAAGAATTCTTCAACGATTTTCTGAATGGCCGGGATTCTTGTTGAACCACCTACCAGAATAACTTCATCAATATCTGAAGTTGACAATCCGGCATCTTTCATCGCCTGACGGCAAGGTTCAATGGTTGAACGGATCAGTTTATCATTGAGTTGCTCAAATTTTGCACGGCTCAAAGTGCGAACAAGGTGTTTCGGAATACCATCAACCGGCATAATATAAGGCAGATTGATTTCAGTTGATGTAGAGCTCGAAAGTTCAATTTTGGCTTTTTCTGCAGCTTCTTTCAAACGTTGCAATGCCATAGGATCTTTACGCAGATCGATGCCTTCATCCTTTTTAAATTCATCGGCAAGCCAGTCAATGATGCTGTGGTCAAAGTCGTCACCACCTAAATGGGTATCACCATTTGTTGATTTAACTTCAAAAACACCTTCTCCCAACTCAAGAATTGAGATATCAAAAGTACCACCACCAAGATCGAAAACTGCAACTTTGATGTCTCTGCCCTTTTTATCAAGACCATAGGCAAGCGCAGCAGCTGTTGGCTCGTTGATGATTCTTTTAACTGTAAGTCCGGCAATTTCTCCGGCTTCCTTGGTTGCCTGACGCTGTGAGTCACTAAAATAGGCAGGAACGGTAATTACAGCCTCTGTAATAGTTTGTCCGAGATAATCTTCGGCAGTTTTCTTCATTTTCTGAAGAACCATTGCCGAAATTTCCTGAGGAGTATAGGTGCGATCATCTATTTGAACCCTTGGAGTGTTATTGTCGCCTTTTACAACTTTGTAAGGCACGCGACCAATTTCTTTGGTTACCCGGTCGAAAGTTTCGCCCATGAAACGCTTGATGGAAGACACTGTACGTTCAGGATTGGTAATTGCCTGACGTTTTGCAGGATCACCAACTTTGCGTTCACCATTATCGATAAACGCAACAATTGAAGGAGTGGTACGACGGCCTTCGCTGTTTGGGATTACCACAGGTTCGTTACCTTCCATAACGGATACGCATGAATTGGTGGTACCCAGATCGATTCCTATTATTTTACCCATATTTTCTGAAAATTTGAAATTTCTTATTGTTTTAGCCCATTTGTCAAGTATTGTGCCAAGTTGATCCTGTTCATAAGGCAAGGTTTATAATCGAACAATTCATCGATGTAACAGATTGATTATCTGTTTTTTATAAAATACAAATGGCCAGGCAATCAAGCCTGACCATTTTATTATTTTCTGACAAAGAGTTATGACATTTCGTCAGGAATTTATTTACAATCTAATTCCCGATTTTCTTAATGAACTTTATATTTTCACTTATCAGGCGCTCTTCGGTAAACGGGCTGAGTCTCATTTTAACCTGTGGAGTTTCAGTGGTTCTAACAAAGCGGCAGGAGAATAGTCCAATCCCGTTTTCGATATTTGTATAATCGGGTTTATCCTGAACAATTCCTGAAGAAGGCTCATTGACTTCCATGTAAGTATTCAATTCATCTCCGGCTACTGAAAAAAGAAATTCCACTCGATTTACCAGTCGGGAAACTACGCTGCTCTCACTGATTTCACTGCCCTCCTTGTGGGGAATCAGACTTTTACAAATGCTGAAAAAACTTGAAGGTGAATACGGAATTTCCATTGATTCTCCGCCTTGCAGCGAATTTGATTTGACTGAGTTGAAATTCCAGTCAATATAGCGGGGTATGGTATCTTTGGCTGCACCTCTGATTTCATCAAACCAAAACCTTACAGCAACATTATACCGCTTTCCGTTTTTTGCTGATGTCCACTTAACGCGTTGCAAGGCACCTTCGGTGGCAAAATTGATAACTGGCTGACCCGGCCGCGGAGTTTCAACTGCAAAATTATAAACAAGCGGTGTTTTCGCAGTAATTAACTTCCCGGTTAATTTATTTCTGATTTCGAGGTTATACACCAGTTCCCTTGACGAATAATCAGCTGGAACTTTAAATGCAGATTTATAAACCACCTGATGAGGTGCATAAAAAACACCTGGCTCTTTGTTATAAATCGATGTAGTATCAAAGGTTAAAGTTCTGATTACGTTTCCATTGCTTGATTCTTTAAGAACGACCTCAAGATTTCCTCCATAGGAACTTGAATCAGGATTCTGTGCATATTCAAGGGCATTGCCCGCGCCCAGAAACGCTTTGTTGATCTTTATGTAATGGACACTGTCATTCTGACTTATCAAGCCATAAACAACCGTAATATCCTGCCAGGGAGCAGTAACATCAAAATCAGTTTCACAGGATTGGAAAACAAAAGGAAAGAAAGACAGTAGTAGCAAAAGCAGAGATATTCTCTTCATTTTAAAAGGATTTGGCAGTAAATTCTAACGAGTAGAGTGCAATGATATTATCAATTGACAAATTTAGATAAATTCCGGCTTCAAAATTAACAAAGGATTGGTATTTCATAAATCAAAAAAAAAGATGACTTTTATCCTGCACAAAAAGTCATTAATTGCCGGTCAGGCAGGCCGATTGATTTCTTTCGTAGCTTTGCAGCTTTGAGTCCCGCATATGCGGTTTTGACCAGGCAGTTGTATTAACCAACTAAAAAACAAACTTATGATTGAGCCAAGTATTTCGAAGTTTGCCAATGTGATGAAAGTAACCACACATGTGCTTCAGGAGATGAAGTTGAAAAATGAAAAAATCGCTATGCTGACTGCATACGATTATTCCATGGCCCGGCTTCTAGACAAGGCAGGGATTGACGTTATACTTGTTGGTGATTCTGCATCCAATGTTATGGCAGGTCACACATCAACACTGCCCATCACTTTAAACGAAATGATCTACCATGCTACTTCGGTGGTAAGGGCTGTTAAAAGAGCGCTGGTGATAGCGGATATGCCATTCGGAACCTATCAGGGCAACTCAAAGGAAGCTTTAAGTTCGGCGATAAGGATTATGAAAGAATCTGGTGCTGATGCTGTAAAACTGGAAGGTGGACGGGAAATTCTTGAATCCGTTGACCGGATATTATCGGCTGGCATACCCATTATGGGTCATCTTGGTCTCACACCACAATCCATCCATAAGTTTGGCACTTACGTGGTTAGAGCAACCGAAGAAAATGAAGCTCAGAAACTGGTTGAAGATGCACACATCCTGGAGAAAGCCGGCTGTTTCGGAATAGTTCTGGAAAAAATTCCTGCAAAACTTGCTGCAAAAGTTTCCAGCGAAATTAAAATACCGATTATTGGTATCGGAGCAGGCCCCGATGTTGATGGGCAGGTGCTTGTACTTCATGATATGCTTGGCATAACTCAGGAGTTTTCTCCCCGTTTTCTGAGGCGATATCACAACCTAAGCGAAGAGATTCAAGGTTCGGTGAGGTCATATATTAAAGATGTGAAATCGGTTGATTTCCCCAACGAACGCGAACAGTACTAAATTTTACTGATTTATGTCCGGTCTTCCTGAAATCCTGTTTGAAGATAACCACATTCTGGTTGTTAATAAACGCACAGGCGACATTGTGCAGGGAGACAAAACCGGTGACCTTGCACTCACCGACATACTTAAAGCCTACCTGAAAGAAAAGTACAATAAACCCGGAGAAGTCTTTCTTGGTCTGGTGCACAGAATCGACAGGCCGGTGAGTGGCGCTGTGATACTTGCCCGCACTTCAAAAGCCCTGACCCGGCTTTCTTTAATGGTGAAAGCCAGGGAAATTAAAAAAACGTATTGGGCAATTGTTGACAAAATACCTGAACCTGCATCAGGAAGGCTGGAAAATTATCTGAGAAAAAACGAAAAACAAAATAAATCCTACATAGTTACCGCAGGAAGCCCGGAAGCTAAACTTGCAATTCTCGATTACAAATTGATTGCATCATCAAAATCACTTCATTTACTGGAAGTTGACCTGATTACCGGCCGGCATCACCAGATCAGGGCTCAATTGTCTGCCAAAGGATGTTTTATCAGGGGTGATTTAAAATATGGAGCCAAAAGATCAAACCCTGATGGATCAATATGTTTACATTCGCGTATGCTTCAATTCAGGCATCCAGTATCCGGAGAAAATCTGAAAATTGTGGCTGATGTTCCATCACTGCCGGAATGGACTTATTTTGTTACCGGATTAATTGATTCATAAAAGCACCTTTAGCAAGACAAAAGTCAGATATTTTTGTTTGAGAATAAAAATCAAACCATATACTGTGAGACATTTCAAATCTGTGCTTGCCATTTTTCTGATTTTTGCATCCGGCTTTCATGCAAGAGGGCAATTCTACGATATTGGGCAAGCTCCTGCTTCAACAAAATGGAACACACTAGAAACTACGGACTTTCAGTTTATTTTTCCTGCATATCTCGATTCTTTTGCCATTGAAGCTGCACAGTCATTTCAGCACAATGCCGGGGCTGTAAAATCGGGTTTGCGCACACAACCGCTTAAAACACCCGTTCTGCTGCATCCCCAGAGTGCCATTTCAAATGCATATGCAATCTGGGCACCACGGCGCATTGAGGCACTCACTACTCCTCCTCAAAAAAATTACGCACAACCCTGGATGCATCAGCTTGGGCTTCACGAATATCGTCATGTTGTTCAGCTTTCGAAGCTAAATCAGGGATTCGGCAAAGGCTTGGGATACCTTCTTGGCGAACAGGCTACGGCTATACTTACCGGACTTTTTATTCCTCCCTGGTTTCTGGAAGGTGATGCGGTGTTAACCGAAACACTGCTGAGCAAATCCGGACGGGGAAGGGTGCCTTCCTTTTCAGCGGATATGAAAGCCCAGTTGCACGAAAAGGGAGCCTACAGTTTTGCAAAAGCTACGCTGGGTTCATACCGGAATTATGTACCCGATATTTACACAACCGGCTATTATATTGTTGCCCACGGACGCAAAAAATACGGGATAGAATTGTGGAACTCCGCACTTAATCATGTTGCAAGAAGCCCCCTTACATTTACTCCCTTTAACCGGGGGCTGAAAAAAATCAGTGGACTGGATAAAGAAAGCCTTTATGACGAAGCGGTTGAAGAATTAATCGCAGGAAATAAACCGGAATCTACCAAAGCTGCATTTTGGCCGATACCGGCAGTTAAAAAAGACTTTATCGAATATCACCATCCTTTTAAGCTGAACGACTCAACGGTTGTTGCCCTGAAAACTTCTTTCGTGTTCAATCCCGAAATTGTAAAGATTGACCAATCAGGCAATGAAACCACACTTCTAAAGACCGGCTATGTCATGGATCGGCTGATAAGCATGAACAACGGCATCATGGCCTGGAGTGAGTACCGTCCGCACATCAGGTGGCAAACTGTAAGTTACACCGATGTGGTAATGTTTGATCCGGTCAGTGGTATTTCGGAAAGAATGTCATTCAAAAGAAGACTTTTTGCACCCGTGGCCGGTAAAAAAACCGGATCGTTTGCTGCAGTTGGATATAATAAAGATGCAAGTGCTTACATCTTTATTTACAACAATGGTTCGCAATCAGAGTTCCCCGTTCCCGATGGCTTGCATCCACATGCACCTGCATGGACTGATGATGGGAGTGCTTTGATATTTATCACCGTAGGAACAGAGGGAAAAAGTTTCATGAAACTTGATACCCTCAACGGCACTTTTAATTCGCTCACCGTGCCTTCTTTTGCCGAAATAAGCGATCCATTTGTTAGCGAAAATCAGGTTTATTTCACAGGCACAAGCGGTGAAACAAGCCAGATATGCATGATTGATATTTTGGGTGGCGAAACCGTGGTTGTGACCAACTCAAAGTTTGGGGCAACAAACCCTATGGTTTATGACAATGTCCTCATTTACAATGATTATACTTCCGATGGAAACCGCATTGCATCACTTAACCTTGATGACATCACACCTATAGCTTACAAACCGTTGACACCTGATGAATGGCCGGGCATGGAAGAGATGTTTTCGCAGGAGGAGATTCACTCTCGTGTAAAAACCGGGAATAGTTCATTTACCATTAACAGATATAAAAAAGCTGCGAATCTCTTTAAGATACACAGCTGGGCGCCGGTTTATGTAGATATTGGCGGAGAAACAGCCAGGCCGGGATTTTCAGTTATGAGTCAGAACCTGCTCTCCACAATGTTTCTGGTGGGTGGTTATGATTATGACCTTTTTGAGCAAACCGGAAGATTCAGGGCAGATATAATCTATAAAGGATTTTATCCTGAACTCAGGGCAGGTTTTTCTGGTGGAAGAAGATCCGTGTTTGACTCCGAAAAAAACGAAAATACTATCTGGCAGCAAACCGCCATTGAGCTAAGTGCTGGCCAAAGTCTTAATCTGTCGAAGGGCATTTACAACCGCGGACTTTTTGGAGAAGCATCCTATGCCCTTATTAAAAACTCATCAAATATAGAGAGCCCGCACGATTTCAATGAAAGCCAGTTCTCTGTGCTCACTTATAGGGCTTTTGCCTATTCGTACCAGAGACAGGCCTACCGAGACCTTGCTCCTGCTGTGGGTATAAATGCCGATGTGAGATTCAGACATACAGCCGGAGGCACACTTGACGCAGGAAATATCTTTGCACTTCAATCGAACATTTTTTTACCAGGCTTCTACAGAAACCAATCCATTGGTTTTTATGCGGGCTTTCAACATGCCTCACCTCAAAAATATCAGTTTCAGAATATGATCAACATCAGCAGAGGCTACTTCAATATACCAAATGGCGATGATATTTTTAGTTTCAGAGCCAGTTACCGTATGCCGCTTGCTTATCCTGACTACAATTTTCTGCATAGCTTTTACATTAAAAGAATCCGATCCAATTACTTTTTCGACTTTAGCAAAGTTTCAGGTGGCAAATCACCTGACACATATACATCTGCGGGCTTGGATCTTGTGACCGACCTGCATGCCTTTGGTTTAAGCACCCCCATAAGTGTGGGATTAAGATCAATTTACATGTTTCAGTTGCAGTCAGTTGCCTTTGAATTGTTGTTTTCAATTAATTTTTATGAGTATTAATACAAGGTCGTTTCTTTGAATTGAGCGTTTTATCTTTCGTTCCAATAACTATCGAAATCGCTACCAATGACAGATTGTCGTTTTGTCCTTCGTTCCGATAGCTATCAAAACCGCTGAGGATGACATTGTAAATAATTGATTGTGAATGTCTTAAAAAGAATCAACGCAGACTTCAAATGGATGTCACACTGAGTCCCGCATGTGCAGAAAAATATTTTAGACGCTGATGCTCAATATTATACCTGTCATCTGCGCATGATCGAAGACAATATTTCCTGACTAAACGACATTGAGTATTAATTTGTAAATGAATAATTTGTACTTTCGTTAATAATAAATAATTCCGGACATAAACCATGAAATTCCCTATAAGACTATTACTTACCACTTTGGCTGTAATGACTGCAATTTATATTCTGCCCGGAATTACTGCAGCTTCATTTTTAGCATGGTTAGGCACTTCAGTCTTAATATCTTTTGCCAATACTGTACCTAAGCGAATGCTGCTTAAGCTGAAAATACCAATGAACCTTATTGTTTTTGGTTTTCTGATGCTCGGACTCAATATCGCTCTTACTTATCTGGCTGCTGCTATATTTCCGGAATTTACTGCTTCAAAGTTTTATGTGGTTTTGGTATTCAGCATTATAGTGACTTCAATAACATCCGTAATGAATTCAATAATTCCTTCGGATAAAGCTGATAATCCGGAAGAATGATAACCGGAAGCAGATTTTTCTCATCACAGAGCCAAAAACACAATTTCTGATTTTACCTCCATCATAAAAGACTTTTGTATATTCGCATCCTGACAAATATTCCAGGAATATGAAAAGCAGATTTATTACCTTGCCCCAGGAAATTGAGCGCATTATAAGATCATGTGAAGTATGCAACGTTGGCATGATCGACCTTGAAAACAAACCCTACACCCTGCCATTCAATTTTGGTTTTGATGATCAGACAGTTTATCTTCATTCAGGCCCTGCCGGGAAAAAGATAGATATTTTGCGCAATAATCCTGATGTTTGTATATCCTTCAGCACTGACCATCAGCTTTACAATCAATCGGAAGATGTTGCCTGCAGTTATGGAATGAAATACAGAAGTGTGCTGATTCAGGGAAAACTGGAGTTTATTGAGGATGCTGATGAAAAAATCAGGATACTGAATATCATTATGCGGCAATATACCAAACGCGACGACTATAAATACAGTGGCCCTTCAGTTGCAAATGTGGCGGTAATGCGGATCAAAGCCGACACAATTTCTGCAAAAGCTTTTGGGTATTAATGGGAGATTTATAGAAAAGCGAACGAAGCGAACGAAGCGAAGTTAGCGAACGGAGCGAATGAAGCGAGTAATTAATTGACCTAACAAGTTTTCTTTCAACTTGTGAGGTCTTCTTGTTTTTATTTTGAAGCGAACGGTGTGAACAGAGCGACTGAAGCGAGTAATTGATCGACCTAACAAGTCTTCTTTCGACTTGTGAGGTCTTCTTGTTTATATTTTGAAGTGAACCAAGCTAAAGGAGCGAAGTTAGCAAAAGGAGCGAATGATCAGGATTAACCCAGCACTCCTGTATCTGCCAGCCTGTAAAGCCTGAAAACTACCCAGCCGAGCAATGCACCTACGGCTCCACCAACCAAAACATCGCCGGGATAATGCACCCCCAGATAA
This sequence comes from Bacteroidales bacterium UBA5197, assembly GCA_002412885.1. Taxonomy (GTDB): domain Bacteria; phylum Bacteroidota; class Bacteroidia; order Bacteroidales; family Lentimicrobiaceae; genus Lentimicrobium. Next base: position 81,524 of record DHVX01000029.1, read on the forward strand.
ATTCTGCTGTAGGATATAATTCCTGCCCAGACAAGCAACGCCGGCAACACCCATCCAAAGCGTTTCGTAAGCATCAGTCCACTGAAAACAGCCATACCAAAAGTGTTTGTGGCATGCGAAGAAACAAAACCATATTTACCGCCACAGTGCTCATTTAAGATTCTAACCATTCCATCAAGCAAAGGCTCATGACAAGGCCTTAGGCGCAGAAAAACATCTTTAAATACTTTTACCGAAACCTGATCGGTAATGGTAACCAGCAAAACAATGGAAATAAGAATAAGCCACCAGCGTGCAGGGCTCTGCCGGATCATCAGAAACAACAAAACAGCATAAAGCGGAACCCAGATGAATTTATCGCTGAGCCAGAACATCAGAAAATCTAAAAACGGGGAGTGCATCCCGTTGATGATTAAAAATATCTGCCGGTCAAACTGAATAATGTGATCCATTGTTTAGAAGTAGGGTTTATGCAGCGCTTTCCAGACTTCATCTTTTAACTCACTAATGCCTAGCCCTGTATGCGATGAAATATACACAATAGGGACATCCGGCAATTTGCGTTTTTTTAGTTTTCGCATTCCATCGGCATCCAGCAGGTCGCATTTGGTGATGGCCAGAACCTTGTTTTTATCCAACAATTCAGGATTAAACTGTTCAAGTTCGTTGAGCAGAATATCGTATTCCTTTCTGATATTGGCAGCGGTAACGGGCACCATAAACAGCAGTGCAGAATTTCGTTCAATGTGCCTCAGGAATCGCAATCCAAGACCACGCCCTTCGGAAGCTCCTTCAATAATTCCAGGGATATCAGCCATTACAAATGAACGGTCATCGCGATAAGCAACGATACCGAGGTTTGGACGCAGGGTGGTAAAAGGATAATCGGCAATTTCGGGCTTTGCTGCTGAAACCACCGATAAAAGCGTTGATTTCCCGGCATTTGGGAATCCCACAAGACCAACATCAGCCAATATTTTCAATTCAAGAATTTTCCATGCTTCCAGGCCAGGCTCTCCGGGTTGAGCAAAGCGAGGCGTTTGATTTGTGGGAGATTTAAAATGGTCGTTGCCAAGTCCGCCACGGCCGCCGCTGAGAAGAATATAAGTTTCTCCGTCCTGAGTAATTTCAGCTTCCTGCTCCATGGTTTCAGGATCTTTGACAATGGTACCAAGCGGCACTTCGACAATCACATCCCTTCCGAATGCGCCTGTGCGGCAACTTGAACCGCCACCTACACCATCGCCGGCCTTGAGGTGCTTGGTATATTTAAGGTGGAGTAATGTCCATAACTGAGCATTACCTCTCAGAATGATATGCCCTCCCCTGCCGCCGTCGCCGCCATCAGGTCCGCCTTTTGCGTTTGCCCGGGTCCGCAACAAATGGGCAGAACCGGCTCCTCCTTTGCCTGAGCGGAGGTTTAACTTAACATAATCAACAAAATTGGAAGAAGACATAGGGAATTTGCGTGTAAGTAATTTAGAACGGACAAAAGTACAAAAAATGCCGGACAGGCCGGCATAATTATTATATATATTTGAAATACAAATACTTATCTGATCACCTTCATCGCGGCTTCCACTTTTACCGATAAACGTGTGAAGACATCCTCTTCTCCGCCCACAGCATCAATGGATGCAAACTTATTTTGTTTTCTGTAAAACTCAGCCACTGGGAGTGTTTTTTCCTGATATTCTTCAAGCCGGTGAATGATCAGATCGGCATTCAGGTCATACGTTCTTGCCTGTGGTGTTTTTGACCTTGCACTCAGTCGCTTGATTGATTCAAGCGTAGAAGCATGAAGCTCAATACAATAAGATACTGTTGAGTCGAGGCGACGGAGCAATCCATCGAGGATATAAGCCTGAACAATGGTTCGGGGGAAGCCTTTAAAAACAAAACCCCGCACATTGTTGTGCTGTTTGATTTCACTCTCAATGAGGCGGATAACAATTTCATCAGGGACCAATTCTCCAAGAGCCATTATTTCCTTAACCCTTGAGCCAAGTTCGCTGCCTGATTTGATTTCGCGGCGCAGCAACGAACCGGTAGAAATATAGTAAAGATTGTATTTTTTGGCCAGCAATCTGCCCTGAGTACCTTTTCCCGATCCAGGCGCACCTGTGAGTACAAGATTAAACCATACATTCTGAAGTGTGCGGTCGATAGACTCAACCAATCTTCCAAGAACCTCATCAATTTTACCAACCCCGTTGATGGGAATATACTTATCCCTGTCCTGATAAAATTCAGCTACCGGCTTGGTTTTGTTGTTGTATTCTTCCAGACGAAACTCAATAACTTCAGCATTATCGTCGCTTCTGCCGGAAGATTTTCCTCTTTCGAGCAATCGTTCTATCAATTCTTCGCGGGGCACCTCAAGACTAAGCATACAGGCAAGTGAAGTATTAAGCTTTAGCAGCAATCCTTCAAGAATATACGCCTGAACCATGGTACGAGGAAATCCATCGAAAAGAATTCCGTTTTTATCTGTACTTGAAACAATTCTTTTTTCAATAAGCTGAACAATCATTTCATCAGAAACCAACTCACCACGATCGATGGTATCCTTGGCTTTTTTACCAAGTTCGGTACCTTCGGAAATTTCGTGACGTAAAAGATCTCCTGTAGAAATATAGGCAAGATTATACTTTTCGATCAGCAGGGCTGACTGTGTACCTTTTCCTGCTCCCGGAGGGCCGAACAATGCGATATTAAGCATAAATCAATATGTTATGAAGTACAAAAAGATGGCAATTTACAAATGATTTTCCTGATTGGCAACTATTCAATGATTTTGTAAATATCCGGAAGATTCCGGCCAAAGCCATCATAATCAAGGCCATAACCCAAAATAAAATCGTTGGGTATTTCAAGCCCGATATAGTCGATCTTATAATCGGCAGTAAAAGCTCCGGGTTTAAAAACAAGGGTTGCAATTTTAACTTCAGCGGCTTCCTGTTGATTGAGAATCTCAAGCATACGTTTCATGGTGAGTCCGGTATCGATAATATCTTCGAGAATGACCACTGTACGTCCTTTTACTACCTCGGTTAAACCGATAAGTTCACTTACAACCTGCGAGCTTCTGGTGCCGGAATATGACGACAATTTAACAAATGAAATGTTATTCTCGAGTTCAATTTTTTTCAGTAGATCGGAGGCAAACATAAATGCACCATTCAAAACAACCAGAAATAAAGGCGTTTTTCCTTTGAGATCGGTATTCAGGGATTGTGCAACCCGGCTAACAGCCTGGTCAATGGCTTCTGCGGAAATGTAGATACCAAATTCTCTATCGCAGACTTTAATTCTTTTATTCATAATCCGTTTAATTGGCCTTCAAAAGTACAATAATTAAGAAATATAAAAGCAGGCTTTATGCTTTTTGGTCAAATTGATAGTTTTCAGGAAACACAAATGCCGTTTCAATACTTTTACCCACCCCAACCCTCCCTGGAACAGTGAGGGAGTGCATCCTACCAGGTTGAGCATCGTTCTTTATGCATGCTGAATATCAGGTTCTTTGATCGTTTTATCCTTCGTTGCTATAGCCGCATGCTGGAATGACAATATTTCTTTTACCCTCCCCATCCCTCCCTGTGAACAAGGAGGGGGTGCATCCTGCCAGGTTGAGCATCGTTCTTTATGCATGCTGAATATTAGGTTCTTTGATCGTTTTGTCCTTCGTTGCTATAGCCACATGCAGGGATGACAATATTTCCCTTTTACCCTCCCCATCCCTCCCTGTGAACAAGGAGGGGGTGCATCCTTGTCGATTGATGGTTGGTTCTTATATCAGCTGAATGTCCGGTTTTTAATCGGGGCGAAACCGAAGTGATGGGTGAGTTCTTTTACCCTCCCCATCCCTCCCTGTGAACAAAGAGGAGGTGCATCCTTGTTGATTGATGGCTGGTTCTTATATCAGCTGAATGTCATGCATTCTCCTGTTTTAAGAGATGTCAGAAGCACTAAAACCTATATCCCCAACTCCATTCTTCTCACTAAGTTAAATTAAGTTTAAGCTTTTTAGAATCTCATAAAAATCCACTAAATTTCATATTTTTGCATACCAAATATCTTAAACATGGAACCTAGAGTAAGCATTATAATGGGCAGTACATCCGATTTGCCGGTGATGAAAGAAGCTGCAGAAATCCTCAACGATTTTCAGATTCCGTTTGAAATCAATGCGTTATCTGCGCATAGGACTCCGAATGAGGTTGAAACTTTTGCAAAATCAGCTTATAGTCGCGGCATCAGAGTAATTATTGCCGGAGCGGGAATGGCAGCCCATCTTCCGGGCGTTATTGCTGCTATGACAACAGTTCCGATAATTGGTGTTCCCATCAAAGCTTCACTCGATGGCTTGGATTCACTGCTGGCGATTGTTCAGATGCCTCCTGGTATTCCGGTAGCAACAGTTGCAATAAATGGAGCCAGAAATGCAGGAATACTTGCAGTTCAGATGATGGCAACCGGCGATGATGAGCTGATGATGAAACTGATTGCTTTCAAGGAAGAACTGAAAACAAAAATTGTGAAAGCCAACGAGGAACTGAAAAAAGTTGAGTACGAATTCAGGGTGAAGTAGTAGCAATCACTTGCCACAGGCCAGAGTTGTGTGGCAATTTTGGATAACAGAAAACTTCAAATCCATTTTCATTACTCCTATTCGAATTTTCGTGGCATTTCATGGCTGGGTTTGATAGTTATGGGAATTGCAGGCTGCTTAGAGTCCTATTTTGGCGGAAGTTTTTTAACATCGTGAATTCGGTTGTAAAGAATTCCTGATTTCTTTCATAAAATCTGATTTCTCGGGATGAAATGGGAGTTAATGTAAATTCTAAAACTCCATTTCGAAATATTCTAAGTTCACCTGTCTTCCGTTCGATCAACCAAGTTCTTTCCTTTTCCTTGGATATTGTCGCCATATGAAAATCTTTTATCCAAAAATGCATATTCCCGTGTCTGTTAAATTGAAAATGTACACACTGAGCATCATTAAGTGATTCGGATTCGAAATATATTGTGTAGCCTGAACCGTAATCATAGATATTGGAATATTTTATCAGTGTTACAGTATCAGAATTGAAAAATAAACTGTCTGTGTTGTCTGAAAACCATTCAGTATCTCTAAAGTTCTTTGATGTAATTATCTGAGCATTAATTGATTGAACAATTATTAAACTTAATAATAAAATTAACTACTTCTTCATCTCTAGTTTTCCAGATTTCTGAGTAATAATTATTGCTAATGGTCGAAGATTTGCGCTTTCAAACATTTTAAAAAGTGTTAAGTGAACTCATTCATTGTATGGTATTAGAAGTCAAAAATGCTCCATAAGGTCTTGCGACCAAGCCTACATGGAGAATTATAAAACGCAACTCTCATGCCATTACAAAGATAAATTCAAATACAAGTTTTTGCGTAATATTACGGATTTATCTTAATACCCTCATAAGTGTTTGTATAATAATTTCCTAATGGTCCACCTACCGAATAGTGAATACTATCATTTGCAAATAAAACCACTGAATGATAGCCAAAAAAACTACCTGTTGGAGAGCTATAAAAGCCATTTGAATTGTTATAAAACATCCTACTTCCCTCCCAACCGTGTTCTATATCACTCCTGGTTAAAATATTTATCATATTGAATGTGCCATTTTTCACAACAGTCAATGTATCTTGATAATATTCCAATGATCCATCATTTGAATAAGTTACATTACAAAAATAAATTCCGATGTAGTCATTTCTATAATCATATCTCACTGAATCAATAGTATCAACCTTTATCTCATGTTGAAATCTTTTAACTGTATTTTCACTGTCTGAAATTTCAAAATCCAATATGAGATCACCCGTAATCATAATTTTAAATGGGCCTTCTCCTGATAAGGTATCAGGGCTATACCAACTAATATTATACGTTCCTATATCATATTTGGGTTTTATATCGAAAGCTATTGAAATATGTTGATCAGGGTAATAAGTAATCTCATTCGCATTAAATTCAAAGTCTATGGGATTAGTTGGATTATTTTCTTTCTCGCATGAGTAACTTATGAGAACCAAAATTGTGAGATAAAGAATCGCAGCACTAAATTTAATTTTTAAAGTCTGCTTTAGAAAAGCTTTCATAGTAAAAATATTAAAGTTTTAACTGGTATACTTTGGCTGCTAACCACCGAGTGGATATTTTTGAGTTTATATCTGACATTTTTACACCACTTTACGAGTGAAAATCCAAGTCAGATTAACAATACAAATATAATGTTTTTTCAGATATAAAACCTATCCCTCATGAATTATTTTCAATTCTTCTATTCGGATATATTTTTAAATATCAAAACAATCTCTCATGAATTCCTGGAGATTGTTGACTTCCCTCCAGCTTCAGCTGGAGGTTAAACTTCCACAAAATACATATCAATATCTCCTTTATTTTTTGCTTTAATTTTACCACGATACACGCAGTTAAACTGATCTTTTACCAGTTCGAAAGTATCACCTGAAATATTAACTTTTCCCGGTTCACCGCTTGATTCCATGCGGCTGGCTGTATTAACGGCATCGCCCCAGATGTCGTAAGCAAATTTGTTCTTTCCAACAACGCCGGCAATTACTTTACCCGTATGAATTCCGATGCGCAATTCCCAGTAATCCTGTCCGTTGGCTTCTCTTTCTGCTTTGATGCGATCCATATAAGCTTTTATCTCAAGACCTGCCTTTACCACATCTGCAGGATTTGTGGTATTGGCAACCGGAATGCCCCCGGCACACATATAGGCATCACCAATTGTTTTGATTTTTTCGAGGTTATGCTTGTCGATGATATGGTCAAATTGAAGGAAACACTGATTCAGTTCTGCAACCAGTTGTTCAGGAGTAAGCTTTTCGGCAATGGTGGTAAAACCTTTGAAATCAGTAAACAGCACAGAAACCATTTCGTATTGTTTTGGCGTTGCAGAGCCTTTTTGCTTTAACTCTTCAGCGGTTTCGTAGGGTAAGATATTCAGCAGGAGTTTTTCGGACCTGTCTTTCTCGTCTTCAATAATCTTTTTGGTTTTCCGAACATACCTGTAACGATTAAAGAGCCCGATTGCCAGAAGCAAAAGTAAAATTCCGGTAATGCTGGCTGCGTTTCTGATGGCCTTTTGCCGCTGGAGATCGAGTTCCTGCAATGCTTTGTCTTTGGTAAGAAGATCTACTTCGCCCTGCTTTTTTTCAAGGTCAAAATTCAAGGTCAATGCCTGAAGCCGCTTATCCATTTCGGCATTATAGAGGGTGTCTTTTATGGATGAAAACAGGGTTTGGTATTTATAGGCATTTTCGAAATCAGATACTTTCTGATACAATGCTGCAAGGCCTTCGTAAGCAAATTTAAGTTCGTAATTCGCGCCGATTTCCAGTGCGATATCCTTTGCTTTCAGATAGGAGTTAATTGCAGAGCCAAAATCACCCTTCATGTCATAAGTACTAGCCAGTCCAAGCAGTGACTGCGACATTTCGAGTTTTGCATTCTGATTTTCAGCCAACTGAAACGCCTCTCGCTGATATTCAATTGCTCTGGCAAAATCCCGTCTGATTGCGTAAACCTTCCCGATATTATTCAGGGCATAGGGGACATTCCCATTTTCAGAAGCTTTGTAAGCCTCCAGCGCTTTCTCAAAGTAGATCAATGCAGATTTGTCATCGCCTCTGGCAAGATAAATCTCACCCATATTCACAGCTGAAGTGCCGATGGCATCATTATCGCCCAACTCTTCGCTCAGGGGAAGGGCCTTCAGATAATACTCCAAAGCCATGTAGTGCGTACCCTTTTTGTTATAATAAACAGCTCCGATATTTACCAGTGCAGTGGCAATCCGCAGCTTATCGCCGATTTCTTCCGATACCCTCAGCGATTCCAGATAGTATTGAATTGCTTTCTCATCATCGCCTTCATTAAAGTTAACTGCACCTAAGTTATTCAGCATATTGGCAATTCCGAGTTTATCGCCAATGGTTTGAAAAGCAGAAAGCGATTGTTGCCAGAAGAGTAGTGTTTCGATATAGTTTCCCTGAAAGTAATAACTCATCCCTATGCTTTTGAGGGCATATGCCTGACCCCGCACAAAATCAAGTTTCTCTGCCAGGGCCAGTGCTTCATTTGCATAACGAAGCGCTTCTTTTGTGTCAACCCTCAACAAACTCCCTGAAATATCAATTAGCGTGTTTACCTTCAGGGAATCATCATTGGCATTTCTTATCAGTAGTTTAAGGCTGTCGGCTTGCTTTGTCTGAGCATCGACTCTGCTGCTAACCGCAAGTAAAAGTGCCAGGAATAAAAAAACTTGTATTTTCATTGATTTAATTTGGGTTCATTGGTTAAACAACTCCAATAAGTATCTGTTTTAAAGTGAAAAGAACTTTCAATATCGACAACAGGAGAGGGATTTCATTTGAGCCCTCCCCTGTATTTCATCAAGATTACTTTTAACCCTAATCATTTATCGCCTGATGATCCTGAACATCTGTTGTTTATCGGCAAGGGTAACCTTAATGATGTAAACCCCGGATTTTAAAGTTGTAAAATCAATTTCAAGCAAAGCACCGGTATGAATCACATCAACATGGCATATCCTGCCTGCAAGATCATAGGTTACAACATCCTTTTCAGCAAGCTTTTGATCTCCTGAAATGATGTAAACTTTATCTGATGTTGGATTAGGATATACCATTAACGTTGAAGACAGATTACCTTCTTCTCCCTGATCAGAGATCTCACCAGACTTGTTGCATCTGTTGGATGTTGAACTGGCATTTGATGCAGTTGATGTTTTATGATTGCCGTTAAATGTAATCAATGTCCAGGTCAGCTTTTTCCCATCAAATCGGGCCTGCCACGAGCCATTGCCGGGTAAAAACAATTCAGGTTGCATGCTATTTTCGAAATGTCCGGTCCCTGAAATGAAATTTTCAATACCCTGAGGCACATAAACGGCTGTAGTATTCGGATTCTGATATGAAAAATTGGCAATAAATGTAAACCCATTTTCATCAGGCGGAATTTGTTCAACACAAACAAGGCTTGTTTTAACATTTCTTGTGCCTGGTCCGTAAGGATTTACATAAAGGGTACCATTTTGTGGACTGAAGTTGTAATTATTCGAGACGGCTGTTGGAATAATCTGGTAAATTCCTGCATTCCCGGTGTAAGCCGGACTGATCTCAAAAGTCAATGAATTGACTACTGACGAGTCATCGCCATTGATAAATCCACTGAATGATGCCGTAAATTCAGGCAGTGGATCACCTTTCCTGATAACTTTATCATGAGCTGTCACCACCGCTTCGGCCGGAAGAATGGTAAGGGCTCCAAGTCCATAAGAAATATTAAAATTATTGGACAGCAATGAGCCCGGAACAATTATGTGTTCCCCGACAGTATTACCAGTTACAAGGTTAAGCGAACGAATTATTACAGAACCTGTTGTACTTCCCGAAAGGATACTGATGTCATCTTCACCGAGAATAATAATTGCTTCGCTGTTGCTGTCTTCGTTTATGGTACCTGAGTTCACCAACGCGGTGGCATTTACCAGCGCGGTGGCATTCACAAGTGCCGTTGCACTTACCAGATTGCCATCATCATCAAAGGTATTTACCAAAGCCGTGCCGTTTACCAGCGCTGTCGCATTCACCAGAGCCGTGGCATTTACCAGTGCTGTGGCGTTTACAAGTGCAGTGGCATCGAGCAATGCCTGCGGATCAATCAGTGTTCCGTTGACCAATGCTGTGGCATTGACCAGGGCTGTGGCGTCGCTGATCATAAAGCTCTTGTTGACCAAAGCGGTAGCATCCAACAGAGGCTCGCCAAGTTCATTCACAAGAGCCGTTGCAAAAACGAGTGCTGTGGCATTTACCAGCGCAGTTGCATGGGTTTGTTGCAATTGCGAAAGTATTTCAAGACTATCGGAAGGATTCATGAAAATCAGATTTTCAGGATCAAGTTCAACGTCGTTGAAGATATAATCAAACTCAAATCCCTCAAGCACTTCGCCATAGGTAAATGTTTTATCTCTGGGTTTAATCAGCAGTTCAAGCTTTTCAATGGTCAGCAAACCGCTTTCAAACACAAAATCGAAGCGATTCAGCAGTGAAATATCCAGTGAATCAGAAAGAGGAATATTGCTTAGGGGATTCAGCGGATCGGCCAGAGAGGGCGCAATTTCCCAGAAACCTACATTGCTGAGGTTATTGGCAACTGTTTCAAAAGGCACAGCCATAATTCTTGAAATCTCATCTGCGGATAGTCCGGCATCAGCCAATGGAACACCCCCTCCAAGGGTTTCGAGTGAATAAACGGCTGTGAAATCCGGAATAACAGCGCCATACTTTTTGGATGTATCTTCAATATGGATAAGAATTTTATCCTTTGTAGAGAAATAAGCAGGTTCAGACAAACCGCCATCAGTACCATTCGTTTGAGGCAGCGGAGGATTATACACCTGAATAACCGGGAAAAGTTCGTTAAATTCGGGAATTACACCGGTAATCAGCGAATCGTTGACCAGGACAGAACCTTGAGGAAGCGGAGCTCCGTTGAAATAGATTTCTGATTGTGAGGTCAGAAAATTTCCTGTCACCGAAACTTCCACAGGAACCAAGCCGGGAATAAGTGTTGTATCGTAAAGCAGCGCAGTAATTTCGGGAGATGGATTCCCCAGCGTCAGCAAAGGAGCATCGGCCTGAATAAAACCGTAACCCGATGAGAAATTAAAACCTGAAGCACCCATAGGAATGGCGGTGCTTTGCATTAATTCCCTGATTTCCTGCGGGGAAATTCCTGAATCGTAAAACTTTGAACGGGCCTCCATAATCAGCGCTGCAACGCCTGCGGCATGCGGGGCTGCGGCAGAAGTACCGAAGAAATTAGGGAAAGGATCGCCATCAATGTTAAATCCGCCAAGATCAACGGTGGTATTCACACCGTTTGGCGCCACAATTTCAGGTTTGTTTCTTACTTCACCATTTACCGGCACTCCGCCTGTCGATGAGAACGAAGCAATGCTCGGCGGATTAACACCAAATTCAGGCGTATTGCTGTAAAGCACAGCTCCTACAGCAATGGCACCTGCGGCATTTGCCTGCCCGACAATGGTGGATGAACCGCCATCGCCAAATTCGTTTATGGTAAGATCACCCCTGAAAACAATGTATTTCAGCAAAACACCTGAAGTGCCTGATGCATTGACAATCATTACATTGGCTTGAGCCCCGCCTGCTGCAACGGTGAACGGCAAAACTTCAATGGCTGGTTTTCCGGTGTTGTTCCTGTTAAAACCGAATAACCTTCCTCCGTTGTCATTAACCAGGTATATGTCCATGTCGGTATTGGTGGCGTAAAAATATCCACCATCATCCCACTGAAGTACCAGGGTATAATTACCTTCAGACAATGAAATGCTTTGAAACAGATCGGTACCACCTGATCCTGCAAAATTGTGCGCCAGACCTGTAATTCCTATGGGAGGCGTTGCCGGAGAAAACATCTGCTGATAAGATTTTGAGCCATAGTTACCGGCGGCTGAAAAATAAGCAACACCCAGCGAAGCAACACTATCAACGGCTTTTGCCACGATTCCATCGCGGAAGAAGGGCTCAGAAATGTAGGTAATGTCATCAACAATAATATCGCAGCCAGCTTCCTGAAGCTCAATAATGCCGGCAGCAAAATCACCGGCGGTAATAAATCCGGATCTGAAAGCCAGTTCTGCACCGGGTGCAATATCGTGGATTATCTGAAGCATTGCCCTTCCTTCATCTGAGCGGGCTCCATTAGGAAACTCCTTCAAAACCTGAACCGGAACATTATTCGCAGGATTTGAAGTTCCCGGCAAATCACCACGGGAAACGTCATCGGCTGCAGGGTTTCCCAAAATTGTGTTGTAGCTGTCGGAAAGCACACCGATCTTAATGCCGGTTCCTTTGAGATTAAATGCTTTGCGCGCAAGGGCAGACCGCATGGCAACATCGCCCTGACTGGTTACAATTCCACTGTTTGTCAGGGCCGGGTAAACCGGACTGGCTTGCAAAACAAGCTGAGGCTGATCATTCAGCAAGAGCAGGTTGGCAATCGGGTAAAAACCGGTTATAAGCGATTCATTTTCATATACTTCCACAGATGTCATTCCATATCCTGATGATTCCACCAATGCTAATATAGCCGGCAATTGCCCCTGAATGGCAGTGATTTCGATCAGTACCGTAGATCCGACGATGTTGAAAATATCATTGGATATAACATTACCCGTTGCAATGTAAGTTTCGTAAAGGGATGTGAGTTCAGGTCCGATCAGCGAAAATGATTTTCCATTTGCCGGAGGTGTGTAATAAGGAAAAATACTCTGATTGTTACATTCAAGCACCGACTGAAAATCAGCGATTGTAAAATCTACAGGCATGGAGTTGTTGGCGGCTTTAACAAGTGTCTGTTGATTCTGAAGCCCGCCTGTTAAAGTATAAGAAACCAGTAATTCGCCGGGGCCGCTTCCAAAGTTTCCAAGACCAGTGATTCTGAAACCCTGAAAAGGAACTCCTCCTATGTCTGGTCCCAGATTAATGGTTGGATTTCCGGAACCACCTGACGCAAAAACTGCTGAAACATTTGAATAAGTTCCGGGAATGGCCTGCACAGCGTAATGGTTGATCTCATTGCATGCAGGAGGTCCGCAATTATCGTGTTTTAGTGACAAAACAATAATAAACTGATCAGCACCAACAGCAGTAACTGATTGTATGTCTGTTGTATAACCTTGCCCATGCAGATACCCGATTTCACATTCCTGCTGTGCTACCAGGGTCTTTGACAAAAGAATAGTGAAGAGAATCAGAAAAAATGAGGAGAGCGAAAAGGCAGATGCTGCATTGTAATTTATATTTCTCATGGTTGTTGTTTTTTTGAATTAACACAAAGATTTTAAGTTACTATTAATCCTGCGTGGACAAGCAGTAAAAGAAAACCATCTCAGGCGGACTGATGAATATGAATTGATAGTAGCGGCAAAAACCGGGAGGTAAAAAAGAGTGAGGTCAGACAAGCAGAATAAACAATCGCCTTATGTAGAATGTTTCTAAACAAAGTAAAATAATAACACAAAGCAGAGCGCATAATTAACAGATTTTTAACATTTTACATCATTTTATATGTGATTTTTGATCAATATATAACTATCAGACTATAATTCAGTAAGTTTTCAGATTTAAAACATTCCTAAAGTTCCTGACTTCACAAACGAATCAAACATATTTGACTATTTCGATGTTATTTAAGTCTCTGAATAGTCCTCCGGTAATCTTATTCTTCTCGTTTACTTTTGCCCACAGAAAAACAGAAAAGATAATCAACAGCAGATTAAATATCAAAAAAATGAAACAGGAAAAGATTGTTGTCCCAGTTGATTTTACCATTGCTTCTGGTCAGGCAGTTACACAGGCAATAGTAATTGCACAAAAAACCAACTCCACAATTTTACTTTTACATTGCATGGAGCCAGTATCTGCTGAGAAAAAAAAAATTAATCAGAAACTTGTTGAAGAAAAACTGAATTTACTGACAAAAAAGATTGAAGCAGAAGGAGTCAAATGCGAACATATTATTGCAGATGGGAGTATTTTTGATCAGATTCCAATGATAGCAAACCGACCGGATAACTTCATGATGGTAATCGGAACACATGGAATTCAAGGAATTAAGCAGAAAATGCTGGGGGCTGATATTTTAAAGATTGTCCGCAAAATATCAATTCCCTGCCTTATTGTTCAGGAAGATTGCATGACCAAAAATTTTGGCCCCATAGTTTTTCCAGTAGGCAGTCACGATAATTTCCGACGTCTGGCAGAGTCAACTGCTACATTTGCCATTAAATTCGGAGCTGAAATTCACATTTATTCTGTCAACAGAAAAGGGGATGAAGCATCCGAAAGGATCAGACAAAATACGGCACTGGCGAAAGAGATTTTTACAATTAAAACCGTCCCGTTTAAATATCACAGCGAAGATGCTTATGTTATATCAGTAGGCTATGCCAAACAAACATTGAAATATGCCAATCTGATAGGTGCAGGACTGGTGTCTATAATGTCAGTAAATTCTGACGAGCACTATTACTTCGCTCAGTCCGACAAGGAAACCATGATTAATAATGAGTATAACATCCCGGTTTTTTGTGTGAGTGGAATTGATGCAGAATAAATGTTCGGTTTGGTTAACCTCAACCTTAACCTCAGCCTCAACACCCTCAGCGTTTCCTTACCACCATCACCCCATCGCGAACCGGCAACAAAACATGATCGATCCTGTGATCGTTTCTGATATGCTGATTAAACTCTGCAATACCGCGGGTTTCCTTATCTGATAGCGCATCTGGACTCATTACCTTGCCATACCACAGCACATTATCAACCAGAATAAATCCTCCCTGACGAACTTTCGGCATCACAGCTTCATAATAATTCAGGTAATTTTCCTTATCGGCATCTATAAAAACCAGATCGAAAATGCCATTCAATGTTGGGAGTACATCCAATGCATTTCCCTGATGAGTAATTATTTTCTGCTGCAGCCCCGTTTCAGCGAAATACTTCTGTGCGATATGTGCAACTTCAGGATTGTTGTCAATGGTGTGCAATTTTCCGTTTTCAGTCAGCCCGGAAGCGAGATAAATTGCTGAATAGCCGGTAAATGTTCCGATTTCAAGGATATGCTCCGGCTTAAGCATAAAGCTGATCATCTGAAGCAAACGCCCCTGCAGCAGTCCCGAAAGCATGCCCGGTGTAGTTACTGCCAGGTTGGTGTCGCGTATCAATCGATGCATCAGTTCAGGCTCAGGCGAAGTATGCTCAATTGCATAACGCTCATACTCAGGCGCAGTAGTCTGATATTGAGGTCTTTCGAACAACTCGCTCATGGTTTCCGGTTTTTATAGACCAGCATACTCATTTTTTTCTGTTCCATTACATCGGTAGCCACTTCAAGAAGCTGCGCTGACGTGATGGAATTGATTTTTGAAATGAGCACTTCATGGGTATCCACGGTATCGTAAACCAGCACACTTTTGGCCATGGAGAGGGTGTCGTTCAGGTTCGACTCAAAGGATATGGCAATCTGACCGATAAACTGCTGTTTGGCGGTGTGAAGCTGCATAGCGCCCAGTGGTTTATCGCGGAATTTATCCAGTTCCTTGTAAACCAGTGCAATGGCTTTATCAAGCGCACCATTGTCGGTGCCAAGATAAATCATAAACGAACCCGCCTCAACATACGGTGTGTATGCCGATTCGATGTTATACGACAGCCCGTTGCGTTCGCGCAAAGCCATGCTGAGTCGCGAGTTCATGGCTGGCCCGCCAAGCAGGTTGGTAAGTAAGGCCAGCGCTGTACGATTGGGATCTGTATATCCGTAAGCCTGATTGCCAATAATGCAGTGGGTCTGGAAAATCCGTCGGGACTGAATCACGGTTTCGGGCAGATTACCTGCAAATTTCTGGCGACCGGTCACACGAAGATTTTCCGGCTGCTGTCCGAAGGCTGCTGTTACAAGCTTAACCAGACGGGTAAAATTTATATTTCCCACCGAACTGATTACGATCTGATCGGTATGATAATGATTGGCAATAAAGGAAAGTATTTTCTTTCTGCTGAATTTTCTAACACCGGCCGGAGTTCCCAGGATTGATTTTCCGAGCGGATGCCCTTTGAACAACATCTCTTCAAACTCATCAAAAATCAACTCAGAAGGGCTGTCCTTGTAAGCGTTTATCTCATCAATCACCACATCTTTTTCCTTGTCTATTTCTTTATCAGGAAAAGTAGAATTGAAAAGGATATCGGCGAAAAGCTCCACAGCGCGGGCATAATGAGAACTGAGGAAAGATGCGTGAAGGCAGGTTTCTTCCTTGGTGGTGTAAGCATTGAGATCAGCGCCGATATTTTCGAGCCGACCCAGCACCTGATGAACCTTACGTTTGCCGGTTCCTTTGAAAATTACATGTTCAATAAAATGGGCAAGTCCTTCTTCTCCGGGCAGTTCATCACGCGAACCGGTGTTGATCATTACAGCCAGATGGCCTACAAGCCGGTTTGAATTTCGGTGAACAATCCGGATGCCATTGCTAAGGGTATGAAATTGATATTGCATGTTTTAGATTGGAGGTGGCAAAAGTAAGGAAATATTCGGCGCAACTGCCTGTTTTAAAGTTGCAGCGCATACCTCCCGCCAGGAAGAGTCATTGTTTGCGATAGCTATCGGAACCGCTAACAATGACAGATTGTCGTTTTACACCACATGATTTGTAAAATTGATCGTTTTGTGCTTCGACTCCGCTACCAATGACAGATTGTTCGTCCGATCCTTCGACTCCGCTCAGGAGGACATCGTATAGAATTGATATTTAGTGCATTAAGATGATGCAGTGTACACTATAAACGAATGTCACACTGAGCGTCGAAGTGTTTAAACGCTTGATCTGCTGTCAACTCCGCATATGCTCATTGTTTTTGAGTTCCAACTCCATGTGTACAAGGAGTAGGTGCATCCTGCTAATAAATCAGCACACCTATTTAATCTCCAATGGAAATTTCTTCACATACGACAACCAGAAAAGTGGCCTGTAACCGCGCATCTCACCGGTTTCGGTATAACTTTCCACCAACGGACAAATGGCAATTACCTTTTTGGTGATCAAACCATTATCTTCGTTCAGATACCATTCTTCCAGAAAACGAACCCTGGTAATGTCAGATAACTGAAGCTCGCGGGTAACAATGCTGTCGTAGTTTTCGTAAGGTTCATAAGGGCGCTGCAATGTCAGCAGATCGGTTCGGGTGCCGGTGGCAAGTACTTCTTCGGGCGAAAGCTGTTTGTTGGATATCACATCATAAACCTTTACTTTTCCTGTGCGGGCCGACTGAATCACAGCCTGTACAAACTTTTCACGATTCGGTCCTTCAAGATTTTGCACCCACCAGGCAAGATCAACTTCAGGCGTTTTTATGGTAACATCATACTGAATGCGTTCGGTAAGTTTATCGCCTTTCCCGCTTCCGCAGGAAATAAATACGAGAACTGATCCGAACAATAATCCGGCAAATAACATCTTTTTCATAATACAGGGGTTTATTAACGATTGCTTAGTCAGGTTATATTTGTGTGTGTACAAAGTTACCAAAGTTATTCCGAAAAGCATTCATACAGCGGAAAAATGATGGTTTGCTGATGAGATTTGGAAGTTAGGGAAACAAAGATTAGAATGAATTTTACTCCCTCTCCCCTTTTGCCTTTGGCTACGCTCAGGCACCGGGGAGAACCCAAAATTCAGCATTTGAAATAAATACTAACAACTCAGTAGGATGCACTCCCTCCCTCGGTGCCTGAGCTTGCCTGCCGCCCTTTTAGGCAGGCATGGTCGAAGGCCAGGGAGGGTTGGGAAGGGTAAAAGAACTTTTTGCACTATGCCATTACAATCTTAAATAATCATGAAATTACCATGACGCATAAACTTCTACCTTTGCAAAAAAGCCACCGACCATCCAAGTGAGCATACTCATGAACAAACCTGAGAAAACCAAACGGATTCCAGTCAGCAAAAGTGCCCCGGAAACACATATTTCTTTCGGAAAGTTTAAAATCACTGCCCGAAATGCAGGCATTGCACTGATTCTTATTTTCACATTTATACTTTACTCCGGTGCATTGCGCAACGATTTCCTCAGCGGTTGGGACGATGGCGAATACCTTTCCGATCCGTCAGTTTCGGGTGAAGGCCCGATTAATACCGCGGCCATTTTCAGCAATTTTCATCTTGGAATGTATCAGCCGCTTGCGGTGCTCAGTTTTGCAATCAACTACAAAACGTCCGGGGCTGAATCCTGGGCTTTTATTCTGACCAACATTCTGCTTCATCTTTTGAATACATTACTGGTTTTTAAACTGATGGAACGATGGATGAAAGGATGGATTCCTGCCGCAATCGTTGCCCTTTTGTTTGCGATTCATCCAATGCATGTGGAGTCAGTTGCATGGATTTCAACACGAAGTTCGGCACTTTACTCACTGTTTTATCTGTCGGGGCTGCTGGTTTGGGATAAGTACCTGGAGCAGGGACTTCAGCCAAAACATTATCTGCTTGCTTTGCTTTTCGCGATTCTGGCGCTTTTCTCAAAATCGATGGCGGCAACATTTCCGTTCATCCTTTTTGTGGTGGATTATATGAAACAACGAAAGTTCAGTCTGAGACTGATTACTGAAAAACTGCCTTTTTTTGTACTTTCGGTCATCTTTGGAATTGTTGCCATCAAAGCCTCCGCTTCATTCGGGCACATCACCGTTCTTGAACAGGATTATTCGCTGGTGCAGCGCTTTTTCCTGATCATTTATGGCGTTGCTTTTTACCTTTACAAACTCATTATACCAACCAATTTATCAGCCATTTATGCATTTCCTGAGCTGACTAACGGAAAATTGCCCGTCTATGTCTATGCTGCTGCACTTCCGGTGGCAGCTTTGGCGGCGGGCATATGGTTTTCGGGAAGGCACAGGCGTGAGTTTGTTTCAGGAGCACTGTTTTTTCTGTTTGCCATAGGCATGGTGCTTCCGTTATTCTGGTCACGGATTTTTATAACGGCAGATAGATACACCTACATTCCATACATCGGACTATTTATGCTGATGGCCAGACCAATTACTGACTTATGGAACTCGCGCACCACCCTTGACCGCAGCACTTTGCGACTGTTTTTTATTGCATCGGCACTTGTTTTGATTACCCTGAGCACAGCAACATTCAGGAGAATTGGTGTATGGAAAGACACTCCGACACTGCTTACCGATGTGATTGACAAAAAACGCTCGGATGCCGATATGGCGCACGGGTATTTTTATCTGGCCAATTATTACGATGGCGCCAATAATAACGAAGAAGCCATGAAATACTACGACCTGTCGCTCAGCCGGAACAACAAATACCTGTTGGCGCTCAATAACCGCGGAATTATCAAAGGCAAAACAGGAAATACAAGATCAGCCATCGCCGATTTTGAACAGGCAATCCAAATAAAACCCGATTATGCGGAAGCCTATTACAACCGCGGCGTTGCC
Organism: Bacteroidales bacterium UBA5197; assembly: GCA_002412885.1. Taxonomy (GTDB): domain Bacteria; phylum Bacteroidota; class Bacteroidia; order Bacteroidales; family Lentimicrobiaceae; genus Lentimicrobium. The sequence goes on from DHVX01000029.1 coordinate 100,672, forward strand.
CTATACCAGACCGGCGACAAAACTGCAGCCTGCAAGGACTGGAAACAAGCGGTTTCGCTGGGCTTTAAACCGGCAGCACAGGCAATAAGTTTATATTGCCATGAAGCCAAACCACCTGATTTTGGGAAGATTGGGGAATAGGATTTTTGCCACCAAAACTCTAAAGCACCAAAATGCACCAAGATTTAGAGATTTTCTTTGAATATATTCAGTCAGGCATGTCTCGCACTCCCCAAGTTCACGGTTTATAGTATGATTCTATCGTATAGCGCTGCATAAATTGATGGTTCAACTGATATTTATTTATATTTGATGCGGTATTCAGATTTGCAAGAATTGATAATTGAGATTAAAGATGATAGCTAAAACAAACTTTCTGTTATGAGAAAACATATAATTGGCTTAGTATTTCTTGGACTGATTTTTAGTTGTTCCAGAAAACCAGAAAATGATACTTTAATTCGGAATATTTGGATTGGTGATCATCACCTTACCCTGTACTTTGACTCAACCCAAAGCATCTATTTTCCATTGCCTGTGATACTCGATTTAACAGATTCCGATCATGCTATGTTTAAGTATTTTGCGGGGGATGAAACAAGAATAACCTGGAGTATCGATAACGGCATTTTAACAATTGACACAACTAAGTATAGAATAATTGCCCTTACCACTGATAGTCTTGTTTATTCTCCATATTTAAAGGAAAACCTTAAACCTGATGATGAGCCAAGTGAATATGAAGAAATATCAATAGTTTCTGTAAGAGATGAGTATTATGTTTTTAAGCGGGTAAAGGAGTATAAACATAAAAAAACAGACACAAACATCGCTGACTATTTTATGAACAAATTGTTCTATAATTCCAGTTATGATTCCACCATGAATTATGGCGACTATCTTGATTTCCTTGATAATGAAGTAGTGATTTTCAAAATGCAAAGTGGAACTTCACCAGCTATTCATCTGCAGGAAGAGTGCTGGCGAATTGAACAGTATAAAGGATATTCATTTTTATTTTTTTATCATAGTTGGATAAAAGGCAATGGATTTACAGAAAGAGCTCATCAAATTCTAAACCTGAATGATGATGGATTTACTTTAGATAGATTTCCCGGGAATAAACAATCTGATTACATTTTAGCTGATCCCGAAAAAGATGATTTGCTCCATGCTAAAATGATTGGCAAATGGATATCAATTAATGACACCAGCAAGTTTTACAATCGGCACCTTCCTTTAGGGGGAATTAAATCCGGAATTCATAAACTTTATAATGACACTTTAACCTACCATTTTTTTACTGATTCATTGTCAATATCAGGCAAAGGGTTCTTACCTATAAAATGTAACTGGAGGTTAAATTCTGACAACTCAATATTGATATATGAGCATTTAGTTGAAAGAGATGGTCAACAGGCTTTACATGTTGAATTTGCCAGAATTCACAATTTCGAAAATGATTTACTGGAATTAGAACTATATGAGAATCATATTTCAACAGGCCTGAAAAAACCTGGAGTGGTAATATTAAACAGAGATCAGCGTTTTATAAAATTGAATGAATAACGCAACAATTATAAGAAAAAACTTCGGGTGCATGATTGTTGCCTCATCGATTTTTGACAGTTTCAGATAAAATAAACCAACAATGAAAAAATCATTAATTACCCCGATAATAATTTCAATTCTGATACCAGGATTGATGATAATTGGTGTTATCAGATTTATCGGGCCTTTACTGGGTAATGAAACCAAACATATTTATACAACAGATTTATATAATCTGGTGGAGGATGGAGATATAATTTTTCAAACATCAAAATCAAGCCAAAGTAAAGCAATCCAGATAGCGACCAATTCAAAATACAGTCACCTTGGAATTATTTACAAGATAGAAGGAGACTTTTTCGTTTATGAAGCTGTTCAACCAGTTAAGCTAACTCCTTTTACAGAATGGGTTGAACAGGGAGAAAAAGGCCATTTTGTAATTAAAAGGCTAAAGAATGCAGATGAAATATTGACAAGTGATGTAAAAAACAAAATGAAAACCGAGGGCGAAAAGTATAGAGGCAAAGATTATGATTTATATTTTGAATGGTCCGATGACAGAATTTATTGTTCGGAGTTGGTGTGGAAGATTTACAAAAACGCTGCTGGCGTTGAAATAGGAGAACTTCAGAGATTGGATGAATTTAATCTGAACGATAAAATTGTCAAACAAAAAATGAAGGAACGCTTTGGAGATAATATCCCTGAAAATGAAATCGTTATATCTCCATCAAGTATGTTCGAGAGTAAAAATCTGATTACGATTTACAGCAAATAAAAAATGAAGTCCTATCGATAAAAAAACCTGAACAACAGACATATGAAACTAAAGCATAAACCATCCCTAATTGCAGTGACATGTTGTATATTCCTGATAACAAGCTGTATTCCCGGCAAACAAACATCATTGTTCAGCAATATGAAAAAAGAGGCAGACACATTAATTGTGTTTAGTCCATATCTGGAGATTATCGCCTTTGATTACAGGACGAAAACCCCTGACAGTATTTTGGCAGACAAGAATAAAGAAATAATAACAAGGGTTACAAATCAGTTGCTATCCTCAAGGTACAAATTGAAACACATTGAAATGCCAGCGCTTGACAGTCAAAAATTATCAGATTTTTTTTTCATAGCAGATAACGTTCCGGGGGCAAATAATTCAACCCGACAACAGACATTTTTTCCGGAGTTGAAAGAAATAGACAACAATCAACTTGCTATGTTTATAACATTTCATGCAGAATACAATTCTGTAACCACCGCCATTACAGGAAGCACAAGTTATGGTGCAAGTTCGGTGAGAATTACGCCATCGGCAAGACCACGTTCTGATTTAAGGCTGATTATTTTTAATATGCAAACCAATGAAATAATCTTTTATAACAGGTATGATACGAGAAGTTACAGTGCCAATTCCCCTGCTGACGTGGAACGTATGACACGAAAAATATTAAGAGACATCTATTATAAATAACATCTGTGGCCAACAACATAGCAGCAAACCCCCGAAATCACACGAAAATTTTTATTATTGCGAACATCAACAAATAAGTTCTGGTGAAACGATACAATTTCATCACCATATCATTATATTTGTATGTGATTGATAGAGGCAGGAAGTGAAAATCAAGCATGCCATTGCTCTCCGGCCATTCAATGGTTATCAATCCAAATGATTATTGAAATTGAAAATACAGGTAAACAACATAAATCTGCGAAGCAAGCGGCCATATTTCATAGCTGCCAGCCAATATACATCAGCATCTTCACATTTCTAAAAATTTAACCTGCAATCANNNTTTTTCAAACTATTCTACAAATACAAAACCAAAGTACTGTTCATTACAAATTGCCAGATCCTGCATAAAACAATCTGGGAAGCCATGTTTAAGTTACCGGAATTAAAAATTGCGAAACATGGAGAAGAAGATTTTGCATTTCGCCCGCTGGTTCTTTTACCTCATTGTCTGAAAAAATATTCAGATGTAAAAAACGGGCATAAAGCCATACTTGAAAGCGTAAATCCAAACAGAGAAAAAAATCTGAAAATCATAGCGGAAGTTTACTGGATTCCGGAAAACATGCCAATATGGGGCTCAATCAAGCAACCGGTTTTTTCGTTAATCCTGCGCCGCTATTTTGGAATTGAACGCCCGATGTATCAGGATGAAGATATAGATGATACAAGAAGAAACCCCAATTGGATGCCGGTGAGGCATTCCGATGAACATCTTTTGCCACTTAACCGGCCAGACAAAGAAACAAAATCGATCCTCTGGGCGGTTTCTTCTGCCTACACTTACAGGTTTTTCAATCCCTATGACGGAACTTACCATCGCAAACCGGCTGCGGATAACTTTATCGAATATTGTGGATTGTCAATTATCTTAAGCAAAAGGTCTTTGGCTCATTCTGAAAAAGATTGATTCAAAAACATTTGCGGATCTCTCAGGTTAAACGGTTCTTTACTGCAACAATATTCAGAGAATCAGGCATTGCAAATGCAATGAATATTCAAGCCAACAGCGAACTGCAAGCCACATTTTTTGACTTCGCTTCTTAGCTAAGTTGCATCACGGGTCTGGGCCCACCGGAAAATATTTACACCTGCTGATCCCGCAAAGGAAAAGTATGTAATTTTGAACATTCTCATGGACATGCAAGCAGTTTTCGCTTCATATGATGCAAAGCGCATATAGCAGCTTACAGCAAGCAGTATTTTTGTTTCTCTGGTCAGAAAAGCAGTAAAATTTAAAGGGCAGTTCATCTCAGAAAGTTCAGTGTTGAGAATCCCTGACTTTGCAATGCTGCTGAAGGTTTTCCAACAATTCATCAAGAAAAATCCGACATGGAAAGATTAGTAACATCAAATTTAAAACTTGGAATTATTGCAGGCGGACAACTTGGAAAAATGCTTATTCAGGAAGCCAGCAAGTGGGACATAATAACGTATGTTCTTGACAATGATGAAAATTGCCCTGCCGGAAAAATTGCCTCGCATTTTATTAAAGGAAATAACCTTGACTTTGAATCTGTTTACCAATTCGGGAAATTGGCTGATGTATTGACCTTTGAAATTGAGAATGTGAATATTGAAGCCCTGAAGAAACTAAAATCAGAAGGCCACAGAATTGTTCCCGACCCTCAAATATTAGAGTTAATACAAGACAAAGGCTTGCAGAAAGAGTTTTATAAAAAGAATGGAATCCCAACTTCCGCCTTTAAAATTTACGAATCAGAAACAGCTGTTTTCAATGGCATTGAAAAAGGGGAAATTAAATTTCCTTTTGTGCAGAAATTAAGGAAAGGCGGATACGACGGGCGCGGAGTCGCAGTGATAAACGACAAAAGCGATTTGATAAAAGTACTCTCAGGGGCATCGGTAATTGAGGAAAAAGTAGAGATTGTAAAGGAAATTTCAGCCATCGTTGCACGAAACAGAAAAGGAGAAATAAAATGCTTTCCTGTTGTTGAAATGCTTTTTGACCCCAGGGCAAATCTTGT
>DHVX01000006.1 GCA_002412885.1 Bacteroidales bacterium UBA5197
GCTCCGGATGAAACCTTCCAGATTTTCTTGCTTCCAACCTGGAAGGTTTAAGATGCCTGTGCGACCGGATGAAACCTTCCAGGTTAAAAGAAAACCTGGAAGGTTATCCGGTAAAAATCCTTCCAGACCTGACAAGTCGAAAGATCCGGCTAAGCGGAATTTAGCTTCGCCATTTGAAAACAAGAAGACCTAACAAGTCGAAAGAAGACTTGGTAGGTCAGTTTATTACTCGCTTCGTTCCCGCCTCCCCTTGTCTACCCGTCCCCCCGTCCCCTTGTCTCCCCGTCTCTCCGTCCCCTTGTCCCCCCGTCTCCGTGTCTCCTTGTCCAGAAACCGTCCCTCGTCCCTCCTTTAACCGTCCCTCGTCCCTGCTTTATAACATTACCCCGAAATATTTGCGCTTTCTCGCTGAGATAATGAACTAATTTTTATAAGTTTGCCCCGCAACGGGAAGAACCCGAAGTGCAGTAAAATAAGGACATTATGAGTAAATTTATTGGAATCAGGCACGAAGACAAGTACGTTATGGAACGGCGCGCACCGCTTACCCCGCGCCATGTTGAACGATTGATCAAAGGCAAACAACTCGATATTGTTGTTCAGACTTCCCCGAAAAGGGTTTTCACCGATCAGGAATACATTAAAGCAGGTGCACGCATTGCCGACAATCTTGGCGAATGTTCCGTTATCCTCGGCGTAAAAGAGATGCCTATTGACTTTTTTGAACCGCAGAAAACCTATGTTTTCTTTTCGCATGTTATCAAAGGACAAGCCTACAATATGCCCATGCTCAAACGCATGATGGAATTGGGCTGCAACCTTATCGATTACGAAAAAATCGTGGACGAACAAGGCCGCCGCCTGATTTTCTTTGGCCGTTATGCTGGCCTTGCCGGGATGATCAATTCATTGTGGTCGCTGGGACTCAGGCTCAAAGAAGCCGGTTTTGAAACTCCTTTCCTTAAAATTACTCAGGCCCACCATTACGCTTCACTCGAAGAAGCCAGAAAAGTAATATCAGAGGTAGGTCAGGAAATTGCTGAAAAAGGATTACCCGCTGAGTTGCGACCATTTACTGTCGGTTTTACCGGATATGGCAACGTTTCGCAAGGCGCACAGGAAATTCTGGGATTACTTCCCGTTAAGGAAATCTCACCCGAAAAGCTGCTTGAACTCACCGTAAGAGGCCACGCCCCAAACAACCTGATTTACAAAGTAATATTCAAGGAAGAACATCTTTCGGCACACAACGATGGCCGTAGTTTCGATCTTCACGATTACTACACACATCCTGAAAACTATCACAGCATTTTCGAAAAATACATCCCACACCTATCGGTATTGATGAACTGTATGTATTGGGATGCCCGATACCCAAGACTCATCACCAAAGATTATCTGGAGAAGGCATTTGCCTCAGGGAATCCGAAACTCACTGTTATTGGTGATGTTACCTGCGATCCCGACGGCAGCATAGAAATTACCCACAAAGGCACCGAGATTGAAGATCCTATTTTCGTTTACAACCCGGTAACCCGCAAACCTGTTATGGGCCACAAAGGCGAAGGTATGCTGGTAATGGCAGTTGATATTCTTCCCAGCGAACTACCCCGCGATGCAAGCAATGGATTTGCCGATGCACTGGTGAATTTTGTGAAACCGATTTCAGACTGCGATTTCAGCGAACCCTTTGAAGACCTGGATATTCCAAGAGCCATCAAAAAAGCACTTATTCTGCACAATGGCGAACTGACACACGATTTTCAGTACATCAAGGAGTATCTGTAATCTGAAAGATAATTATGTCGTTTTATCCTTCGACTCCGCTCAGGAGGACATCGTATAGAATTGATAATTAGCGCATTAAGATGATGCAGTGTACGCTATAAACGAATGTCACACTGAGCGGAGTCGAAGTGCTTTTGACGCTAAAATAATCTGGTTTATAACCGTCAGTCTGAGTTCTTTTCTCAAATAAACGAATAGAAATAAAATCAAATCAACATCAAACCTTAACTGCTTACGCAAAATGAAGAAAGTTCTGATTCTGGGCGCCGGCCTCGTGGTGAAGCCCATTGTTAACCACCTCCTGAATAAAGGAATCCATGTTACGGTTGCAACCCGTACCAAATCGAAAGCCGAAGCCATGATTTCGGGTCACCCAAATGGCACTGCTGTTGCCTGGACAGTTGAAGACGAAGCCACACTCGATCAGATGGTTGCTTCGCACGACCTTTCGGTGAGCCTTCTGCCTTACCTGCACCATCTGCTGGTTGCAAAGTATTGCCTGAAGCACAAAAAGAATATGGTTACCACATCGTATGTTAAGCCCGAAATGCAGGCACTTGATGCACAGGCCAAAGAAGCTGGCATCATTATTCTGAATGAGCTTGGCCTTGATCCGGGCATCGACCATATGTCGGCCATGCGCATCATCGACAATGTACGCTCACGCAATGGCAGCATCGAAGAGTTTTACTCCATCTGCGGCGCTTTGCCTGCACCGGAAGTAGCCAACAATCCTTTCAAATACAAATTTTCATGGAGCCCCAAAGGCGTGGTAATGGCCGGAAACAACGATGGCAGATACCTTCGCTACGGCAAAGTAATTGATGTTCCTACCGCTGACCTTTTCAAAAACCCGCTTCAGGTAGATTTTACCAATGTTGGCAGGCTTGAAGTTTATCCAAACCGCGACTCCATTTCATACATCGATATTTACGGCATTCCCGAAACCAAAACCATGATGCGCGGCACATTCCGCTTCAAAGGATGGTGCGAGAGTATTGATGCCATGAAACAGCTGAACCTGATTTCATACGATAAGTTCGACATGACCGGTATGACTTATGCGCAGTTTCTTGCACATCAGATTGGTGCTACTGATGCTTCAAACATCAAAGCAAAAGTTGCTGAATATCTGAAACTTGACATCAACGCACACGCGCTAACCGCTATGGAATGGCTGGGATTGTTCGAAGACAAACCTATGGAGCGCGGCGAAGATTCACCATATGAAGTTACCAGCGATGTAATGATCAGCAAGATGGAACTCGGTTACACCGAGCGCGATATGGTTGCCATGCAGCACACTTTCCTGGCTTCTTATCCTGATGGTTCGAAAGAAGTAATCCGTTCGCGCATGCTCGATTTCGGAACACCAGCCACCGACACATCTATCGCCCGCACCGTTGCACTTCCTGCAGCCATTGGTGTAGAGATGATTCTGAATGGTGAAATTGATGTAAAAGGTGTATTCCGTCCTGTAATTCCACAAATTTACAATCCTATCCTCGACGAACTGGAGAAACTCGACATCCGTATGGAAGAAGAGTATGGCCTTCCGCTGAGCGAAAACATTAAATAACCACGGTTTTTATAAACCCCAACCACCGATACCTGGCAGGATGTTTAATCCTGTCAGGTTTTTTTTATGATCAGGAGACCAATCAAATGTTGGTATATCGCTAAAGGCATATCAGCAAATCCTGATCCTGAGTAGCTAATAATAAATAAATCAGAAAATAATGGCATTTTTAATAAACAATTATCCGTTTCATCTCTTTATAATCAGGTTATGATTCTAAAAAACGAAAATTCAGTTCTTATTATGTCACGCAAACTACTTTTTTCGCAAATAATGTTTATCGGTATTTTGCTTTTCGCAAATCCTATAGCACTGATTTCCAACAACCTTACCATATCCAATGTAAGTCTTACCGGACAAAATACCTCTGAAGACTATGCATACATCCGTTTCGACATCAGTTGGGAAAATTCCTGGCGAACCAGCTCAGCCCCCAACAACCATGATGCGGCCTGGGTCTTTGCAAAATACAGGGTTGGCAGTGGCACATGGAACCATGTAATGCTCAGCCCTTCGGGTCACATTGCGCCGGCTGGCAGTACGATTGATGTCCCATCTGATCTGGTCGGAGCATTTTTCTATCGCGATGCAGACGGAAACGGCACCTTCACCAAAACCGGAGTTAAGCTACGCTGGAATTACGGCGCAAGCGGCATTGGCGACAATGATGTGGTGGAAGTAAAGGTGTTTGGCATTGAGATGGTGTATGTGCCGGAAGGAGCGTTTTGGGTGGGGAGTACAACAGGAGGTAATGAATTAGGTAGGTTTTACACCTATCCGAATGACGCTACCCCATATCATATCACCTCTGAGGAGGAAATAACTGTAGGCACTGCTACAGGCAACTTGTATTATTATGAGAGTACAACTAATACAATAATAACCGGAGACAACAGCGGCCCAATACCTGCCTCATATCCCAAAGGGTATAACTCATTTTATGTTATGAAGCATGAGGTTCCTCATCATGCTTATGTGGATTTCCTGAATTGTCTGACTCGTGAACAACAAAATGAAAGAACATCTGTCAATCTGCAAGATGGAATAACAGCTGTTACATACGTTTACGTTATGGTTTTTCGAAGTACTTCTCCCATTTACTCAGCAATCCCTGAACGAAGGTCTTCTATCAGGTGTGACGAAATCATTCCCGAGCATGGTCCTATTACCTTCTATTGCGATCTTAACAACAATAAGATCCGGAATGAAGATGACGATGGTCAGCACATAGCCTGTGTTTATCCAAGTTGGGATGATGCCATGGCTTATCTTGACTGGACAGGTCTGAGACCGATGAGTGAACTGGAATTTGAAAAATCCTGCCGTGGACCATTGTATCCTGTTGCAAATGAATATGTTTGGGGAACAGGAAGTCCTTCTGTTAATTCTACTCTGGACAATGCCGGAAGGGCAGATGAGACCAATAGCTCATCTACTGCAAACTGCACTGCCCAAGACATGCCGGCTTCACCTACCAGAGTTGGCATGTATGCAAAGCCGGGGACAAACAGGAAAGATTCCGGGGCAACCTATTATGGCATCCTGGATATGGCAGGCAACCTTTGGGAGCGGCCGGTTACAGTTGGTAATTTAAACGGTAGAAATTACACCGGACAACACGGAAATGGAATACTCTCATCAGCCGGTAGCGCAAATGTAGAAAACTGGCCTCATTCTACTCCGGGAATGTCGAACGATGAAATACTAAATATGGGCTCAGGCTACCGAGGTGGTTATTACAATAGCAACATAAATGGATCTATTATGCGTATTGCAGGTCGGCAATATGCAGCCCAGGGTAGTAACCCCAGAAAAGAAAGATACGGCATACGTGGTGTGCGCACCGCCCCCTGAAAAACACTTTAATGACCCTTGAAATCAGCTTTATGAAAAAAACATATACCTTCTTATTTATCCTGCTGGCATTTACATTTCAGGCAATTGCCCAATACTCCGGCGGCTCCGGATCAGGTTATACAAAAGCAGAAACCAACAGCAAGCACCTCACCAATTTTTTTCAAACCGATGGCAACTGGATCAATACCACAAACTGGCGCGATAATGTTGTTCCGGGTTCTTCGGAGGAGGCAAATATAGCCGCCATTGCTGAGCTCAATGGAGATTACACTTACCCAGAAGTGAATATCAGCGCAAACGGAGTAATTAATATTCCGGCAGCCCAATCGTTGACGGTCACTCAAAACCTTAACAATCTTGCAGGAACTTCCGGGCTGGTTATTGAAAGTGGTGGTTCTCTGCTTCACAACACCAACAATGTTCAGGCTACCATCAGACGCACAATCACCGGTGCTCCGATTCCTGAAGAACCTGGCGTTTCGACCAGATATCATCTGGTTTCCATTCCTTTATCACCGACGGCAAATTCCGTTTCAAGTCAATTTACAGGGGCTTATCTTTATAGTTATGATCCATCAATGAACAGCTGGCTTGGACTTGGAGAACAAACCAATACGCCCCTTGATGAAACTGCGGGCTACATGGTTTATTACACCTCAAACAAAACAGTAAATTTTGAAGGACCGATGAACAACGGAATCTTCAGCCCGTCGTTAACCTATGCCGGACTTGAGGGCGGAAACAATTTTTCACTGGTGCCCAATCCTTATCCTTCTGCCATTGACTGGCATGCTTTTGCTCCGGGGGATAAAACCAATATCGGTAACACCATCTGGATTTTCAACAATGGGAATTATGCAACTTACACATGGGATGGCGTTAACAGCAGCAGCACCAACGGAGGTTCAAGGTATATTGCCACTGGTCAGGCATTTTTTGTGCAGACAACCGGCTCCTCCCCTGCTTTGACGATGAACAATGCCATCCGGACTCATTCAAACAGCCCGTTTCTGAAAGACACAGATGCTCCATTTGATCAGCTTAGAATTTCTGCTGCTGCAAATGGTGTAAATGATGAAGTACTTATTGGGTTCAGAGATCAGGCTTCAGACGATTACAATACCACTGAAGATGCACTTAAGATTTACGGTTCATCAGGTGCTCCTCAGTTGTTTACTTTTGCTGGTGAAAAGAAATTATCTGTCAATTTTATGGATCAACCCCACGGTGAAACTTCAATAACTCTGGGTTTTGATTGTGATTTCGCTGGCGAATACGCGTTGTCGTTCAGTCAGCTGGAAGCTTTCCCGCAATCGGTGAGCATCTATCTTACCGATGAACTGACTTCACAAACTGTCAACCTTCGACAACAGACAAATTACAATTTTGTGCACAATCCTGGGAACAACCCTGAGCGGTTTACATTAAAATTCGGCGGAACAATTGGCATTGAAGAACCTTCAAACGAGAAAGTCCAGGTATGGTTCAATGGCAATACGCTTATTGTCAATGCAAATGAGCTTTCAGGAAGCAACTCCATAATAGAAGTTTTTAACACAACCGGGCAGTTGGTTTTCAGCAGACAGACTTCGCTCAGCAGAGAGAATTCTTTTAAAATTGACTTGTCCGGCCCGGTGATTGCAAGGATAAGCACTGAAAAAGGCATCTACACAGCCAAAGCAGTATTGCTGAATAATCAGTAATTTCACTAAAGCTGAAATGAAGAGTATATTCTGATTTTATTAACGCTTTGAATATCAAATTCTATAAAATGAAAACAACAATTTTTCTCGTCTTTTTTCTGATAATCAGCAGCCTTGCAGTTTTGGCTCAGGCACCACCTACACCTCCATCAAATGCAAGTAACGGTGGCGCAAATGGTCCGGTTGGCGGCAATGCACCGATTGGAAGCGGCATCACAATCATGCTGGTACTTGGAGCGGCATGGGCAGGTAAAAAAGCATATCATAACACCAGAAATGAGGAATCGGTATAAACAGAAAACGGAGAGCGGAACCTTGATCAATTTCAAATCTATTCGGGACTCATTTCTGTAACTAAATCTCCAAATTTAAAACACGGAAGCAATCACTTAGGTAAGGTTGCTACGGAATCCGGAAACAACCTCTGAAAGGGAGTAAAACCCTGTCAGAGGTTGTTTCTTTTTCTATAATTGTGATGTTCTCATTCTTGTAAGGTTTCCCCTACATAAATATCAGATTTCCCCTACAGACTTTTGGTTTTAAAAGCATTCAATTTGTACTCTCATAATAATATACATTCATGAGGGTAATTCTGGCCGATGATTCTGAATTGATTTTAGTTCGCTTGCAGCAGATGCTTGGCATCTTTCCTCAGGTAGAACTGCTCGGTTCGTATATAGATGGCATAGAGACCCTGGATGCCATGAGAAAGCAAAAGCCTGATCTTGCCATTATTGATATAAAAATGCCCTGGATGAGCGGACTTGATGTGCTGAAGGAAATCAGAAAAGAGGACAAATTCATGAAAATCATTCTTCTTTCATTTTACTCTTCCGATTATTATCGACAACTGGCATCTCAGCTTGGAGCTGATTATTTTTTTTCAAAATCGGATGAATTTGAAAAATTAGAGATCAAGGTGGGAGAAATGGTCCTGGATGAAACGAATGAAAGAAATCATTTATCCGGCAGTCAACCTTAATCAATCAAAACATCACTAATCACAAATAAACAAATCACTATGAAAAAACAAATCTCATTGACTTTATTGATGATTTTGGGGGCGCTGTGCATATATGCACAAAACCTTAAAATCGACTTTGCAGCAATCGACAACTCCTATCGGGTTGCTGAAGAGCTGAAGTCACAATTCAACGGACCAAATACACTTGTTGTTGAACAGAACGGTGTATTGGCAACTTCGCAGATTGCAGAAGCCTTAAATGGCAAGAAAATTAATGACCTGCATATTTTTGTATCAACCAAACCAGGAGCTCTCGGCTTTGGAAACATGACACTTAATGCCGAAACTCTTCAGGAACATTCTGCAGCTTTATCGAAGCTGGCATCTTACGTTGCCGGGAAAGTTGTAATCCACAGCAACGATGTATTTTCTACAGAAAGGGGCTCAGACTTTAAAGCCAGCCTGGAGCAGATAACCGGATTAACCTTTGCAACGCAGTAAGTCCTTGATCATTTCAGCTAAAAATTTTAAAAAGAAAAAGCATGAAAAACATTTACAACAGATCAATTGCCGGGAGCGCTGCAAGGGCTTTGGGCAAAATGATGTTTTTGTTCATGACGTTGATACTTTTCAATCAATTGTCATATGGACAAGCATCGCAGTTAAGCCCTATTGGATCAACACTGGCATCCATTACTAACACTGATGACTGGTACGAGGAGGTTAGTTTAACCAGCACATTCAGCGGTGGAATTCAATTCGGGGCAACCGTTTACACTTCCATGTTTGTAGGATCAAACGGGTATGTAACGTTTGGAGTAGGGAATAGTGGTTATAGTCCAACCGGTATTGCCGGTTACTCTGCTGGCCCTATCATTGCAGCCCAATATGATGATTTGCATCCGGGCATTGCAGGTGATATTTATTACAGTCAGAACGGAAGTTATCTGGTGGTTACCTTTTTAGGGGTAGCACCTTATTGTACTCCCACTATGACTGGAAGCGGTGCAAATACTTTTCAGATAGTACTGCGTCAGGGAGCAGGTTATAATGGCACCAGCAACCGGAATTTCCATATTGAAGTCAGATATATTAACATGAATTGGGCTGGCTCATGCAATGTTTCTCCAAACTGGCCAACAGCAGGCTGGTCAACCGGTACTATGGTTTTTGGAGAAATGCCGTATTCAGGGACTTCCAACTTTCTCTTAAATCAAACTTCAACAAATGTTGGACAACCTGGCGTTTACAGTTGGGAAGTTTTGGGCGGCACCGTTCAATCAGCACCAACAGTTAATATCACAAACAGTGTAACTTCCATTACAGGCAACAGCGGTTTTTCAGGTGGAAATATTACGGCTGACGGAGGTCTTCCGGTAACCGAACGTGGTCTGGCTTACAGTACTTCGCAAAATCCAACCATAAGCAATTCAACTGTAACAAGTGGTACAGGTACTGGTTCATTTACAGCAACAATGACGGCACTTAACGCAGGAACCACGTATTACGTAAGAGCTTACGCAACCAATAGTATTGGAACCGGTTATGGACCTCAGGTAAGTTTCACAACAACATCCTGCGGCAATCCGACAAACGGAGGAAGTATCACCGGCACCCAAACCGGCTGCGCACCTTTTACACCTGCTACAATCAGCAGCACAGCTGTACCAACCGGACACATAGGAACCCTGGAGTACAGATGGCAACGCTCAACCACAGGCAGTGGCTCAGGGTTTTCTGACATCAGCAGCAGCAACTCTGCTTCTTATAGCCCGGGGGCACTTTCACAAACCACATGGTTTAAACGAATAGCCCGTGTAACCTGCGCCACCTGGACTGGTGCTGCAGAATCAAATGTAATTCAGGTAACAGTTGAACCAACTCCGGTTGCCGGAACTTTGACTAAAACACCAAACGTACTGAACGTCTGCGAAAACGATAATGTTTCCGCAACCTTTACTTCCGGATCTGGCGGCAACGGCATTGATGAACTTCAATACCGGACCAACAACGGAGCATGGTCAGCATGGACAAACTATACTTCCGCTTCAAATATCTCTACCACCGGGTTAACGGGTGTTGAGATCCGCACACGCCGCACAGCATCAATATGCTCTTCTACTGCTTATACAACTGTTAGCTGGAGTGTTGAAGCAACTCCGGTTGCCGGAACTTTGACCAAAACTCCAAACGTGCTGAATGTTTGCGAAAACGACATCGTTTCAGCTACATTCACATCCGGAGCTGGCGGCAATGGCATAGACCAACTCGAGGTCCGCACCAACAATGGAAGCTGGTCAGCATGGACAGCTTATACTTCAGGTACAAATATTTCAACTACAGGTTTATCGGGTGTTGAGATTCGCACCCGCCGTACAGCAAGTACATGTGCATCTACACCATATGTAACTGCGAGCTGGAATGTTGAGGGCACTTCTATTGCAGGAACTTTGGCCAAAACTCCAAATGTGATGAATGTTTGCGAAAACGACAATGTTTCCGCTTCTTTAACGGCTGGTACAGGCGGAAATGGCACTGACGAACTTCAATACCGCACCAATAACGGAACATGGTCTGCATGGGCTGCTTATACTTCCGCTTCAAATATTTCAACAACCGGTTTATCAGGTGTTGAGATTCGCACCCGTCGAATGGGCACGCATTGCATAACTTCAGGTTATTCAACTGTAAGTTGGAGTATAGAACCTACTCCTGTTGCCGGTTCACTTATCAAAAACCCAAATGAAAACACCGTTTGTGAGGGGGAACTCGTTTCAGCTTTATTTACTTCAGGCTCAAATGGCAATGGACTGGATGAACTTGAATACAGAACAAGAACCGGCGCCACCTGGTCGATCTGGGTTTCTTATACTTCAGGTAATCAGATTGCTACCAATGGCAGATCCGGTGTTGAGATTCGCACACGTCGTCTCGCCTCAACCTGCAGCCCTTCAGCATATGTTACTGTAAACTGGATTGTTGAAGCACACGCTGTTGCAGGATCAGTTCTGAAAACTCCCGACAATTATAATGTATGTGAAGGCGATTTGGTTTCGGCTTTACTAATGCCAGGAACTGGCGGCAATGGAAGCGATAATCTGGACTTCAGAACCAATAACGGAAGTTCATGGACAGCATGGAGCGCTTATACACAAGGAACCAATATTTCAACTTCAGGCATTCATGGCGTTGAAATGCGCACCCGTCGCAATGCAACTTATTGCGACCACTCTACTTATTCATATGCAAGCTGGCTTGTAGAACAAACGCCGGTCAACGGCATTCTGGTAAAAAATCCGGATGCAATGGGTACATGTATTACAGACTTTGTTTCTGCAATACTTATCCCGGGTGAAGGCGGAAACGGTATAGACGAACTGCAATACCGCAGCAGCGTTGGTTCCAGCTGGTCAATATGGATGCCATACACTTCAGGCACCAGCATTGCTGCTACCGGAAGAACAGGCATTGAAATCCGTACCCGCCGTGCAGCTACATACTGCGCCACACCAACTTACTCTACCATTAGCTGGAGCGTAGAAGTTACTCCAATAGCAGGGTCTATCACAAAATCTCCCGAAGTGATGAACGTTTGCGAAAACGACATCGTTTCTGCAACACTTACATCAGGAGCTGGTGGCAACGGCATCGATGAACTCGAATTCCGCACCAACAATGGAACATGGTCAGCATGGGCGGCTTACACTTCAGGTGCTAATATTTCAACCGCTGATTTATCGGGCGTTGAGATTCGTACCCGCCGCACTTCATCTTATTGCGAAAGCACAGCCTACTTAACTGTCAGCTGGACTGTTGAAGCAACACCAATTGCTGGTTTGCTCACAAAAACTCCAAATGTGATGAATGTTTGCGAAAACGACATCGTTTCTTC
This sequence comes from Bacteroidales bacterium UBA5197, assembly GCA_002412885.1. Taxonomy (GTDB): domain Bacteria; phylum Bacteroidota; class Bacteroidia; order Bacteroidales; family Lentimicrobiaceae; genus Lentimicrobium. The sequence goes on from DHVX01000006.1 coordinate 11,784, forward strand.
AATACTTACTTCCGGCAACGGTGGCAACGGCATCGATGAACTCGAATACCGCACCAACAATGGAACATGGTCAGCATGGGCTGGTTATACTTCAGGTACAAATATTTCAACCGCTGACTTATCAGGTGTTGAAATCCGTACCCGTCGCACTGCAACTTATTGCGAAAATTCAGCTTACGTTACTGTTGGCTGGAGCGTTGAAGCTACACCAATCGCTGGTTTGCTCACAAAAACTCCAAATGTGATGAACGTTTGTGAAAACGACATCGTTTCAGCTATTTTTACCGCCGGTAATGGTGGCAATGGCATCGATGAACTCGAATTCCGCACCAACAACGGAGGCTGGTCAACCTGGGCTGCTTATGTATCTGGAACCGACATTTCAACCGCTGATTTATCAGGTGTTGAGATTCGTACCCGTCGCACTGCAACATATTGCGTAAATTCAGCTTATACAACCATCAGCTGGAGCGTTGAAGCAACACCAATCGCTGGCTTGCTCACAAAAACTCCAAATGTGATGAATGTTTGCGAAAACGACATGGTTTCTGCAATACTTACTTCCGGCAACGGTGGCAACGGCATCGATGAACTCGAATACCGCACCAATAATGGAACATGGTCAGCATGGGCGGCTTACACTTCAGGTACAAATATTTCAACCGCTGACTTATCAGGTGTTGAAATCCGCACCCGTCGCACTGCAACTTATTGCGAAAATTCAGCTTACGTTACTGTTGGCTGGACTGTTGAAGCTACACCAATCGCTGGTTTGCTCACAAAAACTCCAAATGTGATGAATGTTTGCGAAAACGACATGGTTTCTGCAATACTTACATCCGGCAACGGTGGCAATGGCATCGATGAACTCGAATTCCGCACCAACAACGGAGGCTGGTCAACCTGGGCTGCTTATGTATCTGGAACCGACATTTCAACCGCTGATTTATCAGGCGTTGAGATTCGTACCCGTCGCACTGCTACTTATTGTGAAAGCACAGCTTACGTTTCTGTCAGCTGGAGCGTAGAAGCAACCCCAATCGCTGGTTCACTTGCCAAAACTCCAAACGTGATGAATGTTTGCGAAAACGACATGGTTTCTGCAATACTTACTTCCGGCAACGGTGGCAACGGCATCGATGAACTCGAATTCCGCACCAACAATGGAGCATGGTCAGCATGGGCTGCTTATTCTTCTGGTACAAATATTTCAACCGCTGATTTATCAGGTGTTGAGATTCGTACCCGTCGCACTGCAACTTATTGCGAAAATTCAGCTTACACAACCGTCAGCTGGACTGTAGAAGCTACACCAATTGCTGGTTCACTTGCCAAAACTCCAAATGTGATTAACGTTTGTGAAAACGACCTCGTTTCTGCAATACTGACCTCAGGCAATGGTGGCAATGGCATCGATGAACTTGAATTCCGTACCAACAATGGAGCATGGTCAGCCTGGGCTGCTTATACTTCGGGCGCAAATATTTCAACCGCTGATTTATCAGGTGTTGAGATTCGTACCCGTCGCACTGCTACTTATTGTGAAAGCACAGCTTACGTTTCTGTCAGCTGGAGCGTAGAAGCAACACCAATCGCTGGTTTGCTCACAAAAACTCCAAACGTGATGAATGTTTGCGAAAACGACATGGTTTCTGCAATACTTACTTCCGGCAACGGTGGCAACGGCATCGATGAACTTGAATTCCGTACCAATAACGGAGTATGGTCAGCATGGGCGGCTTATACTTCGGGCGCAAATATTTCAACCACTGATCTATCAGGTGTTGAGATTCGTACCCGCCGCACAGCAACCTTCTGTTCAGCTTCAGCTTACACAACTGTTGGCTGGACTGTAGAAGCTACACCGATTGCCGGAACACTTGCCAAAACTCCAAATGTGATTAACGTTTGTGAAAACGACCTCGTTTCTGCAATACTGACCTCAGGCAATGGTGGCAATGGCATCGATGAACTTGAATTCCGCACCAATAACGGAGCATGGTCAGCATGGGCTGCTTATACTTCGGGCGCAAATATTTCAACCGCTGATTTATCAGGTGTTGAGATTCGTACCCGCCGAACTGCATCAACTTGCTCATCATCAGCTTATACAACAGTCAGTTGGAGTGTTGAAGCAACCCCAATCGCTGGTTCACTTGCCAAAACTCCAAACGTGATGAATGTTTGCGAAAACGACCTCGTTTCTGCAATACTGACTTCAGGCAATGGTGGCAACGGCATCGATGAGCTCGAATTCCGCACCAACGATGGAACATGGTCAGCATGGGCTGCATATATTTCAGGTTCTAATATTTCAACCACTGATCTATCAGGTGTTGAGATTCGTACCCGCCGCACAGCAACCTTCTGTTCAGCTTCAGCTTACACAACTGTTGGCTGGACTGTAGAAGCTACACCGATTGCCGGAACACTTGCCAAAACTCCAAACGTGATGAATGTTTGCGAAAACGACATCGTTTCAGCAATACTGACTTCAGGTGATGGTGGCAATGGTATCGATGAACTCGAATTCCGCACCAACAATGGAACATGGTCAGCATGGGCTGCTTATACTTCAGGTACAAACATTTCAACCGCTGATTTATCAGGTGTTGAGATTCGTACCCGCCGCACTGCTACTTATTGTGAAAGCACAGCTTACGTTTCTGTCAGCTGGAGCGTAGAAGCAACACCAATCGCTGGCTTGCTCACAAAAACTCCTGATGTTCTGAACGTTTGCGAAAACGACATGGTTTCTGCAATTCTTACCTCAGGCAACGGTGGCAACGGCATCGATGAACTTGAATTCCGCACCAACAACGGAGCATGGTCAGCATGGGCTGCTTATACTTCAGGTACAAATATTTCAACTGCTGATTTTTCAGGTGTTGAGATTCGTACCCGTCGCACGGCTTCTTATTGCGAAAATTCAGCTTACACTTCGGTCAGCTGGAGCGTTGAAGCCACACCAATCGCTGGAATGCTTGTAAAAACGCCTGATGTTGACGGTGTATGTATAGGAGAGCTTGTTTCTGCAACATTAATTGCAGGTACAGGAGGAAATGGTATGGACTTCCTGGAATACAGAACACATGATGGTTCAGCATGGACTAATTGGAGTGCTTACATTTCAGGAACTTCCATCAATACAACTACCTTCACTTCTGTGCAAATCCGCACCTGGCGTACTGCCACCTATTGCGAAAATTCAGCATTTAATGTTGTAAGCTGGGATGTCAATCCATATACTGTTGGAGGAGTTGTTGAAGGCCCCGAAGGCGTTTGCTACGGCATAAACAGTACCATACTGCTTGCAACCGGATACACCGGAAGCATTGTAATGTGGCAGACTTCAACCGATTATTGGGCAACAATAACCAACATTCAGCACACAGAACCTACCCTTCTGGTTGAAAACCTGACTGTTATAACCCAATTCCGAACAGTGATACAGAGCGGAAGCTGTGGCCAACTTTATTCAGTCGCAGCTGAAATCGGTGTTGATCCTATTCCTGCTCCGTTTATCGCTGGCGCCGGATCTGTTTGTGATTTAAATGAAATCTACGAATATGCTACAGAACCCGACATGGTTGACTATCAGTGGAGCGTTTCTTCAGGCCAGATTATTTCAGGACAGGGAAGTAATCTCGTAACAGTGCAATGGAGCGGAACTGGCAATCAGTCAATTTCGGTTGATTATCAGACTGTTTTCGGATGTACAATGCCTGAGCCTTTCTCAATTGCTGTTGAACTACTTACCCCTGAAACTCCGGTAATCACCATCGAAGGTTTCTTACTCACCAGCAGCGCAACCGAAGGAAACCAATGGTACCTGAACGGAACTATTATTGAAGGAGCAACTTCACAGACTTACGAAGTAACCGAAAACGGAGACTACACCTGCGTTGTTAAACTCAACGATTGTTCTTCAGAAGTTTCCAACACCATTTCAGTTCTGAACGTTGGCGCAGATCCATCACTTTCATTCAGCATGGATGTGTATCCTGTTCCTAACCAAGGAATGTTTACTGTAAAACTATTGTCACCCGGAAGCTCAAACTACACACTTACCATTTACAATGCCCTTGGCAGTGTAGTTTACAACAAAGAGTCAATAGTTGTTCATTCAGGTTTCTCACAAATGATCGACCTTACCAATTCATCAATAGGAATTTACACGGTTGTAATGCAAAATGAAACTAACAGATTCATCCGCAAAATTGTGATAACCAAGTAACAGGATTTATCCTGAAGATTAAAAGCAGACAGGGGCATGAGAAATTGTGTCCCTGTTTGCTTTTTAATTAATTCCGCATAGTTTCATATCGAAAACTCAAGGAATATAAATTGCTCTAAATTCAGATTCTTTTATATTCTTTTGAAAACCAATAATAATCACAATAAAAGCTCATGCAATTTAATCTTTAACGAATTAATACCAGCTATTAAAAGGTAGTGAAACTTTCCAGGCATAATTCAAAGTAATGAAAATGGCTGATTCGAGAAAAATGCCATCGGGTTTTTATAAAGTGACTTTTGCAAAACTCCTGACTGAGTTTTTAGACAAGCTCAGGCAATAAAGCCGTTAATCATTATATTTGCTGAAAACAGCAGATTATGCGGTCATTACTTATCCTTCTTATTATTCTGGCAATCACCTGCCAAAAGGCAAATTCGCAGGTACATACCTCTTATCTCTGGCATCTGGAGCAGCCCATTTACTGGCCTGAAGTCAGCCTTTGGAATTCGTATGAATACCAGAAAGCCTGGGAATCGCAATATCTGAAGTGGAATAACGGCAACTGGTATTCTGACGGACAGCAACATCCATTGAATAACATTCAGGAAATTTTCAGCAACGAAGACCGTAAGGCGGTGTATCAATACCGCGCAAAAGATGCAGTTCAATCGCTGCTTGGCTTACCCGAAGCCGGGGCGCAGGTAAATTACTCCGGCTGTCTCATCGAAAATGTAAATAGTCTTGCTGCCGCTGGTCAATGGGGGTACAACAATGGCTGGCAAAACAATTTCATAACCGCCCGAAGTTGGAATACCACTTCGGGGAAACCCCGCATGGACATTACCGCATTTACCATGAATCATGCTTTATCACCGCTGATCAGCGATAAAATGCTCAGAAGGCAGATTCAGGCGCACCGATATGTATATGCACTGAACTTTGGATCAAACCCCGTTTATTCAAAAGGTTACTGGCCTGCTGAATGTTCATTCAGTATCAGAAACATTAAAGCTCTGGTGGAGGAAGGCATTGAATGGAGTGTAATTGCAAACAGCCATCTGGCAAGAACATTGAGTGACTATCCGCTGCAGTTTGGAACATCGGGCTGCAATATTGACCCGCCTAACCGTGCCGATGTTGTTGAAACACAGGGTCACAATTGGTGGAACGGGCAGATTGACGGCCGTGGAGGGACTTTTGCTGCACCATACTGCTACCAGCTTCACAAAGCCAGATATGTTGACCCGCAAACAGGCACTGAGTACAAAATTACTGTAGTTCCGATGGACGATCTGCTGAGTTACATGAATGGCTATTCCACCATGGGCACCGGCGAAATTGACAACAACATTGCCCCATACAATGATCCGCAACGTCCCTCAATGGTGCTGCTTGCGCATGATGGCGACAATGCATGGGGTGGTGGCTATGATTATTACACCAACTCAGTTCCTGGATTTGCCTATGCCGCAGCAGCCAAAGGTTATGTCCCTACCACCATTCAGCAGTTCATCAACGATCATCCGGTACCTGAAAACGCAGTGGTGCATGTTGAAGATGGCTCCTGGGTGAATGCAGCCAACGACTGGGGTCATCCGCAATTCATCAACTGGCTGTGGCCTTTGTATAACAATTCTACTTATCGTTTTAATCCTGAAGGCTGGACCGAAGATGCACGCAACTGGGCTGTGCTGGTGGCTGCCGAAAACAGGGTTCAGATGGCCGAAGATCTTACCGGCACACCCGCCATCGCGCGTATTGTTCAACCCAATGCTTCGTCAACACTGGCCGAGCGCGCCTGGCACCACTTATTGCCGGCATACAACAGCGGATACATGTATTACGGAGCTTCACTCGATATGGAAGTTAAACAATCGCTCGCCTGCAATATAGCCTGTTCATTTGCCGATCAGGTTATTAATGCCAATTCAGGCACCGACAATACACCGCCCACTGTATTTATCCCGCAAAGGTTCCCCTACAACCCGGGAGGAACAGGATTTGGACCAATTTATGGTTATCAGCAACATCAGAATACTTCCGATTTTCATGTATGGACCTTCGCCTACGATGTATCGGGCATACAATCGGCCATTCTGAAATACAGAATTGACAACGATGGAATAAATCCGCTGAGCAGCAACGACAATGAAACATACGCCGGAGGACCTGATGTGCAGGCATGGCAGAGCATTGCAATGACCTATCGCAACTTCCCGACAGGAAATGTGACCAACAACCCCGAAATCAATTTCTTTATCCTTCCCGATTATATTGCCGGGCTATATTATGCAGAAATAGCTGGCATTTCAGAAACTTTGCTCGATTATTACATAGAAATGACAGATATGTCGGGCAACGTAACCAAAACCCCTATTCAACATGTTTATGTGGGAGAATCAAACACCGGTGGCGGAGGCGGCGGAGGCGGGCAAAACGGAGTTACCTGGATACCTGAATATCCAACCCGCGACGATATAATTACAATAACACAGACAAATACCACAGAAGGAGGAAAATTGCACTGGGGAGTAAATCTCAACGGAAGCCTTTGGCAAACTCCGGATCAGGCATACTGGCCCGCAGGTTCATATCTCTTTAACGGAAGCGGCCCGGCGGTAGAATCATCCATGAACGGACCATCAGGAGGCAACCTGACAATCACACTTGGCCCCTTCAACAATCCAAACCAACAGGTAAGTGGTATAGATTTCGTTATCCATTTTAACAACAACACCTGGAACAACAACAACGGGGCGGATTTTCATATCCCCATAAACAACTCTCCTACTTCAGTCGATAATAATCTCCGGGCTAAAATGAGTCTGTGGCCGGTTCCTGCAAAAGATTTTGTTAATGTCGGCATCTCTCAGGAGTTACTGAATGACCACACACTGCAACTGGTATCAGCGCAGGGTGAAATATGCCGCATAGCCGGGGTTGACCGCGAAAATTTCAGGCTCGACCTTGGTGGTCTGCTACCGGGCGTTTATACATTGATGATTATTGACAAGCACAATCAGTTGAAGGCTTCTTCGAAACTCGTGAAGATATAAAAAGTTTAAAGGTTTGCAATTAACAGCAAGGGAGTGAAAACGCGCATTATTCACAAATTGAAATAACGCAGAATCTTATCTGGCCTTTTCTGACAGCACGCCAACAAAAACAATAGTTCCTGTTTTAGAAACTTCATCGGCACATTTCACGGCTTCCTCGGCCGTTGCGAAGTATCCGAAGCGGAGTTTATAGAGCCCGCCTTCTTTAACAATTCCACAGGAATAGTTGTATTTTGGACAAAGCTTGTTTTTTAATATCATTGCATTTCCCAGGTTTGCAAAGGCACCGGCCTGAACAAGGAACTGACCTGCTGATAGAACTATATCTCCTTCAATAACTTCAACCACTGTTGATTGCCCGCCTCTGACCTCAATACGCATAGCTTCTCTGGTCTGCATGGCTTGTTTTAACTGTTTTACAGGGTCATTAACCACGGCATCGGACTGAACCGGCTTATCTGCCGGTTTTTTTTCCGGCGTTTCTGACTTAACAGGCTTTACTTCCTGAATTTCAGGTTTTGTTTCCGGCGATATTGGTTTTTCAGAAGCAGGGGCAGGTTTTGCTTCTTCAGCAGGAATAATTTCAGGTTGAGGCAAGGTTGAGATCAGCGTAAAAATGAGATCATCTACAATATCACCAAATTCATAGGGAAGTATTTCAAAATCAATCCCTGGCGGATCAGCAATCATACTCAGCCTGCTTAACTGCGCGGAGTCGATCACCGCAGAATACCTGCCCGGAGCAAATCCAAGATAATTGTAAAATCCATCCTGCTCTGAAAGTGTACGGTGTACAATGGCTCCGGTGCTATCGATAAAGTTGATGATTATCCTGCCCTGCCCCTTTTGACGTTTACCTTCTTTAAGATAAACCATTCCATTGGCCTCGCCCATAACTTTTACAGGAATATTTACCACTTTAAACTGGTTGGGATCTATGTAAATACTAAACAGTTTATCTTCAAGCTGCCAGGCAATATTTTCAAAGCTATTGTCATCAATTTCAAGCAAATAACTTGCAAATGGCTCAAGTTCCACAACCCTGATAAGAGAATCATTCTGCTGTTTGAGAATCCGGCCTCCGTTGATGCGGATATTAAGTCCGGTTGCAAACGGCTCATTTTTGTCGTGGATTCCGTTGTGATTTACATCCAGGAAAGGAACAATGGTCATACCACCGCGCCCGACTCCCGAACGATTATCAACATGCACATAACCATTGCCGCTGCCAAATGCAAAGCTTCCGCGGGCACTTTCGGTGGTTAGCAATCTTTTATTTGCAAGCCTGGCCGAAGCGCTGGTTTGTGCAAACGGAAGATCATAACGGAACGAAACTTCAAAACTCCGGTAGGCAGAGCGGATATTTTCTTCGTAAACCAGCGACAGAAATGCTTTTTGTGAAAAACTTTTCTCCAACTCACCTTTGAGCGAAATCAGCTTTTTATTGGTCAGATCAATCTGCGCCTGCGGCCTGAAACTGGTTGAACGGCCCAATTTGAAACCCAACGCTACGTTGGAATACATATATGGATTGCCTTCACTCAGCCAGTTGGCAAATCCCGATATATTTGCGCTCACTCCCTTTACATAGGTTGACAGCAGCACTTCAGCGGTTGAATAAGTAACCTGCTGCAGAACATTCTGTTTGTATGACATCCGTGCAAACGACCTGAAGCCACCCACCTTTATGGGCAGAGAAAGGCTGGCTTTCCGCTCTTCAAGATAATTGAAACTGATGGCAGTTTGTCCGGCAACGTAATTGGTATAATCCAGTTCAAATACCAGATTTGAAGGCAAACGGTAATTCAGCAATCCCCGGGTTTTTACGCCATGGGCATATTCACCGGAGAACAGAAAATTCTTAAAAAAGCGGAATGAAGTATTCAAAAACGGAATGGAGGGCCCATCCTTAAGCGATGATAAATATTCTAATCCTCCGCCAACAGTAAGATTGCGGTGAACACCCACTCCGGCTTCGGCACGGCTGTAAATTGCATTCGAAGTATCTCTGATAACTCCCGAACTGATATTGTATTCCATGGTTCCTTTCGGGAGGAAGTTGTAAGGCACATTGATGGTTTGTTCGCGGATACGCTCCTCGCCCCAAGGCCCGTAAAACTTAAGGGTGATCTGTGACGAGCCATAAACCAAAGGCACATCAAAACTGAAGAACCCTGAAGCATCGGCAGTTGCAAAATCTACAATAACGTTGTTTATGTAAAGCTCTACCGTCCAGCCAGGTTCGGTGTAATCAGTGAGCACATAGCTGCCGAATGATTTGCGAAATGTTGTTGGTGTGTTGGTTGCAGTTACACCGATAACCGGCGCATAAATTGAAGCAATAGATCGTGGCTGAATCTTACCGGCGGTAACCTGTCTTACAATTTTTGCATCATTGTTTGCCCATCGCCAGCGGTATTGCTGCTGACGTTCATCAAAACCGGTGCGGCTTGAATAGTTTAATAAAATGTTGGTCTCACCGCCCAGAAATTCGGAACCAAGGGCAAGGCTGGCGCGGGTATCACTGGTGCCTCCGCTGCTTTGCGATGATATTACAGACCAATCGGCCATACCTCCCCTGAAAAGATGATAATTCCGTTTCAGGGTAGTATCTACAGCAACTTCGCCTCTTAACCGATTCACATTTTTGCGCATCTGTTCCAGCCTGAGTTCCTTTATTATCGGAAGTTCAAGGGAGGTTTTCAGTTCAAGAGATAAACTACGGAAATTGAAATTGAGATTCAGTCCGAAAGCTTTCCCGAAAATGTCGTTGCGCAGGTAAAGTCCGGAAGGTGTTCTGAAAATTAAAGTTTCATCAAGTGGATAGCGGTTGGCTCCAACCACTATCGATCTGTCAATCACACTGATGAGATAGAGTTCCTGCTCTCTCAGAAAAAAACCGCTGATGGAATCGAAATTCCGCGATACCGTATGGTTGATCTTCAGAAATCCAAAGAGGTCGGCTACAGGAATATAAATCCTGTCGTTCATATAAATGGCATCCATTTCATAGCCACCAACACCCTGAATCATCAGGAAAATTCCAATTTCATCGTATTCAGGTGCATCCTGAGCCATGGTAGATTTGCTATTCCCGAAAAGGGCCAGCACCATCGTCAACAACAAAACAGCAACAAAAACCCTTTGCTGAGAGAATCTGATCCGGAGGTTTGTGTTGACTTTTCGGAGGATAAGCATTTTGAGAGAAGGCGTTTCGGATTATTCCTGCACAAAGGTAACAAAGAATTGCCCGGTATAGTCACCGGGAGGATTGGCCAGGGTATTGCCCACCGTAATCGTTCCGCCTATCATAATCTGAGTCCTGAACGGAGGGCGGGTTGAGTTAACAAAAGGAGAAAGTGGAAGCGATGACCCCAGATGCAATAAAATGCTTCCTCCATTGCTGCCGGTTAAAATAACATCAGGACCATTCAGTGTGCTGATGACTACTCCGGCATTTGCCTCCACTTCAAAAATAGCTGGATGGTATTGATTTCCAAGAAAAACCGGAATAATACCACCGGTTACACTTCGGTTTCCCTGAGGATCAATGGTTACAGTTCCTCCATTGCTTCCATTGATGAATGCCCCGAAACTCAAATGCTGATAAGTAGAAACCTGCATGGGTTTTGGCGGATCTTCCTGCGCCTGAGCTGTAATGGCAAACATTACCAATGCAAGCATAAGCGATATCCCAAACCTGAAAAATTTATATATGGAATTCATCATTTTACCAATATTTTTTTGGAAACAGTTCCCATTCCTGTGAAAACAGTCACCACGTAAACACCGGGTTCCGGTGCCTGGCCAAGCTTATGATGGCCTTCACCGTTAAAGTTCCGGTTGATCAGCGATTGACCTGCAATATTATGCAAACTTACATTTACCTGCTCTTCTTTCAGGCGAATAATCACATAGATCAAACCATCCTCAACATAAGCATCCACACTTCCGCTGCCAAAAGCTTCCTGCGAAATATCTTTGTCGCTGAATATCAGCGTAAACCTGTTCTGCACATCTCCTTCTGAAAGATAAACCTTATAATCAGACTTCTGTTGGAGATTTTGCACAATGCCACTTACTTTATCTTTCAGGAATACACCTAAACCGGGATTCAGATTTTGTGCTGAAGCAAGGCTGAATGTAAGCATTCCCGGTTTGCCGGTTTTGATACCAAGTTTAATTTCACAGTTTTCGTCAGGAGCAGGCCATGCACCTATGGAAAGCCTTTTCCCTTCTTCGGAAAGTGCGTAAAAGTTAGGAACTTCAGGATCAGTATTGTTAAGTTTAATCGCGTCCAGTTCATTTTCAAAACCTGAAGTAGCCGTTTCGTCAAAATAAATCACCAGAGGATCTGAAATTGAGTAACCTTCATCAAATCCGGCACTCAGGCGGATAACAGGTCGGTAAAGGTCATCTGAACTTTTGTGGAATGCCGGGGAAAGATTATTCACCCTCACGCGATTGTCCATACCAAATGAACCACTTACCGGATAAGCTCCATCGCTTACATGCACAAAGAAACCCTGCATGGATGCAATGATGTTGGTTGCTGTTCCATTGCTTGAAATTCCATTTATGTAAGTACTGTAAGTACCGGTGTATTGATCGGTTGCTCCGGCATCGAAGTAATAAATTGCATTGTCGATATTATTGCGGGTCCATCCTAAAGCAGCATTCCAGTCGATTGGCGACGGATAAGGATTACCCATCAGGTTGAAACCTTTTGTATAGGTTTTATCGCGGTTGTAAAGAGCTACCGGAGTAATTGCACCATTGTTAACTATGGCTGTGAGGCTCAGTGTTTTCGAAGCTGTTGATGTTCCTGAATTGGCAGCATATCCCGCCATCGGAGTCAATACTCCTGTCGGATCAACATAGGTAATCCATCCGGTGGCCTCACGGTTTTCCTCATAGCGATAGAAAGTCGGGAAATCAGCATTCAGATCAATTTCCGCTGCAAATCCGCCAACAGTGGCATTCTGGAATGGAGAACTTACATATTTATATCCAAAACCATTGGGCAGGTACCGTTGCATGGTAACATTACCATTGACTGTACCCATTCCTGCACCATCGATGAGAGCGGTTTGGGTTGGGGAGGAAAGAAGGGTGAGGTTACCGGCTGTGTTAAGCACTCCATTGGATACCAGCACAATTCCTCGTACAGAAATCATTTGATTGCCAAGTGTGAGTTGATTGTCACGATTTATCGTAAGATTATTTATTTCGGGAGCTGTAGTAAACAGTCCGTTTGGCAGTGTAAATGCATTGCCTGCAGATTCGCCCGGTAAACCAAAAACAAAGCTTGTTCCTGAATTTGTTGTCAGCGTTCCACTGCTTCGCAAAATCGGGACATTTCCATTCGTGAAAGAAAGGATTGTACCAGAAATATCAAATGCACCGCTATTGAGGCTGAGCGTATTCTCAACGGTAAGGTTTCCTGACAAAGCAACTCCTGCAGTATTGTTAATATTCAGATTATATACCTTGTTGTTCATCAGGTAAGCCGCCGATAAGCTCTGAGCAGAAGAACCATTGAAACCAATTGTAGCAGCATTTGAAAGTACCTCAAGTCTTCCTGTTGTGGCAGTAAAAGTTTCTCCAATGTTAAGAGTTCCCGCCAAAACAAGGTTTGAAGAATTATTGACCTGCAGGTTTTGTACCTGATTATTCATAAATGCACCTTCAGGAATCTGCTGTGGTACATTTCCTGAGAAACCAACGGTTGAACCGGCTGCAGTGGCATCAATTTCAGCGCCATTGCTGAAAATAAGGTCTCCGCTGATGTTAAGCTTATGGCCATTTACAACCAATCTGTATATATTCTGATGATTGGTAATGCTTCTCAGATTCCGGTCACCGTCAAGAATGCAATGCCTGAGAGGAAGTGCATCAAAAATAATGCTTTCGCCGGGCAAAGGCACGGTTCCGTCTGTCCAGTTGCTTTCTGTTGCAAAGTCGGTGCTGATACTGCCTTTCCATGTTCTGGTTATCGCCATCCGTTCAAGGGCTCCCATAGTAGGCATAAGCCGTGAGGTTCCGAGATAGTCGGTGAGCACACCAGTACCGCCGTCACCAATCAGTAAAGGTTCATTCGGATAAAAATCTGGAGGCGTAATTCCTCCCGAATTCTGGAACAGTGGATCAATGTTAAGGGTATTGGCATCCTGGGAGGTAGCAGTTTGCCAGGCAGCTAAGGTACTGTAGGCTGTATTGTTCAGTCGGCCTATTGTTCCACCGGCACCAGGAGCATAGTAATCATTGAAATTAATGGTAACGCCGATCATGGAAACCAGCCTTACAGCGTGATGAATGTTTGTGCCGGAAGGAGAAGTTCTTGTATTGATGAATAGATTGCTTCTCAGGTCTCTGGTTGTGTTTCCACCGGCGGCATTGTTAAAGAAAGCGTATGTTAAGGTAGAGCCGGTAGCATTACCTCCAATTAAGACGGTATTGTGATAAAAATAATTAAATACTAAGGATGTATTATTATTTCCGGCTTCATAAATTCCTGTTATAATACAATTGTTTCCTTCTTCATTGTTAAGCAAAATGATGTTGTTGGAAATGGTTGTTTGCGATATGTTAGTACCGGAAGCAAGGAAATTTATTCTTAAACCATCAATGCGGGCAACTACACTTGTGTTTAAAGGGTTAATGGATAAGGAATGAACAAAATTCTTTTCAATTACATTGCTTCCTGCAGCGGAAGGATTCTGATATAGGATGCCTTCAACCAGAACAGTGCGGGATGCATCGTATAAATGCTGCAGATTATAAACTTTGTTGTTTGTAATATTTTGCCCCGGGAGTACACTTGTTAAACCTATTCCAATGATAGCAGCAGCAGTAATCGAGCTACCTGTGCTAGGTGCGGTAGTTGACAACTGATAGACATTATTATTGTCAATATTATTAACACCGGCAGTCGAAATAATTCCGGCAATTTGTCCGGTGGTAGCAAGCATCGAACCTGCATTGTGCAGGTTGGCTATGGTATTATTTGCTATTACTATGTTACCTGTGCCGGCATTCCATATACCTCTTACAATCTGGGCGGCTCCACTCGTAGCATTACCCGCTGCATTAATACTGAAAGCAGTATTTTCACTTCCAATCAGGTTGTTTGAAATCACCCTGTCACCGGTGCTTAAAGTGTAAACTGCGTAAATGTGGTGCGCAGTAGCTGCACCCCCCATAGTAGTGATAGAACCAATCACATTATTTCTGACTTCCACCTTACCGGCCCCGGTAATATACATTCCATAGCTGGAGGCACTGGCAGCAGTATTGATTACTTCTATTGAGCCAGTTCCGGAACTGCTGCCAATGGTATTCCCTTGTTCAGTTCCGATATTAACTGCACCTGCAGCCACATAAATGCCATAAAATGGAGCAGTATTAATGGAAGTTAAGCTAAAATTCCGGATCGTATTTCCCTGAACTGAACTTGCAGTAGCTGCTCCGACACTGAGATAAATGCCATAAAACCTTGAACTGCTTGCCGAACTTATAATCATTGGATCGCCTGAGCAACCCGGAGCGCTACCCCCAATAAAATTACCAGTTATAATAAGGCCATTTGCAGTTGTGTTACTGACATAAACCGGGTAATAACTATAAGTACCTGTCGGACTGAACGGCGATGTGGTTTCGTAGAAACTGTTTCCTGTTATTGTCCAATGAGTTGTATTGGCAGCTAATGAAATTCCAGCAGAAGTACTGCCTGCTCTGAAATGGTTGAAGACATTATTGTCTTTAATTGAGTTTCCCCTGTTCTCACGAGTAGCAGTCCCTGCAGAGTACACTATATTAATGGGTCGCTCAGTTTCACTGACACCTGAAAGATTGCAATCAGTGATGGTGTTATTGTCATTCCCCGATCCAGATGAAGCTGTTGAGAAAAAAACTACACCTGAAGTAGTGCGTGTTGTGGCTCCTTTTATCTGACAATAGCGGAAAATATTGTTTTCTGCTGAATTAATAAACCGGATGGTTGAGGTATTTGAACTTGATGAAGTGCTATAGTTGACAATGGTCAGGTTTTTATCTGATCCGGTTGCATTAACTCTTCCATCAAACGTTACATTGTCAGCGCCATTTAGATTGATCAGTGGATTGCCGCTGAATGAGCCGCTTATGGTCAAGGCGGGTGAAGTCGGATATATCAGAACCGAAGTGTAATTGGAACTACCTGATCCACTTGCGTTCAATTCAGCAACAGACGTTTCATTGGTACTCTGATGAACCTTAATTATTACTTCGCCCTGGTGCGTTCCGTTGTTGATATTGTCAAATGCCAGCTTAAGCGAAACATAAGTCTGGTATCCCAGCCCAATACTGGCATTGACTTCTATCGGATCAGCAGGCAATACAGTAATTACCGAAATGATGTTGGAATTCGGACTCGTTGAGCAAGATGTGTATGCCCTGACCCTGTAATAATAAGTTTCAGAGGGCGAAAGACCTGAGACTAAAAAAGATTGCGTGTTTCCGACATTTCTGTTATCAAATCCGGAAAGGAAAGTTGCAAAAGCTTCAGTTGTTGAAACATCAAGAAAATAAGTTGTGGCGAATTCCACTGGCTCCCAGTTGGCTGTAAACATTGTTGTGCCAACATCCGATGCTGCTATGGCCACCGGAGCATTTAAATCCCTTACCACCGTCACTATAAAACTACAAACGGATACATTTCCTGAATGATCAATAGCTGTGTAAGTTATGGTATGAGGTGATCCGGCAACTGAAAGATAGGCACCCGGATATATATTGGGTGAAAACGACTGCATCCCACAATTATCTGATGCCGTTGGTGCAACCCAGTATGCTGTTGCTGCATTGCAACTGCCATCAACATAAATGCTGAAATTATCCGGACAGTTTTCAATTACCGGTGGCTCATCGTCTTCGATGGTAACAGTTATCAGATAAGGCTCGCTTGTGCAACCTCCGCTGAAATTGAATACTGTGAGTACACCGCTATATACGCCAGTTGGTGCATTCCATGGAAGATTGATGTTGATTTGTCCGCCTGAAAGGCCCCAGTTATTCACATCGTTGATCCCTACTGCGTTAGCAACGTCATCAAAATCAATAGAATAACCGTTCGGATTGCCGGCTGTAATTTCATAGGTGAGCGTTGCGGTTGTTGTGGTTGGACAAACTACTGGATCAGGACCCAGCGTAATGGCGTTCATGTAATTAACAACAATGATCATTGTACTTGCCGGGCTGTTGCCGCAGGCATTTGTAGTCACAACCTGAATACTGCCTCCGATTGCTCCAACAATTACAGTAACCTCATGGGTTGTATTCCCCGATACAATTTCCCACCCTTCAGGAAATGTCCAGTTGAAAGTAACACCGCTCATAGCGGGCACACTGTAGATTTGGGTTGATCCCTCGCAAACCGGAGAATTTCCGGTAATCGGACCTGGCTGAACAGGTGTTGGAATTACAGTTATTTCAATCGAGGCAGATATATCTGTACACCCTGCCGAAATTACTGTTCTTCTGAACCATGTGGTTTGAGAGAGGACTGATGGTTGATAGTTCTGACCATTGTTGGTACCACTGGCAGGTGCAAAACCGGCAACTGCACTGGTGGTGCTACTTTCCCATAGATAGGTGTAAGTACCTGTACCGCCACCTGGAATTGCTCCGCTTATCATTGAAGGTGATGTTCCTTCGCATATCGTCTGATTCTCAGAAATCGTGTTCCCGGTCAGTTCCGGAACCACCTGAATCATTATTACCCTTGATGTTTGACTGCATCCGGCTGAAAAAACTGTGCGCCTGAACCATGTTGTTACCACCAGGCCTTCAGGAGCATAATTTTGCTGGTTATTTGTACCCACGGCGGGTGCAAAACCTGTTGAAGCGCTTGTGGTGCTGCTTTCCCACAAATAGCTAAATGTGCCGTTACCACCCGATGGAAGTGTTCCTGTGATCTCTCCCGGCGAACTGCCCGCACAGATGGGTTCACCATACACAGCCTCAATGTAAAGTCTTTTTAATGTTCCGACACAGGGATCGCCAAATACTCCATTGGTTGCAGGGATTACTGCCGAATTATTTCCTAAAAGGTAATTTTCAACAACCCCAAAACTTGTGGTGGCATGGCAGGCTCCGTAAGTAAATGCTCCACATACTCCGTTTGGTGTACCATAGCTGGCAAATACAATATGTACAAATGAAGATCCCACAGGAGCAACAAGTGAGGCATTGGTATTCTCATTGGCTGTGGCACAAACACTTCCATGAACGCCAAACCCCAGATCAAGGATATTATTCCCGATTTGCTGCCCTACTTCCATGGTGATGGTATTCGAAGTTGCAGGACTGCCCGATGCACAAGGTGCATTTGAGGTCATCACAACAGAAACTGTATTTCCGTTGGCCAAAGCTGCATTGGTATATGTCGGACTGTTGGTTCCGACGTTGGCTCCGTTCAGTCTCCACTGATAGCTGGGTGATGTTCCGCCACTAACTGGTGTCGCGGTAAAAGTTACGCTGGTTCCTGCGCAAATTGGATTTGCAGAAGCGGCAATGCTTACACTGGCCGGTAAAACCGGATTCACCGTCATGGTGATGGTATTCGATGTTGCCGGACTGCCCGATGCACAAGGCGCATTTGAGGTCATCACAACAGAAACTGTATTTCCGTTGGCCAAAGCTGCATTGGTATAAGTCGGGCTGTTGGTGCCGACGTTTGCTCCGTTCAGTCTCCACTGATAGCTGGGTGATGTTCCGCCATTAACTGGTGTGGCGGTAAAAGTTACACTGGTTCCGGCACAAATGGGGTTTGCCGAAGCGGCAATGCTCACAGAAGCAGGCAGATTAGCCTGAACGGTGATGGTTGCAGCATTCGACTCATTGGTTGCTATGTAGGGATTAGGTGCAATATTGTTTGCGCTGGACAAAATTGCATTTCTGTAAATATAATATGTGCCCGGAGAATTAAAAGGTGCAGCAGATGTATTGGGAGAATAAGTGGCAGCTGTCGCACCGGAAATATTGATACGGGCTCCACCTGGAGTGGTGCTGTAAGTCCATTGGTAGCCGGTTCCTGAAACCGTAATACCAGCAGGCATAGAACCATAAGTATCTCCGCTGATGGCAGAGCCGGTGCTTCCCAAACAAATGTTTTGTGTGGTATTGGAACTTAATGTATTTGCAAGTACCTGTGTCAGGTTTTGGAATACAACCCTGTTTTCTCCACCGTTTTCGTAAAAATCGTAAACCAGCGAACTGGCACCATTCAAGCTCATCAATACCCTTGGACGTGAACTGAAAGCCTGATCAGACCAGTTGTTGTAAACAAGGGCTCCATCCACAGCCAGGCGACCACCATCATCGGAGCCAAGATCTACTACAAACAAGCCTTTACGGGATGAATTCATGCGATAACGAATCGAGTAGGTATGTGTAAAGATTGTTGCTCTTTGTGTTCCTCCTGAATTTGCAGGGCCGAAACATACATTACCACCTCCAAAAGTCTCATTAAATGTCTCTGTTTGAGTGTAGTTGCCTATATAGTTTAAGAAATTTCCATTCCAGGCAACCCCTGAATTTGTTCCATCATACAGATGCCCAACCCATTGGTTGGCCCCAGCCAGACTTTGATCATCCAGCGTATTACTACCTCCAATAACATTTACTCTCAGCGATATACCTGCTGGTGTGGTGGCAGAACAATCGGTATATCTGTTCAGCAATATTCTCACTTGTCCCGAAAAGGGAGCGGTAAACGATGCAAATACGTTATTGCTACCTGTATTGCAGGTATTGCCTGTATTTGAATATGAAAACACGATTGCAGGTTCCTCCGGAGCGCCTTCTCTGTATATAGAAAGTGCAAGCTGGTTCGAGGGGTTTGAATTACAGGTATAAATCTGATAAACGAGTCCCTGAATAAAATTGAGGGTAACATATGTACCTGCAGCTGCGCTTCCTGTAATTGTAAGTTCACGGGATGGAAAATCAATACAGGGCATTACATCTGAAACCAGAGGAGTATTACCATTGCTATTGTAACCACAAGGACCAGGAGGAGAGAAAGTATATATTTGTCCGGTCGCAGGCTTTGACGAAATGTTGTTTGTCGCAGAGGTTGAGCTTGCTGTTGGATTGCTACCGGAATTATTTAACGAAAGATAAGAACCTGAACCTGTTGCTGAACTTGTTATCCCTATAGAAGCAGTTATAGAGTTCGGATTACCCGCATCATTGCGATAGATGTATTCTATCCGGTTATCGATCTCATAGAGTTTGATCTGAAAACTGATCATGGCCGAGTATGTGTTTCCGTACCACCCCATGTTCAACCATTGAGCAGTAAATACGCGGTTTCCTGCAGATCCTGTTGTAAGATAAGTGAAATTGGTTGAGGCATTCATAATCAGGTCATCCCAATAGGGAGCTAGCAATGGACGGGTTCCTGATACAGAAATTTCGTTGATATAAAATGAGTTTGAAACAGTTGATCCCAGAGCTGCCCATCCATTTGTGACAGGAGAGATGGTTGTGTAAACTTCACCAAGGTAGTTAAAAGAAAAACCGATTGGAAGATTATTGAATACTCCATCATCAGCATTCCCTGTAAGGGTTGCTGTATTGCCACCACTCAAAACAGTAAAAGTTCCTGAACTTGCGCTGAAACCATATGCAGCAACTTGTGCATTTGCTTTACTTGTAAGTGAGGATGGTATGAAAAACAGAGAAATAACAAAAAGACAAATCAGCCACTGAAATTCAGAAGGATTTGCCGGCTTCAGGCATTTGGGTTGGCTGAATATATTTCTCTTATCTTTTTGCATAATCCAAATCAATTCTTAAAACCGGATTTTCACCGGTATGGCCCTACTGCAGCACAATTTCACGCTCAGCGTAAACTTCCGGCTTCAGATCATTTGGCGCCTGATAGCGAACTACCAATTTGCCTTTGCTGTAGTCAACACCTTCGGGCTTACGCAATTGCATAGTAAAGCGACGAAGTTTATTGGGTGTGTAAACGGCTATTCCGCGCACCACTCCTACCTCTACACTCTCTCCTTTACCGGAAACCCAGTTAACGGTCATGTCACCGTACACCGATTTATCACCGGAACGGGTAAAAGTAACCGCCAGATTTGGAATTGTATCTGATTTTGTATCCAGCGAAATATCTGCAAGATCAACCTTCAAATCCAGTTCACCAACGCGGATGATTATAGGGATGGTTATTCCGAAAATGGGAATCAGACGGATGCCAATGGCGGTGGAGTCGGCAAGTGTTTCTTCGCCAAGTGCTGTTTCTTTGGGAACTGCCCTGAAATAAACATGAGAACGATACTCTCCCTGCTGCATATCGGGCATTCTTCTGAACTGCATCCTTACCACCTGAGCTTCATTTGGAGCCAGCGTGACTGAACGAGGAAAGAAACGAAGATACTTATCGGCAAAAAACTGCCCTGAGTCGGCTACTTCAATCTGCTCAAATGCACCACTTTCGGTCATACGGTATTGTACAAATGAAACGTTGTAGCGGGCGGTGTCTTGTCCCGTATTGGCGAGGGTTAATTCCTGAGATTGTTTGTTGCCTTCAAAAACCACACGACGTGGGGTGATAAGCAGATCTCCCTGAGCAGCTAACTCACAGGGGATAAACAATATGGCAACAAATGCCACCATCAATACTTTGAAATAAATGCCTTTTACGACTTGCATATAGCTTTGTTTTAGTAATTTGAGTCAAACCTACGTAAATTATACGAGAAACAGAGCTTCGTACATGGTTTAATGTCAGATTGCGGCAATTGTAATGACTGATTGCGATTGAGATTATAAAAAAACGCTATTTTTCATCAGCGATTTTCCACAACCTCCAATTGTCAGTTGTATGCAAAGGTAAGACTGAATGTGCCAGTATACATACCTACGGGGTTATCTTCGATGGAGCCAACCTGCAGGCTTGCTCCTATACTTACAATTTCCTGTCCTCCGTTAAGTGTGCCGGTGCCTGTTCCTGCCGGAGGGTCTGATATCCATTCGTCAACTACCATGGTTTTGTTGCTGCCCTGATGCATAAGGTAGGCGGGACCTTCGGGCAATTGTATCGAGAATGCGGCTTCGGGTGCGCCGGTGATTCTAAAAATACCGGGCCGGGCTGCTCCTCCGCTCAATACCACCGAACCTTGGGTTGTACGAACTCCTGAAGGAGAAAGTACAATCTGTCCGCCTTCCACTTCCGGCGAGAACCTGCCGAAATTCATCTGAGAGGTTTCTGTTGCCGTTAGGGCCGCAATCACTTCCGCAAATGCCTGGGCAGTAACCGAGGCCTGCGACCATCCTTTGACGGTGAACAGCAGAAATAATAGTGCTGTTATTATGATGCGGGTCATATTTGTTTGGACTTTAGTAAAAGAAAGAACTGAGTGGGTAAAAAAAAAAGGGTGAAGGAAACCG